>NZ_JBIBCP010000006.1:0-561141 GCF_042901205.1 Streptomyces sp. NPDC012769 | reverse complement strand
TCGAGGAGGGCCAGGAGGTCAAGGAGGGCGACCTCATCGTCGTCCTGGAGGCCATGAAGATGGAACAGCCCCTCAACGCCCACAAGTCCGGCACCATCAAGGGCCTGACCGCCGAGGTCGGCAACTCCCTCACCTCCGGCGCCGCCATCTGCGAGATCAAGGACTGACGTCCGGCACCGGTACGGTACGCGTACGGTACGAAGGGCCCGCAGGCATCCACCGCCTGCGGGCCCTTCGTGACACCCGGCCCGGCCATCGGCGGAAGGAGCAAGGATGCGCGCCGACGCACGCCGCAACCACGCACGGCTGGTCGCCGAGGCCCGCGCCGCCTTCGCCGCGCACGGCACGGACGCCTCCCTGGAGGACATCGCCCGTCGCGCCGGAGTCGGCATCGGTACCCTCTACCGGCACTTCCCCACCCGCGAGGCACTGCTCGGCGCCGTCTTCCAGGACGCCCTGGCGGCCTTGCTGCACCACTCGGCGGAACTCGCCGGGGCCTTGGATCCGTGCGCCGCGCTCGTCAACTGGCTGCGCACCCTGATCGCCCACGCGGGCGAATACCGCGGGCTGTCCATCGCCCTCATGTCCGTCACGCACGACGGGACGTCGGCACTCGCCGAATGCAGCGAACCGCTGCGCGCGGCGGGCGAACCGCTGCTCGCCCGCGCCCGCGAGACCGGAGCGGTCCGCGCGGACGTCTCGATCGGCGACCTGATGAAGCTGACCAACGCCATCGCCCTGGCCGCCGAACGCTCGCCGGAGGACCCGGAGTTGGCCGACCGGCTGCTCGACCTGACGGTGCGGGGCCTGCGGGCCTGACCGCCCCGGTGTCCGACCCGGCGTCGGCCCCCGGCCCGGTCTCCGACCCGGCGTCAGGCCCGCTCAGCGGCGGCGCATGTCCGCGACGCGCACCGACCGCTCGGGTGCCAGGACCTCGCTCGTCAGCGCGCCGCCCGGTCCGCCGGGGCCGCCACGGAACTGGCCGCCCGGCATCCGGCCGCGCTGCCCGGGCAGCGGAAGGTCACGGCGCGGGCGGCCCCCCGGGGGGAGCTGCTGCTCGCCTCCGTGCGCCGGGGCGCCCGTGCCGGCCACCGCGATCTGCACGCCCTGGTCGGCCAGCGCCTGGAGCTCGGTGGCGGCCCGCTCGTCGTGGGCCGGGGGCTCGTCCGTGACCAGACGGGTGATCACGTCGGTCGGCACCGTCTGGAACATGGTGTCGGTGCCGAGCTTGGTGTGATCGGCGAGGACCACGACCTCCGCCGCCGCCTGCACGAGCGCCCGGTCCACGCTCGCGGAGAGCATGTTGGACGTGGACAGGCCGCGCTCGGCGGTCAGTCCGCTGCCGGAGAGGAAGGCGCGGGAGACCCGCAGGCCCTGGAGCGACTGCTCGGCGCCGCTGCCCACCAGCGCGTAGTTGGAGCCGCGCAGGGTGCCGCCGGTCATGACGACCTCCACCCGGTTGGCGTGGGCAAGGGCCTGGGCGACGAGCAGCGAGTTGGTGACGACCGTGAGCCCGGGGACCCGGGCGAGCCGGCGGGCCAGCTCCTGCGTGGTGGTGCCGGCTCCGACGACGATGGCCTCGCCCTCGTCGACGAGGCTCGCGGCGACGTCGGCGATGGCGGTCTTCTCGGCGGTCGCGAGATGGGACTTCTGCGGGAAGCCGGACTCTCGCGTGAATCCGCCCGGCAGTACCGCACCGCCGTGCCGGCGGTCGAGGAGTCCTTCTGCCTCCAGCGCCCGCACGTCCCGCCGTACGGTCACTTCTGAGGTCTGGACGACGCGGGCGAGCTCGCGGAGCGACACGGCTCCATTGGCGCGCACCATTTCGAGGATCAACTGGCGACGTTCTGCAGCGAACACGAAACTGACAGTAACGTGACCGGCCGATAGTTTTCAGCACTATGCGCCGAATTGCAGAAGATGCACACAGGCGGGGTCCCCAAGTGGTATGGGTGACCCCGCCTTTGATCGTTCTATGCCCCGGCTTGCCGGGGGTTGTCCGACTCGGCGAACCGTTCCCGCAGGCGGGACGGGTGACCGGCCGGGCCGTTACGCCTCGCCCGCGGTCTTTCGGGTGTGCAACTGCCGTGCCACTTCTGCGATCGAGCCCGACAGGGAGGGGTACACGGTGAAAGCATTTGCGATCTGTTCGACGGTCAGATTGTTGTCGACCGCGATCGAGATCGGGTGGATCAGCTCGCTCGCGCGCGGGGCGACGACACAGCCGCCGACCACGATGCCGGTGCCGGGACGGCAGAAGATCTTGACGAAGCCGTCCCGGATGCCCTGCATCTTCGCCCGGGGGTTGCGCAGCAGCGGCAGCTTGACGACGCGGGCGTCGATCTTGCCGGCGTCCACGTCGGCCTGGGTGTAGCCGACGGTGGCGATCTCCGGGTCGGTGAAGACGTTGGAGGAGACCGTCTTCAGGTTGAGCGGGGTCACCGCGTCGCCGAGGAAGTGGTACATCGCGATCCGGCCCTGCATGGCCGCCACCGAGGCGAGCGCGAAGACGCCGGTGACGTCACCGGCCGCGTACACGCCGGGCGCCGAGGTCCGCGAGACCTTGTCGGTCCGGATGTGACCGGAGTCCCTGAGCCGGACCCCGGCCTCCTCCAGGCCCATTCCCGCCGTGTTCGGGATGGCGCCGACGGCCATCAGGCAGTGGGTGCCGGAGATGACCCGGCCGTCGGAGAGGGTGACCTCGACCCGGTCGCCGACCCGCTTGGCGGACTCGGCGCGGGAGCGGGCCATGACGTTCATGCCGCGGCGGCGGAAGACGTCCTCGAGGACCGCGGCGGCGTCCGGGTCCTCGCCCGGGAGCACGCGGTCACGGGAGGAGACGAGGGTGACCCGGGAGCCGAGCGCCTGGTACGCGCCGGCGAACTCGGCACCGGTGACACCGGAACCGACCACGATGAGCTCCTCGGGGAGCTCCTTGAGGTCGTAGACCTGCGTCCAGTTCAGGATCCGCTCGCCGTCGGGCTTGGCGTCCGGCAGCTCGCGCGGGTGACCACCGGTGGCGATCAGCACGGCGTCGGCGGTCAGCGTCTCCTCGGTGCCGTCGGCGGCGGTGACGACCACCTGGCGGGAGCCGTCCATCGCCTGCCGCCCGGAGAGCCGGCCCCGGCCGCGCAGCACCCGGGCGCCCGCCCGGGTGACGGAGGCGGTGATGTCGTGCGACTGGGCGAGCGCGAGCCGCTTCACACGGCGGTTCACCTTGCCGAGGTCCACGCCGACCACGCGGGCCGACTGCTCGATGTGCGGGGTGTCGTCCGCGACGATGATGCCCAGCTCCTCGTACGAGGAGTCGAAGGTGGTCATCACCTCGGCGGTGGCGATCAGGGTCTTGGAGGGGACGCAGTCGGTCAGGACGGACGCGCCGCCGAGGCCGTCGGTGTCGACGACGGTCACCTCCGCGCCGAGTTGGGCGCCCACCAGGGCCGCCTCGTATCCGCCGGGTCCGCCGCCGATGATCACGATCCGGGTCACTGGGATCTACGCCTCGCGCTCTCGTTCTGCCGGGGGGTCCCCCCGCTGGGCTGCAGTGCGTACGCCATTGTCCCGCACGCTTCAAGTGCGTACCGCATTGTCCCGCATCGCGCGGGTGCGCCGCGCGCCGGGGTGGCAGCCGGGGTGGAACCGGAGGTCGCGAGGCCCGGACGTGCGGTCTCGGACTCCGTCGTCCGCCGCCCCCACAGACCGAGCATAGGCGGCCCGGGCCCGCCCGGGCGCTGCGAGCGGTGCCGGACGCCCCGGGCGTGGCCGGCCACCCGGCGCCCTCCCGTACCCTCGACCCCATGTCGCTCTACGCCGCCTACGCCGGCAACCTCGACGCGCGGCTGATGAGTCGCCGCGCACCGCACTCGCCGCTGCGCGGCACCGGCTGGCTGAACGGCTGGCGACTGACCTTCGGCGGCGAGCAGATGGGCTGGGAGGGCGCGCTGGCCACGATCGTGGAGGCCCCGCGCTCCCAGGTCTTCGTGGCGCTGTACGACATCGCCCCGATGGACGAGGACTCCATGGACCGCTGGGAGGGCGTCGGCCTCGACGTCTACCGGCGCATGCGGGTCCGCGTCCACACCCTCGACGGCCAGGAGCCGGCCTGGGTCTACGTCCTCAACGCCTACGAGGGCGGCCTCCCCTCGGCCCGCTACCTGGGCGAGGTCGCCGACGCGGCCGAATCGGCGGGCGCGCCCCACGACTACGTGATGGAGCTGCGCAAGCGTCCGTGCTGAGGGGGCGTGACGGGCCGGTCCCGTCTTCCGGCCGGGACGAGGCCCGCGTTTCGTCGGAAACGACAAGACAACGATCGCAGCTCCGTCCGCAACGTCATCTACGCGCGTAGGGATTCTCGGGCTAGGCTTCTGCGCGTATCAAATCCGTCCGGGGCTCCCCTCGGACCCCCCTCCCCGAGGCGAGAGAGTCAGTGAACGCTACTGCCACCCCGTACGAGGCCGCCGAGGCCGCCGCAGCGCGACTTCGCGAGCTGACCGGAGTCGAGAACCACGACGTCGCCCTGGTCATGGGCTCCGGCTGGGCCCCGGCCGTCGATGCCCTGGGCGCGCCCGAGGCCGAGTTCCCGGTCACCGAGCTGCCGGGCTTCCCGCCGCCGGCCGTCGAGGGCCACGGCGGCAAGATCCGCTCGTACAAGATCGGTGAGAAGCGGGCCCTGGTCTTCCTCGGCCGCACCCACTTCTACGAGGGCCGCGGCGTCGCGTCCGTCGCCCACGGCGTCCGCACCGCCGTCGCCGCCGGCTGCAAGACGATCGTCCTGACCAACGGCTGCGGCGGTCTGCGCGAGGGCATGCGCCCCGGCCAGCCGGTCCTGATCAGCGACCACATCAACCTGACGGCCGCATCCCCGATCGTCGGCGCCAACTTCGTGGACCTCACCGACCTGTACTCGCCGCGCCTGCGCGCGCTGTGCAAGGAGGTCGACGAGACCCTGGAGGAGGGCGTCTACGTCCAGTTCCCCGGCCCGCACTACGAGACCCCGGCCGAGATCAACATGGTCCGCGTCATGGGCGGCGACCTGGTCGGCATGTCCACGGTCCTGGAGGCCATCGCGGCCCGTGAGGCCGGCGCCGAGGTCCTGGGCATCTCCCTCGTCACCAACCTGGCGGCGGGCCTCTCCGGCGAGCCGCTGAACCACGAGGAGGTCCTCCAGGCCGGCCGCGACTCGGCGGCGCGGATGGGCGAGCTCCTCACCCGGGTGCTGGACCGCATCTGACGGCCGGCGGACGAACCGCCGCGCGGAGCCACTCCGCCCCCGCCCCCGCACGGCCGCAGGCCGTACGGGGCCCGGGGGCCTGCCCCCAGTTCGGGAAGGGGCGGGGTGGGGAAAGGCTCCGCGCAGCGGCTTCCCCGCCCGCACCACCCGCCCGCACCACCCGAAAGGCACACCACCGTGACGCAGGACGACCTCCTCGCCCGGGCCCAGGCGTGGCTCGCCGAGGACCCCGACCCGGAGACCCGTGAGGAGCTCGGCGCGCTCCTCGACCGCGGCGCCGCCGCGCGCGACGAAGTCGCCGCCCGCTTCGCCGGCACGCTCCAGTTCGGCACCGCCGGACTCCGCGGCGAGCTGGGCGCGGGCCCGATGCGGATGAACCGCGCGGTGGTCATCCGCGCCGCCGCCGGCCTCGCCGCGTACCTGAAGGCCAAGGGCCAGACCGGTGGGCTCGTCGTCATCGGCTACGACGCCCGCTACAAGTCCGCCGACTTCGCCCGCGACACCGCCGCCGTGATGACCGGCGCCGGCCTGCGCGCCGCGCTGCTGCCGCGCCCGCTGCCGACGCCCGTCCTCGCGTACGCCATAAGGCACCTGGGCGCCGTCGCCGGCGTCGAGGTGACCGCCAGCCACAACCCGCCGCGCGACAACGGCTACAAGGTGTACCTGGGCGACGGCTCGCAGATCGTGCCGCCGGCCGACGCGGAGATCGCCGCCGAGATCGACGCGGTCCGCGCGCTCGCCGACGTGCCCCGGCCGGACAACGGCTGGGAGGTGCTCGGCGACGAGGTCCTGGAGGCCTATCTGGCCCGTACGGACGCCGTGCTGACCCCCGGCTCCCCCCGGACCGTGCGGACCGTCTACACGGCCATGCACGGCGTCGGCAAGGACGTCCTGACGGCCGCCTTCGCCCGGCACGGCTTCCCGCCGCCGGCGCTGGTCGCCGAGCAGGCGGACCCGGACCCGGCGTTCCCGACGGTCGCGTTCCCCAACCCGGAGGAGCCGGGTGCCATGGACCTCGCCTTCGAGGCGGCCCGGGCCGTGGACCCCGACATCGTGATCGCCAACGACCCGGACGCCGACCGCTGCGCCGTGGCCGTGCCCGACGCCTCCGTCGAGGGCGGCTGGCGGATGCTCCGCGGCGACGAGGTGGGCGCGCTGCTCGCCGCGCACCTGGTGCACAAGGGCGCGCGGGGCGTGTTCGCGGAGTCGATCGTGTCCTCGTCCCTCCTCGGCCGGATCGCCGAGGCGGCCGGTGTCGGCTACGAGGAGACGCTGACCGGCTTCAAGTGGATCGCCCGTGTCGAGGGCCTGCGGTACGGCTACGAGGAGGCGCTCGGCTACTGCGTCGACCCGGAGGGCGTGCGCGACAAGGACGGCATCACGGCGGCGCTGCTGGTCGCCGAGCTGGCCTCGGAGCTGAAGGAGCGCGACCGCACGCTGACCGACCTCCTCGACGACCTGGCGGTGGCGCACGGTCTGCACGCCACGGACCAGCTGTCGGTGCGGGTCGAGGACCTGAGCGTCATCGCGAACGCGATGGCGGCGCTGCGCGAGAAGCCTCCGGTCAAGCTGGCCGGGCTCACGGTCGTCTCGGCGGAGGACCTGACGAAGGGCACGGAGTCGCTGCCGCCGACGGACGGTCTGCGCTATTACCTGGAGGGCGACTACAAGGCCCGGGTGATCGTCCGGCCGAGCGGCACCGAGCCCAAGCTCAAGTGCTATCTGGAGGTCGTCGTCCCGGTCGCGGACGCGAGCGAGCTGGGCACGGCCCGGGCGACGGGCGCCGACGTGCTGGCCGCGATCAAGAAGGACCTCGCCGAGGCCGCGGGTCTCTGAGGCGCCCCGCATCCGGGCCGACGCCCGTGAACGCCGCCAGGGCCCGTACGGAATCGTTTCCGTACGGGCCCTCGCCCGTCCCCCGACAACCACCCCTCCGGCTCCACTTCCGGGTGAATCCGGTACGGCAGGTGACGTAACCCGCGCCCCGCGTCCGAGGGGACGGGGCCAGGGTGACCCGGTGTCCTCCGTGTCCCCGGTGCTGATCCCGCGCCCCTCCGCCCCCACCGGGCGCGCCCCCGTCCCCGGACCTCGTCACGGGCTGCTCCGGCGGGCGGCCCCCGCCCTGCTGGGGTATCTGGCCGTACGGCTCATCGGCCTCCTCGTCCTGGCCCGCTGGACGCACCTCAAGGGCCACGGCGTGTGGCCGACCATCGCCACCTCGTGGGACTCCGGCTGGTACCTGGGGATCGCGGACCACGGTTACGACCATGAGCTCGGCACCCGCACCAACCACAACAACCTGGCCTTCTTCCCGCTCTACCCGGTCCTGATCAAGGCCTTCGCGGCCGTCACGCCGGGCTCGCGCGCCTCCGTCGCCCTGGTGATCGCGGGCGTGTGCTCGCTGGTCGCCGCGCTGGGGGTGTTCGCGGTCGGCGACCGATTGCACGGGCCGCGCACGGGCGCGGTCCTGACGGTGCTGTGGGGTGCGGCGCCGGCGGCGGTGGTGCAGTGGATGGGCTACACGGAGTCGCTGTTCACGGCGCTGGCGGCCTGGTCGCTGTACGCGGTCCTGGACGCCCGCTGGGCGTGGGCGGCGGGCCTCTCGGTGGCGGCGGGACTCACCCGCCCGACCGGGATCGCGCTGGCGGCGGCCGTGTCGGTGGCCGCCCTGCTCGCGGCCCGCCGCGGCTCCGGCCGGGCGCGGGCGGTGGCGCTGGCCGCCGCCTCCGCGGCGCCGCTGGGGTGGCTGGGCTTCGTGGGCTGGGTGGGGCTGCGGCTGGGCCGCTGGGACGGCTACTTCGCGGTGCAGCGGACGTGGGAGAACCAGTGGGACGGCGGCCTGGGCACCCTGGAGGTGCTGCGGGAGCTGCTGGTCTACTCGCGCCGCCCGCAGCTGTTCCTGGTGGCGGTCTCCGTGGTCCTGATCCTCTTCACGGCCCTGTACGTGCTGTCGGTGGCCGACCGCCAGCCGCTGCCGCTGCTGGTCTTCAGCGGGGTGCTGCTCCTGGTGGTCCTGGGCAGCGGCGGCGTCTACTTCCCGCGGGCCCGCTTCCTGCTCCCCGGCTTCCCGCTGCTGCTGCCGGTGGCCCTCGCCGTGGCCCGCGCGCGCGTCCCCGTGGCCGCCCTGGTGCTCGGCGGTGCGGCGCTGTCGTCGGCGTGGCTGGGGGGCTACATGCTCCTGGTGTGGCACGGCCCGCCGTGAGCGGCCCCTGTGACAAGCCTGTGACAGAGCGGACGAGGTTGTGACGTCCGGCCCGGGATCGTGCCGTGAACCCGGTTTAACCTCGGAAGGTTGAACGCGGGAACGATTCATGGCTCTGAGGGGGGCACATTGCGTGACACACAACAGGGCGGGCAGGCAGGCATCGGGCGCGGCAGGCGTCTGACGGCGACCGCGGTGGCCGTCGCGGCGACCGTCGCCTCGCTCGTACCGCTGACCGGGGGGACGGCGGCCGCGGCGGACACCACGACCACGGCGACGACAACGACGCCGGCGCCGCTGACGATCCCGGCGCAGACGTACCCGAGCCCCGGTGCCGTGCACGCCGTCGGCGCGAGCGGGTTCCTGCACGAGAACCCACAGGGGTACGCGTGGGTCTCGTACGCGGACGGCAAGGCCGTGCCGTACGACATGAAGGGCGCGCAGAAGGCGGTCAGCGCGGGCGGGGACGTCATCGCGCGCCTCTACGGTGCCGGCACGACCACGAAGGTCGTCTTCCAGGAAGGCCCGGCCGGGCCCGAGACGACCGTGGTGATCCCCCAGGGGCAGTACTTCCGCCACGTGCAGGGTCGCCGTGTCATCACGACGGAGAGCACCTTGGTCCACGTCCTCTCCGTCGAGAACGGGGTCGTGACCGATCGCAAGGTGGCCGCCCCGGCGGGCGCCACCGCGATGGCACCCCGAGAGGCGGGCACCGAGCGGGGCTTCTTCGTCACCTACGAGGTGGACCGGATCCGGCACACCGGCTGGCTCGACCTCGCCGGGCTGACCGTCCGTCCGACGGGCGTCCCGAGCGAATCGGGGCCCACCAACAAGATGGGCGGCGCCCAGTTCTTCGGCTCGCTCGCCACCATCCCGAACACCCCCGGTCAGCGCCTCACCGTCTGGGACACCGCGGGCGATCTGTCGAAGCCGGTCAAGGACGTGCCGTGGACCGGGTACTCCATCGGCGCCCTGGTCGGCGACGAGGCCCTGGTCGTGGCGGAGTACCGGCAGGGCGAGACGTACCACCCGTATGTGCTGCGACCGCTCGACGGCGGTGCGGACCGCCCCGTGTTCGACGCTGCCCAGGTCCACCCGGCCCCGGACGGCGGGGTGCTGGCGGTCGTCAAGGGCGCGAACGGGCGTCCCACGGTCGACAGCGTCCGGTTCCCGCAGGACGGTTCGGCACCGGTGCGCACGCCCGTCTACGACACCCCCCTCGGTGTCGTCCGCACCGAGCGCGTCGCCGTCGCCCAGGGCGTGCTGCACACCTCCGACAACTGGTGGAACGACCTGTATGGGGCGGTGACCACCCGGAACCTCACCGTCGGAGGAGACCTCGCAGCCGGCCCGAGGGTCGACCGGGGGTTCGACCCCGAGGCGGTGATCCCCGGGGACTGTCGCCAGACGTGCGAGCCGATCGTGCCCACCGGCGACGGGCGGTTCGTGTTCCGGTCGTACCCGGGCAACGTGTACGTGGTCGAGGAGGGCAAGACCCTGCACGACCGTGAGGGGACCGCCGCCGCCCCGACCCCGGGGACCGTTCCGCTCCAGGCTTCCGGCCGGTACGTCTCGTACACGGGCGAGGCCGGCCACGAAGTGTTCGACCTCGACGCCGACAAGGTCCTGCTCAGCCGTGTGATCGGCGACCGCAAGACGTCCCTGGACGCGAACACCCTGTGGATCGAGAGCACGACCACGGGTGCGGTGGACGCGGTCGACGTGCGCACCGGTGCCACGAAGCAGACGGTGAAGCTCGCCGCCTGTGACCTGACCGACCTTCAGGTGAATCGTTCCTTCGCGTACTGGAAGTGCGCGAGCGGGGCCGGGGTGAAGAACCTCGGCACGCAGGCCGCCACCGCGCTGCCCGCCCACACCTCCGCACTGCTGGGTGACGGTTACGTGGCCCACGAGAAGGGCGGCACGCTGTCCGTCACGCCGCTCGTCGGGACGGGCACGACCCGGACCGTCGGCACCGTCGGCGACTCGGTCGCGGGCCGCGGCTGGACCGTGGACCGCTTCGGCGGCCACGTCACCTACGTCGACGCGGACGAGAACGTCCACGTCGTGCCGAGCGGGGTGCCCGCCTCGGCGCTGACGCCGCTCGACACCGAGGTGCCCGGGATCCTGGACCGCCGGGCCGCGCAGCCGGTGTGGTCGGCGAAGTGGTGGCTGTCCAAGCCCGCCGCCTCGTGGCGCGTGGACGTCAGGAACCAGGCGGGCACGGTCGTGCGCACCCTGGAGGGCGGCGAGGCCCGCGGTCTGGTCAAGGCGGCCTGGGACGGCAAGGACACGAGCGGGACCGTGCTGCCCGACGGGCTGTACGACTGGGCGCTGACGGCCGTCCCGGCGGACGGAACGGGCCCGTCGCTCACCCGCACCGGCGGACTCGCGGTGGTGCGCGGGCAGTCCGAGCTGGCCACCGGGCGGTACGAGCCGGTGACTCCGGCGCGCGTGATGAACACCCTCGACGGCACCGGAGTCCCCAAGGCCAAGGTGGGCGCCGGCAAGACGGTCACGCTCACGGTCGCCGGCCGCGGCGGAGTGCCCGCGAAGGGCGTCTCGGCCGTGGTCCTCAACGTGACGGCGACGAACGCGACGGCGGGGACGTACGTCTCGGTCTACCCCTACGGGACGACCCGCCCCGCTACCTCCAACCTCAACGTGACGGCCGGACGGGCCGTCCCGAACCTGGTCGTCGTCCCCGTCAGGGACGGCAAGGTCACCTTCTACAACCGCAACGGCTCGCTCGACCTGCTGGCCGACGTCGCCGGGTACTTCACGCTCGCGGGGACCGGCTCCCTGTACGAGCCGGTGACCCCGGCGCGCGTGATGAACACCCTCGACGGCACCGGAGTCGCCAAGGCGAAGCTGGGCGCGGACCGCACGGTGTCGCTGACCGTCGCCGGCCGCGGCGGGGTGCCCGCCACCGGCGTCACCGCGGTCGTCCTCAACGTGACGGCGACGAACGCGACGGCGGGGACGTACGTCTCGGTCTACCCCTACGGGACGACCCGCCCCGGCGTGTCCAACCTCAACGTGGTCGCCGGGCAGACCGTCCCCAACCTGGTCGTCGTCCCCGTCAGGGACGGCAAGGTCACCTTCTACAACCGCAACGGCTCGCTCGACCTGCTGGCCGACGTCGCCGGGTACTTCACGCTCGCGGGGACGGGCTCCCTGTACGAGCCGGTGACCCCGGCACGCGTGATGAACACGCTCGACGGCACCGGAGTCCCCAAGGCCAAGGTGGGCGCCGGCAAGACGGTCACGCTCACGGTCGCCGGCCGCGGCGGGGTGCCCGCCACCGGCGTCACCGCCGTGGTCCTCAACGTGACCGCCACCAACCCGACCTCGTCGACGTATGTCTCGGTCTACCCGTACGGGACGACCCGCCCCGGCGTGTCCAACCTCAATGTGGTCGCCGGGCAGACCGTCCCCAACCTGGTCGTCGTCCCCGTCAAGGACGGCAAGGTCACCTTCTACAACCACGGCGGCACCGTCGACCTGCTGGCCGACGTCGCCGGGTACTACGCCCACTGACGGCAGTCCGTACAACGCCCGGGGCCGGGCACACCCTCGCGGTGTGCCCGGCCCCGGGTCTTTCGTACCGCCCCTCGGGCTCAGCGGAGGGCGAGGAGGACGACGAGCAGGACGAGTCCGACGACGGCCGGCGCGATGATCTCGTACGCCCATCGGATCCGCGGCTCGCCCTGGGTCTCGGGCCGCTTGCCGAGGCTCTCGGCGAGCTCCCGCAGGTCGGCGACGGTCTGGTCGGCGGCGGCGATGCGGGCCCTGGTGTCGGTGACGTCGGCGGTGGCCGAGGTACGGCCGTGCGGGTCGTCCTGGGAGGCGGTGGCGGCGCGGCGGGCGGCGCGCTTGCGCTGGCGCAGGGAGACCGGGATGGCCCAGAGCTGGTACTTGGTGCCGTCCTGGCCGAACACCTCGCTGGAGTAGCTCGCGCGGATGTCGGCGATGGAGCCCCAGGGGAGGGTGATGCTGCGGAAGGGGTTGCGGATGCGCAGGCGCTCGTCGTCGGCGTAGACGGCGGGCCGGATGGTGAAGGCGACGATCAGCGGGACGAGGAAGAGCATGGTCGCGAGCGCCACCCAGGGGGCGCTGCCCTCGCCGCGGACCATCGAGTCACCGCCGAAGAACAGGGTGAGGGCGAGCAGGAAGACCCCGCCGGCGATGCCCATGCGCGAGCGGAACACCTGTTCCTTCCGGTCGGGCTCGGAGGGCTGTGCGGTGGGCGGCTCGGACGTCGTCATGCGCCCGATTCTGCCTCAGCCCGGCCCCGCCGTCGCAGACGGCTCGTCCTGCCTCCCCTGACCCGGACCGGCGGCCCGCCGTGCCCCACGCCGCCCGCCCCCTTGCGTACGCGGCCGGCCGGCCGCTCTCCGTACGGGACCGAGCGCCTCCCTCCCCGCCCCATCCACGGTGTGACTCGACTCACCCGCCACTCCCTTCCCCCGCACCCACCTGCGCTTTCGCGCGCTCGGACGAGCGCGCCCC
This sequence comes from Streptomyces sp. NPDC012769, assembly GCF_042901205.1. Taxonomy (NCBI): domain Bacteria; kingdom Bacillati; phylum Actinomycetota; class Actinomycetes; order Kitasatosporales; family Streptomycetaceae; genus Streptomyces; species Streptomyces sp. NPDC012769. The sequence goes on along the minus strand of NZ_JBIBCP010000006.1, from coordinate 548,197 downwards.
TGTACAGGCCGCTACGCGCGTAGATATGCTCGACTGGTGACCATGCCCACCACTGCACCCGCAGCTACTGCTTTCGCCGACGTGACCGCGTCCGACAGCGCGCTGCGCCGCTTCCTCCACGGGCTGCCCGGCGTCGACGCCGTGGGCCTGGAGGCGCGCGCCGCGTCGCTCGGTACGCGTTCGATCAAGACGACGGCCAAGGCGTACGCCATCGACCTGGCCATCTCCATGATCGACCTGACGACGCTCGAAGGCGCGGACACCCCGGGCAAGGTCCGGGCGCTCGCCGCCAAGGCCGTCAATCCCGATCCGACCGACCGCACGACCCCGACGACCGCCGCCGTCTGCGTCTATCCCGACATGGTGGCCACCGCCAAGGCCGTCCTGAAGGGCTCCGGCGTCAAGGTCGCCTCCGTCGCCACCGCCTTCCCCGCCGGGCGCGCCGCGCTGCCCGTGAAGCTGGCCGACACGGCCGACGCCATCGCCGCCGGCGCCGACGAGATCGACATGGTCATCGACCGTGGCGCCTTCCTCGCCGGCCGCTACATGGAGGTGTACGAGCAGATCGCCGCCATCAGGGCGGAGTGCGGCGACCGCGCGCGCCTGAAGGTGATCTTCGAGACGGGCGAGCTGTCCACGTACGACAACATCCGCCGCGCCTCCTGGCTCGGCATGATGGCCGGCGCGGACTTCATCAAGACCTCGACCGGCAAGGTCGCGGTCAACGCCACTCCCGCCAACACGCTCCTCATGCTGGAGGCCGTGCGCGACTTCCGCGCCCAGACCGGCGTCCAGATCGGCGTGAAGCCCGCGGGCGGCATCCGCAACACCAAGGAAGCCATCAAGTTCCTGGTCCTGGTCAACGAGACCGTCGGCGAGGACTGGCTGGACAACCACTGGTTCCGCTTCGGTGCCTCCAGCCTGCTCAACGACCTGCTGATGCAGCGTCAGAAGCTGGCGACCGGCCACTACTCCGGCCCCGATTACGTGACGGTGGACTGATCAACATGGCATCTGCATTCGAGTACGCACCGGCGCCCGAGTCCCGGTCCGTCGTCGACATCGCGCCCTCCTACGGCCTGTTCATCGACGGCGAGTTCACGGACGCGGCCGACGGCAAGGTCTTCAAGACCGTCTCCCCCTCCACCGAGGAGGTCCTCTCCGAGGTCGCCCAGGCGGGCGCCGAGGACGTGGACCGGGCCGTGAAGGCGGCCCGGAAGGCGTTCGAGAAGTGGTCGGCGCTGCCCGGCTCCGAGCGCGCCAAGTACCTCTTCCGGATCGCCCGGATCATCCAGGAGCGCAGCCGCGAGCTCGCCGTCCTGGAGACCCTGGACAACGGCAAGCCGATCAAGGAGACCCGCGACGCGGACCTCCCGCTGGTCGCCGCGCACTTCTTCTACTACGCGGGCTGGGCCGACAAGCTGGACCGCGCCGGCTACGGCGCGAACCCGCGCCCGCTGGGCGTCGCCGGCCAGGTCATCCCGTGGAACTTCCCGCTGCTCATGCTGGCGTGGAAGATCGCCCCGGCGCTCGCGACCGGCAACACGGTGGTGCTGAAGCCCGCCGAGACGACCCCGCTGTCGGCCCTGTTCTTCGCGGACATCTGCCGCCAGGCCGGGCTGCCGAAGGGCGTCGTCAACATCCTGCCCGGTTACGGGGACACCGGCGCCGCGCTCGTCGGGCACCCGGACGTGAACAAGGTCGCCTTCACCGGTTCGACCGCCGTCGGCCGCGCCATCGCCAAGGCGGTGGCCGGCACCGACAAGAAGCTCACGCTGGAGCTCGGCGGCAAGGGCGCCAACATCGTCTTCGACGACGCCCCCATCGACCAGGCCGTCGAGGGCATCGTCAACGGCATCTTCTTCAACCAGGGCCAGGTCTGCTGCGCGGGCTCCCGCCTCCTGGTGCAGGAGTCGGTCCACGACGAGCTGCTCGACTCGCTCAAGCGCCGCCTGAGCACCCTGCGCCTGGGCGACCCGCTCGACAAGAACACCGACATCGGCGCCATCAACTCCGAGGAGCAGCTGGCCCGGATCACCCGGCTGGTCGAGCAGGGTGAGGCGGAGGGCGCCGAGCGCTGGTCCGCCGCCTGCGAGATCCCGACCTCCGGCTACTGGTTCGCGCCGACGCTCTTCACGAACGTCACCCAGGCGCACACCGTCGCCCGCGACGAGATCTTCGGCCCGGTGCTGTCCGTGCTGACCTTCCGTACTCCCGACGAGGCCGTCGCCAAGGCCAACAACAGCCAGTACGGCCTGTCGGCGGGCATCTGGACGGAGAAGGGCTCCCGCATCCTCGCGGTGGCGAACAAGCTCCGCGCCGGGGTCGTCTGGGCCAACACGTTCAACAAGTTCGACCCGACCTCGCCCTTCGGCGGCTACAAGGAGTCGGGCTTCGGCCGCGAGGGCGGCCGCCACGGTCTGGAGGCCTACCTCGATGTCTGATCAGACCCGTCTGAGCGTCTTCAAGACCTACAAGCTGTACGTCGGGGGCAAGTTCCCCCGTTCCGAGAGCGGCCGGGTGTACGAGGTGACCGACTCCAAGGGCAAGTGGCTGGCCAACGCGCCGCTGTCGTCCCGCAAGGACGCGCGTGACGCGGTCGTCGCCGCGCGCAAGGCCTTCGGCGGCTGGGCGGGCGCCACCGCGTACAACCGCGGCCAGATCCTCTACCGCGTCGCGGAGATGCTGGAGGGCCGCAAGGGCCAGTTCGTGCACGAGGTCGCGCACGCCGAGGGCCTGTCGAAGAACAAGGCGGCCGAGGTCGTCGAGGCCGCGATCGACCGCTGGGTCTGGTACGCCGGCTGGACGGACAAGATCGCGCAGGTCGTCGGCGGGGCGAACCCGGTGGCGGGCCCGTTCTTCAACCTGTCCACTCCGGAGCCGACCGGTGTCGTCACCGTGATCGCCCCGCAGGAGTCGTCCTTCCTGGGCCTGGTCTCGGTGATCGCCCCGGTCATCGCGACCGGCAACACCGCCGTGGTGGTCGCCTCCGAGAAGGCCCCGCTCCCGGCGCTGTCGCTGGGCGAGGTGCTGGCCACCTCCGACCTGCCGGGCGGTGTCGTCAACATCCTGTCCGGCAAGGCGGCCGAGATGGGCCCGCACCTGGCGGCCCACCTGGACGTCAACGCGATCGACCTGACGGGCGCGGACGCCGATCTGGCCCGCGACCTGGAGATCGCCGCGGCGGACAGCCTGAAGCGCGTCCTGCGCCCGCGCACCGAGGACTTCACGGCGTCCCCGGGCATGGACCGCATGACCGCGTTCCTGGAGACGAAGACGGTCTGGCACCCGACGGGTTCGCTGGGCGCCTCCGGCTCCTCGTACTAGGTCGTGTCCGGAAAGTAGCGCCGTCTGACCGCAGGGCAGGGCCCGCGGCGTCTGGTGCGTGCGATCGCAAGGCGGAGGGTCGCCCTCGTACTGGGCGTACTTGGGTGATCCCGACAACGCAGCGAGCGTGCGTGCCAGGGGTCGCGGGCCAGGCGGGACTTTACGGACACGGCCTAGGGCCTCTCGCTCCGTACGGCCCCCGACCGCACCGGTCGGGGGCCGTTCGTCATGCCCCGCCGCGCTCGACGAGCCCCGCGACCCCGTCCAGGACGCATTCCAGGCCGGTCTCGAAGGTCCACTCGGCGTCGTCCTTGCGCGCCGCCCCCCGCGTGTAGCGGAGGTAGGTGGGGTAGCGCCCGGTGCCGAGCAGATAGCTCATCTGCGGGGCGAGGCCCCGGCGGGTCTCGTCGCCGCTCTCCCAGCCCTGTTCGCGCATGTACTGGCGCAGCGAGACCTCGGCCTGCACGGCTCCGTGGACGTAGGCGCTGACGGCCCGGAAGGCGGCCATCATCGTGTCGACGTCGAGTCCGAGGCCGTCGAGGGCGGCCAGCTGGCGTTCGGCCGCGGCCATCCGGTGCGGGGTGAGCGCGAAGAGCGGCGCCGGGAGCTGGGCGAGCCAGGGGTGGCGCAGCATCGACTCCCGGGTGCACCGGGCGTGGGCGCGCAGCGTCCCCCGCCAGTCCTCCCCGGCGACGTCGGCTCCGGGCGGTTCGAGTTCGGCCGACACCTGGTCGACCATGAGCGACCACAGCTCGTCCTTGCCGTCCACGTGCCGGTAGGCGGCCATGGGCGCGACGCCCAGTTCGGCGGCGATCTTCCGCATGGTGACGGCGGCGAAGCCCTCGCGGTCCGCGATCCCGACGGCGACCTCGGCGATCCGCCGCGGGGTGAGCGTGGCCCTGGGCGCCGCCGCGGGTCGTTCCAGGCGCTCCCAGAGGGAGACGCCCTCCGTCTCGTCCTTCTTCGGCACTCCGGCCTCCTTGTGTCGCGTACAGCGTATGCCTTGTGGACGCCGTACACACCGACGTGTACGTTGTACACCAACAGGTATACGGCGTACACATCGCCGTCCGCGTCTCTGTCCCAGGGGGGACCCATGAGCACTCCGCTGCGCCTCGCCGTGATCCAGGGCTCGACCCGCGACGGCCGCCTCGGCCCCACCGTCGCCGCCTGGCTGGCCCGGCACGCCACCGCCCGCCCCGACATGTCCGTCGACCTCGTCGACCTCGCCGAGACCCCGCTGCCCACCGTCTTCCCGCAGCTCGGCCAGGGACCGGCCGACGCGGCCGACCGGGAACTGCTGGCCGCCGTGTCCCCGCGGCTCGCCGCCGCCGACGCCTTCGTCGTCGTCACCCCGGAGTACAACCACAGCTACCCGGCGTCCCTGAAGAACGCGATCGACTGGCACAACAAGGAGTGGCACGCCAAGCCCGTCGGCTTCGTCGCCTACGGCGGCTTCTCCGCCGGCCTCCGCGCCGTCGAGCACCTGCGCGGCGTCTTCGCCGAGCTGCACGCCGTCACCATCCGCGAGGCGGTCGGACTCCAGGGCGTGTGGGGGCAGTTCGACGGCGAGGGCCGGGCCGTCGACCCCGCCGCCGACAGCGCCGCCAAGGCGATGCTCGACCAACTCGCCTGGTGGGGCGAGGCCCTGCGCGACGCCCGCGCCAAGAAGCCCTACGGAGGCTGACGATGACCCGGTCCCAGCCCTCGTCCATTCCTTACCTCGGCATCTCCGGGCTCATGCTCGGCATCGTCCTCGGCACCCTCGACGGCACCATCGTCGGCACCGCGCTCCCCACCATCGTCGGCGAACTCGGCGGCCTCGACCGGCTGTCCTGGGTGGTGACCGCCTATCTGCTCACCGCCGCCGTGTCCACGCCCCTGTGGGGCAAGCTCGGCGACCTCCACGGCCGCAAGGGCGCCTATCTGTCCGCCGTCGGCGTCTTCCTCGCCGGCTCGGTCCTCTCCGGCCTCGCCCAGACCATGGACCAGCTCATCGCCTTCCGCGCGCTCCAGGGCATCGGCGCCGGCGGTCTGATGGTCGGCGCGTTCGCCCTGATCGGCACCCTGGTCGCCCCCGAGGACAGCCCCAGGGTCCAGGCGATCACCGGCACGATGCTGCCGCTCGCCTTCGCCGGCGGCCCCCTCGTCGGCGGCCTCCTCACCGACCACCTGAACTGGCGCTGGGCCTTCTACGTCAACCTGCCCGTCGGCCTCGCCGCCCTGCTGCTCGTCTCCCTCGCCCTGACCGCGCCCACCACCAAGGTCCGCGCCCGGATCGACTGGGCCGGCGCCCTGCTCCTCACCACCGGCATCCTGGCCCTCACCCTGCTCGCCACCTGGGCCGGCACCACCTACGCCTGGACCTCACCGCGGATCCTGGCCCTCGCCGCCGTCGCGGTCGCCGCGCTCGCCGCTTTCGTACGGGTCGAGCGGCGCGCCCAGGAACCCGTCATCCCGCCCCGGCTCTTCCGCGGCCGCAACTTCACCGTCGCCCAGCTCCTCAGCCTCCTGGTCGGCGCCGTCATGCTCGCGGTGATGAACTACCTGCCGCAGTACCTGCAGTTCGTCCGCGGGCAGTCGTCGACGGCGAGCGGACTGCTGCTGCTCCCGCTGATGCTCGGCATGGTGGCCGTCCAGCTGGCCACCGGCCGCAGCGTCGCCCGCACCGGCCGCTACCGCATCCACCCGATCATCGGCGGCGCGCTGATGACCGCGGGCTCCCTGCTCCTGCTGCTCCTGGACGTGAACACGCCCACCGCCGTCGCCTCGGCGCTCACGGTGGTCCTCGGCGCCGGCATGGGCTTCCTGATGCAGTCGACGATGCTGATCACGATGTACGGCGCGGAGCCGCGCGACATGGGCGCGGCGAGCGGCACGGTCACGCTCGTCCGCACCCTCGGCGGCTCGCTCGGCGTGGCCGTGCTCGGCGCGGTCTTCACCGCCCGGCTCGCCGGCCACGACACCGACCGGACCCCGGCCCAGGTCGCGCTGCTGCCCGAGCCGGTGCGGGAGGCCTTCCGGGCGGCGCTGACGAGCGGGCTGCACGGGGTGCTCCTGGGCACCGTGCTGCTGTCCGCGCTCGCCTTCGCCGCCGCCTGGCTCGTACGGGAGGTTCCACTGCGGCGGTCCGGAGTCCCCGGTCCCGCCGCGCCCGCCCCGACGGCTACGGAAGCAGGCTCTGGCTCAGCGGCCCGGCCACCGGCAGATCGGCCAGCGCCCCGCCACTCGTGACGTGGTCGGTGACCAGGCCCGTGCCGACCGGCTTGAAGTCGGCGACCTGGGTGCCGACGCCGTTGTCCAGCGGGTCGACGCCGGTGTTGGCCAGCGGGTCGAGCTGAAGCCGCGTCAGCGGCGCGACGCCGTGGCCGACGCCCTCCAGGGCGGCGGTCCCGTCCACCCGGGTCAGCGAGTCGGACGGGAGGGGGACGCCCACCCCCTCGGCCGCCTGGGCGCCGGCGCCCGCGCCGAACACGGCGGCGCCGGCCGCCGTGACGGTGAGTCCGGCCTTCAGCAGGGCGCTGCGGCGGGGGGTCCGGGGTTGTGCGTGACGCGCCATGGAGGTCCTTCCGGGACTTTCGCGGGGTGACGGGGCGGCCACCGAGCGTAGTGGAGGTGTGATGCTCGATACCAACGGGCCGCCTCGGGGGTCCCCTGCACGGGGGAATGGTTCACACTGGTGTCCCGTGAGTTCCCAACCGATCCCGACCCGGGTCGTCCTGCTCGCGGGCCCCTCCGGCTCCGGCAAGTCGTCCCTCGCCGCCGTCACCGGCCTGCCGGTCCTGCGCCTCGACGACTTCTACAAGGAGGGCGACGACCCCTCCCTCCCGCTGGTCCACGGCAGTTCGGACATCGACTGGGACTCCCCGCTCTCCTGGGACGCGGACGCCGCCGTCGCCGCGATCGCCGAGCTGTGCCGCACCGGACGCACCGACGTGCCCGTGTACGACCTCTCCACCAGCTCCCGCGTGGACCGCGAGACGCTCGACATCGAGCGGACGCCGCTGTTCGTGGCGGAGGGCATCTTCGCCGCCGACATCGTGGCGCGCTGCCGCGAGCTCGGGGTGCTCGCCGACGCGCTGTGCCTGCGCGGCCGCCCGGCGACGACCTTCCGCCGCCGGCTGCTGCGCGACCTGAAGGAGGGCCGCAAGTCGGTCCCGTTCCTGCTGCGCCGCGGCTGGCGCCTGATGCGCGCCGAGCGCTCGATCGTCGCGCGCCAGACGGCCCTGGGCGCCCACCCCTGCGCCAGGGAAGAGGCCCTGGGCCGGCTCGCCGCCGCGGCCGCGGGACGCCGCCTCGTCCCGGCCGCCCGCGCCTGACCCCGTACACCGCCCCGCGGACATGGCGAGGGCCGGACAGGATCCCCCGAACCTGTCCGGCCCTCGCCGTTTCCCCCGTACCCCCCGTACGGTCCCCCGTGTCTCCCCCGTGATCCCCCCGTACCTTCAGGCCACCAGCTCGCCGAAGGACTCCTCCTCGTCACGGCCGAAGCTCAGCACCTGGTCCTCGCGCAGTCGCCGCAGCGAGCGCCAGATGCTCGACTTCACCGTGCCGACACTGATGTCCAGGATCTCCGCGATCTCCGGGTCCGTGCGGCCCTCGTAGTAGCGCAGCACCAGCATCGTGCGCTGGAGCTCGGGCAGCCGGGCGAGGGCCTGCCACAGGACGGCGCGCAGTTCGGTGCCGCGCATCGCGTCCGTCTCGCCGACCGTCTCCGGCAGCTCCTCGGTCGGGTACTCGTTGAGCTTGCGCCGGCGCCAGGCGCTGATGTGCAGGTTCGTCATCGTGCGGCGCAGGTAGCCGCCGACGGCGGCCTTGTCGCTGATCCGGTCCCAGGCGCGGTACGTGGAGAACAGCGCGCTCTGGAGCAGGTCCTCGGCCTCGAAACGGTCACCGGTCAGGTGGTAGGCGGTGGCGTACAGGGAGGCCCGGCGCTCCTGGACGTAGGCCGTGAACTCGGCCTCCGACCTGGAGGAGCGCTCCCCCGTGGCCTCCCCGTACACCGCTGCCCCGTCAGCGACGGCGACCATGTAGGGCGCCTTGTGCTGACGTCCGACGTTGCGAACGCACCCCCGTCCGTTCACCCCGCCGGACTTCTCGGTGCTCCGCGTGACGTCGTGGAGACGCGTGACAACTGCGCTTGAGGTGGTGCTGTGCAGTGCGTTCATCTCGCGCCCCCCGTCGGTTGGAGTCCGTAGGTCCTTGATGTCGAAAAGCCTGCCCGGTCGACTTCATGGCGGTGTCCGCCGACTGTCACAGCCGTGTCACAGGCGGGGGCGGGAGGGAGGCATGACCGGACGGTCGAACTCGGACGGCCGCATGCGACAGAATGAGGCCGTGCCTTTCCTGTTGCTGATCGAGGACGACGACGCCATCCGCACGGCCCTCGAACTCTCCCTGTCTCGCCAGGGCCACCGTGTGGCCACCGCGGCGACGGGCGAGGACGGCCTGAAGCTGCTGAAGGAACAGCGGCCCGACCTGGTCGTGCTGGACGTGATGCTGCCCGGCATCGACGGCTTCGAGGTGTGCCGTCGCATCCGGCGCACCGACCAGCTGCCGATCATCCTGCTGACGGCCCGCAGCGACGACATCGACGTGGTCGTCGGCCTGGAGTCCGGTGCCGACGACTACGTGGTCAAGCCGGTGCAGGGCCGGGTGCTCGACGCCCGGATCCGCGCGGTGCTGCGGCGCGGCGAACGGGAGGCCACCGACTCGGCGACCTTCGGTTCGCTGGTGATCGACCGCTCGGCGATGACCGTGACGAAGAACGGCGAGGACCTCCAGCTCACGCCGACCGAGCTGCGGCTGCTCCTGGAGCTGAGCCGGCGGCCCGGCCAGGCCCTGTCGCGGCAGCAGCTGCTGCGGCTGGTGTGGGAGCACGACTACCTGGGCGACTCGCGGCTCGTGGACGCCTGTGTGCAGCGGCTGCGCGCCAAGGTGGAGGACGTGCCGTCCTCGCCGACCCTGATCCGTACCGTACGGGGCGTGGGCTACCGGCTGGACGTCCCTGCGTGAGCAAAGGGATCATCTCGGTGCTGCGGTTCACCAGTCTGCGGCTCCGCCTCGTCGTCGTCTTCGCCCTGGTCGCGCTCACCGCGGCCGTGTCCGCCTCGGGCATCGCGTACTGGCTGAACCGCGAGGCCGTGCTCAAGCGCACCCAGGACAGCGCGCTGAACGACTTCCGGCAGGAGATGCAGAACCGGGCGGCGACGCTGCCGCCGCGGCCCACCGAGGACGAGCTGCGGCGCACCGCCGAGCAGATGGCGAGCGGCAGCGCCGGCTACAGCGTGCTGCTCATCGGCGAGCGGGACGCGGGCAAGCCCATCGTGGGCGCCTCGAACCCGGACGTGTTCACGCTCGCGGACGTGCCGCGCTCGCTGCGGACGGCGGTCGGCACCAAGCGGCCGGTGACGGACACCAACGACTACCCGTACCACCTGTTCTGGCAGCGGACGCAGCGCGGCTCGACGCCGTACCTGGTGGGCGGGACGAAGATCGACGGCGGCGGGCCGACCGGTTACATGTTCAAGTCGCTCGCCGCGGAGAAGGCGGACCTGAACTCGCTGGGCTGGTCGCTCGGGATCGCCACCGGCCTCGCGGTGATCGGCTCCGTGCTGCTCGCGCAGGTCGCGGCGTCGACCGTGCTGCGGCCGGTGCACCGGCTCGGGGAGGCGGCCCGGCAGCTCGGCGAGGGCAAGCTGGACACCCGGCTGCGGGTCTCGGGCAACGACGAACTGGCCGATCTGTCCCGTACGTTCAACAGCGCCGCCGAGTCGCTGCAGAAGAAGGTCGCGGACATGAGCGCGCGGGAGGAGGCGAGCCGCCGCTTCGTCGCCGACATGTCGCACGAGCTGCGCACCCCGCTGACCGCGCTGACCGCCGTGACGGAGGTCCTGGAGGACGAGCAGGACACGCTCGACCCGATGATCGCCCCGGCGGTGGCGCTGGTGGTCAGCGAGACGCGCCGGCTCAACGACCTGGTGGAGAACCTGATGGAGGTGACCCGCTTCGACGCGGGCACCGCCCGTCTGGTCCTCGACGACGTGGACATCGCCGACCAGATCACCGCCTGCATCGACGCGCGCGCCTGGCTGGACGCGGTGGACCTGGACGCCGAGCGCGGCATCGTGGCCCGGCTCGACCCGCGCCGCCTCGACGTGATCCTGGCGAACCTGATCGGCAACGCCCTGAAGCACGGCGGCTCGCCGGTGCGGGTCTCGGTGCGGACCGAGCCCGCGGCCGAGGACACGACCGAGAGCGAGGAGGGCGCCGAGGGCGGCGAGGACCTGGTGATCGCCGTGCGCGACCACGGACCCGGCATCCCGGAGGAGGTCCTGCCGCACGTCTTCGACCGCTTCTACAAGGCGAGCGCCTCACGGCCGCGTTCGGACGGCAGCGGGCTCGGCCTGTCGATCGCCATGGAGAACGCGCTGATCCACGGCGGTTCGATCACGGCCGCCAACTCGGCGGACGAGGACGGCCGGGTGGACGGCGCGGTGTTCGTGCTGCGACTGCCCCGGGACGCCTCGGGGATCGAGCGCGGGCTGCAGACCCGCAGCAGCCAGGGCGAGGTGGAGGAGAGTTGAGACGTCGCCGTACGGGACTCCCGGGGCAGGCCCTGGTCCTGGGCGCCGTGTGCGCCGCGCTGCTCACGGGCTGCGGCATCCGTACGACCTCGGTGCCGGTGGACGCGGGCGCGGCGCCCTCGCGGGTGCCCTGCAGCGTGGCGGACGGCTCGCAAGGGTCCGCGCAGGGGCTGCCGCTGCGGGTGTACCTGCTGTGCGGGGCGCAGCTGGAGGCGGTGGAGCGCAGGTCGCCGCTGCCGGAGGAGAAGGTCTCGGGCGACCCGGTGCGCACGGCGTCCGCGCTGCTCGCCCAGTTGCAGAGCGAGCCGTCGGAGGAGGAGCGGCAGGCCGGCTTCTCCACGGCGGTGAAGGGTCCGCTGGTGGTCGGCGGCGGCCATCGCGGCGATCCGGCGGGCACGCTGCGGCTGAGCCGCCAGCCCGAGGACCTGCCGCCGACGGCGCTCGCCCAGATCGTGTGCACGTTCGCCGAGAGCACGGCGGGTGCGGGCAGCACCTCCGTGGTGCTCGGCGGTCCGGGGAAGTACGAGCCGCGGCGCTACAGCTGTACGCGGGAGCTGAAGGAGCGCCCGGAGTCGTCGGTCGCGTCGGTTCCGGCCGCTCCGGCGGCGTCGGCCGCTCCCCCGGCGCCCGCCTCCTGACCGGGGCCGGGAACCCGGCGGAACCGATTCCGCCGGGAAGCGCGTCTTGGGGGGCGTGCAACGTCAAGGTTCGGGCGGTTCGGACGGTTCCGGCGGCAGTGTCGCCACGGTCGTACGCGTGGCGGGGTTCGTCCTCCTCCTCGCGCATCTGCTGCTCGTCGCCTGGGTGGCGCTCCGCCCGCGCGACGTCGCCTGGGTGACCGCGCCCAACCTGACCCCCCTGGCCGGGATCAGACTCGACCTGGCGCTCGGTCCGGTCGAGGCCGCCCGCCGCATCGGCGGCGGACTGCTGCTGCTCGCCCCGCTCGGGGTGCTGCTCCCGATGGCCGACGGCCGGCTCACCGTCTCGCCGTGGGCGTCCCTGGCCCGTACGACCGCCGCGGGGGCGCTGGTGTCGCTCGCGGTGGAGCTGTTGCAGACGGCGGTGCCCGGGCAGGTCGTGGACGTGGACTCGGTGCTCCTGAACACGACGGGAGTGGCGCTGGCGCATCTGCTGCTGGTGCCGGCGGGGCGGGCGCGGCTGCGCCGCGGTCCGCGCGGGCGCCGGCCGGCCGGCGGCGGGTCCTCCTCCGGGAGGAGGCGGGAGCGGTCTTCTCAGGGGGCGACCCCGACGATTCCCAGGGTCGGGATCGCCCCGTAGACGGACGCTTTGTCCCCCTGCCGGAGCGAGGATGGAGACAGATCGAGGGCCGGGGAGACGGCCCCCGAAAGACTCCGAAGGAGCCCACCATGGCCGCACTTGCCCGCCCCCGTGACGGACGCATGATCGGTGGAGTGTGCGCGGCGCTGGCACGGCGCTTCGGCATGTCCGCCACGACGATGCGGGTGATCTTCCTGGCCTCGTGTCTGCTGCCGGGCCCGCAGTTCCTGCTCTATGTGGCGCTGTGGCTGCTGCTGCCTTCGGAGAAGGCGCCGAGCGCGGCCTGGTAGTCCCGCCGAAAGCCCGAGGGCGCCCCTCCCGGTCCGGGAGGGGCGCCCTCGGGCTTTCGGCGGGCTCAGAGGCCGAGGCCACCCACCGGCAGGCCGCCGAGGCCGCCCACCGGGAGGCCGCCGAGGAGGCCGCCGGCCGCGCCGAGCGGGGTGGCGTCCAGGCCGCTCTTGGCGCCCTCGAGCGGGAGGTTCTGCGCCTGCTCCTGCAGCTCGCCCGGGAGGGTCTGGGCCTGCTCGACCGCGCCCGGAAGGGTCTTGACGACGCCCTCCTCGACACCGGTGCCCAGCGCGCCCTGGCCACCGGCCACGGCCTCACCGGTGCCCGAGGGGAGCTCCGTCAGGTCTTCGCCGAGGGGCAGGGTGTTGGTCACCAGGCCGAGGGCGTCGGGGCCGACCGGCAGCGACGCGGGGGCGGCGGAGGCCGTTCCGGCGGCGGCAGCGGCGAAAGCGGCACCGAGAGCGGCGACACCGAGCGTCTTGGCGGCAGACTGCTTCATCAGAAAATCTTCCTCGGGAATCTCGGATGTCTCGGGGCGTCGGGGAGGGCCCGAGAGCAGGGGAATTTCGGGGAATGCAGAGTGGCTACGCAAACTAACCAGCGAAACGCCCCACCCGCAAACACCGAAAGGCGGCCGGGCGTGGTGCGCCCGGCCGCTCCGATCATCGTCCCGAAGATCGTGGTCAGTCCGTCCGGCGGGAAGAGTCGCTGGTGGTGGCGGTCTGCTGGAACAGCCATTCGGACTTCAGCTCGGCATATCCGGGCTTGATGACATCGTTGATCATCGCGAGTCGTTCATCGAAAGGAATGAACGCTGATTTCATCGCATTGACCGTGAACCACTGCATGTCGTCGAGCGTGTAGTCGAATGCCTCGACAAGGAATTCGAATTCCTTGCTCATGCTGGTGCCGCTCATCAGCCGGTTGTCGGTGTTGACGGTGGTGCGGAAGTGCAGCTTGCGGAGCAGCCCGATCGGGTGCTCCTTGTACGAGGCGGCGGCGCCGGTCTGCAGGTTGGAGGTGGGGCACATCTCCAGCGGGATCCGCTTGTCGCGGACGTACGCGGCGAGGCGGCCGAGGCTGACCGTGCCGTCCTCGGCGACCTCGATGTCGTCGATGATCCGCACGCCGTGACCGAGGCGGTCCGCGCCGCACCACTGGAGGGCCTGCCAGATGGACGGCAGCCCGAAGGCCTCACCCGCGTGGATGGTGAAGTGGTTGTTCTCGCGCTTCAGGTACTCGAAGGCGTCGAGGTGGCGGGTGGGCGGGAAGCCGGCCTCGGCGCCCGCGATGTCGAAGCCGACGACGCCGGAGTCGCGGTAGCGGTTGGCGAGTTCGGCGATCTCCAGCGCACGGGCCGCGTGCCGCATCGCGGTGAGCAGCGCGCCGACGCGGATCCGGTGCCCGTTGGCGCGGGCCTGCCGCTCGCCCTCGCGGAAGCCCTCGTTGACGGCCTCGACGACCTCTTCGAGGGTGAGTCCGGCCTCCAGGTGCTGCTCGGGGGCGTAGCGCACCTCGGCGTAGACGACACCGTCCTCGGCGAGGTCGACGGCGCACTCGGCGGCGACGCGGACGAGCGCCTCACGGGTCTGCATGACGGCGCAGGTGTGCGCGAAGGTCTCCAGGTAGCGCTCCAGGGAGCCGGAGTCGGCGGCCTCCCGGAACCAGATGCCGAGCTTGTCCGGCTCGGTCTCGGGGAGGCGGTCGTAGCCCTGGGCCCGGGCGAGTTCGATGATCGTGCCGGGGCGCAGTCCGCCGTCGAGGTGGTCGTGCAGCAGGACCTTCGGGGCGCGGCGGATCTGGTCCGTGGTGGGGGTGCTGGGGATCTGGCTCGTCATTGCGGCACTCTAGCGCCTACGCGCGTAGAGCGCGCCCCTCGGCGCCGTATCCGGAGGACGGTTTTTCCGGTGCGGGCGGGGGCGGGGCGGCCTAGCCTGCAGGGATGACCTCAGTTGCGAACGGCCCCGATACGACCGGTGCCGAACTGCGCCGGATGCACGGCTTCCTGTCCGCCTTCACCCGCCGGCAGGCGGAGCGGACGGTGGAGATACCGGGCGGGTTCGCGGCTTTGAACGACACCTACGCGCTGTCGCGTGCCGACAACCAGGTCCTGGTCGACGGCCCCACCGACCCCGAGGCGCTGCCCGAGCGGGTGGAGGAGGTGCTGGCGCACCTGCCGCACCGGGCGGTGAACGTCCTGGACCCGGTGACCGCCGAGGCGTGCGCGGGGCCGCTCGCGCGCGCCGGCTACACGCGCACGGCGGTCGTCCTGATGCTCCACACCGGCCCCTTGCCCGAGCTCGGCGGGGCCCGCGAGGTGGATCTCCCGGCGCTGCGCGGGCCGCTGGCCGAGAGCTGGCGGCGGTTCCTGCCGGGCGTCGGTGACGAGGTGGTGCACGCCCTGGTGGAGCGCCGGGTGGTCCGGCGCCGCGGCGCGGCCGACGTCCGCTTCCTCGCCTCGCACGACGAGTGGGGCGAGGTGGCGTCCTGGGCGGACCTGTACATGGACCCGGCCGTAGGGGTGGCGCAGATCGAGGACCTGGTGACGGCGGAGTCGCACCTCGGCCAGGGCCACGCCGGGGTGGTCCTGGACACGGCCCTGCGCACGGCCGCCGACGCCGGCTGCACCACCCGCTTCCTGACGGCGTTCGCCGACGACTGGCCGCGCCGGTGGTACGAGCGGCGCGGGTTCGTGTCCGTGGGCAGCGTCGACTGCTTCGAACGGGAGTAGCGCGGGCGGCCGTTGGGCCGGCGGACGATACGTAACAGAGACCGCGCGTACGGCTGCCGTACATCTCGGCTTCTGAGACTGTTCCGTCGTGACTCCACCCACGACTGACGTCGCGGGCTTCCCGCATCAGCGCCTAGACGCCGACACGGAGGACCAGCCCGGCCCTGTTGAGGACGTTCAGTGCGCCGACACGGTCCGCGTCGGCGGTATAGCCACACGTGACACGCGCGAACTTCGCTTGGGTGACGCGGTTCTCCTTCGCGACATGCCCGCATGCCGGGCACGTGCGGGAAGTGTTGCGGGCATCCACTTCGATCACACGGCGACCGGCGCTCTCAGCCTAGTTCGCCAGGATGTTCAGGAAGATGCCCCGACCCGCGTCGAGGATGCCGCGGTTCAGCCCGGCCTTCGCCGCCGCGCCGTTCGGCAGGAAGCTTTCAGGCGCTTCGGGATCGGGGCTGGGGGCGGGCGCTCTGGTCATGCCCGCCGTGTTCAGCCGCTCGTGCGCGATCACGTCGTGATCACGCACGAGAGCGAGGGCCGTCTTGTGGTGGTGGTCCAAGCGTTGACGCCGGATCCTGGCGTGCAGCTTCGCCACGCGCCGGGCTGCGGCCCGGTGCTTCTTCGTACGCTGCCTGGTGCGCTTCGGGAACGTGGACGGCGCGCGCTGCGCTTCAGCAAGCTCTTCAGCGCATGCCTGAAGGAAGCGTGGGTTGGTGACGTGCTCACCGGCGCTCGTGGTGAGGAAGTGCGTCACCCCCATGTCGATACCCACAGCCGACCCGGTCGGCGCCAGCGGCTCAGCCGCGACGTCGTCGCAGGCCAAGACGACGTACCAGCGGCTGCCTTCCCGCTTGACACTGACGGTCTTCACCCGGCCGCGCACCGGCCGGTGCTGATGGACGCGGACATGCCCGACGCCTTGGAGTCGTACTCGGGTCTGCCGGTCGTGCGGGGTGGAGTCCCATCGGCAGCCGTCCCCATCCTTGGGGAAGATCACCGTGTCGAAGCGACCGACGCCCTTGGCCCTGGGATACCCGGGCGTGAGACCCGCCTTGATCCGGCGGAAGAACGCGGCGAACGCCTTGTCCAGCCGCCGAAGCGTCGCCTGCTGCGAGCTGAACGACCAGCGGCCCTGCCGCTCCGGATCGAACGCGCGGATCTCCATGAGCTGGGCGGACTGGTCACCGTATGTGACGGAGGTCTTCGAGCCGTGCCGCCAGGCGTCGCGCCGCTCCTGCAGCGCGCCGTGATAGAGCGAGCAGTGATCGGCAAGCATCCCGGCAAGGGCCGCTTCCTGGTGCACCGTGGGCCTGAGGAGGAACTTGTACGCGCGGATCACGCCCGCTTCCCCCTCTCCGTTCGCCCTGTCATCAGTGGCGTGTTCGAGCTAACGACTGCCACTGACGACAAGGTCTTCTCCGCCGCTTCGCGGCTCGGCTCCAAGACGTCGCTCCCCCACCGGCCCAAGCCGGTGGATACCTCGAAAGGGTTCTGATGGCGCACTACGCACTCGTGGGTACGACCGGATCCCGGACACCCCGGCTCGGTCGGCCCGTCGGAGCGACGAACCCGGTCACGGAGGTGGGCGGGGTGGTTCTGCTCCTGCCGGACGGCGAGCCCGTGTCGGGGCGCAGACCGTCCGTGCGGGGGCACGCGGGGATGCTGCCGCTGGGGCGGCGGCTCGTGCGGGCGGGGCGCGGGGACGGTCTGGTGGCGCATGTGGTGCGCTACCGGGGGCGCGGCTGGAACGGTGCCGACGCGGAGTTGGCGGCGGACGCGTCCTGGGCGGTCGCGGAGGCGGTACGGCGCTACGGCGACGTCCCGGTGTGTCTGGTGGGGCGCGGGATGGGCGGGCGGGCGGCGTTGCGGGCGGCCGGCCACACGGGGGTGGCCGCGGTCCTCGCGGTCGCGCCGTGGCTGCCGGAGGACGACCGGGCGGCCAAACCGGAGCCGGTGCGGCAGCTGATGGGCCGGCGGGTGCTGATCGTGCACGGCACGAACGACGCCCGGACCGACCCGGAGCTGTCCTACCGCTTCGCCGAGCGGGCCAAGAAGGCCAACCGGGAGACCTGCCGCTTCGAGGTCCACGCGGACGGCCACGCGCTGCGCCAGTACGCCGACGAAGTGCACGCCCTGGCCGCGGACTTCGTGCTGTCCGCGCTGTTCACCCGCACTCCGAGCCGTCCCCTCGCGGACGCGATGGCCGCGCCGCCGCCGCTCGGCCTGCGGATGCCGCTGGCGGCGGGGTTCGGGGCCTCATTCCGGTAGCAGGCTGCCCCGTTTGCTCAGCAGGAACTTCTTGAAGGCGGCGACCGGCGGGGTGTCCGGGTGCCCGTCGAGCCAGGCCACGCCGATCTCGCGGACCGCGCGCGGGGAGGTCACGCCGAGTTCGACGACACCGGGGCGGGCCACGGCGGGCGGGGGCAGCAGGGCGACACCGAGTCCCGCGGCGACCAGGCCGCGCAGCGTCTCGGCCTCCTCGCCCTCGAAGGCGACGCGGGGCTTGAATCCGGCCTGGGCGCACAGGTCGTCGGTGATGCGGCGCAGCCCGTAGCCGGGCTCCAGGGTCACGAAGGTCTCGTCGGCGGCCTCCGCGAGGCGGATCCGCTTGCGGGAGGCGAGCCGGTGGTCGTCGGGCACGACGAGCCGCAGCCGCTGTTCGTCGAGGCGGCGGGCGACGAGGTCGGGGGCGTCGGGCACCGGCGAGGTCAGGCACAGGTCGAGGTCGCCGGCCCGGAGCCGTTCGATCATCGCCTCGCCGTAGTTCTGGACCAGGGTGAAGCGGACCCTGGGGTGGTCGACCCGGAAGGCGCGGATGAGCCCCGGCACGGTCTCGGAGCCCATGGTGTGCAGGAAGCCGAAGGCGACCCGGCCGGCCGTGGGATCGGCGTCGGCGCGTACCGTGTCGGCGGCCCGCTCGACCTCCGCGAGCGCCCGCTCGGCGGCGGTGAGGAAGCGGCGGCCGGCCGGGGTGAGCGACACCGTACGGCCGCGGCGGGCGAACAGCGCGACGCCGAGGTCCTCCTCGAGCCGGACCATGGCCCGCGACAGCGTGGACTGGGGCACGCCCATGTCGGCCGCCGCCCGGGTCACATGCTCGTGCCGGGCGACCGCGGCGAAGTACGCGAGACGCGGCGCGAGCAGCAGTCCCATGTCTTCTTCGTTACTGTTCGGTGACAGCCGATGCTGTGACCTGTACTCATGCACCATGGGAACGATTACAGCAGTTCCGTGCATTGGACGCATGAAACGGGGACGGCCTACGTTCGAGGCATGCCTTCCGCCAGTACCAAGGCGGCCGTCACCAACACGGCCGCCGACTCCCGCCTCTCCCCCGGCGCCCCCGGCTACCGCCGGATGAGCCTCGCGCTCTTCGCCGCCGGAGTGGCCGCCTTCGCCCTCCTCTACTCCACCCAGGCCCTGCTCCCCGCCGTCTCGGCCGAGTTCGGCGCCACCGCGTCGGCCGCCTCCTGGACGGTCTCCGCCGCGACCGGCGCGCTGGCCCTGTGCGTCCTGCCCCTGAGCGCGCTCTCGGAGCGCTTCGGCCGGCGCTCGACGATGACGGTCTCGCTCGCGGTCGCCGTCGTCGTCGGCCTCCTCGTCCCGCTCGCGCCGAACCTGGAGAGCCTGGTCGCGCTGCGCGCGGTGCAGGGCGCGGCGCTGGCCGGCGTGCCGGCGTCGGCGATGGCGTTCCTGGCCGAGGAGGTGCGGCCGAAGGCGCTGATCGCCGCGATCGGCCTGTTCGTGGCGGGCAACTCGATCGGGGGCATGAGCGGCCGGATCGTCACCGGCTGGGTCGCCCAGCTGTGGGGCTGGCGGGCGGCTCTGGCGGCCGTCGGTCTGCTGGCCGTGGTCTGCGCGCTCGCCTTCCGGGCCCTCATCCCGAAGGCCCGGCACTTCACCCCCGGCTCCCTGGACCCGCGCGCCCTCGGGCGGACCGTCCGTGCGCATCTGGCGGACCCGCTGCTGATGCGCCTGTACGCGATCGGCGCGCTGTTCATGACGGTGTTCGGCGCCGTGTACACGGTGATCGGCTACCGGCTGGTCGAGGCTCCGTTCTCGCTCCCACAGGGCGTGGTCGGCTCGATCTTCCTGGTGTATCTGGTGGGTACGGCCTCCTCGGCGGCGGCCGGCGGTCTGGTCGCCCGGCTGGGCCGGCGCGGCGCGCTGTACCTCGCGGTCTCCACGACGGCGGCCGGTCTGCTGCTCTCGCTCGCCGACGCGCTGACCGCCGTCCTCGCGGGCCTGGTCCTGATCACCGCCGGCTTCTTCGCCGGCCACGCGGTCGCCTCCTCCTCGGTGAGCCGTACGGCGAAGACGGGCCGCGCGCAGGCCTCGGCGCTGTACCAGTCGGCGTACTACCTGGGCAGCAGCGCGGGCGGCACGCTCGGCGCGATCGCCTTCCACGCGGGCGGCTGGGCCGGGACGGTGCTGATCGGTCTGGTGGCGGTGCTCGGCGTCGTGTCGGTCACCCTGTACGGCACGCACAGCGCCCGGGTCGAGGCGCGCCGGCACAAGCTCGCCGCCTGCTGAATCCGGTGCCCCCGGCACTGCAACTGTTCGACTCCCCCGAGCGTCAAAGGCTTCAGGACTCGAGGGGGAGTTGACGAACATGGACGGAATACGCAGAAGAGCGGGCATAGGGCTCGCCGTCACGTCTCTGGTGGTACCGCTGACGGTGGCGCTCGGCACCGCCCCGGCGCAGGCGGCGTCCTGCAACGTGACGACCGGCCCGTACCAGAAGCAGGTGGAGAAGTTCCTCGGCCGGCCGGTCGACGGACGGCAGTCGGCCGCCGACTGCACGGCGATCCAGGCCTTCCAGCGCAAGCACGGCATCACGCCGACGATGGGCTACGCCGGGACGGTCACCTGGCGCACCATGTCGACCATGCTGGCGCAGAAGGCGGCCGGGACCAATCCCAACAAGGACCGCAAGTGTCCGACGAACAAGGGCCGGATCGCCTGCGTCGACCTGACCCGGCAGCTGACCTGGATCCAGGACGGCTCGCGCCTGAAGTACGGCCCGGTGCCGGTGCGCACCGGCAAGGACGGCACGGAGACCCGTACCGGCCTGAAGAAGATCTACTGGCGCAACATCAACCACTGGTCGACGCTCTACCACGTGTCGATGCCGTACTCGCAGTTCTTCGACGGCGGGCAGGCCTTCCACTCGACGACCAAGTCGATGTGGAACCCGCCGGGCTCCGGCGGCTGCGTCAACATGACGACGAAGGACGCCAAGGCGTACTGGAGCCTGCTCAGGAACGGTGACGACGTGTTCGTCTACGGGCGCAAGCCCGGAACGTGACGGAACCTCCCCGGAGTCGGCCCCCGCTGTCGGTGGGCTGCGGTAGCTTCCCCTCGTCGGTGCCGAACGGGCGCCGATGAGGGGCGAGTGGGGTGGACCGCATGAGCGACCAGTTGGAGAAGTACCGCACCGAGCTGACCGGTTACTGCTACCGGATGCTGGGCTCCGCCTTCGAGGCCGAGGACGCGGTGCAGGACACCATGGTGCGGGCCTGGCGCTCGCTCGACTCCTTCGAGGGCCGCTCCTCGCTGCGCTCCTGGCTGTACCGGATCGCGACGAACGTCTGCCTCGACTCGCTCAGCGCCGGGAACCGGCGGGCCCGCCCGATGGATCTGACGGATCCGACGCCGGTGGCACAGGCCCGGCTCAACGAGCGCCCGGAGATCACCTGGCTTGAGCCCGTGCCGGACGGGCGGGTGCTGCCCTCGGTGGCGGACCCGGCGGAGACGGCGGTCTCGCGCGAGACGGTGCGGCTGGCGTTCGTGGCCGCGTTGCAGCACCTGCCGCCGAAGCAGCGGGCGGTGCTGATCCTGCGCGAGGTCCTCGCGTGGAAGGCGAGCGAGGTCGCCGAGCTGCTCGACACGACCGTCGCCTCGGTCAACAGCGCGCTGCAGCGGGCCCGGGCCACCCTCGCCGAGCAGGCGCCGGCCGCCTCGGACGGCGCGGATCCGCTGGACGAGGAGCAGAAGGCGCTCCTCGAGCGCTATGTCGCCGCCTTCGAGGGCTACGACATGAAGGCCCTGACGGCGCTCCTGCACGAGGACGCGACGATGTCCATGCCGCCGTACGACCTGTGGCTGCGCGGCCACGACGACATCGTGGGCTGGATGCTGGGCGTGGGCGAGGTGTGCCGGGGCTCGAAGCTGGTCCCGACCGTGGCGAACGGCCAGCCGGCCTTCGCGCACTACCACCCGGACCCGGAGGGCGGCTACGCGCCGTGGGCGCTGATCGTGCTGCAGCTGCACGACGGCAAGGTCGGCGGGATGGACTTCTTCCTGGACACCAAGCGCTGGTTCCCGCTGTTCGACCTGCCGGAGCGGCTGGAGGCGTAGTCCGCCGGTGCCGAGCGGGGGCGGGGTCGTCGGTGACGGCCCCGCCCCTTCGGCATCAGGAGGGGAAGGGGCCGAGCACCTTGGGGCAGGACGGGTCGAGCCGCAGGGTGGCGAGGTCGCGGCCGACCAGGCCGTAGGCCTTCCAGGTGCCCGGGACGAAGGCGAGCTGCGGGTTGGTGTACCACTCGTCGTCGAGGGCGGTGGCGAGCTGCTGGGCCTGCGTGAGGCCGGGGCCGATCAGGTGCACGTCACCGTTGAAGAAGGTGGCGGCGAACACCTTGCCGTTGTGCACCTCGATCTCGCCGTAGCCCGGCAGGTCGCCCTGGTGGACGATCTGGCGCGTGGCCAGGTTCATGGCGAACCAGCGCTTGGCCGTGGTGGGCGTGCGCTTGTAGACGCCGTACAGGACGCCTTCGTGGACCTTGATGTCCTGGAGGGTGTCGTAGCCGTCCGCCGTGAAGGGGTCGATCGCCCAGAGCAGCCTGCCCTGGTCGGCGTCGAAGGCGGCGACACTGGCGGCGGTGTTCCACGACTCCGCCGGGGCGCCGCCACCGCCGCGCACGTCGGTGCCCACGTATACGGTGCCGTCCGGGCCCACGCTGAGGCTCATCAGGCTCTCGTTGGTGACGACGGGGAACGACTCGGGGGTGTACGTCGGCTCGGGCGCGGCCGGGTCGGGGAACCTGAAGACGTTCAGCGCGCCCTGCAGTCCGGTGCCGAGCGGAGCGGTGGCGACGAGGATCCGGTCGCGGGCGGCGTCGTACTCCATGTCCCAGGGCCGCTGCTGAGCGCTGGGCAGCTGGCCGACGACGGTGACCGGGTGCGTCTCCGCCCCCGGGTCGTCCGGCACCGGAACGACCGTCGCCGGATCGATCATGATGATGCGGCCGCTGGGGTACAGCGCCGAGTAGATCTTGCCGTTGCGCTCCACGAGCGTCTTGGCCTCGCCCGGGATCTCGACGAACCGCTTGCCGCCGTCGGGCGCGTGGACGTTCACGATGAAGTGACCGCCGACCCAGACCCGCCCGTCGGAGCCGCGCAGAATGGACTGGGGCCGCTCCGCGCCCTCGCTCAACCCGGCCGCCTTCAGCTTGGTGTACGACGACTGGCGGGTGGTGAGGTCCAGCTGCCAGACCTTGCCGAAGCCGGCGAAGCCGGTGAGGGTGGTGCCGTCCAGGAAGAGCCCCCGGGTCTCGTCCAGGGGGACGGGGGCGCCCAGGTGCTGGGGGTTGGCGTAACCGGTCTTGTACTCGTAGACGTTGCCGTTCGGGCGGGTCGACAGGTACATGGTGTAGTCGGGCGCGACGGTGACCATGTCGGCCGTCTCCGGCTTCCCGTCGGGGTCCGTGATCTGAACCTTCCGCAGGTCGGTGCCGTCGGTCTTCACGTCGTACAGCGTGCTGCCGCTGGTACCGCGCACGCGGGTGCGGCCGACGGAGACGGTGGTGAAGCCGGCGTCGCCCTGGGCCAGGACGCGGACGGCGCCGGTGGACCGGTTGACGGCGACCATCTTCTTGGTGTCGAGCAGGCCGGCGTAGACGTTGGTGTCGTCGACGTCCAGGGAGCGGACGTAGCGCTCGCCGGTGGCGAGGACCCCGAGGTCACGGAGGATGCCGGTCGAGGGCTTGTACTCGTAGACCTTGCCGTCGTTGTAGGTGCCCGCGTAGAGGGTGCCGTCCGAGGCGACGGCGAGGCTCCAGATGAAGTCTCCCTCGCCGCCGATGGTCTTGAGGTGCTTCACCTCGCGGGTGACCAGGTCGTAGCTGTAGAGGGCGGCCTCGACGTACGTGCCGATGTAGATCTTGCCGTTGTGCGCCGCGAGTCCGTAGGCGCCCTCGGGCGCGCCGGCGCCGGGGCCGTCCGGGAGTTTCCGCTCGCTGCCCGCGATGACCGTCTTCGTGGCGAGGTCGTACTCGGCGATCACCACGGACTTGCGGCCGCGGCTGGTGACGAAGGCGCGGCCGTCGTGCACGAGGGAGCCGCTGATCGCCCAGGTCGACGAGGCGGTGCCGTGGATCTTCGTGGCGGGGACGGTGCAGTCCGATATGACGGCCGCGGTGGCGGGCGGCGCGGGCCACAGCGGCCACAGGACCGCCAGCAGGGCGGCGAGGAGGGGCAACAGCCGACGACGGTGCATGGGGGGGACCTCCGGGGGTGTCCGTATGGGGGGACGTACGGACGAGGACGACAACCCCTCGCGATCGCACGCTCGTTGAATCGGCGCTTATGAGATCACGCGGGGTACGGGCGTTCGACGCCGGTCCCCTGGTTGTCGTCCACCACATCCGTCACCCCGTCCGGCGCCCCGTCGAGCACCCCGTCCAGCACCGCGTCGAGGCCCGTGAAGGCGAGCAGGGCGCGCAGCTCGGGCCCCACGCCCTCGACCCGCATCCGGTGCCCGTGCCGGTCCGCGGCGAGCCGGATCCGGGCGAGGGCGTCGACCACGGCGAGACCGGCCGGCCCGCGGGCGTCGACGACACAGACGACATCGGCGGGTTCGGCCGCCGCGAGGCGGGCGCAGAGGCGGCCTACATCGTCCGGGGCGGGCCGCCCGGGGAGCCGCAGCCGGAGAGTTCGAGAGCTGTCCACACGGGGGCAGACCGCCGCCGCACCCGGAACTCATCGGGCGGGCCGGTCCGGGCCACCCTCTAGGCTCGGCGCCATGACTCATGATCGCGTCGAACTGGTGATCTTCGACTGTGACGGCGTTCTGGTGGACAGCGAGCGGATCTACTGCCGGGTGGACCGGGACGTGTTCGCGCGCGTCGGTGCCGAGTTCACCGAGCAGGAGATGGCCGAGCTGTTCGTGGGCTCCTCCCACGACGCCCTGACGGCCCTGGTCGAGCAGCGCGCGGGCCGGTCGCTGCCGGTGGACTGGCACGAGCCGTTCCGGCACCTGTACGAGGAGGCGCTGGACGCGGAACTGACGGTGGTCGAGGGCGTCACGGACGTCCTCGACGCCCTCGACGTCCCCTTCTGTCTGGCCTCCAACGGCAGCCATGCCTCGATCCGTCGCAACCTCACCCGCACCGGGCTGCTCGACCGCTTCGAGGGCCGGATCTTCAGCGCCCGTGACGTGGCCCGCGGCAAGCCGGCGCCGGACCTCTTCCTGCACGCGGCGGCCACGATGGGCGTCCCGCCGGAGCGGTGCGCGGTGGTCGAGGACAGCGCCTACGGCGTCCGGGCCGCCCGCGCGGCCGGTATGCGCGCCTTCGGCTACAGCGGCGGCCTGACGCACGCGGACCGCCTGGAGGGCGAGCGAACGGTCGTCTTCGAGGACATGCGCCGACTGCCGGGGCTGCTTTTCATCTGAGAGGGAATTCGGCGGTGTCGAGGGTGAGGTCGAAGGGAGCGGGGAGGTCGATTCCCTTTCCGAAGGGCACGGCACCCAGCACGCGGTAGACGCCGCTCTTCGGCTCGCCGTAGAGGGTGACGGTGGGGCCGCCGGGGGCGAATGAGTCGATCAGGAGATACAGCGGGATCCCTGCAGCGGCGTATCCGGCGGCTTTACTGATGCGGTCGTGGTTGCCGTTCGACGGTGAGGTGACCTCAGCGACCAGTTCGACATCGTCTGCGGCGACGTACTGCCCCGGCGCGTCGAGGGTCGCCAACGGAAGAATGGCCAGGTCCGGAATGTAGATCCCCTTGCGCGGGGGTACGGCGATCGCCTGCGTCTGCACCACGGCCCAGTCCTCGGGCATGGCGAGGACCAGTCGGCGATGTACGAGCGAGGCAATGAGGTTGTGTCGGCGAGCCGGTGACGGTGACACGGTGATGATCCCCTCGATGATCTCCACCTTGCAGCCCTCGGGTGCGTCCGTCTCCTCCCAGATCCGGACCAGGTCGTCCCACTCGTAGTCATAAGACGAGTGGTCGACGGTGAGTGCGCTCATGGCGGTCTCCTCTTCGGTGCGTCACCGATCCCAGCATGCCGAACGGGGCCGACGGTCGTCCATCGGCCCCGTTCACCTGAACGTGTCAGAGGTATATGCCTCAGGCAATGCGGTCCAGGACGATCGGGTTCGGCGTGAACGCCGTGCCCGCCGCCGCGATGTCCCAGGCGCCCTCCAGGGACTTCAGGGCGTAGTCGAACTTCTCCGGGGTGTCCGTGTGGAGGGTCAGCAGCGGCTGGCCCGCGGTCACCGTGTCGCCCGGCTTGGCGTGGAGCTCGACGCCCGCGCCGGCCTGGACCGGGTCCTCCTTGCGGGCGCGGCCGGCGCCCAGGCGCCAGGCGGCGATGCCGATGTCGTAGGCGTCGAGGCGGGTCAGGACGCCCGAGGAGGGCGCCGTGACGACGTGCTGCTCCCGGGCGACCGGCAGGGTGGCGTCCGGGTCGCCGCCCTGTGCGGCGATCATGCGGCGCCACACGTCCATCGCCGAGCCGTCGGCGAGGGCCTTCGCCGGGTCGGCGTCCTTGATCCCGGCCGCGTCGAGCATCTCGCGGGCGAGCGCCACGGTCAGCTCGACGACGTCCGCCGGGCCGCCGCCGGCGAGGACCTCGACCGACTCGCGGACCTCGAGCGCGTTGCCGGCGGTCAGGCCGAGCGGGGTCGACATGTCGGTGAGCAGCGCGACCGTCTTCACGCCGCTGTCGGTGCCGAGGGCGACCATCGTGGAGGCCAGCTCGCGGGCGTCCTCGATGGTCTTCATGAAGGCGCCGGTGCCGACCTTCACGTCCAGGACCAGCGAGCCGGTGCCCTCGGCGATCTTCTTCGACATGATCGAGGAGGCGATCAGCGGGATGGCCTCGACGGTGCCGGTGACGTCCCTCAGGGCGTAGAGCTTCTTGTCGGCGGGCGCCAGGCCGTCGCCGGCCGCGCAGATGACCGCGCCGGTGGTGTCGAGGACGTGCAGCATCTCCTCGTTGGAGAGCAGCGCCCGCCAGCCGGGAATGGACTCCAGCTTGTCGAGCGTGCCGCCGGTGTGGCCGAGACCGCGGCCGGAGAGCTGCGGGACGGCCGCGCCGCAGGCGGCGACCAGCGGGGCGAGCGGCAGGGTGATCTTGTCGCCGACGCCGCCGGTGGAGTGTTTGTCGGCGGTGGGCCGGGACAGGGAGGAGAAGTCCATGCGCTCGCCGGAGGCGATCATGGCGGCGGTCCAGCGGGCGATCTCGTCGCGGTTCATGCCGTTCAGCAGGATCGCCATGGCCAGGGCGGACATCTGCTCGTCGGCGACCTCCCCGCGGGTGTAGGCGTCGATGACCCAGTCGATCTGCTCGGGGCTCAGCTCGCCCTTGTCCCGCTTGGTGCGGATGACGGAGATGACGTCCATGTGATGGTGCCTCTTTCTACGCGCATAGAGGGGGAAAGGATGAGCGGCCCTTCCATCGTGCCGGAAGGGCCGCTCCGAGCTATTACTTCGCCAGGTGGTCCGGGCCGAACGCCTGCGGGAGCATGTCCGCCAGGGTGACGATCCCGGCGGGCGTCTCCAGGACGAGCTCGGGTCCCCCGAACTCGTACAGCAGCTGCCGGCAGCGGCCGCACGGCACCAGGGACTCGCCGCGGCCGTCGACGCACACGAAGTGCGTCAGCCGGCCGCCGCCGGTGGCCTGGAGCTGGGAGACGAGACCGCACTCGGCGCACAGGCCGAGGCCGAACGAGGCGTTCTCGACGTTGCAGCCGGAGACCACCCGCCCGTCGTCGACCCGCGCCGCCGCCCCCACCGGGAAGCCGGAGTACGGGGCGTACGCGTGCGACATCGCCTCCCGGGCGGTCTCCCGCAGGAGCTCCCAGTCGGCCTCGGACAGGCCGGGCGTCACTTGCCCTGGCCCTTCCGGTACGGCAGGCCGTCCGCCTTGGGCATCCGCAGGCGCTGCGCCGACAGGGCGAGCACGAGCAGCGTGGTGACGTACGGGGCGGCGTCCACGAACTGGCTCGGGACCTCGTCGGTGAACGCGTACCAGAGGAAGAAGCCGACCGAGAAGACCGCCGCGAGCACGGCGGAGACGTACTTCTTCTTGTACAGCTGCCACACCGCGGCGATGACCAGCAGCAGCGCGACCAGCAGCAGCAGCGCGTGGACGTTCTCGGCGCCGCCGCGCAGCTTGAGGCTGTCGGTGAAGCCGAAGAGGCCCGCGCCCATCGCCATGCCGCCCGGCATCCAGTTGCCGAAGATCATCGCGGCGAGACCGATGTAACCACGGCCGCCGGTCTGGCCCTCCTGGTAGATGCTGGTGGCGACGATCGCGAGGAAGGCGCCGCCGAGGCCCGCGAGACCGCCGGAGATGGTGACGGCGATGTACTTGTACTTGTAGACGTTCACGCCCAGCGACTCGGCCGCGACCGGGTTCTCACCGCAGGAGCGCAGGCGCAGGCCGAAGGCGGTGCGCCACAGCAGGTACCAGGTGGCCGGGATCAGCAGGATGGCGACCACGGTCAGCAGCGACAGGTTGGTGACCAGGCCGCCGAGGATGCCGGCCAGGTCCGAGATCAGGAACCAGTGCTTGGCCTGGAGGTCCTGGAGCCAGTCGGAGAGTCCCGGGATCGTGATCTTGGTGATCTCGTCGATGCGCGGGGACTGCTTGGAGGAGCCGCCCTCGGCCTCGGCGAACGTGAAGTTCGACAGGTAGCGGGTGAAGCCGACCGCGAGGATGTTGAGCGCCACACCGGAGACGATGTGGTTCACGTTGAAGGTGACGGTGATGACGGCGTGCAGCAGGCCGCCGAGGGCGCCGCCGAGGATGCCGACGAGGACGCCGGTCCACGGGCCCCACTGGTAGCCGGCCCAGGCGCCGAACCAGGTGCCGAGGATCATCATGCCCTCGAGACCGATGTTGACCACGCCCGCGCGCTCGGCCCACAGACCGCCGAGACCGGCGAGGCCGATCGGGACGGCGAGCTGGAGCGCGCCGGAGACCTGGCCGACGGAGGTGAGGTCGTTGGCCCCGGAGATGACCCGGACCAGCGAGAAGAGCACGAGACCGGCCGCGACGATCAGCAGGATCCAGGGCCAGGTCAGCTTGCGGCGGCCGCCCGCCTTCTTGGGCGCGGCGCTGGGCTTGGCAACGGTGCCGGTGCTCATGCCGCCACCTCCTTGTCGGTCTTGATGGCGCCGCCGGCGGCCAGCTGCTCGCCGACCTTCTGCTGCTGGCGGCGGAGGCCGTAACGACGGACGAGCTCGTAGGAGACGACCACGGCGATCACGATGATGCCCTGCATGATCTGGGTGATCTCCTTCGGATAACCCGCCACGTCGAGCGACGACGACGCCTTGTCGAGGAAGGCGAAGAGCAGGGCCGCGAAGAAGATGCCGACCGGGTGGTTGCGGCCGAGCAGGGCGATGGCGATGGCGGTGAAGCCGACGCCGACCGGGAAGTCGAGGCTGTACGTGTGGGTCTCGCCGAGCAGCGTCGGCATGCCGGACAGACCGGCGAGGCCACCGGAGATCAGCATCGAGGTGAGGATCATCTTCTTGGCGTCGACACCGCTGGCCTGGGCGGCGGACTCGCTGGCGCCGGTGGCGCGCAGGTCGAAGCCGAAGCGGGTGCGGTTGAGGACGAACCAGTAGACGACGCCGAGGGCGAGGGCGACGAAGGTGAAGCCGTAGACGACGCCGTTGCCCGTGTCGATGCCCGGGAACCAGCCGGACTCGGCGATCTCACCGGTGGTGAGGTTGTTGGAGCCGGGGACCTGCTCGCCGAAGTTCTTCGGCAGGAGCAGCCAGGCCACCAGCGAGGTCGTGATGGCGTTGAGCATGATCGTCGAGACGACCTCGGAGACACCCCGGGTGGTCTTGAGGATGCCCGCGATGCCGGCCCAGAAGGCGCCGGTGAGGACGGCGACGAGCACGATCAGCAGGATGTGCAGCGGCCCGGGCAGCTCGACGGCGGCGCCGACCACGGCGGACAGCATCGCGGCGAGGCGGTACTGGCCGTCGACGCCGATGTTGAAGAGGTTCATGCGGAAGCCGATGGCCACCGCGAGCGCCGCCAGGTAGTAGATGCCGGTCTGGTTGACGATCAGCACCTGGATGTCGGAGAAGCCGGCGTTCTCGATCATCAGGCGGATCGGCTCGATCGGGTCGATGCCCGTGGCGAGCAGCACCAGCACGGTGAGCGCGAAGGAGGAGACCAGGGCGAGCACGGGGCCCGCGGCCCCGATGATCAGCTTGTCCTTGTCGAATTTCATCATCGGGCGTCACCGTCTTCGGACTGCTCTTCGGTGCCTTCGAGGTGGCCGGTGGCGGCGCCGGTCATGGCGGAGCCGAGCTCCTCGGGCGTGATGGTGGCGGGGTCGGCGTCGGCGACGAGCCTGCCGCGGTACATCACCCGCAGCGTGTCGGACAGGCCGATCAGCTCGTCGAGGTCGGCGGAGATCAGCAGCACCGCCAGGCCCTCCCGGCGGGCGTCGCGGATCGCGTCCCAGATCTGCGCCTGGGCGCCGACGTCCACGCCACGGGTGGGGTGGGCGGCGATCAGGAACTTGGGGGCGTGGCTCATCTCGCGGCCGACGATCAGCTTCTGCTGGTTGCCGCCGGACAGCGAGGCCGCGGTGACGTCGATGCCGGGGGTGCGGACGTCGTACTCGCGCACGATCCGCTCGGTGTCCTGACGGGCGGCCTTCGGGTCGAGGACGCCGCGCCTGGAGTTGGGGGCCTCGGTGACGTGACCGAGGATCCGGTTCTCCCAGAGCGGGGCCTCCAGGAGCAGGCCGTGGCGGTGGCGGTCCTCGGGGATGTAGCCGATGCCGCCCTCGCGGCGCTTGCGCACCGAGACCTTGGAGATGTCCGTGCCGTCGAGGGTGATGACGCCCGCGTCGAGGGTGTTCAGGCCCATGAGGGCCTCGATGAGCTCGGTCTGGCCGTTGCCCTCGACACCGGCGATGCCCAGGATCTCGCCCTTGTGGATGGTGAACGAGATGTCGTCGAGGAGCTTGCGGCCGGTGCCGGTGTCCTGGAGCGCGACCGCGCCGGACGGGTCCGGCGGGGCGGCGGTGGTCAGCGGCACCGCGGCGGCGGCGCCGGCCTCGGTGAGCGTGAGCCCCCGGACCTCCAGCATCGGCACGTCCGTCACCGTCGACTCGCGGGTCTCCGGGGAGGGCAGCTCGGTGCCGACCATCAGCTCGGCGAGCTGCTTGGTGGTGGCGGTCTTCGGGTCGGCGGTGCCGACCGTGGTGCCGCGCCGGATGACGGTGATGTCGTCGGCGACCTTCAGGACCTCGCCCAGCTTGTGCGAGATGAAGATGACGGTCAGGCCCTCGGACTTGAGCTCGCGCAGGTTGTCGAAGAGCGCGTCGACCTCCTGCGGGACGAGCACGGCGGTCGGCTCGTCGAGGATGAGGATCCTGGCGCCGCGGTAGAGGACCTTGAGGATCTCCACGCGCTGCCGGTCGGCGACGCCGAGGTCCTCGACCAGCGCGTCGGGGCGGACGCCGAGGCCGTACGCGTCGGAGATCTCCATGATCTTCTTACGGGCCCTGGCACCGATGCCGTAGAGCTTCTCGCCGCCGAGGACGACGTTCTCCAGGACGGTGAGGTTGTCGGCGAGCATGAAGTGCTGGTGCACCATGCCGATGCCGCGCGCGATGGCGTCGGCGGGGCTGGAGAAGGTGACCTGCTCGCCGTCGATGGCGATGGTGCCCTCGTCCGGCTTCTGCATGCCGTACAGGATCTTCATCAGGGTCGACTTGCCGGCACCGTTCTCGCCGATGAGGGCGTGCACGGTGCCCTTGCGGACGGTGATGGCGATGTCCCTGTTGGCGACGACGCCGGGGAAGCGCTTGGTGATGCCGTGGAGTTCTACGGCAGGGGGGCTGGACGCGTTGATGGCGCACTCTCCTTGGCCGAAAGGAGTGGGAGCGGAGGGCAGGGCGGGGCGAAGTTATCGTGCCGCTGGGACATCTACACGCGTAGCACTGCCGGAAATTGAAAACCCGTACGGGAAAGGGTCCCGGAACGGGGGGAATGCCGGGGGAATGGGGCCGACATGGCCCGGGGGCCCGGTTCCGGTGGGGGTGCCACCGGCGCCGGGCCCGCGGTCAGGGTCGTGACCCGGACGCCGTTACGGCGTGGTCTTGACCGTGATCTTGCCGTCGACGATCTCCTTCTTCGCCTTGTCCACCGCGGCGATGAGGTCGGTCATCTTCTTGTACTCCGGGTTGGAGTCGGCCAGGCCGACGCCGTCCGCCGCGAGGCCGTAGCGGACCTCACCGGTCTGCGGCTTGCCGTCCTTGACCGACTTGATCAGGTTGAAGACGGAGTCCGAGACGTCCTTGGTGACCGAGGTGAGGATCCGCTCCTTGTACTGGGCGAGACCCTTCTGGTTGTACTGGTCGGAGTCGACGCCGATGGCCCACTTGCCGGCCTTGGCGGTCGCCTCGATCGCGCCGGAGCCGGCGAGACCGGCGGCGGCGTAGATCACGTCGGCCTTGCGGTCGAGCATGCCCTGCGCGGCGGCCTTGCCGAGGTCCGGCTTGGCGAAACCGTCGAAGTTCGGCGGCTGGGTCAGGTACTGGGTGAGCACCTTGGCGTTCGGGTTGGTGTCCTTGACGCCCTGGACGAAGCCGGCCTCGAACTTCTTGATCAGCGGGACCTCGACACCGCCGATGAAGCCGACCGTGCCGGTCTTGGACGCCTTGGCGGCGGCGACGCCGGCCAGGTAGGAGCCCTGCTCCTCGTTGAAGACCAGGTTGGCGATGTTCGGGCCGGTCTTCGACGTGTCGTCGATGAGGCCGAAGGTGGTCTTCGGGTAGGCCTTGGCGACCTTCTCGATGGCCGGGGCGTAGGCGAAGCCGACGCCGATGACCGGGTTGTTGCCGGCGCGGGCCAGAGCGGTGAGGCGCTGCACCTTGTCGGCGTCGCCCTCGCCCTCCGACGGCTCGGCCTCGGCACCCTTGACGCCGAGCTCGTCCTCGGCCTTCTTCAGGCCCGCGTAGGCGGCGTCGTTGAAGGACTGGTCGCCACGGCCGCCGATGTCGTACGCGATGGCGGCCTTGCCGGCCTTCGCGTCGGTGCCCGAACCCGAGTCCGTCGAGGACTTGCCACACGCGGTGGCGGACAGGGCGAGCGCCGCGGAGGCGATGCCCACGGTGGTGATCCTGGTGATCCGGCGCAAGAGGAGGGTCCCTTCAAGACTGACCGAAAGCGCCTCTTCCGGCGCTGGTTTCGCGGCGATCGTAACGCGCGTAGATGTCAGTTAAAGACCCGTTCATGAGTCGTTATCGGATCGACGCGAACCAGCCAAGGGGGCCACCTTGGGCGTCCGGCCCGATACCGCCCGTCATACACGCTGGTGCGGGCGACCGGCCCGGCCCCGTAAGCGACACGCCGGGGGCTGGGCCGGACGGATGAACCGCGCCCGCCCCCGGATTAAGTCGTACTTAAAGTCCGGTTTTCGCCGTGGGCACGAAGACCCGGATCAGCGCTTGGGCGCGGCGTCGATGAAGGCCGCCGCGGTGAACATCTCCACCGCGACCCCGATGGCCCGCTCGTCCACGTCGAAGTCGCCCGCGTGCAGGTCGCGCACCCGGGTGTCGCCGGGAGTGCGCACGCCGAGCCGGGCCATGGCGCCGGGGACGTGCTCCAGGTACCAGGAGAAGTCCTCGCCGCCGAGGGACTGCTCGGTGTCCTCGATCGCGTACGGCCCGAGGCGGGCGGACATGGCGTCGCGGAGCAGCTCGGTGACCACCGGGTCGTTGACGACCGGGGGGACGCCGCGGACGTAGTCGACGGTCGACTTGGCTCGGTGCAGGGTGGCGATCTCGTCGATCGCCGCGTGCACCATGTCGGGGGCGTCGCGCCAGGCGGGCAGGTCGAGGCAGCGGACGGTGCCGGAGAGCTCGGCGTGCTGCGGGATGACGTTGGGGGCGTGACCGGCCTCGATGCGGCCCCAGGTGACCGAGAGCCCGGAGCGGGCGTCGACCCGGCGGGCGAGCACGGCGGGGACGTCGGTGGCGATCCGGGCGGCGGCCGTGACCAGGTCGGTGGTCAGGTGCGGGCGGGCCGTGTGACCGCCGGGGCCGTCGAGGGTGATCTCCAGCCGGTCGCAGGCGGAGGTGATGGGGCCGGAGCGCAGGCCGATCTTGCCGGCGTCGACCCGGGGGTCGCAGTGCACGGCGATGATCCGGCCGACGCCGTCGAGGACACCGGCCGCGACGGCGTCCGCCGCGCCGCCGGGCAGCACCTCCTCGGCGGGCTGGAAGATCACCCGTACGGCCGAGGGCAGCCGACCCTGCCGGTCGAGCTCGGCGAGGACCAGAGCGGCGCCGAGGGCGGCCGTGGTGTGCACGTCGTGGCCGCAGGCGTGCGCCCGGTCGGGCGCGGTGGAGCGGTAGGCGACGGTCTTGGTGTCGGGAATGGGCAGCGCGTCGAGGTCGGCGCGGATCGCCAGCATGGGCCGTCCGCGGTCCCAGGTGCCGATGTCACACACGAGTCCCGTGCCGCCCGGGAGCACCTTCGGGCGCAGCCCGGCCGCCTCCAGTCTGGCTCCCAGCACGGCGGTGGTACGGAACTCCTGGTTGCCGAGCTCGGGGTGCATGTGCAAGTCCCTGCGGAACGCGATCAGTTCGTCACGCAGGGGTTCGGACAGTGTTCCGGGCAGCGCTGCGGGCGCCGCGTCGGAGCCGGGCTCACGGGACTTCAACTGGTTCACCTTTTGAAGGGTAGGCCCCCGGGAAGATCAACTGGCCCTTGATCACGAAAAGTTCAACCCGATAGGGGATAGAAATCTCGGTTCACAGGCGTGACGGTCACCCTGTGTGGGTACGCTTACCCGAATTCGAGCCTTTCACTACGGGTGGCGGTGCCGGCGACGCCGGCCAGGAAGCCCTGGGCGCGGGGCGAGGCGTTCGCCCGCAGCCACTCGGGGGCGATCTCGCAGACGGCGACCTTCACGCCGGTGCCGGCGAGGGCCAGCGGCAGGGTGTGCACGACCGTGGACGGGAAGCTGACCACCGTGCGGCCGATGGGCCCGCGGCGGGCGATCAGCTCCAGCGGCAGATCGGGGCGCACGACCTCGAGGCCGGTCTCGACGGCGATCCGGTGCAGCTTCTCGGTGCTCTCCCGGCGGTGGGCGAAGTAGCGGGTGGCGCCGTGGGTGGCCGCCAGCGCGGTGACGGCCCGCAGATACTCGTCGGGGTCGACCACCCCGGTCTCCACGAGGGAGGTGCCGACGAGGTCGGCGCCGCGGGTGAGCCGGGGCGGGCCGAAGCGGGAGCGGGTCCAGGAGAAGTCGTTGACCAGGACCGTGGTGCCCGGCGGCGGCTCGACCGGCAGCGAGGTGAAGATCTCGACGGTGCGGCGGCGGCCGGGCGCGAGCTTGCGGCGGGCCAGCGAGGTCACCGGGGCGAGGACCAGCTCGCGCGGCCCCCGGCTGCCCCGCCGGTGCCAGCGCACCAGGCGCTCGCCGCGTGCGAGTTGCGCGGCGAACTCCATGGTGGCGGTGCCGTCGTCGACGACGGTGACCCGGCGGGGGCCGAAGAGGGTGAGCAGCAGCTGGACGTACCGCGAGAACGGATCCCCGACGATCACCCGCTCGGCCGCCCGCAGCGGCCCGGCGAGCTCCCGCAGGGTCCGTGCGACGGCCCCCCTGCCCTGCCGCGCGTCCTGCCACTTCACGGTGATCCCCTCATCCCGGGCCAGTTGCGCCATGCGCCGCAGCTGGCCCCTGGACATGGGATCGGTGGGCGACAGGACGACGACGGTCAGCCCCGGGGTGCCCGGGCCCGGCGCGGGGGTGCGGCGGGCGGGCTGACCGGGGACGCCGGGCAGCGGGCGGGGGGTGGTGTCGTGCGGGGCCGTGGCATGGGCCCATTCCAGGACGTTCAGGAGCTGGACCGGGCTCTCGACGAACGCCAGCCGGCCGGTCATGCGGCGACGAGCCCCTGGACCCGGCGGAGCTTCTTCATCGGGCCGAGCTCCGACTCGTAGACCTTCTTCACGCCGTCGCCGAGCGCGGTCTCGATGGTGCGGATGTCGCGGACCAGGCGCTGCAGGCCCTGCGGCTCGACGGAGGCGGCCTGGTCGGAGCCCCACATGGCGCGGTCGAGGGTGATGTGGCGCTCGACGAAGGTGGCGCCGAGGGCGACGGCGGCCAGGGTGGTCTGGAGGCCGGTCTCGTGGCCGGAGTAGCCGATCGGGACGTTGGGGTACTCCTCCTGCAGCGTCTGGATCACGCGCAGGTTGAGCTCCTCGGCCTTGGCCGGGTAGGTCGAGGTGGCGTGGCAGAGCAGGATGTTGTCGCTGCCCAGGACCTCGACGGCGTGCCGGATCTGCTTCGGCGTCGACATGCCGGTGGAGAGGATGACGGTGCGGCCGGTGCCGCGCAGCTCGCGCAGCAGCTCGTCGTCGGTGAGGGAGGCGGAGGCCACCTTGTGGGCGGGGACGTCGAACTTCTCCAGGAAGGCGACGGCCTCGGTGTCCCACGGGGAGGCGAACCAGTCGATGCCGCGCTCGCGGCAGTGCGCGTCGATGGCGCGGTACTCGTCCTCGCCGAACTCCACGCGGTGGCGGTAGTCGATGTAGGTCATCCGGCCCCAGGGGGTGTCGCGCTCGATGTCCCACTGGTCGCGCGGCGTGCAGATCTCGGGCGTGCGCTTCTGGAACTTGACGGCGTCGCAGCCGGCCTCGGCGGCGACGTCGATGAGCGCGAAGGCGTTGTCCAGGTCGCCGTTGTGGTTGATGCCGATCTCGCCGGTGATGTAGACGGGGCGGCCCGGGCCTGCGGTCTTGCTGCCGAGGGTGCGGAGGCGGGTGCTCATGTGGGTGGTTCCTTACGCGTCGGGGGTGTGGAGCTCGGGTCCGAGGAGCCAGGCGGCGATCTCGCGGATCGCTCCGGAGCCGCCGGGGGTGTGGGTGACCGCGCGGGCGGCGGCCCGTACGGAGTCGTGGGCGCTGCCCACCGCGACGGGCCAGCCGACGAGGTGGAAGCAGGGCAGGTCGTTGACGTCGTTGCCGGCGTAGAGCACGCGCTGCGGGTCGATGCCCTGCTCGTCGCACCACTGCTTGAGGGCGAGGTCCTTGCGGTCCACGCCGTGGAGCACGGGGATGCGGAGCTTGCGGGCGCGGGCGGCGACGACGGGGTTCTGTTCGGTGGACAGGATCAGGAGCGGGACGCCGGCCCTGCGCATCGCGGCGATGCCGAGGCCGTCGCCGCGGTGCACGGAGACGAACTCGCGGCCGTCGGCGTCGATGTGCACGCGGTCGTCGGTCTGGGTGCCGTCGAAGTCGAGGACCACGGCGTCGACGTCGTCGAGGGTCGGGGTCGCCGGGGTGTCGAGCAGCGGGGCGAGGGCGCGGGCCCGGGCGAGGTCGTGCGGGTCGTCGATCTCCAGGACGCGGGCCGGGTCGGTGACGACCAGGGCGGTGCGGCCGAAGAAGCGGTGGCCGTGGGTGCGGAAGCCGTCGGCGGCCATGGCGTAGACGGCGCCGGTCTCCAGATACTCGGGCTCGCGGTCCTGCCGACGGGGCCGGTGGGCCTTGTCGTGGTTGACGCCGGTGGCGCCGTCGGCGCCGTCGGGGTCCTCCTTCCACAGGAAGCCGTGGGTGGGGGCGGCGGTGAAGGCCGTGTCGGCCTCGCCCGAGACGATCCTCGCGGCGGTCGCGTCCACCTCCTCGGCGGTGAGGAAGGGGCTGGTGCACTGCACGAGGAGCACGACGTCGGCGGTGCGGCCGGAAGTGGCCTCGAAGGCGTCCATGGCGTGCCGGACGGCGGATTCGCTGGTGGCGGTGTCGCCGGAGAGGTCGGCGGGGCGCTGGACGGCCTGGGCGCCGAAGGCGCGGGCGGCGGCCGCGATGCCGGGGTCGTCGGTGGAGACGACGACGTCGGTGACACGCGGGGCGCCCAGGCAGGCGCGGACCGCGCGTCCCACCAGGGGGACGCCGGCCACCGGGGCGAGGTTCTTGGCGGGGACGCCCTTGGAGCCGCCCCGGGCCGGGATCACGGCGAGTACGGTCGTCGGCATCACAGTTCTCCCAGACGGCGGATGACGGGGGCCACGCGCTGCACGCCGTGGCGGTAGGCGCCGCGCGCGACCTCGCGGACGATCCGGCGCACTCCGCTCTCGCGGGGCTCGGGCGCGGTGACGTCGAGGCGGTGGCGGGCGAGGATGCCGGGCAGGTATCCGCCGGCGGTCTCGGCCGTGTAGTACGGGGCGACCGGCGGCAGCGCGGGACCGGCGAGGAGCTCGGCGACCCGCGCGCGGGCCGCGTCGAAGGCCCGCTCGTACGGGACCGTGCCCGGGCCGCCGACGCCGACACCCTGCCGCGACAGCCACTCCTCGTCGGGCCGCGGTACGGCGCCCTGGTCGAGGCGGTCGAAGGAGGTGAGCAGCCCCGAGCCGATGAAGTGGTGGTTGCCGAGCGCCTCGCGCACCCCGAGGTCGGTGAGGATCGCGGTGGGGATGCGCCGGTGGAGCGCTTCGAGGGCGGCCGTGGAGGAGACGGTGACCAGCAGGTCGGTGCGGTCGAGGACCTCGCCCATGTGCCCGTAGACGAGACGGAAGTTGGGCGGGACGGGCAGGTCGCGCACCAGCTTCTGGTACGGGAACTCCTCCAGGTGCGTGGTGTGTTCGCCCGGCTTGGAGCGCAGCTTGAGGAGCACCTCGCGGCCCGGGTGGAGCCGGGCGTGCTCGACCAGCCGGCACAGCACATGGGCGCGTTCGGCCCGGGTGACGGGCACGGAGGGCTGCGCGGCGAAGACCAGGGTGTCGCGGCCCGCCTCGGGTGCGTACGGGGCGCCGCCCAGGAAGGGAAGCGCGGCCTCGACGACGGCGCCCGGGTCGACGCCGACACCCTCGTACACCGCGCGGAACCGCTCGGCGTCATGGCGGGAGTTGGCGAGCACGACATCGGCGCCGTGGCGCAGCAGGAGCCCGTCGGCGAGCTTCTCGTAGACGACGCCGACATAGCCGGTGACGATCACCGGGCGGCGGTCGAGGGCGAGTTCGGCGAGGCCGTGGAGCACGGCGCGGACGGTGCCGCCGACCAGGGCGAGCACGATCACGTCGTAGCCCTCGCCGCGCGCCGCCGCGTCCCGTACCTCGCGCAGGAACTCCGTCCCCGTCACCTCGCGCGGGGCGGTGTCGGACACCCCGGTCTCGGCGAGCTGGCGGGCGGTGGGGGTGGCCCGGCCGCGCAGGACGAATCCGGTCGGGGCCGTCTCCACGGATTCCCCGGATTCACCCGGCGCGATTCTGCGTGCGGTGAGCACGCCCCATTTCCACCGGGTGTCGGAATCGGCGAGTACGGCGACGCGCGCCGCTCGTTCGGTACGTGATGGCACGTCGAGGACGCTAGGAGGGCCGGGGGATTCGCGGCCCAACTGGGCCACAACAAATGGTTAACAGCACCATGACGCATTGCGGGAAACGGACAGAAAGGGGAAGAGGTCCGGGGTGGTTAAGGGGCCCGCCGCTTTGTGTTCACCGGGCATCCCCTTGCCGGTCAGGGCGAATGCCGGGGCGGCGCCTAGCGTCGTTTCCGTGGTCAAGCTCTCCGTCGTCGTGCCGTTCTACAACGTGCAGACATACGCCCCCGACGCCCTCAGAAGCCTGCGCGCGAACGCCCGTGAGGACTTCGAGTTCCTGCTGGTCGACGACTGTTCGACGGACGGGACCGCGGAGCTCCTGGAACGGGCCGAGCGCGAGATCCCGGGGGCGCGGCTGATCCGGCACGCGCGCAACGAGGGGCTGGCGACCGCCCGCAACACCGGCCTGGACGCGGCCCGCGGCACCTACCTGGCGTTCCTGGACGGGGACGACTGGCTCTCTCCCGGCTTCTACGCGGGCCTGGTGGCCACCATGGACGAGCTGGGCTGCGACTTCCTGCGCACCGACCACGTCCGGGTGACCGGCCGGAACAGGTCGGTGCGGCGGGCGCCGGTGGGCAGGCGCCTGGAGGTGCTGCGGCCCCGCGACGCGATCCTGCCGGCCGACCGCACGACCTCGGTGGACTACCCGTACGCCTGGGCCGGGATGTACCACCGCCGGCTCCTCGACCGGGGGCTGCTGCACTTCGCGCACGGGCTGCGGACCGCCGAGGACCGGCCGTGGATCTGGCGGCTGCACCGGGAGGCGGAGTCCTTCGCGGTCACCGGCGACCTGGGAATCTTCTACCGGCGCGGAGTCGCCACCTCGCTCACTCAGATCGGTGACGTACGACAGCTCGATTTCATTCGCGCATTCGACCGGGTGATCGAGGAGACGAAGAATGATCCGGACGCGGACCGGCTTCTCCCGAAGGCCGTCCGCACCTATTGCGCGGTGATTTCCCACCACATCGGGAACACGGCGAAATTCGAACCCGAGGTCGCACGGAAATTGCGGGCCATGAGCGCGGGCGCGCTGCGGCGCATGCCCGGGGACGTCCTCGCGCAGGCGCTGACCGCGATGGGCGAGGAGCGGGCCGGGCCGCTGCGCCGGCTCAAGCGCCGCCGCCCCGCACCAGCACCGGCCCCCCTGGAGACGAACGCCGCATGAGCACCACCGGAACCGGCACCACCCAGATCTTCTACGCCTCCACCCTGTACGGGGCGGCCACCCTGGCCGCGGCCCTGGACAGCGGCTGCTTCCGCCCCGCCGGGCGGCGCCTGCTGCTGGTGTCCACCAACGCGGCGGTCCCCGAGACCACCACCCCGCTGGACGCGATGCCCGGCTTCGAGCGGCTGCGCGGCCGGTTCGACGCCGTCCTGGACTGGAACGAGACGATCGAGCCGCTCCATCCGGGCGGCTGGACGCCCCGACCGGACGACCTGCCCCTGCTCCAGCGGCATCTGCGGCGGCTGTGGGAGCTCGGCACCGACCGGATCGAACTCGTCGTGGAGTCCCTCCAGGTGGCCCCGGCCCTGACGATCGCCCAGCTCCTCCCCGACGCGGCGATCGACGTGTACGCGGACGGGCTGATGAGCTACGGCCCGACCCGCAACAAGATCGACCCGCTGGTCGGCGAGCGGGTGCGCCGGCTGCTCCACCTGGACCTGGTGCCGGGGCTCGAGCCGCTGCTGCTCGCCGAGTTCGGGGCGGTCGCGGAGACCGTGCCGACGGAGGCGTTCACGAAGGTCGTCGAGGAGCTGTCGGGCCCGGTCGCGTCCGAGGAAGGCCCCGCCCTGCTGCTCGGCCAGTACCTGGCGGCGCTCTCCCTCCTCACCCCCGCCGAGGAGGCGGAACTGCATCTGCGGATGGTCCGCGGCACGGTCGCCCGCGGCCACCGCCGCCTGGTCTTCAAGCCGCACCCCACGGCCCCCGACGCCTGGTCGCGGGCGCTGGTACGGGAGGCGGAGGCGCTCGGCGCCGAACTGACCGTCCTGGACCGGCCGGTGCTCGCCGAGGTGCTCTACCGGGAGCTGCGGCCCGCGCTGGTGGTGGGCTGCTTCTCCACCGCGCTGTTCACGGCGAGCGCGTTCTACGGGATCGAGACCGCCCGGGTCGGCACCCGGCAGCTGCTCGCCCGGCTCTCGCCGTACCAGAACAGCAACCGGGTGCCGGTGGCCCTCGCCGACGCGCTCGTCCCCGACCTGGAGGCCGGGGCCGGGTGGGCGGCGCCGGGGACGGCCGAGCTCACGGGCCTGGTCGCCGCGGTCGGCTTCGCGATGCAGCCGAAGATCCGGCCGGACCTGCGGGAGGCGGCCGTACGGCACCTGTCCGGGCCGCTCGCGGCGAGCACCCGGCACCACTTCACCCGCCGCCGCCTCACCTCCCTGGGCCTGCCCGGCGGCCTGCCGGTCCCCCGCCACCCGGGCCTGCGCCGGCTGGCCCGCCGCGCCCTGAAGCTGAAGCGGCGGGCCCTGGGCGGCCGATGACCGGTGCGCTACGCGCGGGTGACCGGCTCCTGGAGTTCGGTCACCCAGCGGGACCGGTCCTCCGGGCACTCCAGGTACAGCTCCCGGGCGTAGCCGGCCGACGCGTAGCCGTTGGTGTCGATCCAGCTCGCCAGCGTCTGGGCGGTCGGCAGGATCTCGTCCATCGGCCCCCGGTGGACGACGGTGGCCGCCTCCTCCAGGCCCGGCAGCACGAGGACGTCGACGCCCTCGGCCTCGGTGCCCTCGGGGACGGTCATGCCGGCGTGCACGACGACCGAGCCGTCGCCGCGGCCCGCGTCCTCGTAGTAGGCGACGGCGGGCCCGAAGCCGGTGACGCCGGCGGCCTCCAGGCGGCCGCACAGCTCCTCGTACAGCGGGCTGATGACGGGGGTGATGTCGGCCGGGCCGAAGCTCGCGGCGATGCCGCTCAGCTCGGCGATCCGCACGGCCGGGATCCTCTTGACGACGACGTCCTGCGTGGACATGTGTCCCTCGCTCTCGATGGCTCGGAGCCGCGCACCGACCCGCGCGAGCCGCGCCCGCGCCTCCTCCAGGGCCGTCTCCAGCTCGGCCTGGCGCAGCCGCAGCATCCCGCGCAGCTCCTCCGCGCCGATCTCCTCGTCGAGGACGGCCCCCACCTGTTCCAGGGTGAAGCCGAGGTCCTTGAGCGCGATGACGCGGTTGAGCCGGGCGAGCTGGGCCGCCTCGTAGAAGCGGTAGCCGCTGTGGGGGTCGACATGGGCCGGGCGCAGCAGTCCGATGGCGTCGTAGTGGCGCAGCATGCGGACCGACACCCGCCCGTGCCGGGCGAAGTCTCCGATGGTGAACATGACGCCCCCTACGGAACGGCCTCACACGGTGTGAGGGTCAAGGACCGGCCAGCGAGAGCTTCGCGGCGAAGCCGAGGAAGAGGGCGCCGGCGGCCGTGGTGGCCCCTGCGGACAGCCGCCTGCGGCGCCGGAAGGCGGCGGCGAGGCGGGTGCCGCCGAATATCAGGGTCGTCAGGTAGAGGAAGCTGCCGAGCTGGAGCAGGGTGCCGAGGACGAGGAAGGACAGGGCCGGGTAGGCGTACGACGGGTCCACGAACTGCACGAAGAAGGAGATCAGGAAGAGGATCGCCTTCGGGTTGAAGAGGCTGATGATCAGCGCCCGGCGGTACGGGTTCTCGCCGGGTGCGGCCGCTTCCCCGGCGGACTCTTCGGCAGGCTCCTCGCCCCGGGTCCGCCACATCGCCCACGCGGCCCGCAGCATCCCGTACGCCATCCAGGCCAGATAGCCCGCGCCGGCGTACTTCACGATCATGAAGAGCAGGGGTGTGGTCTGGAGCAGCGAGGCCGCGCCGAGCGCGGCAAGCGTCATCAGGACCGCGTCGCCGGTGAAGACGCCGGCGGCGGCCCGGTATCCGGTCCGGGTGCCCTTGCGGGCGGCGACGGACAGCACGTACAGCGAGTTCGGCCCCGGCAGGAGGATGATGAGGACGAGGCCCGCGAGATAGGTCGGCAGATCGGTGACACCCAGCATGGAGCGGAGTGTCGCACGTGGGTACGACACTCCGCTGTGACCTGCGTCTACGTGCGCTCAGAAGGCGTCGGTCGGGACGTAGGTGCCCCAGACCTCGCGCAGCGCGTTGCAGACCTCGCCGACGGTGGCGCGGGCCTTGAGGGCGTCCTTCATCGGGTAGAGCACGTTGT
This sequence comes from Streptomyces sp. NPDC012769, assembly GCF_042901205.1. Lineage (NCBI taxonomy): Bacteria > Bacillati > Actinomycetota > Actinomycetes > Kitasatosporales > Streptomycetaceae > Streptomyces > Streptomyces sp. NPDC012769. The sequence continues at coordinate 505,204 of NZ_JBIBCP010000006.1, read as the reverse complement.
CCGTGCCCTCGGCGGCCTTCTTCAGCTCCGCGAGCGCGGTGTCGACGGCGGCCTGGTCGCGCTCGGCGCGCAGCCTGGCGAGCCGCTCGGCCTGCTGGGCCTCGATCGCCGGGTCGACGCGCAGCGGCTCGTAGGGCTCCTCGACGTCGATGGTGTAGCGGTTGACGCCGACGACGACCCGCTCGCCGGAGTCGGTCTCCTGGGCGATGCGGTAGGCGGAGCGCTCGATCTCGTTCTTCTGGAAGCCGCGCTCGATCGCGTTGACGGCGCCGCCGAGCTCCTCCACCTTGGCCATCAGCTCCAGGGCGGCGGCCTCGACGTCGTCGGTCATCTTCTCCACCACGTAACTCCCGGCGAACGGGTCGACGGTGGCGGTGACGTCGGTCTCGTAGGCGAGGACCTGCTGGGTGCGCAGGGCCAGGCGGGCGGACTTGTCCGTCGGCAGGGCGATGGCCTCGTCGAAGGAGTTGGTGTGCAGCGACTGCGTGCCGCCGAGGACGGCCGCGAGGCCCTGGACGGCGACGCGGACCAGGTTGACCTCGGGCTGCTGGGCGGTCAGCTGCACGCCGGCGGTCTGGGTGTGGAAGCGGAGCATCAGCGACTTGGGGTTCTTCGCGCCGAACTCCTCCTTCATCACCCGCGCCCAGATCCGGCGGGCCGCCCGGAACTTGGCGACCTCCTCCAGGATCGTGGTGCGGGCCACGAAGAAGAAGGAGAGCCGCGGCGCGAAGTCGTCCACGTCCATGCCGGCGGCGACCGCGGTGCGGACGTACTCGATGCCGTCGGCCAGCGTGAAGGCGATCTCCTGCGCCGGAGAGGCGCCCGCCTCGGCCATGTGGTAGCCGGAGATCGAGATCGTGTTCCACTTCGGGATCTCGGCCTTGCAGTACTTGAAGATGTCCGCGATCAGCCGCAGCGACGGCTTGGGCGGGAAGATGTACGTGCCGCGGGCGATGTACTCCTTCAGCACGTCGTTCTGGATGGTGCCGGTCAGCTTGTCCGCCGGGACGCCCTGCTCCTCGCCGACGAGTTGGTAGAGCAGGAGCAGCAGGGAGGCGGGGGCGTTGATCGTCATCGACGTGGACACCTTGTCCAGCGGGATGCCGTCGAACAGCACCCGCATGTCGTCGATCGAGTCGATCGCCACGCCCACCTTGCCGACCTCGCCGTGCGCGATCGGGGCGTCGGAGTCGTGGCCCATCTGCGTGGGCAGGTCGAAGGCGACCGACAGGCCCATGGTGCCGTTGTCGATCAGCTGCTTGTAGCGGGCGTTGGACTCCACCGCGGTGCCGAAACCGGCGTACTGGCGCATCGTCCACGGCCGGCCCGTGTACATCGACGGATACACACCGCGCGTGAACGGGTACGCCCCCGGCTCCCCCAGCTTCTCGGCCGGGTCCCATCCCTCCAGGGCGTCCGGTCCGTAGACCGGCTCGATGGGCAGCCCCGACTCCGACTCGCGCGCCATGTGTTGTGCCTCCCGATAGACCTGCTGCTCACTGCTTGCTGCTCGAAGACCCGCTACTGAGCGGTACCCGCCCTCGCTGCGGACTGTAGCGGCGGGCGTGCGGCCGGGTGGAGAGCAGCACGCTGGGACCTTCCTCACAGCATGCCCGTCTCGTTTCGGTCACGTGCGCAACCGGGCGGGTCCGGGAAACATCCCTCCGTACACACGTGATTTCCCGGGGGGCACCGATGAAGCGTTCGTCCGTCATACGCAGAGCAGTCCTGGCCGTCGCGGCCGTGACCCTGGCCGCGGGCTGCGTGCCCGAGGCCGCGGGTTCCGGCGGCACCCGCACCGCGCCGCCGGCCACGCCGTCCACCGCGCCGGCGCCGTCCTCGGCCGCGCCGACCGGTGACGACAAGCCGTCGTCGCCCGCGCCGTCGGCCACCACCGAGGCGCCGGGGCCGAAGGCCAGGATCCTGATGGACGACGGCGACGAGAGCGCGCGGGTGCGCGAGCTCCAGGCCCGGCTGCGGCAGCTCGGCTACTTCGACCGGGCGCCCACCGGCTTCTACGGGACGATGACCGGGAACGCGGTGAAGGCCTTCCAGAAGAAGCGGGAGCTGCCGCGGACCGGTTCGGTCGACGAGGTCACCTGGCAGAAGCTGGTGGCGATGACGCGCGAGCCGACCGCCGACGAGCTGCGGCCGGCGACCACCAACAAGCTGGACGCGCCCGACCCGCGCTGTATGACCGGCCGGGTGATGTGCATCAGCAAGGAGAGCCGGACGCTGGCGTGGATGATCGACGGCAAGGTCGTCTCGTCCTTCGACGTGCGCTTCGGTTCGGAGAACACCCCGACCCGTGAGGGCGAGTTCAAGGTCGAGTGGAAGGCCCGGGACTGGACGTCGACGATCTACCACACGCCGATGCCGTACGCGATGTTCTTCAGCCGTGGCCAGGCGGTGCACTACTCGTCCGACTTCGCGGCCCGCGGGTACAACGGGGCCTCGCACGGCTGCGTCAACGTGCGGGACAAGGGGAAGCTCGCGGTGCTGTTCGACCAGGTGAAGGTGGGCGACAAGGTCGTCGTGCACTGGTAGGCCCGCGAGGAGGAGAAGGGGGCGCGGGTGGGACCGGGGGAACGTGTCCCACCCGCGCCGGTGCGCCGAGCCGAAGGTACGGGGGGAACCCCGGCTCCGTGCGCTCGCCGATGACCAGTCGGCTCACTCTCTACTGCGTCGGCGGGTCGAAAAGTGTCACACCCGTCTTGCGGGGCTATGAACGGGAGCGGTCCTTGCCGTGCCTCCCGGCTCCCTCGGAGCCGCCCCCGGCTCCCGCGGAGCCGCCCTCGGAGCGGTCCTTCGAGCCGCCCCCGGTGCCGCCCTCGCGGTCCCGGTCGCCTCGGTCGTCCTTGTCGCCGTCGGCGTCGCCCGACTCCGTACCGCGGCTGCCGGAGCCGCCGGGACCGCCGCTCGCGCCGGACGTGCGTCCGGCGGAGGCGGAGGGCTGGGTCGCGCCGGTGGTCGGCGCACCGGCGAGGACCCGCTCGCAGTACCGCTTCACGGTCTCGCCGCTCTTGAGCGATCCGGCGATCCGCTGGCGGCCGCTGTCGGTCAGCCGGCCGGCGCGGTAGTCCTGGCAGGCCTCGACGAGCCGCTTGTCCCTGGTGGCGCCGTCCGGGTCCGGGCCGGCCGTGCCGCCGTCCGGGTCCGGGGTGGCGCCGGCGCTGTCGCCGGGTCCGGGCGTGGTGGTGGACGGGCCGTCGGTGGGGCCCGGCGTGCCGGTCCGCCCGTCGGGGTCCGCCGGGACGCCGGGCACGTCGGTGCCGGTCCCGCTGCCGTCGCCCGGGGAGCCGGAGACGGTGGGGGCGGTGGTGTCGGCGGCCGTGACCGAGTGCCCGGAGGCGGGTTCGGAGGTCAGCGGCAGCATGCCCGTACCGGCGGCGACGGCGACTCCGCCGACCGTGACGGCGGCGAGCGCGGCGGCCAGGCCGTAGCGCAGCGAGCGTCCCCAGCGGCGGCCGGTGAGGGCGGGCGCGAGGCGGACGGCGCCGAGGTCGGTGGGGGTGCCCTGGGCCGCGGGTCCGGGTGCGGCGGCGGTGGCCGTGGCGCGCTCGGCGACGGCCTTGCGGAAGGCGGCGAGCGCGGCGGCCTCGCCGGGGAGTTCGCCCTCGAAGGCGGCGGCCGTCGGCGTACGGGCCGTGTCGAGGGCGCGCGCGAGGAGCTCGGCCTGCGCGCGGGACGCGTCGTCGACGGGGTCGACCGGCTCGCCGCGCAGCAGCCGCTCCGCGGCCTCCTGGTCGAGCCACTGGTACCGCTCGTCGGCCATCACATGTCCTTCTGCGTCCGCGCGCGCGATTGCGTCACACCGCCGGGCGTCGTGGCCCCCGCCCGGCGACCGCGCTGCGGAGGTACGCCGTCGAGCGGGGAGTCGCCGTCGGGACCGCCGTCGGGGTCACCGCCGTGTCCGGCCGTGCCGAGGAGTTCGGAGAGCTTCTTCAGGCCCCGGTGGGCGGCGGTTCGGACCGCGCCGGGGCGCTTGCCGAGGGTGTCGGCGGCGCTCTTGGCGTCCAGGCCGACGACGACCCGCAGGACGACGGCCTCGGCCTGGTCCTGCGGAAGCTGGGAGATGAGGTGCATGGTGCGGCCGGTGGCCAGGGCTTCCAGGGCCTCGCCCGCGGTGTCGGAGTCGGCGGGCTTGTCGGTCAGCTCGGTCTCGTCGCCGCCGACGGCGGGGCGGCGGCCGCGCATCCGGATGTGGTCGAGGGCGCGGTTGCGGGCGATGCGGGCGGCCCAGCCGCGGAAGCGGTCGGCGTCGCCGCTGAAGCGGTCGAGGTCGCGCGCGATCTGCAGCCAGCTCTCGGAGGCGACGTCCTCGGCGTCGGCCTCGCCGACCAGCGTGCGTATGTAGCCGAGGAGCCGTGGATGCACCGCGCGGTACACGGTGCGGAAGGCGTCCTCGTCACCGTTCTGCGCGGCGAGCACTGCGGCCGTCAGCTCCGCCTCGTCCCCCAGCACTCCCCACACCTGTTCGTCGTCGCGCTCATCGCGGCTGGTCGTCACCGCCACGCCGCCCGGGGCGCAACAGAACGCTACGTCCTGTTCGGGCGCCACGTCCACGCGGGTCCGGTTCTTTGTACAACTCGAAAGTTCGCGCGGTGCGAGCGGGGTGTGACAGAAAACGCATGCACGGCGCTGTTAGGAGTACGGGGCCGTCCGCGGCTCCGCGGACGACGACCGGGGCCTCTCCTGTGGGGGGTGGCGGCCCCGGTCGTCTTCCTTTTCGGGCGCCTTGTGACGGGGCGCCCTTTTTCTTCAGCCCCTCGGCTTTCCTTGCCCGTCGACAGCGCCACGAGGACTGTCAACTGACGGTTGACACTCATGGACTGTCAACCTAGGGTTGCGCCATGACGAATCCACTCGGCATGACCCACCCCGTGCGACTCGACGACCTGATCGACGCGATCAAGAAGTCCCACGCGGACGCCCTCGACCAGCTGTCCGGCGCGGTCATCGCGGCGGACCACCTCGGAGAGGTCGCCGACCACCTCATCGGCCACTTCGTGGACCAGGCCCGGCGCGCCGGCGCCTCCTGGACCGACATCGGCAAGAGCATGGGCGTCACCCGGCAGGCCGCCCAGAAGCGCTTCGTCCCCAAGGACGACAAGGAGGGCGACGCGGCGAAGACGGACCCGAACGCCGGCTTCAGCCGGTTCACCCCCCGGGCCCGGAACGTCGTGATGGCCGCGCAGAACGAGGCCTCCGCCGCCCGCAACGACAAGACGGTCCCCGCCCACCTGGCGCTCGGCCTGCTCGCCGAGCCCGAGGGGATCGCGGCCCGGTGGATCGGCAACCAGGGCGTCACCCCGGACCGGATCCGCGAGACGATCACCCCGACGCTGCCGCCGGCCGCCGACGAGGTGCCCGCGCTCATCCCGTACGACGCGGACGCCAAGAAGGTCCTGGAGCTCACCTTCCGCGAGGCGCTGCGCCTCGGCCACACCTGGGTGGGCACCGAGCACATCCTGCTCGCCCTGCTCGAGTTCGAGGACGGCCAGGGCCCGCTCACGGCCCTCGGCCTCGACAAGGCGCGGGCCGAGCGGGAGATCGCCGAGGCGATCGCCTCGCTGCGCATCGAGGAACCGGAGGCCGAGGCCGATCCGGAAGCCTGACGGAACGAGTGCGAGGGGGAGGGGCGCCTCGGCGCCCCTCCCCCTCAACCGTCCGTCACGACGGCCGTCCGCACGGCCCCGGCCATGGGCCTCAGGCGGTCCGGGCCCGGCGGGAGACGACCGCGCGCAGGACGCGGCCGCCCTCGGTGGACAGCTCGCGAGCCCTGCGCAGACCGGTCGGGCCGTGGGCGGCGGCCTCCAGGACCGCCTGCTGGCGGCGGAGCTCGCCCGCGTGGAGGGGTCCCGCCTCGGTCGCGTCGTACAGGCGGTGCACGGCGAGCGCGACCGCGGAGCAGCGCCCCGCCCAGTCCCGCAGCGGCTCTTCGGCCCACTCCGCGGGGACGCCGACGAGCATCGCGCGCACCATGGTGACGACGCCGCCGGCGTCCGCGTCCTCGCCGCCCGCGCCCGCCAGCTCGGTCTTCGCCTTGGCGACCGCGTCGGCCCAGGCCGCGCCCTCGCCGCGCGCGATCGCGGCCCACACCGGTCGCAGCGCCTCGGCGCGCTCAGGGGCGAGCAGCGGCAGACACCGGTCGAGGCAGGCGAGTCCGGCGGCCGCGAGGCCCCGCGCACCGGCACGGTCGATCAGTTCCTGCAGGCTCGTGCTCGTCACGGACGTCACGGACGCCTCCTCGCCAACGATGCGGACGCAGTACTTCCACTACTGCGCCACCCGGCGCTTTTTCGTCACTGCGCGGCCGGAATCATGCCAGTGGCCTTCGTGTGCTGCATAGAGGTCAGACGCCGCACGACGAGGATCGCGAGAACGGCGGCGGTGAGGTTCAGCAGGTCGCCCACGACGATCCAGTTCGCTCCGGCGACGAACGTGTCGACGTTCCGGGCGTCGTCGAAGATGCGGTAGCCGACCTCTCCGACGAAGGTCGCGGCGACGAAGCTCAGCCACCAGCCGTTGAGCAGGACGAACTCGCCCCGCCGGTCCGCCGCGTACGGCTCGGGGCGGCTCGCCCGCCAGATGTCCGCGGCCACGCCGCGCGGCACCCACAGCGAGACGATCGGGACGAACCAGCCGGCGATGGCCCAGGCCTTCGCCCGGCGCTGGAGGTCCGGCGCCCACACGTCGGCGTTCCGCCGCAGCCGGAAGAACCAGGTGACGAAGACGACGGCGGTGGCGAGAAGCAGAAGGCTCTGCGCGGTCCAGGCCATGGCCGTGTCCAGTTCGCCCTCGTACTCGTCCGGGTCCGGGTGGTCGGCCAGCGGTCCGGTCAGCAGCGCGCGCATCCGCAAGGTCGCGACGATGCTGAAGACGTCGGCGGCGACGGTGACGCCGAGCAGGACCACCACGGCCTGCGACAGGCCCTTGGGATTGCGGAGCATGGTGAGCGGATCCCCCCGGGGACGAAACGGCGTCGCCCCTCGCGGGGCGGGCCGGCGCGACCGCACGGCCGCAGCGGAGGGAACGTACGGCCCGCGGAGGGGCCGCGTCCACGGGGAAATCGCTCAGAGGACCTGAGTACGCCGACGGATTCCGGGTGCCCGCCGGGTCCCGGGGCTCAGCGCACCCGGCCCGCAAGCGCCCGGAACTCCGCCCAGCTCAGCGCCGGCTTCCGCGCGTCCCACAGCTTCTGGGCCGTCGCGGTGAGCGGCATGCGGATGCCGTCCGCGACCTGCGCCTGGGTCTGCGAGCCCGCCAGGTCGCACCAGACGGCGAACACGCCGCCCAGGATCTGCGGGTCGTAGCGGGCGGGCACGGCCGTGGTGCCGCGCACGACGAGCGGGGTCCACTCCTGGTAGATGCGGCGGCCGGTCGGATAGGTGAACTGGTTGGGCTGGCCGAGTACGTAGTAGAGGTACTCGTCGTTGTAGTTGATCATCTTCCGGCCGGCGCTCAGATACGAGACCGGCGTCCGGGCGCCGATCTCCTTGCCCGTCCAGTAGGCGACCTGGATGTCCCGGTCGGCGCTCACCACCCCGCCGGTGAAGAAGCCGTCGTTCCAGGCCCGCAGCTCCTTTCCGGTCAGCCGGACCACGGCCGCGCGGTCGTTGAGCCAGCCGGTCGCCAGGTCCTGGACCCGGCCGGAGGCGCCGTACTTCGCGGTGGCGGCGCGGGCGAGCTGCGGATAGGTCGCCTCGGGGTTCTGCGACATCAGCGCCACGTACTCGTCGGCGCCCAGGTGCCAGTAACCGCCGGGGAAGAGACCCGCGTACTCCCGCAACAGCTCGTCGACGATCTTCCCGGCGGCCGGCTTCGAGATGTCGACCGCCCCGCGCGGGGTCCTGCCGGTGGCGCTGACGAGCTGGAGGTCCGGGTGGGCGGCGATGACCGCGCCCAGGTGTCCGGGCGAGTCGATCTCGGGGACGACCGTGATGTGGAGGCTCGCGGCCAGGGCGACGATCCGGCGCACCTCGGCCTTGCTGAGGTGCTGCGCCGAGACGACCTCGGGGTGGCTGTCGGAGGCGATGCGGAAGCCCTGGTCGTCGGAGAAGTGCAGACCGAGCTGGTTGAGCTTCAGGTCGGCCATCTCGCGCACCCGGGCCTCGATCCAGCCGGCGGTGAAGTGCTTGCGGGCGATGTCGACCATCAGTCCGCGCTGCGGCTTCGCGGGGGCGTCGGTGACGACGCCCTCGGGCATCGTGCCGGTCGACCTGACGGACTGCTTGAGCGTCCGGGTGCCGTAGAAGACGCCGGCCTGGTCGGGTCCGGTGATGCGGACCCCGCCCCCTTGGACGGTGAGGGTGTACGACTCGGCCGCGCCCCGCCCGCCGAGGGCGAGGCTGACGTCACCCGGCCGGGCGGCCGCGGTGCCGCGGTACGGGACGCCCAGCTCCCCCGCGACCAGCCGGGCCTCGTCGGCGAGGGCCCGCTCGTCCTTCGCGGCGACGACGACACCGGTGTCCGGTCCGGGCTTCCAGCCGGGGCCGCGGGCCGCCGTGTGGTTCCGGACGGCCGGGATCACCTGGGGCGCGGTGGACAGCGGATAGGTCTTCGTCGGGGTCGGCGTCGGCGTGGGGCTCGGGGGCGGCGCCGCCGTGGTGGTGGTGACCGCGCCGGACGGGGAGCTCCCGGTGGGGGTGGGGACGTCCGGCGGAGCGGACGGAGAACCGTTGGAGCAGGCCGTCACGGTGACCAGCGCCACCGCGGCCGCCATCAGTGCGGGGCCCCGACGGGGCCCTCGTATGGAGTACCGCATCACTCGGAATCCTCCCTCATGGGATGAACAACGGCATCCCGGGGTTTTCCGTCACTTCCGTCCACCCCCTCGACGAAACCCACTCGTCCAGGTGAAATTCGCGCATCCGTCGGACACTTCCCCCGTCCCGCCGATAGCGTGGCGTCACATCCACCCCATGGGTTTTCGCCACCCCCTCACCGCCTTCTCACCGTCCTTCATTACTCTTCACCGCTCTTCACCGCTCCTCACCACCCGCTCGCTTCCGCCTGGCTCGCGCCCTTCGCCTCCGGAGTCCCCGCTGACCAGCGACACCCACGCCGCCCCCTGCCGGACCGCGCTCTCCCCCGCCATACCTGCCCAGCAGGGCACCGCCCGGCACCTCGGCGACCACTCCGGCCTCGTGCGCTTCAACGCGGCCCCGGCCTCCGTGGCCGAGAACCTGCTGCTCGACTGCTGCGGCAGCCGACGCTGGGCCGAACGGGTGGCGGCGCACCGGCCGTACCCGACCCTGGACGCGCTGCTGGCCGCCGCCGACGAGGCCGGTTACGACCTCTCGGGCGGCGATCTCGCCGAGGCCCTGTCCCGCGAGACGGCCGCGCTGCCGCACCCGGACGCGCCGCCGGCCGCCCGCACCGCGCTGCGGGCCGCCCTCGCCGCGTACGAGAGCCGCTTCGGTCACGCGTTCGTGATCAGCCTGGACGGCGTGCCGGCCGGTGAGCGGCTCGACCAGGTCCTCGCGGGCATCCGGTCACGTCTCGGCAACGAAAGGGAGGAGGAACGGGTGATCGCCGCCGAGGAGCTCCGCCGACTCGCCCGGACCCGGCTCACCCGTTCGATCACCGCCTGGTGAGTTCGCCCGTAATGCGGCGATTCGGGGGCGAAAGATAGCCCGTCCGTGCCTGTTTGATCACACCTATGGACCCCGCGCGAGCGAACCGACAAGTCGTCGCTACGATGACCGGGGCCGGTGGACCGTACCCGGCCGGGCCTGACCGACAGAGAAGCCGGCCGGCCCCGATCCCCGCTCCCGGAGGGTTTTTCCGTGCCGGCTGGAACGCTGTACCGCGGCCGGGAAGGAATGTGGTCCTGGGTGGCTCATCGAGTCACCGGCGTCCTCATCTTCTTCTTCCTGTTCGTACACGTGCTGGACACCGCTCTCGTCCGCGTCTCCCCCGAGGCGTACGACGAGGTCGTCGCGACCTACAAGACGCCGATCGTCGCTCTGCTGGAGTACGGCCTCGTCGCCGCCATCCTCTTCCACGCGCTGAACGGTCTCCGTGTCATCGCCGTGGACTTCTGGTCCAAGGGCCCGCGCTACCAGAAGCAGATGCTCTGGACCGTCGTGGGCATCTGGGTCGTGCTGATGGCGGGCTCCGTCTACCCCGTCCTCGGCCACGCCGCACGTGAACTGTTCGGGAGCTGACGCCAGACCATGTCTGCAAACAACTCAGTCGCTGACACCACTTCCGCGATCGGTCCCGTCGAGGGCGCTGCCTACGACGTGGACAACCCGGCCCCGTACATCGAGGCCCCCCGCAAGCGCACCGGCAAGACCCCGCGCGCGACCCGAGGCAACTTCGAGATGGCCGCGTGGCTCTTCATGCGCCTCTCGGGCATCGTCCTGGTCGTCCTGGTCCTCGGTCACCTGCTGATCCAGCTCTTCCTGGACGGCGGCGTCTCCAAGATCGGCTTCGCCTTCGTGGCCGGCCGCTGGGCGTCCCCGTTCTGGCAGGTCTGGGACCTGCTGATGCTGTGGCTCGCGATGCTGCACGGCGCCAACGGCCTCCGCACGGTCATCAACGACTACGCGGAGCGCGCCAACACGCGCCTGTGGCTCAAGGGCCTGCTGTACACCGCCACGGTGTTCACCATCCTTCTGGGCACGCTGGTGATCTTCACCTTCGACCCGAACATCCGCTAGGCACGGGGCTGAGGTAATCCACGTCATGAAGATCCACAAGTACGACACCGTCATCGTCGGCGCCGGCGGCGCCGGCATGCGCGCCGCCATCGAGGCGACGAAGCGCAGCCGCACCGCCGTCCTGACGAAGCTCTACCCCACCCGCTCCCACACGGGCGCCGCGCAGGGCGGCATGGCCGCCGCGCTGGCGAACGTGGAGGAGGACAACTGGGAGTGGCACACCTTCGACACGGTCAAGGGCGGTGACTACCTGGTCGACCAGGACGCCGCCGAGATCCTGGCGAAGGAGGCCATCGACGCCGTCCTCGACCTGGAGAAGATGGGTCTGCCGTTCAACCGGACCCCGAACGGCACCATCGACCAGCGCCGCTTCGGCGGTCACTCCCGCAACCACGGCGAGGCGCCGGTCCGCCGGTCCTGCTACGCCGCGGACCGCACCGGCCACATGATCCTCCAGACGCTGTACCAGAACTGCGTCAAGGAGGGCGTGGAGTTCTTCAACGAGTTCTACGTCCTGGACCAGCTGATCACCGAGGTCGACGGCATCAAGAAGTCCGCCGGTGTGGTCGCCTACGAGCTGGCCACCGGCGAGATCCACGTCTTCCAGGCGAAGGCCGTGATCTACGCGTCCGGCGGCACCGGCAAGTTCTTCAAGGTGACCTCCAACGCCCACACCCTGACCGGTGACGGCCAGGCCGCCTGCTACCGGCGCGGTCTGCCGCTGGAGGACATGGAGTTCTTCCAGTTCCACCCGACGGGCATCTGGCGCATGGGCATCCTGCTGACGGAGGGCGCCCGCGGCGAGGGCGGCATCCTCCGCAACAAGGACGGCGAGCGCTTCATGGAGAAGTACGCGCCGGTCATGAAGGACCTCGCGTCCCGTGACGTCGTCTCCCGCTCCATCTACACGGAGATCCGCGAGGGCCGCGGCTGCGGTCCCGAGGGCGACCACGTCTACCTGGACCTGACGCACCTCCCGCCGGAGCAGCTGGACGCCAAGCTCCCGGACATCACCGAGTTCGCCCGTACGTACCTCGGCATCGAGCCGTACACGGACCCGATCCCGATCCAGCCCACCGCGCACTACGCCATGGGCGGCATCCCGACCAACGTCGAGGGTGAGGTCCTGGCGGACAACACCACCGTCGTCCCGGGCCTGTACGCGGCCGGCGAGGTCGCCTGTGTCTCGGTGCACGGCGCCAACCGTCTCGGCACCAACTCGCTGCTCGACATCAACGTCTTCGGCAAGCGCTCCGGCATCGCCGCCGCCGAGTACTCCGCCAAGGCCGACTACGTCGAGCTGCCGGAGAACCCCGCCTCCTTCGTCGAGGAGCAGATCGAGCGTCTGCGCAACTCCACGGGCAACGAGCGGGTCGCCGACCTGCGCCGCGAGCTCCAGGAGACGATGGACGCCAACGTGATGGTGTTCCGTACGGAGCAGACCATCAAGACGGCCGTCGAGAAGATCGCCGAGCTGCGCGAGCGCTACAAGAACGTGTCCATCCAGGACAAGGGCAAGCGCTTCAACACCGACCTCCTGGAGGCCATCGAGCTGGGCAACCTGCTCGACCTGGCCGAGGTCATGGCCGTCTCGGCCCTGGCGCGCAAGGAGTCCCGCGGCGGTCACTACCGCGAGGACTACCCGAACCGCGACGACGTCAACTTCATGCGCCACACCATGGCGTACCGCGAGGTCGGCGAGGACGGCTCCGAGACCGTCCGTCTCGACTACAAGCCGGTCGTCCAGACCCGCTACCAGCCGATGGAGCGTAAGTACTGATGGCTACCCCCGTACTGGACAAGGTGGAGAAGGACTCCGCCGCGTCCCCCTACATCACGGTCACCTTCCGCATCCGCCGCTTCAACCCGGAGATCTCGGACGCGGCGGTCTGGGAGGACTTCCAGATCGAGATCGACCCGAAGGAGCGCGTGCTCGACGGTCTCCACAAGATCAAGTGGGACCTGGACGGCACGCTGACCTTCCGCCGCTCGTGCGCGCACGGCATCTGCGGCTCGGACGCGATGCGGATCAACGGCAAGAACAGGCTCGCCTGCAAGACGCTGATCAAGGACATCAACCCCGAGAAGCCGATCACCATCGAGGCCATCAAGGGCCTGACGGTGATGAAGGACCTCGTGGTCGACATGGAGCCGTTCTTCCAGGCCTACCGGGACGTCATGCCGTTCCTGGTGACCAAGGGCAACGAGCCGACCCGCGAGCGCCTGCAGTCCGCCGAGGACCGCGAGCGCTTCGACGACACCACCAAGTGCATCCTGTGCGCCGCGTGCACGTCGTCCTGCCCGGTCTTCTGGAACGACGGCCAGTACTTCGGCCCGGCCGCGATCGTGAACGCGCACCGCTTCATCTTCGACAGCCGTGACGAGGCGGGCGAGCAGCGCCTGGAGATCCTGAACGACAAGGACGGCGTGTGGCGTTGCCGCACGACGTTCAACTGCACGGACGCCTGCCCGCGTGGCATCGAGGTCACCAAGGCGATCCAGGAAGTCAAGCGCGCGCTGATCACCCGCCGCTTCTGACACCTGGTCACTGCGGGGAAGCCCGCTTCTGTACGCTGCGACGTGCAGAAGCGGGCTTTTTCGTGTGCGCACGCGCGTGTGTGGAGGACGGGGACTGATGAGCGAGCCGAACCCTTACAAGTCGGAGGACTCGGGAAGCTACGAGTGGGGCCCGGGCCATCAGGCCGGGACGCCCGGTTACGGCTATCCGCAGACGCCGCCCCCGCCGGCCTACCAGCCGACCCTGCCGGGCGGTGTCCCGGTCCCGCCGCAGCACGCTCCGGTCCCGCTCGGCGCGGCGGCGGGCGCGCCGCTGCTGGCCCTCGGTGACATCACCGTGGTCGGCGACCAGATCATCACGCCGGCCGGGCCGATGCCGCTCAAGGGCGCGGTGTGGAACGCGATGGACATGTCGCGGACGGAGGAGAAGATGCCCACGGTGGCGATCGTGCTGGCGATCGTCTTCTTCATCTTCTGCCTGCTCGGACTGCTGTTCCTGCTGATGAAGGAGAAGCAGACGACCGGATTCATCCAGATCACGGTGACCAGCGGCGGCCGGCACCACGCCACGATGATCCCGGCGACCGGCCCGGACACGATCCACTGGGTGATGGGCCAGCTCAACTACGCGCGCTCGCTCAGCATGTGAGGAGCGGCGGGCCCCGTGGCGCCCGCCGCTCCGGGGCTCCTTCCGGCGGCGGGGCTAGCCGTGCCAGGGCCCGGAGCCGGTGTCCCGTTCCGCGGCGAGCATGATCCGGCGGAGCATGTCGTTGAGGCTGTCGCGTTCCTCGGGGTCGAGGACGCCGAGGAGGCGTTCCTCCTCGTGGCCGAGGACGTCCATGGCGCCGAGCCAGGTCGCGCGTCCGGAGTCGGTGAGTTCGACGACGACCCGGCGCCGGTCGGTGGTGGAGGGGGTGCGGCGGACGAAGCCGCGCTTCTCCAGGGCGTCGAGGCGGCCGGTGACGGAGGCGGGCGCGAGGTCGAGGTCCTGGGCGAGTTCGGAGGGGGCGGCGCTGCCGCCGCGGCCGGCGAGCTTGTGGAGGGTGTCGAACTCGTGCCGTTCGAGGTCGAAGTCGACGAGCGACTGCTCGCGCACCCGGCGGAGGTGGACGGACAGCTTCTTCATGCGCGTGACCGCGCCCTCGACGACCGGGTCCAGGCCGGGCAGGACGGGCTGCCAGCGGGCCACGTGCTCGTCGGTCCAGTCGTGCGGGGACTCGCGAGGTTCCTCGGTGGGGGCCATGGGGCGATCGTACGTCGCCGGGGCGCCCTCACGGGGGAGGAGCGACCCCAAGTATTTCGTTGACGAATTATTCGGTATCGAAATAACCTGCGGCGCATGCCTGCCCTCACCACGCCCACCCCGCCCGTCCCCCATCCCCTGCGCACCCGCTCCTTCCGGCTGCTCTTCTTCGGGCGGTCGCTCTCCCTCCTGGGCGACTCCGTCATCCCGGCCGCCCTCGCCCTCGCGGTCCTGAAGGCGACCGGATCCACCTCGGCCCTGGCGCTGGTCCTGGCCTGCGCGATGGTGCCCAAGCTGCTTCTGCTGCCGCTGGGCGGCGTGGTCGGCGACCGGTTCGACGCCCGTACGGTCGCGCTGGCGGCGGACCTGGTCCGGTGCGTCACCCAACTCGTCGTGGGCGTCCAGCTCCTGGGCGGCGCCCCTTCGCTCGCGGTCATCGCCGCCGTCGAGGTGGCCGGCGGAGCGGCCGGCGCGTTCGCGGCGCCCACCGCCGCCCCGCTGGTCAAGGGCACCGTCCCGGCACAGGCGCTGCAGCGGGCCAACGCGGCGATGGCCGTCGCCCACAGCGCGACGCGGATCGGCGGGCCGGCCCTCGCCGGGACGCTGATCCTGACCGTGGGGCCGGGCTGGGCGTTCGTCCTGGACGCGGCGAGCTTCGCGGTCAGCGCCGCGCTGCTGTGCGCCGTACGGGTCGAGCGGGTGAGGATCCCGCACCGCTCGGTCCTCGCCGACCTCAAGGAGGGCTGGCTCGAGGTCCGCTCCCGTGACTGGTACTGGACCAGCCTGATCGGGCACAGCGCCTGGAACGGGGCCGCCGCCGTGCTGATGACGCTCGGTCCGGCGATCGCCCTGGACCGGCTGGGCGGCGACCTCGCCTGGGCGGTGTTCCTCCAGGTGGGCGCGGTCGGGCTGCTGCTCGGCTCCCTGGCCGCCGACCGGATCCACCCCGGCCGCCCGATCCTCGCGGCGAACCTCGGGCTCGCCACCTACGCGCTGCCGCTGCTGCTCCTGGCGGTCGGCGCGCCCGCGCCGGTGGTCATCGGCGCGTACGGGCTCGCCCAGGCCGGGCTCGGGTTCCTCACCCCGGTGTGGGAGACGGCGGTGCAGCGGGCCGTCCCGGCGCACGCGCTCGCCCGCGTCACCTCGTACGACTGGCTGCTCTCCTTCGCGGCGATGCCGCTGGGTTACGCCCTGGCCCCGCTCGCCGCCTCGGCGTGGGGGCCCGGGGTGCCGCTGGTCGTCGCGGCGGTGGCGGTCGCGGGCTGCTGCCTGGGGACGGCCCTCTTCCCGGGGGTGCGCGACTTCAGGGCCGGCTGAGCGGACCGAGGGGGCCGCGCGGGCCGAGGAAGTCGGCGAGCAGACGGGCGGTCTCCTCGGGGCGCTCCAGGGCGGGCAGATGGCCGGCCCAGTCGAGGGCGACCTCCCGGACGTCGGGGAGCAGGGCGGCGAGCCGGGTCGCGATGAACCGGAAGTCCGGCACGTCGTGGGCGCCGGAGACGACGAGGGCGGGGACGTCGATCGCGGCGAGACCGGCCTCGGTGAGGCCCGCGGGGGCGGCCTCGAACTCCTCGGGGGCGGCGAGCTGGAGCTCGAAGGCCCGGCGCTGCATCCGCCGGACGAGCTCGCGGGCGGGAGCGCCGGCGTCGGGCCCGAGCCAGAGGTCGACGTTGAGGTCGACGGCCGCGTCCAGGTCGTCGGCCTCGATCAGCTCCTCCTCACGCGTGAAGAAGGCCCGCAGTCCGTCGCTCGGCTCCAGCTCCACCGGCGCGGCGGCGCAGAGCAGCGCGAGGGCGGTGGCCCGTCCGGGGTGACGGGCGGCGAACTCCAGGGCGACCTCGCCACCGAAGGAGGAGCCGACGAGCGCGGCCCGTTCGACGCCGAGACCGTCGAGCAGGGCGGCCACGTCGTCGGCGTGGACGTGCGGGCCGTCGACGGGGGTGTCGCCGAAGCCGCGGAGGTCGCAGCGCACCACGCGGTGTCCGGCCTCGGCGAGAGCGTGGAACTGCCCCTCCCACATGCGCCGGTCGCAGACGCCGGAGTGGAGCAGCAGGACGGTCGATGCGCCGTCGCCGGCCACGTCGTGAGCAAGTGTCATGCCCCCGACCCTATGGGCCGCCCGCTGGCTCCCGCCAGGGCTTTCCGGCACCCGCTTGAACATGTTCAAAGGGAGGTCTACAGTCATCGACGTCAGCTTTGAACGCGTTCAAGGGAGCGTGAGGGCATGGACCTCACTGTCGTCGCCTACGTCGTCTACCTGCTCATCAGCGCCGGGCTCACCGTCTGGGTCGCCCGCACCCTCAGCCGCAACGGCAAGGTCTTCCTCGCCGACGTGCTGCACGGCAACGAGAAGCTCGCGGACGCCGTCAACCATCTGCTCGTCGTCGGCTTCTACCTCGTCAACTTCGGCTTCGTCGCGCTCTATCTGAGCCAGGACGACGCCGTCCTCGACGCCCGCCGGCTCTTCGAGGCCCTCTCGGTCAAGCTCGGGGTCGTGCTCCTCGTCCTCGGCGTGATGCACCTCGCCAACGTGTACGTCCTCAACCGGATCCGGCGCCGGGGCGTCATGGAGCGCGGACAGGTCCCGCCGGCGCCCCCGCAGGGCTGGGCCCCCGGCCGGGGCGGCCCCCAGGGCCCGAACCCCTGGGCCACCCCGGCCACCGGCGGCTGACGCCCCGGGCCGACGGGGACGGGACGGGCGGTGCGAGGCACCTGACCGGTCCGACTAGGCTCAGGGCCTGTGGAGGACGCGATGGAAGAGAAGCAGGACAGGCCCGCCAAGGCGCCGAAGAGCGAACAGACCCGTGCCCTCATCCTGGAGACCGCGCTCCGGCTGTTCAAGGAGCGCGGCTACGACAAGACGACGATGCGGGCCATCGCGCAGGAGGCCGGGGTCTCCGTCGGCAACGCCTACTACTACTTCTCCTCCAAGGAGCACCTCGTCCAGGGCTTCTACGACCGGATCGCCGAGGAGCACCAGGCGGCCGTCGCGCCCATCCTGGACAGCGGCGAGAAGGACCTGACGGCCCGGATCCGCGGGGTGCTCCTCGCCTGGCTCGACATCGCCGAGCCGTACCACGAGTTCGCCGCCCAGTTCTTCAAGAACGCCGCCGACCCGGACAGCCCGCTCAGCCCCTTCTCCCCCGAGTCGGAGGGCCCGCGGGAGGCGGCGATCGAGGTCCACCGGCGGGTGATCCGCGGGGCCTCGGTGAAGGTCGACCGCGAACTGGCCGAGCCGCTGCCGCGGTTGCTGTGGCTCCAGCAGATGGGTCTGGTGCTGTTCTGGGTGTACGACCGCTCCGAGGGCGCCGCCAACAGCCGGCGCCTGGTCGAGCGGCTGGCGCCGGTCACCGCCCGGGCCATCTCGCTCTCCCGCTTCCGGATCCTGCGCCCGCTGGTCACCGACGTCCACGACGTCCTGTCGGACTTCATGCCGACGGCGGCCGGGATGGCGGCCTCGGGCAAGCCCAAGCGGAGCACGCGCAAGTCCTGAGGGCCGGGTCGATCGACCCTAGATCCAGCTGAGCTCCCACAGGCGCCAGATGCCCGTGCCGTCCGAGAGGTACTGGGAGCCGGCCACGGCCTCCGTCGACAGCACGTAGTCCTTCTTCTGCCACAGCGGCACCAGCGGCACCTCCTTGGCGACCTCCGCCTGGATGGACTTGAAGTCGGCGGTCGCCCGCGCGCGGTCGCTGTACTGCTGCGTCGAGGCGATCAGCGAGTCGATCAGGGGGCTGGAGAACCCGTTGTGCAGGGTGTTGTCCTTGCCGACGAGCGGCGCGGTGAAGCTGTCGGAGTCCGGGAAGTCGGGCAGCCAGCCGACCGTGTAGGCGTCGAACCTGCCCGCCGCGTACATCTTCTGGAAGGCCTGCCATTCCACGGACCGGACCTCCACCTCGAACAGCCCGGTCTCCTCCAGCTGCCTCTTCAGCTCGGCGGCCTCGGCCGCGTAGGTGGCGTCCTCGCGGTGCCCCAGGGTGAACTTCACCGGGGTGTCGACGTCCGCGTCCTTCAGCAGCTTCTCGGCCCTGGCGGTGCTCGGCTCCGGATAGGTGTCGTAGAAGGCGGTGCTGTGGCCGAGGAAGCCCTGCGGGATCAGGGAGTACAACGGCTCGACGGTGCTCTTGTACGGGCCGGTGGTGATGGCGGGGCGGTCGATCACGGCGGCCACGGCCTGCCGGACCGCCTTCTTCGCCATCGCCGAGCCGGGCCGCACGTTGAAGTTGAGGTTGCGGGTCTCGGCACTGGCCGCCTCGGTGATCCGGGTGCCGTCCTGCGAGCCCTCCTCCATCGCGTTGATGAAGGCGGGCGGCATCTGCCGGTGCGTCACCTCGACCTGCTTCTTCTTCCAGGCCTCGGCGAGCTCCTCGGACTCCTTGAAGTACTTCACGACGACCGTGCGGCCGGCCTTGCCGATGGCGCCCCGGTAGCGGGGGTTGGGCTCCAGGCGGGCGCTGACGCCCGGCCGGTAGTCCTTGAGGACGTACGGCCCGGAGCCGTCGACCGCGTTGCCGGCGCGCAGCGCCCCGGCCGGGTACGTGGTGCGGTCCACGATCGAGCCGGCGCCGGTGGCGAGCTTCAGCGGGAAGGTGGCGTCCCGGCCGCTGAGCTGGAAGGTGACCTTCTGCCCGTCGGCCACGATCTTCTTCAGGGTCGGGAACAGCGGCTGCGGGCCGACGTCCGTCCTGATCGCCAGCATCCGCTCGAAGGAGTAACGGACGTCCTCGCCGGTGATCTTGCGGCCGCCGGCGAAGGTGAGGTCGTCGCGGAGCGTGCACTGGTACGTGGTCAGCCTCGTGCCGAGGAACCTGCAGCTCTCGGCGGCGTCCGGGACCGGAGTGGTGAAGCCGGGCTTGAAGGTCAGCAGCGACTGGTAGACGTTGCTGTACATCGCCCAGGAGCCGGCGTCGTAGGCACCGGCCGGGTCGAGCGAGGTCACCTCGTCCGTGGTGCCGACGGTGATGGCGTCGGTCCGCACGTCGTCGGAGGGCAGCAGCTGCCAGCCCCCGATTCCGGCGGCCAGTACGACCCCACAAGTGACCAGAACGCGCAGACGGACCGTCGACCGCATGAGACGTGCTTCCTTATGTCGCGTACCACCCCTGGCGCGCCGGGCTCCGCCCGGCCGCGATGGCGCCACCCAATCACACGACCTTCACTGGTGGAAGAGTAAACCTTCACACCGCACGCATATGTCCAGGGATAAGGGATTTCGGGTGACCGAACCGTACGTATCAGTCACCAAGCGCTCCGTCACGCCTGCTTCGACGCCAGCTCCACGACGGTGATGTCGGAGGGCGCGCCGACCCGGACCGGCGGTCCCCAGGCGCCCGCGCCGCGCGACACGTACAGCTGGGTGTCGCCGTAGCGTTCAAGCCCGGCGACGGTCGGATTGGCGAGCTCGGCGAGGTAGTTCCCGGGCCAGAGCTGACCGCCGTGGGTGTGTCCGGAGAGCTGGAGGTCGACGCCGTGCCGGACGGCGTCGTCGATGACGATCGGCTGGTGCGCGAGCAGCACGGCGGTGCGGGCCCGGTCCCGGTCGCCGAGCGCCTTCACGAAGTCGGGGCCCTGCCCCTCGCTCTCGCCCGCCACGTCGTCCACCCCGGCGAGGTCGAAACCGGCGCCGATCTCCACGCGGGCGTTGCGCAGCGGCCGCAGGCCGAGGTCGCGGACGTGGTCGACCCAGGCGTCGGCGCCCGAGAAGTACTCGTGGTTGCCCGTCACGAAGAAGGCGCCGTCCCGCGCCCGCAGCCGCGCGAGCGGCTCGGCGGCGGACCCGAGGTTCTCCACGGTGCCGTCGACCAGGTCGCCGACGACGGCGACGAGGTCGGGCTGGGTGGCGTTGATCGTGTCGACGATCCGCTGGGTGTGGGCGCGCCCGAGGATGGGCCCGATGTGGATGTCCGACACGACCGCGATGCGGTAGCGGTGCGCGCCGCGCGGCAGCTTGGCCAACGGAACGGTCACGCGCTTCACCCGCGGCCCGCGCAGCACGCCGTACGCCCCGTGACCGACGGTCCCGGCGGCAACGGCGGCGGCCGTGCCGGAGACGAGACGGTTGACGAAGAGCCGTCGGGAGAGGTCGGGCACCGCGGGCTCGTCGGCCGTCGCCACCGGGGCGTCCGTCGGTACGGGCGCGGGCACGGGCTCGTCCGTCACCACGGGCACCAGGGCGGGCGCGGCGGCCGGCGCGGCGGCGGGGACGGGTTCGGGCCGCCCGGCGGGGGCGACGGTGGGGGCGGCCAGGGCCGGGGCGGACTCGGCGGTCCTGGCGGCCTCGGCGCCGGCCGCGCGACGGGCCGCCCATCGCCGCAGCAGCGGCCGCAGCGGCTCCGTCACGACCAGGGCGAGCGTCACGTACAGCAGCAGCGCGAGCCAGAGGAAGCCCGGCCAGGCGACGATCTGCTGGAGGACGAAGGGGGCGCCGGCACGGCCGGAGACGAGCGCCGCCAGCGACAGCAGCGGCAGCACGATCGCCGCGGCCGTGCCGAGGCGGCGGGCCACGCCGCCGGGCGCCGTCACGTCACGCACCAGACGACGCCACACGTACCAGTGGACCGCGCCCAGAAGGGCGAGGACCACGACCAGCACCAGCAGGAAGACGACCACGCCCCACATACCCCTATCCGCGCTCGCGCCGAAGTGCGCGCACGCCACGCAACCCGATCACCCCGATGACCGTCCCCAGGACAAAGGACGTGATGGCCAGCAGCAGGTGAACCCAGAAGTAGGCCGTCGGATCGCCCGCGTCGTCGAAGGCGAGACCGCTCGCGTCGTTCCACAGGTTCTTGACGAAAGTGATCCAGATGAACCAGCTCCACGCCCCGAACGCGAGCAGGAACCAGGAGACCGGCCGACTGAGCTTCATGGTCCCAGTATCACCATCCGCCCCTCGGCCCCTGCCGACGGCCCCGCGGACGGCCCTGCCGACGGCCCTGCGGACGGGTGGACGAGCGGGGGCGAACCGCCCCGCGGGGTTCGGCGGCAGGTCGCGGCGAGGTACGTTCTCGACCGTGTCCGCTTCGAAGAAGACCGCGAAGACCGCCTTGACGGTCGCCGCCGCCGCGCTGCTGCCCCTCCTCGCCGTATCCCCCGCCCAGGCGGACGGCACGGACAAGCAGCCCAAGCCCCCCTCCGGGATGTCCTCCGTCGGCGGCAGGCTGCTCAGCCTCCCCGGCACCCAGGTGAGGCTCGGCGCCGGCGCCCCGGTGCTGCCGAAGGAGCTCAGCGCCCGCTCATGGATCGTCGCGGACGCGGAGAGCGGCCAGGTCCTCGCCGCGCACAACGCGCACTGGAAGCTCGCCCCGGCCTCCACGCTCAAGATGCTCTTCGCGGACACCCTGCTGCCGAAGTTCCCGAAGACGCAGAACTACACCGTGAAGCCCCAGGACCTGGCCGGCGTCGGCGCAGGCTCCAGCCTGGTCGGCATCAAGGAGAAGCAGACCTACAGCGTCCACGACCTGTGGCTGGGCGTCTTCCTGCGCTCGGGCAACGACGCCGTCCACGTCCTCACGGCGATGAACAACGGCAGGGCCAGGACCGTCGCGGACATGCAGGCGCGCGCCGAGGAGCTCCAGGCCCTGGACACCGTGGTGAAGTCCCCGGACGGCTACGACGAGCCGCACCAGGTCTCCTCCGCGTACGACCTCACGCTCATCGCCCGCAGCGGCATGCAGAATCCCGACTTCCGCGAGTACGCCGCCACTCCCCGCGCCAAGTTCCCCGGCGAGCTGAAGCCCGGCAAGGCGCGCGAGACCTTCGAGATCCAGAACACCA
This sequence comes from Streptomyces sp. NPDC012769, assembly GCF_042901205.1. Taxonomy (NCBI): domain Bacteria; kingdom Bacillati; phylum Actinomycetota; class Actinomycetes; order Kitasatosporales; family Streptomycetaceae; genus Streptomyces; species Streptomyces sp. NPDC012769. Next base: position 483,001 of record NZ_JBIBCP010000006.1, on the reverse strand, counting down.
ACCGGCTGCTCACCGGCGACCTCGGCGTCCCCGCCTACCAGGGCATCGCGGGCGTCAAGAACGGCAACACCACGCACGCCGGCGCGACCTTCACGGGCGTCGCCGAGCGCAACGGCCGGGTGCTGCTCGTCACGGTCATGAACCCCTCGTCGAAGGAGCAGCACGCCGTCTACAAGGAGACCGCGCGCCTGCTCGACTGGGGCTTCGCGGCGGCGGGCAAGGTGACGCCGGTCGGCGAGCTGGTGGCGCCGAAGTCGGCGCGCACGACGCCGGGAGCCGACTCGGGGACGGCGGGCGACGGCTCGACGCCCGCGCCCGGCAAGAACGCCCCGATCGGCACCGACCAGGCGGCCGTGGCGCAGGAGAAGTCGGGCGGCGCGGGCATCGCGCTGGCCGTGGCGGGCGGCATGCTCGTGCTGATCGCGGGCGCCGTGTTCCTGGTCAACCGGCGTTGGCCGCGGGCGGCTTCGGCCCGGACGGCCCCTCCGGTCGACGAGAGCGTGAATCCCTGACGTCCCGCTCCGTGTCGGGTGACTCGTCGTCGGCGTCCGCGGCGCGCGAGTCCTCGACACGGGAGTCCTCGACACGGGAGTCCTCGACACGGGAGTGCTTGGCGTCGGCGGCCGTCCAGGCCGCGCAGAACAGCAGCAGCTTCGCCATGAAGTTGATCCACAGGAGCAGGGCGACCGGCACGCCGAACGCCCCGTACATCGACTTCGCCGCGACGCCCTTCATATAGCCGCCGAGCAGCAGCTTGAGCAGTTCAAAGCCGACCGCGCCGAGCAGTGCCGCGACCACCAGGGCGCGGCGCCGCGGCTCGACACCGGGCAGCAGGGTCAGGACGTACGACAGGATCAGGAAGTCGGCGACGACCCCCACCAGGACGGCGGCGAGCTCCAGCAGGATCCCACCGGCGCCCTGATGGGAGACGCCGAGGCGTTCGGCGGACCAGCCGACGGCGGTGGAGCCGAGCCAGGACGCGGCCAGCGAGCCGAGCATGACCCCGCCGAGGCCGAGCAGCACGACCGCGTCCTTGCCCTTGCGCAGGATCGGGTTGCCCTCGTCGGCGTCGTCCAGGCCCCAGACCGCGCGCAGACACTCGCGCATCGAGCCGATCCAGCCGATGCCCGTGAACAGCAGCACGGCGCCGGCGACCAGACCGATGGTGCCGGCGTTGTCGACGAGGCCGCCGATGTCGAGCTGCTCGGAGATGCCGGGGACCTGGTCGGCGATCTTCTCCTCGATCCGGTGGAGCTGTTCGGGCGACAGCAGCGCGGCGCCGATCGCGGCGGCGACGGTGATCAGCGGGAAGAGCGACAGGAAGCTGATGAAGGTGAGCGCGGCGGCGAGCCGGGTCCAGTGGACCTCGTCGAGGGTCTCGTACGACCGCCAGGCATGGGTCCTCATGAGCCGGGAGACCCAGGGGCCGACGACGGGGAGCTTGGTCAGCCAGTCCATGTCGTACGCGTCTCTCCCTCGGGGGCGGTGGCGTCAGGCGGCATTCCGGAAGACAAGGGTCCGCGTACCCCAGAATCGCAGACAGGTCGCCAGGAACATGCCCACTCCGAGCCCTGACACCGTGTCGGCGCGGGCCGAGGTGAGCCCGAGGGCGTGGTGGGACACGGCGAGGCAGAGCAGCTGGACGGCGGCGCCCGCGAGGTTCACGGCGAAGAAGGCGACGTACTCGCGCAGGGCGACGGCGCGGCGCCGGTAGGTGCCGAGGGCGTTGCCGAGGTAGGCGACGGTGCAGCCGGCCAGGAAGGAGGCGACCTTGGCCGCGAGGGGATCCTGCCCGAGGGCGCCGCGCAGCCACAGGAAGACGCCGAGGTCGACGGCGTAGGCCACGGCCCCGACGGCGAGGAACCCGAGTACTTCGCGTCGCCGATCCGAGCCGCCGCGCCGCGTGTGCCACGCGCGCCGCGTGTGCCACGTGCGCCGCGTGGGCCGTGTGCGCCACGTGCGCCGTGTGCGCCACGTGCGCCGTGTGCGCCACGTGCGCCGGGCGTGCCCCGTGTGCCCCATGTCCCGGGGACGCCCGCTCACAGGTCCGCGACCGCCATGCCGTACATCGCCGCCCACACCAGGCCGATGACGGCGAGCGGGCGGTCGCGCAGGACGACGTCCTCGGGTTCGCCCGCCGTGCCCCGGTCGGCGAAGACGGCGTAGCGCAGCACGGCCAGGACGAAGGCGACGACGGAGAGCTGACGCCACGGCAGCAGCGAACCGGCGGCGACGCCGCCGCTCTCCAGGGCCCACAGGCAGTAGCCGAGGACGGCGACCCCGGCCGCCAGCTGCCAGACGAAGCGGAGGTACCCGGTCGTGTACTGGGTGAGCAGCGCCCGGGTCGCGCCCTGGGCGTCCTCCATCTGCACGGCCTCCGAATAGCGCTTGGCCGCGACCATGAAGAGCGCGCCGAAGCCGGTGGTGATGAGGAACCAGCGCGAGAGCGGGATGCCGAGCGCGATCCCGCCGATCATGGCCCGCATGAGGAAGCCGGTGGTGACGACGGCGAGGTCGACGACGAGGACGTGCTTGAGGCGGACGCAGTAGGCGAGCTGCATCACGAGGTACGCGGTCAGGAGCAGCGCCGTCATCGCGTTGCAGAGCAGGGCGCTCGCGACCGCCGCCCCGAGGCCGAGCACGGTGCCGGTGGCGTACGCGAGGGGTACGGGGACGAGGCCTGCGGCGACCGGGCGGTGCCGTTTCACGGGGTGGGCGCGGTCGGCCTCGGCGTCGCGGGCGTCGTTGACCAGGTAGACGGCGGAGGCGGCGGCCGTGAACAGGACGAAGACCAGGGCGAGTCGGGCCGCGCCCGGCCAGGAGGCGAGCCGGCCCGCGGCGACGGGCGCGGCGACGACGAGGACGTTCTTCACCCACTGGCGCGGCCGTGCGGTCCGCACGAGCCCGCGGGCGACGGCGAGGGCGGCGGGGCGCCCCGGCGCCCGGCGCGCGGTGGCGGGCGGGTCGAGGACGGCGACCCCGGTGGTGCGCTCAGCCACGGCGGCCTCCCGCCGGGGCCGGGGTCGGGACCGGGGCCCGCGTCCCGACCGCGAGGGGGGCGGCCGTACGGAGCCAGGCGCGGCCCGCCGTGGCGACGGCGGCGCCCAGCAGCGCGCCCGCGGCGACGTCGGTCGGGTAGTGGACGCCGACGACGAGGCGCGAGAGGCACATCGCGGCGGCGGCCGGGACGGCGACGCTCCGGGCCGGCGGGTGCAGGGCGGTGAAGGCGACGGCCGCCGCGGCGGCGGAGCCGGCGTGGGAGCTGGGGAAGGAGTAGCGGCCGGCGGTGCGGACCAGCGGCGCGTACTCCTCGGGGCACGGCCGGGGCCGTCGTACGACCCGCTTGACGGCCGAGCTCGCCAGGTGCGCGGCGCCGATCAGGGCGGTGCCGCGCAGCCAGCCGCCGCGGCGCGGCGGGTCCAGGGCGGCGGCGGTGAGTCCGGCCGCGAGCCAGAGCGCCGCGTGTTCGCCGCCGTGCGACAGCGCGCGGGCGGCGGCGGCCACGGCGGGGCGCCGGCCGCGGGCTCGCAGCGCGGCCAGGAGCCGGTGGTCGGCCACGGTCCAGTCCCGGTGTCGCATGAGTCTCGCCCGCCTCCCCGTGCTGCCGTCAACCACGGGCGACTCTGACGCCCTCAGGTGCCGTAGGGCTCGGGACGCTTTCCTGACACTCGTTTAATCACCCATTTCGACGAACCGCCCACCAATCCCGGCATAAGCGACAGTCACGGCGATACGGTCACCTCATGGCAGCCGACACACACGTCGACGGGGACTCCGGTACGGACTTCCACGGGGACTTCGACACCCTGACCGGCTGGGGCCGGACCGCTCCCACCCTCGCCCGCGTGATCCGCCCCCGCACGTACGAGGAGGCCGCCGCCGCTGTCCGCGCGTGCGGCGCCCGCGGGTCGATCGCCCGCGGCCTCGGCCGGGCCTACGGTGACGCCGCCCAGAACGCCGGCGGCGCCGTGCTCGACATGACCGCGCTCGCCCGGATCCGGGCCGTCGACGCCGAGGCCGGGCTCGTCGTCTGCGACGCGGGCGTCAGCCTGCACCACCTGATGGAGGTGCTGCTGCCGCTCGGCTGGTTCGTGCCCGTCACCCCCGGCACCCGGTACGTCACCGTCGGCGGGGCGCTCGGCGCCGACATCCACGGCAAGAACCACCACGTCTCCGGCTCCTTCTCGCGTCACGTCGTCTCCCTGGACCTGCTCACCGCCGACGGGCAGCTGCGCACGGTCGTCCCCGGCACGCCCCTCTTCGAGGCCACCGCCGGCGGCATGGGCCTGACCGGGGTGATCCTTTCGGTCACCCTCCGGCTGCTGCCCGTCGAGACCTCCCTGATGACCGTCGACACCGAACGCGCCACGGACCTCGACGACCTGATGGCCCGTCTCACCGCCACCGACCACCGCCACCGCTACTCCGTCGCCTGGATCGACCTGCTCGCGCGCGGCGCCGCGACCGGCCGCGCCGTCCTCACCCGCGGCGACCACACGCCGTACGACGCGCTGCCCGTGCGCGCCCGCCGGGCCCGCCGCGCGCCGCTCGCCTTCCGGCCTGGACAGCTGCCGGCCGCGCCCGCGTACGTCCCCGAGGGGATCGTCGGCCGCGCCGGCGTGAGCCTCTTCAACGAGCTCTGGTACCGCAAGGCGCCCCGCCGCTCCACCGGCCGGCTCCAGCGGCTCTCCTCGTTCTTCCACCCCCTCGACGGGGTCCCGCACTGGAACCGGGTCTACGGGCGCGGCGGCTTCGTGCAGTACCAGTTCGTCGTCGGGTACGGACAGGAGGAGACCCTGCGCCGGGTCGTACGGCGGATCGCGAGCCGCGGCTGCCCGTCCTTCCTCGCCGTGCTGAAGCGCTTCGGCGAGGCCGACCCCGGCTGGCTGTCCTTCCCGCTGCCCGGCTGGACCCTCGCCCTCGACATCCCGGCCTCCCTCAGCGGCCTCGGCGCCTTCCTGGACGAGCTGGACGAGGAGGTCGTCGCGGCCGGCGGCCGGGTGTACCTCGCCAAGGACTCACGGCTGCGGCCGGAGCTGCTCGCCGCGATGTACCCGCGGCTCGCCGACTTCCGCGAGCTGCGCGCCACCCTCGACCCGCGGTCCGTCTTCGTCTCGGACCTGGCCCGTCGACTCGCCCTCTGACCCACTCCCTGAAGGAGGCTGAACGCCATGAAGGACGCCTTCGGCGCCCCCCAGTCCCTGCTCGTTCTCGGCGGCACCTCCGAGATCGGCCTCGCCACGGCGCGCCGGCTGATCGCCCGCCGCACCCGCACGGTGTGGCTGGCCGGCCGCCCCTCCCCCGCCCTGACGGCCGCCGCGGACTCGCTGCGGGCGCTCGGCGCGGAGGTGCACACCGTGCCGTTCGACGCCCTGGACACCGGGTCCCACGAGGAACGGCTCGGCAAGCTCTTCACGGAGGGCGACATCGACATGGTGCTGCTCGCCTTCGGCGTCCTCGGCGACCAGGAGCGCGACGAGGCGGACCCGCTCGCCGCCGTCCGGGTCGCCCAGACCAACTACACGGGCGCCGTCTCGGCCAGCCTGGTGTGCGCCCAGGCCCTCCAGGCGCAGGGGCACGGCTCCCTCGTGGTGCTCTCGTCGGTGGCCGGCGAGCGGGCCCGGCGGGCCAACTTCATCTACGGCTCCTCGAAGGCGGGCCTGGACGCCTTCGCGCAGGGCCTCGGGGACGCCCTGCACGGCACCGGGGTGCACGTGATGGTGGTGCGGCCCGGCTTCGTCCGCTCGAAGATGACCGAGGGCCGCGCGGAGGCACCGCTCGCGACCACCCCGGAGGCGGTCGCGACGGCGATCGAGCTGGGGCTGCGGCGCCGCTCGGAGACGGTGTGGGTGCCGGGCGCGCTGCGGATGGTGATGTCGGCGCTGCGCCACGTGCCGCGGCCGCTCTTCCGGCGGCTGCCGGTGTGAACGGGCGGCGCCCGGGTTCAGACCGCCGGGTTCAGACCGCCGGGTACGTGGTCGGGGCGTCGACCGGGCTGCCGCCCTGCGCCGGGACGGCGGTGACGCCGCGCCCGCTGCCGAACTCGTAGTCGTAGAGCTTGCGCCACACCTGGTCCGCACCCTGCTCGTACAGCGCGAAGGAGCGGCAGATCCAGCCGGCCGCGTAGCCGGACAGCTCCTCGAAGGCGCGGTCCATCGCCTCGTCGGGGATGCCGTGCGCGACGGTGACGTGCGGGTGGTACGGGAACTGCAGCTCGCGCGGGACCGGGCCGGCCTCGTCGCGGATGCGCTGCTGGAGCCGGTCGCAGCCGGAGGCGCCGTCGACGAGCTTCACGAAGACCACAGGGGACAGCGGCCGGAACGTTCCGGTGCCTTCCAGGCGCATCGCGAAGGGGTCGCTGACCGCGGCGATCGCGGCGAGGTGCGCCTCGATCTCGGGCAGCCGCTCCTGGGCCACCTCGGTCGGCGGGAGCAGCGTGACGTGCGTGGGAATGCCGTGCGCGGCGGGATCCCCGAAGCCCGCGCGCCGCTCCTGGAGCAGGCTGCCGTGAGGCTCCGGGACCGCGATCGAGACGCCGATCGTTACGGTCCCCACTCGTTCTCCTCCGTCGTCCGTCGAAACGTGGGTGTGGTGCAGCCGCCAGTGTGCGGCCTGCACCACCTTTTCGGCCAGGGTCCTTGGACTCAGTGCTTGGCGGGCAGGAAGCCCACCCTCTCGTACGTCTGTGCCAGCGTCTCCGCGGCGACCGCCCGGGCCTTCTCCGCGCCCTTGGCCAGGACCGAGTCCAGCGTCTCCGGGTCGTCCAGGTATTCCTGGGTGCGGGTCCGGAACGGCGTGACGAAGTCCACCATGACCTCGGCCAGGTCGGTCTTGAGGGCGCCGTACATCTTGCCCTCGTAGCTCTTCTCCAGGTCGGCGACCGACGTCTCGGTGAGCACGGACATGATCGTCAGCAGGTTGGAGACGCCGGCCTTGTTCTCCGGGTCGAAGCGGATGACCGTGTCGGTGTCGGTGACGGCGCTCTTGACCTTCTTCGCGGTCGCCTTCGGCTCGTCGAGCAGGTTGATCAGACCCTTGGGGGTGGACGCCGACTTGCTCATCTTGATCGTCGGGTCCTGGAGGTCGTAGATCTTCCCGGTCTCCTTGACGATGTACGGCGCGGGGATCGTGAAGGTCTCGCCGAAGCGGCCGTTGAACCGCTCCGCGAGGTCGCGGGTCAGCTCGATGTGCTGCCGCTGGTCCTCGCCGACCGGCACCTGGTCGGCCTGGTAGAGCAGGATGTCCGCGACCTGGAGGATCGGGTACGTGAACAGGCCGACGGTGGCGCGGTCGGCGCCCTGCTTGGCGGACTTGTCCTTGAACTGGGTCATGCGGGAGGCCTCGCCGAAGCCGGTGAGGCAGTTCATGACCCACCCGAGCTGCGCGTGCTCGGGGACGTGGCTCTGGACGAACAGCGTGCAGCGGTCCGGGTCGAGACCGGAGGCGAGCAGCTGGGCGGCGGCGAGCCGGGTGTTGGCACGGAGCTCGGCCGGGTCCTGCGGGACCGTGATGGCGTGCAGGTCGACGACCATGTAGAAGGCGTCGTGGGTCTCCTGCAGCGCGACGTACTGACGGATCGCACCGAGGTAGTTGCCGAGGTGGAACGAGCCAGCCGTGGGCTGGATTCCGGAGAGCGCGCGAGGACGATCAGAGGCCATGCTCATCATTCTCTCAGGTGTGGGAACCGATCCCGGACTGCCGGTGTATCAGAGGTGTGAGGACGCGGGAGGGGACCCGGGACGGCACCCGGGACGAGACGCGGGACGGGACCCTGGAGGGGGGCGTCGTCGAGGACGAGGCCGTGGTGATCGCGCGTGTGCGCGCCGGGGAGGCGGAGGCGTACGCGGAGCTGGTCCGCGCGCACACGGGTGTGGCGCTGCGGGCGGCGGTGGCCTGCGGGGCGGGTGCGGAGGCGGAGGACGTGGTGCAGCAGGCCTTCTTCAAGGCGTACCGCTCGCTGGGGCGCTTCAAGGAGGGGGCCTCGTTCCGGCCCTGGCTGCTGAGCATCGTGGCCAATGAGACGAGGAACACACTGCGCTCGGCGGGCCGGCAGCGGGCGGTGGCGGGCCGGGAGGCGGAGCTGCTCGCGGGCGAGCCGCTGATACCGGAGGGCGCGGACCCGGCGGTGGCGGCCGAGGAGCGGGAGCGGCGGCGGCAGCTGCTGTCGGCGCTGGACGGCCTTGCCGAGGAGCACCGCCTGGTGGTGGTCCACCGCTATCTGCTGGAGATGGACGAGGGCGAGACGGCCCAGGCGCTGGGCTGGCCACGGGGCACGGTGAAGTCCCGGCTGAGCCGGGCGCTGAAGAAGCTGGGAGCGAGGCTTCCGCGGGGAGGGGGTGACGGGCATGGGTGACGAGGGGCTGCCGGAGGAGCTGCGGGAGCTGGGGCGTCGGCTGCGGGTGCCGGACGTGGACGGCGAGACGATGGCCGAGCGGGTGCTGGCCCAGCTGCTCGCCGAGCGCGTGCCGCCGCCCGCCCCGCCCCCGCGCCGCTTCGCCCGGCTGCGGGACCGCTGGAAGCGGCTGCTCGCCGTGCTGTCCGGGGTGCTGGTGGTGCTGGTGCTGACGCCGCCGGTGCGGGCCGGGGTGGTCGACTGGCTGGGCTTCGGCGGGGTCGACGTGCGGTACGAGCCGGGTGCTTCGCCCGCGCCGGGCGCGCCGGTGCCGGGCTGTCCGGAGGGGGCCGCCGGGGTGGGCCTCGCGGAGGCCGGGCGCAGGGCCGGGTTCGTGCCGGGGGTGCCGGCGGCGCTCGGCGCGCCGGACGCGGCGGCCGTGACGGGTGCGCCGCCGCGCGCGGTGGTCGGCCTGTGCTGGCGGACCGGGCAGGGGCGCACGGTGCGGCTCGACGTGTTCCCGGGGCGGCTGGACCTGGGGTTCGCGAAGACGGTGCGGACTCCTCCGGAGTGGGTGGCGCTGCCGGGCGGGACGGAGGCGTACTGGTTCGCCCGGCCGCATCTGCTGACCTTCCCGATGACGGACGCGGCCGGCGGGAGCTGGACCCCTTCGACCCGCACGGCGGGTCCCACGCTGCTGTGGACCGGGAGCGGAGGAGCCCTGACCTTCCGGCTGGAGGGGATCACGGACCGCGCGGAGGCGATACGGATCGCGGGCTCGGTGCCGTAGGGGGTGCTCGCCCCGGGGTCGCCTGCCCGGCCCGGTACGCCGGTCGCCGCGAGTTTCCGGACGAGGGGGCGCGCCGTAGGGCAGGTTTCCCCGTCCGTCATCCGAGCGACGATAAGAAAAGGGAGCCACACCCGCCCCTGCCGCAGGACGAACGGAGATCCCGTGTCGAGGACGCAAGACGAGCTCGCTGCCGCGGACGCGCACAGCGCCCACAACTACCACCCGCTGCCCGTGGTGGTCGCCACCGCCGAGGGGGCGTGGATGACCGATGTCGAGGGGCGCCGCTTCCTCGACATGCTCGCCGGGTATTCGGCGCTGAACTTCGGCCATGGCAACCGGCGTCTCATCGACGCCGCCCGGGAGCAGCTGGAGCGGGTGACGCTCACCTCGCGCGCCTTCCAGCACGACCGGTTCGCCGAGTTCTGCGCCCGCCTGGCCGAGTTGTGCGGCAAGGAGATGGTGCTGCCGATGAACACGGGCGCGGAGGCCGTGGAGACGGCGGTCAAGACCGCCCGCAAGTGGGGGTACGAGGTGAAGGGCGTGCCGGACGGGCACGCGAAGATCGTGGTGGCGGCGAACAACTTCCACGGCCGGACCACGACGATCGTGAGCTTCTCCACGGACCACGAGGCGAGGGACCGCTTCGGCCCGTACACGCCGGGGTTCGAGATCGTGCCGTACGGGGATCTGACCGCGCTGGAGACGGCGGTCACGGAGAACACGGTGGCGGTGCTCCTCGAACCGATCCAGGGCGAGGCGGGGGTGCTGGTCCCGCCGGCCGGTTATCTGCGCGGGGTGCGGGAGCTGACGACCCGGCGGAACGTGCTGTTCATGGCGGACGAGATCCAGTCGGGCCTGGGCCGCACGGGGAAGACCTTCGCGTGCGAGCACGAGGGTGTGGTGCCGGACGTCTACATCCTGGGCAAGGCGCTCGGCGGCGGTGTGGTGCCGGTGTCGGCGGTGGTCGCGGACGCGGACGTCCTCGGGGTGTTCCGGCCGGGCGAGCACGGGTCGACGTTCGGCGGCAATCCGCTGGCCTGCGCGGTGGGCCTAGAGGTGATCGCGATGCTGCGCACCGGCGAGTACCAGCAGCGGGCGACCGAGCTGGGCGAGCACCTGCACGCGGAGCTGGGGCTGCTGGTGGGCGGCGGCGCGGTGGAGGCGGTGCGCGGGCGGGGCCTGTGGGCGGGTGTGGACATCGTCCCCGCGAAGGGCACGGGCCGGGAGATCTCGGAGAAGCTGATGGCCCGGGGGGTGCTGGTGAAGGACACCCACGGCTCGACGATCCGTATCGCTCCGCCGCTGGTGATCGGCAAGGAGGACCTGGACTGGGGCCTGGAGCAACTGCGCGCGGTGCTCTCGGCCTGAGCCGTCGGCCGACTCCGACCGGACGCCGGGCATGGATGCCGGGCGTCCGGTTCGGGCCCAACTCCCGCCATTGACACCACAGTTGGTCTAGGCCAATGTTGCGGCCATGTCGAGACCCCGTCTGCGTCGCGCCCTGCGCGGCGCGCTCGCCGCCCTCGTCCCCGTCGCGCTGCTCGGCGCGCTCTCCGGCTCCGCGCAGGCAGCGCCGAGCGGGCCCCTCACCGACACGGCCGGCACCACCGGCACCACCGCCGCCACGGCGTGGCCGGAGCCCCTCCCGGTCGTCTCCCGCGTCGAGACGACCGACCCCGTCTTCTTCCTCACCATCGACGACGGCTGGCACCACGATCCCGCCGCCGCCAGGCTGCTGATCGACCGCCGGGTCCCCGCCTCGCTGTTCCTGCTGCCGGGCGCCTACGCGTACGACTCCGGCTACTTCCACACCCTGCTCGATCAGGGCCCCTCCCGCGTCGAGAACCACACGGTCGACCACCCCGACCTCACGACCCTCGACGCCGCCGGGCAGAAGGCGCAGGTGTGCGGGGCGCGCGAGGCGCATCTGGCCGAGTTCGGCGACGGCCCGCGGCTGCTGCGCCCGCCCTACGGCGCGTACGACGGGGCGACCCGCACGACCGCCCGCGCCTGCGGGGCCAAGGCGCTGGTGACCTGGACGTACGACCTCACGACCTGGGGTACGGACCCGGTGCCGATGCCCCGGCTCAAGGCGGGCGACATCGTCCTGCTGCACTTCAACGGCACCGTCGAGCAGGACCTCCGGCGCGTCCTGGACGCGGCCGCCGCGGCGGGACTGAAGCCGGCCCCGCTGCGGGACTACGTCCCGGAGTAGCCGCCGAAGGCGTCGGAGCAGCCGGGGGCGTCAGAGGGGTCAGAGGATGACGTGCGGGAGGAAGCGGGCGTACTCGTCCGTGACCGGGCCCGCCGACTCCCGGATGCCGAGCCCCGCGGCCTCGTCCCCGACGGTCCACGCGCCGAGCACGACCCGGTTGCCGTCGAAGTCGGGCAGCGGGGCCAGCTCCTGGTAGCAGCAGGGCTCCTCGCGCCGTAGCGGCTCGGCGCCCGGCTCATGGAGGGTGACGCCGGCGCCCTCGCGGCCCAGCAGCGGTTTGGTCACATAGCCGGGGCCGTCGGCGGCGGCGAGCTCGCGCGGCCCGTCGAGGTAGGCGGGCAGCAGGTTGGGGTGGCCCGGGTGGAGCTCCCACAGGATCGCGAGGAGCGCCTTGTTGGACAGCAGCATCTTCCAGGCGGGCTCGATCCAGCAGGTGGTGCCGGTGCCGCCGCCGTTGTCGAGCGTGTCGAGGACGTACGGGCCGAAGCGGTCCGTGGTGAGCCACTCCCACGGATAGAGCTTGAAACAGGCCCGGATGAATTTCAGCCGGTCGTCCACGAAACGGCCGGAGATCCGGTCCCAGCCGATCCGCTCGACGGAGAGCGCCTCGGTGTCGAGACCCGCCTGCTGGGCGGTCTCGCGCAGATAGGCGACGGTCATCAGGTCCTCGCCGAGCTCGTCACCCTCGGAGTGGACGAAGTGGACCGGGCTGCCGGGCGGCAGCAGGTGCGCCTGGCGCTTCCAGGCGTCGACGAGCCGTTCGTGGAGGGAGTTCCACTGGTCGGCGCCCGGGAAGCGTTCCTCCATCCAGAACCACTGGGGGCTCGCCGCCTCCACCAGGGAGGTGGGGGTGTCGGCGTTGTACTCCAGCATCTTGGCCGGGCCCGTACCGTCGTAACGGAGGTCGAAGCGTCCGTAGAGGGTGGGGAGTTCGGCACGCCGCCGCCAGGCCTCGGCGACCCGGGCGACGATCCGCGGATCGGTGATGCCGAGCTCGGCGAAACGATCCTTCTCGACGATGTGGGCCGCCGCCGCCAGACACATGGCGTGCAGCTCCTCGACGACCTCCTCCAGCGCCTCGACCTCGGGCAGGCTGAAGGAGTAGTAGGCGCTCTCGTCCCAGTAGGGGCGCAGCGAGCCGTCGGGGTAGCGGGTCAGCGGATAGATCAGCCCCTGCTCCTCGACCGTCTGCTGCCAGCCGGGGCGGGGCTCGATGGTGTGGCGCTCCATGGAGGGGATCAGCCGCCGGAGGAGGAGGATCCGCCGCCGAAGCCGCCGCTGTCGACGGCGGACTTGTCGAAGCTGCCGCCGCCGGCCCGGCCGCCGCTGACCGAGCCGCCGTAGTAGTAGCGGCCGCTGGAGGACGAGCCGTCGCTGCTGCCGCCGGACTCGCACTTGTAGTCCGGCAGCTCCTTGTAGGTCACGGGGTCGACGCAGCGCCGGTCCGGTTCCGAGCCACACGCGGTCAGCGTGGCCGCGAGCACGCCCACTCCTCCGAGCACCACCGTGCCGGACCTCAGTCTGCGCATGTCCCGTTCTCCCCTGTCCGTCCGGCGACGCCGCCGCGCCTGGTTGCGATCGCACAGTGTAGGCCCGGCGTGAGCGCCCGCCCGCTCCCCGTCGCACTAGAGTCCCTTTCGTGCTTCTTGGGATGGTGTGCGCACTGGCGTCGGCCCTCTGCTTCGGCGCCGCGTCGGTGCTCCAGGCACTCGGCGCCCGCGCCGCCGAGCCCGGCACGGGCGGCGGGGTCGACGTCGCCCTGATGTGGCGGGCGCTGCGGCAGTGGCGGTACGTCGCCGGGCTCGGCATGGACGGACTCGGCTTCCTGTTCCAGATCGTCGCGCTGCGGACGCTGCCGATCTACGCGGTGGGGGCGGCGCTCGCGGCCAGTCTCGCCGTCACGGCGGTCATCGCCTCGCGGGTGATGGGGATGCGGCTCAGCCGGATCGAGTGGGCGGCGGTCGCGGTGGTGTGCCTCGGGCTCGCGATGCTGGCGCTCGCCTCCGGCAAGGAGGGCCACGAGGAGGTCGGCCCCGCGCTGGAGTGGGGGCTGCTGGCGGCGGCCTTCGGCGTGCTGCTCGCCGGCGCGGCGGCCGGGCGCCTCCCGGCACGGCCCCGCGCGCTGACCCTCGGGCTCGCGGCCGGCTTCGGCTTCGGCGTGGTCGAGGTCGCGGTCCGCCTGATCGACTCGACCGACCTGGCCGACCCGGCCCTCTACGCCGTCCTCCTCGGGAGCGTCGCGGCCTACCTGCTCTACACCTCCGCCCTCCACGGCGGCTCGGTGACCACGGCGACGGCGGGCCTCGTCCTCGGCGAGACGATCGGCCCCGCGCTGGCCGGCATCGCCTGGCTGGGCGACCGCACCCGCCCCGGCCTCGGCTGGCTCGCCCTCCTCGGCTTCGCCATCGCCGTCACCGCCTCCCTCACCCTGGCCCGCTTCGGCGAGGCCCCGACCCCGGACCGCGCCGGGGCGGACCTGGGCCGCTAGCCGGGCGCCGCGCGGGCCCCGCCCGGTCCGTCAGGGCAGGACGCGGCAGAGGGACTCCAGTGCCCCCGACCACGCGCTGTCCGGTGGGGTCGCGTAGCCGACGACGAGGGCGTCCCGGGAGGGCGGTGCGCTGGGGTGGCGGAAGCGGTTGACGCCCTGGAGGGCGAGGCCCTGGAAGGCGGCGGCGCGGGTGACGGACGCCTCGGTGCCGGCGGGGAGTTCGAGGACCGCGTGGAGCCCGGCCGCGATGCCGCTGATCCGCGTCTCGGGCGAGCGGGCGGCGACCGCCGCGACCAGCTGGTCACGGCGGCGCCGGTAGCGCAGCCGCATCGCCCGGACGTGCCGGTCGTACGCCCCCGAGGCGAGGAACTCCGCGAAGGTCAGCTGGTCCGTGGCGCTCGACATCCAGTCGATCGCCCCCTTCGCCGCCGCGACCTCGTCGGCCAGGTGCTCCGGCAGCACCATCCACGCCAGCCGCAGCCCCGGCGCGAGGGACTTGCTGGCGGTGCCCAGGTAGACCACCCGCTCGGGGTCGAGGCCCTGGAGCGCGCCGACCGGCTGGCGGTCGTAGCGGAACTCCCCGTCGTAGTCGTCCTCCAGGATCACTCCGTCCGCCGCCCGCGCCCAGTCGACGGCCGCCGCCCGCCGGTCGGGCAGGAGCGCGCCGCCCAGCGGGAACTGGTGCGCCGGGGTCATCAGGACCGCTCCCACCGCGCTCAGCTCGCCCGTGCCCAACTCCTCGGTGCGGGTGCCGTGTTCGTCGAGCGGGAGGGCCGGCGTCCGGATGCCCGCGCGGCTCAGCAGGTCCCAGTGGATGGAGAGGCCGTACGACTCGACGGCCACCTCCCGCACCCCGCGCGCCCACAGCACCTGCCCCATGAGCATCAGCCCGTGCACGAAGCCCGAGCAGACCACGATCCGTTCCGGCGTCGCGTGGACGCCCCGCGCCCTGGCCAGGTACTCGGCGAGCACGGTGCGCAGTTCGATCCGGCCGCGCGGGTCGCCGTAGCCGAAGGCCTCGTGCGGCGCGGCCATGAGCGCCTTGCGGGAGGCCTTGAGCCATTCGGCGCGCGGGAAGGAGGCGAGGTCCGGGGTGCCGGGCCGCAGGTTGTACGCGGGCTTCCCGGCCGTGGGCGGCGCGGCGGGGGCCCGGCCCGGCACCGTGGGCCGACGCGGGGCGGACCGGGGCGCCACCCGTGTCCCCGAGCCCTGACGGGCCGTGAGCCACCCCTCGGCGACCAGCTCCGCGTACGCGTCGGCGACGGTGTTGCGGGCCATGCCCAGGTCGGCGGCGAGGGAACGGGAGGACGGCAGCCGGACGCCCGCCGCGAGCCGCCCGCTGCGCACGGCCTCCCGCAGCGCGTCCATGAGCCCGTTGCGCAGGCCCTTCCCGGACAGCTCCAGATGCAGGTCGGCGCCGAAAGTGGCCCAGTCATCCGCCATGGAAGTGGACCATACCCGGGCACCACCCCGCTCGTACGGTGAGGGACATGACGATCACCACGCAGGAGCACCAGCAGACCGCCTACGCCCATGAGCACCCGCCCCGGCTCGCCTTCGCCGAGAAGCACCCGGAGTTCTACAAGGCCATGGTCGGCCTGGAGATCGCCGCGTCGAGGCACGTCGACCCGACCCTCTACGAGCTGATCAAGCTCCGCGCCTCGCAGATCAACAACTGCGCCTTCTGCCTGGACATGCACACCAAGGACGCGCTCGCGGGCGGCGAGACCGTGCAGCGGATCGTCCAGCTGTCCGCCTGGCGTGAGTCGCGGCACTTCTACACCGAGCGCGAGCTGGCCGCGCTCGCCCTGACGGAGGCGGTCACCGTCCTCACCGACGGCTTCGTGCCCGACGAGGTCTACGAGGAGGCCGCGCGGCACTTCGACGAGACGGAGCTCGCGCACGTCATCGGCGCCATCACGGTCATCAACTCCTGGAACCGGATCGCCGTGACCAGCCGGTTCGTCCCGGGCCACTACACGCCGGGGACGTACAAGCGATGAGCGCCGTGCCGACGGGCGGCGCCGGGGCCCTGCGCGCCCTGCACCTCGCCCGGCCCGCGGACCGGCCGCTGGTGCTGCCCGGCCCGTGGGACGCGGCCTCCGCGCGGGCCTTCGAACAGGCCGGGTTCCCGGCCCTGGCCACCCCGAGCGCGGGCATCGCCGCCGCGCTGGGCCACGAGGACGGGGCGACCCCGGCCGCCGAGATGTTCGCCGCCGTCGCGCGGATCGCCCGGGCCGTCTCCGTACCGGTGACCGCCGATGTCGAGGACGGCTACGGCCTCTCCCCGAAGGAGCTGGTGCACCGGGTCCTGGAGACCGGCGCGGTCGGGGTGAACCTGGAGGACTCCGACCGTACGAAGGGACTCAAGGAGCCCGCCGAGCAGGCCGACTTCCTCGCGGCGGTACGGGCGGAGGCCGGCCCGGAGCTCTTCGTCAACGCCCGCGTCGACACCTATCTGCACGAGGACACCACGGCCGCGGCGGTCGAGCGGGCCCTGCTGTACGAGGCGGCCGGGGCCGACTGCGTCTATCCGATCAAGGCCCCGGTCGAGGACCTGCCCGAGCTCCGGGCCGGGATCGCCGGGCCGCTCAACTTCCTCGTCCGGCCCGGGGACCCGTCGTTCGCGGAGCTCGGCCGGCTCGGCGCGACCCGGATCACCTTCGGGCCGGGCCTGCTGCTCCGTACCCTCGCGGGCGTCACCGCGCTCGCGGAGGAGCTCCTCCGCGAGGCGTGAGGCATCGTTCCTTCGAAGTGACGCCTCGGGAACGGTTTTTCGAAGCGGTAGGCGCGCGCTTGTCGGGCACCACGTGCGCTTCCGGGCAACGCGCGGCGCCCCCGGCCGAGGGCCGGGGGCGCCGTACGTCACGGGACGGGGAGTCGGACTCAGATGAGGCCGAGCTCGCGCACCGCGTCGCGCTCCTCGGAGAGCTCCTTGACCGAGGCGTCGATGCGGGCGCGGGAGAACTCGTTGATGTCCAGGCCCTGGACGATCTCGTACTTGCCGTCCTTGCAGACGACCGGGAAGGAGGAGATCAGGCCCTCCGGGACGCCGTAGGAGCCGTCCGACGGGATGCCCATGGAGGTCCAGTCGCCCTCACGGGTGCCGTTGACCCAGGTGTGGACGTGGTCGATGGCGGCGTTGGCGGCCGAGGCGGCGGAGGACGCGCCACGGGCCTCGATGATCGCGGCGCCGCGCTTGGCGACGGTCGGGATGAAGGTGTCGGCCAGCCACGCCTCGTCGTTCACGACCTCGGCGGCGTTCTTGCCGGCGATCTCCGCGTGGAAGATGTCCGGGTACTGGGTGGCGGAGTGGTTGCCCCAGATGGTGAGGCGCTTGATGTCCTCGACGGAGGCGCCGGTCTTCCGGGCCAGCTGCGACAGGGCGCGGTTGTGGTCCAGGCGGGTCATCGCGGTGAAGCGCTCGGCCGGGACGTCCGGGGCGTGCTGCTGGGCGATGAGGGCGTTGGTGTTGGCCGGGTTGCCGACGACGAGGACCTTGATGTCGTCCGCGGCGTGGGCGTTGATGGCCTGGCCCTGCGGCTTGAAGATGCCGCCGTTGGCCTGGAGCAGGTCGCCGCGCTCCATGCCCGCGGTGCGCGGACGGGCGCCGACGAGCAGCGCGACATTGGCGCCCTCGAAGCCCTTGTTCGGGTCGTCGAAGATGTCGATGCCCTTGAGCAGCGGGAAGGCGCAGTCGTCGAGCTCCATGGCGGTGCCCTCGGCGGCCTTGACGCCCTGCGGGATCTCGAGGAGGCGCAGCTTGACCGGCACGTCCGCGCCGAGCAGGTGGCCGGAGGCGATGCGGAAGAGCAGCGCGTAGCCGATCTGGCCGGCCGCGCCGGTCACGGTGACATTCACGGGAGTGCGGGTCATGGCGATCTCCGTAAGACAGCTGGCGGGTGGGGGTCCCTGCCCCGGGTGCGGGATGCCTCTTCTGATCGATCGGTGTCTCGACGTGAAGAGATATCCAGCGGTCAGGCTATCCGACCCGGGACCCGCCCAATCCCCGCCCCCTTGTGGGACGGCTCACTGCCACCCGGCTACCGGACAGGGAGGTACCGGAATGGTCACCTCCGTGCCACAGCGCTCCGGCAGCCCTTGAACCACCCTTGGCACGTACATGACCCTTGATCGCAGGGCGCCCGTCCTCCCTCGGGGGAGAGGACGGGCGCCCCGTTCACGTCCGTACGGCCTACGTCACCGTGAGGTGGAGGACGTCCTCCAGGAACGGGATCCGCAGCCAGGGCGCGGGCTGCACCATGAGCGCGAGCAGCACGATCAGGGCGCCCATCACCCCGTACGTGATCATGTCGGTGAACCGCGAGCGCACCGCCAGCATGCCGACCGAGGGCAGGGCCCGGCGCAGCACCGCGCCCGTCAGGAGCGCGACCCCGACCAGCAGGGTGCCGACCCGGAACGACTGCGGGAACAGGTCGGTGCCGACGACGAGCAGGCCCAGCGCGGCCATCCCGAGCACGGTGAGCAGCGGCCACTGGCGGGCGGGCGCCGGGGCGTCACCGGGCGCCGCCCGCCCGCCGCCCTCGGGCCGGGCGGTCGTGGTGGTCAGCGTCGCCCGGGGGTGCCGACGCGGCACGGCCGCGTCGACGGGCCCGGCGGCGGCCCCGGTGGCGGGGCCGGACCCGGCGCCGGGGCGGGGAGCCTCGGAGCCGTCCGTACCGCCCGTACCGCTCCGCTCCGGCGGCACCTCGGAGGGGGACACGGTCAGCGGATCCCGGCCGCGCGCTCCGCGGCCTCGACGACGTTCACCAGGAGCTGGGCGCGGGTCATCGGGCCGACGCCGCCGGGGTTCGGCGAGATCCAGCCGGCGACCTCGGCGACACCCGGGTGCACATCGCCGACGATCTTGCCCTCGTCGTTGCGGGAGACGCCGACGTCGAGCACGGCCGCGCCCGGCTTCACGTCCTCCGGCTTGATCAGGTGCGGCACGCCGGCCGCCGCGACGATGATGTCCGCGCGCCGCAGGTGCGCCGCGAGGTCCTTGGTGCCGGTGTGGCACTGGGTCACCGTGGCGTTCTCGGAGCGGCGGGTCAGCAGCAGCGGCATCGGGCGCCCGATGGTGACACCGCGGCCGACGACCACGACCTCCGCGCCCTTGATCTCCACGCCGTGCCGGCGCAGGAGCGTGATGACGCCGTTCGGGGTGCAGGGCAGCGGGGCGGGCTCGTTGAGGACCAGCCGGCCGAGGTTCATGGGGTGCAGACCGTCGGCGTCCTTGGCCGGGTCCATCAGCTCCAGGATGCGGTTCTCGTCGATGCCCTTGGGCAGCGGCAGCTGCACGATGTAGCCCGTGCAGGCCGGGTCCTCGTTGAGCTCCCGCACGACCGCCTCGATCTCCTCCTGGGTGGCGGAGGCGGGCAGCTCGCGCTGGATGGAGGCGATGCCGACCTGGGCGCAGTCGCGGTGCTTGCCCGCGACGTACTTCTGGCTGCCCGGGTCGTCGCCGACCAGGACGGTGCCGAGGCCGGGCGTCACACCCTTCTCCTTCAGGGCCGCCACACGGGCGGTCAGGTCGGACTTGATCGCGGCCGCGGTGGCCTTGCCATCGAGAATCTGGGCGCTCATGCGGCCATCCTCCCGGATGACCCCTGCCGGTTTCCAATTCGGAGGCCGAGATTGCACTTGCACAACCGCCATGCGTATCGACTGGACAAGCGGTCGACACTTTGACCACGATGATCTGCGCAGTGCCGCGGGCAGTGCTGGGGGGACAGACCGCTCTTCTATGTTCGCTGGCTTTCCTCGGTGCGGGCCGCGTCGTCCCCGCAAGACCCGACGGAGGAAACCCCACATGAGCTTCGGCGACCCGAACAACCCCTACGGCCAGCAGCCCCAGGGCGGTCAGCCCGGCTACGGCCAGCCGCAGGGCGGTCAGCCCGGCTACGGCCAGCCCCAGGGCGGTCAGCCCGGCTACGGCTACCCGCAGCAGGCCCCGCAGGGCGTGCCGCAGCAGTACGGCTACCCGCAGGCGCCGCCGGTCCAGCAGCCGTACGGCGGCGGCTACCCGCAGGCCCCGATGGGCTACGGCGCCCAGCCGCCGCTGGCGCACTGGGGCTGGCGCGTGCTGTCCCGCCTGATCGACACGGCCGTCATCGTCGGCCCGTACTACCTGCTGATCATCATCGGTGTCGTGATCTCCGACGGCAGCGGCGAGGGTCTGGCCGCCGTCCTCAGCCTGATCGGCTTCGTCTACCTGGTCGGCATGTTCTTCTTCCAGGTCTACAAGGAGGGCGCCACCGGCCAGACGATCGGCAAGAAGGCCGTCGGCACGCGCACCCTCAAGGAGGCGACCGGCGCGCCGCTCGGCTTCGGCATGGCCTTCGTGCGCCAGCTGGCGCACTTCATCGACGGCATCGCCTGCTACCTGGGCTACCTGTGGCCCATCTGGGACGCCAAGAAGCAGACCTTCTCCGACAAGATCTGCAACACGGTCGTCGTCAAGGAGAACCGCTGACCGCGGTGGTGTGACGGACGTACGCGGTACGCGGGCGGGCCCCCGGTTCGAGGAGAACCGGGGGCCCGCCCGCGTACGCGCCTACGCGTTCCATCGGCTGACGGCTGTCACCGCCGCTTGAGCACCACGAACTGTCCGGCCTGCGCCGACACCTCGTACCGCGCCTCCGGGTGGAGCTGCGAGGCCAGGCCCACCGGGTCGGTGACCGGCTGGGACCAGCCGGAGGCGAGGTCCAGGGCCAGGTAGTCGGGGCTGACGCCCTGCGCCCCGCCGACCCAGTAGACCGTGTGGTCCCCGGTCAGGTGGGCCATGAGCGTCACGTTGGTCTCCACGCTGGTGCCCTCCGGCACCGCGGCCACCGCCCGCCGCGCGTCCAGGGTGCGGGCGTCGGTGCGGTACGTCTCGGAGCGCAGCAGCTCGCGCAGCGGCATGTCCAGGGCGTGGACGAGCGCGATCGCCGTGACGACGGGGACGACGACCTTCCCGTACGCCACGAGCCAGGGGCGCGGCGAACGGCGGACGGCGCGGACCGCGTCGACCAGGGCGAGGAAGACCACCGGCATGAGGATCGCGCTGTAGTGCCAGAGCATGCCCCAGTGGTTGGGGTCGTGGGAGAGGAAGCGCCAGCCGAGCGTCGGCAGCACGAGCAGCATCAGCGGGGAGCGCAGGCACAGGAAACCGGTGATGCCGACGAGGAAGAGGACCATCTCCCACTTCTCGCCGTGCGCGAAGGCGCCCAGGACGGAGTCGAGGAAGGACACCTCGGCGCCGTCACCGGTCTTCTCGATCTTGGCCCAGTAGTCGTACTGGCCGACCCGGCTCGCGGCCGGGATGAGGACCAGCACGGTCAGCGCGAAGAACGCCGCGCCGAACCCGGCGAGGGCGGCGCCGAGCCGCTTCTGCCCCTTGACGACGAGGACAGCGCCGACCATGGCGACGGTCAGCCCCATGTCCTCCTTGACCAGCACGAGCGGCACGGACCAGGCGACGGCCGCGTTCCAGCGGCCGAGGAGCAGGGCCCGGCAGGTCAGGGCGAGCAGCGGGACGGCGAAGGCGATCTCGTGGAAGTCGGACTTGACCGCCTCCTGGAGCCCCCAGGAGAGCCCGTACGCCACGGTGAGGCCGATCCCGGCCGCCCGGCTGCCGAGCACCTGGTGGGCGGTGCGGCCGACGACGACGGCGGAGGCGGCGAACAGCGCGGCCTGGGCGAGGAGCAGGACGAGCGGGGAGGACCACACCCAGTAGAGCGGCGCGAGCAGCGCCGTCACCGGGCTGAAGTGGTCCCCGAGTATGAGGAAGCCGGGGCCCTTGATGTCGACGATCGGGGCGCGCAGCTCGGCGTAGGCCCGGACGGACTGCTCGAAGATCCCCAGGTCCCAGGAGGGCGTGCGGAAGCGCTCGTACTGGACCCATGAGTAGAGGAAGTACAGCCCGCCGAGGACGGTCGCGATCAGCGCGTACGGGAGGAGGGGTACGGATCCGGACGCGGGGGCGTCCTCGCCGCGCGGCCGCGGAACGGCCTCGGGAGCGGAGGGCTCCACCGCGGAACCGTTGTGCACATCCAACACCGTGCCCCCATGGACCAGCCGTCGACAAAGAGCAACCCATTAGAGCAGAGACCACCCGACCGGCGGAATCGACGACCGCGCGACGACGGAGGGCCCGCCGGCACGCGTCTCGTACCGGCGGGCCCTCCGTCGTACCCCTGGATCGAGGGGAGTGATCAGTGGAAGAAGTGGCGCGTACCCGTGAAGTACATCGTCACGCCCGCCTTCTTCGCGGCCTCCACCACCAGCTCGTCGCGCACCGAACCGCCCGGCTGCACGACCGCCTTCACGCCGGCGGCGGTCAGGATCTCCAGGCCGTCGGGGAAGGGGAAGAACGCGTCGGAGGCGGCGTACGAGCCGCGGGCCCGCTCCTCGCCGGCCCGCTCGACCGCCAGCTTCGCGGAGTCGACGCGGTTGACCTGGCCCATGCCGACGCCGACCGAGGCGCCGTCCTTGGCGAGGAGGATCGCGTTGGACTTGACCGCGCGGCAGGCCTTCCAGGCGAAGGACAGCTCGGCCAGCTCTTCGGCCGAGAGGGCCTCGCCCGTCGCGAGGGTCCAGTTCGCCGGGTCGTCGCCGTCGGCCTGGAGGCGGTCGGTGACCTGGAGGAGGGCGCCGCCGTCGATGGGCTTGACCTCGACCGGGTTGGCCGGGGCGCCCTCGGCGCGCAGCACGCGGATGTTCTTCTTCTTGGCGAGGACCTCGACGGCGCCGTCCTCGTAGCCGGGGGCGACGATGACCTCGGTGAAGATCTCGGCGACCTGCTCGGCCATCTCGACCGACACCGGGCGGTTCACGGCGATGACGCCGCCGAACGCGGACAGCGGGTCGCAGGCGTGCGCCTTGCGGTGGGCCTCGGCGACATCGGCGCCGACCGCGATGCCGCACGGGTTGGCGTGCTTGATGATCGCGACGCACGGCTCGTCGTGGTCGTACGCGGCCCGGCGCGCGGCGTCGGTGTCCGTGTAGTTGTTGTACGACATCTCCTTGCCGTGCAGCTGCTCGGCCTCGGCGAGGCCGCCCGTGCCGTCGACGTAGAGCGCGGCGCCCTGGTGCGGGTTCTCGCCGTAGCGCAGGACGTTGCCGCGGGCGTAGGTGGCGCCCAGGAAGTCGGGGAAGCCGCTGTCGTCGGCCGCCGCGTAGTCGTCGGCGAACCAGGAGGCGACCGCCACGTCGTACGCGGCGGTGTGCTGGAAGGCCTCGCCGGCCAGCCGCTTGCGGGCGGCCAGGTCGAAGCCTCCGGCCTTGACCGCGGTGAGGACGTCGGCGTACCGCTCGGGGCTGGTGACGATGGCCACGGACGGGTGGTTCTTGGCGGCGGCGCGGACCATGGACGGGCCGCCGATGTCGATCTGCTCGACGCATTCGTCGGGGGTGGCGCCGGAGGCGACGGTCTCCCGGAACGGGTAGAGGTTCACGACGACCAGGTCGAAGGGCTCGACGCCCAGCTCGGCCAGCTGCGCGCGGTGCGACTCCAGGCGCAGGTCGGCGAGGATGCCGGCGTGCACGCGCGGGTGCAGGGTCTTGACGCGGCCGTCCAGGCACTCGGGGAAGCCGGTCAGCTCCTCGACCTTGGTGACCGGAACGCCGGCCGCGGCGATCTTCGACGCGGTGGAGCCGGTGGAGACGAGCTCGACCCCGGCCTCGTGCAGACCGCGGGCCAGCTCCTCGAGCCCCGTCTTGTCGTAGACGCTGACCAGCGCGCGGCGGATGGGCTTAACGGTGTCCGTGTTCACCGACATGAACCTTTCGTCCCTCAATGCTGTAGCCGTTGCGGGCGAGGCGCCCCACGACCTCGACGAGCAGCGAGCGCTCGACTTCCTTGATGCGCTCGTGGAGCGCGGCTTCATCGTCCTCGTCCCGCACCTCGACCACGCCCTGGGCGATGATCGGGCCGGTGTCGACACCGTCGTCGACGAAGTGGACGGTGCATCCGGTGACCTTCGCCCCGTAGGCGAGCGCGTCGCGCACGCCGTGGGCACCGGGAAAACTGGGGAGCAGCGCCGGGTGGGTGTTGACGACCCGGCCGCCGAAGCGGGCGAGGAACTCCTTGCCGACGATCTTCATGAAGCCGGCCGAGACGACGAGGTCCGGCTCGTACGCGGCGGTGGCCTCGGCCAGGGCGCGGTCCCACAGCTCGCGCGTCGCGTAGTCCTTGACGCGGCAGACGAAGGTGGGCAGCCCGGCCCGCTCGGCCCGTTCGAGGCCGGCGATGCCGTCGCGGTCGGCTCCGACGGCGACGATCTCGGCGCCGTACCCCGGGTCGGCGGCGATCGCGTCGAGCAGGGCCTGGAGGTTCGTGCCGGAGCCGGAGACCAGGACGACGAGGCGGGCGGCAGCCACTGAGGTCACTCTTTCCGTGGTGTTTGTGCGGTCGTACGAACGAATCGCGTCCCTCGATACGGGGAACCCTACGAAGGGGCCGACCGTCAGCAACGATACCGGCACTCCGGACGGCCCCCACGGGACGGGGGCGGGACCGGGCGGTAGCGTCTGGGTCCGACGACACTCCACACCCGCGCACGACAGACAGAGGGAAGACGTCCAGCACATGCCGGATCGCCAGTCCACGAACGACAACAACCCGTTCGCACCGCCCCCGGAGGGGCAGCCGGACCAGCCGTGGCAGCCGCGGCGTCCAGACGGCCAGGAGGGGCACGAGGGCCAGGAAGGGCAGGAGGGGCAGGGGAACGGTTCCGGGTCCGAGTCGGGTCCGGGCTGGAGCAGCAGCCAGCCCGGACGTTCCTCCGACGGCTTCGGCCGCCGTCCCGAGCGGCCCTCGGGCGGCGGTCAGGGCGGGCCCGAGGGCGGCCAGGGGCCGGGGCTCCGCTGGGACCCGACCGACCCGGCGCAGCGGCGCGCGCGATACGCGGTGCTCTCGGGCATGTGGGCCTTCTTCTTCGCGATCTTCGACATCCCGGAGCTGGCGCTGCTGCTCGGCGCGCTCGGTCTGTACTGGGCGATCAGCGGGCTGCGCGCCAAGGCGAAGGCCCCGGCGGGGCCGCAGTCGCAGGGGCAGGCGGCGGGGCAGGGGCCGGGGCAGGCCATGGGGCAGGCGGCCCCGGTGGCGGGTGCGGCCCGTTCCCAGCGGACGGCGGCGATCAGCGGCCTGGTCGCGTCCGCGGTGGCGCTGCTGATCGTGGCCAGCGGCTTCGCGATGCACCTGGTGTACCGGGACTTCTACGAGTGCCGGGCCGACGCCCTGACCAAGCAGAGCCAGCTGGCCTGCAACGACCTGCTGCCGAAGCCGCTGCAGGACACCTTCGGGGTGCGCGAGTAGCTCAGTTATCCGCGGGCGGGGGCGGGGGCGGCGGTACGGGCGGTTCCGCCGACGGCTCCCACGCGGCGGGCAGGAAGCCGTAGGACTCGTCGGACGCGTCGTCGTCCAGCGGGTCCAGGCGGTCCGGACGACCCAGCGGGTCGAGCGCCTCCAGGGCGTCGAGGGCGGCGAGCGCGCCCGCGGTGCCGGGGAGTTCGTCCGGGGAACCCGCCCCCTGACGGTTCTTCCCGGCCCCGGATCCCGGACCCGAGGCGGAGCCCGGACCCGACGCGGAGCCCGGACCCGACGCGGCGGGGGCCGGCACGGCTGCGGACGCGGCTGCGGACTGGGGCGCCGCCGCGGCGGCCACCCGCTCCGCCGCCCGGTTCGCCGTACGTCGCAGGCCGCGGCGCCCCCAGGCCCGTACCGCGAGCGCCGTCGGCACGCCGAGGGCCATGCACCACAGCACCGCCGCCGCGCCCGTCCGCCACCACACCGGGCCGAAGGCCGCGAGCCGGCCCGAGCCCAGCGGGCCGCCGGCCGCCGCCGCGAGGAGCGCGACGGCCGCCCCGCAGGCCCATGCCGCGCCGAGCGCGGTCAGCACCGTCTCCCGGCCCGTCCACACGCGGGCCGACCTGCCCACCCGGCGCCCGAGCACCAGGGCCGCGACGGCCGGGACCGCGGCCACCGTCCAGTGCAGCCACCGGCCTGGGCCCTCACCCGAGAGCGCGGCGAGCAGCGGGAAGTCGGGCACGGCCGGGGTACCGGTGAAGCCGAGCGGGCTGACCAGGGCACCCGTACCGAGCGAGAAGCCCGGGCCGAGCCCGTAGGCGACGCTCCAGACGACGGCGTTCGGCAGCAGCGCGAGCACCAGCAAGGCCAGGGCCGCCCGGCCGGACCATTCGCCCGCGAGGCCGTGGAAGGAGGCCTGGGCGGCGCCGACGCGCCACAGCAGCGAGGCCGCCGTGAGCACCGCGCCGCCGCCGAGCAGGCCGAACAGCGCGAGCCCGGCGGCGCGCAGGGCCACCGCGCTCTGCTCGCGGCCCGGCAGCGGCCGGCCGCGGGCCGTCCAGGCTCCCGCGCCGGCGGCGGCGAGGACGGTGGCGGGTGTCCAGGCACCGGCGGTGATCAGGTCCGCGGGCAGCGTCCCGGCCTCCGTGTAGACCACGACCACGGCCGCGACCAGCAGATATCCCCCGGCGACGGCGGCCACGGCACCGGCTGCCGACGGCGCCGGTCCGCCGTCGTCCGGGTCGAGGGTGTCCCGGGCCGCCCGGTGCGCGAGCCACAGCGGGAGGACGCTGAGCAGCAGCGGAGTGATGCCGAGGGGCGCCGGGACGCCCGAGACGGTGTCGGTGCGGATGAGGTCCGTGCCATGGGCGAGCAGCCACAGGCCCGCCGCGACGTGCAGGGCGCCGCCGGGGCCGCTGTCGGGGAACGGGGACGCGATCCAGGCGGCGATCACGAGGACGGAGAGCGCGCCGAGCCCGAGACCGGCCGCGACCCCGCCGCGCACGAAGGCGGTGGCCAGGGCCGCGGAACGGCGACCCCGGGCGGCGGCCTCGGGCACCAGCGGCGGGCGCTGCTCGGTCACGTAGGTCACGGGGCCATGCTGCCAGCGACACGCGGTTTGCCCTCGTAACAGGCGAATGACCGTTGTGTCGCTCAATATACGTTTATGTACTTTTCCGCCCAGAGCTGCGCCGCGGGAGGTCGACGCCGATGAGTCCGACGAGTCCGTCCGTCTCGCTCCCCTCTCCCAAGGAGAGGCGCCGGCTGCGTGAGGCGCTCTCCCTGAGCGAGGAGCAGGTCGCGGAGGCCATGGGAGTCACCCGCGCCACCGTCCGCTCCTGGGAGACCGGCCGCAGTGCACCGAGGGGTCGCAAGCGGGAGGCGTACGCCAAGCTGCTCGGCGTCTACGAGGAGCCGGCGGCCCCGCGCACGGAGAAGCCCGCCCGCCCGGCACCCGCCGCCACCCGGCCCCGCCAGGCCGCGAAGGGCACCGCCCGGCCGCCGAAGGCGCCATCCGTGGCGTCCGTGGCGTCGAGCGCGCCCGGGGTGTCCGGGGCGTCGTCCGGGGTGTCCGAGAGGCCTGCGGTGAAGGCCGCCGCGGCGCCTGCTGCTCCGGCGCGGGGAGACGACGACCCGACCACCGGGGCCGGCGAAGCCACCGCGCCCGCCGAGGGCGTCGAGGGCGCCGAGGGCGCGGAGGGCGTCGAGGGCGCGGAGGGCGTCGAGCCCGCTGAGGTCGAAGAGTCGCCCGCGGATGCGGCCCGGCCCGGGCTCACCCCGGAGGAGGCCTTCGACGCGCTGTACGCGTACGCCGCCCCCGGACTCGTCCACCAGACCTATCTGCTCACCGGCCGCCGCCGGCTCTCCCGGGAGTCCGTCGAGCACGCCTTCCACCACGCCTGGCAGCACTGGCCGGAGGTCGCCGTCGACCGCGATCCGGTGGGCTGGGTGCGCGCGGCGGCCTACGAGTACGCGCTCTCCCCCTGGCACCGCTTCCGGCGCCGCCACCGGCACCCCGACTCCCCGCCGACCGAGGCCAACCGGCGGGCCCTCCTCGACGCGCTCCTGGAGCTGCCGCCCCCGTACCGCCGTACCGTCCTGCTCTACGACGGCCTCGGCCTGGACCTGCCGGAGACGGCCGCCGAGACCGAGGCGAGCACCCCGGCCGCCGGCAACCGGCTGCTGCACGCCCGCGCGGCCATCGCGCGGCGGGTGCCCGAACTCGCGGATCCCGAGGCCCTGCACCGCCGGCTGAGCGCGCTCGTCGCGGAGGCGCCGACGGCGACGCTGGCCCCGGCGCGCAGCGTGCGGAGCGGCAGCGAGCGGCGTACCCGGCTGTTCACCCGGTCGGTGATCGGGGTGACGGCGGGGCTGATCGGCATCACGGCCTTCACGGCGGCGACCGCGCCGACCCGCTACATCCCGGTCAACGTGCCGGGCCAGGTCGTCGACGGCGTCCCGGTGCGCGGCGGCCCGCAGAAGCTGCGCCCGGAGGACAAGGAACTCCGCGACCGGCTGCGCTCCGCCCCGCACCCCGGCCCGGAGCGGCTGGTCCCGCGACCCGAATAGCAGCGCGCATGCGAGTGGGCCCCGCCCCCGCCCGGTTTCCCGGGAGGGGGCGGGGCCCACTCACGTACGGCCGTCACAGCCGTGGCGGCCTGTCAGGCTGCTGTGCGATTCAGCCCGTGTCCGATCGCGTCAGCCCGCGAGGATGGCGCGCGCCAGCTTGGCGGTCTCGGTCGGGGTCTTGCCGACCTTGACACCGGCGGCCTCGAGGGCCTCCTTCTTCGCCTGGGCGGTGCCGGAGGAGCCGGAGACGATGGCGCCGGCGTGGCCCATGGTCTTGCCCTCGGGCGCGGTGAAGCCCGCGACGTAGCCGACGACCGGCTTGGTGACGTTGGCCTTGATGAACTCGGCCGCACGCTCCTCGGCGTCGCCGCCGATCTCGCCGATCATGACGATCAGCTCGGTCTCCGGGTCGGCCTCGAAGGCCGCCAGGCAGTCGATGTGCGTGGTGCCGATGACCGGGTCGCCACCGATGCCGACGGCGGAGGAGAAGCCGATGTCACGGAGCTCGTACATCATCTGGTACGTCAGCGTGCCGGACTTCGAGACCAGGCCGATGCGGCCCGGCTTGGTGATGTCGCCCGGGATGATGCCGGCGTTGGACTGGCCCGGGGTGATGAGACCGGGGCAGTTCGGGCCGATGAGGCGGGTCTTGTTGCCCTTCTCCACGGCGTACGCGTAGAACGCGGCGGAGTCGTGGACGGCGATGCCCTCGGTGATGACGACGGCGAGCGGGATCTCGGCGTCGATCGCCTCGACCACGGCGGCCTTGGCGAAGGCCGGCGGGACGAAGAGGACCGAGACGTTGGCGCCGGTCTCCTTCATCGCCTCGGCGACGGTGCCGAAGACCGGGATCTCGGTGCCGTCGAAGTCGACGGTCGTGCCGGCCTTGCGCGGGTTCACGCCGCCGACGATGTTGGTGCCGTCACCCAGCATGAGCTTGGTGTGCTTCATGCCCGTGGCACCGGTCATGCCCTGGACGATGACCTTGCTGTCCTTGTTGAGGAAGATAGCCATGGCTGTTCTGTCCCTCTTCCCTTACTTCGCAGCCGCGAGCTCGGCGGCCTTGTCGGCCGCGCCGTCCATGGTGTCCACGCGCTGCACCAGCGGGTGGTTGGCGTCCGACAGGATCTTGCGACCCAGCTCCGCGTTGTTGCCGTCGAGGCGCACGACCAGCGGCTTGGTGACCTCGTCGCCACGGGAGGCGAGGAGCTCCAGAGCCTGCACGATGCCGTTGGCGACCTCGTCGCAGGCGGTGATGCCGCCGAAGACGTTGACGAACACGGACTTGACGTCCGGGTCGCCGAGGATGATCTCCAGGCCGTTCGCCATGACCTCGGCGGAGGCGCCGCCGCCGATGTCGAGGAAGTTGGCGGGCTTCACGCCGCCGTGGTTCTCACCGGCGTACGCGACGACGTCCAGGGTCGACATGACCAGGCCGGCGCCGTTGCCGATGATGCCGACCTCGCCGTCGAGCTTGACGTAGTTGAGGCCCTTGGCCTTGGCGGCAGCCTCGAGCGGGTTGGCTGCGGCCTTGTCCTCGAGCGCCTCGTGCTCGGGCTGACGGAAGTCGGCGTTGGCGTCCAGGGACACCTTGCCGTCGAGGGCGATGACGTCGCCGGAGGCGACCTTCGCCAGCGGGTTGACCTCGACGAGGAGGGCGTCCTCGGCGACGAAGGTCTTCCACAGGGTCACGAGGATCTCGGCGACCTTCTCGGCCACCTCGGCCGGGAACTTCGCCTGGGCGACGATCTCGCGGGCCTTCTCGATGTCCACGCCGTTGTTGGCGTCGACCGGCACCTTCGCCAGCTTCTCGGGGGTCGTCGCGGCGACCTCCTCGATGTCCATGCCACCGGCGACGGAGGCCATGGCGAGGAAGGTGCGGTTGGTGCGGTCGAGGAGGTACGAGACGTAGTACTCCTCGAGGATCTCCGGAGCGGTCTCCGCGATCATCACCTTGTGGACCGTGTGGCCCTTGATGTCCATGCCCAGGATGTCCGTCGCGCGGGCGACGGCCTCGTCCGGGGTGGCGGCGAGCTTCACGCCGCCGGCCTTGCCACGGCCGCCGACCTTCACCTGCGCCTTGACGACCGACTTGCCGCCAAGCCGCTCGGTGGCCTCGCGCGCCGCCTCAGGCGTGTCGATGACTTCACCGGCCAGCACCGGTACACCGTGCTTGGCGAAGAGGTCCCTCGCCTGGTACTCGAACAGGTCCACGCGCGTCCCTTTTCTAGATGATCGCGGTTCGTTGTCTGCGTGGGCGTGCCGCGAAGGGCAACGTGACTGCGCTGTCACTAGGGAGGCGTACACGGTGTCCGTGGACGCGGCATGTCCGTCTCGCAGGTTATCCCCGTGGGCCGTGGGTCCCTAAATCGCAGGTCACAACGGAGCGGTGATACGGGTCACAGATCGTAGGGGTGGCGGGGCGTTCCGTAGGCCCGGGGTCGTCGGCCACCGGCACCCTCGCGGCAGGCCGCACGCGGGCGTTCGCCCCCTCACGGCGCGCCGTGTCGTGAGGTGAGGGCCGCCGGGGCCGGATTGTGATATGGGCCTCAGTGACACGCGGGGCACCCGTCCGGGCGGCGTCCGGGCGGCGCCCGGCGACGGATTCCGTACGGGTCCGGTGGCCGAAGTCGTGCGGATTCCGCATGCGGGCGGTTGCGCGGGCGGGCGGTTCCGCGGGTAGGCGGATTCCGGCGTGCGGGCGCCTCGTCAGGCGGCGGGTATCGGCAGTGGGCGCTTCTCGAGGGCGGCGGCCATCACCTCGGGGAAGAGGTCGGGGGTGCAGGCGAAGGCGGGGGCGCCGAGGGCCGCGAGGGCGGCGGCGTGCTCCCGGTCGTAGGCGGGCGCGCCTTCGTCGGAGAGGGCCAGCAGGGCGACGAACTGCACGCCCGAGGCCTTCATCGCCGCGACCCGCTTGAGCATCTCGTCGCGGATGCCGCCCTCGTAGAGGTCGCTGATGAGGACGACGACGGTGTCGGCGGGGCGGGTGATCCTCGACTGGCAGTAGGCGAGCGCGCGGTTGATGTCGGTGCCGCCGCCGAGCTGGGTGCCGAAGAGGACGTCGACCGGGTCGTCGAGCTGGTCGGTGAGGTCGACGACGGCGGTGTCGAAGACGACCAGCCGGGTGGCGATCGCCCGCATGGAGGCGAGGACGGCGCCGAAGACGGAGGCGTAGACGACGGAGGCGGCCATGGAGCCCGACTGGTCGATGCAGAGGACGACCTCCTTCTTGACCGCCTGGGAGGCCCGGCCGTAGCCGATGAGCCGCTGCGGGACGACCGTGCCGTACTCCGGCAGGTAGTGCGCGAGGTTGGCGCGGATCGTGCGGTCCCAGTCGATGTCCCGGTGGCGGGGGCGGCTGATGCGGGCCGAGCGGTCCAGGGCGCCGGTGAGGGTGGCGCGGGTGCGGGTGGCGAGCCGCCTCTCCAGGTCGTCGACGACCTTGCGGACCACGGCCCGCGCGGTCTCCTTGGTGGTCTCCGGCATCGCCTTGTTGAGCGACAGCAGGGTGCCGACGAGGTGGACGTCCGCCTCGACGGCCTCCAGCATCTCGGGCTCCAGGAGCAGGGTGGAGAGCCCGAGCCGGTCGATCGCGTCGCGCTGCATGACCTGGACGACGGTGCTGGGGAAGTATCTGCGGATGTCACCGAGCCAGCGGGCGACGGAGGGCGCGGAGCCCCCGAGACCGGCCGATCGGTCGCGCCCGCGGGGCGCCTTGTCGTACAGGGCGGCGAGGGCGCCGTCCATGGCGGCGTCGGTGCCGGTGAGGGCGCGGCCGGTGCCGTCGGCCTCGCCGCCGCCGAGGACCAGCCGCCAGCGGCGCAGCCGCTCGTCGTCGGCGGTCGGGTGCGTGGGGATGGTGGCGGTGGTGCTCATACGGGTGCCTCCGTGCCGAGGATGAGGTGGAGCAGGGGCAGGACGGCGTCGGCGCGCCGCTCGTCGAGGTCTGTCGCGAAGCCCGGTACGTCGACGGTGGCGGAGGAGCCGCCGGCGGCGGGCCCGCGGGCTACGAGCTCGCCGAGGGTGCGGCGCACACCGGTCTCGTAGGCGGCGAAGGTCCGCCGCAGCAGGGGCAGCACGTCGGTGAACGCCTCGGCCGGTACGGCGCCCAGCCAGTCGTCGACCAGGCCGAGCAGCCGCTCGTCGTGGACGAGCAGCAGTCCGCCTCCGGAGGCGCCGCCGACGAACCCCTCGATCCAGGCGGCGGCGTCGGCGGGCGGAGTGCCGGGCGACAGCGCGAGCCCCATCAGCCGGGCGGCCTCGCCCTCGGCGAACCGCCCCTCGTCCAGCAACAGCCGCGCGGCCCGCCCCCGCAGCACCCCGGGCACCCGGTCCCGCTCGACCAGCCGCTGGAGCACCCCGGCCCACCGCCCGGCCAGGCCACCCCCCGGGCCGGAGGCGGGGCGGGCGTCGTCGTCGGGCCGGGCGGTTCCGTCCTCGGGGTGGCGGGAGTCCGGGAGGAGGCCGATGGCCGTGTGGACGCCGTCGATCCGGTCACGCATGTCGGCGGCGGCGTCAGTGTCGAGCCCGGTGCAGGCGGGCGGCAGGCCGACGCAGATGCGTTCGGCGAGGCCGGCGGCGACCTCGGCCAGGGCGGTGGTGTCGGTGGCGCGCACGTCGCCGTAGCGCAGCGAGCGGGCGAGGGCGGGCAGGGCCTGGGCGAGGTGGGCGACGTCCGCGTCGAGGGCGGCCCGGTCGGCGAGCGCGTGCAGCACGGCGGGCAGGGCGTCGCCGAGGCCGGCCAGCAGGCACTGCTCGGCGAGGGCGGTGACGGTCGCGAGGTCGTCCGCGGCGGCGGCCTGCGAGGCGGCCTTGGCCGTGGCCGCGGCCTCGACGGTGGTGCCCCAGACACCCGCCTCGGCGACCTGCACATGGAGCTCGGGCTCCCAGCGCAGCCGCCAGCTCTCCCGGAAGGTGCCGGTGGAGCCGCGGCCCGAGACCGGGCCGCCCCAGCCGACCCCGAGCAGCCGGAGCCGGTGGAGCAGCCGGCTGCGGGCCGCGTCGTTGTCCTTGCGCAGGTCGAGTTCGAGCTCGCGCTCGTTCGCCTCGGGCTTGAGCCGCAGTCCGCGCTGGAGCCGTTCGAGGTCGCGCTGGAGCGGTACGGCGGGGGCGCCGGGCGGGACGGTCCCGAGGACGTCGCCGACGACGAGCCGGTCGCGGACCAGGTCGAGGGGCACGTCGGAGCCGTCGCCCATGACCGCCCGGACGGCGTCGGTGGTCTCGCCGAGGCCGGGCAGCGGCCGGCCCCGCAGCACGGCGAGGGTGTCGGCGAGCCGTACGGCCTCGATGACATGGGCGGAGGAGACGGGCAGGTCCTCGTCCCTGAGGAGCCCGGCGACCCTGGTCATCCACCGCTCGACGGGCCGGTCGGGGGCGGTGAACAGGTGCGCGTACCAGCCGGGGGCGTCGATGCCCGCGCCGTAGCCGGAGCGGCGGGCGAGGCGCCGGTGGGTCCAGGGCACCCAGGTCAGCTCGGTCTTGACCTTGGGCAGCCCCTTGAGCAGGGCGCGGTCGGCGGTGACCCTGCTCCCGCGGCGCAGGGCGGGCACGTGCCAGGCGCCGCAGACGACGGCCACATCGTCGCCGAACTCCTTCTGCGCCGCCCGCAGCTGGATCCGCATGTACGCCTCGCGCACCAGGTCGCGGGGGTGGCCCCCGTGCCCGTACGCCTCGCGCAGCGCGCCCATGGCGTCGGCGAGGGCCTCGAAGGGGGCGAACGGGTCGGCGGCGCCGCGCAGTTCGACGACGTCCTCCCACCAGCGCTCGGCGTCGTCGTACCCGGCGGCCCCGGCGAGCTCGGCGATGGGGTCCACGCGCAGTCCCCGGTCGGCGACCTCGTCCTCGTCGCCCCAGGTGGGGTCGGTGGCGGCGAGGGTGTGGGCGGCGGGCAGGTCGACGAAGCGGACCTCGGCGCCGTGCGCGAGGGCCCAGCGGATGGCGACCCACTCGGGCGAGAACTCGGCCATGGGCCAGAACGCGGCCCGCCCCGGGTCGTCGACGGCGTGGGCCAGCAGGGCGACGGGCGGCCGCATCTCCTCGTCGGCGGCGAGCGCGACCAGCGCGTCCGCTTCCGGAGGCCCCTCGATGAGCACGGCCTTGGGCCGTCCCGCCTCCAGGGCGGCGGCCACGGCCCGGGCGGACCCCGGCCCATGGTGCCGCACGCCGAGCACCAGCGGCCCGGCGGCCGGTGCGGGCCCGGGGGCGGATGGAGAGGCGGGGGCGGGCGTGGGGCGGGCGGCTCCGGCGGCGCGGGCGCGGGTGGTCGGGTCGCCGGTGGGCCGCGTCACGCGCTCACCTCGCGGCAGGCGCGGTAGAAGTCCTTCCAGCCGTCTCTCTCGCGGACCACCGTCTCCAGATACTCCTGCCAGATCACCCGGTCGGCCGCCGGGTCGCGGACCACCGCGCCGAGCAGCCCGGCGGCGACGTCGGCGGAGCGCAGCACGCCGTCCCCGAAGTGGGCGGCGAGGGCGAGCCCGCCGGTGACGACGGAGATCGCCTCGGCCGTCGACAGCGTCCCGGACGGCGACTTGAGCTTGGTGCGGCCGTCGGTGGTCACGCCGTCGCGCAGCTCGCGGAAGACGGTGACGACCCGGCGGATCTCGTCCACGCCCTCCGGCACGGCCGGCAGGTCGAGCGAGCGCCCGATCTGGTCGACGCGCCGCGCGACGATGTCCACCTCGGCGTCCGGGGTGGCCGGCAGCGGCAGCACGACGGTGTTGAAGCGGCGGCGCAGCGCGCTGGAGAGCTCGTTGACCCCGCGGTCGCGGTCGTTGGCCGTGGCGATGAGGTTGAAGCCGCCGACGGCCTGCACCTCCTCTCCCAGCTCCGGGATCGGCAGGGTCTTCTCGGACAGGATCGTGATGAGGGTGTCCTGCACGTCGGCGGGAATGCGGGTCAGCTCCTCGACCCGGGCCGTCATGCCCTGCGCCATGGCCCGCATGACGGGGCTGGGCACGAGGGCGGCGCGGCTGGGGCCGTGGGCGAGCAGCTGCGCGTAGTTCCAGCCGTAGCGGATGGCCTCCTCGGGGGTGCCGGCGGTGCCCTGGACGAGGAGCGTGGAGTCGCCGCTGACAGCGGCGGCCAGGTGCTCGGAGACCCAGGTCTTGGCGGTGCCGGGCACGCCGAGCAGGAGCAGGGCGCGGTCGGTGGCGAGCGTGGTGACGGCGACCTCGACGATGCGGCGCGGGCCGACGTACTTCGGTGTGATCACCGTGCCGTCGGGCAGCGTGCCGCCGAGCAGATAGGTGGCGACGGCCCAGGGCGAGAGGCGCCAGCGGGCGGGACGCGGCCGGTCGTCCGCGGCGGCGAGCGCGGTGAGTTCATGGGCGAAGGCGTCCTCGGCGTGCGGCCGCAGGGCCGTGCCGCGGGAGCCGTCGGTCGTGCCGGCCGTGGTGGTCGCCGTGGTGTTTTCGGGCAGGGTCATGGGTCCCCCTCCAGATCGTTCGACCTGCTGTGCGATCCACGGTGCACCATGCCACTGACAATCGGCTCGGGGCGGGGGAAACCGCAGGTGGGGGCCGTTGTCAGTGGCGGCCCGTACGGTCGTTCGCATGACTGAGCAGGGGGTGCGCTGGACGGCGGATCAGGTGCTGGCACTGGCTCCTGACGACGCGTCGCGCAAGGCGGGAAGCAGGCTGGGTTCGCCCGGGCCGTGGTCCGGGACGGGGTGCGGCGACCGGGAGGCCGTGTGGGGTCTGTGCAAGGGCAGCGGGAAGACGCCGTATCGGACGGTCGTCGACACCGCGGGCCCGGCGTACGCGTGCAGTTGCCCGAGCCGGAAGTTCCCGTGCAAGCACGCGCTGGGCCTGTTGTTGCTGTGGGCCGGCGGCGGGGTGCCGGACGCCGGGGCCGAGGCGCCGGACTGGGCGGAGACGTGGCTCGCGGGGCGGCGCGCGCGGGCCGAGAGCGCGCGGGCCGGGACGGATTCCGGCCCGGCGGACCCCGAGGCGGCGCGTCGCCGCGCCGCGCGGAGGGCGGCGCGGATCACCGCGGGGGCGGAGGAGTTGGAGCGGCGGCTCGCCGATCTGCTGCGCGGCGGGCTCGCCTCCGCCGAGACGGCGGGGTACGGCCTGTGGGAGGAGACGGCGGCCCGCATGGTCGACGCGCAGGCCCCCGGTCTCGCGGGCCGGGTGCGCGAGTTGGGCGCGATAGCGGGTTCGGGCCCCGGCTGGCCGGTCCGCCTCCTGGAGGAGTGCGCGCTGACCCATCTCCTCGACCGCGCCTGGCTGTCCGCCGACCGGCTGCCCGGACCGCTGGCGGCGACCGTGCGGAGCCGGGTCGGCCTGTCGGCCCCGCCGGAGGGTCCTGTGCTGCGCGACCGGTGGCTGGTGCTCGCCCAGTACGACGCGGGGGACAGCCGTCTGACGACCCGCCGCATCTGGCTCCACGGCCGGACCAGCGGCCGCACGGCCCTCCTGCTCTCCTTCGGCGCGGCCGGCCGCGCCCCTGAACTGGCCCTGCCGGTCGGCGTCGAGCTGGACGCCGCACTGCGGCCGTACGAGGGCGGCGGCGGCCTGCGGGCGGAACTGGTCGACCGGTTCGGCCTCTCCCCCTCGACCACCCCGCCCCCCGGCACCTCCCTCGCCGAGGCCCTCACCGCCTACGGCCTGGCCCTGAACGAGGATCCCTGGCTGGCCGCCTGGCCGGTCACCCTCTCCGCCGTCGTCCCGGCCCGCGCGGACTACGGCTGGCAACTGGCGGACGGGAGCGGCGCGGAGGCGGTGCCGACGGGCGGCGCGGACCCCGGGGGGACGGGGTCGACGGCCGCGAGCCCCACGGACACGGCCGCCGCGGCCGAGGACAGCGAAGGCGGCCCGGGCGACGGGGCCGCGGTCCCGGGGCGCGCGGGCACGGCGGGCACGGCGGGCACGGCTGCCGACGACGGGCCGGGGCTCGGGCTCGGGCTCGGGCGGGAGGCCATACCGCTGAGCCGGGCCGCGCAGGGGCAGCCCGGCCTGTGGCGGCTCGTCGCCCTGTCGGGCGGGGCGCCGCTCACGGTGTTCGGGGAGGTGGGGCACGAGGGGTTCACCCCGCTGGCCGCCTGGGCGCCGGACGCGCCCGGCGAGACGGTGCCGCTCGTCTGACCCGTCGCCGACCACTCGACACACACGTCTGGAGGAGTCCATGGACGCCTGGGAAGAGCTCGTCACGTCGGCGCTGCTGGGCACCGACCGGAAGCCGCCCACGGGGAGCGCCGGGGACGCGGCGGCCGTCGCGCTGCTCGACGCGGCCGCGGTACACACCGTACGGCGCAGGGCGGGGCTGCGGCCCGGCCCCGCGGCGGCGCCGCTGGAGGCCGCGCCGGAGGACGACCGCAGGCCGCTGCCCGAGGCGGCCGGACGCCGGCTGGGCCAGCTCCTCGCGGGCCGGGCCGCGCCCGCGCCGTCCGGGGGGCGGCGCGGGGCGGCACCCGACCTGACCGAGCTGCTGCCCCAGTGGCTGGCCGCAGCCAACGAACACGGCTACCGCGCCCCGGCCGCCGCGCTGCCCGCCCTTCTGGACGCGGCCCGGGCCAGGACGGATCTGCGGCCCCAGGCTCTGGCCTTCGCCGGGCCACGCGGGCTGTGGCTGGCCCGGCTCAACCCGGAGTGGAAGTTCGCGCTGCGCGGGGCGGGCGCGGGCGGCGCGCTGCCCGACCCCGGGGACCGGGACGCGGTCCTGGCCCTGTGGGAGGAGGGCCTGTTCGCGGAGCGGGTCGCGCTGCTCTCGGCCGTACGGGCCGAGGACCCGGCCCGCGGCCGGGAGCTGCTCGCCTCGACCTGGGGCACGGAGCGCGCCGAGGACCGGCTGATGTTCCTGGACTCTCTGCGGGCCGGGCTCGGCCCGGCCGACGAGGAGTTCCTGGAGGCGGCGCTGTCCGACCGCAGCCGCAATGTGCGGGCGACGGCCGCCGAGCTGCTCTCCGCGCTGCCGGGCTCCGCGCTCGCCGCGCGGATGGCCGAGCGGGCCGCGTCGTGCGTCTCCCTCGACCGTACGAGGGGGGCGGAGCGGATCGTCGTGGAGGCGCCGCACGAGTGCGACGCCGGGATGCGGCACGACGGCGTGGCGCCCACCCCTCCCACCGGGCGCGGCGAGCGTTCCTGGTGGCTGGGCCAGATCGTCGAAGCGGCGTCGCTGGACTGCTGGCCGACGCGGTTCGGGGGCCGCGGGCCGGAGGAGATCGTCGCGCTGCCGGTCGCGGACGACTGGCGGGGCGAGCTGCACGCGGCCTGGTGCCGGGCGGCGGTGCGCCAGCGGAACGCGGACTGGTCACGGGCGCTGCTGGGCTCCCCCGCGGCCCCGCAGGCCACCGGCCCCGGCACGTCCTCGCTGGCGGAGCGGGCGCAGTTGCTGTCCACGCTTCCGACGGAGGAGCGGGCGGTGTGGGTGGCGTCGTTCATAGCGGCGCACGGCCTGTCGGAGGCGTTCCAGCTGCTCGGCGTCTGCGCGGTGCCGTGGGCGGAGCCGCTGGGCGGGGCGGTCGTCGACGCGCTGGACATCGCCCGCGACGCGGGCAGCTACCCCTGGAGCTTCAGCGGGGTGATGGGCCTGGCCGAGCGCTGCCTGTCCCCGTCCACCGCTCCGCAGCTGGCCGCGCTCACCGCTCTTCCCGCCGAAGCGGAGGACGCCTCCCCCGGCGCCGGCGGCTACTGGTCGGAGGCGTTCCAGCGCCTGGTCTCCACCCTGGAACTGCGCGCCTCGATGCACGCGGAACTGACCGCGCCGCCGACCTCGCCGCCGGC
The DNA here is from genome assembly GCF_042901205.1 of Streptomyces sp. NPDC012769. Classification (NCBI taxonomy): domain Bacteria; kingdom Bacillati; phylum Actinomycetota; class Actinomycetes; order Kitasatosporales; family Streptomycetaceae; genus Streptomyces; species Streptomyces sp. NPDC012769. The sequence goes on along the minus strand of NZ_JBIBCP010000006.1, from coordinate 444,093 downwards.
CGATCCCCCGCCCGCGCCCTGACCCCACCCGCTGCGGCCTCGGGGCCGGGCCAGGGCAGGGCCTCGGGCACGACGACGGGGCGGCCCTGGGTCCGTGACCCGGGGCCGCCCCGTCGGTGTCGTGGTTCCGGCTCGCTGGAAAGGTCGTCGTCAGGCGGCCACGCGCACGTTGGCGTTCACCCAGTCCACGATCGACGCGGTCGTCGCGCCCGGGGTGAAGATCTCCGCCACGCCCTTCTCCTTCAGCGGCGCGATGTCCGCGTCCGGGATGATGCCGCCGCCGAAGACCTTGATGTCCTCCGCGTCGCGCTCCTTCAGGAGCTCGAGCACCTTCACGAACAGCGTGTTGTGAGCGCCGGAGAGGATCGAGAGGCCGATCGCGTCGGCGTCCTCCTGGATCGCGGTGTCCACGATCTGCTCGGGCGTCTGGTGGAGGCCCGTGTAGATGACCTCCATACCGGCATCGCGCAGCGCCCGCGCGATCACCTTGGCCCCGCGATCGTGGCCGTCGAGACCCGGCTTGGCGACCACCACGCGGATCGGACCGGTCACACCCATCACTGCCTCCACATGCGACCCCCGCGCTGATTGCCGGGGAGGTGAACGAACGTTATCGCCAGCATCCCGCACCCGACCGTTTCGCGGTGGGCAGCGAGGGGGAAATCACACGTGGGACATTGTTCGCTCCGCTGAGGAGCCGCCACGGGGTCGCCGTACCACCGCGCCGCCACCCGCACGGCACGGAAGTGCGGCGCAGCTCCGTACGGGACGGGACGGAGGCCGCGATGGCGCTCACCCCCACCGCACTCACCCGCAACATCTCCGGACGCTTCACCCTCCGGATCGCCGACCGGATCGCCGACCGCATGAAGGCGACAGCCCTGGATCTCGCGATCCTCGCCGGTCACCTGGTGCTCTATCCCTCCGGCCTCGTCGCGGAGCGCCGCGGCCCGGCGGACCCCGGGGCCGCCTCCACCACCCGTCCCGTCGTCCTCCTGCACGGCTTCGTCGACAACCGTTCCGTCTTCGTCATGCTGCGCCGCGCCCTGGCCCGGCACGGCCGTGACCGTGTCGAGTCGCTCAACTACTCCCCGCTCACCTGCGACCTCCGCACCGCCGCCGAGCTCCTCGGACGCCGGGTGGAGGAGTTGCTCGCCCGGACCGGGCACCGCGAGGTCGACCTGGTGGGCCACAGTCTGGGCGGTCTCATCGGCCGCTATTACGTACAGCGCCTCGGCGGTGACACACGGGTGCGCACGCTCGTCATGCTGGGCACCCCGCACGCGGGCACGACGTTCGTGCCGCTGGCCGACGCCCATCCGCTCGTGCGCCAGATGCGGCCCGGTTCGGAGGTGCTGCGGGAGCTCGCGGGGCCGGCGCCCGGCTGCCGTACCCGGTTCGTGAGCTTCTGGAGCGATCTGGACCAGGTGATGGTGCCGGTGGAGACGGCCCGGCTCGACCACCCCGATCTGCTCGTGCACAACGTGCGGGTCAGCGGCGTCGGGCATCTCGCCCTGCCGGTGCATCCGACGGTCGCCGTCGGCATCCTGGCCGCCCTCGACGACAGCGGGCCGGCGGCGGAGGCGGAGAGCGGGCCGGAGGGTTCCGCTTCGGTGGCCTGACGGGTCACCAGAGGGCCTCCTTTCTTCGAACGTTCTTCGAACACAGAGCCAAAGCTCTCTCCTCAAGTCGCCGAAAGGCGGCCGATTGCCCGTTTCCTGGCGGCTCGAAACCCGCCGAAGATTGTCGGGCGCGCATACCGCCGGGTACAGTCACGCCACTGCTTGACCCCCTGCTGCCGAGGCGAGAGAGAAGTTGGTGAACGACCAGCACCCCCACGCCGGGTACGTCACGGACGCCACCCAGACCACGGGCAGCTTCGCCGTCGACCCACTGTTCGGCACCTACGACGCCGGATACGACGCAGGCCAGGGCGGTTACGCGGACCACTCGGCGCAGTCCGGTCAGCACGGGTACAGCGGTTACACCGACTACAGCGGCCAGTGGGACACCGGCTCCCACGCCTCGTACACCGCGACCGGCCAGTGGGACGCCACCGCCTGGACCGAGGCGCAGCAGACCGGCCAGTACGAGGCGGCGGCCTTCGCCTCGTACGACACCACCGGCCAGTGGACGACGCCGGGCTTCGAGACCGGGACGTACGACGCCACCGCCTGGAACCAGGCCACGCCCGAGCCGGTCGTCCCGCACCAGTACACCCCGGAGCACTCCCCCGAGCAGAGCTCCGAGTTCGCCTTCGAGTCGCCCGCCTACGCGTATGACCCGGCCTCGTACGAGACGGCCGCCTACGAGACGGTCACCTACGACACGCAGGCCCACTCGCAGGCGGCCTACGACACGACCGCGACGTACGACGCGACGGCGACGTACGACACCACCTCGTACGCGCAGCAGGAGCAGGACTTCGAGGCCTTCCACGGCGCCGAGACCATGGTCGCCCTGGAGCTCGACGCCGAGCTCGGCGCGGATCTCGACGCCGTCGACCCCGGCCACGACATCACCCCCGATGTCACTCCCGAGGTCCCCGCCGCCGCGGGCCCGGCCGCCCGCCCCGTGCGCCGTTCCGGCGGTGGCGGCAGCCGTGGCCGACGCCGTACGCCCGCCAAGCGGTCCGCGCTGCTGACCGTCGCCGTACCGTCGGCCTGTGTCATGGGTGTCGCCGGAATCGCCGCCGCCTCCGTCAGCGGACTCACCGACTCCGGTGCGGACACCAAGGACGACACCACGTCCCTGGCGGCCGCCGACCCGGCCTCCGTCAAGCAGGTCGCCGCCAACAGCAAGCTGGACACGCAGCTCGCCGCGCTCAGCGCCGACGCCCGCGACTTCGGCGACCGGGCCAGCCGCACCCAGGAGCGCATCGACCTGAAGCTGCGCCAGGAGGCGGAGAAGAAGAAGCGCGAGGAGGAGGCCGCCCGCAAGGAGGCCCTCCGCCCCAAGTTCTGGCTGCCGGTGAAGCTCCACCAGCTCAGCGCCCGCTACGGCCAGTCCGGCGTCAACTGGATGTCCGTGCACACCGGCATCGACTTCCCCGTCCAGTACGGCACGCCCGTGATGGCCGCGACCGACGGCACCGTCCGCACGCAGTGGAACAGCGCCTACGGCAACATGGCGATCGTGACCTCCCCGGACGGCACCGAGACCTGGTACTGCCACCTCAGCAGCACCAAGATCCGCTCCGGCAAGGTCAAGGCCGGTGACGTCATCGCGTACTCCGGCAACTCCGGCAACTCCACCGGCCCGCACCTCCACTTCGAGGTCCGGCCGAACGGCGGCGCGGCGATCGACCCGCTGAGCTGGCTGCGCAGCCACGGTCTCGACCCGACCGACTGATCCGTCGTACGCGTCGTACGTACGAGGAAGGGGCCCCCGCCGACACCCGGCCGGGGCCCCTTTCCCGTACGCCTGCCTCTTACAGCTTCTCGACCGGCGCGTACCGCAGCAGCAGCCGCTTCGGCTTCTCGTCGCCGAAGTCGATCGTGGCCTGCGCGTCCGCGCCGACGCCCGTCACCGCCATGACCGTGCCGAGACCGAACTGGTCGTGCGTGACCCGGTCGCCGACCTGGAGCGCGATCACCGGCTTGTCGTTGGTGCGCCGGGTGGCGAAGCCCGAGGGGCCGGAGCGGGAGCGCGAGGAGGACAGCGAGGACGTGATCCCCGAGGTCGGTCCGGCGGGCTTGGCCATCGGGCCGGTCCGCTTCCACTCCAGATACGTGGCCGGGATCTCCTCCAGGAAGCGCGACGCCGGGTTGTACGAGGGCTGGCCCCAAGCGCTGCGCATCGCGGAGCGGGTCAGATAGAGGCGCTCGCGGGCGCGCGTGATGCCCACATAGGCGAGGCGGCGCTCCTCCTCCAGCTCCTTGGTCTGACCGAGGGCGCGCATGTGCGGGAAGACGCCGTCCTCCATGCCGGTGAGGAAGACCACCGGGAACTCCAGGCCCTTGGCGGTGTGGAGGGTCATCAGGGTGATGACCCCGGAGCCCTCCTCGTCCTCGTCGGGGATCTGGTCGGAGTCGGCGACGAGGGCGACCTGCTCCAGGAACTCGGCGAGCGATCCGCCCTCTTCACCGCGCTCCTGCTCGAACTCCAGGGCCACGGCGGCGAGTTCCTGGAGGTTCTCGATGCGGGTCTCGTCCTGCGGGTCGGTGGAGGCCTGGAGCTCGGCCAGGTAACCGGTCCGCTCGAGCACGGCCTCCAGGACGACGGCCGGTCCGGCGCCCGAGTCGACGATGGTGCGCAGCTCCTCCATGAGCGTGTTGAAGCGCTTGACGGCGTTGGCGGAGCGGGCCGCCATGCCGTACGCCTCGTCGACGCGCTTGAGCGCCTGCGGGAAGGTGATCCTCTCGCGCAGCGCGAGGGCGTCGATCATCGCCTCGGCGCGCTCGCCGATGCCGCGCTTGGGAACGTTGAGGATGCGGCGCAGCGGCACGTTGTCCTCGGGGTTGGCGAGGACGCGCAGGTAGGCCAGGACGTCGCGGACCTCCTTGCGCTCGTAGAAGCGCACGCCGCCGACGACCTTGTAGGGCAGTCCGACGCGGATGAAGATCTCTTCGAAGACGCGGGACTGGGCGTTGGTTCGGTAGAAGACGGCGACGTCGCCGGCCTTCGCGTCGCCCGCGTCCGTGAGCCGGTCGATCTCGTCGGCGACGAACTGGGCCTCGTCGTGCTCGGTGTCGGCGACGTATCCGGTGATCTGCGCGCCGGCGCCCGCGTTGGTCCACAGGTTCTTGGGGCGGCGGGACTCGTTGCGCTCGATGACCGCGTTGGCGGCGGACAGGATCGTCTGGGTGGAGCGGTAGTTCTGCTCCAGCAGGATCGTGGTGGCGTCCGGGTAGTCCTCCTCGAACTGGAGGATGTTGCGGATGGTCGCGCCGCGGAAGGCGTAGATCGACTGGTCCGCGTCACCGACGACGCACAGCTCGGCGGGCTCCAGGTCCTCGTAGCCGGTGCCGACCAGTTCCCGTACGAGGGTGTACTGGGCGTGGTTGGTGTCCTGGTACTCGTCGACGAGGACGTGGCGGAAGCGGCGGCGGTAGTGCTCGGCGACGTCGGGGAACGCCTGGAGCAGGTGGACCGTCGTCATGATGATGTCGTCGAAGTCCAGGGCGTTGGCCTCGCGCAGCCGCGCCTGGTACATCCGGTAGGCCTCGGCGAGGGTCTTCTCGAAGCCGTCGGCGGCCTGGTCGGCGAAGGACTCCTCGTCGATCAGCTCGTTCTTCAGGTTGGAGATCTTGGCGCTGAAGGACTTCGGCGGGAACTTCTTCGGGTCGAGCTCCAGGTCGCGGCAGACCAGGGCCATCAGACGCTTGGAGTCGGCGGCGTCGTAGATCGAGAAGGAGGACGTGAAGCCAAGCTTCTTGCTCTCCCGGCGCAGGATGCGGACGCAGGCGCTGTGGAAGGTCATGACCCACATGGCGTTGGCGCGCGGGCCGACGAGCTGCTCGACGCGCTCCTTCATCTCGCCGGCGGCCTTGTTGGTGAAGGTGATCGCCAGTATCTGGCCGGGGTGGACGTGCCGGGTGGCCAGGAGGTGGGCGATGCGGTGGGTGAGCACCCGGGTCTTGCCCGAGCCGGCGCCGGCGACGATGAGCAGGGGTGAGCCGGTGTGGACGACGGCGGCGCGCTGCTGCTCGTTCAGCCCGTCCAGGAGCGCGGCGGGGTCCACGACGGGGCGGTGGGCGCCGTCGCGGTAGTACGCGTCCCGGGGGGCCGGGGGCGCGTCGAAGTGGTCCCCGAAGAGGCCGTGCGGAACCTCCTCCGCGGCCGGGGCGCCGTGCTCGTCCTCGGGCAGGGGCGGAGGCTCCTCCGAGGAGTGGTTCTGGAGGCTCGCCAGGAAGCTGTCGTCAAAGAGGCTGTTGCTCATCGCCTCACGAGTCTAGGACGCCGGACTGACAGTCCGCTCCCGTCTCCCGAAGTGACCGGATTCTCACGGAAGGTGACCCTCCGGTTCAGGTCACGGAAATGTATCGGGCATATCGCGCATCGGCCTTCCCAGCCGTCCCACGGCTCGCTAGCGTGCTCGCCCAAGCGGCCCGTCCCCTACCCCTCCCCACCGTCGGCGAACCACGCCGAGCGGGCGGCCCACGCCGAGCCCGGCCCGCTCCCCACGGCCCCGTCGCTCCCGCGGCCCCGTCGTGGTGCCCTTCGGCGTCCAGGAAGGAGATGCCGGCCTTGGCGTCCCACCGCAAGCCGCGCACCACCCGCCCCCACGCCACCGCCTTCGGCGTCACGACGGCCGCACTCGCCTCCGTCACGCTTCTCTCCGGGCAGAGCGCGCTGGCCGCGCCCACCGCCCCGGCGGCTCCGACGGCCCCGACCGCTCCCGCCAAGCCGTCGGTCGAGGAGATCCGGAGGAAGGTCGACGAGCTGTACCGGCAGGCCGGCGCGGCGACGCAGGAGTACAACCGGGCCAAGGAGGCGACCGACCGGCAGCGCGGCAGGGTCGACCGGATCCTGGACGACGTGGCCCGCCGTACGGAGGCCATCAACGCCTCGCGCCGCGCGCTCGGCTCGTACGCGGCGGCGCAGTACCGCACCGGAGCGGTCGGCCCGACCGCCACCCTGATCTTCGCGGACAGCCCGCAGGACTACTTCGACCAGACCCATCTCATGGACCGGCTCTCCCAGCGGCAGCACACGGCGATCGCGCGGTACGAGGCGGAGCGCGCCGCCGCGGCGAAGCTGCGGGCCGAGGCCGCCCGGAGCCTGGTGGAGCTCACCGACGCGCAGAAGGCGCTGCGGACGAGCAAGCAGAGCGTGCAGCGGAAGCTGGCCGAGGCGCGGACGCTGCTGGCGAGGCTGACGGCGGAGGAGAAGGCGCGGCTCGCGGAGCTGGAGCGCCGGCGGGAGGCCGAGGCCCGCCGCAGGGCGGAGGAGCGGGCGAAGGCGGAGGCGGCCGCGCGGGCTGCGGCCGAGGCCGAGCGCGAGCGGCGGGAGGGGACCCGGCCGACGCCCTCGCCGACGCCGGCCACACCGCCGTCCTCCGGCTCCTCGTACGAGGCGAAGGCCGCGGAGGCGATCGCCTTCGCCCGCGCCCAGATCGGCAGGCCGTACGTCTGGGGCGCGACCGGCCCGAGCTCCTACGACTGCTCCGGCCTCACCCAGGCCGCGTGGCGGGCGGCGGGCGTCGACCTGCCGCGTACGACGTGGGACCAGGTGAAGGTCGGCACGCGGGTCGCCACGGACGACCTGCTCCCGGGCGATCTCGTCTTCTTCTACGACGACATCAGCCACGTCGGGATCTACATCGGGGGCGGCAAGATGATCCACGCGCCGAAGCCCGGGGCGTACGTGCGCGAGGAATCGATCTTCTCCATGCCGATCTACGGCAGCGTGCGTCCGGCCTGAGGCTCGGACCCGTGGCGGTGCGTCAGACCCAGAGGGTGGCGATGAAGATGTTCGCCACGGTCAGGCCGCCGACGGCGCCGAAGAGGCCCTTGTCGACCCTCTCCTCGTCGCGCTTGACGTAGACGAGGCCCAGGATCACCACGAGGACGGCGAGCTTGATGCCGATCTTGAGGTTGTTCACCGTCTGGTCGTCGGCCTGGTTGAGCCCCACGAGGGCCACACCGGTGACCAGCATGGTCAGGGCGCCGTGCAGCATCGCCGGGGTGAAGCGGGCCGTACCGGCCCCCATCGCCTTCATCTGGGTGAGGAATCCGCCGAGCAGGGAGGCGATTCCGATGATGTGCAGGGCGACGAAGACATGAATGAGTACGTCCATGGGGCGGAGCCTAACCGGGGCCATAGCACCGGCCTCGGGGCGGGTCCACCTTGTCCGGCGCTTCGGTCAGGCGACCGCAGGAAGCGCCGTCCGAGCACGACCCTGCCCGAAAGGGAACGGACCGAGAACGTCAACTGACGCCAATAGCGGTCAACTCCCCGCAGCCGGTCGGCGGCCAGGTTTAGCGTCCTCCCCCAGGTGACCGGCTCCCCACCACCGCCGTCCTCGGCGGCTGTCGGTCACCCCCGCCGAGAAAAACCGGTGGCGGCCCGTCTCCCCTGTGCGGGCCGCCGCCGGCCCCGGCGGGCAGCGTCCCCCACAGGGAGAGGATGTGACCCGCCCTCGTGGCAGCGCACCGCAAGCCCAAGCACTCTCCTCTCGGCGGCACTCTCGGCGGCCAGGCCGCCCGCACCGCGGCCACCCTGGCCCTGGCCTCCGCCGCCACCGCGACCGTCTTCGAGGGAGCCGGGCACGCCACGCCCCGTCCGACGCCCGCGCAGGTGAGGACCCAGGTCGACCGGCTCTACGAGGAGGCCGAGGTCGCGACCGAGAAGTACAACGGGGCGAAGGAGCGGGCCGACCGGGCGCGGGCCGCCTTCGACCGGCTGCGCGACGAGGCCGCCCGCAGGACCGACCGGCTCAACCGCTCCCGCGAGACCCTGGGCGCGTTCGCGGCCGCGCAGTACCGCTCGGGTGGGCTCGACCCGGCGATCCAGCTCGCGCTCACCTCCGACCCCGACCAGTACCTGGAGCGGGCCGCGCGCGCCGAGAAGGCCGGGGACCGGCAGGCCGCGGCCATCGCCGCCGTACGGCGTGAGCTGACGGCCGTACGGCAGCTGCGCGGCGAGTCGGAGGGCCGGCTGCGGGAACTGAAGGCCCACGAGGCGGAGCTGCGGCGGCAGAAGACGGCCGTGCAGGGCAAGCTGGACGCCGCCCGGACGCTGCTCGCCCGGCTCACCGCCGAGGAGCGGGCGCGCTACGAGGCCGCCGTGGCGGCCGGCGGTCACGGCACGGGCACCGGGGGCGCGGCCACGGCCCGGGCCGACCGGACCTCCGCGGTCCGCGGACCGATCGCGGCGCCCACCGCCCGCGCGGCCGAGGCGATCGCCTTCGCACGGGCGCAGCTCGGCAAGCCGTACGTGTGGGGCGCGACCGGTCCGTCCGGCTACGACTGCTCGGGGCTCACCCAGGCCGCCTGGCGCGCCGCCGGGGTCTCCCTGCCGCGCACCACCTACACCCAGATCAACGCGGGCCGCCGGGTCCCGCGCTCCGAACTCGCCCCGGGCGACCTGGTCTTCTTCTACTCCGGCATCAGCCACGTCGGCCTCTACATCGGCGGCGGGCAGATGATCCACGCTCCCCGCCCGGGCGCCCCGATCCGGGTCGCCCCGATCGACGAGATGCCCTTCGCGGGCGCCACCCGAGTCGGCTGACGCGGCGACGGCGCCGACCGCACCAGGCGGTGACTACACCAGGCGGCGGGCGGTCGCCCAGCGGGTCAGCTCGTGCCGGTTGGAGAGCTGGAGCTTGCGCAGCACCGCCGAGACATGGGACTCGACCGTCTTCACCGAGATGTAGAGCTGCTTGGCGATCTCCTTGTACGCGTAACCCCGGGCGATCAGGCGCAGCACCTCCCGCTCCCGCTGGGTGAGCCGGTCCAGGTCCTCGTCGACGGGCGGTGCGTCCGTCGAGGCGAAGGCGTCCAGGACGAACCCGGCCAGGCGGGGCGAGAAGACGGCGTCGCCCTCCTGGACCCGGAAGATCGAGTCGACCAGATCGGTGCCGGTGATCGTCTTGGTGACATAGCCGCGGGCGCCGCCGCGGATCACCCCGATCACGTCCTCGGCCGCGTCGGAGACAGACAGGGCCAGGAAGCGGACCGGGTGCTCGGTCGCCGCCATCAGGCTCGCGCAACGCCGCAGCACCTCGACACCGCCGCCGCCGGGCAGGTGGACGTCGAGCAGGACGACCTCGGGGCGGGTCGCGGTGATCACCGTGACCGCCTGCTCCACGTCGGCCGCCTCGCCGACCACCTCGACACCGGTCACGTCGGTCCGGCCGATCTCGGCCTGCACCCCCGTGCGGAACATGCGGTGGTCGTCGACGAGCACCACGCGCACCCGGCGCTCCGTGCCCTGCGCCGCCGCCCCGCTCCCGGTCACGGTCTCGTCGCTCATCCGTCCGCCCTCTCCATCTCCAGCTCCACTTCGGTGCCCCCGCCCGGCACGGATCTGAGCCGCGCCGATCCGCCGTTGCGCTGCATCCGGCCGATGATCGATTCTCGTACGCCCATCCGGTCCCCGGGCACCGCGTCCAGGTCGAATCCGGGCCCGCGGTCCTTGACGGAGACGAAGACCGTCCGGCCCTCCACCTCCGCGAAGACCTGGACCGGCCCGCCCTCGCCACCGTACTTGGCGGCGTTGACCATCGCCTCGCGCGCGGCCTGCATCTGCGCGCCCAGCTTCTCGTCGAGCGGGCAGTCGCCGACGACCACGACCTCCAGCGGGACGCCGTGCTTGTCCTCGACCTCCGCCGCGGCCCGCTTGACCGCGTCGGCGAGGGTGGTGGGCTCCTCGTCCTCCTCCTTGCCGGTGCCCTCCGGCCGATACAGCCAGTTGCGCAGCTCCCGCTCCTGGGCGCGGGCCAGCCGGCGGACCTCGCCGGGGTCCTCGGCGTTGCGCTGGATCAGCGTGAGCGTGTGCAGCACGGAGTCGTGGACGTGGGCGGCGACCTCGGCGCGCTCCTGGGCGCGGATGCGCAGCGTGCGCTCCTCGCTCAGGTCCTGGGACATCCGGACCAGCCAGGGCCCGGCGAGCAGGGCGATCCCGGTGAGCACCGCGACGGCGGCGGTCAGCGCCGTGCCCAGCTGGGTGACCGAGCCACGGACCACGAGGAAGACGGCGAGGCCGGTGCCGACCAGGGCGACGCCCACGAGCCCGCGGACCAGTTGGAGGACGCGCCGGCGCCGGTCGGGATCGGTCCAGCTGGCCCGGCGGGCGTTGTCCGCCTGCCGCCAGACGAGGACGACGCCGACGCCGATCAGCAGGGACGGCCAGATGTAGCGACCGGCCTGCTTGTCGACGTTGAGATTGCCGATGAAGGCGGTGATCCCGAGCGCGAGCGCGATCAGGGCGAAGACCTGGCCGCGGTCGGGCTTGCGGAGGCGTCTTCGACCGTCCGGGGTGGTCTCGAACACCGGCCGGGGAGCGGAGCGGCCGCCGACACCGAGCGGGACGACGATCCAGAACACCGCGTACAGCAGCGCGCCGAGTCCGTCCGCGAGCATGAGGGCGACGAAGAACGCGCGGACCCAGATGACGGGCAGGCCGAGGTGTCCGGCGAGGCCGCGCGCGACACCGCCGAGCCACCGGCCGTCGGCGCTGCGATAGAGCCTGCGCACGGGCGGTTCGTCGATGTCGGTGACACGAGCGGCTGCGGACATGCACCGATCGTCACACGTTCGGCCGCCCTCGGACATCAGGGTCGGCCCGGATATCGACCCTGGAACCGTCTCGGGGTACCGCGGCCTCGGAAGATCAGGGTCAAGGCAGGGTCGGTCCCGGTGCCGCGGAGGGTCACGGGCGGTCACCATGGACGCATGACGAGTTCGACGCCTTCGCACCACGAGGCCCCGCCGCCGGCGGAGGCCCCGCCCGCCTCGCCGCTGCGGCGCTCGCGCGGGCAGAAGGTCGTGGCCGGCGTGTGCGGCGGTCTCGGCCGGCACTTCGACCTCGACCCGGTGATCTTCCGCATCGCGCTCGGCGTGCTCGCGGTGACCGGCGGCGTCGGGCTGATCTTCTACGGCTTCGCGTGGCTGCTGATACCGCTCGCGGACGAGGAGGAGAACGAGGGCCGCAGGCTGCTGACCGGCCGGGTGTCGGGCTCCTCGCTGACGGCGGTGCTGATGGCGCTCGTGGGCTGCGGGATCTTCCTGTCGATGCTGCACAACGGGGGGACGCTGGCGTTCGCGCTCATGCTGTCGCTCGCAGTGAGCGGTGCGGCGGTCTGGTCGCAGCGGCGGCAGGCGGTCGTGGCGACCGCCGAGGAGGGCGGCCGGATAGACCCGGCCGCCGCGCTCGCGGTCGCCGAGGCCCCGCCGGAGACCAAGGCGCCGCCGCTGGTGGAGTTCCCGTCGTGGTGGCGTGACCCCATAGTCAAGGACGGCTCGACCGGGAAGGTGGCCATCGGCTATCTGTGGGGGCCACACGGGATTCTCGACGAGGACGGGAAGATCGACGGCGTGGTGCCGACGCCGGGCAGCCAGTGGGGCCCGGACCCCGCCGCCGCGGCGGGCCGCCCGACCCCGTCGACCCGGGTGCAGCGCCCGGGCCCGCCGTCCATCGGCGGCCTGGTGTTCCTGCTGGCCCTGATCGCGGGTGGGCTCGGCACCGGCCTGTCGTGGGAGGGGCATCCGCTGGGGACGAGCCTGCAGATCGGTCTGGCCGCCGCGCTCGCGGTGTTCGGGCTCGGTCTGGTCGTCAGCAGCTTCCTCGGCAGGACCGGTTTCGGCACGGTCTTCCTGATGCTCGTGACCGCGGGTCTGCTCGCCGTGGCGTCGGTGCTGCCCAAGGAGATCTCCACGGCCTGGGCGCGCGAGACCTGGCGCCCGGCCGCGATCTCGGCCGTGCAACCGCGCTACGAGCTGGGCAGCGGGATCGGCACGCTCGACCTGTCGGCTCTCGCCGTGCCGGCGGGGACGACGGTGGTGACCCGGGTGGAGGTCGGCGCGGGGAAGCTGAAGGTGGTCGTGCCCCGCGACGCGACGGTGAAGCTGCGGGCCCAGGTGGGGCTCGGCGATCTGCGGCTGCCCCCGGACAACCCTCCGGCGGCCCCGTCGGCCGCGCCGATCGTGACGCCGCCGGCCGCCCCGACCGTGGCCCCGCCCGTCGCCCCTTCCGGCGTTCCGTCCGCCGGGTCGGCGCCCTCGGGACCGCGTGCCGTGCCGCCGGTGGTGCCGCCCACGCCGTCCGCCGCGACGCCGTCGCCGGGCGACATCGACATCGCGCCGGACCTCGACGAGAGCCGTACGCTCGCCCCGCCGCCGGGCGTCACCCCGGGCGGCACGCTCGACCTCTTCCTGGAGGTCGGTATCGGACAGGTGGAGGTCGTCCGTGCTGGTGCATGAGTTCCGCCCCGGTCGGCTGATCCTGGGCTCGGCCGCCCTGGCGCTCGCGGGTCTCTACGCGGGGGACGCGGCGGACGCCTGGTCGGTCGCCTGGTACGTGGTGATCCCGGTGCTGTGCGGGGCGCTCGGTCTGGCGGCCGTCGCCTCCTGGACCGCCTATCGGATACGCCGGCGGTCGGCGAGGAGAGCGTCCAGCGACAGCATGGGGGCACCGGCGAGCAGCAGCGGCAGCCAGGCCATGAGATAGGCGAGGTCGTTGCCGAGGTAGTACGGGTTCACCTGCCAGCTGACGGTCAGCCACAGACTCAGCGAGATCAGTGCCCCGCCGAGCGCGGCCACCCGGGCGAAGAGTCCGAAGAGGGTGCCGAGGCCGACGGCCAGCTCGCCGAGGGCGATGGCGTAGCCGAAGCCGACGGGGCTCTTGAGCGACAGGTCCACGAGGGCGGGGAGGGCCGAGGTGTCACGGACGCCCCGCATGACCTCGCCGATCGACTCGGGGCCGGTCTCGGCGAGGAAGGCGGGGTCGGTGAGCTTGTCGAGCCCGGCGTAGATGAAGGTGACGCCGAGGAAGAGCCTCAGCGGAAGCAGCGCGTAGCGGGAGGCGATCGCCTTCCACCCGTCCGGGCTGTCGGAGTCGGAGCCGGTCCCGGTGCCGGCGCCTCGGGAGCCGGCTCCCGGGCCCGGGCCCGGGCGGTGATCGCCGGAGCCGGTGCCGTAGCCGCCGGACCCGTGGCCGCTGGGGCCTTGGCCGCCGGGGCCGGGGCTGTCGGGGCCGTGGCTGTGGGCCCCGTAGTCGCCGGACCGATGGCCTCTCTGCCCCTGGCTGCCGGTCCCGTGATCACCGGGGCCCTGGCTGCCGGACCCGGGGTCCCCGGGGCCGCGGTCGCTCGTTCCGTCCGTCCGTCCCGTCATCGCCGGCCGCCTCTCCACGCGCGCCCCGTAGCCCTGTCCGGGGGTCCCGAGGTTCGATTCTCCTCGCATTCCCCGGGACAGGACATCCCCTGGCCCGGGCCCGGGGACGGATCACCGGCACGGGTCAGTCGAGGACGTCGATCAGGACCCGGTTGGTCTCGACCCCGGCGGCCGTCACCACGGACACCTCCAGCCGGCCCGGTTCCACGTCGGCCGGGAGGGGGACGGTCAGGGCGGTGTCGGTCGGGTTGGCGAAGCCGCCGGGGACCGGGACGAGCGGCACATGGGCGTGGACGGGGCCGATCCGGACGACGAGCCGGGTGAGCGGGTCGGGCGCGCTCGCTCCCGCCGGGACGAAGCCGGTGCCGCGGATCTCGATGTCGTCGCCGGTGCGGATCGGGGCGTCGAGGTCGCCCGCCTCGCGGGCCCGGACCACGGAGAAGATCTTGGGACGGCCGCCCTCGACGCACTTGCCGAAGAGGTAGCCGGTGACGGAGACGGCGACGAGCAGCACCAGCGCCCAGGGCAGGTCGGGCAGCCGGTCGGGCTCGCGGCCGAGGCGGACCGCGGTAAGCACGAGGACGGCTGCCGAGACGAGGACGTACTGGGCGTCGGTGAGGGAGGCGCGGCCGTCGTCGTCGCACAGCAGGTCGGCGGGGCGGGGCCGGTCGGCGCGGACCTTCTGCAGGCGGCGGCCGGCGACCCGCAGGGCCACGACGAGCCGGGCGGCGACGACGGTCCAGCCGACCAGGGCGAGCACGGCGAGCAGTCCGGCGCCCCGGCCCAGGCCCAGGTCCACATGGGGCGCGCCGGTGGCCAGGCGCAGGGCGAGGAGGAGCAGCACGTAGACGGAGAGGAGGAGCCAGGCGGCGGCGACGGCGCGGGAGGTGGAGAGCCGGTTGTCCTCGCCCAGGAGCGGGGCGACGACCCCGCCGTGGTGGCGGTGGAGCAGCGCCGCGGCGGTCAGGGCGGCGGCGAGCAGCACGGCGGCCCCCAGGGCGGCCGTGCGGGCGCCGGTCCAGCCGGTGCCGAGGGCCGTGAGCGCCTGGCCGAGGAGCAGGGCGAGGACGGCGCCCCACACGACGGCGAGCGTGCCGCGGTGGATCCGGCCGAACCGGGCGCCGCCGGCCTCGCGGCCGCGCGCGGCGACGGTGCGGGCGGACTGAGCGAGTTCGTCGGAGACCCACTGCCGTGAGGCGACCGGAGAGTGGGCGAGCGCGGCCGGCACGCCGTGTCCGGCGGCGAGCTCGTCGCGCAGGGCGAGGAAGGCGGCGACGGCCCGCCGGTGGCCGGAGCCTTCGCAGTGCGGGCAGCCGCCGTCCTCCGCGAAGCCCGCCCCGACCGCACCGACGCCCCCGCCTGCCCCGAGCGACCCGAGCGCCCCGCACTGTCTCGCCTCTTGCACCGCCACGGCGCCGCCCACTTCCCGGTCGGTCGACTCGTCCTCGTCAACTCACTGTTGATTCCTGGGAATTGTGCCGCACCGACCGCTCCGCCCGAGCGCATTGCACACCTCGCGCGGGAGTGATTGAAGAGTCATCACATTGACGTAAGGACAGCCAAGTCCCCCACCAGGACGGTCTTCTACGACAGGAGTTCGGGCTCCTCGCGGCTGATCCGCCGCCACAGGGGCTGATAGTTGATCCAGGCCACCAGGTCGCTGCCGAGCTGTTCGCGGGTGGCGACGGCGTCGCGGTGGTCGATCAGCACCGGCTTGCCCGCGGCCCGCGCGGTCAGCTGCACCTGGGCGCAGCGCTCCATGGCGATGAACCACCAGGCGGCCGCGTCCACGGAGGATCCGACCGTGAGCAGCCCGTGGTTGCGCAGCACGATCCCCTTGGAGGTGCCGAGGGCGACCGCGATCCGCCGGCCCTCCTCGGGGTCGACGGTGACCCCGGTGTAGGCGTCGTAGAGGATGTGGTCCTGGTAGAAGGCGCAGGCGTCCTGGGTGATCGGGTCGATCATCTCGCCGAGCGCGGCGAGCGCCCGCCCGTGCGTGGTGTGGGTGTGGGCGACGGCCACGACGTCGGGCCGGGCGCGGTGCACCTCGGCGTGCACGGTGAAGGCGGCCTGGTTGACGTGATGGGTGCCGTGGACGACCTGGCCGTCGCCGTTGACGAGGATCAGATCGCTCGCGGTGAGCTCGGCGAAGGGTGCGCCGAAGGGGTTCACCCAGAAGCAGTCGGGATGCTCCGGGTCGCGGGCGGTGATGTGCCCGGACACCCCTTCCTCGTATCCGGACCGTCCGAAGATCCGCAGCGCGGCGGCGAGCCGCTGCCTGCGGTGCCTGCGCTCCTCTGCGGCCGTCGCGTGGACGGGCGGCATGGCGAAGTGGAGCTGCTCGACGGGGACGGGGGCCGGGAGGGACGCCGGTATCTCGGTCATGCGCGGGAAGGTAACGCCCGGTTTCCCAAGTCACCAGAGCCCGTACGGACCAAAGGGCCCCCGCCCCGCACCCCCGTACGGACCAAAGGACCCCGCACCGCACCCCGTACCGCCCCGCCGCCCGGCCCCCGCTGCCTGGCCCCACCCCACCCCCCTACGGCGAAGCCGCCGCCCCGTGGACAGACGACGGGGCGGCGGCTTCACTCGCGTACGGCGGGGCCGGGTGGGATCACTCCCACTCGATGGTGCCCGGCGGCTTGCTGGTCACGTCGAGGACGACGCGGTTGACGTCGGCGACCTCGTTGGTGATGCGGGTCGAGATGCGGGCCAGCACCTCGTACGGCAGTCGCGACCAGTCGGCGGTCATGGCGTCCTCGGAGGACACCGGGCGCAGCACGATCGGGTGGCCGTAGGTGCGGCCGTCGCCCTGGACGCCGACGGAGCGGACGTCGGCGAGCAGCACGACCGGGCACTGCCAGATCTCGCGGTCGAGACCGGCGTCGGTCAGCTCCTCGCGGGCGATGGCGTCGGCCTCGCGCAGCAGGTCCAGGCGCTCCTTGGTGACCTCGCCGACGATGCGGATGCCGAGGCCGGGGCCGGGGAACGGCTGGCGCTGGACGATCTCCTCGGGCAGGCCGAGCTCCTGGCCGACCATGCGGACCTCGTCCTTGAAGAGCTGGCGCAGCGGCTCGACGAGCTCGAACTCCAGGTCCTCGGGGAGGCCGCCCACGTTGTGGTGCGACTTGATGTTGGCGGTGCCGGTGCCGCCGCCGGACTCGACGATGTCCGGGTAGAGCGTGCCCTGGACGAGGAAGGCGACCTCCTCGCCGTCGGCGGCGCCTTCGGCGACGATCTCGGCCTGCGCCTGCTCGAAGACGCGGATGAACTCACGGCCGATGATCTTGCGCTTGGTCTCCGGGTCGGAGACCCCGGCCAGGGCGGTGAGGAAGCGCTCCTGGGCGTCGACGACCTTCAGCTGGACGCCGGTGGCGGCCACGAAGTCCTTCTCGACCTGCTCGGTCTCGCCCTTGCGCATCAGGCCGTGGTCGACGTAGACGCAGGTCAGCTGCGAGCCGATGGCCTTCTGCACGAGCGCGGCCGCCACGGCGGAGTCGACGCCGCCGGACAGACCGCAGATGGCGCGCTTGGTGCCGACCTGGGCGCGGATGGCCGCGACCTGCTCCTCGATGACGTTGCCGGTGGTCCAGGTGGGCTGGAGGCCGGCGCCGCGGTAGAGGAAGTGCTCCAGGATCTGCTGGCCGTGCGTGGAGTGCAGCACCTCGGGGTGGTACTGGACGCCGTACAGCTTCTTCTCGTCGTTCTCGAAGGCGGCGACCGGCACGACGTCCGTGGACGCGGTGACGGTGAAGCCCTCGGGGGCGGCGGAGCAGGCGTCGCCGTGCGACATCCACACGGACTGCTCGACCGGGGTGCCCTCGAAGAGGGTGGAGCCGGCCTTGCTGACATGGAGGGGGGTACGGCCGTACTCGCGGGCTCCGGTGTTGTCGACGGTGCCACCGAGGGTGGTCGCCATCAGCTGGAAGCCGTAGCACATGCCGAAGACGGGGACACCGGCCTCGAAGATCTCGCGGTCGAGGCGCGGGGCGCCCTCCGCGTACACGGAGGACGGGCCGCCGGAGAGGATGATCGCCTTCGGGTTCTTGGCCAGCATCTCGGCCACCGGCATGGTGGACGGGACGATCTCGCTGTAGACCCGGGCCTCACGGACTCGGCGGGCGATGAGCTGGGCGTACTGGGCGCCGAAGTCGACAACGAGGACTACGTCCGGGTTGGTGACGTCGGGCGCGGCAGCGGGGGGCGCTGATGACACTACGGCGGCCTTCCGGCGGTAGGAGGGGGTCCCCCGAAGGGGGGCTATTTGTCGATTCTACCGGCGGACGGGTGACGCTTTTCGTCTCACCATCCGAACCAGGGTGGCCTTCGTCTCACCATCCGGGCCCGGCTTGCCCCCGGACGGACGGAGGGGTCCATACTGTGCGCCATGCGCAAGCTCCCGACCTTCCTCTTTACCTATGGCAACCGGCCCGCCGGCTGCCACGGTCGTGCTGCTTGAGCAACTGACAAGCGACTTCCCAGGCGCCCCGGGCCGACAAGGCCCGGGGCGTTCTGCTTGTCCCGGGCGCTGTCGCCCCGGGGTTCCCGACCCGACACGAGGAGCCCCACCGTGACCACCTCCACCTCCACCACCCCCACCGAGAAGACCGGCGCCCGCACCGACGAGGCGGCCGCGCTCATCGGCGACGCCCGCGAGCGCATCGACGCGCTCGACGACCGGATCATCGGCCTGATCCAGGAGCGGATGGCCGTCTCCGCCGTCATCCAGGAGGCCCGCATCTCCTCCGGCGGCCGCCGGGTGAACCTGGCGCGCGAGATGGAGGTGCTCGGCCACTACCGGGACGCGCTGGGCAAGCCGGGCACGGCGCTCGCGATGACGATGCTGGAGCTGTGCCGGGGCCGCATCTGACCGTCCAGTACGGACCGGCCGCATCCGACCGCCCCGTACGGTCCGGCCGTAACTGACCGTCCCGCACGGGCCCCGGCGCGTGTGAGTGCTGTCCCGCACCCGAGTTCGGTCGCACCCTCACCCGTACGGCGCGTGACCGGGCCCGGCGCCGCTTCGTTGGTCGTGATGTCCGTGCCAGCCAGGGGCGGGCCCGAAAAAGACCACGCGTGGCTTCGCTGGGGCGTGTGACGTACCTCCGGTACGTCGTGGGACCTCGCCCCAGCGCGCGTGACCGGACGGCAGGGGACAGCAGCCCGGTCACCCAGAAAGGGCGGTCGGTCCCGGGGACGCCCGGGACCGACCGCAACCGGCCGAACGACCCGAGATCCACCGTCCCGCTCCCCACACCCCTCCTGCTCCCCCACTCCCCACCCCACCCGCGCGGCGCCCCACCCCCCGGCGCCGCCGCCCCCGGCACCGCGGCAGCCCTGACGCCGGTGCCCTTCCAGGGGCCTCGCGCCCGCGACCGGAATCGCGGCGCGGGGCCCCTGTGCCGTGCGCATCGAATCTCGCGCTCGATACGTGACGCGCGTCACACGAAGATTCCGTGCCGGGGCTACAACCAATGCCCCAGGTCACCGGTCATCTATGCAGCACCACCCAGAAACTGGAGGGGCGCTGCACTCGGAGGGGGGTGCAGCGCCCTTTCCGTTGTCCACGACCTTTTCCGGAATCCCCGGCATCCCCGGGATCCCCACGGATCCGCTACGCCGGCTCCGGCTTCTTCGGCGGCACGGCCGGAATCCCCAGGAACGGCAGCCTCAGGGCACCGAAGGCCTCGGCCGGGACGGCGGGCGACTTCGGCTCGACCGGTGCCAGCCGCACATAGGCCTCGCTCTGGCGCGGGCGCGGGTCCTCCTCGCCCTTGTTGGGCCAGAAGGACATCGCCCGCTCCGCCTGCGCCGTGATCGTCAGGGACGGGTTGACGCCCAGATTGGCGGAGACCGCGGCGCCGTCCACGACGGAGATCCCCGGGTGGCCGTAGAGACGGTGGTACGGGTCGATGACGCCCGACTCGGCGTCCGCGCCGATCGGACAGCCGCCCAGGAAGTGGGCGGTGAGCGGGGTGCCCATGAGTTCGCCGATGTTGGACCCGGCGAAGCCGTTGATCTCCTCGGCCATCAGCGAGGCGGCGCGGGTCGCGGCCTCGATCTGGGTCGGGTTGGGGGCGCCGTGGCCCTGGCGGGCGGTGAGCAGGCCCTTCCCGAGGCCGTCGGGCTTGCGGTAGGTGGTGAGGGAGTTGTCCAGGGACTGCATGACCAGGCCGATGATGGTCCGCTCCGACCACCGGCGGTTGGACAGCGAGCGCAGGGCGAGCGCGGGGTGCTTGACCATCTCCAGGAGCCACTTGCGGACCCGGTGGGCGCCGTAGGGCACCTGGAGGACGGTCAGACCGCCCATCGAGTTGGAGCCCTTGCCGTAGCGCACCGGCTCGATGTGGGTGTTGGCGTCGGGGTGGATCGACGAGGTGATCGCGACGCCCCGGGTGAAGTCGACCCGGTCCTTGCCGTGCTTCCTGCGGTAGCGGCGGTCGGTGGTCTGCGAGCCGACCAGTGCCTCCGAGTTGGTACGGGTCAGCTCGCCGAGCCGGGAGGAGATCCGGGGCAGCAGACCGGTGTCCTTCATCCGGTGCAGCAGGGTCTGCGTGCCGTACGTACCGGCCGCGATCACCACCCGGGGGGCGGTGAAGGTCCGGCCCGCGCCCTTCCTGCGGTTGTCGGTCGGGAGGGTCCTGACCGCGTAGCCGCCGCGCGAGTCCTCGGTGACGGCGACGACGGAGGTCATGGGGTGGACGACCGCGCCGGCCTTCTCGGCGAGGTAGAGGTAGTTCTCGTTGAGGGTGTTCTTGGCGCCGTGCCTGCAGCCGGTCATGCACTCGCCGCACTCGGTGCAGGCCCTGCGGGCCGGGCCCGCGCCCCCGAAGTACGGGTCGGCGACCTCACCGCCCGGCTTCACCCTGGACGCGCCCGCCCCTTCCCCGCCGACGGCGTCCTTGCCGTCACCGAAGAAGACGCCGACCGGCGCCATGTGGAAGGTGTCGCCGATGCCCATCGCCTGGGCGGTGGCCTTCAGATGCACGTCGGAGGGGGTCATCGTCGGGTTGAGCCGCACGCCCAGCATCCGCTTTGCCTGGTCGTAGTAGGGGGCGAGCTCCTCGCGCCAGTCGGTGATGTCCTTCCACTGCGGGTCCTGGAAGAACGGGTCGAGCGGCTCGTAGAGGGTGTTGGCGTAGTTGAGCGAGCCGCCGCCGACCCCGGCGCCCGCGAGGACCATGACGTTGCCGAGCAGGTGGATGCGCTGGAGGCCGTAGAGGCCGAGGGCGGGGGCCCACAGGAAGTTCTTCAGGTCCCAGGAGTTCTTGGGCAGGGTGGCGCGGGTGAAGCGCCGCCCGGCCTCCAGGACGCCGACCCGGTAGCCCTTCTCGGTCAGGCGCAGGGCCGTGACCGAGCCGCCGAAGCCGGAGCCGACGACGATGACGTCGTAGTCGTACGCCGAGTCCAGGTCGTCGTCGTCCTGATTCCGGGCAGGGGGTACCGCGGTCATGGCTCTCCTCGAACGAAACCGGTGTGAAGGGGTGGAGCTGTCAGCGCAGGCGCAGGGCCTTCATCACCTTCAGGGACGTGCTCATGAAGGCGGCGTACTTCTCGTCGTCCATCCCGAAGGAGGGGGCGAGCGGGATCAGCCGCTGCTGGGCGACGGTCTGGGCCTCGGTGAACTTGAGGATGCCCTCGGAGCCGTGGCGCCGGCCGAGGCCGGAGTCCTTCATGCCGCCCATCGGGGCCTGGACGCTGCCGTACGCGGGCGCGTAGCCCTCGTTGATGTTGACGGTGCCGGTGCGCAGCCGGGCGGCGATGGCGTGGCCGCGGCGGGAGTCGGTGGTCCAGACGGAGGCGTTGAGGCCGTAGGGGGTGGCGTTGGTCAGCTCGACGACCTCGTCCTCGTCCTCGAAGCGGTAGAGGGAGACGACCGGGCCGAAGGTCTCCTCGGTGCAGACGGCCATCGGGGCCTCGACGCCTTCGAGGATGGTCGGCTCGTAGAAGAGCGGGCCGATGTCGGGGCGGGCGACGCCGCCGGCGATCAGCCTGGCGCCCTTGGCGACGGCCTCCTCGACGTGTCGGGTGACGGTCTCCAGCTGCCGCTCGCCGACGAGGGAGCCCATGTCGGCGCCGTAGGCGAGGGAGTTGCCCAGGCGCATGGCCTTGGTGCGGGCGGCGAAGCGGGCGATGAACTCGTCGGCGACCGACTCGTGGACGTACAGCCGCTCGATGGAGATGCACAGCTGGCCGGCGGAGGAGAAGCAGGCGCGGACGGCGCCGGCGGCGGCCTTCTCGATGTCGGCGTCTTCGAGCACCAGCATGGCGTTCTTGCCGCCGAGTTCGAGCGTGACGCCGACGAGGCGGGCGGCGGCGCCCTGGGCGACCTCGCGGCCGGTGCGGGTGGAGCCGGTGAAGGAGACGTAGTCGGCGTGGCGGACGACCTCGGGGCCGACGACCGGGCCCTCGCCGAGGACGACCTGGAAGACCTCGGCGGGCAGACCGGCCTCGATCAGCAGGTCGCGGGCCCACAGGGCGGTGAGGGCGGTCTCGGTGTCCGGCTTCATCACGACCGCGTTGCCGGAGACGAAGGCGGGCAGGGCGTCGCCGACCGACAGCTCCAGCGGGTAGTTCCAGGGCGCGATCTGTCCGACGACCCCGCGCGGCTGGCGCAGCTCGGTGACCTTGGTGAGGGTCGGGACGACACCCGTGTGGCGCTTGGGGCGCAGATACGAGGGCGCCTTGCGGCCGTAGTGGCGGGCGGCGACGGCGACCGCCTGCACCTCCTCGTGGGCGTGCAGGCGGGCCTTGCCGGTCTCCAGCTGGATGAGGTCGAGGACCTCGCCCTGGCGCTGGAGGACCAGGTCGTGGAAGCGCAGCAGTACGGCCGCGCGGGCCCTGACGGGGGTCGCGGCCCAGACGCCCTGGGCGGCACGGGCGCGGGCGAAGGCGGCGGCGACGTCCTCGGGGGTGGACTCGGGCAGGTCCGCCAGCTTGTCCCCGGTGAAGGGGGTGTGGTTGGCGGTACGGCCGGAGCCCACGACCCCGCGGGTGAGCCGGGCGACCAGATCGGGCGTGACCACGTCGGCGGCCGTGCGCGCCCCTGCGGGCGCGGGCGCGACGGGGTTGGTGCCGAGGGTGCCGGTGGTGGCCGCGGCGGCGGCCCGGTCCGTGGTGGGGAGTGCCCGCGAGTCCGTCATGAGGGCGAGGGTAGGCCGCAATCCCGCCTTTGGGTACCCGTCAGTAACGCGTTTTCACCCGGGGAACACAATCGCGCCAGCGATCACTGGCACATAAGCCCTGATCAGGGACTTACGGTGTCTCCGGGAGCCCTCCAGTACTTCTTCACGATGTCGAACTGCTCACGCGTGCGCTCCCAGCTCTCCTCCGGCGAGGCCATGTACAGGGCGTACTCGGTGCCGTCGTCGCCGTAGTACACCTGGTCGATCGCGTGGCGTGGCCCCGGGAAGGTCTGCTTCTCGATCCAGGTGAACTCCCAGACGCAGGAATTGACCTGATCGCGGAAGGTGTTCTGGGTCAGCCGGATCCGCTCGTACCGGGCCCGCTTCTTCACGATCTTCTCGAGGTCGAGCATGTGCATGTACGGGTTCTCGAAGTCGGGCGAGGGGTCGATGCTGATCCGGATGCGGTGGCGGCCGTTGTCGGGCGTGTAGTCGATCTGGTCGCCGTCCGCCTGGCGCTTCCAGCCGTCCGGTACGACCAGGCTGAAGCCCTCCGGGTCCTCGACCCGGTGCCAGCCGGCCGGGATGCCGCCCTTGGCCGGGTCCACGGCCGGATCCTTGCCCGCGCCCTGGGTGGTGGACGGGTCCGCGCCACCCCGGTCGCCCTTGTCGCCGCCCATGTGGGTCATGGCGGCGAACACCGCCCCGCCCGCGAGGAGCCCCGCGACCACGGCCGCGAGCACCGCGGCGCGCCAGCGACCACGGCCCTGTGCGGGGGCCGGGGCCGGAGTCTGTGCGGGACGGCCGCCGGGGGCGGTGGTGCCGGCGGCGGACGCCGCCGGGGACGCCGGATCCGCCGGGCCGTCGGTGGTGGCGGCGGCCGGGCGGGTGGCGGGGGCCGCCGGGTCGTCGTGCGGTCGGGGCAGCGGCGTCGTCACCGACGAGGCGGCGGCGGTCAGCTCCTCGGGACCCACCCGCCGCGTCGGCACGTACGCCTGTGCGGCCTGCGGCGTCCGCCCCTCCATCGCGTCGAGCAGCATCCGCTCGGCCTCGTCCGCGCGCGGGCGCTGGTCCGGGTCCTTGCGCAGCAGCGCGACGATGACCGGGGCGAGCGCGCCGGCCTTCTCGGGAAACGGCGGTTCCTCGGTGACCACCGCCTGCATGGTGCTGATCGGCGAGCCGCGACGGAACGGCGAGCCGCCCTCCACCGCCGTGTACAGGGTGGCGCCGAGCGACCACAGGTCCGACGCCGGGCCCGGGTCCCCGCCGCGCACCCGCTCGGGCGCCAGATAGTCGATGGAGCCGACGAGTTCGCCGGTGCGGGTGATCGAGGAGTCGCCCTCGATGGCGGCGATCCCGAAGTCGGTGATGAGGACCCGCCCGTCGCGGGCGAGCAGGACGTTGCCGGGCTTCACGTCCCGGTGCAGCACCCCGGCGGCGTGCGCCGCGCGCAGGGCGCCGAGGACGTGCAGACCGATCCGGGCCGCCTCGCGCGACTCGATCGTGCCGGAACCGGACTCCTTCGCCGCGTCCGCGAGCGAGGGCCCGTCCACGTACTGCATGACGATCCACGGACGGTCGTCGTGCTCCAGCACGTCGTGCACCGTGACCACGCCGGGATGGGTGATCCGCGCCGCCGCGCGGGCCTCCTTCTGCGTCCGGGCGTGCAGGACCAGCCGGTCGGCCTCGGCCACGAACCGTCCCGCCGTCAACTCCTTGACGGCCACCACCCGGTGCAGCACCTCGTCGTGGGCGCGCCAGACCTTGCCCATGCCGCCGCGCCCGATGGACTCGCCCAGCCGGTAACGCCCGGCGAGCAGCAGCCCGGTGCCGGTGCTCTCAGAATGTTCCACGTGCCCCCGCCTGTTTGCTTCGGAGGCAAGGTTACGGAGGGGGGCACGGCCCACGGAACCTCGGGGCGCGCTTTGGGAACAACCTGTGACCGGCCGCCGGTTCGGGGCCGCGCCACGGGTCGGCGAGAGCGCGGCGGACCGGGACGCCGGACGGGGCCGGCGAAGGCGCGGCGGACCGGACGGCACGCCGGGTCAGCGGGTCACCCGGTACGCCTTCACCGCCTGGTCGTAGACCTCGGAGACCTTGTCCCGCTCGTCCTCCGGGCCGATGACCAGGACGACGTGGTAGCGACCGCCCTCGATCAGCGCCAGGTTGCGGACGAACACCTCGCGTCCGGTGCTGTCCTGCCAGGTGAACTGGCCCACGGCCATCGCCTGTCGGCCCACGTCGATCCGGCGCAGGCCGGAGGCGCTGGACCAGGACGAGTCCCGCCAGGGCTGGAGTTCCCGCTCCCTGCTGCGCTGGTACGCCATGGGGTCGGCGCCGTTCGCCTGCACGGTGTCCCGGCCGGGGACGACGATCAGCGTGAAGTCGCCGCCCGTGTACCGCACCTGACCGGCGTCGTTGATCGGGCTGCGCCGCCAGTCGCGCGGCACGCCGACCTGGAAGCCCTCCGGGTCCTTGCGGAGCACGTAACCGGCCGGGAGCGCGGGCGCCGAAGGGTCCGCCGCGGGCGGGGTATTGGCCGGCTGCTGCGTGGTGGGCCGGGACGAGGGCCCCTCGCCGGCGGGCGGGGCGGAGCTCGTCGCCGGAGCACCGGACGTCACCGGCGGCACGGCCTTGCCGCCGCCCCCCTCGCCCTCCTCGCCTTCCTTGGGCAGGAACCACACGGCGTAGGCGATCGCCCCGCCGAGCAGCAACAGGATGAGCAGCAGCAACATGCACCCCAGGGCGCGCGGGGAGCCCGAGGTGCGCCCGGGAGCGCGGGGCGCTCGCGGGGCGCGCTGCGGGATCTCCTCGTGCACGTCCGGGGTGTCGGCGTACGCCGTGTGCGTCCCGTACGCCGTGGGCGCCGCGTACGACGGTTCCCGCGGGGCGCGCGGGGCGCGGAGGGCGCGCGGGTCACGGCGGTCGCGCGCCTTGCCGGCTCGTCCCTGGCGGTGGCGGCCGCCCGAGGCTCCGCCGCGACGGCGCCGCACCAGCTCGCCGCGGCGGCGCACGATGGGCAGCCGGGTGGCGTCCGGGGACGGCAGCGGTACGACACCGATCCCGGCCTCCGGCTCGGGCGCCGAACGCACCAGGGAACGCAGCCAGCCGCTCAGCTCCTCGACGTCGGGGCGCTCGGTGGGGTCCTGACGCAGCAGCGACTCCACGATCGGCCGCAGCGGGCCGCACTCCTCGGCGAACGCGGGCGGCTCGGCGCAGACCAGCTGGACCAGCTCGGCGGCGTTGTCCTCGGGGTACGGGGCGTGGCCCTGGACGGCCCGGTAGAGCAGCGCGCCCAGCGCCCACAGGTCGGTGGCGGGGCCGATGGGCGGGGCCAGCCGCCAGTGCTCGTGGACCGGGCCCGCCTGCTCGGGCGCCCAGCGCTCGGTGACGGCGCCGACGACCGCGATCCGGGTCTGGCGGGCCCGCTCGGCGGCGAGCCGCGTCACCGGCCCCCGATACGCGTCACCGGAGCCCGATCCCGAGCCTGAGCCGGTGCCGGTCGGGGCTGCGGTCGCGGGCAGCGGTTCGCGGCTCGCCGCCCGGTATCCGGCGGGGAGCGCGGGTAGGGCCGGGCCGGTGCTCCCGCCGCCGCCCGCCGGGACGGAACGCCCGCCGTCGCGGGCGGCGTGCGGGCCGTCGCTCCAGGTGCCGGCGAGGTAGGCGCGCGGCGGCGTCCCGTAGGGGCCGCCCGTCCCGTTCTCGTCGTCGTCCTCGTCGTCGAGGTCGTCGGCGTCGTCCTCGTCGCCCACCCGGGACCACCACTGGGGCTCGGGAGGCGTGGGCGGGCCGCCCGACGGCGGCGCGGGCTCGGCGGGCTCCCCGGGCTCGGCGGGCAGGGCGGGGCGGGGGGCCGGGAGGGCGCCGGTCTCACCGATCCGGGCGGCGGCGCGGGCACCTGCCCGATAGGCGGCGATGGCCCCGGCGCGGGCGGCCCGCACGTCCGCGACGGGCGGCACGGCGGGGGTGGGCACGACCGGCGCGGCGGACAGCTCGGGCCGGCCGCCGCCGTACGGGGTGCCTCCGTCGGGCCCGTACCCGGAGCCGTACGTCGAGGCGGGACCGTCCGTCTCGTCCTCGCCCGGCTCGTCCTCCTCGGAGCGCGACTCGTCGACGTGGGCCTCGTGGCGCGCGGGCGCCCGGGACGCGGGCACCCGCCTCATCGACGCGTCACCTCGCGGCGCGATAGCACCCCGGCCGTAGGGCTCCGGCGCGTACGCCTCGGGCTCGTAGGGGGTGGATTCGTGGGGCGCGGGCTCGTAGGGGGCGGGCTCGTAGGGTTCCAGCTCGTGGATCTCCGCGCCGTACGGCTCGGCCTCCTCGTACCCCTCGCCCTCGGCGTACTCCTCGTGCTCCTCGTACGCTTCGTACGCTTCGTACGCCTCGTGCTCTGCGGACTCCTCGTACTCCCCGTGCCCCGCGGACTCCTCGTACGCCTCGGTCTCGTAGACCTCCTGGTCGATCCCCGGCACCCCGTACGGGGACTCCTCCTCGCTCGGCACCGGGGCGTAGCCGCAGAGGGCCTCCTCGGCGGCGCCGGCCGCGAGGCCGGTGAGGACGACGCGGCCGTCGTCGCAGACCAGGACGGTGCGCGCGGTGACGTTCCGGTGGGTCCAGCCGTGCGCGTGCAGGGTGCGCAGGGCGGTGAGCAGTTCGGCGCCGATCTCGGCGGCCCGGTAGGGGGTCAGGGGCCCCTCGGCGAGGATCTCGGAGAGCGGCGTGGCCGCGACGAACTCGCTCACTATCCACAGCGAACCGGCCTCGGCGAACACGTCGAAGACCTGGTCGAGGCGCGGGTGGTCGGGGATCCGCGCGGCGGCCTGGGCGGCTTCGACGGCGCGGCGGACCGTCGGCTCGGCCGGTCTGCGGGTGGCGCGCCCGGGAGCCGCGTACGGCTCGTCGTCGAGGAGTTCGGCGTCGACGACCTCGGGCAGCGGAACCTGACGGATCCGCACTTCCTGGCCGCTGTAGGTGTCGAAGGCGCGCGTCTCGACGTGGTCGTACGCGTCCGCCGGGGGCAGGGGCAGCCGATAGCGGTCCGCCAGCACCCTTCCCGCGTAGTCGTCCACGACGCCTCCCCACGCGCCTGCCGTCCCCCGTGCCCCGTCCTCGCGGACGGGGCCTCTCACGATACGTGCGCCCGTCAGTCCTTGGGGCTGAACGTGGCGAACGCGGTCTCGCGGAGCGTCTTGCACTCCGCCGCGTCCCATGCGTCGGCCCGGCAGCTGACCATGATCGAATAGCCGTGGTCGGCGTCGACCTTGAAGCCCCGGTTGAGCACCCGGACGCGCATGCCGTTCTGGGTGCGCTCGAACTCCCAGTCGGCGACGGTCGGATAGCCCTTGTAGGCGACCGGGCGGATGCCGATGTGCTTGTAGCCGTTGCTCGACATGGCGACCGCGGTCATGGCGGCGCGCCAGGCGGCGGCCGCGTCGTCCTTCGGGCTGTCGTTGAAGTCGACCTGGACGCGCGGGAACCCGCTGCCGCCGGCGTGGAAGATGCCGCCCGAGTTCTGGCCCGCTATCGCGGCGAGCTTGAAGGAGGCGGGCATCGCCATCCGGAAGTGGAAGCGGTCGTTGGTCACCATCACATAGCCGGGCGGCAGCTGGGGGCCGCCGCCGGCCTGGTCGCCGCCGGGCGTGCCGGAGGGCGTGGTGCCGCTCTGGCCGCCGCTGTTGGCGGCCGGTGTGCCGCCGCTGCCCTGCTGGGCGGGGTCGCTCGGGGTCTTGTCGGTGCCGTCGTCGGTCCGGCCGTCGGTGCCGCCGGAACTGGCGCCGGCCGAGGCCGTGGTGCCGCCGGAGCTGCCGCCCTTGCCCTGGTCGGTGCCCTCGTTGCCGCCGCCGAGGGCGACGTACAGGATCGTGCCGAGCAGGGCGATGACCACGACCGCCGCGATGATCACCAGGGTGCGGCGCGGGACGACATCGGTGAGCGAGGCACGGGCCTGCCCGGGCCGGTCCGGTGTCCCGGCACCGGGCCTGCGGTCGGTCTCGCTTCTCGAGGTCGCCGCGGCGGCGGCGTTGCGCACGGACTTCAGGGCGCCCCGGAGCCGCTCGGCGGTCGCCTCGCCGGCCTTCTCGCGGGCGGGCTTCTCCTCCTTGCCGGAGGCAGGCGGACGCTCGGGGAGCGGGGGCAGCGGGACGACCCTCGTCGCCTCGGGCGAGGGCTCCGGCGGTGCCTCCGGCGCGTCGAGGACCGCGCGCAGCAGCACCCGCGCGCCCGCGTCGTCGAGCCGCTGGTCGGGGTCCTTGGCGAGGAGGCCGTAGATGACCTTCTCCAGCTCCGGTCCGGCGTTCTTCGGCGGGTCGACCGGCTCGGTCATCACGGCGGTGAGCGTGGCGATGGCCGAGCCCTTGTCGTAGGGCGGGCTGCCCTCGACGGCGGCGTACAGGAGTCCGCCGAGCGACCAGAGGTCGGCGGCCGGGCCGGGCTTGTGGCCGCGGGCCCGCTCGGGCGAGATGTACGAGGGGGCGCCGACGAGCATGCCGGTGGAGGTGATCGAGGGGTCGCCCTCGACCTGGGCGATGCCGAAGTCGGTGAGGACGACCCGGCCGTCCTCGGCGATCAGCACGTTGGACGGCTTCACGTCGCGGTGGAGGATGCCCTCGCGGTGCGCGGAGCGCAGCACGTCGAGGATGGCGAGGCCGACCTCGGCGGCGCGGCGCGGGGTGAGCGTGCCGTCCTCGCGGACGGCGTCGGCCAGCGACTTGCCCTCGATGAGCTCCATGACGATCCACGGGCGGTCGTCCTCGTCGACCACGTCGTAGACGGTCACGGCGCCGTTGTTGCGGATCCGGGCGATGGCCTTGGCCTCGCGGAGGGTCCGGGTGATGAGGCGTCGCTTCTCGTCGTCGTCGATGCTGTTGGGGAAGCGGAGCTCCTTGACGGCGACGGTCCGGCCCAGCGTCTCGTCGACCGCGCGCCACACCGTGCCCATGCCGCCGCGGCCGAGCACCACGCCGAGGCGGTAGCGCCCGGCGAGCAGCCGTCCCTGGGCGGACGGGGTGTCAGCGCGGCCGGTCGGGGCGCCCGTTCCGGTCGCGACGGCGCCGAAGCCCGCGGCCGGCGCGGCCCCGTCGGTCGACCCGCTGCCGCCGGCGGCCTTGCCCGCGCCCTTCGCGGCCCCGGGCACCTGGTCCTGAACGCCCCGCCCGGCCGCACCCGCGCCACCGGTCCGGTCCTTGCCCAGGACCGTGGTCGACGGACCCTCCGACTCCGTGTCCCGGCCCCGCCCGGCCGCACCCGCGCCAGGGGTCCGGCCCTTCGCCAGGACCGCCGTGGTCGGGGTGTCAGGAGTCTTGTCCTGAGCGCCCTGACCGGTGTCCCGCGTGCTCCGCGGCGACACGGCCTCCTGCTTGGCGAGGGCGTCGGCCCCGCCACCGGCAGGCTCCGGCGCCGCGGTGGCGTCCCGCCCGCCGGCCGGCGCACGACCCGCCTCCGGCGAGGGGCCGGCATCGCCCACCGGTGAGGTCGACGGCACGTCCGTCCCACTGGCCGGCCGCTCGGCCTCCGGCGACTTCGCCGCTCTCGGTACCTTCGGCGTCTCCGGTGTCTTCGGCACCGCCGAATCCGCCGAATCCGCCGAGTCCACCGGCTTCTTGTCCCGCTCCGCGCGCGCGGCCGGAACCGCGCCCCGGTCGCCGTCGGTGGCGGCGCCCGCGGCGGCGTCCCGCCGGGGGTCCTGCCCCGTGTCCCGCGACTGCTCCGCCTCCGACATGCGTCCCCTCTGCGATCCCTGTTTGTCGCCCGCGTCCGGAGCTCCCGCGCAATGCGGCAACCCGCCCTGGAAGAGAGCTCATTGTCCCTCACTCCGGGACCACTGCCTCCCCCGGGTCCGCACTCCGAGCACCTTTCCCACCCGTGAAGGGTGCCCCCACCCTGTCAGATCGGCACGATGTCCGGCGCTCCCAGCCGTGCCGCGTCCGCCGTCAGGTCGTCGGGCTGGCGCTGGGACTCGCGTTCCGCCTCGACGCGCTTCTCGTAGTGCTCGACCTCCTTGTCGATCTGGCCGGCGTCCCAGCCGAGGACCGGAGCCATGAGTTCGGCGCACTCGCGGGCGCTGAGCACGCCCCGGTCGAAGGTCTCGATGGAGATGCGGGTGCGCCGGGTGAGGACGTCGTCCAGGTGGCGCGCGCCCTCGTGGGAGGCGGCGTAGACGATCTCGGCCCGCAGATAGTCCTCGGCGGCCGGCAGGGGCGCGCCGAGCGACGGGTCGGCGGCGACGAGGTCGAGCAGCTCCTCCGTCAGGGAGCCGTAGCGGTTGAGCAGATGCTCGACCCGGGCCACGTGGAGGCCGGTGCGGGCGGCGATTCCGGCGCGGGCGTTCCACAGGGCCTTGTAGCCCTCGGCGCCGAGGAGCGGGGTGTCCTCGGTGACGCAGGCGGCGACCCGCTTGTCGAGGGCGTGGACGGCCTCGTCGACGGCGTCCTTGGCCATGACCCGGTAGGTCGTGTACTTGCCGCCGGCGACGACGACCAGGCCGGGCACCGGGTGGGCGACGGTGTGCTCGCGGGAGAGCTTGCTGGTGGCGTCGGACTCACCGGCGAGCAGGGGACGCAGGCCCGCGTAGACGCCCTGGACGTCGTCGCGCGTGAGCGGGGTCGCGAGGACGCCGTTCACGTGCTCCAGGAGATAGTCGATGTCGGCGCTGGAGGCGGCCGGGTGGGCCTTGTCGAGGTCCCATTCGGTGTCGGTGGTGCCGATGATCCAGTGGCGGCCCCAGGGGATGACGAAGAGGACGGACTTCTCGGTGCGCAGGATGAGGCCGGTGGTGGAGTGGATGCGGTCCTTGGGCACGACCAGGTGGATGCCCTTGGAGGCGCGGACGTGGAACTGGCCGCGCTCTCCGATGAGTGCCTGGGTGTCGTCGGTCCACACGCCGGTGGCGTTGACGATCTGACGGGCCCTGATCTCGTACTCCCCGCCGGTCTCGACGTCCTGGACGCGGGCGCCGACCACCCGTTCGCCCTCGCGCAGGAAGCCGACGACCCGGGCCCGGCTGGCGACCTGCGCCCCGTAGCTCGCGGCGGTGCGGACGAGGGTGGTGACGAAGCGGGCGTCGTCCATCTGGGCGTCGTAGTACTGCAGGGCGCCGACGAGGGCGTCCTTCCTGAGGCAGGGGGCGACGCGCAGGGCGCGACGGCGGCTGAGGTGGCGGTGCACCGGCAGGCCGCGTCCGTGGCCCGAGGAGACCGACATCCCGTCGTACAGAGCGACGCCGGAGCCCGCGTACAGCCGCTCCCAGCCCTTGTGCCGGAGGGGATAGAGGAAGGGGACGGGCCTGACCAGGTGGGGAGCGAGCCGTTCGAGGAGCAGGCCGCGCTCCTTGAGGGCCTCACGGACGAGCGCGAAGTCGAGCATCTCCAGATAGCGCAGACCGCCGTGGATCAGCTTGCTCGACCGGCTGGAGGTGCCGGACGCCCAGTCACGGGCCTCGACGAGACCGGTGGAGAGGCCTCTGGTGACGGAGTCGAGGGCAGTGCCCGCGCCGACGACTCCCGCGCCGACGACCAGTACGTCCAGTTCGCGCTCGGCCATCGCCGCGAGCGCCTCGGCGCGCTCGGCGGGTCCCAGTGTCGCTGTCCTCACGGCTGCTGCCTCCCGTCGTCCCCCGTGTGTCGGCACGGCCGGCGCACCCGCCCCCGTACGCGGCCGGGACCGCCGACCGCCCGACGCGTGTGGTCCGGCTCACAGTCCTGATTCTGTCCCGCCCCTCCGACTTCAGCCACCGCCCCGACCCCAGCCTGTGGATAACACTCGGCGACCTTCGACCCCGCAATGCCGCATATCGGTCATATTTACGCTTAGTCTGACATTGCGTAAGCCCCCTTCGGTCCACAGGGCTTGCGCACCACGTCCCCTCCGGCTACTGGGAAGGACGGCCCACCCCCATGCCCGCTGATCTCGCCGTCATCGGCCTCGGCCACCACGGACTCCCGCTCGCCCAGGCAGCCACCGCCGCCGGCATCGCCACCGTCGGCTACGACACCGATCCCCGCCCCGTCGCCGAGCTCGCCGCCGGACGTCCCCCCGTCGACGGCTCCCTCACCGCCGCCGAGATCCGCCGGATGCTCTCCGCCGGCTTCCGGCCCGCCCTCGATCCCGCCGAGCTCGGGCGCGTCCGCACGGCCGTCATCTGCGCGCCCACACCGGCGGGAGCGGACGGCGCCCTCGACCTCACCGCCGTCACCGACGCCGCCCGCGCCCTCGCCGCGCGACTGCGCCCCCACACCACCGTCCTCCTGGAGTCCCCGGTACCGCCGGGCACCACCGAGGGACCGCTGCGCGACCTCCTCGAGAGCGGCTCGGGACTGCGCGCCGGACGCGACTTCCACCTCGCCTACTCCCCCGGCCGCCTCGACCCCGTCCGCCGGGCGCACGGCGGCGTCCGCGGCGCCCACGGCCTCGCCGGAACGCCCAAGGTGATCGGCGGGCTTACCTCCGCCTGCACCGAGTCCGCCGCCGCCTTCTACGGACGCCTCACCGACAAGGTGGTCCGCGCGCGCGGACCGCGCGAGGCCGAGACGGTCCAGCTCCTGGAGACCAACTTCCGGCACGTCAACATCGCCCTCGTCAACGAGATGGCGGTGCTCTGCCACGAGATCGGCGTCGACCTCTGGGACGTCATCCGCTGCGCCGAGACCAAGCCCTTCGGCTTCCAGGCCTTCCGCCCCGGACCCGGCGTCGGCGGCCACGGCGTGCCCGTCGACCGGCTGGGCGGCCACCGCCCCCTGCGGCTGGTGGAACTCGCCGGCCAGGTCAACGAGCGCATGCCGCAGTACGTGGTCCAGCGCAGCGCCACGCTCCTCAACGAGCACGGCAAGTCCGCCCGCGGCGCCCGGGTCCTGCTGCTCGGCATCACCTACAAGCCCGACCTCGCCGACCGCCAGGGCTCACCCGCCGACGAGATCGCCCGCCGGCTGATGGACCTGGGCGCCCAGGTCAGCTTCCACGACCCGTACGTCCCCGACTGGCGCGTCCGCGACCTGCCCGTGCCCCGGGCCGACTCCCTCTACGAGGCCGCCGCCCAGGCCGATCTGACGATCCTGCTCCAGCACCACCGCACCTACGACCTCCAGGGCCTCTCGGTGAAGGCCCAGCTCCTCCTCGACACCCGCGGCGCCACCCCGGCCGGAGCCGCCCACCGCCTCTGAGGACGGCGGAGGGGCCCCGCACCACCCGGCGCGGGGCCCCTCCATCACATCCGTACGGTCAGCGCCGCATCGTCACGGTCAGCGCTTGTGCTGCGCGTCGGCGACCGTGACCTCGACGCGCTGGAACTCCTTGAGCTCGCTGTAGCCCGTGGTGGCCATCGCGCGGCGCAGGGCGCCGAAGAAGTTCATCGAGCCGTCGGGGGTGTGCGACGGGCCGGCGAGGATCTCCTCGGTGGTGCCGACGATGCCGAGGTCGACGAGCTTGCCGCGCGGCACGTCCTCGTGGACGGCCTCCATGCCCCAGTGGTGGCCCTTGCCGGGCGCGTCCGTGGCACGGGCCAGCGGGGAGCCGATCATCACCGCGTCGGCGCCGCAGGCGATCGCCTTCGGCAGGTCGCCGGACCAGCCGACGCCGCCGTCGGCGATGACGTGCACGTAACGGCCGCCGGACTCGTCCATGTAGTCGCGGCGGGCCGCGGCCACGTCGGCGACCGCGGTGGCCATCGGGACCTGGATGCCGAGCACGTTGCGCGTGGTGTGCGCGGCGCCGCCGCCGAAGCCGACCAGGACACCCGCGGCGCCGGTGCGCATCAGGTGCAGGGCCGCGGTGTAGGTGGCGCAGCCGCCGACGATGACCGGGACGTCGAGCTCGTAGATGAACTGCTTGAGGTTCAGCGGCTCGGCCGCGCCGGAGACGTGCTCGGCGGAGACGGTCGTGCCGCGGATGACGAAGATGTCCACGCCGGCGTCGACCACGGCCTTGGAGAACTGCGCGGTCCGCTGCGGGGAGAGCGCGGCGGCGGTGACCACACCCGAGTCGCGCACCTCCTTGATGCGCTGCCCGATCAGCTCCTCCTTGATCGGAGCGGCGTAGATCTCCTGCAGACGGCGGGTCGCGGTGGCCTCGTCGAGCTCGGCGATCTCGTCGAGCAGCGGCTGCGGGTCCTCGTAGCGGGTCCACAGGCCCTCGAGGTTCAGCACGCCGAGGCCGCCCAGCTCGCCGATCCGGATGGCGGTCTGCGGCGAGACGACGGAGTCCATGGGGGCGGCCAGGAAGGGCAGCTCGAAGCGGTAGGCGTCGATCTGCCAGGCGATCGAGACCTCCTTCGGGTCCCGGGTGCGCCGGCTCGGTACGACGGCGATGTCGTCGAACGCGTACGCCCTGCGGCCGCGCTTGCCGCGCCCGATCTCGATCTCAGTCACGTTGTGTGGCCTTTCCCTCTGTGTCTGCGCCTACCAGTATCCCCGACCCACGCCGAAGGGGCGGCTCCGGCCACATGCCGGAACCGCCCCCACGGGTCGCGCTGCGTGACCGGAAGCTACTTCCGGCTGTAGTTCGGCGCCTCGACGGTCATCTGGATGTCGTGCGGGTGGCTCTCCTTGAGACCCGCCGAGGTGATCCGGACGAACCGGCCCTTGGACTCCATCTCCTCGATGGTGGCGGCGCCCACGTAGCCCATGGTCTGGCGCAGACCGCCGACGAGCTGGTGCACCACGGAGGAGAGCGGGCCGCGGTAGGGCACCTGGCCCTCGATGCCCTCGGGCACGAGCTTGTCGTCGGAGGTGATGTCGGCCTGGAAGTAGCGGTCCTTCGAGTAGGACTTGCCCTGGCCGCGGGACTGCATGGCGCCGAGCGAGCCCATGCCGCGGTACGACTTGAACTGCTTGCCGTTGATGAACATCAGCTCGCCGGGCGACTCCTCGCAGCCGGCGAGGAGGCTGCCGAGCATCACGGTGTCGGCGCCGGCGGCCAGCGCCTTGCCGATGTCGCCGGAGTACTGCAGGCCGCCGTCGCCGATCAGCGGGACGCCGGCGGCGCGGGCCGCGAGGGAGGCCTCGTAGATGGCGGTGACCTGCGGGACGCCGATGCCGGCGACCACACGGGTGGTGCAGATGGAGCCCGGGCCGACGCCGACCTTGATGCCGTCGACACCGGCGTCGATCATGGCCTGCGCGCCGTCACGCGTGGCGACGTTGCCGCCGATCACATCGACGTTCACGCTCGACTTGATCTTCGCCATCCAGCCGAGGGCGTTGCTGTTGTGGCCGTGCGAGGTGTCGACGATCAGGAAGTCCACGCCGACCGCGGCGAGCGCCTGGGCGCGCTCCAGGGCCTCCGGGCTGGCTCCGACGGCGGCACCGACGAGCAGTCGGCCCTCGGCGTCCTTGGCGGCGTTCGGGTACTTCTCCGCCTTGACGAAGTCCTTGACGGTGATGAGGCCCTTGAGCACGCCCTCGTCGTCGACCAGCGGCAGCTTCTCGATCTTGTGGCGGCGCAGCAGCTCCATGGCGTCGACGCCGGAGATGCCGACCTTGCCGGTGACCAGCGGCATCGGCGTCATGACCTCGCGGACCTGACGGCTGCGGTCGGTCTCGAAGGCCATGTCGCGGTTGGTCACGATGCCGAGCAGCTTGCCGGCCGGGTTGGTGACCGGGACGCCGCTGATGCGGAACTTGGCGCACAGCGCGTCCGCCTCGGCGAGGGTCGCCTCCGGGTGCACCGTGATCGGGTCCGTGACCATGCCGGACTCGGAGCGCTTGACCAGGTCGACCTGGTTGACCTGGTCCTCGACGGAGAGGTTGCGGTGCAGCACGCCGACGCCGCCGAGACGGGCCATCGCGATCGCCATACGGGATTCGGTCACCTTGTCCATCGCCGCCGAGAGCAGCGGGATGTTGACCCGTACGTTGCGGGAGATACGGGACGAGGTGTCGACCGCGTTGGGAAGCACCTCGGAGGCGCCCGGCAGCAGCAGCACATCGTCGTAGGTAAGCCCGAGTGTCGCGAATTTCTCGGGCACTCCGTCGACGTTGGTCATGACACCTTCCCCAATGGCCTTGATCGGTGCGGATGTCCATGCTAACGGGCCGCGACGGTGTCTCATTCCACGACCAAGATCACCGGGAAGCTTTGGACGTTCGTACGTGTACGTGAGGGACAGTCGCCCCGCACAACCCTTACTACTCGGCAGCGTCTCCCGGCCGACGCCCACTCCTCGGCCTGCGCCTCCCGGGTCGACGCCTACTGCTCGGCCAGTGCCCGCAGCCGGCTCAGCGCGCGGTGCTGTGCCACCCGCACCGCTCCCGGGGACATGCCGAGCATCTGGCCGGTCTCCTCGGCGGTCAGTCCGACGGCCACCCGCAGCACGAGCAGCTCCCGCTGGTTCTCCGGGAGGTTGGCGAGCAGCTTCTTGGCCCATTCGGCGTCGTCGCTGAGCAGCGCGCGCTCCTCGGGGCCGAGCGAGTCGTCGGGACGCTCGGGCATCTCGTCGGAGGGCACGGCCGTCGATCCCGGGTGCCGCATGGCGGCCCGCTGGAGGTCGGCGACCTTGTGGCCGGCGATGGCGAAGACGAAGGCCTCGAAGGGCCTGCCGGTGTCCCGGTAGCGCGGCAGCGCCATGAGGACGGCGACGCAGACCTCCTGGGCGAGGTCCTCCACGAAGTGGCGGGCGTCACCGGGCAGCCGGTTCAGTCGCGTACGGCAATAGCGCAGGGCGAGCGGGTGCACGCGCGCGAGGAGGTCGTGCGTGGCCTGCGCGTCCCCCTCGACGGCACGGTGAACGAGTGCACCGATCTCC
Organism: Streptomyces sp. NPDC012769; assembly: GCF_042901205.1. Classification (NCBI taxonomy): domain Bacteria; kingdom Bacillati; phylum Actinomycetota; class Actinomycetes; order Kitasatosporales; family Streptomycetaceae; genus Streptomyces; species Streptomyces sp. NPDC012769. The sequence continues at coordinate 406,459 of NZ_JBIBCP010000006.1, read as the reverse complement.
CCCGGCCCGGCGGGCACGGGTGACCCCACGGTCTCGTCGTCGCGCATCGCTCCATGGTGCCTCGACGCCCGCTCGTCCGCGGCACCGCGTCCGTAGTTGTGCACCGAAGCGTTATGAGCAGGTGCGCCGGGACTCATCTCCTGCGCCCTCCCCTTCCGCTCGATTCCGGCTCGCTCGTTCGTCTCGTCCCCGAGGAACTCCACGCCTTCAAGGATGCGGCATTCCGCGGGGAAGTGACACAAGCCCACCCCGTCCGCCCCGTGGCGGACGGGGATGCGGCCGAAGGCCGCAGGTCAGCGGACCAGGCCCCAGCGGAATCCGAGGGCGACGGCGTGCGCCCGATCGGAGGCACCCAGCTTCTTGAAGAGACGGCGTGCGTGGGTCTTGACCGTGTCCTCGGAGAGGAAGAGCTCGCGCCCGATCTCCGCGTTGGACCGGCCGTGGCTCATGCCCTCGAGGACCTGGATCTCACGGGCGGTGAGGGTGGGGGCGGCGCCCATCTCGGCCGAGCGCAGCCGGCGCGGGGCGAGCCTCCAGGTCGGGTCGGCGAGCGCCTGGGTGACGGTGGCCCGCAGCTCGGCGCGCGAGGCGTCCTTGTGCAGATAGCCACGGGCACCGGCGGCGACCGCGAGCGCGACGCCGTCCAGGTCCTCGGCGACGGTGAGCATGATGATGCGGGCGCCCGGATCCGCCGAGAGCAGTCGGCGGACGGTCTCCACGCCGCCCAGGCCGGGCATGCGCACGTCCATCAGGATCAGGTCCGAGCGGTCGGCGCCCCAGCGGCGGAGTACTTCCTCGCCGTTGGCCGCGGTGGTCACGCGCTCGACGCCGGGCACGGTCGCGACCGCGCGGCGGAGCGCCTCTCGGGCAAGCGGGGAGTCGTCGCAGACGAGCACGGATGTCATGCCTGACCTCCGCGGCCCTCGCAGCTGATGCGCGTCACCTTGAGCCTCCAGGGCTGGTACGAATCGTCACCTGTGCGGTTGACGCCCTCGGACACCTGCCCGAGCGCTTGTTCCTTCAACCGCCTCCGCACTCTCAACGATGGTCACTCGAAAGAGTTACGGGTCGGACGGCCGCCTTCGGCACTCTACGTAAGGGACCGTACGCGGAGGAGAGCGTCGCAGGTCATCCGTCCTTCGCCCCGAAGCTATGCCCCATTTAGCGGGTTTTCTTCCCTTTTCGCGGTGTCTGTGGCTAGATTCGCAATGAGTCATATTTACATCTACTCAGTCAGTAGTTGTACGGTCGGATCGAACTCGCGGGAGCGGGTACCCGAGACCCACGGAGGGGCGCATCGACCCCCTCCGCAAGCCATCAACCCGCAGCCATCCACCCGCCCACCTATCCGTTCGACACGGTTTCAAGGGGACAAGCGCAATGGCAGATTTCTCCCGCCTTCCCGGACCCAACGCCGATCTGTGGGACTGGCAGCTCCTCGCCGCCTGCCGAGGGGTCGACAGCTCCCTGTTCTTCCACCCCGAGGGAGAGCGCGGCGCGGCACGGAGTGCGCGCGAGAACTCGGCTAAAGAGGTCTGCATGCGGTGCCCGGTGCGCGCGGAGTGCGCGGCGCACGCGCTCGCCGTACGGGAGCCCTACGGCGTCTGGGGCGGCCTCACCGAGGACGAACGCGAGGAGCTCATGGGCCGGGCGCGCAACCGCCTGGTCACCACGACGGCGGCGACCGCCGCGACGGCCTCCGGGGCCGCGACACGGGCCTCGGCCGCGAGCTCGGCAGGCGTGGCCCACGCATGAAGGAACGTTTCTGCCCCTGATTCGGGGGAATACGAGCCGCTCACCCGGAACCTGACGGGACGACACACCGGACCGACCCCCACCCGGCCCGGCGGACTGACCCCGTACGCCCCTCACCCGGCCGGCGGGCCGATCCCGTACGACCGCCACCCGGACGGCCCGACCCCGGGTCACCGGTACGGGCCCGTCCGGCCGCGCACTCGTCGCCCGCACGGCGGCGGGGCCGTCACCCGGACGGACGTGGGCCGCTCACTCCGACGGCCCGCACACCCTCACGCGAACGGCCCCGCGCCGTCCACCCGTACGGCGCAGGCCACTGGGCCGTACGGGAACGGAAGTCCACCCGTACGGCCGGTGGGCGGACCACCCGCACGGCGGCGTCCCGGCGTCACCCGAACGCCGCGGGGGCGTGTCCCGCCGGTCAGGCCGGCCGCGCGGTCCGGGCGCGCCCCGCGGCGCGGACGAGCTCGTCCAGGGTGGCCGCGACGGCCGGGACCTGGGCCAGGTCCGGAAGGGTCAGCGCCACGATCTCCCGCTCCACGGCGGGTTCCACCGTCACGGTGACGGCTCCCTTCGGCCGAACGGACTCGATGGCCAGCTGCGGCAGGACGGCGACGCCCAGGCCCGCGCCCACCAGGCCCACCACGGCCGGATAGTCGTCGGTGGCGAAGTCGATCCGGGGGGTGAAGCCGGCCCGCTCGCAGACGTCCACCAGCTGGCGGCGACAGCGCGGGCAGCCCGCGATCCACGGGTCCTCGGCCAGTTCGCCGATGGTGACCGACTCGGCGCCGGCGAGCCGGTGCCCCTCCGGGACGAGCCCCACGAGCCGGTCGGCGAGCAGCGGGCGGACCACCAGGTCGTCCCAGCTGTCCGGCCCCACCCCGTAGCGGAAGGCGAGCGCCACGTCGCAGTCGCCCTCGCGGAGCATCTCCACCGAACGCGGCGGCTCGGCCTCCACCAGGGACACCCGGGTCCCGGGGTGGGCGGCGCGCAGGGCGGCCAGGGCGGTGGGGACGAGGGTGGAGCTGCCGCTGGGGAAGGACACCAGCCGGACCCGGCCGGCCCGCAGGCCCGCGATGGCGGCGACCTCCTCCTCGGCGGCCGTGAGCCCGGCGAGGATGCCGGCGGCGTGCCGGACCAGGGCCTCGCCGGCCTGGGTGAGCCGCATCTCGCGCCCGGTGCGGACGAGGAGCGGGGTGCCGGCGGAGGTTTCGAGCGCTTTCATCTGCTGGCTCACCGCGGGCTGGGTGCAGCCGAGTTCGCGCGCGGCGGCGGAGAAGGAGCCGGTGGCGGCGACGGCGCGCAGGACGCGGAGGTGGCGGGCCTCGATCATTCTTCGAGCATAAGCGCATCTTGGATGTCGGGGCGAATTCCATCGGAGAACTTTGAGGAGCTGAGGAAAAGCCCTGGTTAGGGTGCCTCCATGGAACTGCTGAGCGTGAACGTGGGCCGGGCCGAGGCCGTGGAGTACACCAACGCCCCCTCGGGCCGGACGGGCATCGACAAGCGCCCGGTCGAGGGACCGGTGCGGATCGCGGCGCCGGGCCCCGAGGGCGCGAGCGGCGTCGCCGGGGACGCCGTGTGCGACCTCCGCTTCCACGGCGGCGCCGACCGCGCCGCCTACGCCTTCGCCCGCGAGGACCTGGACCGGTGGGAGCAGGAGCTCGGCCGCGCCCTCGCCCCCGGCTCGTTCGGCGAGAACCTCACGACCCGCGGCCTCGACGTCAACGGCGCCCTGGTCGGCGAGCGCTGGCGGATCGGCGACGAGGTCGTCCTGGAGGTGACCGGCGGCCGCATCCCGTGCCGTACGTTCGCCGGCTTCGTCGAGGAGAGCGGCTGGGTCCGTCGCTTCAACGCGTCCGCGGCCGGGCCCGGCGCGATGCTCCGCGTGATCGCCCCCGGCGAGATACGGGCCGGCGACCCCATCGAGGTCGTCCACCGGCCGTCCCACGACGTCACGGTCGCCCGCCTGCACCAGGCGGCGACGACCGACCGCACGCTGCTGCCGGGGACGCTGGTGGCGGCGGAGTGGATGGAGTCCGGACTGCTCGACCTCGCGCGCGCCTACACGGAGAAGTACGGGCGGTAGCGCGCCGCGGAGGGGCGGAGCCGGCCGGGGCCGGGCCGCCGGATTTCCCACACACGGCGTTCACACACCGCGGGTTAACGTGCGCCCATGACGACTGCACTGATTACGGGCGCGACCGCGGGCATCGGCGCCGCCTTCGCACGGCGGCTCGCCGCGGACGGACACGATGTCGTGCTGGTGGCGCGCGACGTGAAGCGCCTGCGGGAGCAGGCGACCGAACTGCACGACCGGCACGGGATCGAGGCGGAGGTGCTCGCCGCCGACCTGTCGGAGGAGGCGGGGATCGCGGCCGTGGAGGCGCGGCTCTCCGACCCCAGGCGGCCGGTCGATCTCCTGGTGAACAACGCGGGGTTCGGCAACAAGGGCCGGTTCCTCGAGGTGTCCATGGCCGACGAGCTGAAGATGCTGAAGGTGCACTGCGAGGCGGTGCTGCGGCTGACCTCGGCGGCGGCGGACTCGATGCGGTCGCGGGGCCGGGGCGGGGTGGTGAACGTCGCCTCGGTGGCCGCGTTCGTGCCGCGCGGCACCTACGGGGCGTCGAAGGCGTGGGTCGTGCAGTTCACCCAGGGCGCGGCGCGGGACCTCGCGGGGAGCGGGGTGCGGCTGATGGCGCTGTGCCCCGGGTTCGTGCGGACGGAGTTCCACCAGCGGGCGGGGATGGGGACGGACAACATCCCGGGCTGGATGTGGCTGGACGCGGACAAGCTGGTGTCCGCGGCGCTCGCCGATCTGTCCCGGGGGCGGACGCTGTCCGTCCCCGATCCCCGTTACAAGGCGCTGATGGGTGTGGTGAAGCTGGCCCCGCGCGGTCTGCTGGGCGGGGTCTCCTCCCGGGCGGGCCGCAAGTACGGGCCGAAGTAGGCGCGCCGCGGCGGCCCTCGGGCCCCGGCGGCCCTTGCGTCCGGCGGCCCCTGGGCGCGGGCCTGCCGTACTCAGTCGGACATGAGTACGGACGCTCTGCCCGCCGGGCGGGCGGACCGGGACCCTCGGCTCATGGATCACAAGCCCCTGAAACTCGTTCCGCTCCTGGCGACGACTCTCGTGTCGGTCGCGGCCTGGGCCGCGTGGCTGGGCTGGGACCGGCATCGTGACGTGCATCCGGACGGCTCGGTGAGCGGCCCGTACGAGGTGTGGCAGGTCGTCGGACTGGTCCTGACCCTGCTGGCGCCGGTGTCGTGGGCGGCGTACCGGCGTCATGTCCCGGGTGCCGTGCTCGGTGCCACGGTGGGGCTGACGGCCGCCGCCTTCTACGACTGGTCGGACGACGGCAGCGGTCTCTTCGTGATCGGTGTGGGCATGGTCATGGTGGGGACGGCGGCGGCGACCTTCGCCGTCGCCGCCCTGGTCGCCGCGGTGACCCGGCGCGGCGGTCGGTTCGGCGGCCGGTCCGCGCCGGGGCCCTCGTAGAGGGCGAGGCGTGCGGTGGTGCCGTCCTGCCAGGTCACCTCCAGGGTGCGGGGACCGGTGACGTGGACCCGCGCCAGGTCGGACACGGTGGCGGGGCCGGGTTCGGCGGTGAGCGAGACGAGGGCCACGAAGAGGGCCTCGGGTCCGCTCGTGGTGCCGTGCACCGCCGGGGTACGGGTGGGGCCGGGGCCCTGGAGCGTGGCGCCGGTGGGCAGTTCGGTGGTTGCGGACTCGTAGCCGTGCACGGGGTGGAGCTGGGAGACGGGTCCGTCGGCGTGCGTGGCCCAGCCGGTCTGCCGTACGGGGGTCCCCTCCGGGGCGCCGAGGACGAGATGGGCGCGGAGCTCGGCGCGGCCGTGGACGAGGGTGGCGGACAGGACGCGGACGCCGGGCAGCGGGCGGTGGGCGGAGGCGGCCCGGCCGGGTCCGGTGCCGAGCGGGGTGGCGGGGCCCCGGGTGGTGGCGGTGCCGTCGGGCCTGAGCAGCGCGAAGTGGTTGTCGGCCGGGTCGGGGGCGGTGGTGGGTCCCGTACGGGTGGAGTAGGCCTGCCGGGCGTAGCCGGGGTCGTCCTCGCCCTGTTCGGCGCTGCCGACGTGGTTGCTGCCGTGGTTGTGGAGGCGGACGAGTCCGTCGGCGGCGGTGGTCTGGACGAGCAGTCCGGTGGGGCCGAGGGCCCTTGCGGTGTCGGCGCGTTCGGCGGGCAGGGGCTCCTCGGTGGCGGTCCACACGGAGTGGTCGGCGGGCAGCAGCAGACCGAGGAAGCCCTTGGCCGCCCAGTAGGGGGAGCCGGGACCGGAGTAGCTCTGGACGACCGGCTCGTAGGGGCCGTGCCAGCCGAGGGTGAGCAGCCCGGTCGCGTCGGTGGCGCCGCGGTCGAGGAAGTACCGCAGGGTTCCTGAGGCGAGCCGGCGGGTGGCGCCGGGGGTGAGCGGGGTGTGCCCGGTGAGGGCGCCGAGCCAGGGGGCCGCGGCGGCGGCGAAGCGGTAGGTCAGGGAGCGCCCGTACGGGACGGGGGCGCCGTTGCCGTCGAAGAGGTGGACGTGGTCGTCGAGCTGGGCGCGCAGGCGGGGGCCGTACCGGTCGAGGAGGTCACGGTCGCCGGCGAGGTGGGCGTGGAGGACCGGGTAGAAGTGCAGGGCCCAGGCGTTGTAGTGGTCGAAGGCGCGGTTGTCGCCGTCGCTGTACCAGCCGTCGCCGAGGTACCACTGCTCCACGCGGTCGAGGGAGCGTTCGACGGTGGCGGCGGCGCGGTCGGTCTCGATGCCGGCGTCCTGGAGGAAACCGGCGACGGTGAGGCCGAAGAGCCACCAGTTGTTGTCCACGGGGGACGGGGCGAGGGCGGGCAGCAGCCAGTCGACGGCCCGCTGCCGGACGCGGTCGTCGAGCCGGTCCCACAGGCGGGTGCGGGTCAGGCGCAGGGCGAGGGCGACCGAGGCGGACTCGACGACCGCCTGGCGGGTGTCGGTCGTGCGGGGCCAGTCCTCGGGGCCGGCGCCGCCGGGCCGCTCCGTGCCGGCGGCGAGCCCTTCGGCGTAGCGGTCGAGGTGGCCGTGCGGGTCGTCGCCGTGGGCGGCCCGCAGCGCGGCGAGCAGGAAGGTCCGGGCGTAGCCCTCCAGGGCGTCGGAGCGGACGCCGGACCAGCTGGGGCGCGGCCCGGGGAGGCCGATCAGTCCCTTACGGGGTGAGGCGTGGGGGCGGACGGCGAGGAGGAGCCGGTCGGCCGTGCGCTCCCAGTGGGCCCGGGTCCATCCGGTGTACGGGCTGAGCTCACGGTCCTCGGGCTCACGGCCCCGCGTCCGCTGCTCCTCGGGCTCACGGTCCTCGGGTGGCGTGGGCATGATGTCCTCCCTGGGCCCGGGTTCCCATGGCTCCGCCCGGAATCCTGAAGACGCTTCGATCGAACGTCAAGAGGAAGCGGAGCGAATGATCGAAACTTCCGCCATTCGATCATTCAGCCGCCCGGCCTGGTCTAAGGTCGGGAGACCACCGTCACCGCAAGGGGGAACCGCGCCGTGCGCGAGAGTGCTGCCGAACGACACGACCGACTGCTGGCCCTGGTGCGCGAGCGCGGCACGGCCCGCGTCTCCGACCTGGCCGGCCTGCTCGGGGTCTCCCCCGTCACCGCCCGCCGGGACGTCGAGGCGCTGGCCACCCGGGGGCTGCTCGACCGGGTGCACGGCCAGGTCTCCTGGCCCCGCGGCCAGGGCGCGCCCGCTCCCGGGGGCGGGCCGGGCGGCCTGGTGCTGGGACTGCTCGCGCCCTCCGCCACGTACTACTTCGCCGAGGTCATCCGGGGTGCGCACGAGGCCGCGGCCAAGGCCGGCGCCCGGCTGGTCCTGCGGATCTCCGACTACCGCCCCGAGGAGGACCGGGCCCGCACCGAGGGCCTGATCGCGGCGGGCGCCGAGGGCGTGCTCGTGGCGCCCGGCTGGCGGGGCCCGGAGGACCGGCTCGGGTACGGGGACTGGCTGGCCGAACTGCCGGTGCCGGCCGTGCTCCTGGAGCGCAGGGCCGACCCGGGCACCCCGCTCGACGGCCTCGACCGGGTGTCGTCGGACCACGCGCACGGGGTGCTGCTCGCGCTGCGCCACCTGATCGGGCTCGGCCACGCGACCCCGCTCCTGGTGGCGCGCGGGGACAGCCCGACGGCGCTCGCGGTGCGCGCCGGGTACGCCGAGGCACTGGCCGCGCTGGGCCTGAAGGAGCCGCGGGCGGTCATCGACTCCGTACCGGCGGAGAGCGACCCGGAGGGCTTCGAGCGGGCGGTGCGGGCGCTGCACGAGGCGGTGGTCGCGGGGCGCGCGAGCGCGGCCCTGGTCCACAACGACGTGGACGCGATCCAGATCGTGCAGCGGCTCGCCGAGCTGGGGGTGCGGGTGCCGGAGGACCTGGCCCTCATCGCGTACGACGACGAGGTCGCGGCGCTCGCCGACATCCCGCTGACGGCGGTCGCCCCGCCGAAGCGCCAGGTGGGCCGGCACGCCACGGAACTGCTGGTGGAGCGGCTGGTCGAGCAGGGCGCCGCGACGGCGGGGGCCGGTGAGGACGAGCCCGCGCGGCGCCACCTGAGCCTGCTGCCCCGGCTGCGGGTGCGGGCCTCGTGCGGGGCGCGGACCCCGTGATCCCGTTCTGATCTTTTTTCGATCAATCAATCTTTCGCTCTTGACTTCGCTCACGAAGCGGCTCAGGATCACGGCCAACCCCGTCCACGCCGCCGTACAGGAGCCGTGCCGTGAGCCGTAGTTGGAGCAGCAGGAGCAGAACCACCCGCGTCATAGCCGGCGTCGCCACCGCCCTCGCCGTCCTCACGGCCTGCGGCGGCGGTGACGACACCGCCGGAGCCACCGGCAAGGGCACCGCGGACCAGCCCGTGACCATCACCTTCTGGGGCTGGGCCAAGGGCTCGAAGGACGTGGTCGACGCCTTCAACGCCTCCCACAAGAACATCCGGGTGAAGTTCGAGGAGATCCCCTCCGGCACCGCCGGCGGCTACGCCAAGATCTCCAACGCCGTGAAGGCCGGAAACGCCCCCGACCTGGTGTCCATCGAATACGCCTCGCTGCCCGAGTTCGTCGCCTCCGGCGCCCTCCAGGACATCGGCGGCGAGTTCACCGAGCAGGACCGCGCCAAGCTGCTGCCCCAGGCGGTGGAGCTGACCACCCTCGGCGGCAAGAGCTGGGCGGTCCCCTTCGACGCCGCCCCGCAGGCCTTCTACTACCGCAAGGACCTCTTCGCGAAGTACGGGGTCACCGTCCCCAAGACCTGGGACGAGTTCCGGTCGGCGGCCGAGAAGGTGAAGAAGGCCGACGCCAGGACCCGTATCGCCACCTTCTTCCCCGACGACCCGACCACCTTCGAGGCCATGGCCTGGCAGGCCGGCGCCCAGTGGTTCAAGGCCGAGAACGACACCTGGAAGATCGACACCACCGACCCGGCCACCACCAAGGTCGCCGGCTACTGGCAGGGCCTCCTCGACGCCGACCTCGTCCACAAGAACGCCTCCTTCAGCCCCGAGTGGACCGGCTCCCTCAAGAACGGCACCACCATCGGCTACCTCGGCGCCTCCTGGGGCGCGGGCGTCCTCAAGGGCACCCTGCCCGAGCAGAGCGGCAAGTGGGCCGTCGCCCCCATGCCGAACTGGGGAAGCCCCGCCAGCGGCATGCTCGGCGGCACCTCCTTCGCCGTCACCAAGGACAGCGGCAAGAAGGCCGCCGCGGTCGAGTTCGCCGAGTGGATGTCCACCACCGAGGCCGGGGTGAAGGCCCGCATCGCCTCCGGCACCTCCAGCGCCTTCCCCGCCGCCACCGCCCTGCGCCCGGTCGCCAAGCGGGTCTTCGACGCGAGCTACTACGGCGGCCAGGACATCTACGCCCTGTTCGAGCAGGCCGGCGCCTCCATCGACGCCAACTGGGCCTGGGGGCCGACCACCGGCACCACCAACACCACCATCAAGGACCACTTCGGCAAGATCGCCAAGGGCGGCCCCGGCATCACCGACGCCATCAGGGCCGGCCACGACGCGACCGTCGCCGAGCTCACCAAGCGCGGTCTGAAGGTCGAGGGCTGACAGCGATGAAGGCCCGCACCCGCGCGGCGGCGACCCTGCTGACCCCGTTCTTCCTGCTCTTCACCGCGGTGATGGTGGTGCCGATCGGCTACGCGGTCTGGCTCAGCCTCTTCACCGAGAAGCAGTCGGGACTCGGCTTCGGCGGCGCCGAGACCGTCTTCAGCGGACTCGACAACTACACCGCGGCGCTGGGTGATCCGGCCTTCCTCGAGGGCTTCGGCGTGCTGCTCGGATACTGCCTGCTCTACATTCCGCTGCTGCTCGCCGGGGCCCTCGGCCTCGCCCTGCTGCTCGACTCGGCCCTCGCCCGCGCCCGCCGCTTCTTCCAGCTCGCGCTCTTCCTGCCGCACGCCGTACCCGGCATCATCGCCGCGCTGATCTGGGTCTACCTCTACACCCCGCAGCTCAGCCCGGTCGTCCAGGCCATGGAGGCCGGCGGAATCGGCTTCGACTTCTTCTCGCCCGAGGGCTCCCTCCCCTCCGTCGTCAACATCGCGCTGTGGGAGTGGCTCGGCTACAACATGGTGATCTTCTACGCGGCCCTCCAGGCCATCGACCGCTCCGTCCTCGAAGCCGCCACCGTCGACGGCGCCGGCTCCTGGCGGATCGCGTTCAGCATCAAGGTCCCCCTGATCAGGGCCTCGCTCGCGATGGTCGGCCTCTTCACCGTCATCGGCTCGCTCCAGCTCTTCACCGAGCCGCTCATCCTCAACAAGGGCACCGGATCCGCCGTCACCTCGACCTGGACGCCCAACATGTACGCGTACACCGCCGCGTTCGACCGCAACGACTACGGACTGGCCGCGGCCGCGTCCGTCCTGCTCGCCCTCACGGCCGCGCTGCTGTCCTTCGCCGTCACCCGTCTCACCGGCCGGAAGGGGAAGCGCGCATGAGCACCCGACGCCCCACGAACGCCTGGCTGTCGAAGACCGCCGTCAACGGCGCCCTCGTCCTCGCCGTCGTCTACATGCTCTTCCCCCTCGTGTGGCTGCTCACCGCCGCCACCAAGGACGCCGGCGGACTCCTCGCCGGAAACGCCTTCTCCTTCGAGGGCTTCGACCTCGGCGGCAACCTCCGCCGCCTCGCCGACTACAACGACGGCGTCTACTTCCACTGGTACCTCAACAGCCTGCTCTACGCGGGCCTCGGCGCCCTCGCCTGCTCGCTGATCAGCGTCGCCGCCGGATACGCCTTCGACAAGTACGACTTCCGGGGCAAGGAGAAGCTCTTCGGCGTCGTCCTGCTCGGCGTGCTCGTCCCCACCACCGCGCTCGCCCTGCCGATGTACCTCCTCGCCAGCGAGGTCGGCATCGTCAACACCTACTGGGCCGTGCTCGTCCCCGTCCTCGTCAACCCCTTCGGCGTCTACCTCGCCCGGGTCTTCAGCTCCGGCTACATCCCCGACGAGGCCCTGGAGGCCGCCCGTATCGACGGAGCCGGCGAGCTGCGCACCTTCTGGTCCATCGGCCTGCGCATGGTGATGCCCGGCTTCGTGACCGTCTTCCTCTTCCAGTTCACCGCCATCTGGAACAACTTCTTCCTCCCCCTGGTGATGCTCTCGGACCAGAAGCTCTTCCCGCTGAGCCTCGGCCTCTACGCGTGGAACAGCAACGCCCACGCCGAACCCGACTACTACCCCCTCGTCGTCACCGGTTCCCTGCTCGCGGTCGTCCCCCTCGTCGTCGCCTTCGTCTCCCTCCAGCGCCACTGGAAGGCGGGTCTGACCGCCGGCAGCGTCAAGTGAGGAACACAGATCCCACGATGCACCCGACCACTGACAACGGCCCCCTTCCCGGCCCCCGCCCGCGGCTCCTCCTCGCGATGGGCCCCGGCGTCGCCGAACGCCTGCTCACCGACGCCCACCGCGCCCGCCTCGCCACGCTCACCCGCACCGACCCGCACCTGGTCGCCCACGACCTCGCCGCTCCCGCCCCCGAGGTCGCCGCCGCGCTCGCCGAGGCCGAACTCCTCCTCACCTGCTGGGGCGCCACCCCGCTCACCGCCGAGGTGCTGAAGCGCGCCCCGCGCCTCGAGGCCGTCGTCCACGCCGCCGGTTCGGTCAAGCACCACATCACCGACGCCTGCTGGGAGCGCGGCATCACCGTCACCTCGGCCGCCGCCGCCAACGCCCTGCCCGTCGCCGAATACACCCTCGCCGCGATCCTCTTCGCCGGCAAACAGGTCCTCCGCTCCGCGCAGCGCTACGCCGAGCTCCGCACCGGCCACGACTGGCTCGGCGAGTCCGCCGGCTGGGGCAACTACCGCAGGACCGTCGGCATCGTCGGCGCCTCCCGGATCGGCCGCCGGGTGCTCGAACTGCTCCGCCCCTTCGACCTCGACGTCCTGCTCCACGACCCGTACGTGACGCGGGCCGAGGCCCGCGCGCTCGGCGCGGAGTCCGTCGGCCTGGACGAGCTGTGCGCCCGCAGCACCGTCGTCTCCGTCCACGCGCCCCAGCTCCCCGCCACGTACCGCATGATCGACGCGGCCCGGATCGCCGCGATGCCCGACGGGGCGACCCTGATCAACACCGCCCGCGGCTCCCTCGTCGACGAGGAGGCCCTCCTCCCCCACCTGGTGGCGGGCCGGCTGCACGCCGTCCTGGACGTGACGGACCCGGAGCTCCCGCCGCCCGGCTCCCCCCTCTACACCCTCCCGAACGTCCTGCTCACCCCGCACGTGGCCGGCTCGCTGGGCAACGAGCTGCACCGGATGGCCGACCGCGCCCTGGAGGAGGTGGCGCGCTACGGGCGGGGCGAGCCGTTCACGGAGGAGGTCAGGGCCGCGGACCTGGACCGGTCGGCGTGACCGCTCCCCGTGAGGGCGGCGCGCCTAGACTGGAGGGGTCCGAGCGGGTCCGGGAGACGTCTCCGGGAGGCGCCATGACCTTCGTACAAATCATCGACTGCAAGACCAGCCGGGTCGACGACCTGAACGCGCTGATGGGCCGCTGGGTCGAGCAGACCAAGGGCAAACGCACCGCCACCCACAGCATCGTCGGCAAGGACCGCTCCGACGCCTCCCATGTGGTGGAGATCGTCGAATTCCCCTCCTACGACGTGGCCATGCGCAACTCGCAGCTCCCCGAGACCGACCGGATCTTCCGTGAGATGGTCGCGCTCTGCGACGAGATGCCGACCTTCACCGACCTGGACGTCGTACGGGACGAGGCGCTGTACAAGAGCAATGCCCGGCGCCTTCTGGAGATGATCGCGGGCGAGCCGGAGCTGGCGCTGCTCGACGAGGTGATCGCCGAGGGGTACCACGACCACGATCCGACCAACGAGCAGGACGTCATCGGCATGGACGCGGTCCGGCGCGAGGTGGAGATGTGGCGGGGCGGCTTCGACTTCTCCTTCACCGTCGACGACCAGATCGCCGAGGGCGACCGGGTGTGCACCCGCTGGACCTGGCGGGGCAGCCACACCGGCGACTTCATGGGGCTGCAGCCCACCGGCATGGAGGTCGAGATGACCGGCACGGTCATCCACCGCTTCCGGGAGGACGGGAAGATCGCCGAGGGCTGGTGGCAGTACGACCTGCTCGGGCTGATGGGGCAGCTGGGGGCCGTGGAGGCCTGAACCGGTCACGGGCCCCGAAGCGGAAAAGGGCGAGGCCCGGTGCTCCCGCGACGGGAGCACCGGGCCTCGTGACGCTCAGGCGTCGATCCCGGAGGACGAGCCTCAGTGGGAGTGGCCGTGACCGTGGCCGTGGCCGTGGTCCGCCGGCTCCTCTTCCTTCTTCTCCACCACGAGGGTCTCGGTGGTGAGGAGCAGGGAGGCGATCGAGGCGGCGTTCTCCAGGGCGGAGCGCGTCACCTTCACCGGGTCGATGACGCCGGCCTTGACCAGGTCGCCGTACTCGCCGGTGGCGGCGTTGAAGCCCTGGCCCTTGTCGAGCTCCGCCACCTTCGCGGTGATGACGTAGCCCTCGAGGCCGGCGTTCTCGGCGATCCAGCGCAGCGGCTCGACGGCGGCGCGGCGGACGACCGCGACACCGGTGGCCTCGTCGCCGGTCTTGTCGAGGTTGCCCTCGAGGACCTTGACGGCGTGGACCAGCGCGGAGCCACCACCGGAGACGATGCCCTCCTCGACCGCGGCGCGGGTCGCGGAGATGGCGTCCTCCAGACGGTGCTTCTTCTCCTTCAGCTCCACCTCGGTGGCGGCGCCGACCTTGATCACGCACACGCCGCCGGCCAGCTTCGCGAGGCGCTCCTGGAGCTTCTCGCGGTCCCAGTCGGAGTCCGTGGCCTCGATCTCGGCCTTGATCTGGTTGACGCGGCCGAGGACGTCCTCGGAGGAGCCGGCGCCGTCCACGATCGTGGTGTCGTCCTTGGTGACGGTCACGCGGCGGGCGCTGCCCAGCACGTCCAGACCGGCCTGGTCGAGCTTGAGGCCGACCTCCTCGGAGATGACGGTGGCACCGGTGAGGGTGGCCATGTCCTGGAGCATCGCCTTGCGGCGGTCACCGAAGCCGGGCGCCTTGACGGCGACGGCGTTGAAGGTGCCGCGGATCTTGTTGACGACGAGGGTGGAGAGGGCCTCGCCCTCGACGTCCTCGGCGATGATCAGCAGCGGCTTGGAGCCACCGGCCTGGATGACCTTCTCGAGCAGCGGCAGGAGGTCCTGGATGGAGGAGATCTTGCCCTGGTTGATCAGGATGTACGGGTCGTCGAGGACGGCCTCCATACGCTCCTGGTCGGTCACCATGTACGGGGAGAGGTAGCCCTTGTCGAAGGCCATGCCCTCGGTGAAGTCGAGCTCCAGGCCGAAGGTGTTGGACTCCTCGACGGTGATGACACCGTCCTTGCCGACCTTGTCCATCGCCTCGGCGATGAGCTCGCCGACCTGCTGGTCCTGCGCGGAGAGCGCGGCGACGGCGGCGATGTCGGACTTGTCGTCGATCGGGCGCGCGGTGGCGAGCAGCTCGTCCGAGACGGCCTTCACGGCGGCGTCGATGCCCTTCTTCAGGGCGGCCGGGGAGGCACCGGCGGCGACGTTGCGCAGACCCTCGCGGACCAGGGCCTGGGCGAGCACGGTGGCGGTGGTGGTGCCGTCACCCGCGATGTCGTTGGTCTTGGTCGCCACCTCCTTCACCAGCTGGGCGCCGAGGTTCTCGTACGGGTCCTCGATCTCGACCTCACGGGCGATCGTGACACCGTCGTTGGTGATGGTGGGGGCGCCGAACTTCTTGTCGATGACGACGTTGCGGCCCTTGGGGCCGATCGTCACCTTCACCGTGTCGGCCAGCTTGTTGACGCCGCGCTCAAGGGCGCGACGGGCGTCCTCGTCGAACTTCAGGATCTTCGCCATGGGAGCGATTCAGCCCTCTCGGAAATCGTTGAAAAAACTGCGCCCCTGGACGCCCGCGGAGAAGCCAGGGGGTCAGGGGCGCAGTTCAAAGCATCTGTGCAGGTGCCTTGGGGTGACTTACTTCTCGATGATCGCGAGCACGTCGCGAGCCGAGAGGACGAGGAACTCCTCGCCGTTGTACTTCACCTCGGTGCCGCCGTACTTGCTGTACAGCACGACGTCGCCGACCTTCACGTCGAGCGGAAGGCGCTCGCCGTTCTCGAAGCGGCCCGGACCCACGGCGAGGACGGCGCCCTCCTGGGGCTTCTCCTTCGCGGTGTCCGGAATGACCAGGCCAGAGGCGGTGGTCTGCTCCGCGTCGAGCGGCTGAACCACGATGCGGTCCTCGAGCGGCTTGATGGCAACCTTGGAGCTGGTGGTCGTCACGATCCGACCTCCCCCTTCGGAGATCTCACGGGGTTAACTGTCTGAGGTGGCGACCAGGTGGATCCGTCGTCGCGGGTGCCGGACCTGCCCGTCGCTGTGTTGGCACTCTCCTGTGGGGAGTGCCAGAGCCGAGACTATGACCGCGATTAGCACTCGGTCAAGCGGAGTGCCAATTCACGACCCCGTGGCGCGAACGGGCAGGTCGGATTCCTTCCGATCGAGGGGAACGCTCGGCCGGTTCTGGTGGTTCCGTACGAGCGGGGTCACCTTCTCCGCCGCCTTGCGGCCCAGCCGTTCGAGGGGGTCGACCGAGGACGCGCAGCCCGGCAGGGCGAGCAGCGCGCCGGTCAGGGCCAGGGTCAGGGCGGCGGTCCGCCGGCGCGCCCGGCCGATACGCGGCCCCCGGGTCATACGTAGTCCTCGAGCTTCGCCACCGCGTATCCCTTGGCCGTGACCGTCTTCATCACCCGTCGGATCATGTCCGGCATGCTGCCCTTCCAGTCCCCCTTGCCCCGGAAGTGGGTGAGGATGATGTCGCCGGGGTGCAGGTCCCGGTCCCACTCGCGCCACTCCATGTGGTCGGGGAAGGCCTCGGACGCCCACAGCGGGACGGCCTTGACGCCGCACGACTTCGCCGCGCGCAGGGTGTCCTCGTTGTAGTTGCCGTACGGCGGGCGGAACAGCGGGGGCCGCTTGCCGAACCGCTTCTCGATGACGTCCTGCATGCCGCAGATCTGCCGCTTCTGGTCCGCGTAGTCGAGGCCGGGCAGGTAGGGGTGGGTCAGGGTGTGGTTGTGCAGGGCCACCCCGGCGTCCTGCATCTTCTTGAAGTAGCCGTAGTCCTCCTTGACGAGGTAGTCGCTGAGGAAGGCGCTGTACGGGATCCTCAGCTCGCTCATCATCCGCAGCAGCTCGGGGTCCTTCTCCGCGCCGTCGTCGATCGTCAGGAAGACGATCTTCTGCTTGGTCGGCACGGTGGTGAAGACCGGCGGCAGGTTCTCCCCGTCGGTCTCGAAGCCCTTGCGGGTGGTGATCCTCGGCTTCACCCTGGGCGGCTCGGGCGCTTCGAGCGGCGGCTGCGCCAGACCCCACTTCTTGGCGGCGGCCACGCGGGCGGCGCGCGCCTTGCGGACCCGTTCCACGTACGCGTGGAGCGCACCGGCCGCGCCCTGTGCCTCCGCGCGCGGCTGCTGGCCGGCGGCCGGCCTGGCCGGTCCGGATGCCGGCCGTTCCTCGGCGCCCTGGTCGGCACAGGCCGAGCCGAGCGCGGCGACGAGCAGGGCGATCCCGACCACCCGCACGCCTCGCGTGGACCGACCGGAGCGAGGAGAGAGCCGGGAAGAGGGGCGGGAATGTTCCTTTTGTCGTACTAGCTGCATGGCGCCGCATCCTGTCAGCGGCTCGCCCCTCCGGGGCGCCGACACCACCGACGGCCGCCCACCGTCCCCCGGGCGGCCCACACCCCCGCCGACCACCACAATGGGACGGGTGACCGACCTCGCCGCCTTCACCGCCCTGCTCGCCCCCGAGGGGCAGGCCCTGCTCGACGCCCTGCGCGACTACGACCCCGCCCGGGAACTGGCGGTCGCCTCCCGGCTGCGCCGCGACCACCCCGCCGAACTGGTCTCGGCGGCACTCGGGCAGGCCCGGCTGCGGCAGCGGGCGGCGGCGAAGTTCGGCGCCGAGGACGCGTACCGGATGTACTTCACGCCCAACGGCGTCGAGCAGTCCACGAGGGCGAGCGTCGGCACCTACCGCGCGCACCGCCTCAAGGCGCTCGGTGTCGGCAGCGTCGCCGACCTCTGCTCCGGCATCGGCGGCGACGCCCTCGCGCTCGCCCGCGCCGGGATCTCCGTCCTCGCCGTGGACCGCGACCCGCTGACCGCCGAGGTCGCCCGCGCCAACGCCGAGGCGCTCGGCCTCGCCGACCTGATCGAGGTTCGCTGCGCCGACGTCACCGAGATCGACACCAGCCCGTACGACGCCGTCTTCGTCGACCCGGCGCGGCGGGGCGGCAATCCAGGAGGGGCCGCGCGCAGCGCGTCGGTGAGGGGCGGTGGTCGGGCGACGGGTGGGCGGATCTTCGACCCCGAGGCCTACTCGCCGCCGCTGTCCTGGGCGGTCGAGGCGGCCCGCAAGGCCCCGCACGCGGCCCTGAAGATCGCCCCGGGCATCCCGCACGAGGCGGTGCCCGAGGAGGCCGAGGCGGAGTGGATCTCGGACGGCGGGGACGTGAAGGAGGCGGTCCTCTGGTTCGGCACCGAGCCCGGCGCCCGGCGCGCCACCCTGCTGCCCGGCGGCGCGACGCTCACCGGCGGCACGCTCCCCGACCCGGGGGTCCGGCCCGTCGGCCGCTACCTCTACGAACCGGACGGCGCCGTCATCCGCGCCCACCTGGTCGCCGAGGTGGCGCGGGACCTGGACGGCGGGCTGATCGACGAGACCATCGCCTACGTCACCGCCGACACCCTCACCCCGACCCCGTACGCCACCGCCTACGAGATCACCGACGAACTCCCCTTCAACCTCAAGAAGTTGAAGGCCCTGCTGCGCGAACGCGAGGTCGGCACCCTGACCGTCAAGAAGCGCGGCTCGGCCGTCGAACCCGAGGAGATCCGCCGCCGGGTCAAGCCGAAGGGCCCCAACTCCGCGACGGTGCTGCTCACTCGGGTCGCGGGGGCTCCGACGATGCTGATCGGGGGTCCTGCCGGCGGGTGACCGGGCCGGTGACCCGGAGCGCCAGGCGGAGGTGGGTGACGGCCTTCGTGAGGCCGATCAGGCCGTTGATCCAGAAGATGAGCGCGACGCCCATGCCGTACGCGACGAGGCCGTAGCCGCCGTCCAGGCCCTGGATGCCCTCCCGGTTCGCCCCGGCCGGGACGGCGAAGCCCAGCCACAGGCCGATGCCGCACATCACGGTGGACAGCAGCATCCAGCAGGCGCTCAGGACCGGCGCCCGCAGCCGGGCGTCCGTGGCCCCGTGCCGGTCCAGGAGCGCCCACAGGACGAGCCGCTCGCGCACGATCCGGTCCTGCCGCACGGACCGCGCGGTCAGCCACACCGCCGGCGCGAGCACGCCGAGGCCGAGCGCGGCCGTGATCATCCCGAGGAGCATCGTGATCGGGTCGAGGATCGGGCCGCCGAGCGAGGTGAGCAGCACGCCGACCATTCCCCAGCCGAGCTGGAGCATCAGGAACCAGCCCAGGAAGAGCGCGAGCCGCCCCCCGCCGAGCAGCCTTCGCCCCAACGCGTCGAGCGCCGCCGCCCGGTCGGTGAGCCGCGCCGCCCGGTCGGGCCAGTCCTGGATCTCGGCGGGCGGGGGCGGCGGAGGCATCGGTATGCGCGGGGACATGGAGAGCAAGCCTAGAGGAGCAGCCGATGAGGGGACCTTCAGAGATAGTCCTCCAGGCGCGCCACCGTGAAGCCCTGTGCCTGGATGTGCCGCAGCAGGTTGGCCGTCATCTCGGTCATGGTCGTGCCCTTGAGCTCCGAGGGGCCGCGGAAGTGGGCCAGGATGATGTCGCCGGGGTGGAGCTTCCGGTCGCCGCGCTGGTACTGCATGTTCTTGATCTGCATGGACTCGCGCCAGAGCACGATCGCGTCGACCCCGCACTGCGCGGCGGCGGTCCTGGTGGCCTCGTTCCAGTTGCCGTAGGGCGGGCGGAAGAGCCGCGGGCGCTTGCCGTAGCGCTCGGTCAGGCGGTCCTGCTGGCCGCAGATCTCCTTGCGCTGGGCCTCCGGGGAGAGGGTGCGCAGGTTGGGGTGGGTGAGGGTGTGGTTGGCGAGGCCGTGCCCCTGGGCGACGAGCGGGGCGAAGTACGGGTAGTCGCCGCGGATGGCGGAGTCGGTGAGGAACATCGTCACCGGCACCTTCAGGTCCCGCAGCATCGCGACGAACTCGGGGTCCTTCTCCGCGCCGTCGTCGATCGTGAGGAAGACGACCTTGTCGGTGGTGGGGATGTCACTGACGACCGGGACGGGTTCGCCGGGCTTGCGCACGACCGGCTTGACCGCGGGCGGCGCCGGCGCCGGCGCGAAGGGCTTCAGGCCCCACCTGCCGTAGGCCGCGGCGCGCGCGTCCGGGGCGGCGGGCGCGTCGGGGGCCTTCTGCCCGGCGGACGGGGCCGCCTTCGTGGGCGCCGCGGTCGGGGGCGCCTCCTTCGGGACGGAGGTGTCGGCGTCACCGGCCGTGCAGCCGGTCGCGAACAGAGCCACGGCGGTCAGCGCCGCCCACAGCGCGAGGGTCTTCTTCACGCGCTGTGGGATGCCCGTTTCGAACGAAAGGTTGCCCCCGGTACGCCTATCCGACTGATTCGAAGCGCCAGCGGTGCACCGGACGGGTGATCAGCTCCGCGTCCGGCTCCGGCAGCTCGGGCAGCTCCGCGTCGAGCCCCGCCCCGTCCGCCGTGTCCCACCACGTCATCACCAGGACCCGGTCCTCGGGGGCGCGGAAGGTCTCGCGGCGCACCGGCTCGCCCGCCAGGACCCGCGTCCTCGCCCACTCCAGGAGCTCCGCGCCGCGGCCCCGGGCGGCGCGGGCCTCCCACATCAGGGTGATCCTCACGAGTAGAGGTTCTCCTTGCTGACCTCGTGCACGTGGTCGTGGTCGTGCGCGTGCGCCGCCCCCGGCACGTGCGACTCGGTCACCGGCAGCGAGGAGTCCGCCGACAGCTCCAGGTCGGACGCGGCCCGGCCGCGCGCGACCATCTCGGCGCCCAGGGCCGCCACCATGGCGCCGTTGTCGGTGCACAGGCCGGGCCGCGGCACCCGCAGCCGGATGCCGGCCCGCTCGCACCGCTCCTCGGCGAGCGCCCGCAGCCGCGAGTTGGCGGCCACGCCACCGCCGATCATCAGGTGGTCGACGCCCTCGTCCTTGCAGGCCCGGACGGCCTTGCGGGTGAGCACGTCGACGACGGCCTCCTGGAAGGACGCGGCGACGTCCCGTACGGGCACCTCCTCACCGGCCTTCCGCCTGGCCTCGATCCAGCGGGCCACGGCGGTCTTCAGGCCGGAGAAGGAGAAGTCGTACGCCGGGTCCTTCGAGCCGGTCAGGCCGCGCGGGAAGGCGATGGCCGCCGGGTCGCCCTCCTTGGCGAGCCGGTCGATCACCGGGCCGCCGGGGAAGCCGAGGTCGAGCACCCGGGCGATCTTGTCGAAGGCCTCGCCCGCGGCGTCGTCGATGGTCGCGCCCAGCGGACGGACGTCGCTGGTGATGTCGCTGGACAGCAGCAGCGAGGAGTGGCCGCCGGAGACGAGCAGGGCCATCGTCGGCTCGGGCAGCCGGCCGTGCTCCAGCTGGTCGACGCAGATGTGCGAGGCCAGGTGGTTGACGCCGTAGAGCGGCTTGCCGAGGGCGTACGCGTACGCCTTGGCGGCCGAGACGCCGACGAGCAGCGCGCCCGCGAGGCCGGGACCGGCGGTGACGGCGATGCCGTCGAGGTCCTTGGCCGACACCCCGGCCTGCTTCAGGGCGCGTTCGATGGTCGGGACCATCGCCTCCAGGTGGGCGCGGGAGGCGATCTCGGGCACGACGCCGCCGAAGCGGGCGTGGGTGTCGACGCTGGAGGCGACGGCGTCGGCGAGAAGGGTCGTTCCGTGGACGATGCCGACCCCGGTCTCGTCGCAGGAGGTCTCGATGCCGAGTACGAGCGGTTCGTCAGCAGCCATCTGAATCAGTCTCTGTTCCTTGAACGGTGTGTCGCATCACGAGCGCGTCCACGTTGCCGGGCTGGTAGTAGCCGCGGCGGAAGCCGATGGGCTCGAAGCCGAAGCGCTCGTAGAGCTTCTGGGCCCGGGTGTTGTCCACGCGCACCTCGAGGAGGACCTCGTCGCACTCGAAGGCGGTGGCGGCGTGGAGGAGTTCGGTGAGCAGCCGGGCGCCGAGGCCGGTGCCCCACTGGTCGCGGGCGACGGCGATGGTCTGGACGTCGCCGAGTCCGCCGGCGGCGGCGAGCCCCGCGTAACCGACGAGCCGCCCGTCGGCCGGGTCCTCGGCGACGACGTAGTGCCGGGTCGCGCGCGGGCCGCGGGCGTGGGCGAGCTCGGACCAGAACATGCCCTCCGACCAGGCGTCCTCGGGGAACAGCTCCGCTTCGAGCGCGAGCACCGGCTCGATGTCCCACCAGCGCATCCCGCGCAGCACGGCCTCGGTCACGGCGCCGCTCACGTCGGTGTGACCACCTTGTAGTTCTTGGGCACCTGCGCGTCGGGGCGGCGCAGGTACATCGGCAGCGGGTCGAGGAAGCCGTCGCCGCCCGCCGCCAGCTTCTCGGCCGCGAGGGCGGCGAGCGCGGCGGCCGACTGGTGCTCGGGGCCGCGGGCGTCCGGGAAGGCCTCGGGGTAGAGGCGGGCGCCGGCGCCGACGACGGGCAGCCCGGCGAGCTCCTCGGCGATGTCGGCCGGCCGGTCGACGGCCGCCTCCGTCACCCGCGTACGGGAGTCGTCGTACCGCGCCCAGTAGACCTCCTTGCGGCGCGCGTCGGTGGCGACGGCGAAGGGCTGGTCGATCCCGGAGGCGTACGCGAGTCCGTCGAGCGTGCACAGGCCGTGCACCGGGACGCCGAGCGCGGAGGCGAAGGTGGCGGCGGTGACGAGACCGACGCGCAGTCCGGTGTACGGGCCGGGGCCGACACCGACGACGAGTCCCGTCACGGCGTCGAGCTTCAGCCCCGCCTCGGCGAGGACCCGGTCGACGGCGGGCAGCAGCAGCTCCCCGTGGCGACGGGCGTCGACCTGGCTCGACTCGGCGACGACGGTCTCGCCGTCGTGGAGGGCGACGGTGACGGCGGGTGTGGCGGTATCCATGGCGAGCAAGAGCACGCGAACAGCCTACGGCGCCCGGCCGGGGGGTGCGGCGCCCCGCCTCCCGCTGCCTCGCGGCTGCTACCGTCGGGCCACCAATACATCCATGCCGTAGATACGACAGAGATACGACAGAAGGTGGGCGCACGGTGGCTAGGAGCAGCTCGGGATTCGTGGCCGGGCTCACCGCGGCGGCGCTCGCGGCGGTCGCCTTCCTCGCCTATCAGGCCTCGGCGGTGGCGCCGTCCCCGGCCGAGCTCGCGGAGCGGCCCGGCGCGCCGAGCGCGGTGCCGTCGGCGCCGGCCACGGGCGCGCCGCAGCAGCCGAGGAAGGACCCGCTGGCGCTGCCCGCGAACTCGGGCAAGGGTGAGCGCGTGGTGTACGGGCTGACCGACCGCCGGGTGTGGCTGGTCGACGGGCGGGACCGGGTGACCCACACCTTCTCCGTCATGCCGAGCACGGTGTCCCCGCCGCCCGGGACGTACGCGGTGACCTCGCGCTCCGGCGCGGTGCGCGGCTCGGACGGGGTGCAGATCGAGCACGTGGTGCGGTTCGCGACGGTCCAGGACGTGTCGATCGGCTTCAGCGCGGCGGTGGACGGCTCGACGCCGTCGCCGGATCCGTCGCGGAAGACCGGCGGGATCCGGATGAAGCGGGCGGACGGCGACGCGATGTGGCGGTTCGCGGTGATCGGCGAGAAGGTCGTCGTCGTCCCCTAGCGGGGCCCTGGCAAGGGTTGCGTACGGGCTCAGGCCGCCTCGTCGCGCACGACGGGTGCGCGTTCCTCGGCGGCCTCGGCCTCGGGGCCGGTCGCGCGCGGCGGCGTGGACACGGCGCTGGCCGCGACACAGGAAGCGAGCAGGTCCCTCATCGAGACGCGCTCCTCCGTACGGTCCGCCTGACCGGTGTGCTCCGGCGTCGCCATGCATGCCTCCCGTAGGTTAGGTACACCTAACCAGTTCGTGGTTCCATGTCACCACGCCCGGGAGTACGGACGCAACATTTTCCCGACACGTTGTCGGAACCTACGGACACGCGGCGGTCCGTCGCCCGCGTCCGGCTCAGTCCAGCCGCAGGTCCTCGTCCGCCCACCGGGCGCCGATCCCGTTGAGGACGACCGTGCGGCGGTCGTCGTCCGCGTCGGCCGTGTCGCCGACCACGCGGTGGATCAGCACGTGCAGCCGGTCGTCGGTCAGCTCCTCGACCTTGCCGTCGCCCCACTCGACCACCACGACCGAGTCGGGCAGCGAGACGTCGAGGTCCAGGTCCTCCATCTCCTCCAGACCGCCGCCGAGACGGTACGCGTCGACGTGGACCAGCGCCGGACCGTCGACCAGCGAGGGGTGGACGCGGGCGATCACGAAGGTCGGCGAGGTGACGGCGCCCCGGACGCCCAGACCCTCGCCGAGGCCGCGGGTCAGGGTGGTCTTGCCGGCGCCGAGTTCGCCGGTGAGCATCACGAGGTCGCCGGGGCGCAGGCGCTTCGCGAGGCGGCGGCCGAGCTCCTGCATCCGCTCGGGCGAGTCGACGGCGAGGGTGGCCTGGTTGTGCGGTGTGTCCATGCCCGCCAACCTACCGATTCGCCGGGCCCGCCATCCCCCCGCCTGTCCCTCGCCCTATCCCCCGGCCGGGCCCCCGGACCGTCCCCCGGACCGGACGGCCCCCGCCCGCACCAGGAGGTCCGCGATCCGGTCGGTGACCGCCTCCGGGTGCTCCAGCATCACCAGGTGGCCGGCGTCGGGCACGATCACCAGCTCCGCGTCGGGGAGCAGATCGGCGATGGCCTCGGTGTGCGAGCTGGGGGTGACCAGGTCGCGGTCGCCGGCGAGGGCGAGCACCGGCAGCGTGCCGAGGGCGGCCAGGGCCGCCGTCTTGTCGTGCTCGGCGAAGGCCGGATAGAACTCGGCGACCACGTCGATCGGCGTCGACTCGATCATCCGCTCGGCGAACCGGGCGACCGCCGGGTCCACGTCCTTCGACGAGAAGGAGTACTTCTTGATCAGCCCGGCGAACAGGTCGGCGGTGGCCCGCCGTCCCCGCTCGACCAGCTCGGCCCGCGCGCCGAGCGCCCTGAGCACCCCGGGCAGTACCCGGCGCACCGCGTTCACCCCGGCCGTCGGCAGCCCGTAGTTGACCTCCCCGAGCCGGCCCGCCGAGGTCCCCACGAAGGCGACGCCGGCCACCCGGTCCCGGATCAGCTCCGGGTACCGGTCGGCGAGCGCCATGATCGTCATCCCGCCCATCGAGTGCCCGACCAGGACCAGTGGGCCCTCGGGCGCGGCGGCGTCGAGGACGGTCTTCAGGTCGCGCCCCAGCCGGTCGATCGAGACCGGCACCCCGTCGGGACCGGCCTGGGCGGCGCCGCGCCCCGACCGGCCGTGGCTGCGCTGGTCCCAGTGGACGGTGCGGACGAGCCCGCGCAGCGCCGCCCGCTGGAAGTGCCAGGCGTCCTGGTTGAGGCAGTAGCCGTGGCTGAAGACGACGGTGACCGGGGCGGGCGCCTTGCGCCCGAAGAGCCTGCGCCGCCGCGTGGCCGAGGGATCCGCCTCGACCTCGTCCACCTCGTAGTAGAGCTCGGTGCCGTCGTCGGCGACCGCCCGCCCGGGCGTGCCGCGCAGGGCGCCGTACGGGCCCTCGGCGTCCAGCGCGAGCCGCGCCTTCTCCCGTACCGAACGGCCCACCGTGAGCCGCTCGACGGCGACCCCGGCCGCCGCGCCCGCGGCCAGCACGCCTATCGCGGCACCGGCCCAGCCGGCCCGCCGCCAGGTCTCGTCCCCCACGGCCGCCCCCTTCACTCCCCCACGTAGACGCGCGGCACGCGGGCGCCGATGCGGGTGACGATCTCGTACGCGATGGTGTCGGCGGCCTCCGCCCAGTCCTGGGCGGTCGGCTCGCCGCGGTCGCCGGGCCCGAAGAGCACCGCCTCGGTGCCGGGCTCGGGGGTGTCGCCGCCGAGGTCGACGACGAACTGGTCCATGGCGACCCGTCCGGCCACCGTACGGACCCGGTCGCCGACCAGGACGGGCCCGCGGCCCGAGGCGTGCCGGGGGACGCCGTCGGCGTATCCGAGGGGGATCAGGCCGAGGGTCGTCTCGCCCGGGGTGGTGTAGTGATGCCCGTACGAGACTCCGTGGCCGCCCGGCACGTGCTTGACCAGGGCGACGCTCGCCTTCAGCGACATCACCGGCCGCAGCCCCAGCTCGGCGGAGGTGCCGACCGCCGGGTCGGGCGACACGCCGTACAGGGCGATGCCGGGCCGGACCAGGTCGAAGTGGGCCTCGGGGAGGGTGAGGGTGGCCGGCGAGTTGGCGATGTGCCGCACCTCCGGCTCGACGCCGGCCTTCTCCGCGTAGTCGAGCATGGTGCGGAAGACGTCCAGCTGACCGGCGATGGACGGATGGCCCGGCTCGTCCGCGCACGCGAGGTGGGACCAGAGGCCGGTGATCTTCACCAGGCCCTGTGCCTCGGCCTTGAGGGCCTCGCCGACCAGCTCGGGCCAGTCGGCGGGCTGGCAGCCGTTGCGCCCGAGCCCGGTGTCGGCCTTCAGCTGGATCCTGGCCCGCCGCCCGGTTCGCCGCGCCGCCTCGAAAACCTCCTCCAGCGCCCACATCGCGCTGACGGACATGTCGAGCCCGGCCTCGATCCCCTCGGCCCACGGGTCGCCCGGCGTCCACAGCCAGCACATGATCCGCGCCTCGGTCAGCCCGGCGGCCCGCAGCGCGAGCGCCTCGTGCGGGGTAGCCGTGCCGAGCCAGGTCGCCCCCGCGTCCAGGGCGGCGCGGGCGCAGCGCACGGCACCGTGGCCGTACGCGTCGGCCTTGACCACGGCCATGAGCTGGACGTGGGGCGCGACGCGGGCGCGCAGCGTGCGGACGTTCGCACGCAGCGCACCGAGGTCGATCTCGGCGCGGGCTCGTCGGGGCTGTGGTGTCTGAGTCATCGCGCCCCAGTCTCTCAGGTCTCAGCTTTCGGGCCGCTTACCCCAGATGTAGACCCGGTCACCCTTGCGCAGCGCGTCCCACAGCTTCTTGGCGTTCGCGTACGAAAGGTTCACGCAGCCGCGGCTGCCGACGGGCGTGGCGATCTGGCCGTAGACGCCGTGGAAGGCCTGGCCGCCGTCGAAGAACTGGGAGAAGGGCATGGGGGTGTCGTAGATGGACGACCAGTGGTCCTTGTTCCGCCAGTAGACGGAGTGCCATCCGGTGCGGGTGCGGTATCCGGGCCGGCCGCTGCGGATGTTCACCACCGCGTACGTCACCCGGGTGCCCTTCTGCACCCACATCAGCTCGCGGTCGAGGTCGACGCACGCGACGACGTACGAGCGGACGGGGCACCGGCCGGCGGCGTTGGGGTTGGGGCGGGCGGCGAGGAGCTCGGCGCGGGACCAGGTGACGGGCCCGGCATAGCCGTTGGCGGGCTTGATGCCCTGCTTCGTCTGGAAGGCGCGGATGGCCTCGCAGTCGGCGCGGGACTGCTTGCCGTCGACCTTCAGCTTCAACAGCCGCTCGACGCGGCGCTGGTGGGGACCGGCCTTGGCGGTGCAGGCGGCCGCGGCGGCGCTGCGGGGCAGGTACTCGACGAGCTCCTCGACCTCACCGGCGGGCACGGGCACGGGCTCCCCGCCGCCCGACCGGTCGGGGGGCAGGACCTGGTCGGGCGTGTCCATCGGGTACTCGGCGCGGCCGGCGCCGGGGATGCCGGGGAGGAGGGGCTCGGGGGGCGTCGGGGCGTCGGCGAGGGCGGGGTGGGGCAGGGCGACGGTCAGGGCGAACAGCAGCGCGACGGCGCTGGAGCGGCGTGTTCTGATCACCCGCCCATCCCACGCCGCCCACCCACGGGGCGCCTGCGCTGGCCCACCTGCGGAGCAACGGGTTCCCTCATGCGGCCCACCGCGCGGCGGGGGCGGGGCGTGCGTGCGTGGCCGCCGTCCCCGCCCTGCCGGGCCCGGACCCCCCGCCCGTGCGGGCCGCCCCCTGCTGGGGCCGGTGCCCTGCCCGTGAGAGCCACGCCCCGCGTGGGCAATCGTCCCGCTTGGGGGTCCCCCCAGGGCGGAGCCCTAGGGGGAGGGACGGGTGGGCACACGGGACGGCGCCCATGCGGGCGCGTTCCGCACCTGCACCTGCCCGCACCACGACGGCCCCGCCCCCGCGGTGCGGGTCAGAGCAACAGGAGCCTAGGCCCGGCAAGGGGCGCCTTCCGTTGTGCCACCCGTTCCGCCTGGGGGCACCCCCGGACGAAGTCTGGGGGAGGAACGAATGCCCACAACGGGGGGGCGGGAGGGGCAACGCCCCAGCGCGGCGCAGCCCGCATGGGGCGCGCCGCGCCGGGGGGCGGGCGGGCGCCGGCCCGGCGGGGCCAGGTCCCGGAGGGGCGCCGGCCCGGCGGGGCGAAGCCCCGGGGGTCAGGAGGTGACGTCGCGCCAGGCCGCGGGGATCGCGTGGGAGACGTCGGTCGCCGTGATGGGGGTGCGGTCGTGGGAGGCGCGGCGGGCGGCCAGGCCGTGGAGGTAGGCGGCGGCGGAGCCGGCGTCCAGGGCGGTCAGACCCGCGGCGAGGAGCGAGCCGGCGAGGCCGGACAGGACGTCGCCGCTGCCGGCCGTGGCCAGCCAGGACGTACCGGTGGGGTTCACCCGGACCGGCCCCGCCCCACCCGCCCCGCACACCAGCGTCGTCGAGCCCTTGAGCAGCACCGTCGCACCGAAGCGCCCCGCCAGTTCGCGGACCGCCGCGAGCCGCCCGGCCTCCACCTCCTCCCGGGACGCGCCCAGGAGCGCCGCGGCCTCGCCCGCGTGCGGGGTGAGCAGCGTGGGGGCGGTGCGCGCCTTGACCGCCTCGGGGGAAAGGTCCCGCAGCCCGTCCGCGTCCACCAGGACCGGCACGTCGGACGCGAGGACCTCCGCCACCCCGGGCCCGTCGCCGAGGCCGGGCCCGACCACCCACGCCTGGACGCGGCCGGCCCTGGCCGGAGGCCCCGCGTGCACCAGGGTCTCGGGGTGGGCTGCGACGACCGCGTCGCCGGCGGGGCCGACGTACCGTACGGCGCCCGCACCGCCCCGCAGCGCGCCCTCGACCGCGAGGACGGCGGCGCCGGGATAGCGGGCGGAGCCGGCGACGACACCGACGACACCGCGCCGGTACTTGTCGCTCTCGGCTCCCGGCACCGGCAGCAGCCGGGCCACGTCCTCGTGCTGGAGCGCCTCCAGGTCCGGCACCGACGGCAGGGTGGCGCCGAGCCCGATGTCGACGAGGCGCAGCGCCCCGGCGTACTCCCGCGCCGGGTCGACGAGCAGCCCGGGCTTGTACGTGCCGAAGGTGACGGTCGCGTCGGCCCGCAGCGCCTCCCCCGCCACCTCACCGGTGTCGGCGTCCACGCCGCTCGGCAGGTCGACGGCGACGACGACCGCGTCGGAGCCGCGCGCGGCCCGGGCGACGGGCACCGCGCCGGGCCGCAGCCCGCTCCGCCCGCCGATGCCGGTGATCCCGTCGAGGACGAGATCGGCGCCGGCCAGCACCTCGTACGGATCGTCGTGCGGGCCGACCACCCGCCCGCCGGCGGCCCGCAGCGCCGCGAGGCCGCCCTCGTGCGTCCGCGAGCCGAGCGGCACGGCCGTGACCCCGGCCCCGCGCCGGGCGAGCCGGGCGCCGGCGTACAGCGCGTCGCCGCCGTTGTCGCCGGAGCCGACGAGGAGGACGACCCGCGCCCCGTACACCCGCCCCCGCCCGAGCAGCGAGACGCAGGCGGCGGCGAGCCCGGCCGCGGCCCGCTGCATCAGCGCGCCCTCGGGAAGGCGGGCCATCAGTTCGGCCTCTGCGGCCCGTACGGTCTCCACGCGGTAAGCGGTACGCATGCCCAGCAGTCTGCCGCAGTCCCCAGGGGCCCGCCCGGAGGTCCCCGCCCCCGGTCCCGTCGGCCCGGCCTCAGCCCTCCGCGATCACCACCGCCGACGCCACTCCCGCGTCATGGCTGAGGGACACGTGCCAGTTCCGTACGCCCAGCTCGGCGGCCCGGGCCGCGACCGTCCCCCGCACCCGCAGCCTTGGTCGGCCGCTGTCCTCCACGTACACCTCGGCGTCCGTCCAGTGCAGTCCGCCGGGCGCGCCCAGTGCCTTGGCCAGGGCCTCCTTGGCGGCGAAGCGCACCGCCAGGGAGGCGGGTCCGCGCCGCTCGCCGCTCGGCAGCAGCACCTCGCGCTCCACGAAGAGGCGGCCGATCAGCCCCGGCGTCCGTTCCAGCGACGCGGCGAAGCGGTCGATCTCCGCCACGTCGATCCCCACCCCGATGATCATCTGTTCACTCCACCGTCACGGATTTGGCCAGGTTGCGCGGCTGGTCGACCTCGTTGCCCCGCGCCGTCGCCAGTTCGCAGGCGAAGACCTGGAGCGGCACGGTGGAGACCAGCGGCTGGAGCAGCGTAGGCGTCGCGGGGATGCGGATGAGGTGGTCGGCGTACGGGACCACGGCCTCGTCGCCCTCCTCCGCGATGACGATCGTCCGCGCTCCCCGGGCCCGGATCTCCTGGATGTTGGAGACGATCTTGTCATGGAGGACGGAACGGCCCCGGGGCGAAGGCACCACCACGACGACCGGCAGGTCCTCCTCGATGAGGGCGATCGGCCCGTGCTTGAGCTCGCCGGCGGCGAAGCCCTCGGCGTGCATGTACGCCAGTTCCTTGAGTTTCAGCGCGCCTTCGAGGGCGACGGGGTGGCCGACGTGCCGCCCGAGGAACAGCACGGTGTTCTTGTCGGCGAGCGACCGGGCGAGGGCGCGCACCGGCTCCATGGTCTCCAGGACCCGCTCCACCTCGTCGGCGATCCGCGCCAGCTCGCGGATGACGGCGTGGATCTCGTCGCCCCACTTGGTGCCGCGCACCTGCCCCAGGTAGAGGGCGAGCAGATAGCAGGCGACGAGCTGGGTGAGGAAGGCCTTGGTGGAGGCGACGGCGACCTCGGGGCCGGCGTGGGTGTAGAGCACGGCGTCGGATTCGCGCGGGATCGTCGAGCCGTTGGTGTTGCACACGGCGAGGACCTTGGCGCCCTGTTCGCGGGCGTGCCGCAGGGCCATCAGGGTGTCCATGGTCTCGCCGGACTGGGAGATGGCGATGACCAGGGTGCGCTGGCCGAGGATGGGGTCCCGGTAGCGGAACTCGCTGGCCAGCTCGACCTCGCAGGGGATGCGGGTCCAGTGCTCGATGGCGTACTTGGCGATCAGTCCGGCGTGGAAGGCGGTGCCGCACGCGATGATGACGATCTTGTCGGCCTCGCGGAGCACGGCGTCGGGGATGCGCACCTCGTCGAGGCGCAGGTGTCCCCCGGCGTCGATCCGGCCGAGGAGGGTGTCGGCGACCGCCTTGGGCTGCTCGGCGATCTCCTTGAGCATGAAGTAGTCGTAGCCGCCCTTCTCGGCGGCGGAGGCGTCCCAGTCGATGTGGTACGCCCGGACGTCGGCGGGGGCCCCGTCGAAGTCGGTGACGGTGACGCCCTCGCGGGTGAGCTCGACGACCTGGTCCTGGCCGAGCTCGATGGCCGAGCGGGTGTGGGCGATGAAGGCGGAGACGTCGGAGGCGAGAAAGTTCTCGCCCTCGCCGACGCCGACGACGAGCGGGGAGTTGCGGCGGGCGCCGACGACGACGTCCGGCTGGTCGGCGTGGACGGCGACGAGGGTGAACGCCCCGTCGAGCCGCCGGCAGACCAGGCGCATGGCCTCGGCGAGGTCGCCGACGGAGGAGAACTCCTCGGCGAGCAGATGGGCCACGACCTCGGTGTCCGTCTCGGACAGCAGGTCGTGGCCCCGCTCGGTGAGCTCCGCGCGCAGGGCGGCGAAGTTCTCGATGATGCCGTTGTGGACGACGGCGACGCGGCCCGCGTTGTCGAGGTGCGGATGCGCGTTGGCGTCGGTGGGGCCGCCGTGGGTGGCCCACCGGGTGTGTCCGATGCCGGTGGACCCGCTCGACAGCGGGCGGTCCACCAGCTCCTTCTCCAGGTTGATCAGCTTCCCGGCTCTCTTGGCCGCGGCGAGCCCTCCGTCGGAGAGCACGGCGACTCCCGCCGAGTCGTAGCCGCGGTACTCGAGCCGCTTGAGGCCGGCGATCACCACATCGAGCGCCGACTGTCCGCCGACGTATCCCACGATTCCGCACATGGCGGCAGCCTACGGCTCGGCGGCCGCCGGGGCCCGGACTCAGCCCAGCTTGGCCGCCTGCGCGTCGACCACGGCCTTGGGAAGCTCCTTGACCTCACCGGCGAGGCTGATGGTGCTGAAGCCGGCGATGTTGTTGCCCTTGCGGAGGACGACGAGCTTGCTGACGAACGGCTTGCCCTCCATGTCGCTGGTGACGGTCCAGGCCAGGGCCTCCTCGCCGGCGGTCACGGTCTCCGGGGCGACCTTGGTGACCTTGGTCTTCTCGCCGGAGGCGATGATGGTGAAGCCGCCGGCGCAGTCGGACCCGGCGGTCTTGAGGGACGCCAGGGCCTGCTGGGCGCCCTCACCCGCGTACGAACCGAGCGTCACCGTGGTCGCGGGCGCCCCGAAGGCCCCCAGGATGTCCTCCGGGGAGTCGGCCTTCTTCTTCTTGACCTCGATCGCCTGGATCTGCGTGCTGGCGCCCGGGGTGCCCGGCGCGACCCCGGACATGGCCTCGGCGAGCGGCTCGCAGGCGGACTTGTCGGCGCTGACGTCACCGGGGTTCACCGCGGCCGTGGCCTCGGCCTTCTGCACCTTGTGGTTCTTGAGGTCGGCCTGCGCCACCAGCAGCTTCTCCAGCTCGGCGGCGGTCAGCGCCTTCACGTCGGGCTTGGCGGCGGCGGAGGCGGACGCGTCGGCCTTGCCGGTGTCCTCGGTCTTCTTCTCCTCGCCGCCGCAGGCGGTCAGGAGCAGGGCCAGCGAGGCGGCGGCGGTCGCGGCGGTCACGGTACGTACAGTCATGCGCATGACGGCATGATCAGGCCCGGGGCCGACGCCCCACAAGCGGATTCCCACGTGACCCACCCCACGGGCCCCGGTCACCCACGATCGGCCCGCACCCACGACAATGGCGGGGTGATCAGTTCGCCGCCACGAAGCCCCAACGGAAACGGCGCCGGCCCCCGGCGGGCCGCCGAGCCGACGCCGTACGTCGATCTCACGCGGGCCGAGTGGAGCGCACTGCGCGACAAGACTCCGCTGCCGCTCAGCGCCGACGAGGTCGAGCGGCTGCGCGGACTCGGGGACGTCA
Source organism: Streptomyces sp. NPDC012769 (assembly GCF_042901205.1). Classification (NCBI taxonomy): domain Bacteria; kingdom Bacillati; phylum Actinomycetota; class Actinomycetes; order Kitasatosporales; family Streptomycetaceae; genus Streptomyces; species Streptomyces sp. NPDC012769. Next base: position 373,892 of record NZ_JBIBCP010000006.1, on the reverse strand, counting down.
TCGACCTCGACGAGGTGCGGGACATCTATCTGCCGCTGTCGCGGCTGCTCAACCTGTACGTGCAGGCCACCAGCGGGCTGCGCGGCGCCCTGAACACCTTCCTCGGGGAGCGCGGCGAGCAGCGCGGCACCCCGTTCGTCATAGGGGTGGCCGGCTCGGTCGCCGTCGGCAAGTCGACCGTGGCCCGCCTCCTGGAGGCCCTGCTGGCCCGCTGGCCCGAGCACCCGAGGGTGGAGCGGGTGACCACCGACGGCTTCCTCTACCCGATGGAGGAGCTGAAGGCGCGCGGGCTGATGTCCCGCAAGGGCTTCCCCGAGTCGTACGACCGCCGGGCCCTCACCCGCTTCGTCGCGGACGTCAAGGCGGGCAAGGACGAGGTCACCGCGCCCGTCTACTCCCACCTGATCTACGACCGGGTCCCGGACGAGCGGCTCGTGGTGCGCCGTCCGGACATCCTCATCGTGGAGGGCCTGAACGTCCTCCAGCCCGCCCTGCCCGGCAAGGACGGCCGCACCCGGGTCGGTCTGGCCGACTACTTCGACTTCTCCGTGTACGTGGACGCCCGGCCCGAGGACATCGAGGTCTGGTACCTCAACCGCTTCCGCAAGCTGCGCGAGACCGCGTTCCAGGACCCGTCCTCGTACTTCCGGCGCTGGACCCAGGTCTCCGAGGAGGAGGCCCTGGACTACGCCCGCACGATGTGGCGGACCGTCAACAAGGTCAACCTCCTGGAGAACGTGGCCCCGACGCGCGGTCGGGCGACGCTCGTGGTCCGCAAGGGACCGGATCACAAGGTGCAGCGACTGAGCCTCCGCAAGCTCTGAGCTCCGTAGGCTCCGGGCCTCCGTAAGCTCGGAGGATGCTGCATCTGCGACTGATCGTTCCGCCCGACCGCACCGAAGCGGCCGTCGACCTCATCGAGCGGACGGTCGGGACCACCCACGTGGTGGTCCTGCCGGGCGCCGCCCGCGACCCGGCCGGCGACCTCGTGCTGTGCGACGTGGCACGCGAGGCCGGACAGGAACTGCTCCACGGCATACGGGAGCTGAAGATCGACCAGGACGGGTCGATCGCCATCGAGAACATCGACCTCTCCCTCTCCCAGCGGGCCGAGGAGGCAGAGGAGGAGGCCCCCGGCGAGGCCGCGGACGCGGTGATCTGGGAACAGCTGACCGACGCCACCCACGAGGAGTCGACCCTCAGCATCACCTACAGCGCCTTCATGATGCTGGCGACGATGATCGCGGCCTGCGGTGTCGTCCTCGACAACGCGGTCCTGATCGTGGGCGCGATGGCGGTCGGCCCGGAGTTCGGCCCGCTCGCCGGCGTCTGTACGGGGATCGTGCGGCGCGCCCCGAGACTGGTGCTGCGCTCGCTCACCGCGCTGCTCGTCGGCTTCGCGGCGGCGATCTGCGCGACGACCGTGTTCAGCGTGTGCATGGACGGGCTCGACCTGTTCAGCCGCGATCTGCTGGACGGCGACCGCCCCAACACCGGCTTCATCTGGCAGCCGGACCCGTTCTCCTTCGTCGTCGCCCTGCTCGCCGGCGCGGCCGGCACGCTGTCGCTGACCTCGACGAAGTCCGGGGCGCTGATCGGCGTCGCGATCTCCGTGACGACGGTCCCGGCCGCCGCGAACGCGGCCGTGGCGCTCTCGTACGGCGAGTTCGGGCAGATGTGGGGCTCGGTCGAGCAGCTGCTGCTCAATCTGCTGGGCATCGTCCTCGCCGGCACCGTGACCCTCTTCGCCCAGAAGCTGCTGTGGCGCACCCAGCGCGGCCACTGGCTGCGGAGCAACCGCAAGGCGTGAGACGCCGTCGGCCCCCTTCCGCGAGGGAAGGGGGCCGACGGGTCGTCATCCGGCCCGCGCGCGCGTCAGCGCATCAGCCCGCCCCGGCCGCCCGGCCGCCCGGCGGAGACGCCGTCGGGGCTGGCCGCGTGTCAGCCGGTCTGTCCGAGCGCCGACTTCACGACGTCGGCGAGCTGCCCGGCCACCGACCGGGCCTGCTCGATGTCGGCCGCCTCGACCATGACCCGCACCAGCGGCTCGGTGCCCGAGGGGCGCAGCAGCACACGGCCCGTGGAGCCCAGCTCGCGCTCGGCCTCGGCGACGGCGTGGGCCAGCTCGGCGGAGGTGCCGACCCGGGACTTGTCCACGTCCGGCACGTTGACCAGGACCTGCGGCAGGCGCTCCATGACCGCGGCGAGCTCGGCGAGGGACCTGCCGGTGGCGGCGACCCGGGCCGCCAGCATCAGACCGGTCAGGGTGCCGTCGCCGGTGGTGGCGTGGTCGAGCACGATGACGTGGCCGGACTGCTCGCCGCCGAGGGCGTAGCCGTGCTCCTTCATGGACTCCAGGACGTAGCGGTCGCCGACCGCGGTCTGCACCAGCGAGAGCCCCTCGCGCTCCATCGCCAGCTTGAAACCGAGGTTCGACATGACGGTGGCGACGACCGTGTCGCCGCGCAGCGTCCCGGCCTCGCGCATGGCGAGGGCGAGCACCGCGAGGATCTGGTCGCCGTCGACCTCCTCGCCGCGGTGGTCCACGGCCAGGCAGCGGTCGGCGTCGCCGTCGTGGGCGATGCCGAAGTCGGCGCCGTGCTCGACGACGGCGGCCTTCAGCAGGCCGAGGTGGGTGGAGCCGCAGCCGTCGTTGATGTTGAGGCCGTCGGGCTGGGCGCCGATGGTGACGACCTGGGCGCCGGCCCGGGCGAAGGCCTCGGGCGAGACGCGGGCGGCGGCGCCGTGGGCCTCGTCGAGGACGATCTTCAGCCCGTCGAGCCGGTTGGGGAGGACGGCGATCAGATGGGCGACGTATTTGTCGAAGCCCTCGTCGTAGTCACGGACCCGGCCGACGCCCGCGCCGGTGGGCCGGTCCCAGGGGGCGCCGGTGCGGTGCTCCTCGTAGACGGCCTCGATGCGGTCCTCCAGCTCGTCGGCGAGCTTGTGGCCGCCGCGGGCGAAGAACTTGATCCCGTTGTCCGGCATGGCGTTGTGCGAGGCGGACAGCATCACGCCGAGGTCGGCGCCGAGCGCGCCGGTGAGGTACGCCACGGCCGGGGTGGGCAGCACGCCGACGCGCAGCACGTCCACACCGGCGCTGGCGAGGCCCGCCACGACGGCGGCTTCCAGGAACTCTCCCGAGGCGCGCGGGTCGCGCCCCACCACAGCGGTCGGCCGATGCCCTTCGAAGGTGCCCGCCTCGGCGAGCACGTGCGCGGCCGCGACCGACAGGCCGAGCGCCAGCTCCGCCGTCAGGTCCGCGTTGGCCACGCCGCGTACCCCGTCCGTGCCGAAGAGTCGTCCCACAGCTGTCCTCCGAGATTGCTCCGAAATGCGATCCCCTGCACGTGCGATGCCCGAGGGGACGTCCAGGGTGTGCTCAAGATTATGAAAGCAAGATGTGAAAAAGCCGTACGCCCCGGCAGCACGAGCAGTGCCGCCGGGGCGTACGGACCAAGCAGACCGAGCAGGCGATTAGCGCTTGCTGTACTGCGGGGCCTTGCGGGCCTTCTTGAGACCGGCCTTCTTGCGCTCGACCGCACGGTCGTCGCGGGAGAGGAAGCCGGCCTTCTTCAGCGGGCCGCGGTTGTTCTCCACGTCCGCCTCGTTGAGGGCGCGGGCCACGCCGAGGCGCAGGGCGCCGGCCTGGCCGGAGACGCCGCCACCCGCGATGCGGGCGATGACGTCGTAGCGGTTGTCGAGCTCGAGCACCTTGAAGGGCTCGTTGACTTCCTGCTGGTGCACCTTGTTCGGGAAGTAGTCCTCGAGGGTGCGACCGTTGATCTTCCACTTGCCGGTGCCCGGAACGATCCGGACGCGGGCGATGGCGTTCTTGCGACGGCCCAGGCCGGCGGCCGGCTGCGGGTCGCCGAAGCGGGACGCGAGGGACTCGGAGGTGTAGTCGCCCTCGACGGTCTCGGTCTCGGTGGTGTACTCCTCGACGCCCTCGAACTCGTCGACGGGGGTCTCGGGGGTGGTCTCGGCCACGATGCTCCTCAGATTTCTTTCGTTCTTAGGGGGTGGCCGGAATTACTGCGCGACCTGGGTGATCTCGAACGGGACCGGCTGCTGAGCAGCGTGCGGGTGGTTCTCACCCGCGTAGACCTTGAGCTTCGAGATCATCTGACGGCCCAGGGTGTTCTTCGGGAGCATGCCCTTGACGGCCTTCTCGACGGCCTTCTCGGGGTTCTTGTCCAGCAGCTCGTCGTAACGGACGGAGCGCAGACCACCCGGGTAGCCAGAGTGGCGGTAGGCCATCTTCTGGGTCTTCTTGTTGCCGGACAGGTGGACCTTGTCAGCGTTGATGATGATGACGAAGTCGCCCATGTCCATGTGCGGCGCGTAGACGGGCTTGTGCTTGCCTCGCAGGAGGTTCGCAGCCGTCGTCGCCAGACGGCCCAGGACGATGTCCCGCGCGTCGATGATGTGCCACTGGCGAGTGACATCGCCGGGCTTGGGGCTGTACGTACGCACTTCGTAGCCTTCGCTTCTTCAGTGGATGGAGTCCAGACACACCTGAAGCGATCATGCAGCTGGGGCCCACACTGCCGGGACACCGCCCGTATGCGAGCCACTGGTAACTGCTCCAGGGAACCTGCGTAGGGCCCCTTCGCGTGAGAACGACGAAGCCGATACGCATAACAAACGGCTACGGTACCCGCGCCACCCCCGGCCGGTCAAAATGCCGGGAGCCCTCGGGCCCCGGCCCCGGGCCTCAGACCCCAGGCCCCCGGCCCCAGGTCACCGCGCGCGCTCCACCCGCCGCTCGTCCCACACGGGCTCCGGCGTCTCCCGGACCACACCGTCCGAGCCGAAGACCAGGTAGCGGTCGAAGCTCTTCGCGAACCAGCGGTCGTGGGTGACGGCCAGGACCGTGCCGTCGTAGGACTCCAGGCCGTCCTGGAGGGCCTCCGCCGACTCCAGGTCCAGGTTGTCCGTCGGCTCGTCCAGGAGGAGGGCGGTCGTGCCGGCCAGCTCCAGGAGGAGGATCTGGAAGCGGGCCTGCTGGCCGCCGGAGAGCTTCTCGAAGGGCTGGTCGCCCTGGCGCTCCAGCTCGTAGCGCCGCAGCACCGACATCGCCCCGCCCCGGTCCTTGGCGTGCTCGGTCCACAGGATGTCCACCAGTGACCGGCCGAAGAGCTCGGGGTGGGCGTGGGTCTGGGCGAAGTGGCCGGGCACCACCCGGGCGCCCAGCTTCCACGTGCCCGTGTGGGCCACGCTCCCGTCGCCGGCCAGCAGCCGCAGGAAGTGCGACTTGCCGGACCCGTTCGAGCCGAGCACGGCCACCCGCTCCCCGTAGAAGATCTCCAGGGAGAACGGCTTCATCAGCCCAGTGAGCTCCAGGTTCTCGCAGGTCACCGCCCGGACCCCGGTCCGGCCGCCGCGCAGCCGCATCCGGATGTCCTGCTCGCGCGGCGGCTCCGGCGGCGGACCGGCCTCCTCGAACTTCCGCAGCCGGGTCTGCGCCGCCGCGTACCGCGAGGCCATCTCGTGGCTGACCGCGGCCGCCTGCCGCAGCGTGACCACCAGCTTCTTCAGCTGCGCGTGCTTCTCCTCCCAGCGACGCTTCAGCTCCTCGAAGCGGGCGAACCGCTCCCGCCGCGCCTCGTGGAAGGTGTCGAAGCCGCCGCCGTGGACCCACACGTCCGACCCGGCCGGGCCAGGCTCCACGGCCACGATCTTCTGCGCCGCACGGGCGAGCAGCTCCCGGTCGTGGGAGATGAACAGCACGGTCTTGCGGGTCTCCCGCAGCCGCTCCTCCAGCCACCGCTTGCCGGGCACGTCCAGATAGTTGTCCGGCTCGTCGAGCAGCAGCACCTCGTCGGTCCCGCGCAGCAGGTACTCCAGGACCAGCCGCTTCTGCTCGCCGCCGCTGAGCGTGCGCACCTGCCGGAACTGCGCCTTGTCGTACGGCACGCCCATCGCGGCCATGGTGCACATGTCCCACAGGGTCTCGAACTCGTACCCCTGCACCTCGGCCCAGTCGCTCAGCGCCTGCGCGTACGCCATCTGCGCGGCCTCGTCGTCGACCGTCATGATCCGGTGCTCGGCCTCGTCGACCGCCTTCGCGGCCTGGCGGATGCGCGCCGGGGCGACGGACACCAGCAGGTCACGGACGGTGGACTCGTCCCGCACCGAGCCGATGAACTGCGGCATCACGCCGAGGCCGCCGCTGACGGTGACGGTGCCGCCGTGCGGCTGGAGCTCCCCCGAGATCAGCCGGAGCAGGGTCGTCTTGCCCGCCCCGTTCGCGCCGACCAGGGCGACCACGGCGCCCTCGCCGACCCGGAAGGAGGCGTCGCCCAGGAGCACCCTCCCGTCCGGCAGGTAGTACTCGAGGTGCGCGGCTTCGACATGTCCCATGGAGGGCATTGTCACCGCCGCCGGCCCGGGATCCCAAGCGGATTAGGATGCGCGGCATGAGCTTTGGGGGACCGCAGCCGGGCGGCGAGCAGCAGGGACAGCAGGGGTACGGGTACGGCTACCCGCAGCAGCAGCCGTACGGATACGGGTATCCACCGCCGCAGCAGCCGGCGTACGGGCAGCAGCAGCCGGACCCGTTCCCGGGCGCCCAGGCCGCCCACACCCCCGACTGGGGCGCCCTCGCCGAGGCCTCCGAGGCCCGGGGCAAGCGCAAGCGCTGGCTGATGATCGGCGGCGCGGCCGTCGCCGCACTCGCCGTGGGAGCGGTCGTCGCCACCGCCGTCGTCGCCACCAACAAGAGCAACGACCAGGCGAAGAACGGCGGCCCCACCGCGACCGGCTCCGCCGCCCCGACCGACACCGCGAGCCCCGCGCCCACGTTCTCCTCGGTCGCCCCGCTGCCGCCGCCGGACCCGATGGACTTCATCTCCGACGCGAAGAAGGACAAGGCGCCGCTGAGCGCCGAGGGCCTCTTCCCGGGCAAGAAGCTGACCATGAACGGCCGCGCCTACCAGAAGGGCGCGACCTCCTCCACGAACAACTGCGCGGCGGTCTCCCAGGGCGGCCTCGGCCAGGTCCTGAAGAACAACGGCTGCACGCGGGTGATCCGCGCCACCTATGTGAAGGACGGCGTCGCCGTCACCGTCGGCATCGCCGTCTTCCCCACCGACGAGCAGGCCACGAAGGCGAAGAAGCAGGCGAGCGGCGGCATCGCACCGCTCGCCGGCGCGGGCGTCGGCGACTTCTGCCGCAAGACGGTGTGCCTGCGGCGCACCAACTCGATCGGCCGCTACGTGTACCTGACCCAGACCGGCTTCACCAATGGCAAGAAGGTCACCACGGCCGACCAGCCCGTCTTCCAGACCGCCGACGACCTCGGCACCTTCTCCTTCAACCAGATCTACGCCCGCGGCCGCGCCCAGGCCTCAACAGCAGCCGGCGCCCCCGGCGAGTGACCGCTTGTTGCGGGCCTCCCGGCTGCGGCGGCGGCAGGGCCACCGCCCGGCGGACGGAGTCCGCCGCAGCAGGCCGAAGCTTGTGAGGCGCCCAGGCGCCGAGCCCGCGAGGGCTGCGTCGAGAAGGACAGCCCAGATCTACGCCCGCGGCCGCGCCCAGGCCTCAACAGCAGCCGGCGCCCCCGGCGAGTGACCTCAGCAGCAGCCGGCGCTCCCGGGAAGTGACCGCTTGTTGCGGGCCTCGCGGCTGCGGGCGGCGAGCTGGTCGTCGGCGGGGTAGCCGACCTCCTCGAGGGTGAGGCCGTGCGGCCGGACGACGTGGACGGCCGAGTCCCGTACGCCCGCGGCCAGCACCTTGCCCGGCCACTCCACCGGCCGGTGGCCGTCGCCGACGAACAGCAGGGCGCCGACCAGCGAGCGGACCATGTTGTGGCAGAAGGCGTCGGCCTTGACCGTGGCCTCCAGGATGCCGTCGGGGCGGCGCCGCCAGCGCAGCTCCTGGAGGGTGCGGATGGTGGTGGCGCCGTCGCGCTTCTTGCAGTAGGCGGCGAAGTCGTGCTCGCCGACGAGCCGCTCGGCGGCGGCGTTCATGGCGTCCATGTCGAGCGCCCAGTCGTGCCACAGGACGTGTCCGCGCAGCAGCGGGTCCACCCCGCCGGGGTGGTCGGTGACCCGGTAGGCGTAGCGGCGCCAGATCGCCGAGAAACGGGCGTTGAAGCCCGCGGGCGCCTCGGCCACGCTCCACACCCGCACGTCGTGCGGGAGTCGCCCGGCGAGCCGCCTGAGCAGCTTCTCGCGGTGCTCCTCCCACAGGGTCACCGGCAGGTCGACGTGCGCGACCTGGCCGCGGGCGTGCACACCGGCGTCGGTGCGGCCGGCGACGGTCAGCTCGTACGTCTCCTGGGAGCGGGTGACGGTGCGCAGGGCGTCCTCGATCTCGCCCTGGACGGTCCGCTGCCCGCGGGCCTGCTTGGCCCAGCCGGAGAAGTCCTTGCCGTCGTACGACAGGTCGAGCCGTACGCGTACAAAGCCGGGCCGCACGTCGTCACGCTGGTCAGTCACGCCGTAAATCCTCTCAAACACACGGGAACGGGCCCGCACCCCTGGGGATGCGGGCCCGCACACGAGACGGGAACGTCAGAACGCTCAGGCGTCCTGCGCGTCCTCGGCCTTGGTCTCCTCGGCCTTGGGGGCCTCGTCGGCCTCCTTGACGGCGCGCTTGGTGGCGGCCTCGGCCTCGGCGACGGTCGCCTTCTTGGCGATCTCGCCCTCGACCAGCTCGATCACGGCCATCGGGGCGTTGTCGCCACGACGGTTGCCGATCTTGGTGATGCGGGTGTAGCCACCCGGACGCTCGGCGTAGCGCGGAGCGATCTCGGTGAAGAGCGTGTGGACGATGCCCTTGTCCGTGATCGTCTGCAGCACCAGGCGACGGTTGTGGATGTCGCCCTTCTTCGCCTTGGTGATCAGGCGCTCGGCGACCGGACGCAGGCGGCGGGCCTTGGCCTCGGTCGTGGTGATGCGGCCGTGCTCGAAGAGCGACTTCGCCAGGTTGGCGAGGAGCAGCTTCTCGTGCGCGGCGGAGCCGCCGAGGCGGGCGCCCTTAGCGGGACGCGGCATGGTGTTTCTCCTTGAGATCTGCACCGGCCGTATCAGGTACCGGTGTCAGGGCCCCGCAGGCGGATGCCTACGGGCAGCTATCAGTACTGCTCGGTCTCGACGAAGCCCGCGTCCGCGTCGTCGTCGGCGCCGAAGGCGTCGGCGGCGGCGGTCGGGTCGAATCCGGGCGGGCTGTCCTTGAGGGCCAGGCCCATGCCGGCCAGCTTCGCCTTGACCTCGTCGATCGACTTCGCACCGAAGTTGCGGATGTCGAGCAGGTCGGCCTCGGAGCGCGCCACGAGCTCACCCACGGAGTGGATGCCCTCACGCTTGAGGCAGTTGTAGGACCGAACGGTGAGCTCCAGCTCCTCGATCGGCAGCGCCAGGTCGGCGGCGAGGGCGGCGTCCGTCGGGGACGGGCCCATGTCGATGCCCTCGGCGTCGATGTTGAGCTCGCGGGCCAGACCGAACAGCTCGACCAGGGTCTTGCCGGCGGACGCCATGGCGTCACGCGGGCGCATGGCCTGCTTGGTCTCGACGTCGACGATCAGCTTGTCGAAGTCGGTGCGCTGCTCGACTCGGGTCGCCTCGACCTTGTAGGTGACCTTGAGAACCGGCGAGTAGATGGAGTCGACCGGGATACGGCCGATCTCCTGGCCCACCTGCTTGTTCTGCACGGCGGAGACGTAGCCGCGACCGCGCTCGACGGTCAGCTCCATCTCCAGCTTGCCCTTGCCGTTGAGCGTGGCGAGCACGAGGTCGGGGTTGTGCACCTCGACACCGGCCGGGGGCGCGATGTCGGCGGCGGTGACCAGACCCGGGCCCTGCTTGCGCAGGTACATCACGACCGGCTCGTCGTGCTCCGAGGAGACGACCAGCTGCTTGATGTTCAGGATGAGGTCGGTGACGTCCTCCTTGACGCCCGGCACGGTGGTGAACTCGTGCAGGACGCCGTCGATGCGGATGCTGGTGACAGCAGCGCCGGGGATCGACGACAGGAGGGTGCGGCGGAGGGAGTTGCCGAGGGTGTAGCCGAAGCCCGGCTCCAGCGGCTCGATGACGAACCGGGAGCGGAACTCGTCGACGACCTCTTCGGTCAGCGAAGGACGCTGAGCGATAAGCATGTCTGTGTTCCTTCAGTCGTGGACGCCCACTATTTGACGTCCTACAGGTACTGCAAGGGTACGGGCGGCACGGCCCCTTTCGGAGCCGTACCGCCCGGACACTCAAAGACGCACAGGCGTCGCTGCGTCAGACGCGGCGGCGCTTCGGCGGGCGGCAGCCGTTGTGCGGGGTGGGGGTGACGTCCTGGATCGAGCCGACCTCGAGGCCGGTGGCCTGGAGGGAGCGGATCGCGGTCTCACGGCCGGAGCCGGGACCCTTGACGAAGACGTCGACCTTGCGCATGCCGTGCTCCTGCGCGCGGCGGGCGGCCGACTCGGCGGCCATCTGCGCGGCGAAGGGGGTGGACTTGCGCGAGCCCTTGAAGCCGACGTGGCCGGCGGAGGCCCAGGAGATCACGTTGCCCGAGGGGTCCGTGATCGAGACGATCGTGTTGTTGAACGTGCTCTTGATGTGCGCGTGGCCGTGAGCGACGTTCTTCTTTTCCTTGCGGCGCACCTTCTTGACGGCGCCCTGACGTCCCTTGGGGGGCATCTATTTTCTCCTACGGGAGGTGGTCGGTCCTACAGCGAAGACCGTGGACAGGTGTCCGCTGTGGACTACTTCTTGCCCGGCTTCTTCTTGCCGGCGATGGCGCGACGCGGGCCCTTGCGGGTACGAGCGTTCGTGCTGGTGCGCTGACCGCGGACGGGCAGGCCACGACGGTGACGCAGACCCTGGTAGCAGCCGATCTCGACCTTGCGGCGGATGTCGGCCGCGATCTCGCGGCGGAGGTCACCCTCGGTCTGGAGGTTGGCGTCCACGTACTCGCGGATCTTGACGAGGTCGTCCTCGCCGAGGTCGCGGACACGGGTGGACGGGTTCACGCCGGTAGCGGCGAGGATCTCCTCGGACCGGGTGCGCCCGATACCGAAGACGTAGGTGAGTGCGACCACCACACGCTTTTCACGCGGGATGTCAACACCGGAAACGCGTGCCATTCAATGGCTCCTGTGTTCTCGGGGGTCTGCCGCAGAACCGCTCCCGACCGCCGTACGAGGTACGAATCGGGTCCCCGGCCCCCGCCGGAGGTGTCGCCGACCCTGAACGGGCTGGGCGGGTTCTGCGTATGTACGTATCGCTATGCGTCGCGCGAAGAAACTGCGAGATGCAGGTAGGTCGGCGTGCGTCAGCCCTGGCGCTGCTTGTGGCGCAGGTTGTCGCAGATGACCATGACCCGGCCGTGGCGGCGGATCACCTTGCACTTGTCGCAGATCTTCTTGACGCTCGGCTTGACCTTCATGGGATGTGAGGTTCTCCGGGTCAGTGCCACCACCCGCGCGCGGAGGCGGGGTGCGGGCAAGATCTACTTGTACCGGTAGACGATCCGGCCACGCGTCAGGTCGTACGGAGACAGCTCCACGACGACCCGGTCGTCCGGGAGGATACGGATGTAGTGCATCCGCATCTTGCCGGAGATGTGCGCGAGGACCTTGTGACCGTTCTGGAGCTCCACCTTGAACATGGCGTTCGGGAGGGACTCGATCACGGTGCCCTCGATTTCGATGGCACCTTGCTTCTTGGCCACGCTTCGCCTTTCGAATCGGCTACCTTGATCGACTCTCGCCACCGCATGCGGACACACGGGTACACGAGAGCCGACGCATCAGTCTACGTCAGGCACCTGGAAAAGACGAATCCGGGAAGTGTGCCCACCGAGGGAGATCGTTACGCCGCCGGGGCGCCCCGGGGCGAGCCGGCGGCGGGGCCTCCGCGGACCGGCCGCCGCGCCGGGGCGCCCCGCTACGCCAGCGGATCCGGGCCATCTACGCCAGCGGGTCCGGCGCCGCCTCGACGCCCAGCTCCGCGAGCTTCGCCTTGCCGCCGTCGACCGCCGTCAGGACCAGGGGGCCGGCCTCGGTGAGGGCGACGCTGTGTTCCCAGTGGGAGGACCAGGTGCCGTCGGTGGTGATGACGGTCCAGTCGTCGGCGAGGACCTCGGTCTTCGGGGTGCCGAGGGAGACCATGGGCTCGATGGCCAGGCAGAAGCCGGGGACCAGCTTCGGGCCCTTGCCGCGCTTGCGGGAGACGTAGTTCAGCAGGTGCGGGTCCATGTGCATCTCGGTGCCGATGCCGTGGCCGCCGTAGTCCTCGATGATCCCGTAGCGGCCCAGGCTGTGGTCACCGACCGCCGGGCGCGGCTGGCGCTTGATGTACGTCTCGATCGCCTTGGAGATGTCGACCAGGCGGTTGCCGAGCCGCATCGCCGCGATGCCGGCCCACATCGACTCCTCCGTCACCCGTGACAGCTCGACCAGCTCCGGCGCGTGGCCGGTGCCCACGAAGGCCGTGTACGCCGCGTCGCCGTGCCAGCCGTCGACGATGGCGCCGCAGTCAATGGAGATGATGTCGCCGTCCTTGAGGACGGTCTTCTCGTCCGGGATGCCGTGGACGACGACCTCGTTCACCGAGGTGCAGATGGTGGCGGGGAAGCCGCCGTACCCGAGGAAGTTCGACTTCGCGCCGTGGTCGGCGATCACCTTGCGGGCGACCTCGTCCAGATCCCGGGTGGTCGCCCCCGGCACCGCCGCCTCGCGCGTCGCCGCGTGGATGGCCGCGACGACCAGCCCCGCCTCGCGCATCTTCGCGATCTGCTCGGGGGTCTTGATCTGCACCATCGTGGCGAGGGCCTTTCCTTGCGTGTACGGGGTCAGAACAACGATACGGCCGCGGCGCCCTTCCCGGGCACCGCGGCCGTATCGCACCAACCGTGGGTTACTTCTTCAGCGCGGCCATCGCACGCGCCGTGACCTCGTCCACCTTGCCGAGCGCCGAGATCGTCACGACCAGGTTCTGCGCCCGGTAGTAGTCGATGATCGGCTCGGTCTGCGTGTGGTAGACCTCCAGGCGCCGGCGGACGGTCTCCTCGGAGTCGTCGTCGCGCTGGAACAGCTCGCCGCCGCAGACGTCGCAGACGCCCTCGGCCTTCGGAGCGTTGTACGTCACGTGGAACACGTGCGAGGAGTCGTTGCGGCAGATGCGGCGGCCCGCGATCCGCTTCACGACCTCGTCCTCGGGGACCTCCAGGTCCAGGACCGCGTCCAGCTGCATGTCCTCGGCCTTGAGGACCACATCCAGAGCCTCGGCCTGGGCCACGTTGCGCGGGAACCCGTCGAGCAGGAAGCCGTTGGCGGCGTCGTCCTGCTCCATGCGGTCCTTGGCCATCCCGATGGTCACCTCGTCCGGTACGAGGTCACCGGCGTCCATGAACGCCTTCGCCTTGCGCCCCAGCTCCGTGCCCTGCGAGATGTTGGCACGGAACAGGTCGCCCGTGGAGATGTGCGGGATGTCCAGGTTCTTGGCAAGGAACGCGGCCTGCGTTCCCTTGCCGGCCCCGGGCGGTCCGACGAGGACGATTCGCATCAGCGGAGGAACCCTTCGTAATTGCGCTGCTGGAGCTGGCTCTCGATCTGCTTCACGGTCTCGAGCCCCACGCCCACGATGATGAGGATGCTCGTCCCGCCGAACGGGAAGTTGGCATTGGCGCCACCGAAGCCTGCCAACGCCATCGTCGGCACAAGAGCGATCAGACCCAGATACAGCGAGCCCGGCCAAGTGATCCGGTTGAGCACGTAGCTCAGGTACTCGGCAGTAGGTCGACCAGCCCGGATACCCGGGATGAAGCCACCATACTTCTTCATGTTGTCGGCGACTTCCTCGGGGTTGAACGAGATCGCCACGTAGAAGAAGGCGAAGAACACGATCAGAAGGAAGTACGTGGCGATGTAGTAGGGGTGGTCACCCTTGACGAAGTGGGCTTCGATCCAGGTCTTCCAGCCGGAGGTGCTGTTCGAGAACTGCGAGATGAGTGCCGGGATGTAGAGCAGCGACGACGCGAAGATGACAGGAATCACACCTGCCTGGTTCACCTTCAACGGGATGTAAGTGGACGTACCGCCGTACGACCTGCGGCCGATCATCCGCTTCGCGTACTGCACCGGGATGCGGCGCTGGGCCTGCTCGACGAAGACGACGAGGGCCACCATGACGAAGCCGATGAGGATGACGGTGCCGAACTCGATCCAGCCCTTGGCGAGCTTGCCGCTCTCCTTGATGGCCCACAGGGCGCCGGGGAAGCCGGCGGCGATCGAGATGAACATGAGGATCGACATGCCCTGGCCGATGCCACGGTCGGTGATGAGCTCACCGAGCCACATGGTGACGGCGGTGCCCGCGGTCATGGTGATGACCATGGTGACGGTGACGAAGATCGACTGGTCCGGGACGACCTGGTTCGCGACCGTGCAGCCGCTGAAGAGCGCGCCGGTGCGGGCGGTGGCGACGAGGCCGGTGCCCTGGAGGATGGCGAGGGCGACCGTCAGATAACGCGTGTACTGCGTGATCTTGGCGGTGCCGGACTGCCCCTCCTTCTTCAGGGCTTCCAGGCGGGGGATCACGACGGTCAGCAGCTGCAGGATGATGCTCGCCGTGATGTACGGCATGATGCCGAGCGCGAAGATGGTGATCTGGAGCAGCGCCCCGCCACTGAACATGTTGACCAGGCCGAACAGGCTGTTGTTGCCCTGGCTCGCCTGATCCACACACTGCTGGACGGCCTCGTAGCTGACACCGGGGACGGGGATGTGTGCCCCGAGCCGGTACAGCACGATGATGCCGAGCGTGAAGAGCAGCTTCTTGCGCAGGTCGGGCGTCTTGAACGCCCGGGCGAACGCGGTGAGCACGGTGCCTCCTGCGACCCCCGCGCACGTGCGTCAGAGGTGACGGTCTTGAGGTTCGACGATGAGAGTTGCCGTCTCGAGCACCCGCGGGCATACCGCACGCACTCTAGACAGTGGACGCCACCTTACCGGCGACCATGGCCCCCTAGGAACGACCAACCGGGGATGCCCCTTTTGAGAGGCATCCCCGGTGGGATGTTCAGGCCATCGAGTCGTCTCAGACGAGCTCGGTGACGGTGCCGCCGGCGGCGGCGATCTTCTCCTTGGCGGAGCCGGAGACGGCGTCGACCGTCACCTGCAGCGCCACGGTGATCTCGCCCTGGCCCAGGACCTTGACGAGCTGGTTCTTGCGCACCGCGCCCTTGGCGACCAGATCGGCCACCGTGACCTCGCCACCCTGCGGGTAGAGCGCGGCCAGCTTGTCCAGGTTCACGACCTGGTACTCGGTGCGGAAGGGGTTCTTGAAGCCCTTCAGCTTCGGGAGGCGCATGTGGAGGGGCATCTGCCCACCCTCGAAGCGCTCCGGAACCTGGTAACGGGCCTTCGTGCCCTTCGTACCACGACCGGCCGTCTTACCCTTCGACGCCTCACCACGACCCACACGGGTCTTGGCGGTCTTGGCGCCCGGGGCGGGACGGAGGTTGTGGACCTTCAGCGGGTTGTTCTCCGCCATGTCAGTCGACCTCCTCGACCGTCACGAGGTGGCGGACGGTGTGCACCATTCCGCGGAACTCGGGGCGGTCCTCCTTGACGACCACGTCGTTCAGGCGCTTGAGCCCGAGCGAACGCAGCGTGTCGCGGTGGTTCTGCTTGCTGCCGATGTACGACTTCGTCTGCGTGATCTTGAGGCGAGCCATTACGCACCCGCCCCGGCACGCGCACGGAGCAGAGCCGCGGGGGCGACGTCCTCGAGGGGCAGACCGCGGCGGGCCGCGATCTCCTCGGGACGCTGCAGGCCCTTCAGGGCCTCCACGGTCGCGTGCACGATGTTGATCGCGTTGTCGGAGCCGAGCGACTTCGACAGGATGTCGTGAACGCCGGCGCACTCGAGCACGGCGCGCACCGGGCCACCGGCGATAACACCGGTACCGGGGGAAGCCGGCTTGAGCAGGACGACGCCCGCGGCCTTCTCACCCTGGATCGGGTGCGGGATGGTGCCCTGGATACGGGGGACCTTGAAGAAGTGCTTCTTGGCCTCCTCCACACCCTTGGCGATGGCGGCCGGCACCTCCTTGGCCTTGCCGTAACCGACACCCACGGTGCCGTCACCGTCGCCCACCACGACCAGCGCGGTGAAGCTGAAACGACGACCACCCTTGACAACCTTGGCGACGCGGTTGATCGCGACTACGCGCTCAACGTACGCGGTCTTCTCGGCGGCGGCAGCGCCACCGTCGCGGCCCTTCCGGTCCCGCCGCTCGCCGCCACCGGCACCGCTACCGCGGCGCTGGGGTCCAGCCATTGGAATACCTCTCTCTGTTACGTCCGTTAGTCCCGGAACCGGGGCTTAGAACTTCAGCCCGGCTTCGCGGGCGGCGTCAGCCAGAGCGGCAATGCGCCCGGCGTACCTGTTGCCACCACGGTCGAACACGACGGCCTCGACGCCGGCGGCCTTGGCGCGCTCGGCGACCAGGGCGCCGACCTGCTTGGCCTGCGAGGACTTGTCGCCCTCGCCACCGCGGATCGAAGCGTCCAGGTGGGACGCCGACGCCAGGGTGTGGCCCTTCAGGTCGTCGATGACCTGCGCGGTGATACCGCGGTTGGAGCGCGTCACGACGAGGCGCGGACGCTCCGCCGTACCCGAAACGCTCTTACGGATGCGCAGGTGACGGCGCGCCTTGGCAGCGCGCTTGTAAGCGTCGCCCTTGGCGATCTTCACACCGTATGCCATGGCTTACTTACCAGCCTTTCCGACCTTGCGGCGGATGACCTCGCCCGCGTACTTCACGCCCTTGGCCTTGTACGGGTCGGGCTTGCGAAGCTTGCGGATGTTCGCGGCGACCTCGCCGACCTTCTGCTTGTCGATGCCCTCGACCGAGAACTTGGTCGGCGACTCGACCTTGAAGGAGATCCCCTCGGGGGCCTCCACCAGGATCGGGTGGCTGTAGCCGAGCTGGAACTCCAGGTTGGAGCCCTTCGCGGCCACGCGGTAACCGACACCGCTGATCTCGAGCGCCTTCGTGTACCCCTGGGTCACACCGGTGATCATGTTGGCCACCAGCGTGCGGGACAGGCCGTGAAGGGCCTTGTTCTGACGCTCGTCGTTGGGGCGGGTGACGTTCAGAACGCCGTCCTCACCCTTGACGATCTCGATCGGCGCGGCGACGGTGTGGCTCAGGGTTCCCTTGGAACCCTTGACCGTGACCGTGCGGCCCTCGATGGTGACGTCCACGCCGGCGGGAACCGTGATGGGGAGCTTGCCGATACGCGACATTGGCTTTTCCTCCGTTCCCGACTACCAGACGTAGGCGAGGACTTCCCCACCCACGCCCTTCTTCTGAGCCTGCTGGCCGGTCAGGAGACCGTGGGACGTGGAGATGATCGCCACGCCCAGGCCGCCGAGGACCTTCGGCAGGTTGGTGGACTTCGCGTAAACCCGGAGGCCCGGCTTCGAGATCCGCTTGATGCCCGCGATGGAGCGCTCACGGTTCGGACCGAACTTGAGGTCGAGCACGAGGTTCTTGCCGACCTCGGCGTCCTCGACCTTCCAGCCCGTGATGAAGCCCTCCTGCTGGAGGATTTCCGCGATGTGGGACTTGATCTTGCTGTGCGGCATCGTCACGGAGTCGTGGTACGCCGAGTTCGCGTTACGCAGACGCGTGAGCATGTCTGCGATCGGATCAGTCATGGTCATGAATTGGCCTTCGGCCTCTCTCGCCGGGGTTTCCTGGTGCACCATCCCTCTCCCCGATCCGAGACGGGGCGGGTGCGGTGCGGTGGACCTACGGCGTAGTAAGTCGTACGGGCGGCGGACGCCCAACCCCACAAGCCTAAGCCATGCGGGGATGGGCCTCCGCCAACCCAATGCTTACCGAGAGACTCCTGTGGTTCCCTAACGCCCTACGGGCGAGGGGGAATTACCAGGAGCTCTTGGTCACGCCCGGCAGCTCGCCACGGTGAGCCATCTCACGAAGGCAGACGCGGCACAGGCCGAACTTGCGGTACACGGAGTGGGGGCGACCGCAGCGCTGGCAGCGGGTGTACGCACGCACACCGAACTTGGGCTTGCGGGCAGCCTTCGCGATGAGAGCCTTCTTCGCCATCTCGCTTACGCCTCCTTGAACGGGAAGCCGAGGTGACGCAGAAGGGCACGGCCCTCGTCGTCGTTGGTCGCCGTGGTGACCACGGTGATGTCCATACCCCGGACGCGGTCGATCTTGTCCTGGTCGATCTCGTGGAACATGACCTGCTCCGTGAGACCGAAGGTGTAGTTGCCACGGCCGTCGAACTGCTTCGGGGACAGGCCGCGGAAGTCGCGGATGCGCGGCAGCGCGAGCGACAGGGTGCGGTCCAGGAACTCCCACATGCGGTCGCCACGGAGCGTGACGTGGGCACCGATCGGCTGACCCTCACGCAGCTTGAACTGCGCGATGGACTTGCGGGCCTTGGTGACGGCCGGCTTCTGACCGGTGATCGTGGTGAGGTCGCGGATCGCGCCCTCGATCAGCTTCGAGTCACGGGCGGCGTCGCCGACACCCATGTTGACCACGATCTTCACGAGGCCGGGGATCTGCATGACGTTCTCGTACTTGAACTCGTCACGCAGCTTGCCCGCGATCTCCTCGCGGTACTTCGTCTTGAGACGCGGAGTGGTGGTAGCCATCAGATGTCCTCACCCGTCCGCTTGGCAACGCGGATCTTGTTGCCCTCGTCGTCGAAGCGGAAACCGACACGCGTGACGACCTTCTTGCCGTCCTTCTCCACGACCAGCTGGACGTTGGAGACGTGGACCGGAGCCTCGGTGGTCACGATGCCGCCGGCCTGGTTCGGGCCGGCCTTGGTGTGCTTCTTGACCCGGTTGACACCCTCGACCAGGACGCGGGACTCGGCGGGGAAGGCCGCGATGACCTTGCCCTGCTTGCCCTTGTCCTTGCCGGTGATGACCTGGACCAGGTCGCCCTTCTTGATCTTCATGCTTACAGCACCTCCGGCGCGAGCGAGATGATCTTCATGAACTTCTTCTCGCGCAGCTCACGGCCCACCGGGCCGAAGATACGGGTGCCGCGAGGGTCGCCGTCGTTCTTCAGAATGACGGCGGCGTTCTCGTCGAAGCGGATGTACGAGCCGTCCTGGCGGCGGCGCTCCTTCACGGTGCGAACGATGACCGCCTTGACGACGTCACCCTTCTTCACGTTGCCACCGGGGATCGCGTCCTTGACGGTGGCGACGATGACGTCACCGATGCCCGCGTAGCGGCGACCCGAGCCACCGAGCACACGGATGCAAAGGATTTCCTTCGCACCAGTGTTGTCGGCGACGCGAAGTCGCGACTCCTGCTGGATCACGTCTATCTCCTGATTGTCTGCCGGTTCCCGGTGGGGGACTCACGTACGCGAGTCCCCACACCGAGCCTGGCGGAACTGTTCCTAGGGGGTCCCCCTAGGAGGGATTACTTGGCCTTCTCGAGGATCTCGACGACGCGCCAGTGCTTCGTCGACGACAGCTTCCGGGTCTCCATCAGGAGGACGCGGTCGCCGACGCCGGCAGCGTTCTGCTCGTCGTGAGCCTTGAGCTTGTTCGTACGGCGGATGACCTTGCCGTACAGCGCGTGCTTGACGCGGTCCTCGACAGCGACGACGACGGTCTTGTCCATCTTGTCGCTGACGACGAGGCCCTCACGGACCTTGCGGGCGTTGCGCTCGGTCTTCTCAGTCACGTTGTTCTCGCTCATCAGGCGTTCTCCACCGTCTCGATGCCCAGCTCGCGCTCACGCATCAGGGTGTAGATCCGGGCGATGTCCTTACGGACGGACTTGAGCCGACCGTGGTTCTCGAGCTGGCCCGTCGCCGCCTGGAAGCGGAGGTTGAACAGCTCTTCCTTGGCCTCGCGGAGCTTGGCGACAAGCTCCTCGTTGCCCAGCTCGCGCAGCTCGGACGCCTTGGTACCGGCCGACATCACAGCTCACCTGCCTCGCGCTTAACGATCTTGCACTTCATCGGCAGCTTGTGAGCAGCACGAGTCAGAGCCTCACGCGCGATCTTCTCGTTCGGGTAGGACAGCTCGAACATCACCCGACCGGGCTTGACGTTCGCGATCCACCACTCCGGAGAACCCTTACCGGAACCCATGCGGGTCTCGGCAGGCTTCTTCGTGAGCGGGCGGTCCGGGTAGATGTTGATCCAGACCTTGCCGCCACGCTTGATGTGGCGGGTCATCGCGATACGCGCGGCCTCGATCTGGCGGTTGGTCACGTAGGCCGGGGTGAGGGCCTGAATGCCGTACTCGCCGAACGCAACCTGCGTGCCACCCTTGGACATACCGTTGCGCTTCGGGTGGTGCTGCTTGCGGTGCTTGACCCTACGGGGGATCAGCATTTCGGTCAGGCCTCCGTTCCGGTGCTCTCAGCAGCCGGAGCGGCGGCGGGAGCCTCGGCCTTGGGGGCCTCGGCAGCCTGAGCCTGCTGCGGCTTGCGACCGCGACCGCCACGCTCGCCACCGCGGCCACCACGGCCGGCCGGGCGGTCAGCGCCGCCACGGGCCGGGCGGTTGCCGGCGCGGGCAGCGGCGTTCTCGGCGCGGACCTCGGCGATGTTCTTGACGTCGCCCTTGTAGATCCAGACCTTCACGCCGATGCGGCCGAAGGTCGTCTTGGCCTCGAAGAAGCCGTACTCGACGTTCGCGCGGAGCGTGTGCAGCGGCACACGACCCTCGCGGTAGAACTCCGAGCGGGACATCTCGGCGCCGCCGAGACGGCCACCACACTGGATCTTGATGCCCTTGGCGCCGGCCTTCATGGCGGACTGCATGCTCTTGCGCATGGCCCGACGGAAGGAGACGCGGGAGGACAGCTGCTCGGCGACGGCCTGGGCCACCAGCTGAGCGTCGACCTCGGGGTTCTTGACCTCGAGGATGTTCAGCTGGACCTGCTTGCCGGTCAGCTTCTCGAGCTGGCCACGGATCTTGTCGGCCTCGGCGCCACGGCGACCGATGACAATGCCCGGGCGAGCGGTGTGGATGTCCACGCGGACACGGTCACGGGTGCGCTCGATCTCCACCTTCGAGATGCCGGCGCGCTCCATGCCGGACGTCAGCATCCGACGGATGGCGACGTCTTCCTTGACGTAGTCCTTGTACAGCTTGTCGGCGTACCAACGCGACTTGAAGTCGGTGGTGATGCCGAGCCGGAACCCGTGCGGGTTTACCTTCTGGCCCATTACCGGGTTCCTTCCTTGCTGCTGACGACCACGGTGATGTGGCTGGTCCGCTTGCGGATCCGGTAGGCACGGCCCTGAGCACGCGGACGGAACCGCTTCAGGGTCGGGCCCTCGTCGACGTACGCCTCGCTGATGAACAGCGAAGAGGCGTCCGTGTGGTCGTAGTTGTGCGCGGCGTTGGCGATGGCGCTGTCAAGCACCTTGCCGACCGGCACGGAGGCGGCCTGCGGGGCGAATCGCAGGACGGCCTGGGCCTCCGTGGCGTCCATGCCACGGATGAGGTCCACCACGCGGCGGGCCTTCATGGGCGTGACGCGGATGTACCGCGCCTGGGCCCTGGCTTCCATGGTTGTCCTTCCAGTTACTTACGTGTCTGTTGCGATCCGCGCCTTAGCGGCGCTTCGACTTCCGGTCTTCCTTGACGTGACCCCGGAAGGTGCGCGTCGGCGAGAACTCGCCGAGCTTGTGGCCGACCATCGACTCGGTGACGAACACCGGGACGTGGGTCTTGCCGTTGTGCACCGCGATCGTGTGGCCCAGCATGGCCGGGACGATCATCGAGCGACGGGACCAGGTCTTGATGACGTTCTTGGTGCCGGCTTCGTTCTGGGCGTCCACCTTCTTGATGAGGTGGTCGTCGACGAAGGGCCCCTTCTTGAGACTGCGCGGCATCTAAACCCGCTCCTAGCGCTTCTTGTTCGTCTTGCGGCGGCGGACGATGTACTTGTTCGACGCCTTCTTGGGCGAACGAGTACGGCCTTCCTTCTGGCCCCACGGGGACACCGGGTGGCGACCACCGGAGGTCTTGCCCTCACCACCACCGTGCGGGTGGTCAACCGGGTTCATCGCCACACCGCGAACGGTCGGGCGAACGCCCAGCCAGCGCTTACGGCCGGCCTTACCCCAGTTGATGTTCGACTGCTCGGCGTTGCCGACCTCACCGATGGTGGCGCGGCAGCGGGCGTCGACCAGGCGGATCTCGCCCGACGGCATGCGGAGGTGGGCCATCGAGCCCTCCTTCGCGAGCAGCTGCACGGAGGCACCTGCGGAGCGGGCGAACTTGGCGCCGCCGCCGGGACGGAGCTCGATCGCGTGGATCGTGGTACCGACCGGGATGTTGCGGAGGGCCAGGTTGTTGCCGGGCTTGATGTCGGCCGTGGGGCCGTTCTCCACCCGGTCACCCTGCGCCAGACCACGCGGGGCGATGATGTAGCGCTTCTCGCCGTCCGCGTAGTGGAGCAGCGCGATGCGCGCGGTGCGGTTGGGGTCGTACTCGATGTGAGCGACCTTGGCCGGCACGCCGTCCTTGTCGTGACGACGGAAGTCGATCACGCGGTAGGCACGCTTGTGGCCACCGCCCTGGTGACGGACGGTCACACGACCGGTGTTGTTACGGCCGCCCTTGCTGTGCAGGGGGCGGACCAGCGACTTCTCCGGCGTGGACCGCGTGATCTCGACGAAGTCGGCGACGGAGGAGCCACGGCGGCCCGGCGTCGTCGGCTTGTACTTGCGGATACCCATTTCTCAGTCCTCGTCCGATATCGGACGACTCGACCGCCGTCAGGCGGTCGGGCCGCCGAAGATGTCGATTCGGTTGCCCTCGGCAAGGGTCACGATGGCGCGCTTGGTGTTGGCGCGCTTGCCGAAACCGGTGCGGGTGCGCTTGCGCTTGCCCTGGCGGTTGATCGTGTTGACCCCGGTGACCTTGACCGAGAAGACCGCCTCGACGGCCTGCTTGATCTGGGTCTTGTTGGCGCCGGGCGCGACGATGAACGTGTACTTGTTCTCGTCAAGGAGTGCGTAGCTCTTCTCGGAGACAACCGGCTTGACGAGGACGTCGCGCGGGTCCGTGAAGGTCTTGCTGGTGATCGTGGCCTCGGACATCAGGCCTCGCTCCCTTCGGTCTCAACGGCCTTGGGGCCAGACACGAAGGACTCGAGGGCGGCCTGGGTGAAGACCACGTCGTCGGATCGCATCACGTCGTACGTGTTCAGCTGGCCCGGCTCCAGGATGTGCACCTGGGGCAGGTTGCGGGCGGACAGCCACGCGGCCTCGTCGGAGCGCTCGACGACCAGGAGCAGGTTCTTGCGCTCCGAGATCTTGCCGAACAGCGTCTTGGCGGCCTTGGTGGAGATGCCACCCTCGACCACGCCGGTGACGACGTGGATGCGGGAGTGGTTCGCCCGGTCGGAGAGGGCACCGCGGAGGGCGGCGGCCTTCATCTTCTTGGGGGTCCGCTGCGAGTAGTCACGCGGCACGGGACCGTGCACGACGCCACCACCGGCGAACTGCGGGGCGCGGGTCGAACCCTGACGGGCGCGGCCGGTGCCCTTCTGGCGGTACGGCTTCCGGCCACCACCGCGGACCTCGCCACGCGACTTGACCTTGTGCGTACCCTGACGGGCGGCGGCCAGCTGCGCGACGACGACCTGGTGGATCAGCGGGATGCTGACCTTGGCCTCGAAGATCTCGGCCGGGAGCTCGACGGTCCCGGTCTTGTCGCCGGAGGGCGACAGAATGTCAATGGTGCTCATATCCTCAGGCCCCCTTGGCCGCGGTGCGGACCAGGACGAGGCCGCCGTTCGGACCAGGAACCGCGCCCTTGATCAGGAGCAGGCCCTTCTCCGCGTCAACGGCGTGAACGGTCAGGTTCTGGGTGGTCACGCGCTCGTTGCCCATACGGCCGGCCATGCGCATGCCCTTGAAGACGCGGCCCGGGGTGGCGCAGCCACCGATCGAACCGGGCTTGCGGTGCACGCGGTGGGCACCGTGCGACGCCTTGCCACCACGGAAGTTGTGGCGCTTCATGGCACCGGCGAAGCCCTTGCCCTTGCTCTTGCCGGTGACGTCGACCTTCACGCCGGCCTCGAAGACCTCGGCGGTGATCTCCTGGCCGAGCGTGTACTCGGAGGCGTCAGCGGTGCGGAGCTCCACCAGGTGGCGGCGCGGGGTGACGTCGGCCTTGGCGAAGTGACCCTTGAGGGGCTTGTTCACCTTGCGCGGGTCGATCTCGCCGAAGGCGATCTGGACCGACTCGTAGCCGTCGATGTCGTTCGTACGCACCTGGGTCACGACATTCGGGCCGGCCTTGACGACGGTCACCGGGACGACCCGGTTGTTCTCGTCCCAGACCTGCGTCATGCCGAGCTTCTCGCCCAGGATGCCCTTGATGTTCTTAGCCATCTCGCGCGTCACCTCAGAGCTTGATCTCGATGTCGACGCCCGCCGGCAGGTCGAGGCGCATGAGCGAGTCAACCGTCTTCGGCGTGGGGTCGAGGATGTCGATGAGGCGCTTGTGCGTGCGCATCTCGAAGTGCTCGCGCGAGTCCTTGTACTTGTGCGGCGACTTGATGACGCAGTACACGTTCTTCTCAGTGGGCAGCGGCACCGGGCCCGCGACCGACGCACCAGTGCGCGTCACCGTCTCGACGATCTTCTTCGCCGAGGAGTCGATGACCTCGTGGTCGTAGGCCTTGAGCCGGATGCGGATCTTCTGTCCCGCCATGGCTACTCAGTAGTCCTGTCTCTCGTAACGCTCTGGAACCCGGGGGTTCTCTTGACTCCTCCTCCGACCCACGCGGTCGGGCGTGTCGCACTCCCTCTACGAAGAAGTCCCGAAGGATTTCCCAACCAAGGGGGTGCGGGCCCACAAACCCGCGAAGCCGGGGGCGGAACACCCACCGGGTGCCTGGTCGGCGCCCCGCTGACACTTCCCGGAAGATTCCCGTACGTCCGCCCCTGAGAAGGGACGACGAGTACTGTGGGACTCGCTTCCGGTCCTCCCGGCGGGAGGCGCGCAGCATCGGCACTCAACCGAGCAACCCCGACAGTCTGCCATACGGGACCTACCGGCCGCCAATCGGGGTCGAAGACTGTACCCCACGTCACGCGTGGGTACACACGGGGGCGCGCCCAGTGAGCGGCCGCGCCCCCCTCGACGGGCCGCGTGATCAGGTCCGGGACGAGGTGGTGCACTCCTGCGGCAGCTCGTCGATGCCCTTGCTCCGGTCGTACGGGTCGACGGCGGGACCGGTCGGCGAGGGTGCGTCGGGGTCCGCCATCAGGTCCGAGTCGAAGACGGGGTGGAGGAAGCCGTCCAGAGGCTCGTCGCAGTCGTCGTTGCCGACGTTCGCCTGCCACTCGTACAGGAACAGCCTGCCCCTGGTCGCCACGTACCTGGCCGGGTCGGCTATCGCGAACGTGACCTGGCGGCGGACGATCGTACGGGCCACCTCGTCGGCGCCCGGGCGGGCCTTCACCACGGGGTAGACGAAGGTGTAGTCGGCGCGGATCAGCACCAGGCCGGCGTCCTCGCCCCTGCCGTTCTCCACGGTCATCCGGCCCCGGGTCTTCACCACGGTGCCGACCTGCCGCACGTCGTGCGGGCTGAACCGGGTGAACAGCGCCGTGGGGTCGTTCTCCTCCGTCGGAAGCTCCAGGGACCGCTCCAGCTCCTCCCGGGTGTCCGGGTCCTTCGGGTCGAGCAGCCCCAGCGCCGCTGCGGGCTTTCCGCCCTTGATCACCGCCGGGTCCAGGTTGGCCGCGACCAGGAACCGCTTGGACTTCTTCAGCGCCTCGGCGACCTGCGCCTTCGACATCCAGCCGGTCGCCTTCGCCGCGGGCGGTTCGATCCCCGCCGCGCCGTCCGCCCAGCGCAGCGCCGGGGAGCCCTTGAACGGCTCCCGGAGCGTCGGCCGGTCCGGGAAGGTCTCCTCCGACGGCGCGACGGACGGCCGCTCGGTCTCGACGGCGAGCGGACTCGTGTCCCCGGCGTCCCGCCACGGCATCAGCTCGGGCCGCAGCACCAGGATCGCGAGGCCCACGGCCACGACGATCCCGAGGGCCCCGGAGGCCATCCGGGCGCCGGGGCTCTGTCTCTGTCCCCCGGCGCCGTAGCCGTCGTAGTCCCACCCCATGTACGTACTCCTGCTCGTCGTTCTGTGCTGCGGCTCAGGTACGGGTGACCGTGTGGCACGCCTTCGCCTCTTCGTCGAGATCCCGGCTCCGGTCGTACGGATCGACGTGGGGCCCGCTCCGGGGCGCCTGGGTGGCCCAGTCCTCGCTGAACTCCGGATGCAGGAACCCGGTGGCGCGCCGGGAGCAGGCGTCGTTGCCCACGGACGCGTCCCAACGGAGCACGTAGAGCTTGCCCGGGGTCGCCTGGATCCTGGTCGGGTCGTACAGGGCGAAGGTCATCTGCCGGCGCACGATGGAGCGCGCCACCTCGTCGGATCCCGGGCGGGTCTTCACCACCGGGTACACGAAGGTGTAGTCGGCCCGGACGAGCACCTCCCCCGGCCGCTTCCCCTCGGCCAGCGTCATGTGGCCGCGCGTCTTGACCACGTCGCCGACCATCCGCACCTCGGCGGAATCGAAGCGGCTGAACAGCCAGATCGGATTGTGCTTCTCGCTCGGCGCGGCGAGCATGCGGTCGACGCTCCCCCGGACGTCCTCCTGCCTCGGATCGAGCAGGGCGATCGCCTTGACCGGTCGCTTCCCGCTCAGCACCGCCGGATCCAGGTTCGCCGCCACCAGGAAGTCCTTGGAGCGCTTCAGCGCGGCCTCGACCTGCGACTTCGACATCCAGCCGGTCGCCTTCGCCGCCGGCGGCACGATTCCCGCGGCCCCGTCGGCCCAGCGCAGGGCCGGGGAGCCGCGGAAGGGCTCCTTCAGGGTCGGGCGGTCGGGGTCGACGTACTCCGGGGCCGCCGTCGGAGCGGCCGTCTCGGCGGCGAGGGGCGTGGTGTCCTCGGGGCGGTCGGTCCAGCTCGACGGCAGGGCCGAGGTGGCGCTGTCCGGGAGGAGGCCGGTGACCAGCTGGGGCCGTACGGCGACCAGGGCGAGCGCGGCCGCCAGCGAGACGCCGAGGATCGCCTTGACCCGGCGCCGACGGGTCGCGCGGCCGTTCATCTCCTGCCAGGCGGGGCCGGTGCGCCAGCCCGCCGGCTCCTGCCGCTTCGGCGCCTTGGGCCGCTTCGGCGGCTTCGGCGGCTTCGGTCGCTTCGGCGGCCGGGCCTTGCGCAGCGCCCGATCCTGCTCCTCGGTGCCGAGGCCCTGCTCGCGCGCGGCCTCGACGAACGCGGCCCATTCCGCGTCGGAGACCGACGGCTTGTCCGACGGCTTGTCGTCCATGTTCCCCACCCCTGTGCTGCACGTTGCGATCCGGACGTTCTCATGCCGCCCGACGGGCGGAAGAGGCAGGCCAGGGCTCTTGATCTGTTCGTGACCGATCCGTTCGTGACCGGCGGGGCCCGGGCAGAGGCGGGGCATGCGCACCAGCGACGAGATCTACCACCGGGTGCTGTGGGACCCGCGCCTCGACGCCGAGCGCTTCGTCATGGGCATCGCCGAGCGCGGAACGGACCGGCCGACCCGGATCGACCTGGTGGACTTCGTGCCCGGCGGGGACATCCCCTGGCACCGCGTACTCTTCTTCGAGGCCGACGGCGAGCTCCTCTGGGACCGGACGAGCGGGCTCGACCGGCTCGACGCGTCACCCGCGGGCCGGGTCCACGCCGATGTGCTGGCCGTCGCACCCACCTATCGGACGGCCCTGGCATGGCTGCCGCCTCCCGGCCTGTGGGAGCCGATCCAGAGCATCCGGCGCGTCCACGACCGGCAGATCCGGCGCTGGCCGCCGCACGTCAACGTCGTCTACGGGTTCGTGGCCGAGGCCGACTTCCTGCGGGCGATCCCGGTGGTCGCGGCCGCCCTGCGGACCGTCCCGCCGTTCCGGGCCCGCCTCCAGGGGGTGCGCTGGTTCCGGCACCGTACGGACGCCACCGTCTGGCTCGACCCGGCGGCGGCCGGCCCCGAGCCGTGGCAGCGGATGCGGGAGGCACTGGAGGAGCGGTTCCCGCTGTGCGTCGACGACCGCGGTTTCACCCCGCACCTGTCGCTCGGCCGCAGCCGTGAGCCCGCCGCCCTGGCGGCACGGTGCGAGGAGCTGCTGGGGACGATGAGCGTCCGGGTCGAGGAGCTGGTGCTGCTGGCCCGGCGCGGCGACGGGCCCATGCGGGTGAGGGCGACCGTCCCGCTCGGCGGTACCGCCGCGTCCGCGTGAACCCCGGTCACCGAAAATCCGTCTAGCCAGACGCACGGACACACGACACGCACACGAGCTGCGCACACGCACGGGGGATCGACGACCGGTGGACAACAGAAGAGTGGCGCGGCGCACCGTTCTCGCCGGATCGGTCGCCGTCGCCGCGGCCGTCGCCGGCTGCACCGTACCCGCGCCACCGAGCAGCGCGGCCACCGCCGACCCGGCGCCCGGCCGCCCGATAGCGCACAGCGCCGGCCGGGCGCTGCTCATGCAGTTCGCCGCGCACCCGGACGACGACCTGTACTTCATGAACCCCGACACCCAGCGGCTGCTCGACGCCGGGGTCCCGCTCGTCTCCGTGTACGTCACCGCGGGCGAGCACACCGGCAAGAACTGGATCAAGGGCATGCCGGAGACACCGCCCGACAAGGCCGCGTACTCCTCCGCCCGGCACCAGGGGCTGCGGCAGGCGTACGCGGAAGCGCTCGGCGCGGAGAAGTTCGCGCCCTGGCACAAGCGGGTGGTCTCCCTGGCCGGCGGGCGGCACGGCGAGGTCGACACCCTCGTCCACGGCGGGCGCCGGGTCGAGCTGGTCTTCCTCGGCCTGCCCATGCACACCACCCGCCGCTACATGGCGCTGCCCGCCCTGTGGGAGGACCGGGCCCTCGAACTGCGCACCCATCTGTCCGCCGACTCCCCGGTCACCCGCGCCTCCACCTACGACCACGGTCAGCTGATCGAGGTCCTCGCCGGTCTCCTCGCCCGCTACCGGCCCACCGTCGTGCACACGCTCGACCCCGATCCCGACATCCAGATCAGCGACGAGGCCACCCGCAAGCGGGACAGCGAGCAGCCCGGCTACTCCGACCACGGCGATCACACCGCCGTCGCCTGCTTCACCTGGGCCGCGCTGCTGCGCCGGGTCGCCGACGCCACCGCCGCCGGCGACCCGGTGCCGTCCTTCACCACCACCGCCTTCCGCGGCTACTACAACCGCCACTGGCCCAAGAACCTCCCGCCCCAGGCCCTCGCCGAGAAGGCCGCCCACCTCGTCCCGTACGGCGGCGACCCGTCCTGGGACTGCGGCAACCCCTCCGGCTGCGGCGACTACGGCGTCGGCGGCGACCGGCCGCTCACCAACAAGAAGGGATGGGTGCGGTCCACCCACTATCGCTGGCCCGCCGCCGGCCCGGCCGTCGCCGAGGAGCCGGGCGGGCGGCTCGCCGCGTACGGCGTGCTCGGGCTGCGCGCGGTCCGCTGGCGCGAGGTCTCCCCCGGCTCCGGCCGGTTCGCCGAGCCCGAGGATCTGGGCGGCGGCCCGCTGGCGCCCGCGCTCGCCACGGCGTCCCTCGCCGACGGCCGGGTGCTGCTCTTCGGGGTGCGCTTCGCGGCCCTCTCCGGCCGTGGCGGCGCCAACCGGCGCGAGCTCGTCCTCCTGGAGCAGCGCTCCCCCGGCGGCCCGTTCCTCGCCTGGCGGGGCCTCGGCAATCCCGAGCGCGGTGACGACCGCGGGCGGCGGATCGGCGCGCCGGTGGCCGTCACCGCCCCCGACGGACGGGTCCATCTCTTCGTACGGAACGCGGACAAGGGCGTCTCGACGCGGGTACGGGCGGCCGACGGCACCTGGGGCCCGTGGCGGGCGCTGCCCGCCCAGGAGGAGGTCCAGGACGGCCTGACGGCGCTGGTCGACGCCTCGGGCCGGGTGCACGTGCTGGCGGCGGGCGGCACGGCCGTACGGCACTGGGTCGACGGCGCCCCCGAGGAGCCGCTGCCCCTGGCCGGCGACCCGGTCGCGGCGGTCCCCTCCCCCGGCCCGGCCGGCATCCAGGTGTTCTCCCGCGCGCCTGCCGAGGCCGCCCTCCGGGCCACGCCCGGCACGGCGCCCGCCTTCGACGGCTACGGCCTGCTCACCGCCGCCCCCGGCGCCACGGGCCCCGTCCTCCTGGGCCGCGACCAGCGCCACCGGGTCCAGCTGCACCGCGACGGCCGGCTCCACACCCGTACGCAAGGGGCCGTCCCGGCCGGCGATCCGGTCCTGCACCGGGGCGCGGTCGCGGTCGGCATGGGCGCGGACGCGCGCCCGTGGGTGTGGCGGCCCTGACCGTGCCGGGTCGTGCCGGGTCGTGCCGGGGCATGCGAAGGGCCCGCCTCCCGGAAGGGAGGCGGGCCCGAACGCGCCCTGGAATCAGGTCACATGACTACTTCACGAAGTAGCCGGTGATGTCCGCGAGCAGGTCGACCGAACCGGCGTGGTTGTAGAAGCTGACCTTGCCGTCCGCGCTGACCGGGACGACCACCAGGTTCGGGATCGTCAGTCCGGCGGTGAAGTTCAGGTTCGACACCGGCGGCCGGACCTGGTCGCTCGGGTAGACCGACACCCAGCCGGAGCTGGTCGGGTTGGTCGCCGTCACGTTGATCACGACCGCCGTGACACCGCTGGCGGGGATGCCGTTGGCGCCGGTGACCTGGAGGGTCACGGCCTGCTGCGCACCGACCTTGGCCTTCGGCACGCCGAGACCGGCCATCGTGTTCAGCAGTCGCTTCGGACCGTGGTTGACGTGCTTCGCCTGGGTGGTGTCCGTGGTGAAGTAACCGGTGACATCACCGAGCAGTTCGACCGTGCCGGCGTGGTTGTAGAAGCTGACCTTGCCGTCCGCACCGACCGGGACGATCACCAGGTTGGGGATCGACTGGCCCGCCTTGAAGTTCAGGTTCGAGGTGCTGGGCCGGGGGGTCCCGCTGGGGAAGACCGAGACGTAGCCGTTGTTGGTCGGCTTGGTCGCCGTCACGTTCATGACGACGGCGGCGGCGTTGGCCGGGATCCCCGCGACGCCCGTGACCTGGAGGGAGGCCGTGGCGGCCGGGCCGAGCTTCGTCGGCACACCCAGTCCCGCCATGGTGTTCATGATCCGGGAGGGCCCGGTGGTGACGAACGTCGAGCCGGCGGCGTCCTTGCTGTAGTAGCCGGTGACGTCGGCGAGCAGGTCGACGGAGCCGGCGTGGTTGTAGAACCGCACCTTGCCGTCGACGACCGGGACGACCACGAGGTTCGGGATCGACACCCCGGCCTTGAAGTTCAGGTTCGACGTGGCCGGACGGGGCATCCCGTTCGGGTACACCGACACGTAGCCGGTCGTGGTCGGGTTGGTCACCGTCACGTTGAGCGCGACCGCCCCGACACCGGTGACCGGGATGCCCTGCACGCCGGCGACCTGAAGGACGACCTCCTGACCGGGACCGACCTTGGCCTTCGGCACGCCGACACCCGCGAGGGTGTTCATGAGGCGCTTGGGCGCCACGGGGTAGAAGGTCTTGTTACCGGCGGCGGTGACGCTGACCGCGGGGGAGACGGTGGTGCTGCCGGTCTTGTACGTCGAGCGAACGGCGACCGTGTGGGCGGCGGTGCCGCTGACGTTGATCTCCGTGCTGCGCACGTGGCCGTAGGTCGTCACGGCGGGCTGACCGTCGACCAGCACCTCGAACTTGCTGATGGAGGTGCTCGGCGTGGTGGTCGACCAGTTCACGGTGACCGGCCCGGTCGCCTCGTACGCCGTGCCGTTCTTGACCGCGCCGCCGAGGGAGTCGATCTTGAGGTTGGCGTTGAAGCCCGTGGCCAGGGAACGGATGGTCGGCAGCTGCGGGTAGAGCTTGGTGCCGGGGCAGGCCGTGTTGAAGCCGTCGCGGTGACCGGAGACGGCGTTGAACGAGTACGACTGGCCGGACGTGTAGCTGATGCCCGTTCCGCTCGTCTGCGTCGCGCCCGCGACCAGCGTGGTCTTGCCCGCGGGGTTCACGCCGTACTGGCCGAGCTTGTACGCGATGACCTTCGCGGCCGACGTGAGCGCGGCGCTCGACGCCGACTGCTCCATGTAGTTGCCGATGATCGCGACGCCGGTCGACTCCGAGTTGAAGCCGTAGGTGTGCGCGCCCAGGACCGGCTGGTCGATGCCGCCCTCGCGGCCCTCGAAGATCGTGCCGCACTTGTCGACGAGGAAGTTGTAGCCGATGTCGCGCCACGGCGGGTTCTGACCCGTGACGTGGTAGACGAGGATGCTGCGGACGATGGCCGCCGATTCCGAGCAGTCGTAGTCGGCGCTCGTCGTGTGGTGCACGAAGGCGGCCTTGATCTTGCCGCCGGGCAGGTAGACGGGCTCCTCGGGGGTGGCGACCGCGGTGTCCGCTCCCCACTGCTCGCGCGTGACGACGCTCGGCCGGGGAGCGGTCGACGGCGGGCCGGGAACGCTCGGCGGCACTTCGGCGACGAAGGCGACAGGCTCGGCGTTCAGTTCGCCGTTCTCCTTGGCCTCCGCGCCGGCACCGTTCGGGTCCACCATGACCAGCTGCAGGCCGTCGGGCAGCGTGCCCGCGGCGGCGCCGTCACTGACGCGCACCTCGGCACCGTCGGAGGCACCCACCCAGATGGGCTCGGTGGCACCGCCCGCGCCGGGACGCTTGCCGTCCATGCCGACCGGGTACGGCTCGAGGTCGACCCACTCGGACCACTCGCCGGTCTCGACGCTGCGGGTCCGGGCCTCGATCGTGCCCTTGATCTTCGCGTTCGCTTCCGTCCAGGTCACGCCGAGCAGGCCGAAGGGCTCCGTCGCCCGCTTGGACAGGACCGCTTCGCCCTTGCCCTTGTCGGTGAGGGCCAGCTTGTGCAGCTCGGTCTTGCCCGACGGGCGCTCGCCGGCTTCCGCGCTGTACGGGCTGGGCTTCTCACCCTGCCCGTTGTCGTCCTCGGTCCCGAAGACCGCACCGTTCGCCGCGGCCTGGAAGGCGAGGACGGTGACGCCCGCGAGGGCGGCGCCTATCGCCGTACGACGTATTCGCGTACTCGTCTTACGACGTGCTCGACGTCCCGATCTCAAGTTGTCTCCACCCCTAATGGTCATGACACAACTGACCGGCGCACTCTACGGGACATCAGGTTTGCGTCTGCCACCGGGGGGTAAAGCAGAGGACCCCGCACCGCCGAAGCGGTGCGGGGTCCTCGTGGAGCTCTGTCGAGCTACCAGGTCAAACCACCGAAGTTCGGAAGAACTTACTTGGTGATCTTGACGACCTGGCCGGCGCCGACGGTCCGGCCACCCTCACGGATGGCGAACTTGAGGCCCTCCTCCATGGCGACCGGCTGGATCAGCTGGACGGACATGGAGGTGTTGTCGCCCGGCATGACCATCTCGGTGCCCTCGGGGAGGGTCACGACGCCGGTCACGTCCGTGGTACGGAAGTAGAACTGCGGGCGGTAGTTGTTGAAGAACGGGGTGTGACGGCCGCCCTCGTCCTTCGACAGGATGTAGGCCTGGGCCTCGAACTCGGTGTGCGGCGTGACCGAACCGGGCTTGATGATGACCTGGCCGCGCTCGACGTCCTCGCGCTTGATGCCACGGAGGAGCAGACCGACGTTCTCACCGGCCTGGCCCTCGTCGAGCAGCTTGCGGAACATCTCGATGCCGGTGACCGTGGTGGTGGTCTTCTCGGTCTTGATGCCGATGATGTCGACGGTCTCGTTGACCTTGAGGACACCACGCTCGATACGACCGGTGACGACGGTGCCACGACCGGTGATCGTGAAGACGTCCTCGATCGGCATCAGGAACGGCTTGTCGACGTCACGCTCGGGCTGCGGGATGGACTCGTCCACGGCCTTCATGAGGCCGAGGAGCTTCTCGCCCCACTCCTTGTCGCCCTCGAGCGCCTTGAGCGCCGAGACGCGGACGACCGGCAGGTCGTCGCCCGGGAACTCGTACTCGGTGAGGAGCTCACGGACCTCGAGCTCGACGAGCTCCAGGATCTCCTCGTCGTCCACCATGTCGGCCTTGTTCAGGGCGACGACGATGTACGGAACGCCGACCTGGCGGGCCAGGAGCACGTGCTCCTTGGTCTGCGGCATCGGGCCGTCGGTGGCGGCGACCACGAGGATGGCGCCGTCCATCTGCGCCGCACCCGTGATCATGTTCTTGATGTAGTCCGCGTGACCGGGGCAGTCGACGTGGGCGTAGTGACGCGACTCGGTCTGGTACTCGACGTGCGCGATGGAGATGGTGATACCGCGCTGGCGCTCCTCAGGAGCCTTGTCGATCTGGTCGAAGGCCGAGGCCTCGTTCAGGTCCGGGTACGCGTCGTGCAGCACCTTGGTAATGGCGGCCGTGAGGGTCGTCTTACCGTGGTCGATGTGACCGATGGTGCCGATGTTGACGTGCGGCTTAGTCCGCTCGAACTTCGCCTTCGCCACTGGGGTCCTCCTGGAGTGGTTCTGAACGCCTTGCTTCATCGGCGCCAGGTGATCTTTGCTGGGATGCCAGGCGCCGGGGCCCGATCCCTCGGGTTTCGGGGGGCTGAGCCCCGGCGACTGGTGTCAAGCCTAAAGCGTGAACTCGGGAGAGTTACTCGCCCTTGGCCTTCGCGATGATCTCCTCGGCGACGTTCCGCGGAACCTCGGCGTAGGAGTCGAACTGCATCGAGTAGCTTGCGCGACCCGAGGTCTTGCTGCGGAGGTCGCCGACGTAGCCGAACATCTCCGAAAGGGGCACGAGGCCCTTCACGATGCGGGCACCGTGACGCTCCTCCATGGCCTGGATCTGGCCACGGCGGGAGTTGATGTCGCCGATGACCTCACCCATGTAGTCCTCGGGCGTGGTGACCTCGACGGCCATCATCGGCTCGAGCAGCACGGGCGAAGCCTTGCGCGCGGCCTCCTTGAAGGCCTGCGAGCCGGCGATCTTGAAGGCGAGCTCGGAGGAGTCGACCTCGTGGTACGCACCGTCGTGCAGGATCACGCGAACGCCGGTCATCTCGTAGCCGGCGAGGATGCCGAACTGCATGGCCTCCTGCGCACCCGCGTCGACCGAAGGGATGTACTCCTTCGGGATGCGGCCACCGGTGACCTTGTTCACGAACTCGTACGAGGACTCGCCGCCCTCGATCGGCTCGATGCCGATCTGGACCTTGGCGAACTGACCCGTACCACCGGTCTGCTTCTTGTGCGTGTAGTCCACGCGCTCGACGGCCTTGCGGATCGTCTCGCGGTAGGCCACCTGCGGCTTGCCGACGTTGGCCTCGACCTTGAACTCACGGCGCATGCGGTCGACCAGCACCTCGAGGTGCAGCTCGCCCATACCGCCGATGATGGTCTGGCCGGTCTCCTCGTCCGAGTGGACCTGGAAGGAGGGGTCCTCCTCCGCGAGACGCTGGATGGCGACACCCAGCTTCTCCTGGTCGCCCTTGGACTTGGGCTCGATGGCGACCTGGATGACCGGGGCCGGGAAGTCCATGGACTCCAGGATGACCGGGGCCTTGTCGTCACAGAGCGTCTCACCGGTGGTGGTCTGCTTGAGACCCATCACGGCGATGATGTCGCCGGCGCCCACCGAGTCGATCTCCTCACGCTTGTTCGCGTGCATGCGGTAGATCTTGCCGATGCGCTCCTTCTTGCCCTTCACGGAGTTCAGGACAGAAGAACCGGAGTCCAGGCGACCGGAGTACACGCGGACGAAGGTGAGCTTACCGAGGTGCGGGTCGCTCATGATCTTGAACGCGAGGGCCGACAGCGGCTCGTCGTCGGACGGCTTGCGCTTGACGACCTCCTCCGGGTCCTTGACGTCGTGGCCCTCGATGGCCTCGACGTCGAGCGGGGAGGGGAGGTAGCGCACGACCGCGTCGAGCAGGGGCTGAACACCCTTGTTCTTGAACGCGGTACCGCAGAACACCGGGGTGACCGTGGTGTCCTTGGACTTGCCGGAGGCGATCGTGATGCGGCGGACGGCCGCGTACAGCTGCTCCTCGGTGGGCTCTTCGCCCTCGAGGTAGAGCTCCATGATCGCTTCGTCGTTCTCGGCGACGGCCTCGATCAGCTTGCCGCGGTACTCCTCGGCGAGCTCGGTGTGCGAAGCCGGGATGTCGACGATGTCGTACATCTCGCCCTTGGTGGCCTCGGCGGACCAGACAAGAGCCTTCATGCGGACGAGGTCGACGACGCCCTGGAAGTCGGCCTCGGCACCGATCGGGAGCTGCATGACGATCGGCTGGGCGCCGAGGCGGTCCTCGATCATGCCGACGCAGCGGAAGAACTCGGCACCGGTCCGGTCGAGCTTGTTGACGAAGCAGATACGCGGAACGCCGTAGCGGTCCGCCTGACGCCACACGGTCTCGGACTGGGGCTCGACGCCGGCCACGCCGTCGAACACGGTCACGGCACCGTCGAGCACGCGCAGGGAACGCTCCACCTCGACGGTGAAGTCGACGTGGCCCGGCGTGTCGATGATGTTGATCGTGTGGTCGACGTCCTCGAGCGGCCAGTGGCAGGTGGTGGCAGCAGAGGTGATCGTGATGCCACGCTCCTGCTCCTGCTCCATCCAGTCCATCGTGGCGGCGCCGTCGTGGACCTCACCGATCTTGTACGAAACGCCGGTGTAGAACAGGATCCGCTCGGTGGTGGTCGTCTTGCCCGCGTCGATGTGGGCCATGATGCCGATGTTGCGCACCTTGGCCAGGTCAAGCGAAGTGGTAGCCATAAGGCTTCAGTCTTCTCTCGGTCTCGATGTGGGTTGCGACTACCAGCGGTAGTGCGCGAAGGCCTTGTTGGACTCGGCCATCTTGTGCGTGTCCTCACGCTTCTTGACCGAAGCACCGAGGCCGTTCGAGGCGTCCAGGAGCTCGTTCATGAGGCGCTCGGTCATGGTCTTCTCGCGACGGGCGCGGGAGTAGCCGACCAGCCAGCGCAGCGCGAGGGTGGAGGCGCGACCGGGCTTGACCTCGATCGGCACCTGGTAGGTGGCGCCACCGACACGACGGGACTTGACCTCGAGGGACGGCTTGACGTTCTCGAGAGCGCGCTTCAGCGTGATGACCGGGTCCTGGCCGGTCTTCTCGCGAAGACCCTCCATGGCGCCGTACACGATGCGCTCGGCGGTGGAACGCTTGCCGTCAAGCAGGATCTTGTTGATCAGCGAGGTGACAAGAGGAGAGCTGTAGACCGGGTCGATGATGACCGGGCGCTTCGGGGCGGGGCCCTTACGAGGCATTCTTACTTCTCCTTCTTGGCGCCGTAGCGGCTGCGAGCCTGCTTACGGTTCTTGACGCCCTGCGTGTCGAGGGAACCGCGGATGATCTTGTAACGAACACCCGGCAGGTCCTTCACACGGCCACCGCGCACGAGCACGATGGAGTGCTCCTGCAGGTTGTGACCCTCACCCGGGATGTAGGCCGTGACCTCGATGCCGGAGGTCAGACGCACACGCGCGACCTTACGGAGGGCCGAGTTCGGCTTCTTCGGGGTGGTCGTGAACACACGCGTGCAGACGCCGCGGCGCTGAGGGGAACCCTCGAGTGCGGGCGTCTTGTTCTTCTCGACCTTGTCCTGCCGGCCCTTGCGGACCAGCTGCTGGATCGTAGGCACTACTTCTCCGGTTTCTGTGTGCCGTCGGTAAAACTAACCTGGAACGTCGCCGACCCACGCGGTCGGGTGTGTCGAATCGCGCGGACCTCCGCCGTGGGCGGAGAAGGGCGCGGATTGCGGTGGCCGGTCTCGGACTCAGCGTGCGGTTGAGGACACGCACACGACTCCGGGCACACCCCAGGCACAAGGCATGAGCGTACCTATCGCATGGACTCCGGTCAAAACAAATGCCCACGCGCAAGGCAGCCCGGTCGACGTGGGAGAACGCCGCCGCGAGCGGTCGGGGCGCTGCGGTGGCGGCGGGGCCGTGGCGGTGGTACGCGGCGGGGCACGCGGCCGGTGGTGACGGCGGGACCCGACGCGGCGGATTCGGTCGGTCGGGGTCGGGCCGGCGGTGGCGTCGATTGCCGGGCAGGGCCGGTCACGGCCGGCCGTCGATGGCGTCGGGGCGCGGTCGGCCCGCGGGCCGGGGCCGGGGCCGGGCAGCGGTCGGTTCGGCGACCGGGCCGGGGCCGGGCAGCCGTCGGTTCGCCCGCCGGGCCGGGGCCGGGCAGCGGTCGGTTCCGCGCTCGAGCCGGGGTCGGTCGCGGCCGGGCCGGCGATGGCGACGGGCGCGGTCGGTCCGCCGGCCTGGCCGGGGGCCGGGCATGGTGGAGCCGGTGGCCGGCCGGCCACGGTCGGCGCGGGACCTGGGGGTGTCACGCCGACGTGGCCCGGGGTGCGTGGCCGGTGCGGTCCCGGACGGATCCGGGACCGCACTCAGTCCTGTGCCGCGCGGCGGGACT
The DNA here is from genome assembly GCF_042901205.1 of Streptomyces sp. NPDC012769. Taxonomy (NCBI): domain Bacteria; kingdom Bacillati; phylum Actinomycetota; class Actinomycetes; order Kitasatosporales; family Streptomycetaceae; genus Streptomyces; species Streptomyces sp. NPDC012769. Next base: position 335,471 of record NZ_JBIBCP010000006.1, on the reverse strand, counting down.
CGCCCGTGACCCGGACGTCGCCGTCCTCGGGCTCGGGCTCCAGGAACTGCGTGACGACCTTGACGAAGACGTCCATCCGCTCGTCCGGGACACCGAGCCAGCGCGCGAAGTCCTCCATGGTCGGCTGCCAGTCGCCCGGCGGCAGCAGATCCGCCGCGAGCGGCAGCTCCTCCGGCGTCACGCGCCCGGACCGAATGAGCATGTCGCGGACGGAGACCCCGAGAAGCGGGGCGATCCTGCGCATGGTCTCCAGGTCGGGCATGCTCTGCCGCTGCAGCAGCCGGGTCACGGCGGCGCGATGGACGCCGGCCTCGTCCGCGATCCGGGACTTCCCTCCACCGCGGGGGCTGTCGATGTCGTAGCCACGGGCCCGCATCAGGCCTTCGACCCATCCCGCGAACTCGTCGAGCCCTTGAGTGCTCATGTGAATACCGCTCCCTCTAATTCCCCCACCCATCGGGCCCCTTACTTTAGCGTGCTTGCGCGCACGGAATTACGTGCTTTCGGGCACGCAATCGTGTCGAATCGGTGAAGGCATCTCCACCGGCACCCCAGAAGATAGTTGCGAGCTCGCACGCAACATGTCTATCTTGCTCATCGCCGCACTCGTCGGCCTCCTGAGTCCCAAGGGCCCCACACGCCCCATGGGCCCCGGGGCCCCGGAACGTGGAGACCCACCTTGCACCTGTCCGACACCTCCCCCTGGCAAGCCGCCGCCGCGTGCGCCGGCCTCTCGCCGACCGTTGTCTTCTCCCGTCGGGGCAAGGAGGCGGCCCCGGCCCTGCGGGCCTGCGCCGTCTGCCCCGTCAGCCGCGAGTGCGAGGCGGCCGTGGCCCCCGCCGAGAGCTGGTTCGACGGAGTCTGCGCGGGCCGCCTGTGGCGCAACGGCCGCCCGGTGAAGCCGCGCCGCCGTCCTGGCGAGGCCGCCGCGGAGGCCGCGCGAGCGACCGAGGCCGCGGAGCTGGCGGCCGCCCTGGACGCGGCCGACCTGGCGACCGACGCCACGGCCCTGACCGCGGCTCCGTCCACGGAACCGATGCGTACCGAGGCCACCGGTCCGCGGGACCTGACCGGCCTGGCCGACCTGAACGACCTGAACGACCTGGCCGAGGCGCTCGACGCCGCCGGCACCGGCGACCGCGCCCTCGCCGGCGCCGGTGCCGTTCTCACCGGAGGCCCCCGTGGCTGAGCGCCTGCCGGAGTCCGCCGACCACTCCGGAACCGCCGCGGCCGCCGCGGGCAACGGGGCCGCCGACGAGCGGGTCCTGCGGGACATCACGCTCTGGGCCGCCTCCCTCGTACGACAGTTCCCGGAGCTCGCCGAGGAGCTCGCGCCCGGTCGGCGGGCGCCGGCGGGCAGCGCGCCGACCGCGCCGCACCCGGGGCGCGACGAGCTGATCCGCGCCGAGCGGCGCGAGGCGCTGCTGCTCGAACAGCGGCACGGCCTGGTCGTGCCCGGCCACGGCGCCGCGCCGATCCGGCTGCACATCTCCGACGCCATCCGGGACATCACCGACGGCGTGGTGGAGCTGGAGGAGGCGGTCTGCGCACGGCTCGGACTGCCGCGGCCCCGCCGGGCCGGGGTGGTGGAGCGGCTGCGCCGGGTGGTCGGCCTGCTGGACGCGATCGCCGGTCACGCCGTGCTCGCCCGGCACGTACGGGACGAGATCCGCCGCATGGCGCGCCGCTGCGCGCGGACCCTGGGCGAGGCGGAGACGGTCGTACGGGTGTCGGGGCGCTGCCCCTGGTGCGACTCGGTGTCGCTGCGGGCCTTCCCCGACCGGCGCGCGGTGCTGTGCGTGAACCCGGCGTGCGTGTGCACGGACGCGGCGTGCGGCTGCCAGGACGATCCGTCCTACCGGCACCTGTGGCCGGAGGAGGAGTGGGCCGAGCTCGCGGACGCGTCGGGGGCGCGTACGGAGGAGATCGAAGCGGCGATGGACGACACCAAGGAGACCTCATGCTGAGCTCGACCGCCCTGCCGCTGTCCCTGCCGGCCCTGATCCCGGGCCCGCTCGCCGCCGAGGAGGCGGGAGTCGCCCCGGCGACCATCCGCAAGTGGGTCCAGCTGGGCCACCTGCGGGCGGCGGGCAAGGCGGGCCGGGCGCAGCTGTTCCGCCTGGAGGACGTCTTCGCTGCGGAGCGGGCGGCCCGCCGAAGGCCCCGTACCGCCTGAACCACCCGTTCGAACGATTCGAACCGAGCGCCCCGTGCCTCTCCTCGAGAGACACGGGGCGCTTCGTCATGCCTGCAGGAAGTCGTGGAGGGAGCGGGTCATCTCCGCGACGAATCGGTCCCTGACCTCCTCCGCCACCCGGTCGAGCGACAGATATGGGTTGAGGTCCTCCAGCTCGACCAGGAGCAGCTCGCCGTCGGGGGTGCGGCAGGCGTCGACCCGCTGGATGCCGTGGTCGAGGGTGTTCCAGTCGACGAAGCGGCGGGCGAAGGCGAGGTCCGCCTCGGTGGCGTCGTACGGCTCCAGGACCCAGCGGCGCTCGGGGTCGGGGGCGTGGAGGGCGTACTGGAAGCGGTCGTCGACGAAGTAGAAGGACACCTCGTAGCGGAAGTCGATCCGCGGCTGGACGAGGATCCCGCCGTACGAGAGCCCCGCGAGACGCTCGTACGGCACGAACTCCAGCCCTATGGAGTCGGCGCCCGCCTTGGGCTTGACGACGTATTCCGCCGCCTCGGGGAGCTGCCCCAGGTCGGCGGCGCGGTCGACGGTGGGGATGACGGGGAGGCCGGCGGCGGTGAGGTCGAGCAGGTACTGCTTGCCGGCCATGTCGCCGCGGCCGTGGAGCGGGTTGTAGACGCGGGTGCCGAGGGCGGTCGCCTTGGCGCGGAAGGCGTCGTAGGTCTCCTGGTAGTGCAGGACGGGTCCGCTGTTGCGGACGACGACGGCGTCGAAGCCGTCCATGAGGGCGGCGGCGTCGCGCGGGTGGCAGAGGGCGAGGTCGAAGTCGGTGCGCAGGCGCGCGGTGAGGTCGATGTCCTCGTCGCAGTAGCGGCGCCCGCGGGCGGGGTAGGCGAGGTCGGTGACATAGAGGAGACGGGGTCGGGGGCGGGCTGCGGCGGGCACGGGCGGCTCCTCTGGTTCGGGTGCGCCCAACCTACCTGGCTCCCATTTCATGGAAATCCCCAGGTCAGAGGGCCTGCGTCTCCCTCACCCGGGAGGAAAAACGAAACCGATCACCGAACTAGTTGCGTGCGCGCACGCTCTCTGTCACAGTTGGTGCAGCGGCGGAGCTGTGCCCGCGAGACGGGCCGCAGGCTCCGCCGTTCGCCGTCCGGGAGCGCTCCGCGCCCCTTCCCCCTTCGCCCGCGTCGAGCGCCCCGGACGGCCCCCGCGCCACCCGCACCGCCCGCACCACCCCGTCCCGCCCTCCCCCTCCACCGAGGAGATCCGTCATGACCACTCCCCCGAGTGCTTTCCCAGACGTCGAGAAGCTGGTCGTCGACGTCCTCAAGGCCGACCCGGCCCTGGCCGGCGTCACGGTCGCCGTCCAGGCGCCGGCCGGCTTCGACGGCACGCAGAACGCCGTCCTGGTGAACCGCCGCGGCGGCGCCTGGATCGGCGACCTGCACGTCGACAAGCCGCTGATCGAGTTCGAGGTGTACGGCCCGACCAAGAACGCGGCCCACATCACCGCCAACGCCGCCCGGCGCGCCCTGCTCGCCACCATCGGCAAGAAGATCGGCGTGAACTTCGTCAGCGACGTCGAGGAGCAGGACGGGCCCCGCTGGCTGCCCGACTACCTCTACCGGGGCGCCAACCGCTACCTCTGCGTCATCCAGCTCTCCCTGAACGTCTTCTAGACGCTCCCGGAGCGCTCCCCCGGCGTCGTCCTCGGACGCCGCCCCCACAGACCAGGCCTCGCCGTCCGGCGGGGCCTTTGCCGTACCCGGACCCGGAATTCCTCCGGCCGGGACGGCGCCCTCACCCCCTCATCAAGGAGAAACCCCACCATGGCAGGAAACAACTCCGCCGAGATCCGCGTCGCCGGCGTCGGCAAGCTCTTCGTCGCCAAGGTCGGCACCGCCGCCCCCGGCTTCGGCGCCGACTCCGCCACCGACTGGGCGTCCTGGACGAACCTCGGCTTCACCACCGGTGACGGCGTCACGTTCTCGAAGAAGGACAAGCTGGAGGCCATCGACTCGTGGCAGTCGGTGTCCCCCGTCCACTACATCTACTCGGCCCGCGACCTGTCGCTGAAGTTCTCGATGCTGCAGTTCAACGAGGACACGCTGCCGTTCTTCATGGGCGGTGGCAAGGTCGAGGCGGAGCCGGCCCCGGCCGTCGACACCTACAAGTACGAGATCGCCGAGCGTCCGTTCGCGGACGTCCGTGCCCTCGGCCTGGAGTTCACCGACGTCAAGGCCGGTGGCACCACCGCGGTGACGTACCGCTTCATCATCCCGCGCGGTCAGGTCACCGCCTCCGACGACATCAAGCTGTCCCGTAAGGGTGCCGCCCAGCTGGGCATCACCTTCAGCGCGATGTCGGCGGGCGACGGCAAGCCGCTGGCCACCTTCATCATGAAGGACAACCAGTACTCCGCGTCCGTCTGATCCAGCACCACCCGGGGCGGGACGGCCCATCGCCGTCCCGCCCCGCCCCCTCTCCTCATTCACCCACGCGAACCACGCGAACAAGGAGTACGCACACCATGGCCCGTTTCGACGTCAACGCCGCTCGCGCCCAGCGACTGGAGGCCCACGGCCGCACCTGGTCCTTCGAGCTGGACGGCGAGTCCTTCACGCTTCCCACCGAGCTGTCCCGCAAGACCGCGAAGGCGCTGCGCAAGCTCGACGACAACGACGTGGACGGTCTGCTCGCGCTCCTGATGGGTGAGGAGCAGTTCGCCCGCTTCGAAGAGCACGACATCACGATGCAGGACATCGCCGCGATCCTCGAGGCCTACGGCAAGGAGACCGGGCTCGGCCTGGGGGAAGACTGAGCCTCGTCGAGTTCGTCGACGAACACGCCGAGGCCCTTGAAGCGGATCTCCTCCGCTATTACAGCGTCGACCTCCTCGACTGGTACCGGGGCAAGCTGTCCAGCCGTCGGCTGTCGACACTGATCACACATCTGCCGCAGGACAGCTCCGTCCAGCGGGAGTTGCACGGAGACACCGCGGAGTGGTCGCTCACCGACCACCTCCTCGCGGCGGTGGTGGACCATCTGGCCGTGTCCAACTGGATGTTCCAGTGCGTCAACACGGGCGAGGACGACGAGCAGCCCGAGTATCCGAAACCCGTCCCACGTCCGGGGAATGACGACGAGGACGAAGACGACGGCGACTCGGAGGCCGACGGCTCGACGGAGAGCATGGGCGAGGCGATCAGCCCCTCCACCCTCGCCCGGTTCTTCGGCTGACGGCCCGACCGCGCCGAAGACGCACCTAAGCCACATCCCCGCAGCCCCCGGAGCCCGTTCCCGTCAGGGAGCGGGCTCCGGGGGCTCTTCCTGTGCTCGCTCGGCGGCCAGGTCCTGTTCCAGGGCCCTGGCTCGATCGGAGAGCCGGCGCCCACGCGCGCCCGCGCGCGCGTCCGACTCTCCGGACTCGGCGCCGCGCCGGTCGGGCCCCGTTCCGGCCTGACCGGGTACGCCGGCGAGCGGCGGCACGATCGGACGGCCGCCCTTGCGGCGGACGACCTTTCGCACCGGCTGGGCGTTCCTTCGGGCGCGGCTCTCCTGGGCCGTCAGCAGGACGTCCGGTTCGGGATCGGGGGCAGCCGGTTCGGGATCGGACTCGTGCACCGGCTCGGGATCGGGATCGGCTCGGCGTTCCGGCCCGGACTCGGACTCAGGCGGCGAATCCGACTCGTACGCGGGCCCGGGATCGGGCTCGGAGCGCTGGTCGAAGAGCTCGCGCTCCCGGCGGACCCGTTCCTCGGCCTCGACGACCACGGCCGGCGGTTCGAGCAGCCGGGCGAAGGGCAGCGGGATGACCCGGGCACCCTCGAAGTTTGCATTCGCGTCCGTACGCCGCTGGGGGCGCCGGATTCCACGCGCGTCACCCTGTCCTTGAGCGTAGGCGTCGGCGACGCGCTTCTCGTACTCACGGCGGATGCGCGGGAGTTCGTCGGAAACGGCCTCGGCCCAGCCGGCGGTGAAGGCGGCCGTCTCACGGCGGTCCACCTCGGAGCGGGGCATGACCACCAGGTCCTCGGGGGAGTACCCGTGGACGTGGACCAGCTCCGCGAGGCGCGCGAAGAGATGGGGCAGGTCCGGGTGGGACTCGAGCCAGTCGGTGACTCGCTCCCGCCGGTTAGCGCCCGGCTCCGATTCCATGCGTCCGCACTGCCTTCCAACCCCCTGGGGTCCCCACGCGCCCCTCGCGCCCCTCGCCCCCCGACTGTGTCAGGTCCGGGAACGCGTCCTCCAGAGTACCCCGGTCGAACACACGCACCGTGCGTGGACCAACCCACACGGCATATGGCCGAGAAGACACGCCGTCAGAGGTTTCCGACTCGACAAAGCTCGAACTTTTGTTCGACAATGCTTCGCACGCACGTTCGATCGCCGGAAGGCAGGGCACCATGACGTCTCAGACCGGGGAAAGCCACACCGGGAGCACGCTCCACGATCGCCTCAACGCGTTGCTCCAAGGCCCCGGTCCCCTCGACAAGCGCGCACTGCTCGCCACCCTCGACGCAGAGGTCGCGGCTCGCGAGACCCGCGCGTACACGGCGGGGTGGAATGACGCCCTCGCCGAACTACGCCGCCGCCGCTGACCTCCCGACACACACGCGCCACGCCGGCGGGTCGAACCCCGCCGCCCGCGCACACGAGCCGCCTGCACCCCCTCGGGGCAGGCGGCTCCTGCGTTTCCGGGTGCGCTGCGGCACGACATCTCCGAATGGAGTACAGCCATGTCAGTCGTTCCCGATCCGGTACAAGAACTCTCCGCGACCCTGGTCAAACTGCCCCCGTGGGTTGCCCTGGCGAAGCAATACGACGAGACCAAGGTGGTGGTCTCGAACCTGTCGAGCACCATCTCCGGCATCAAGGGTGACATCACCCTCATGAAGTTCGAGATGGCCGGCCTCTTCGCCGCTTCGGTCGGCCTCTTCAAGGTCGACTACACCTGGTTCAAGATCGACGACAAGGGCATCACGATCAACGGCCGCCAGCGTCTGGGCTGGCCGTGGGCCGACAAGGCCAAGGCCTTCCAGGTGCGTGTCGAGAACAAGCAGCGGGATCTCTACGCCAAGCAGAACCGGCTGAAGCGGAAGCTCACCCGTCTCACCGACCGTCAGGACGAGCTGACACGCGCGCAAGCCCGTCTGCGGCACCAGGAGAGTGCTCAGCGGGCCGCCCAGGACCGCCTCGACGCAGGACGTGGGTCCCAGGCAGCCGTCGACCGACACGCGGCGAAAGTGAAGGAGACCAGGGACCAGATCGCGGACCTGCAGAAGAAGCTCGACCGCGCGAAGAAGTCGGCGCGACGAACTTCCAAGAGCGCAGCCAAGCTGGTGACCAAGATCAACGACCTGAGCGCCAAGGAAACGGCCGCCAAGAACCTGTGGAAGGGCAACGCCGCAACGGCGGTCGCCGACCTCAACTCCCTGCGCACCGCCCTCGGGCAGACGACGGTCGCGCTCGCCTCGACCTCCTGACCACGCGTCGCCGCGCTCGCCACCCGGCCTCGCTCCCCTCCACGAAACCAGGTGATCATGTCTCTCGCCAAAGCACTCGGCAGCGCCTCGGGGGCGCTGAGAAAGCTCAAGACCGACGCTCAGCAGAGCGCCCAGGCCGTCACCCGTGTCGGCACCGGCAGCAACTCCGCCTCCAACGGGGTCAAGCAGCTGAAGTCCTCGGCACAGTCCACCACGTCCCAGCTCAAGAGCCTCAAGACGGCGACGGACCAGGCCGAACGGTCCATGACCAAGGCGGGTCAGACCGGCCAGTCCGCCGGAACCAAGCTCGGCAAGTACGAGTCCGGCGCCGGCAAGGCCGCCAAGGGCCAGGACAAGCTCAACAAGTCCATGAAGGGCAACTTCCTCGCCCGCCTGATCGAGCTGTTCATGCCGCTCATCGAGAAGGTCGTCGAGATGGCGACGCGCTCGAAGACCATGCAGACGATCATGAAGAAGGCCTTCAGCGCCATCAAGACCGTGATCAGCTCGGTCATGAAGGCCATCGGCCCGATCATGAAGAAGGCCGGCCAGCTGATCAAGACGGTCTGGAACGGCATCAAGAAGGCCATCTCCACCGTCGTGAAGGCGGTCGCCACCGTCATCAAGACCTACGTGAAGATCTGGAAGACGGTCATCACCACGGTCATGAAGGCGATCAAGACGGTCATCAGCGCCGTCTGGAACGGCATCAAGGCAGTCATCACCCCCGTGGTCAACTGGATCAAGACCGCGATCCCGAACGCCTTCCGGGCCGTCAAGGACAAGATGTCGTCCATCTGGAACGGCCTCAAGGACATCGCGTCCCGCGCGTTCAACGGCATCAAGAGCGGTGTGTCCGGCCCGATCAACGCCGTCATCGGCCTCATCAACCGGATGATCGGCAGCCTGAACCGCGTCAAGGTCAGCGTCCCCGGCTGGGTACCGCTCGTCGGAGGCAAGACCTTCGGCGTCAACATCCCGACCATCCCGATGCTCGCCACCGGTGGTGTCGTCATGCCACGCGCCGGCGGTGTCCCGGCGATCCTCGCCGAGGCCGGCGAGGCCGAGGCCGTCCTGCCGCTGTCCAAGCTGGACCGGCTGCTCGCCCTCACGGCCCGCCGCGCCCGCATGGCGGCGCACGCCCAGGGCGGTAACGGAAAGGGCGTCGGGCTGCACATCGAGCACTATCACGCGGCCCGTGGCAGCGACCCGCAGTCCACGGCGGACGCGCTGATGTACCTGGCGAAGGCACGCGGATGATCGCGGTCGCGCCGTCGGTCGTCTTCAGCCACCGGCTGCTCGCCGGTGCGCCCGAAGCCTTCCGCAACTTCAGCCGGAGCATACGGCCGACCACGACCACGTTGCAGGCGCTGACCCGAGTCCTGCGCGACACCGCAGGCAAGACCGACCGATTCGCCCGTGAAGTGCGGGGCGCGACCTCCTCGGTGGCCCGGATCCGCGCCGACGCCACCTCCGCCTCCGGCTCCGTCACTAAACTCGGCCGCTCCACTGCCCACCGCGGCGTCAAGTCCTTCGGCGACAAGGCGGGCAAGTCCAAGGGCACACTCGGGAAGCTCGCCCAAGGCGTCGGCGGCATCCTCACCCTCCTGCTCCCGCTGCTGCCTGTCACCGACATCCTCACCAAGCTGATGGAGAACTTCGGCACCGTCATGGCCATCGCCGCCGTCGCCATGACCGGCATCAACCTCGCCATGCGCGCCAACCCGATCGGCTTCCTCATCGGCATCCTGCTGCCGGTCGCGGCCTGGCTCATCGAGTTCGCCATGAACAGCGAGACCGGGCAGAAGATCATGAAGCAGGTCTTCGACCAAGCCCTCAAGGGCTTCCAGTCGGTCTGGAAGTTCCTCCAGCCGATCATCACGCTCATCGGTCAGGCCGTCGGGACCTACTTCAAGGGTTACATCGCCCTGTTCACCGCCGCACTCAAGATCATCGGTTCAGGGATCAGCGGATTCTCCAACGTCCGCTCCTCCGTGACCTCCGCCTCCAACGCGCTGCGCGGCATCGCCTCCAGCACCATCGGCGGCATCCGGAACAGCATCCAGCCGCTCCTGTCCTTCTTCACCAGCACGGTTCCCGGCTTCTTCCGCACCGCCAAGGACGCCTTCAGTGGTGCCCTGCGCGGCATCGGCGACCTCATCAAGGGCGCACTGAGCACGGTGATCGGCGTCGTCAAGGGCCCCATCAACGGTCTCATCGCCTTCGCCAACTGGATCATCGACGGCCTCAACGAGCTGAGCTTCGAACTACTCGGCAAGAAGTTCGGCGTCGACCTCGACAAGATCCCGATGCTCGCCGAGGGCGGTGTCGTCTTCCCCGGCTCCACCGAGGGCTGGCGCATCGACCCGCTCACCGTGCTCGAGAACCGTCGCGTCCCGGCCGTCACCGAGGCTCCCCGACAGCCCCGCCGCATCCGAGAGTTCCACGAAAAGCAGGGCGCCGGACCGCGGTCGACCGCCGAGGACCTGCTCTTCCTCGCCGGCGCCCACTGCTGAAGCCCGTACCGCTCCAGCCGCCCACCCTGACACCCCCTCAGAAGTGAGGTGACGGCCCCATGGCCGAGACCACAACCGCATACGCCGGAAGCAACAGCTACATCGCCGACCTCGCGCCCGGCTCGCTCATCACCCAGGACGGGCAGATGCAGTGGGCCGGGCTTCTCATCGGCCCCGGTACGCCGTTCAACGTCGACCGCTCCGGCCTGTCCGGCTGGGAGGACCTGCCGGAGTACGACTCCTCCGACGCCGAACGGCCCACCTCGCACGGCGCCTGGCCCGGCTCGCGCTTCGCCAAGCCGCGCAAGATCGGCGGCACCATCGTCCTGATGCCGGAGTACGGCGCGGCCGCCGAGGCCATCCGCGCGCTGCGCCAGGCCCTCGCGCTGCTCGACGAGGAGCGCTGGCTCACCGTCCGGCTGCACGGCGAGATGCTCACCGTCCGCGCCCGGATCGCCCAGCGGGTCGTCCCGGCCGACCAGGGCTTCGCCACCCAGGGCAGCTCGAAGATGTCCGTCCAGTGGCTGGCCGCCGACCCGCGCCGCTACGGCGTCGAGGAGCAGACCACCACGACCACGGCTCCGCAGCCGGAGTCCGGTCTGAACTGGCTGCCGAACGGGCTGACCTGGCCCCTCGACTGGGGCCAGGCCACGTCCACCGGCGACGCCGTCGTCGAGAACACCGGCTCGGCGGCCACCCACCCGCTGATCACCTTCCGCGGCCCGTGCTCCATGCCCACCGTCACCGAGCGGGGAAGCAGGCGCCGGCTGCGGTACGCGATCGACCTGGCCGCCGGTGACGAGCTCGTCGTCGACACCGCCAACGGCACGGTGACGCTCAACAACTCCGCCTCCCGCCGCCACACCGCCATGGCGGACTCCACCCCGGAGGAGCTGTTCCTCCTGGATCCGGGCCGCAGGGAGCTGGCGTTCCGGCCCGACGAGGCGACCCCGGAGGCCCAGATGACGGTCCGCTGGCGCAGCGCCGAGTGGTGACCGCGGCCGGCTGACGTCCCCCACCCGACCCGCTTCTCCCACGAAGAGGTGAACCCATGACCGTACGGGCCGCCTGGCTCCACTCCAACGGCCAGACACGCGAGGACACCCGGATCACCCTGTCCGCTCTCCTCACCCCCAACGGGCAGAGCGCCGACGAGACCCCGCTGCGCTCGCGCCCCGGCATCGTGCCCGGCGGCCTCGGCCTGACCAGCGCCGGTGCGATGCAGTGCACGATCGGCACCGGCCGGGCCGTCATCCAGGGCAACGACACCGCCCAGGGCGCCTACATGATCGCGGTGACCTCCCCCGAGACGCTCACCGTCACCGACGGCGACGCGCAGTACGACCGGATCGACCTCGTCGAACTGGCCGTCCTCGACGACGCGTACGACAAGAGCGGGGCGACCGAGGCCGTGATCCGGCTCGTCAAGGGCGCGCCCGATGCCACCCCGGTCGCCCCCGCCTCCGGGCCGGGCAGCGCCTTCCCGCTCTACTCGATCCGGGTGCCGGCCGGCACCTCGGCCGGCACCGGCGGCATCAACTGGCAGACCGCCGTCACCACCCTGCACTACCCGATGACGGCGCTCGGCGGCATCATCCCGACCAGCGGCTTCAAGGGCGCCTATGTCGGCCAGTACCGCGATGTGGTGGGCCTTCTCCAGCGCTGGGACGGCACGACCTGGGTCTCGTACCCGAAGCCGATCGGCGGCATCGCCCCGCACGGGACCACGACGACCGGCTCGTACACCGGCCAGTACCGCGACAACGCCGGCGTCCTCCAGCGCTGGGACGGCGCGGCCTGGCAGTACGCCGAGGGCAAGGCGACCGTCCTCTTCAGCGCCTCGCAGACGGCGATGCAGAGCGTGCCGGCCGGCGCCTGGACGCCGATCACCCTCCAGACCGTGGACACCGACGACTTCAACGGCTGGAACGGCACCAACAGCTACGTCGTCCCGCGCACCGGCTGGTGGCGGGTCTCCGGCCATGTCGCCTGGTACGGCGACTCCAACACCGGTCTGCGCGGCGCCCGCATCCACCTCGGCGGCGTCGGCGTGCCCCGGATGACCTGGATGAACCAGGCGTCCAGCGGCGCCGTCACCGTCGGCGGCGAAGGCCTGATCAAGCTGACCGCCGGCAATGTGCTCCAGCTCGCCGGCTACCACAACCACACCGCCGCCATTCGCACCCTCGGCGGGTCCGGCTACTCCTGCAACCTCTCCGCCCAGTGGATCCGGTCCTGACGCCGTCCTTTTCGTAACCCCGATTGGAGAAACCTCATGAACCTGCGCAGCAGCTGGGTCGCCGAGACCGGCCAGACCCGCGAGGACACCCGTCTCACTCAGATGGGCGCGACGAACGCGCTCAACCCCGTCCAGGTCCGTTCCGGCATCCTGCCCGGCTCCTACGAGGGCAAGTACCGGCTCTCCGGCTTCTGGATGACGAACTCCTCCGCCATGTCGGCGGTCGTCTCCGAGGGCCGGGCCGTCATCCAGGGCGACATCTCCCAGGGTGCCTACCCGGTGACCCTGCCGGCCTCCGAGGTCGTCACCTTCTCGCCGGGCAACGCCCAGTACGACCGGATCGACCTGGTCGTGCTGCGGATCCGCGACAAGCTGTACGGGGACGACCGCAACGAGGCCGTCATCGAGGTCATCGAGGGCGTTCCCGAGGCGGCACCGAAGGCGCAGCCGGCCCCGGCGCGCAGCCTCCCGCTGTACGAGGTGCGGGTCCCGGTCGGTGTCAGCGCGGGCACCGGCGGCATCCCGTGGGCCACGGCCCTGAAGGACCTGCGGACCAGCATCGTCTCCGCCGGCGGCATCCTCCCGGTCGAGGGAGCGGTCCTGCCCGGCGCCTACCCGGGCCAGTACCAGGACACCCCGGACGCGCAGCTGCAGCGCTGGGACGGCGGCAAGTGGGTGGCGTACCCGCAGGCCATCGGCGGCGTCGTGCCGAGCACCGTCGGCTCTGCGATCCCGGGCAGCTACACCGGCCAGTACCGGGACGGCCTGGGCGGCCGGCTCGAGCGCTGGAACGGCACGGCGTGGGCGCCGGCCTTCCCCGGCCCGTACTTCAACGACTCGCTGTACGACGGCTACACCACCTCGACGACCTGGGTGAACACGCTCTCGGGCAACCGGGCCACCGCGCTGTCGCTCACCTTCGTCGCCCCCGGCTCCCGCCAGGCCATCCTCACCTTCGGTTCGCGGATCCAGCTCGTCGGCACGGGCTCCGGCGTCGGCTTCATGGGCGTGCGGATCATGCAGGGCACGACCCTCTACCGGGACAACAACGACTCGTACGCGGTGGTCTGCCAGAGCCCCGGCAACATCTCGGTGTCCACCACCCAGCGACTGCACACCCTGACCGCGGGCGCCACCTACACGGTCACGGCCTACTACCGGACGTCCAACACCGCCCTGCAGGCCTGGTTCGACAACACGTTCCTGCAGGTCGACCCGCAGCACTGAGTCCAGCGCCGCCGCACCGCCGCCGCCCGACCGTCCTTCATTCCCAGGAGAACTCATGCCCGTACGCTCCGGCTGGCTGCTGCCCACCGGGCAGACCCGCCAGAACACCCGTATCACCAACATCGGCGCCACCGTCCCCGTCAACCCGCTGGGCGTGCGCTCCGGCATCCTGCCCGGAACGTTCGACGGCAAGTACCGGGTCGGCGGCCTGTGGATGAGCAACACCGGGCCGATGACGGCCACCATCTACGCCGGCAAGGCCGTCGTCCAGGGCGGCACCTCCGACGGCGCCTACCCCGTCGCCCTCGACCAGGACATGACCATCACCTTCGGCGACGGCGACGCCCTCAACCCGCGCATCGACCTCGTCGTGCTGCGGGTGTGGGACGCCGACGCCGACCAGCAGGGCCGGTACGAGGCCGTCGTCGAGATCGTGAAGGGCGAGCCGAAGGCCGTCCCCGTGGCACCGCAGGTCCCGGCCCGGGCACTGGCCCTGTTCAGCGTCAAGGTGAAGGCAGGCGCCTCCGCGGGCAACGGCGGCATCGACTGGTCGGGCACGGGCACGGTCACCGATCTGCGCACCACGACCGTCGCGGTCGGCGGCATCCTGCCGGTCTACAACAACGCCGGTGTGGCCGGGTCCTACCCGGGCCAGTACCAGGACAACGACAGCACCCACTACCTCCAGCGGTGGGACGGCAGCGGCTGGATCCCCTACCCGAAGGAGATCGGCGGCATCGCTCCCAGCGGCGCGGTGTCCACGGGCAGCTACCCGGGCCAGTTCCGCGAGAACTCCGGGGTGCTCCAGCGCTGGAACGGCAACACCTGGGTGAACTACCAGCCGCCGGTCGAGGTGGAAAGCACCACGACCGGGGCCACCGCCCTCGCCAACTGGACCGTGGTGGCCTTCGAAGCCCGCCGGAACAAGGCCGGCCTGTGCACCATGGCCGTCACCGTCACCCGCACCTCCCGGGTCGACGTGGACAGCGCCGGCAATCTGGCCGACGAACCGCTGTGCACCCTGCCCGCGGGCTGGCGCCCGGCCATCAGCGTCGAGGCCCCCGCCTGTGACGGCTACGGCAGCGGCGGGGCGAATGTGACCACCTCCGGTCAGATCACCCTGCGCACCTGGGACTACCCGGGCGCACTCGTCCCCGGCCGCAACATCCGTGTCAGCGCCACCTACATCCTTCCGTGAGGTCCGCCGCATGAGTCTCGACACGCCCTACCGGGCGATCTTCTGCGATCTGCTCTCCGATCAGACCCTGGACATCCTGCCCCTGCGGGACGTCTCCTTCGACGACTACATAGGCAAGGCCGGCTCCCTCTCCGGCACGATCCCGATCCCCAACACGGACATCGCCCAGCGCGTCAAGCAGGTCCGGGAAGGCCGCACGGCGGTCTACCTGGAGCGCGGCGGCGACCTGTGGTGGGGCGGCATCGTGTGGACCACCACCCTGCAGTCCAGCGGCCGCGGGGTGCTGACCCTCGGCATCCAGGCCGCCACCTTCGACTCGTACGCGGGCCGCCGGCGCATCCGCGAGGACATCGAGTACGCCACCCCGACCCCTCAGCTGGAGATCGCGCGCCGGCTGTGGGCCGAGCTCGACGTCCAGACCTACCCGAACGCCCCCGAGAACCGGGAGCCGAAGCGGCTCGGCATCAGCTTCGGCGACGAGGATTCCAAGGTCCTCCGCACCGTCTCGTGGCGCGACGGCGACGAGGTCGTCTACCTCGACGCGCTCAATCAGATCGCGTCCATGAAGGACGGCTTCGAGCACCAGATCATGATCTACCGCGACCCGATCTCCGGGCAGCGGATCCGGCAGCTGCGGCTCGGCGAACCGAAGATCGTCAACGGCGCCACGGACCTGCTGTTCGACCGGCCCGGCGCGATCCTGTCGTACTCCTTCCCGTACGACGCCACCCGTGGCGGCACCACCGCCGTGGCCCGTGGTGCTTCGGTGAACTCGAACGCGGGCACCGAGTCCCACCCGCTGGTCGGCGAACAGCGGTTCGACGAACCGCTGCTCCTGGACGACTGGCCACTGATCGACCTGTCCTCGGACCACAACGAGGTCACGGACGCGCTGACCCTGAGCGCGCTGGCCGCCGCCGAACTGGCCCAGGCCCGCGGCGCCGTGGTGATCCCGGCGATCACGATCCACCTGGGCGGCATGGTCCCGCCCGCTCTCATCGGACGCATGGCCCGCATCCGAATCCACGACGAGTGGTTCTCGCAGGGCCTCGACGCCCGCTACCGCATCATCGGTGTCAAGGTCACTCCCCCGGAGCGCGGCCGCCCCGACACCGCCGAGCTCTACCTTGAGGAGGCCTGATGCCCCAGCTGCCCGAGGACATCATCGACCGGCTCAACAAGATGGAACGCCGGTTGAAGGCGCTGTCCACGGCCGTCAACACCCGGCCGGCGGTCAGCGAGATCCGCCCGAAGCCGCAGACCGACGGCGTCACCATCAGTCGGCCGCTGTTCCGGATCTTCGACGGCTACAGCCACGAGATCTTCGCCGACGACATCATGACCGGCGGTCTCGCCCGGCCGTGGCTGCAGCTGATGCCGCCGCTGCCCGTCGACGTGACCAAGTGGCCGTCGACCACCAACACCTCCTTCACCACCATCGCCCGCTGCCACAACCCCGTCTGGCAGCCGAAGATGCGGCTCAGCATCCGCACGAGCGGCGCCGGCAATGTGCGGGTCCTCGTCGACAACGTGCAGTTCGGCCCCACGGTCGCCGCGCCCGGGGACTTCGACCACCTCGGTCTGATCCCCGGGGACATGAAGACCAAGTTCGGCCAGACCATGGACATCCAGATCCAGGCCCAGGCCACCAGCGGCACGGTCTACGCCCAGCCGGTGCTCATCCACGGCGCCCAGACCTGATGTGACCTGACCGCCCCCGCCCCTGCCTCCGGGCAACAAAGCCGTACGAGGAGCACACCATGAACATCGACCCCACCCAGCCCTGGGGCGTGGCCATCGACTACGCGGGCCGCACCGTCGTCACCGAGAACGGCCACACCCTCAACATCCGCGTCTACGACAACAGCCTCGGCTACACGCTGGAGCGCGACCCGATCACCGGCCAGTACCCGTCGGTGTACGTCACCGCCGAGTTCTCCGAGAAGGGGGCCGGCGACGCGTCCCTGCGCGGCTCCGGCACGGTGACGGTGGTTGCCAAGGACGGCGCTCCCGCCGTGCCCGACGCGACCGCCGTCCAGCAGGCCGTGACCGACGCCCTCGCCGACTTCGAGACCCGCCGTGCCGCCTACGCCGCGCTCTGCGCGAGCTGGGCCCCGGCCCCCGCTCCGGAAACGCCGCGAACCCCGGAGAGCCCGGAGACGCCCGCCGAGCCGGCCCCGGCCCAGCCCGCCCCGGAGACCCCGGTCACCGAGCCCGCCGCGTAACCGGAGCCCCCGCCCCACCCCGTACGCCCCCGTACGCCCGCCCCGTGCCGACGACCCGGCCGGGGTTTTCTCATGCCCGGAATCCATGCCCCGGAGGACACAGATGGCAGCCCCCCTCTCCGCGGACCGGCTCGTGGCCGCGCTCCGCGCCGAAGGCGTCACCGTCGTCGAGCACGACGGCTGGCGCACCCACCACCGCAACCAGACCGGCTCCTGGGGGCCCGTGGTCGGCGTGATGATCCACCACACCGTCTCCAGCGGCACCGCGCACACCGTCGAGCTCTGCTACAACGGCTACGAGGGTCTGCCCGGCCCGCTGTGCCACGGCGTCATCGCCAAGGACGGCACCGTCCACCTCGTCGGCAACGGCCGCGCCAACCACGCGGGCGGCGGCGACCCGTCCGTCCTCCAGGCCGTGATCAGCGAGACGTACGGGGTCCGCCCGCCCGTCCCGCGCGAGCACCAGGGCAGCCGCGGCGCCGTCGACGGCAACTCCCGCTTCTACGGCTTCGAGTGCATCAACCTCGGCAACGGCACCGACCCCTGGCCGGCCGCCCAGCTCGACGCCATCGAGCGGGTCTCGGCGGCGCTCTGCCGGGCGCACGACTGGGGCGCCAGGTCCGTCATCGGCCACTCCGAGTGGTCCGACTGGAAGAGCGACCCGCGCGGCTTCGGCATGCCGGGCATGCGCGACCGCGTCCAGAAGCGGCTCGGCAAGGCCCCCGCCCCGAAGCCGACCACCCCCGCCAAGCCCGCGACCCCGCGCTACCAGCCCTTCCCCGGGACCGCGTTCTTCAAGACCACCCCGAGCTCCCCCGTCGTCACCGCGATGGGCCGCCGGCTGGTCGCCGAGGGCTGCGGCCGCTACAAGGTCGGGCCCGGCCCGCGCTGGTCCGAGGCGGACCGCCAGTCGTACGCCGCCTGGCAGCGCAAGCTCGGCTTCTCCGGCTCCGACGCCGACGGCTGGCCGGGCCGCAGCTCCTGGAACGCGCTGAAGGTCCCGTACGTGCAGTAGCCCCCACCTTCGCCACAGCTCCCCCACGCAAGGAGAACCACCCATGTCCGAAGCCGCCAAGCGCACGATCCGCACGATCGTGCAGACCGCCGTCGGCATCGCCGTCGTGCTGCCGGCGCTCGTCGACGCCTCCGGGATCCCCGCCACCCTCCCCTGGGTCGCCGGGGCGCTCGCCGTCGCCGGTGCCCTCACCCGGGTCATGGCCGTCCCGGCCTTCCAGGTCCTGCTGCCGTCCTGGCTCCGCACCACCCCGGAGGATGGGGCCGATGACCGAGCCTGACCCGAACGACCCGGTCGCCGTCGCCCTCGAACTGGAGCGGCTGCGCGGCACCCTGGAGGCCGGCTTCGCCCGCGTCGACGGCTCCCTCGCGCTGCTCGTCCAGCGCAGTGACCAGACCGACAAGCAGCTCGCCGACCACGAGGCACGGCTCGACGCCCTGGAACGGGCGCGCTGGCCGGTGGCCTCGGTCGCCGCGCTGACGGCCACCGCCGGCCTCGGGCTCGCCCTGTGGGAGCTGGCCGGCCGCTAGCGGGCCCCGGACGCGCCGAAGGGCGGCACCCCTCGCGGGGTGCCGCCCTTCTTCGCTTTCACCGCACTACTTACTGGTTGTACGGACCGTAGTCGTAGTCCTCCAGCGGAACGGCCTGGCCGGAGCCGGTGCCGAACGGCGAGTAGTCGATGTCGTCGTAGCCGACGGCCGAGTACATCGCGGCCTTGGCCTCCTCGGTCGGCTCGACCCGGATGTTGCGGTAGCGGGACAGACCCGTACCGGCCGGGATGAGCTTACCGATGATGACGTTCTCCTTGAGGCCGATCAGGGAGTCCGACTTGGCGTTGATCGCCGCGTCGGTCAGGACCCTGGTCGTCTCCTGGAAGGACGCCGCCGACAGCCACGACTCGGTGGCGAGCGAGGCCTTGGTGATACCCATCAGCTGCGGACGGCCGGAGGCCGGGTGGCCGCCTTCCTGGACCACACGACGGTTCTCCTGCTCGAAGCGCGAGCGCTCCACGAGCTCACCCGGCAGCAGCTCCGCGTCGCCGGACTCGATGATCGTCACACGGCGCAGCATCTGCCGGATGATGATCTCGATGTGCTTGTCGTGGATCGACACACCCTGCGAGTTGTAGACCTTCTGGACCTCGCCGACCAGGTGGACCTGGACCGCGCGCTGACCGAGGATCCGCAGCACGTCGTGCGGGTTGGTGGCACCCACGGTGAGCTTCTGGCCCACCTCGACGTGGTCGCCCTCGCCCACCAGCAGACGGGCACGCTTCGAGATCGGGAACGCCGTCTCGTCGCTGCCGTCGTCCGGGGTGACGACGATCTTCTTGGTCTTCTCGGTCTCCTCGATGCGGACGCGACCGGCCGCCTCGGAGATCGGGGCGACACCCTTGGGCTGACGGGCCTCGAAGAGCTCGACGACACGCGGCAGACCCTGGGTGATGTCGTCACCGGCCACACCACCGGTGTGGAAGGTACGCATCGTCAGCTGGGTACCGGGCTCACCGATGGACTGGGCGGCGATGATGCCGACCGCCTCACCGATGTCGACCAGCTTGCCGGTGGCCAGCGAACGGCCGTAGCACATGGCGCAGGTGCCGACGGCGGACTCACAGGTCAGGACCGAGCGGGTCTTGACCTCCTCGACGCCCGCGTTGACGAGCTGCTCGATGAGCACGTCACCGAGGTCGACACCGGCCGGGGCCAGCACCTTGCCGTCGACGACGACGTCCTCGGCGAGGCAGCGCGCGTACACGCTGGTCTCGACGTCCTCGGCCTTGCGCAGCACGCCGGCCTCGTCCTTGGAGGCGATCCGCAGCTTCAGACCGCGCTCGGTGCCACAGTCCTCCTCGCGGATGATCACGTCCTGCGAGACGTCCACCAGACGACGGGTCAGGTAACCCGAGTCGGCGGTACGCAGGGCGGTGTCGGCGAGACCCTTACGGGCACCGTGGGTCGAGATGAAGTACTCGAGCACGGAGAGGCCCTCGCGGAAGGACGCCTTGATGGGACGCGGGATCGTCTCGTTCTTGGCGTTCGACACCAGACCACGCATACCGGCGATCTGCCGCATCTGCATCATGTTTCCTCGGGCACCCGAGTCAACCATCATGAAGATGGGGTTCGTCTTGGGGAAGTTCTCGTTCATGGCCTCGGCAACCTCGTTGGTCGCCTTGGTCCAGATCGCGATGAGCTCCTGAGTGCGCTCTTCCTTGGTGATCAGACCGCGCTCATACTGCTTCTGGACCTTCTCGTCCAGAGCCTCGTAGCCCGCGACGATCGCCTTCTTCGCCTCGGGGACGACGACGTCGGAGATGGCCACGGTGACACCGGAACGGGTCGCCCAGTAGAAGCCCGCCGCCTTCAGGTTGTCGAGCGTCGCCGCCACGATGACCTTGGGGTAGCGCTCGGCGAGGTCGTTGACGATCTCGGAGAGCTGCTTCTTGCCGACGGAGTAGTCGACGAACGGGTAGTCCTCGGGCAGCAGCTCGTTGAAGAGCGCACGGCCCAGGGTCGTCCGCAGGCGGAACGAGTCACCCTGCTGCCACTCCGGCTCGCCCTCCTCCGCGACCGGGGGAACCCAGCCGCGCGGCGGAACGGTGCCGATCGGGAAGCGGATGTCGATCTGCGACTGCAGCGACAGCTCGCCGGCGTCGAAGGCCATGATCGCCTCGGCCGTGGAGCCGAACGCGCGGCCCTCGCCCTTGACGTCACGCAGCTCGCCGTCGGTGGTGAGGAAGAACAGACCGAGGACCATGTCCTGGGTCGGCATCGTCACCGGACGGCCGTCGGCGGGCTTGAGGATGTTGTTCGAGGACAGCATCAGGATGCGGGCCTCGGCCTGCGCCTCCGCGGAGAGCGGCAGGTGGACGGCCATCTGGTCACCGTCGAAGTCCGCGTTGAACGCGGTGCAGACGAGCGGGTGGATCTGGATGGCCTTGCCCTCGACCAGCTGCGGCTCGAAGGCCTGGATGCCGAGGCGGTGCAGCGTGGGCGCACGGTTCAGCAGAACCGGGTGCTCGGCGATGACCTCTTCGAGGACGTCGTACACGACCGTGCGGCCGCGCTCGACCATCCGCTTGGCCGACTTGATGTTCTGCGCGTGGTTCAGGTCGACCAGGCGCTTCATCACGAACGGCTTGAAGAGCTCCAGCGCCATGGCCTTCGGCAGACCGCACTGGTGCAGCTTGAGCTGCGGGCCGACGACGATGACGGAACGCGCGGAGTAGTCCACACGCTTGCCGAGCAGGTTCTGACGGAATCGACCCTGCTTGCCCTTCAGCATGTCGCTGAGGGACTTCAGCGGACGGTTGCCGGGGCCCGTGACCGGGCGACCGCGACGGCCGTTGTCGAAGAGGGCGTCGACCGCCTCCTGGAGCATGCGCTTCTCGTTGTTCACGATGATCTCGGGCGCACCGAGGTCGAGAAGGCGCTTCAGACGGTTGTTGCGGTTGATCACACGGCGGTACAGGTCGTTCAGGTCGGAGGTCGCGAAGCGGCCACCGTCCAGCTGCACCATCGGACGCAGGTCCGGCGGGATGACCGGCACGCAGTCGAGAACCATGCCCTTGGGGCTGTTCGCGGTCTGCAGGAACGCGGAGACGACCTTGAGGCGCTTGAGCGCACGGGTCTTCTTCTGGCCCTTGCCGGTACGGATGATCTCGCGGAGCTTCTCCGCCTCCTC
Source organism: Streptomyces sp. NPDC012769 (assembly GCF_042901205.1). Lineage (NCBI taxonomy): Bacteria > Bacillati > Actinomycetota > Actinomycetes > Kitasatosporales > Streptomycetaceae > Streptomyces > Streptomyces sp. NPDC012769. The sequence goes on along the minus strand of NZ_JBIBCP010000006.1, from coordinate 313,741 downwards.
CTCCAGGTCGAAGGACTCGAGGCGCTTCTGCAGCGCCGCGGCACCCATCGAGCCGTCGAAGTACGTGCCGAAGCGGTCACGCAGCTCGCGGTAGAGGAGCTCGTCGCCCTCCAGGTCCTGGACCTTGAGGTTCTTGAAGCGGTTCCAGACCTCGTCGAGGCGGTCGATCTCGCGCTGCGCGCGGTCGCGCAGCTGCTTCATCTCACGCTCGGCGCCCTCGCGCACCTTGCGGCGCACGTCGGCCTTGGCGCCCTCGGCCTCCAGCTCGGCCAGGTCGGTCTCGAGCTTCTTGGCACGGGCCTCGAGGTCGGCGTCGCGGCGGTTCTCGATCTGCTGACGCTCGACGGAGACGTGGGCCTCCAGCGACGGCAGGTCACGCGTACGGCGCTCGTCGTCGACGTACGTGATCATGTACGCCGCGAAGTAGATGACCTTCTCCAGGTCCTTCGGGGCGAGGTCGAGCAGGTAGCCCAGACGCGACGGAACGCCCTTGAAGTACCAGATGTGGGTGACGGGAGCGGCGAGCTCGATGTGGCCCATCCGCTCACGGCGCACCTTGGCACGGGTGACCTCGACGCCACACCGCTCACAGATGATGCCCTTGAAGCGGACGCGCTTGTACTTGCCGCAGTAGCACTCCCAGTCCCGGGTCGGACCGAAGATCTTCTCGCAGAAGAGTCCGTCCTTCTCGGGCTTGAGCGTGCGGTAGTTGATGGTCTCCGGCTTCTTGACCTCGCCGTGGCTCCACTGACGGATGTCGTCAGCGGTGGCCAGACCGATCCGGAGCTCGTCGAAGAAGTTGACGTCGAGCACTATGCGTCAATCCCTCTCAGGGTTGTAAGGCTGTGGGTCTGATACGGGGGTCCTGGGGCCGGCCGGGGACTCAGGGGTTCGCCTGAGTCCCCGTACCGGACTCCCGTCAGACCTCTTCGACGCTGCTCGGCTCGCGCCGGGACAGGTCGATACCGAGCTCCTCCGCAGCGCGGAAGACGTCCTCGTCGGTGTCGCGCATCTCGATGGACATGCCGTCCGAGGACAGCACCTCCACGTTGAGGCACAGGGACTGCATCTCCTTGATGAGCACCTTGAAGGACTCGGGGATGCCGGGCTCAGGGATGTTCTCGCCCTTGACGATGGCCTCGTAGACCTTCACGCGGCCGGTCACGTCGTCGGACTTGATCGTCAGCAGCTCCTGGAGGGCGTACGCGGCGCCGTAAGCCTCCAGCGCCCACACCTCCATCTCACCGAAGCGCTGGCCACCGAACTGGGCCTTACCACCCAGCGGCTGCTGGGTGATCATCGAGTACGGGCCGGTCGAACGGGCGTGCAGCTTGTCGTCGACCAGGTGGTGGAGCTTGAGGATGTACATGTACCCGACCGAGATCGGGTCCGGGAACGGCTCGCCGGAGCGGCCGTCGAACAGACGCGCCTTGCCGGAGGGGAGCACCATGCGCTCGCCGTCGCGGTTCGGGATGGTGTGCTGGAGCAGACCCGCGAGCTCGTCCTCACGCGCACCGTCGAAGACCGGGGTGGCGACGTTGGTGCCGGGGGCGACCTGGTCGGCACCGATGGCCTGGAGGCGCTGCGCCCACTCGTCGGCGAGGCCGGAGACGTCCCAGCCGCGGCTGGCGAGCCAGCCGAGGTGGATCTCCAGGACCTGTCCCGGGTTCATTCGGGACGGGACGCCGAGCGGGTTGAGGATGATGTCGACCGGAGTTCCGTCCTCGAGGAACGGCATGTCCTCGATCGGAAGGATCTTCGAGATGACACCCTTGTTGCCGTGACGGCCGGCGAGCTTGTCACCGTCGGTGATCTTGCGCTTCTGGGCGACGTAGACGCGGACCAGCTGGTTCACGCCCGGGGGAAGCTCGTCGCCCTCCTCGCGGTCGAAGACGCGGACGCCGATGACCTTGCCGGTCTCGCCGTGCGGGACCTTCAGCGAGGTGTCACGGACCTCACGGGCCTTCTCACCGAAGATCGCGCGGAGCAGGCGCTCCTCCGGGGTCAGCTCGGTCTCACCCTTCGGGGTGACCTTGCCGACCAGGATGTCGCCGGCGACGACCTCGGCACCGATGCGGATGATGCCGCGCTCGTCGAGGTCGGCGAGGACCTCCTCGGAGACGTTCGGGATGTCCCGGGTGATCTCCTCGGGGCCGAGCTTGGTGTCACGGGCGTCGACCTCGTGCTCCTCGATGTGGATCGAGGAGAGGACGTCGTCCTGCACGAGGCGCTGCGACAGGATGATCGCGTCCTCGTAGTTGTGACCCTCCCACGGCATGAACGCGACGAGCAGGTTCTTGCCGAGCGCCATCTCACCGTTCTCGGTGGCGGGGCCGTCGGCGAGGACCTGGCCCTCGATCACGCGGTCGCCCTCGGAGACGACGACCTTCTGGTTGACCGAGGTGCCCTGGTTGGAGCGGGAGAACTTGGCCAGGCGGTACGTGATGTAGGTGCCGTCGTCGTTGGCCACGGTGATGTAGTCCGCGGACAGCTCCTGGATCACACCGTCCTTCTCGGCCTTGAGCACGTCGCCGGCGTCGGTGGCGCAGCGGTACTCCATGCCGGTGCCGACGAGCGGGGCCTCCGACTTAATCAGCGGGACGGCCTGACGCATCATGTTCGCGCCCATGAGGGCACGGTTGGCGTCGTCGTGCTCGAGGAACGGGATCATGGCGGTCGCGACCGACACCATCTGGCGCGGCGAGACGTCCATGTAGTCCACGTCCGTCGGCGGGACGTAGTCGACCTCGCCACCACGGCGGCGGACCAGAACGCGCGGCTCGGTGAACTGGAGCTCGTCGTTCAGGGTCGCGTTCGCCTGGGCGATGACGAAGCGGTCCTCCTCGTCGGCGGTCAGGTAGTCGACCTCGTCGGTGACCTGGCCCTCGACGACCTTGCGGTACGGCGTCTCGACGAAGCCGAACGCGTTGACGCGGCCGTACGAGGCGAGCGAACCGATCAGACCGATGTTCGGGCCTTCGGGGGTCTCGATCGGGCACATGCGTCCGTAGTGGGACGGGTGCACGTCTCGGACCTCGAAGCCGGCCCGCTCACGGGAGAGACCACCCGGGCCAAGAGCCGACAGACGGCGCTTGTGGGTGAGACCCGACAGCGGGTTGTTCTGGTCCATGAACTGCGACAGCTGGCTGGTGCCGAAGAACTCCTTGATGGAGGCGACGACCGGCCGGATGTTGATCAGGGTCTGCGGCGTGATCGCCTCGACGTCCTGGGTGGTCATGCGCTCGCGGACGACGCGCTCCATGCGCGCCAGACCGGTGCGGACCTGGTTCTGGATCAGCTCGCCGACGTTGCGCAGACGACGGTTGCCGAAGTGGTCGATGTCGTCGGTCTCGACGACGATCTGGTTGCCGTTCTCGCCGACCGTCTCGGTCTCGCCGGCGTGCAGCTTCACCAGGTACTTGATGGTCGCGATGATGTCGTCGGTGGTGAGGACACCGGCGTCCAGCGGCTCGTCGGCCCCGAGCTTCTTGTTGACCTTGTAGCGGCCGACCTTCGCGAGGTCGTAGCGCTTCGGGTTGAAGTACAGGTTCTCGAGCAGCGTCTGGGCGGCCTCGCGCGTCGGCGGCTCGCCCGGACGGAGCTTGCGGTAGATGTCGAGCAGCGCGTCGTCCTGGCCCTGGGTGTGGTCCTTCTCCAGGGTGGCGCGCATGGACTCGTACTCGCCGAACTCCTGCAGGATCTGCTCGGTGGTCCAGCCGAGCGCCTTGAGGAGGACGGTGACGGACTGCTTGCGCTTGCGGTCGATGCGGACGCCGACCATGTCGCGCTTGTCGATCTCCATCTCCAGCCAGGCACCCCGGGACGGGATGATCTTGGCGGAGAAGATGTCCTTGTCGGACGTCTTGTCGATGGAGGAGTCGAAGTAGACACCGGGCGAACGGACCAGCTGCGACACCACGACACGCTCGGTGCCGTTGATGACGAAGGTGCCCTTGTTCGTCATGAGCGGGAAGTCGCCCATGAAGACCGTCTGGGACTTGATCTCGCCGGTCTCGTTGTTGGTGAACTCGGCGGTGACGAAGAGCGGGGCACCGTAGGTGAAGTCACGGTCCTTGCACTCGTCGATCGAGTTCTTCGGCGGCTCGAAGCGGTGGTCGCGGAAGGTCAGCGACATCGACCCGGAGAAGTCCTCGATCGGGGAGATCTCCTCGAAGATCTCCTCCAGACCGGACTTCGTGGGGACGTCCTGTCCCGACTCAAGGGCGGCCTCGACGCGAGCCTTCCACGCGGCGTTGCCGAGCAGCCAGTCGAAGCTCTCGGTCTGGAGCGCGAGGAGGTTCGGAACCTCGAGGGGCTCCTTGATCTTTGCAAAGGAGATGCGCAGCGGGGCGGTGCTGGCGCCGTTGTTCGTATTGGTCGAGGCGTTGCGCGAGGCGGCCAAGAGGGGGTCCTTCCGAGGGCTCGGACTCACTACGCGCGTACCGGTCCCTAGCGGAGCCCCCTGGGCGAAGAACCCTGAAACGGCTGGAAGGCCAGGTCAGGGGCTATGGGCCCAGGACGCGGATGCGAGGGGATGCCCCTGGTGACGGGCAGGGGGCAGCTAACAGGCAGCGCAAAGGGTCAGTGTAGCCACTTGGCCCACTGATGTCCAGGGCGAGTAATTCGCGACCCTCGTTGTTCTCAACTCCGCGCTACCTCGCGCCGTGCGGCGCACCTCGATACTGCCCGTTCGGTCGTCGATCCATGCCTCGGAAACGGATCGTTGTGACGACGCGTCCTGAGAATTGCGCGCTGCGTGCGGTTCGTCAAGGCCCCTGCCTCTGCGCGGCGCACGGCGAAGATCACCATACTCCGCTTCCACGGGCCCGTACGACCGCCGCCACGCGGGTCCCCGGGAACGCCGAAGGGCGACCACCCAGATGGATGATCGCCCTTCGGTGCTCCCGCGTTACACGGGGGCAGGAGTCAGCTTCAGCGACTCGAAACGGCCTTACTTGACCGTGACGGAGGCGCCGGCGGCCTTGAGGGACTCGGCAGCCTTCTCGGCGGCCTCCTTCGCGACCTTCTCGAGGACCGGCTTCGGGGTGCCGTCGACGAGGTCCTTGGCCTCCTTGAGGCCCAGGGAGGTGAGCTCGCGCACGACCTTGATGACCTGGATCTTCTTGTCGCCGGCACCCTCGAGGATGACGTCGAACTCGTCCTGCTCGGCCTCGGCCTCGGCCGGGGCACCGGCGGCGGCCGGGCCGGCAACGGCGACGGCGGCAGCGGCGGTGACGTCGAACTTCTCCTCGAAGGCCTTCACGAACTCGGAGAGCTCGATGAGGGTCATCTCCTCGAACTGGGCGAGGAGGTCGTCCTGAGAGAGCTTCGCCATGATGGGCGATCCTTCCACTAATTCGGCAGGTGCCGGATGTTCATGTGAGGCGGGCGTACAGTCGGCCCGCTGCGACCCGCCGCGCCGTGCAGGCGCCGCGGATCAATGCGCGAGCCGAATTACTCGGCACCGCCCTGCTCGGCCTGCTTGGCACGGAGCGCGTCCACGGTGCGGACGAGCTTCGAGGGCAGCGCCTGGAAGAGCTGAGCAGCCTGAGACTGCTTGCCCTTGAAGGCACCGGCCAGCTTGCTGAGCAGAACCTCGCGGGACTCGAGGTCCGCAAGCTTCTTGATGTCGTCGGCGGAGAGAGCCTTACCGTCAAGGACACCGGCCTTGATGATGAGGTTCGGGTTCTCCTTGGCGAAGTCACGCAGGGCCTTCGCCGACTCCACCGGGTCACCGGTGACGAAGGCGACCGCGGTCGGACCAGCGAAGTGCTCGTCCAGTGCGGTGATCCCGGCCTCGTTGGCCGCAATCTTGGTCAGCGTGTTCTTCACCACGGCGTACTGGGCGTTCTCACCGAGCGAACGACGCAGCGTCTTGAGCTGCGCGACGGTGAGACCCCGGTACTCGGTCAGCACGGCGGCGTTGGAGCTCTGGAACGCGTCCTTGAGCTCGGCCACCGATGCAGCCTTGTTGGGCGTCGGCATAGTGCGTCAGCCTCCTTCCGGGTGATGAGGACCGCTCAGAAGGGGCTGAACAAACGAAAACGCCCCGGGCGCAGGCGCACGGGGCTCAGCTCGACCGAATCGAGAACGATCCGGGAACTCATCCACAGTCACCTGCGCGGGTCGCTCGCATCTCTCAGCGAATCCTTCGGCCTCCGCACCCTTACGGGCACAGCGACGACCAGCGGTCTTTGGCTTCTGTGGAAGAGTACGCGACGGGGTCGCCCAGGAGCAAATCAGCCCTCCCCGGCCCCCTGCCCGGCCTGCTCCAGCATCGCGAACAGGTCGACGGTGTCCGCGGCGCGCGGCGCCTGGACGGCGTCCCGGGCGCCGTAGTCGCCTTAGTCGGCGGTGACGGTGGTCATGCCCCGGGTCCTTGTCCCCGCTCCGCCAGGAGGGTCGCATCGGGCACCGACGGTCCCGCCAGGAAACAAAACCGCCCCCCGCACCTCGGAGGGTGCGGGGGGCGGTTTCAGGACGCTGGAGCCGCGAGGGGCTCCTGAGCCTTCAGAGGGCTCAGACCGCGGCCGGGTCCTCCTCGACGAGGAGGTTGCGGGTGCGGTTCGGGTCGACCGGAATGCCGGGGCCCATCGTGGTGGCGATGGCGGCCTTCTTGATGTAGCGACCCTTGGCGGCGGACGGCTTCAGACGGAGGATCTCCTCCAGCGCGGCGCCGTAGTTCTCCACCAGCTTGGTCTCGTCGAAGGAGACCTTGCCGATGATGAAGTGCAGGTTCGAGTGCTTGTCGACGCGGAACTCGATCTTGCCGCCCTTGATGTCGTTGACAGCCTTGGCGACATCGGGGGTGACGGTGCCGGTCTTCGGGTTCGGCATGAGACCACGCGGGCCGAGGACGCGGCCGAGGCGGCCGACCTTGCCCATGAGGTCCGGGGTGGCCACCACGGCGTCGAACTCGTTCAGGCGGTTGCCCTTGGAGATCTCGTCGATGAGCTCGTCGGAGCCGACGATGTCGGCGCCCGCGGCGATCGCGGCCTCGGCACGGTCACCGGTCGCGAAGACCAGGACCCGGGCGGTCTTACCGGTGCCGTGCGGAAGGTTCACGGTGCCACGGACCATCTGGTCGGCCTTGCGCGGGTCGACACCCAGGCGGAAGGCGACCTCGACGGTGCCGTCGAACTTCGTGGTGGAGGTCTCCTTGGCCAGACGCACGGCCTCGAGCGGGGCGTAGAGCTTCTCCCGGTCGATCTTCGCGTCGGCAGCGCGGAGAGACTTGCTGCGCTTCACTTCTGCTCCTGTGTTCGTTTCAGGTGTGGAGTCGTGGTGCGGGCCAGCGCTGGCCCTGCCACTGAGGTCTTACGGGGAGCTGATCAGCCCTCGACCGTGATGCCCATGGAACGGGCGGTGCCGGCGATGATCTTCTCGGCGGCGTCCAGGTCGTTGGCGTTCAGGTCGGGCAGCTTGACCGTGGCGATCTCGCGGACCTGGGCGCTCGTGAGCTTGGCGACCTTGGTCTTGTGCGGCTCGCCGGAGCCCTTGTCCACACCCGCGGCCTTGAGGATCAGCTTGGCGGCCGGCGGAGTCTTGGTGATGAAGGTGAAGGAACGGTCCTCGTAGACCGTGATCTCCACCGGCACGACCATGCCACGCTGCGACTCGGTCGCGGCGTTGTAGGCCTTGCAGAACTCCATGATGTTGACGCCGTGCTGACCGAGCGCGGGGCCGACCGGCGGGGCCGGGTTGGCCGCACCGGCGTTGATCTGGAGCTTGATAAGCCCCGTGACCTTCTTCTTCTTGGGAGGCATAGCTCTCTCCGGGTCCTAGTGAGAGTTTTCAGCCGGTCCATCCGGTCATCCGGATGGAGGCATACCGCACAACGATAACGGGTATAGCTGCGCGGCCAAAAACCGAGCAGGTCAGAGCGGCTCTGAGAGCCACTCTGACCTGTCCGGAAACCTGTGGTGTCAGTTCTTCTGGATCTGGTCGAAGCTGAGCTCGACCGGGGTCTCGCGACCGAAGATCTCGACGAGGCCCTTGACCTTCTTCGAGTCGGCGTTGATCTCGTTGATCGTGGCCTGGAGGGTGGCGAAGGGACCGTCGGTGACGGTGACCGAGTCGCCGACCTCGAAGTCGAGCACCTGGACCTCGACCTTGCGGGCCGGAGCCGGCTTGCCCTCGGCCTCGGCGGCCTCGCGGGCGGCCTTCTCCTCGGCCTCCGGGGCGAGCATCTTGACGATCTCGTCCAGGGTCAGCGGGTACGGGTCGTAGGCGTTGCCCACGAAGCCGGTGACGCCCGGCGTGTTGCGGACGACGCCCCAGGACTCGTTCGTCAGGTCCATGCGGACGAGCACGTAACCGGGCAGCTTGTTCTGCCGGACGTTCTTGCGCTCGCCGTTCTTGATCTGGACGATCTCTTCCTCGGGGACCTCGGCCTGGTAGATGAAGTCCTCGACGTTCAGCGAGACGGCGCGCTGCTCCAGGTTGGCCTTCACGCGCTTCTCGTAGCCCGCGTAGGTGTGGATCACGTACCACTCGCCGGGCAGACCGCGCAGCTCGTCACGGAGCGCGGCGACGGGGTCGACCGGAGCGGCGGGCTCGACGGCCTCCTCCGCTTCCTCGGTCTCCTCGGCCTCGCCGGACTCCTCGGCCTCGCCGGACTCCTCGGCCTCGGCCTCTTCCTCGGCGGCCTCGACGTCGGCCGTCTCGGTGCCGTCGTCCTCGGTGTCCTCGACCTCGACCTCGTCGGCCTCGACCTCGTCGGCCTCGACGTCCGCAGCCTCGGCCTGGTCCTCGTCGGCCGCCTCGACGATGTCGAGCTCGTCCTCGACGGACTCGGACTCGAAGGCGTCGTTCAGGTTCGCGTCAGACACGGTGGCTGCTTCTTCCTGCGATACAGATGGGGTGGAACAAAAAGTCAGCCGAAGACGTACTTGACTGCTTCCTGGAAGCCATAGTCAATCACGGTCACGAGGCCGATCATGATGACAACGAAGACAATCACCACGGTGGTGTACGTCGTCAGCTGGCCTCGCGTGGGCCAGACGACCTTGCGGAGTTCCGCGACGACCTGGCGGTAGAACAGCGCGAGGCGCCCCAGAGGGCCCTTCTTTCCGCGCTTGCCGCCCTTGCGGGACTTCTTCTTCGAGTCCGGGGAGGCGTCTTCGGCATCAGGCATGTCGATGGAGCCTACGGCGTCCGTCACGATCTCTCACCTGATTCCGGGTCGTGGCCGTGCCGCGCCCGGGGTGGAGCCGCACGGCGGTGCAATGAAGTACGTACATGCGCACACAACCTGGCGGTGTGTGTAGCAGGGCCGGAGGGACTTGAACCCCCAACCGCCGGTTTTGGAGACCGGTGCTCTACCAATTGAGCTACGACCCTTTGTGGCTTCCCCAACCTACCGCATCGTGAGATGTGGTCGGTGCGGGCCAACGAGCAGTGAGTGTACGTGGTCATGGGCCCTCACGTCGAACAGAAACGGCTCCGACCTGCTCCAGGGCGCGCGTACGACCGGGAATGACCGGTCCTGTCCGCTCCGTGAAACCTGTGTGCCGGGCCAGGACGGGGTCTGGGACGATGGGCCGCATGAGCGCTGCTACCCCTCCCACCGAGCGCCGGGTCTCCGCCCGGATCGGTGCGATCTCCGAGTCCGCGACCCTCGCCGTCGACGCCAAGGCCAAGGCCCTCAAGGCCGCCGGGCGCCCGGTGATCGGTTTCGGCGCGGGTGAGCCCGACTTCCCGACGCCGGACTACATCGTCGAGGCGGCCGTAGAGGCCTGCAAGAACCCGAAGTACCACCGCTACACGCCGGCCGGCGGTCTGCCCGAGCTCAAGGCCGCCATCGCCGCCAAGACGCTGCGCGACTCCGGCTACGAGATCGACGCCTCCCAGGTACTGGTCACCAACGGCGGCAAGCAGGCCATCTACGAGGCGTTCGCCGCGATCCTCGACCCGGGCGACGAGGTCATCGTCCCGGCCCCGTACTGGACCACGTACCCGGAGTCGATCCGCCTGGCCGGCGGTGTGCCGGTCGAGGTCGTGGCCGACGAGACGACCGGCTACCGCGTGTCGGTGGAGCAGCTGGAGGCGGCGCGCACGGAGCGGACCAAGGTCGTCCTCTTCGTCTCCCCCTCGAACCCGACCGGCGCCGTCTACAGCGAGGCCGAGACCGAGGCGATCGGCCGCTGGGCCGTCGAGCACGGCCTGTGGGTGCTGACCGACGAGATCTACGAGCACCTGGTCTACGGCGGTGCCTCCGCCGTGTCCCTGCCGTCGGTCCTGCCGGAGCTGCGCGACAAGTGCATCGTGGTCAACGGCGTGGCGAAGACGTACGCCATGACGGGCTGGCGGGTGGGCTGGATCATCGGCCCGAAGGACGTCGTGAAGGCCGCGACCAACCTGCAGTCCCACGCCACCTCCAACGTCAGCAACGTGGCGCAGGTCGCGGCGCTGGCCGCCGTGTCGGGCGACCTGGACGCGGTCGCGGAGATGGGCCGCGCCTTCGACCGCCGCCGCCAGACGATCGTGCGGATGCTCAACGAGATCGAGGGCGTGTACTGCCCGACGCCGGAGGGCGCGTTCTACGTGTACCCGTCGGTGAAGGAGCTGCTCGGCAAGGAGATCCGCGGCAAGCGCCCGCAGAGCTCGGTCGAGCTGGCCGCGCTGATCCTGGACGAGGCCGAGGTCGCGGTCGTCCCGGGCGAGGCCTTCGGTACGCCGGGCTACCTGCGCCTGTCGTACGCGCTGGGTGACGAGGACCTGGTGGAGGGCGTGTCCCGGATGCAGAAGCTGCTCGCCGAGGCTCGGGACTGAGCACTCGGACCACCGAGTGACGTCGCTCGGTGGTGCGGGCCCCCGGTTCTCCGGAACCGGGGGCCCGTTTTTGCGTTCTAGCGAGGTCCCGATCGGGGAAACGGGCTGTATTCGGCCGTTCGGGTGCGGCAAGATCGGCCGATGGAGCACCGTTACCGCGACCTCGCCACTCTCCCCAAGGCCCATCTGCACCTGCACTTCACCGGTTCGATGCGGCCCTCGACCCTGCTCGAACTGGCCGACAAGTACGGAGTGCACCTCCCCGAGGCGTTGAGCAGCGGTACTCCGCCGAAGCTGCGGGCCACGGACGAGCGCGGCTGGTTCCGCTTCCAGCGGCTCTACGACATCGCCCGGTCCTGCCTGCGCGAGCCGGAGGACATCCGGCGGCTCGTGCGGGAAGCGGCCGAGGAGGACGTCAGGGACGGCTCCGGCTGGCTGGAGATCCAGGTCGACCCGACCTCGTACGCGCCGCTGCTCGGCGGTCTGATCCCGGCGATGGAGATCATCCTGGACGCGGTCGACGCGGCCGCGAGGGAGACCGGGCTCGGGATGCGGGTGCTGGTGGCGGCGAACCGGATGAAGCACCCCCTGGAGGCGCGCACCCTGGCCCGGCTCGCGGTGCGCTACGCGGACCGGGGCGTGGTCGGCTTCGGGCTCTCCAACGACGAGCGGCGCGGCCTCGCCCGTGACTTCGACCGGGCCTTCGCGATCGCCCGTGACGGCGGTCTGCTCGCGGCGCCGCACGGCGGCGAGCTGACCGGCCCCTCGTCCGTGCGGGACTGCCTGGACGACCTGCGGGCGTCCCGCGTCGGGCACGGCGTACGGGCGGCGGAGGATCCGCGGCTGCTGCGGAAGCTGGCGGAGCGCGAGGTGACCTGCGAGGTGTGCCCGTCGTCCAACGTGGCGCTTGGGGTGTACGAGAAGCCGGAGGACGTGCCGCTGCGCACCCTCTTCGACGCGGGGGTGCCGATGGCGCTCGGCGCGGACGACCCGCTGCTCTTCGGCTCCCGGCTCGCGGCGCAGTACGAGATCGCCCGCGAGCACCACGGCTTCACGGACGCGGAGCTGGCGGAGCTGGCCCGGCAGTCCGTGCGGGGCTCGGCGGCCCCGGAGGACGTACGGCGAAAGCTCCTGGCGGGGATCGACGACTGGCTGGCGGTGCCAGGGGAAGCGGCTAGCCGAGTCCGCCCATGAGGGTGCGGGCGATCGCGGCGGCGAACTCGTCCACGGGCGGCTTGAGCCCGGGCGCCGTCTCGTAGGCGAAGGCCCGCTGGGCGCAGGCGCCGAGGAGGAGCGAGGCGGCGGCGAGGGTGTCGGCGTCGGCGCGGATGCGACCGTGCGCCCGTTCGGCGCGCAGATAGGCGTCGACGCCCTCGATCGGCTTGTGGGGGCCGGCGCCGAGTTCGCGGACGGCCTCCTCGTGGCGTGCCTTGAGCTGGGGGTCGGCGTAGAGGGAGGCGACCATCGGGAAGGTCTGGTCGTAGAAGTGCGCGGCCCGGCGGGCGATCTCCGTGAGGTTCTCCTCGACTCCGCGGCCCCGGGGGTCGACGGCGAGGCTGCCGAGGAGGTCGCCGAGCGGTGGCAGCCGTTCGCCGAGGACGGTGACGAAGAGCTCCTCCTTGCTCGGGAAGTACTTGTAGAGCGCCGCCTCCGAGCAGCCGGCGGCCTTGGCGATCTCCTTGGTGGTGGTGCGGGCCAGGCCGGCCGTGCGCATGAGGTCGCGGGCGGCATCGACGATCCGGGTCCGGGTCGGCTTCTGATCCACAGGAACTCCCGATAAGGGCTTGACGGGTGAGTGAGTGCCCACCCACTCTAGAGCGAGCAGGGGTGAGTGAGTACTCACTTACCTCACGATCCCGAGAGAAACCTGGAGCGTGCGACATGAAGCTCACCGTCTTCGGTGCGACCGGCGGCATCGGCCAGGAGATCGTCCGGCAGGCCCTGGCCGCCGGACACCACGTGACGGCGGTCGTACGGGACCCGGCACGGTTCGCGGTCGACGGCGAGCGGCTGGAGGTCTTCCGCGCCGATCTCACCGACCCCGCGGCCCTGCGCGCCGCGGTGGCCGGCCGGGACGCCGTCCTGTCTGGCCTGGGCGCCCGCAACAAGGCGGACGCGGCGACGGGTCTGGCGGCCCGGCTGACGCGCTCGGTGCTCGCGGCGATGGACGCCGAGGGCACGCGGCGGCTCCTGGTGGTCAGCGCGGCCCCCGTGGGGCCCCACGCGGAGGGCGACGGCCTGCTGGACAAGGCCGTCCTCGCGGTGATCGGCAACGTCCTCAAGGACGTCTACGCCGATCTGCGCGTGATGGAGTCCGAGCTCGCCGCGAGCGCCACCGACTGGACCTCGGTCCGGCCGCCGAAGCTGACCGACAAGCCGGTCACCGGCCGGTACCGCAAGGTCGTCGGCGGCAACCCGCCCAAGGGCCGCACCCTGGCCCGCGCGGACGTGGCCCACGCGATGCTGGCCATGATCGACGACCGGGCGACGGTGAAGCAGGGTGTGGGAGTGGCGTACTGAGCGCCGGGCGCCGGGGCCGCGGCGCCCGAAGCCGGGGCCGGGGCCTGGGCCTGGGCCTGGGCTTGAGCCTGGGCTTGAGCCTCGGCCCTCAGAGCCCGACGCCTACCATCACGGGCTCGTTGACGAGGGTGATCCCGAAGGCGGCCTCGACCCCGGCGACGACCTCGCGGGCGAGCGCGAGCAGGTCCTCGGTGGTCGCCTCGCCCCGGTTGGTGAGGGCGAGGGTGTGCTTGGTGGAGATCCGGGCGGGCCCGGAGCCGTACCCCTTCACGAAGCCGGCCTTGTCGATCAGCCAGGCCGCGGAGGTCTTGACCGAGCCGTCCTCGCCCGCCGGATAGGCGGGCGGGGCGACCTCGGGGCCGAGCCGGTCGGCGACGCGCGCGAGGAAGGCGGCATGCTGCTCCGGCGTCAGGATCGGGTTGGTGAAGAACGACCCCGCCGACCACGTGTCGTGGTCCTCCGGGTCGAGGACCATGCCCTTGCCGGCCCGCAGCTTCAGGACGGTCTCCCGCGCCCGCTCCAGCGGCACCCGGTCGCCGGCCTCGACACCGAGGGCACGGGCCGTCTCGGGGTACGCGAGGGGCGCGGACAGCCCGCCCGCGTCCTCCAGCTCGAAGCGGACCCGGAGGACCACATAGCGGTCGGGGTCCTGCTTGAAGCGGCTGTGCCGGTACGAGAAGGCGCACTCGGCGTTGGTGAGGGTGACCGTCTCCTCGGCCCGGCGGTCGTAGACGACGACCTCGGTGATGGTGGCGGAGACGTCCTGGCCGTAGGCGCCGACGTTCTGGATGGGGGTCGCGCCGGCGGAGCCGGGGATGCCGGCCAGGCATTCGATCCCGGCGAGCCCGGCCTCGACGGTCCGCGCCACGGCGTCCGTCCAGACCTCGCCGGCGGCGAGCTCCAGACGGGTCCCGTCGAGGGCGAAGCCGCGGGTGGCGATGTGCAGGGCCGTGCCGTCGAAGCCCTTGTCGCCGATCACCAGGTTGGAACCGCCGCCGACGACCAGCAGCGGAGTCCCGGCGGCGTCGGCCTCGCGGACCGCGGCGATCACCTCGTCGTCCGTGGTGGCGGTGACGAGCCGGGTGGCGGGCCCGCCGAGCCGGAAGGTGGTCAGGGGGGCGAGGGGGGCGTCGTGGAGGAGCTGCACGGGCACAAGAGTACGGGCCCCTCCCGTACGGAAGGGGCCCGTGGCGCTCTCGGCGTCAGGCGAGGCGGACCACGGCCCGGCTCATGCCCAGCACCTTCTGCCCGGCGCTGGTCGCCGTGAGGTCGACCCGCACCCGCTGGTCGTCCAGCTTGGCGGCCACCTTCGCGGAGACCTCGATCACGGCGCCCTCGTCGTCGTTGGGGACGACGACCGGCTTGGTGAAGCGGACGCCGTACTCGACGACGGCGGCCGGGTCGCCGGCCCAGTCCGTCACGACGCGGATCGCCTGGGCCATGGTGAACATGCCGTGGGCGATGACGTCGGGCAGGCCGACCTCGCGGGCGAACTTCTCGTTCCAGTGGATCGGGTTGAAGTCACCGGAGGCACCCGCGTAGCGGACGAGCGTGGCGCGGGTCACGGGAAAGGTCTGCGCGGGCAGCTCGGTGCCGACCTCGACCTCGGCGTAGGCGATCTTCGCGGTCACGGTCAGGCCTCCTCGGGGGCGCGGGACACGAGCTTGGTCCAGGCGGTCACGACGTGCTCGCCGCTCTCGTCGTGGACCTCGCCGCGGATGTCCAGGATGTCGTTGCCGGCGAGCGACTTGATGGCCTCGATGGTGCTGGTCACGGAGAGGCGGTCGCCGGCGCGCACCGGGCGGGTGTAGGCGAACTTCTGGTCGCCGTGGACCACTCGGCTGTAGTCCAGGCCCAGCTGGGGGTCCTCGACGACCTGGCCCGCGGCCTTGAAGGTGATCGCGAACACGAAGGTCGGCGGGGCGACGACGTCGGGGTGGCCGAGGGTCTTGGCCGCCTCCTGGTCGGTGTACGCGGGGTTGGCGTCACCGATCGCCTCGGCGAATTCGCGGATCTTCTCGCGGCCGACCTCGTAGGGCGCGGTGGGCGGATAGGTCCGGCCCACGAAGGACTGGTCGAGCGCCATGGACTCGATACCTCCTGCTGGTCCTGCTGGATGTGGTGCGAAATTCTGTTGCGGCACAACGACGCGAGGCCGCCCCCGGCTGGGGACGGCCTCGTGTACGAGCCTGTTTAGCGCGTCTCGCGGTGCGCGGTGTGCGAGTTGCAGCGAGGGCAGTGCTTCTTCATCTCAAGACGGTCCGGGTTGTTACGCCGGTTCTTCTTGGTGATGTAGTTCCGCTCCTTGCACTCCACGCAGGCCAGCGTGATCTTCGGGCGGACGTCGGTGGCAGCCACGTGAGTGCTCCTTGACGGACGGATGGACGGATGAACGCAGAAAAGAGTAGCCGATCGTAGGACCGACCCCACAATCGGCTACTGAGGGTAGCGGTGACCGGACTTGAACCGGTGACACAGCGATTATGAGCCGCTTGCTCTACCGACTGAGCTACACCGCTTTGATGATCCGGTCCCGCCCGAAGGCGGGTCCTTCTCACCAGAGCCCCAATACGGAATCGAACCGTAGACCTTCTCCTTACCATGGAGACGCTCTGCCGACTGAGCTATTGGGGCGAGCAGGGAAGACATTACACGGTCCTCGGCCCATCGCCCAAATCCGTTTCCCCGGGCACCCGCGGGCCCCCGCGCGCACGCGTCCCCACCGCCTCCTAGGCCACTCGTGCGCTGACCAGTACGACTATTTCGCTCCTCCTCGAAGGCGGGTGTGGGCGCCCCTAGGCTCGGGCCCACGCTGCGTGATCTTGATCTTGGCGAGCCCGTGAGGAGCCCGATGTCAGCCGACAGCAAGCAGCCCCAGCCGCCGCCCGACGACCGGGCCGCGGCCACCGCCGCGGACGCCACGTCGCTGTTGCTCTCCAACGCGCGGCTCGCCGACGGGCGCACCGTCGACGTGCGGCTCGTCGGCGGCCGGATCGAGGCCGTCGGCACCGCGGGCAGCCTCACCGCCGTCGCCGCCCGCGTCGACCTCTCCGGCTATCTCCTGCTGCCCGCCCCCGCCGAGCCCCACGCGCACGCCGACACCGCGCTCACCGCCGACTCCCCCGGCCCCGTCTCGTACACCGCCGAGGAGGTCCAGCGCCGGGCCACCGAGGCGGCGCTGCTCCAGCTCGGACACGGGGCGACCGCGCTGCGCGCCCAGGTGCGGATCGGTGACGTGCACGGCCTCGGACCGCTGGAAGCCGTCCTGCAGGCCCGGCGCTCGCTGCGCGGCCTCGCCGACCTGACGGCCGTGGCGGTGCCCCGGCTGCTCACCGGCGCGGCGGGCGCCGACGGGCTCGCGATGCTGCGGGACGCGGTGAAGATGGGCGCCGGGGTGGTCGGCGGCCGCCCCGACCTGGACCCGGACCCGACGGGTTACGTGGAGGCGGTCCTGGACGTGGCCGCCGAGCACGGCTGCCCGGTGGACCTTCACCTCGACGGCGACGACCCGGCCCGGCTCACTCGGCTGGCCGCGATGGCCGGCGGGCTGCGGCCCGGGGTGACCATCGGGCCCTGCGCCGGGCTCGGCCGGCTGCCGGCCGACCAGGCACGGCGGGCGGCGGACCAGCTGGCGGCGGCCGGCGTGACCGTGGTGTGCCTGCCCCAGGGCGGCTGCGGGGGCACCGAACTGCGCGGCGCGGCCCCGGTGCGGCTGCTGCGGGCCGCCGGGGTGCGGGTCGCGGCGGGCGGCGGGGCGCTGCGCGACCTCTCCAACCCGGTGGGGCGGGGCGATCCGCTGGAGGCGGCCTACCTGCTGGCCTCGCTGGGCGGGCTGCCGCCCCAGGAGGCGTACGGGGCGGTGAGCACGGGCGCGCGGGCGGCGATGGGCCTTGCCGAGGTACGGGTGGAGGCGGGCTTCCCGGCGGAGCTGCTCGCGGTGCGGGGCGAGCGGCTCGCGGGCGTGCTCTCCCTCGCGTACAGCCGGATCGTGGTGCACCGGGGGCGGGTGGTGGCCAGGACCAGCGCGGTGCGGGAGTACTGCGACTCGGCGGCGGCGCTCGACCTGCCGCGGCAGGCGCGGCCGGACTCGGGAGGCCCGGCCGGGCCGGGGGCCGTACGGTCGTGAGTATGCGCGTAGTCATCGCTGGAGGACACGGAAAGATCGCCCTGCGTCTGGAGCGGCTGCTCACCGCGGGCGGACACGAACCGGTGGGGATCATCCGCCGCCCCGACCAGGCCGACGACCTGCGGGAGGCGGGCGCCGAACCGGCCCTCATGGACCTGGAGTCGGCCTCCGTGGAGGAGGTCGCGGGCATCCTCCAGGGCGCCGACGCGGCCGTCTTCGCCGCCGGCGCGGGCCCGGGCAGCGACGCGGCCCGCAAGGAGACCGTGGACCGGGGCGCGTGCGTCCTGCTCGCCGACGCGGCGGAACGCGCGGGCGTACGCCGTTTCCTCGTCGTCTCCTCGATGGGCGCCCAGGCCGGCCACGAGGGGGACGCGGTCTTCGACGCCTACCTGCGCGCCAAGGGCGCCGCGGACGACGACGTCCGCGCCCGCCCGGGGCTGGACTGGACGATCCTGCGCCCCGGCATGCTCACCGACGACGCCGGCACGGGCCTCGTCCGCCTGGAGGCCCACACCGGCCGCGGCCCGATCCCCCGCGACGACGTCGCCGCGGTCCTCGCCGAACTCCTCGACACTCCCGCGACGGCGGGCCTCACCCTGGAACTGGTCTCCGGCTCCACCCCGGTGGCGGTCGCGGTCCGGGACGTCGCGGGCAACTGAGCGACGGGCGACGGAAACGAGCGAACGCAAGGCTCGTGACGCGACTGGTCCGGTCAGCTAGCCGAACACGAGGTCGCCCAGTTCCTCCAGCCAGTACCGCACCCGGTGCCACCTGCTGCAGAAACGCTTGGGGCGCCCCCACCGGCGCTCATCGAGCGGGCGGTGGCACTGCTTGCACCGCCTCGTACGCCTCGCCTGTTCCCCCATGGCCGCGACTCTAGCCGCCCCTGCCCGACCGGCGAGAAGGGACCGTCACGACCCGGTCGCAAGTGCTGCCGCGGCCTCGGGCACGAAGCGGAGCCGACGGCGCCCGTCATCCGGTCCCGCCCTGTCCGACTATCACAACAAAACGGCCCCTGCTCTGCGTTTCCGCAGTTCAGGGGCCGTTCTCATCGCGTGGCGGCGCCAGGATTCGAACCTGGGTAGGCTAAGCCGACGGATTTACAGACTTCTGGTCGTCATTGCGCGAGACGTGTTCTGACCTGCCACGCAGCACCAAGTGCGCCACTAGTGCCAGCCTTTCGTCCAGAGGTCGTCCACAGGCCCATGGCACCCCGCCTAGGCGTTCCTGCCTTGCGGGCATCCGCAGGCGTGTGGGTGACCGCCCAAGGGGTTCGCGTCTGACACAGCCGCAGGCGCGGCGTGAGGCTCGCGCGCGAGGAGCTTCGGAACCGTCTGGAGGCTACAGCTCTCTACGCGGCTGCGGAACGATGCTTTGTAGTTGCTGGAGACCGTGCATCGCAGCATGGAACGCTGCCGCGATGTCACGAGCTTTCTCCTCGGTCTTGATCGGCCACATCGAGATGTAGTCAGCGCCGATGTTGGCTTGCGCCACGAGGCCATCCACGACCAACGCTTCGGCTGCGGCCTTAAGAACCGTCATCGCCTGGTCCGATACAAAGGGCTTGCGGCTGGCCATGGCGTCGAGCTCAACCTTCCAGCGCTGCCCATGGCGTGCGATGCACACAAAGATCGCATCGCTGGCCTTGGCTTTTCTATAGGCAGCGCGGTGAGCTTCCGGCTTGGTGCAGTCTGGGATCAGGGCAGCTTGGAGAGGCATTCCAGGCGTCGACATGCCTACATCGTCGCAGGCACTGGCGCCGTTGATCAGGCGATTGCCGAGGATCAGTCCCCACGTCAAGACCTGATGTCAGCTCAGGCAGATCAGGTGACTGTCACCCTGCGAGCGGACCGTGGGGCGCCCGCGGCATCCAAAGCATCAAGCACTCGCGCGGCAGACCCGGCCCCACGCCCAGCGCGGCCCGCGCCTGTCCCGTGAGTCCGTTGCGACGCCATCGGTTCGGGACCCGGGGCAGAAATCTGATCACTTCGCGCCCCGGCCGGCGCTCGTCGAGGGCTACCCGGCGTTGGGCCAGCCTGAGGGCGGACCGCCAATAGGGCTGGTGGGCCAACCTGTGGGACGGTAGGTTCCTAGTCATAATCGATCGCATGTTCGGTTCACCTGGAAGCAGCATCGCGAGCTTCTGGTTTATTTCTGCGCGGCACTTACTGGATTGGAGTACAGTCATGCAGCATGAGCGAACAGCAGGATGCGCTTGAGGATCTTGAGTCCAGTGGTGTTCTCGCGGCCCTGTCATGGGCTAACGCGTCGGCCTATCGGCGCACCATGGACGACTTCGACCCCGACACGGGGCATGATCAGGGCTGGGTTGGGTCCACCGCTCACAGGCTCTTCGTGGACCGACTGCATCGGGTGTTCTCCACGGGTAAGCACGGTGTGGATTCACCTGAGTCCGCCTCCGCCGGCTTGGACCTCGTGGCCGCCGGACTGGCTCCCGGCGAGCATCGCAAGATGCCGCTCATCACCCCGGGCGTGGTCGTGTGGTCCCCTCTCAACCAGTCGCCGGGTTGGCGGTGCGGTGATTGGCGCTTCCTGCTCACGTCGTTCATCTACGGCGAGAGCAGCCGTATCCCCTGGCCGCAGAAGAGCCCCACCAAGCAGCGCGTCGCGTCACAGGGCCGGCCGACTGGGTGGCAGGACCCTTACCCCACCCTCTTCGACGAGGAGTCCGATTCTCTTACCGCCGCCATCGAAGCACTGAGGGAAGAAGGCGCGGAACTCAACGCGACAACACTCATCGTCGCCCACAGTATTGAACGAGAGCTTGGCATCCGAGAACTCTACTTGGGACGCTCTCGCCTGAACCGTGGGGGCGGAGATGCCTGGTACTGGAAGCATGATCTACTTGCTGCCACCCCAGGAGCTCCCACTGGTAAACCGATTCCTACGTCTCCCGGCCCTCTTCCTGGAGCGCCCGACGTCCAGGACGCACCCGTTCGCCTTCGCCGCCAGCCGTCGGAAGGGAGCGGAGAGCACCACCAGGCGTAGGTAGAGAACGACAAGTAATGAAACGAGTGGATGGTCATGAATTCCCCACGCCGCACAGAGGTGCAGGTCGGTGACGCCTCTCGCCTTTTCGACGGAAGACGTTTGACGCTCGCGCGTCAACTGATCGGCTTGAGGAAGAATGCCCTCGCAGTAAAGATCGACAAAAGTCCCACTGCGGTGGCGGCGTACGAAAACAACACGAAGCGTCCAGCTCCCGCTACGGTTGCGCAGCTATGCCTGACGCTTGGCGTGGAGCCCGGTTTCTTTCTTCCCGGCCCCCATCAGTCGACATCCCGGGACGCTGTACCGCACTTCCGGTCGCTGCGTTCGACGACGCAGTTGGCGCGCGACCAAGCCTTTGCCTACGGGGTGATTTCTGGAGATGTAGGCGCAGCCCTCGAACGGCACGTCGAGTTTCCGGAACCCGATCTTCCGCGCCTAAGTGTCGATGTGGAAGATGAGTCGAGCGCCCTTCCGGAGGAGGCGGCTCGCCTCCTCCGGAAGCACTGGAGCATCGGATCTGGGCCGGTCGGTCACCTGGTTCGCCTGGCTGAAAACCACGGCGTTGTGGTGGTTTTCAGCCCTGCTCAGACCGCTGCCGTTGACGCGTACTCCTTTGACGATGGGTATAGGCCCACGGTGGTACTTAACCCGACTAAGGAAGATTACTATCGACAGCGCTTCGACGTTGCCCACGAAATTGGGCACCTCGTCATGCACGTGGATGCCGAACCGGGAAGCAAGGTAGTCGAAAATCAGGCTCACCGCTTCGCGGCCGAACTCCTCCTTCCAGAAGATGAGTTGCGTGACCTCCTGCCGAGCAAGGCGGACTGGAGAGTCCTCGCAAAATTGAAAGAGACCTACGGCGTGAGTCTTCAGGCTCTGCTGTACCGATCCAGAGCCCTGGGCGTGATGGGTGACGTCACATATCGCAATGCCGTAGCCTATCTATCCTCCAAGGGATGGCGTCGCCGAGAACCAGGTGAGATGCCTGCTGTGGAGCAGCCGTCACTTTACCCAAAGGCTGTAGAGATCCTGTCAGGCGTAGGGATTGACGAGCTTTCATTGGCGAAGGAATCTCGGGTGACTCCAGGAATCTTCCGAACAGTGACAGCCAGGTCTCCCGTGCGCGAGGACCTGTTCCTTGAGGATCAAGAAGTGGAAGCCATGGACGGAGTAATTCCTCTATTTCGGCGCAAGGATGATGAGCCCGGGGCTTAAGCTCCGGGCTTGATCAATTCCGCTTATCTGCCGTAGACCCCGTGGAGACATCGCCGAATAGCGCACTCCTACGCGGCGGCGAGGGCCCGAGCGATGTCGTTCATGTCGTCGGTGACGGCGCCGGCTGCGCCGAGGGCTTCTGCCTTGCCCGGCTTGTTGGCGAACCCGATGCTGGCCGCTGCGGCTGCCCGGGCCGCTTCGACGTCGGAGAGGGAGTCACCGATAAGGGCGGTTCGCTCGGGCGCGACACCGAGGTGTGCCGCCGCCGCAAGTAGCGGGTGAGGCGACGGCTTCATGAGGTCAGGACGCAGAGCAGGGCGGCCGACCACCGTTTCCACAACGTCGGAGAGCCCCTGGGCGTTCAGGTAGACGTGGACGCACTCAGCCGAGTTGTTGCTGACGACGGCGACGCGTCGGCCGGACGCACGGGCCGCTTTCAGCGCGTCTACCGCACCGGGGGTGGGCGGCCCTGCTACCCCGACCGCCTTCACTTCTGCTTCGGTCAGGGCCGCCTCGACGGCGGCGAGCACTTCGCTTCCGCCTCGACGAGAGAGTTGGTGCACAACCATCGGGTCGTCGGTCGAGCACGCGTCTTCGCTGAGGGCCGGGGCGAGACTAGCGAGCAGCGTGGAGAGCTCCTGGGCAACGCGTGGGGCCGGAAGCCCCTCGAATACGTGGCAGATGGGGCCGTCGAAGTCGAAGAGCACGGCGTCACAACGCAAGAGAAGGCTGGCCAGTGCGTCAGAGTGCATCCTGGTTGTAGTCCCTTCCGATCGTCTCCCACACACTGTCGAACCACATCTGCGCCTGCTCTACCTGCTGAGCACCGCTGGACGAGTCGCCGTCGTTGACGGAGTGGTGGAACAAGATCGTGTCCTTGCCCACCAGGTCGTAGATCTCGATGGCTTCCCCCTGCGCGACCACCTTGTTCGGACGGATCGGGTAGTAGCCGAAGAACGCGTCCTCCTTGTTGACGACGTACAGCTTGAAGAACTGCGTGCCACTGTGGACCCGCACGCTCACGCTGCCCTCCTGGACGAGTCCTAGGTGTTCCAGCTCGCTGATTGAGTCGGTGATGCTGCGGGTGTAGCCGAGCATGATGCCGTGCATCCGGGCCCGCAGCCGCGGGTCATCGGCGCAGTCCTCACGGCGTACGGGAGCCGCCTGAGGGACCGCCATGTCGGGGACGAGGATCCGGATTCGGATGCCCGCGGGCGTAAGTCGTCCGGTGCGGATCTTGTCGAGCGGCTCTTGCAGCGCCCCATGGAGTGTCTCGCTGGAGAATCCGGCGAAATCGATCGTCACGTTCCGGCTGGCGAATGCTTGCTCGACGTACGGGCGCAGGCCCGCCGGCCGCTCGGTCCGATGCCGGACAAACACGCCGCTGCCCTTGCGGGAAACGACGAGTCCTTCGTCCTCCAGGTCGCGCAACGCGCGCTGGATCGTGGCGCGAGCGAATCCGTAGTGCTCCGTCAGCTTCGCGTGCGAAGGCAGCTTCTCTCCAGGACCGAGCTTTCTGGTGCGGATCGCCGCACCCAAGCTGCGGGCTACCTGCTCATACGGCGGTCGGTCGTCGTCCGGGTCCAGCGGCTCAAGCTCGAAGGTCATGCCCCCGATGCTACGGCGAACCTGACTATTTGGACAGCATGGCTAGCCATCTCTTGACGTGACTAGCCATGCTGGCTACGTTGCTCTCATGCCCACCGGGCTAGCCAGGTAAGTCAGGCTTCCCGTGGCGAGCTGTGTCCTCCAGGGGTGCAGGTCAGGGGCGCTCTTCGCCCGGAGGGGCCCGTGAAACGGCTCCAAAGGAAGCGGTAGGTGCTTGAGAACTGAACAGCGTGATGAGGGTTCGCCGTCTGTCCTCAGGCACAACTAGGCGGCCGGCGCGGCACAGGTCCGCGCGCTCAACCCATCCGCAGCTGCTCGGCTGCGGCCGGTTGCCTCCTCCGCCCGTCCGGTCCCCTCGCGGGGCCGTACGGGCGGGGCTGAGGGGAACCGGAGATTCCTGGTTCCAACGGCGAGAACCCCCGGAGTTGCACCTCCGGGGGTTCGGTTCGGGCCGTTCCTGTCTGAGAGGAACACACCCAATGAAGTCCATCGCTGCACTTCAGACGGCCGTTACGGCCGTGGCGTTCGACGCCGAGCCGTCGGGCGCCGAGCTGGACGCGATCGAGCAGGAGATGCCGCTGATCCTGGCGGAGGTCGACCTGCTCGACGCGCAGATCATGACCATCGACCGTCCGGCCACGGAGCTGGACGAGCGGCGTATCCGCCGGGCCCGGAACCGGGTCATGGCCGAGCGTCGCAACCTCACGAACCGCGCCGGCCTGGCGCAGGCGGGCGGTGCCGCGTGAGCGAGCAGACGGAACCCATCACGGCGGTCATGGACCTGGTGGCCGCGATCGTCGAGGCGCTGGACGTGCCCTTGCCGTCGCTCGCGCCGGCCGACGAGCACACGCACTACCGGCTGCTCGACAACCGCACGGCGGGGCTTCGAGCGACGCTCACGGGCGTGCTGAAGCACCCCGGCCCGCTCGACGACACGGCGGACATCATCCGCCGGCAGATGGCCGAGCTTCCCGTCACCTACACCCCGTTCACGTTCGACGAGCAGGGCGGTGAGGAATGAACCGCCTCACCTTCTGGCTCTTGTTGTCGCTGTGCGTCGCGGTGGAGGTTCTGGGGCTGTTCATCGGCCGGCGGGACGTCCACTACGCGGGTGTCATCGCCGCCGTGGGTGTGATCGCCGTCGCGCGGATCCTGTGGCTGGCCCGCCGGGACGGGGGCGAGTCGTGAACACCACCGGTAAGCCCCTGAGTCGAGTGCAGAAGGTCGTGCTCGGTCTCGCATTCGTGCCGATGCTCGCCACCGGCGGCGCCGGCGCCTATGGCACCTTCACCAACATCAAGACGGCTTACGGCTCCGGGACGGCGGTCGGTGCGGTCGCGGCCGGTGAGGGCGCAACCGCGGTCCTCGCGGTCGTGCTGCTCGGGCTGACGCTGCTGGGTCAGTCGGCTCCGGTGGTGATCCGGGCGGGGCTGTGGGCTCTTCCGGCCGCCGCGTCCGCCATGTCGGCCATGGCCGCCAAAAGTGCCGGTGAGATCGTCATCTACGCGCTCACTCCGCTCGGCATGACCGCCTCGGCTGAGGGTGCCGCGTTCCTGGCACGGCGGATCGTGGTCTACCGCGACGGCCGTGACGCCGAAGCCGAGCGCCGCGCCGCCGAGGTCGTCCAGGCCCTCGCCTACCACCGGGCCATGGCAACCGGCCACCCCGACGAGAAGGTCCGGCGCGAGTCGGAGCTGAAGTCCTGGAAGCTGGCCAAGCGGGTCGGAGCGGGTGACCTCGCCCTCGGCGAGAAGCTGCTCGATGTTCAGCGTGACCAGCTCACCACCGGTGCCGAGCAGGCGCTTGCCGCCATGTTCGGCGCGACGATCGCCGCCCCGAACATCACTGGATCGGTCGACGCGTCGGACACGGCGACGGTGGAGCTGGAGGTCGACCGGTCTACCCGACCGATCACCCCCACAAATGGGAATGAATCGACCCAGACCGATATGAAACGGTCTACCTCTGAGCAGGCCGTACCCGCACTGGAGCCCGCTCCCATCGACTACAGCCGCTCGCACGACCTGTTCGAGCCGGAAGAGTCCACCCCGCCGCCCGTGGTGGCGCCGGTGGAGTCGACCGAACCGGCCGCGGTCCGTGCGGTCGCCGCCGAGCAGTCGACCCCGCGCCGGGTCACCCGCCGCGTGCCCGAGGCGGCGAAGTCGCCGCAGCCGCGCCGCACGAAGAACGAACTACTCGCTGAGGCACGGCAGTTCACGGAGTCGTGGCCGGTCGAGCATCTGACGGCCGACCGGATCCGTAAGGCGCTGCGCACGTCGCCGGAGAAGGGTCGGTGGCTGCGCGACACCCTCAAGACGGAGCGAGGGGCGGCGTGAGTGGTATCCCGACGTACCGGTGGCGTCTCGCGCCGGACGGGTTGGCGACGTTCCGGCAGCTCCGGGCGCAGGGTCTGCGCCCGGGTGGTCAGGACGTCGCCGCCCAGGTGGAGCGGCCCCGCCGGCGGCGCGGGCCGCTCGTCGCCTACCTCTACCGCCTGGACCTGGCCAAGCCGTCCGGCCCATGACCCCCGCCAAGCGGGCCGCCCTCGACAGGGCGAACGCCGCCCGCCGCATCTGCCCGCAGTGCGGCCGGGACGTGGGGTACCGCATCCCGGTCTCGCTCGGCATGTGCTCCCCCTGTGCCTACCCCGACACCACGAGCGCCGCGTGAGCGGCACCGAGGAGACGACCGTGAACAACCGGAGCAACGACCCGCTGTTCATCGGCTACATGCGCGCCTTCGCGAAGTCCGTCAAGCACATCGGTATCTGCCTGCACTGCCAGGACGAGAAGCCGTGCGCCGAGGGCGACCCCATCCACTCCGAGTTCAACACCCTCCAGAACGCCTGGACGGAGAAGGTCCGAGCCGAAGGGAAGAAGCTGTGACCAACCTCCCCGAACCGGTCCGGGTGGTGCAGCTCCCGGACGGCACCTACACCTACGCCGACCACCTGCCCGCGACGTTCCAGC
Organism: Streptomyces sp. NPDC012769; assembly: GCF_042901205.1. NCBI lineage: Bacteria > Bacillati > Actinomycetota > Actinomycetes > Kitasatosporales > Streptomycetaceae > Streptomyces > Streptomyces sp. NPDC012769. The sequence goes on along the minus strand of NZ_JBIBCP010000006.1, from coordinate 287,515 downwards.
CGGGCGCCGCGCCGCAGATCGTTCACCAGCACATCCACCAGGCGCCGCCCGACCGCACCGTGCAGCGCATCGCGCTCGGCTCGGGCATCGGCGCCGGCACCGTCGCGGCCGGGGTCTACTTCGGCCCGCTGCTCGTCGGCGCCCTGACCGCGATCGCCGCCAACCTCGCGCTGCTCGCGTTCCTCGCCGTCGCCCTCTCCTGGGGCGTCCACACCGTCGTGAAGTCCATCGGCGGCCCCGACGGTCGAGCCGCCGCCAAGACCCTCACCCGTGCCCGTAGGAAGGGGAAGTAGCCATGGGCCTGTTCAGCCGCAAGTCGTCCACCGCGTCCGAGCCGCGCATGCCCGCGGTTGAGGAGATCGCCGCCGCCGGTCGCGCGCTCGCCAGGGGCAACAGCAAGCCCGCCGACCGGCTCGTCGCCGAAGCCGGGGACAACGGCCGGTCCGTCGCCATGCAGATCCTGGCCGACTCCGTCGACTACACCCCGCAGGACTGACGCCTGCCTGTCCGCCCCCGGCACGGCCCGGGGGCGGGCGGGGAGTCGGGACAGCCCCGGCCCCGGAAAGGGGGGCCCGTCGTGGCCAGCAAGAACAACGAGCAGCCGGACCCGAACTACCCCCAGCTCACCGCCGGTGAGCACGCCCGGATCGCGTTGAACGTCGCCCGCATGGCCAAGCGCTGCCTGGCCGGCGAGAACGCCGACCGCTCCGACCTGGAGCGCAACGTCGACCGCATCCTCGACCGCGCGCACAAGCGCGCCGAGAAGCACACCCGGAAGTAGCGGTGCCCCGGGGCGGCCGACAGCCGCCAAGCATCACCGGCCGCCCCGGGCCCTTGCCCCTCCTGCAGAGAGGAAGCACTTCAGTGAAGCACCCCGACGACGACAACGAACTGTTCGACCGCCTCGAAGCCGAGATGGCCGCCGACGGTGGAGCCGAGGTGGTCGACCTGGACAAGGCCCGCGCCGCCCGCGACACCACCCCGACCACCACCGCGGTCGACCCGACTGAGCCCGAGGGTGAGCGGCAGGTGGTCGATCTGCCGACGCCGGTGGCGACCGGCCCGGGCTACCTGGGTCGACTGGCCGGAGCCAAGCGCCGGGACGTGATTCCGGTCTGGCTGCGGTCGACCTCTGAGCTGCGCACCGCCGCCGGGTGGGTGGCCCGCCACTACACCCACACCGTCGGCTACCACGCTCTGCGCGCCCCGATCTACGCCGCCCGTCTCGCGCTTCAGTCGCCCGTCGGTGCGGCGAAGTTCGTCGGGGGTGTGATGCGGTGGGTGGCCGACCGCGAGGGTGAACCGGTCCGCGCAGCCGCCGTTCGGCGGGAGGACGCGGCCGAGTACCTGCGGCTGTCCGCGCAGCGCGACAGTCGGGTCCGGCTGCGGACGATGGTCGCCGCGCTCGCCATGTTCGTCGGACTGGTCGCCGCGCTCGCCATCTACGTCCTCGCGCCCGGGTGGGTCCAGGCCGTCTCGGTCGGCACGCTGGTGCTCGCCCTCGGCGCCGCCGGCCGTAAGGCCGACAACCCCGTCGTCCACCGCGCGGTCGAGCTGCCGAAGGCGACCAAGCTCACCAGTGACATCGTGCTCCGCGCGCTCGGCGCCCTCGGTATCCCCGCGATCAACCAGGCGCAGGGCAAGGGCCGGGACGGGTTCGAGTTCACCGCCCCGATCACCCGCGACGGCCCGGGCTGGCGCGCCGAGGGCAACCTCCCCTTCGGCGTGACGGTCACGGACATCATCGAGCGCCGCGAACGTCTCGCCTCGGGTCTGCGCCGACCGCTGGGCTGCGTGTGGCCCGAGGCCGTGCCGAACGAGCACACCGGACGACTGGTGCTGTGGGTGGGCGACCAGGACATGAACCAGGCTAAGAAGCCCGCCTGGCCGCTGGCCAAGACGGGCTCGGTCGACCTGTTCAAGCCCGTCGCCTACGGCACCGACCAGCGCGGACGCTGGGTCGAGGTCACCCTCATGTACATCGCCGGGGTGATCGGCGCGATCCCCCGCATGGGCAAGACCTTCCTGCTCCGCCTGCTGCTCCTCATCGCCGCGCTCGACCCGCGGGCCGAGGTCCACACCTACGACATGAAAGGCACCGGCGACCTCGACCCCGTCGGCAACGCCGTCTCCCACCGGCACGCCGCCGGCGACGACGACGAGTCCATCCAGTACGCGCTCGCCGACTTCCGCGAACTGCGCGAGGAACTGCGCCGCCGCACCAAGGTGATCCGGGGCCTGCCCCGCGACATCTGCCCCGAGTCCAAGGTCACCTCCCAGCTCGCCGACAAACGGTCGCTCGGGCTGCACCCGATCGTCGTCGGGGTGGACGAGTGCCAGGTTCTCTTCGAGCATCCCGAGCACGGCAAGGAGTTCGAGGAGATCGCCACCGACCTCGTCAAGCGCGGCCCCGCCACCGGGATCGTGCTGCTGCTCGCCACCCAGCGCCCCGACGCCAAGTCGCTCCCGACGGGTATCTCGGCGAACGCCGGCGCCCGCTGGTGCCTGAAGGTCATGGGCCAGACCGAGAACGACATGGTCCTCGGCACCTCCGCCTACAAGCGCGGCGTACGGGCCACCATGTTCGCCTGGGGAGACAAGGGCATCCACTACTTCGTCGGCGAAGGCTCCGACGCCCGGATCGTCTCCTCCGTCTACGTCGACGCCCCCGGCGCCGAAGCCATCGGCGCCCGCGCCCGCGCCGCCCGCGAAAAGGCCGGCCTCCTCACCGGCTACGCCATGGGCGAGGCCCCCGAGGTCGTGACCGGCCCCGCCTACGACCTGCTCGCCGACATCCTCGCCGTCGTACCCGCCGCCGAGGAACGGGTGTGGAACGAGCGAATCGCCGCCCGGCTCGCCGAGCTCCGCCCGGACGTCTACGGCGGCTGGAAGGGCGAGAACGTCACCAGCGCACTCAAGCCCCACGGCATCAAGACACGCGACGTGGCCGGCACCACCGATGAGGGAAACCGCACGACCCGCCGCGGCATCGTCCGCGCCGACCTCACCAAGACGGTTGCGGAGCGTGACAAGAAGCCCGGAGCTGCATAGCCCCGATCCGGTGCTACCGGTAGCACCCACACCTGCTACCGGTAGCACCCCCGCTAGCACCCAAACCCGGCAACGACCTGCGATCTAGCGCGTAGCACTCTTCCTGCGAAAACCTCTGGAAACCGCCTGGGAGGGCCCGTCATGACCCCCGCCCTGCTCGCTATCGCCTGCCTGCTCGCCATCACCCTCGGTTACATCGCGAAGTGTGCGGCGTCGCCGTTCGGGACCTGCCGCAAGTGCCACGGCCTGGGCCACGCGCTCAAGACCGACCGCAACGGACGCCCCAAGCGCGGCAAGGACTGCCGCCGCTGCCAGACCACCGGCAAGCGCATACGCGTCGGCCGCTGGCTCTACAACCGCGCCACCGCCACCTACCGCGCCGGCACCCGCTGACCCCGACCACCGTCCACACACCCGAAGGAGGTTCCGGCATGGCCGTGACCGTCTCCCTGGTCGCCCTGTTCGGACTCGTCCTGTTCTTCCTCCTGCGCTCCAACACCGTCGGCTACGGCTCCGCGTTCATCGCCGCCGGCTTCGGCTTCTTCCTCGCCTCCACCGGCGCCGCCACCCCCATCAACAACCTCGCCAACGCGGTCCTCGACGCCATCCCCAACCTGTGAACGCCGAGGGCGGTCCCCGTCTCGCCAAAGTCCGGGACCGCCCTCATCCACCAGTTCCAACTCAACAGTGGAGGTCACCAGCATGACCCATCTCCTCCCGATCCGGCGAGAGCACGGCGCCCGGCCGCTGCTGCTGGATCTGTTCTGCTGCGCCGGCGGCGCCGCCATGGGCTACCGGCGCGCCGGGCTCGACATCGTCGGCGTCGACATCCGCCCCCGCCCGAACTACCCCTTCACCTTCGTCCAGGCCGATGCCCTGGAGTACCTGGCCGCCCTGATCGCGTCCGGGGAGATCAAGCGGTTCGCGTTCGTCCACTCCTCGCCGCCGTGCCAGGCCGGGTGCGCGCTCACCGTCGGCACCAACCGGTCCAAGGGCTGGGGCGGCACGCACGTAGACCTCGTCCCGCCGACCCGCGAGCTCCTCGACGCCTCGGGCCTGCCGTACGTCATCGAGCAGCCCAACGGCCGCGCGGAGATCCGCAAGGACCTGACCCTGTGCGGCGAGATGTTCTCCCTCGGCGTCCTGCGGCACCGGAACTTCGAGTTGGGCCGCTGGTCGGTCACCCGTCCCGCCCACCCGAAGCATCGGGGGCGGGTGCGTGGGTGGCGGCACGGCGAGTTCTTCGACGGCCCGTACGTCGCCGCCTACGGCGCTGGCGGCGGCAAACCGTCCGTGCCGGAGCTTCAGATCGCGATGGGCATCACGTGGACCGACGTCCGGGAGGAACTGACCGAAGCCATCCCCCCTGCCTACTCGCAGTGGATCGGCACCCAGTTCCTCACCCCGGCCCGGCTGGAGGTGGCGGCATGACCTCGCCCCTCCCCCTTCAGCGAGACGCCCGGACCGGCTACCTCCCGCTGGCGCTGTGGCTGGCCGCCCGCGGCGTGCCGGTCCTGCCGCTTCAGGGCCAGAAGATTCCGTTCGGCAACTGCCCGGCCTGCCACCAGAACGCCTGTGGCGGCCGGCCGAACATGAAGACCCCCGGACCGTGCATGTGCCCGTCGACCTGCCACGCGTGGGCAGCCGCCACCACCGACCCCGCCGTCCTGTCGTCTCCGCCGTGGGCGGCCGGGTGGCGGACCGCATCGGAGGTCGCCTACCACCCCGGCGGCGCGGGGCTGACCGTGGTCGACCTGGACGACGCCGACGCCATGGCGTGGGCCCGAGCCACCCTGCCCCCGACGCGCGTCGTCCCGACCGACCGGGGCGAGCACTGGCTCTACCGGGGAACGATGCGCTCCGCCAACCACGTCCGGGACGGGGTCGACATCAAGTCCCGCATGTCCTACGCCCGGTGGCTCGGCACCGGCACCGGCACCCTCGCGCCCGTGCCGCTGGCCGTCCTCGCGCTGGTCGAGAGGGAAGAGACCACCAGGCCCCGCGCGGGGGTGGACTCTTCCTCCCTGGCGCGCGCCCGGTGGGACCGGAGCGTTGCCACCGGCTGCCGCCACACCGACACTTACGTCCGCGCCGGCCTGAAGCGCGGCGTCGACCACGTCCAGGCGCACCCCGACAAGGGTGCGGGGACGGCCGCGTACGGCGCTGCTGCGTTCCTGGCCAAGCAGCACACCGGCTGCCCCGGGCCGTGCGGTCTGGAGGCCATGGGCGAGGACATCGTGGACGCCGCCGTCGCGGTCGGCGTGCCGGAGTCGTATGCCCGCCGCTGCGTCGCCAACGGTCTCCACGCCGTCCTGGGAGCGGTCGCGTGAGGGCCGCCAACCGGCCCGCGCCCGAGCGGCCGGTGGGCGCCCCGAAGGGCGTCGCCGAAGGCGTCCTTTCTGCTTCTGGCCCGTGCCCGGCCGCCGGGCCTCGGGTCGTCGGGGTGCTCCGGATCGCCGCGCCTGCTCGCCGGGACGGCACGCCGAGCGCGGAGTCGTTCTGCTCGTGCGGCCGGTACGAGACCGCCCGCGGCGAACGCGCCGTCGCCGCGCTGGTCGCCGACCACACCCTCCACCGCACCCTCTGCCCGCTCCAGGCCGAAGGGAGGGCCGCCGCATGACCGAGGAACTTCCCTCTCCCTCCAACCCCATGGCTGTGGCACGGCGAATCGTGCCCGACTGGCACACCGAGGACGGCCGGCTGCGGCTGCGCCGCTGGCACGGGATGTGGATGCGGTGGACCGGAACCTGCTGGCGCGAGTACGACGAAGCTGAGATGCGTGCCGGGCTCTACCGGCGCCTGGAGCACGCCACATTCGTGGCCGGGGAGGACAAGAACGGCTTCCCCGAGGTTCGGGAGTGGGCCCCGACCAAGACGAAGATCAGCAACCTGCTCGACGCGCTCTACGGCATCACTCTGCTGTCCAGCGACGTCGACGCCCCGGCCTGGATCGACGGCGAGCGCGGCCGGCACGACGCCAGTCCGATCGTCGCGTGCCGCAACGGGCTGCTGCGGATCCGAGACCGGGAGCTGCTGCCGCACAACCCCAGCTTCTTCAACCTCGCCGCCGTCCCGTTCGACTACGACCCGACCGCCACCGCCCCGGAGTGGGAGGCGTTCCTGCGGGACATCTGGCCGGACGACCCCCAGCCGATCGCCGCTCTGCAGGAGTGGTTCGGCTACGTGCTATCCGGCCGGACCGACCAGCAGAAGATCCTGCTCATGAAGGGCCCGTCCCGCTCCGGCAAGGGCACGATCGCCCGGGTACTGAAGGAGCTGGTCAGCAAGGAGAACCTGGCCGGGCCCACCCTCGCCGGTCTCGGCACGAACTTCGGGCTCTCCACGCTAATCGGCAAGCCGCTCGCGATCATCTCCGACGCCCGGCTCGCCAACGAGAACAACGTGGCCGTGGTCGAGCGGCTGCTGACCATCTCCGGCGAGGACACCATCGACATCGACCGGAAGTACCGCGAGCCCTGGACCGGCAAGCTCCCGACCCGGCTGATGATCCTGACCAACGAGCTGCCGAACTTCGGCGACTCCTCCGGGGTCATCGCCAACCGGTTCATCGTGCTCAACACGACCCGCTCGTGGCTCGGCAAGGAAGACCCCACCCTGCTCGACCGGCTGATCGCCGAGATGCCCGGCATCATCAACTGGGCCCTCGACGGTCTCGCCCGCCTGGAACGCACCGGCCGCATCACCGCGCCGGCATCCTCCCGGGACGCGGTCACGATCATGCAGGACACCGCGAGCCCCACCAGCGCGTTCGTCCGTGAGCGCTGCACCACCGGCCCCACCTGCGAGGTCCCCGTGGACGTCCTATGGGCTGCCTGGCGGGAGTGGGCCGAGGACAACGGCATGAAGTCCCTGGGCACCAAGCAGGTCTTCGGCCGCAACCTGCTCTCCGTCGTCCCCCAGCTCCGCCGCTACCGGCCCCGCGACGCCTACGGACAGCAGGTCGCCACCTACGCCGGAATCACGCTCAACACCTCAGCACCACATTCCTGAGAGTCGCGACTCACCGCGACTCAAGACGCCTCACACCCGCTCTGAGTCGCGATGAGTCGCGACTCAGAGCAATGTCCTGCCAACTTTTCTCTCCCCAAGGAGGGGACCCGATGGCCCGCACCACCCGCCGCCGTCAGCCCGCCGACGAGTGGCTCCCCCTTACCGACGTCCTCGCCGAGATCGGCATCACCCGAGCCACCTATTACCGCTGGCGCAACCGCGGCTACGGCCCCGAGGTCAAGCGCCTGCCCAACGGGCACCTGCGCGTCCGCCGCAGCGCCCTGGACACCTTCCTGAACGAACTGGAGACCGCGTGACCGACTGGAGCTACACCGTACGGATCTGGAGCATCCGGAAGCGTCCTTACCGCAAGCCGTACCAGCTCCGCTGGCAGGTCGGTACGAAGCCGTTCTCCGAGTCCTTCCTGACGCTCGGGCTCGCCGAGAGTCGACGGGCGCAGTTCATCACCGCGACCCGCGAGGGCGAGCCCTGGGACGCGGAGAGCGGTCTGCCGAAGTCCATGGTCCAGAAGGCCAAGGACATCTCCTGGTACCAGCACGCCAGGAACTACGTGGAGATGAAGTGGGACCACTCCCCCGCTTCCACGCGCCGCAACCTCGCCGAGGCGATGGCCACGGTGACCCTGGCACTGGTGAAGGACACGAAGGGGATGCCCGACCCGAAGGCCGTGCGCCGCGCGCTCTACGCCTGGGGCTTCAACGTGAACCGCTGGAAGGAGGACACCCCGGAGAACGTGGCCACGCTCCTCGCCTGGGTGGAGCGGAAGTCCGTCCCCACCTCGACCCTGTCTGACCGGATGCTCGTACGTCGTGCCCTGGACGCCTGCGCCCGCCGGCTGGACGGAAAGACGTCGTCCGGGTCGGTCATCGCCCGGAAACGCGCCATCTTCCACCAGGCTCTCGGGCTCGCCGTGGACGCCGAGCTGCTGGCCGAGAACCCGATGGCGGCGATCAAGTGGAAGGCCCCCGAGAAGGTCGAGGAGGAGGTGGACCCGGAGGCCGTCCCGGACCCCGAGCAGGCCGCCGCGCTCCTCGCGGCCGTGCGGAAGCAGGGTGACCGGGGGCGCCACCTGGAGGCGTTCTTCGGCTGCATCTACTACTCGGCCGCCCGTCCGGGTGAGCTGGTCGGAATCCGGCTCCAGGACTTCGACCTGCCCCGGCGGGGCTGGGGGGCCGTCCGGCTCCGCGAGAGTCGCGCCCGCTCCGGGAGCTCCTGGACGGACACGGGCGAGGCCCATGACCGCCGGGGCCTGAAGCACCGGACGCGGAAGACCGTCCGGCACGTGCCGATCCCGCCCGAGCTGGTCGCGATGCTCCGGTGGCACGTCACGCTGTACGGCACGCACGCCGACGGCCGGCTCTTCCGGACCGCCCGCGGCGGCATGGTGCAAGAGAGCGGGTACGGCGAGGTCTGGGCGAATGCCCGCGGGGCCACGCTGACCCCGTCCGAACAGGAATCGAAGCTGGCCAAGCGGCCGTATGACCTTCGTCACGCCGCCGTCTCCACCTGGCTGAGCTCCGGAGTGGAGCCCCAGATCGTCGCCCAGCGGGCCGGTCACTCGGTCGGCGTCCTCTTCCGGGTGTATGCGAAGTTCCTCAAGGGCGGCGACGACGCCGCGAACGCGAAGATCTCCGCCCGCCTGAACCAGCACCGCGCCGGCGCCTCCACCACGCCGTGAAGCGGGCGCCCGACCGTCACCGCAGGTAGGGCCGGGAAATCCCGTCCACGTCTCGTCCAGACACCCTGGTAGAACCCGGGATTCGGCGGGATACAGCGAGACAGTGTTGCCCTGTCTCACTTACACAGCAGAACGGCCCCTGCTCTGCGTTTCCGCAGTTCAGGGGCCTTTCTCATCGCGTGGCGGCGCCAGGATTCGAACCTGGGTAGGCTAAGCCGACGGATTTACAGTCCGCTCCCATTGGCCACTCGGGCACACCGCCATGGGATTGCTGCCTCGGAGCCGCTTTTCGGCGGTGCTCCCTGGCAACGACGTAAACAATACCTGATCCCCAGGGGTGCTTCGCCACCGGATTGATCACGGGTTCGCGGCGGTGCGGGTGGCTACGCTTTGTGCCGTACCCGAACGCATCCGAGCAAGGAGCCTCACCTCATGGCCGACTCCAGTTTCGACATCGTCTCCAAGGTCGAGCGGCAGGAGGTCGACAACGCCCTCAACCAGGCCGCGAAGGAGATCTCGCAGCGTTACGACTTCAAGGGCACCAACGCCACGATCTCCTGGTCGGGCGAGAAGATCCTGATGCAGGCGAACGGCGAGGAGCGGGTCAAGGCGATCCTCGACATCTTCCAGTCCAAGCTGATCAAGCGGGGGATCTCGCTGAAGTCGCTGGACGTGGAGGGCGAGCCGCAGCTGTCCGGCAAGGAGTACAAGCTCTTCGCGTCCATCCAGGAGGGCATCTCCCAGGAGAACGCCAAGAAGGTGTCCAAGATCATCCGCGACGAGGGCCCCAAGGGCGTCAAGGCTCAGGTGCAGGGCGACGAGCTGCGGGTCAGCTCGAAGAGCCGGGACGACCTGCAGGCCGTGCAGCAGCTCCTCAAGGGCAAGGACCTCGACTTCGCGATCCAGTTCGTGAACTACCGCTAGGACCGACAGGACCCGGCCGGACCCGAGGGTCGCGTCCGAAAACCGCCAGCCGACACCCGCGGCGGGCTCGCACACTGGACTCATGACGACGACGATGAGCACTCTCCACACCCACGTCGACGGCCCCCTCGGCCCGATGCTCCTGGTGGGGCACCCGGCCGACGGCGGCCGGGTCGTGCTGCGGTCGCTGTCGCTGGAGGGGCAGAAGGGCGGCGTCGTCGTCGAGGACGGCTGGACGCACGCCCCGGAGGCGTTCGAGGAGGTCGCCGGGCAGCTCGCCGAGTACTTCGCCGGGCGCCGGGACCACTTCGACCTCCCCTGTGCGCAGAGCGGGACGGAGTTCCAGCGGCGCGTCTGGCGGGCCCTGGAGGAGATCCCGTACGGGACGACCGTCTCGTACGGGGAGATCGCCCGGCAGGTCGGTGCCACGGGCGCCGGGGTGCGGGCCGTGGGCACCGCGATCGGGCGGAACCCGCTGCTCGTGGTGCGGCCCTGCCACCGGGTGATCGGGGCCGACGGGTCGCTGCGCGGCTACGCGGCCGGCCTGGAGCGCAAGGAGCGGCTGCTCGGGCTCGAAGGCGCCCTGGTGGCCCCCGGCCGCTGATGGAGGGCCTCTTCCCGCGCGAGCGGGCCGAGCCGGCGCCCGGGGCGGTGCACGTGCCGGGCTGGCTGCCGTTCGACCGCCAGCGGGAACTGGTGGCGGCCTGCCGGGATTTCGGGCGCGGCCCGGTCGCGTACCGGCGGACCGAGCTGCCCGGCGGCGGGGTGATGTCGGTGCGTTCGCTCTGCCTCGGCCGGCGCTGGGAGCCGTACCGCTACCTCGGGCCCGACCGGAACCTCCTCGAACTGCCCGACTGGCTGGTCGCCCTGGGGCGTGCGGCGCTGGTCGAGGCGTACGGCTCGCACGACGGTTTCGCGCCCGACACCGCGCTCGTCAACTTCTACGCGGACGGCGCCCGGATGGGCATGCACCAGGACAAGGAGGAGCGGTCCGGTGCTCCCGTGGTGTCGCTGAGCCTGGGCGACACCTGTGTCTTCCGGCTCGGGAACACCGAGGACCGCGGGCGGCCCTACACCGACGTGGAGTTGGCGTCCGGGGACCTCTTCGTCTTCGGCGGGCCGTCCCGCTTCGCGTACCACGGGGTGCCGAAGGTGTACGCGGGCACCGCCGATCCCGCTCTCGGCCTCGCCGGGCGGCTGAACATCACCCTGCGCGAGACCGGTCTCTGAGCGGGAGAAACGGCGAACCGGCGAACCCGTCGCACCGGCTTCAACGCTCCCTGGAATGGCCGAAAAAGATGCGGTACGCGATCAGCAGCACCAGAGAGCCGCCGATCGCCGACAGCCAGGTGGCCCCGTCGTAGAAGTCCGTGGTGATCGGACGGTCCAGGAAGCGGGCCGACAGCCAGCCGCCGAGGAACGCGCCGACGATGCCGATGATCGTCGTACCGATCACGCCACCCGGGTCACGGCCCGGCAGCAGGACCTTCGCGATGACACCGGCGAGCAGGCCGAGAACTATCCAGCTGATGATGCTCATGCCTTGGAGGACGCCCGCCGGTCCCGGCCGGTTGCCGCACCCCCTAGTGTGCGGGTCATGACACCAGAACTGCGCCGTACGCTCGGCGTCTTCGACGCCGTCGTCGTCGGGCTCGGCGCGATGGTCGGCGCCGGGATCTTCGTGGCGCTCGGACCGGCCGCCGGCGCGGCGGGCGCGGGACTGCTCCCGGCGCTCGGGGTCGCCGCCGTGGTCGCGTATTGCAACGCCATGGCGTCCGCACGGCTCGCCGCCCGCTATCCGGCCTCCGGCGGCACCTATGTGTACGGGCGGGAGCGCCTGGGCCCGTTCTGGGGCTATCTGGCGGGCTGGGCCTTCGTCGTCGGCAAGACGGCGTCCTGCGCGGCGATGGCGCTGACCGTCGGGGCGTACGTGTGGCCGGAACACGCGCACGCGGTGGCGGTCGCCGCCGTCGTCGCGCTGACGGCCGTGAACTACCGGGGCGTGCAGAAATCGGCGCTCCTGACGCGGGTGATCGTGGCCGTCGTGCTCGCCGTCCTGGCCGCCGTCGTCACGGCGAGCGCCGGGGCGGGGCGGGCCGGGCGGCTCGGGCTCGACGGGGACGTCGCGGCCGGCGGGGTGCTCCAGGCCGCGGGCCTGCTGTTCTTCGCGTTCGCCGGGTACGCGCGGCTCGCGACCCTCGGCGAGGAGGTGCGCGATCCGGAGCGGACCATCCCGCGGGCCGTGCCGATCGCCCTCGGCATCGCGCTCGCCGTCTACGCGGCCGTCGCCGTGTGCGTGCTCGCCGTCCTCGGTGCGGAGGGTCTCGCCGCCTCCGGCGCCCCGCTCGCGGACGCGGCGCGGGCGGCGGACGCGGACTGGCTGGTGCCGGTGGTCACCGTGGGGGCGGCGGTCGCCGCGCTGGGCTCGCTGCTCTCGCTGATCCTCGGGGTGTCGAGGACGACCCTCGCCATGGCCAGGGACGGCCATCTGCCGGCCACCCTCGCGGCCGTGCACCCGCGTTTCCGGGTGCCGCACCACGCGGAGCTCGCGGTGGGCGCCGTCGTGGCCCTGGTGGCGGCGACGGCGGACGTGCGGGGCGCGATCGGCTTCTCGTCGTTCTGCGTGCTGGTCTACTACGGGGTCGCCAACGCCTCCGCCTGGACGCTGGGCCGCCGTGAGCGGCCGCTGGCCGCGCTGGGCCTGGTGGGCTGCGGGGCGCTGGCGTTCGCGCTGCCGCCGACCGCCGTGCTCGCCGGGGTGGGGGTCCTGGCGGTCGGCGTGGTCGCGTACGCGGTCAGTCGAGGACGACCCGCACACCCTCGCCCCTGAGGCCGTCGACGAGCTCCTGGAACGTGGGCGGGCGGCGGTCCGCCAGCGGCAGGACGCCCAGACAGGCGCGGGCGATGTCGGCGTGGTGCCAGACGAGGGTGGTGCCGGACAGATCCTGGTCGACCAGACGGTGGCCCGGGCCGAGCACGGCCTCGCCCAGCGCGCACGCGTACGCGTCCTCGTCGACGAGACCACGGCCGTCGAGGTGGTACGTGGCTCCGGGGACGACCTGCGGAGCCCGGGACCGGCGCCGGGCGGCCTGACGCAGCCACTCGGCGCGGTCCCCGCCGGTGAAGCGGCGCCAGGTGCCGGGCTCGGCGGGCCCGTCGTGCCAGCCGCGTCCGCCCTGTCCGCCGTGGCCGCCCTGTCCGCCGTGGCCGGAGAAGAGGTCCCATATCTCGCGGCGCGGCGGCGGTATCAGGCCCGTCCGGGGAAAGGCCACGGTGAGGTCGAGCAGGCCGCGATGGCGGGCGGAGGCGTCCCAGGAGGTGACCCGGCCCGCCTCGGCCTCGTGGAGCGCGTTACCCACCCGGTCGAGGACCTGGTAGCGGACCGCGTCGAACCCCTCCCCGCCGGCGGCGAGCGCGTCGCGCAGCGCCCCGCGCGGGGAGCAGCCGAGGAAGGTGACCTCGGTGTGGGCGTTGTGGGCGTTGTGGGCGTTTTCCTCGGGCTCGGGCGGCGGGACGCGGACCAGGTTGCCGCAGGAGACGGCGTCGTCCGAGGCCGTGTCGTCGGCGGCGGAGGCGTCGGCGGCCGCCGCGTACCAGCGGCGTGGGCCGCCGTCCGACTCGACGGTCACGACGTCGCCGCGGGCGCCCAGGACCCGTACCGCGGTGAAGGACCAGGTGTGGCCGTCGGGGGTGCGGACGCGCAGGGTGCCCAGCGGGGCGGTGCCCTCAACCACGGCCTCGGTGACGGCCCGGGCGAGCGTCCCGCGCGGCTCGCAGCCGCGCAGCTCGTGGACGACGCGGGGCTGCGGGGCGGGCTCCCCGTACAGGCCGTCGACGTCCTGGCAGAGGGCCGTCACGTACGCGCCGGAGAGCAGCGCGTACCGGGGAGTGTCCACGGGCCTCGGCCTAGCGCGGCTGGTAGCCGTACGCGCCGTACGCCTCGTCCGTGGGGACGATCTCCTTGCCCAGCGGCAGCAGCGAGACCGGGATCATCTTGAAGTTCGCGACGCCGAGCGGGATGCCGATGATCGTGACGCACAGCACGATGCCGGTGGTGATGTGGCCGAGCGCCAGCCACCAGCCGGCGAGGATCAGCCACAGCACGTTGCCGACGCAGGACGGCGCACCCGCGTCACGGCGGTCGACGACCGTGTGCCCGAAGGGCCACAGGGCGTAGAGGCCGATGCGGAAGGCGGCGAGCCCGAAGGGGATGCCGATGATCGTGATGCAGAGCAGGACGCCGGCGGCCAGATAGCCGAGGAACATCCAGAATCCGCAGAGGATCAGCCATATGACGTTGAGGATCGTCTTCACGGGCGGTGACCTGCCATCTGCTCGAGCCGGGCGATGCGTTCGGCCATCGGCGGGTGGGTGGAGAACATCTTGGAGAGCCCCTGTCCGGGACGGAAGGGGTTCGCGATCATCATGTGGCTCGCGGTCTCGATCTTCGGCTCCGGGGGCAGCGGCAGCTGCCTGGTGCCCGCCTCCAGCTTGCGCAGGGCGCTGGCGAGGGCGAGCGGGTCGCCGGTGAGCTGGGCGCCGGAGGCGTCCGCCTCGTACTCACGGGAGCGGGAGATGGCCAGCTGGATGATCGATGCGGCGACCGGCCCCAGAATCAGGATGAGCAGGAAGCCGAGGAGGCCGGGGCCGTCGTCGTCGCTGGAGCGGCCGACCGGGATCAGCCAGGCGAAGTTCACCAGGAACATGATCACGGAGGCGAGGGCTCCGGCGACCGAGGAGATCAGGATGTCCCGGTTGTAGACGTGGCTCAGCTCGTGGCCGATGACCCCGCGCAGCTCGCGCTCGTCGAGGAGCGCGAGGATGCCCTCGGTGCAGCAGACGGCCGCGTTGCGCGGGTTGCGTCCGGTCGCAAAGGCGTTGGGCGCCTGGGTGGGCGAGATGTAGAGCCGTGGCATGGGCTGGCGGGCCTGGGTGGAGAGCTCGCGGACCATCCGGTACAGGGCCGGGGCCTCGAACTCGCTCACGGGCCGGGCCCGCATGGCGCGCAGCGCCAGCTTGTCGCTGTTCCAGTACGCGTACGCGTTGGTGCCGAGCGCCACGAGGAGCGCGACGATCAGACCCGTACGTCCGAAGAAGCTGCCGATGACGATGATGAGGGCGGAGAGCCCTCCGAGGAGTACGGCGGTCCTCAGGCCGTTGTGCCGGCGGTGCACGGTACGCCCTCCAAGTGGTGCGGCAGGGGAACCCTTCTGTCCAGTGGACCCTCCCTCACTGGTCAACGCCACGCGGGAGGTACGGGTTCCCCGGCCGCGCCGGGGGGTGCTGCGGGCCGTACGGGTGAGCGGTGCCGGTACGGGTGAGCGGTGCCGGTACGGGTGATCAGCGCTGGGCGGGCATGGGGGCCAGGTCCAGGGCGGCCTTCGCCGGGTCGACCTTCTCCAGGCCGGCCTTCTCCAGTGCGGCGGGGACCGGCTCGACCTCGCTGGTGCAGTGGCCGCAGCGGGAGGCGATGGCCGGGATCTCGGTGAAGCAGCGGGGGCAGTCGCGCTTCTCCGACTTCGGGTCGGCCGCCTCCTCCCGGGCGAACCGCTCCTGGAGCTTCGCCATGGGGACCACGATCAGGAAGTAGAGGACGGCGGCGGTGATGACGAACGCGATGGCGGCCGCGATCGCCAGACCGTAGGGGAAGACGGTCCTGCCGACCGTGAAGTGCGCCTCGCTGAAGTCGCCGACCGATCCGGTGGCGAGACCGATGAGCGGGGTGATGAAGGCCTTGCTGAAGCCGGTGACGACCGCCGTGAACGCCGATCCGACGGCCAGGCCGATGGCCATGGAGACGACGTTCCCGCGAAGTATGAAGTCCTTGAAGCCGCTCAGCACGGGGTCCCGCTCCTTGGTGTTTCTCGTGAGTGTCGTGAGTGTGGGGGTCGGTGGATCAGAAGAGGCTGTTCGCCGCGAAGCGGAGGGCGAACTGCGGATAGCCCGACAGCACGACACCCGCGACGGCGGCGAGGGCGATCGCGAGGGTGACCGGCGCCGTGGCCCGCTGCGGCACGGTCACCCCCTCCGGCGCGCGGAAGAGCAGCGCCGTCCACCGCAGGTAGTAGTAGAGGGCGATCACGACGTTGACGCCCATGATCACGGCGAGCCAGCCGAGGCCCGCGTCGACGGCCGCCGAGAAGACGGTCACCTTTGCGAAGAGGCCGATGATACCCGGAGGCAGGCCGGCCAGGTTCAGCAGGAAGAAACCCATGGCCAGGGCGGCGGCCGGGCTCCCCGCGTACAGGCCCCGGTAATCGGAGATCCGGTTCTCCGGGTTCGCGCGTGCGACCAGCGCGACGACCGCGAAGGCGCCGAGGTTCACCACCGCGTACATCAGGGCGTACGCGACGGTCGCGCCGATCTGGTCGTCGCTGGAGTACGCGGCGGCGGCGATCGGCACCAGGAGGTAGCCGGCCTGGGCGACGGAGGACCAGGCGAGCAGCCGGACCGCGCTCCACGCGCGCGTGGAGACCTGGCGGAGGGCGGCCACGTTGCCGAGGGTCATGGTGAGCGCGGCGAGGACGGCGAGCGCCGGACCCCACACGTCGGCGTAGCCGGGGAAGGCGACGACGGTGACCAGGATGAGGCCGGTGAAGCCGACGGCCTTGCCGACCACGGACAGGTAGGCGGCGACGGGCAGCGGGGCGCCGACATAGGTGTCGGGCACCCAGAAGTGGAAGGGGACGGCCGCCGTCTTGAAGGCGAAGCCGACGAGGGTGAGCGCCACACCCGCCTGGGCGAGGGTCTGCAGCTGGTCCGGCACGTCGCCGAGGCGCTGGGCGACCTCGGTGAGGTGGAGGGTTCCGGTGGCCGCGTAGACGAAGCTGACGCCGAGCAGGGTGACGGCGGTGGCGGTCACGGATGAGAGGAAGAACTTCAGCGCGGACTCGCCGGACATGCGGTCGCCGCGCTTGAGGCCGACCAGCGCGAACGCGGGCAGCGAGGCCACTTCGAGTGCGACGACGAGGGTCGCCAGGTCGCGGGAGGCGGGCAGCAGGGCGGCGCCGGCCGCGGAGGACAGCAGCAGGAACCAGAACTCGCCGGCCGGCAGCTTCTCGCGGGTGTCGGCGAGCGACAGCAGGGCGGTGAGGAGGGCGCCGCCGAGCACCAGGAACTGGATGACCAGGGTGAAGTGGTCGGCGGTGTAGCTGCAGGCCCGGAGCTGGGTGTCGGCGGTCAGGCAGAAGGTCGAGCGGTCGCCGGCGCGCAGCGGGACGAGCAGGGCGAGCGAGGCGGCCAGGCCGGCGATCGAGGCCCAGCCGAGGAGCTGCTTGCGTCCGGCCGGGACGAAGAGGTCGGCGACGAGGACGGCGAGGGCGACCACCGCGGCGAGGGTGGGCGGCGCGATCGCGAGCCAGTCGACGGACTGGACGAGGTCCGCGGACCGGGCGAGATCGGCGGACCGGGCCAGGTCGACGGACCCGGCGAGGTCGGCGGACCGGGCAAGGTCGGCGGACCGGGCAAGGTCGGTGTGCTGGGCCGGGTCGACGTGCTGGGCCGGGTCGGCGGCGACGGCGGTCACTGGGCTCACTGGGTGCCTCCGGCGAGGAGCTGCTGGACGGCCGGGTCGGTGAGGCCGAGGAGGAC
Source organism: Streptomyces sp. NPDC012769 (assembly GCF_042901205.1). Lineage (NCBI taxonomy): Bacteria > Bacillati > Actinomycetota > Actinomycetes > Kitasatosporales > Streptomycetaceae > Streptomyces > Streptomyces sp. NPDC012769. The sequence goes on along the minus strand of NZ_JBIBCP010000006.1, from coordinate 270,240 downwards.
CGCGGGCCAGAGTCCGGCGAGGACGGTGAGGGCGACGAGCGGGGACCAGGCGGCGAGCTCGTAGCCCTGGACGTCGGCGATGGCGGCCTCGTCGGCCGGGCGGGGGCCGCCCATGCAGACGCGGCGGACGACGACGAGGAGGTAGGCGGCCGTGAGGAGGGTGCCGAAAGCGCCGATCGCCGTGAAGGTGAGGAAGGCGGGGCGGCTGAGGCCCTCGGCCGGGTCGAAGGCGCCGAACAGCGCCAGCATCTCGCCCCAGAAGCCGGCCAGGCCGGGCAGGCCGAGCGAGGCGACCGCGGCGAAGGCGAGCAGGGCGCCGAGGCGGGGGGCGCGGCCGTAGAGGGCGGCGCCGGTGGCCCCGGCGAGGGTGTCGAGGTCGGCGGTGCCGTAGCGGTCCTTGATCGCGCCGACGAGGAAGAAGAGCAGGCCGGTGATCAGGCCGTGGGCGATGTTGGCGAAGAGGGCGCCGTTGACCCCGGTGGGGGTCATGGTCGCGATGCCGAGCAGGACGAAGCCCATGTGGCCGACGGAGGAGTACGCGATCAGGCGCTTGAGGTCGCCCTTGTTGCCGCGCCGTGTGAGGGCGAGGCAGGCGAGCGATCCGTAGATGATCCCGGCGACGGCGAAGGCGGCGAGGTACGGGGCGAAGGTCCGCATCCCGTCGGGGGCGATCGGCAGCACGATCCGCACGAACCCGTACGTGCCCATCTTCAGCAGCACGCCGGCGAGGAGGACCGAGCCGACGGTCGGGGCGGCGGTGTGGGCGTCCGGCAGCCAGCTGTGCAGGGGCCACATCGGGGTCTTCACGGCGAGCCCGATGCCGATCGCGAGAACGGCGATGACCTGCACGGACGCGGTCAGGCCGCGGCCGTTGTCAGTGGCGAGTGCCACCATGTCGAACGTGCCCGCCTTCACGCCGACGAGGAGGAGACCGAGCAGCATGACGACGGAGCCGAGCAGCGTGTAGAGGACGAACTTCCAGGCGGCGGCCTGCCTGCCCTCGCCGCCCCAGCGGGCGATGAGGAAGTACATCGGGATGAGGACCATCTCGAAGGCCAGGAAGAACAGGACGAGGTCGAGGACGGCGAAGGTCGCCAGGGTGCCGGACTCGAGGACGAGGAGCAGGGCGACGAAAGCCTTCGGGGAGGGGCCCGACGGCCGCTTGAAGTAGCTGTACAGCGCGCAGAGGAAGGTCAGCAGCGCGGTCAGGAGCAGGAGGGGGAGGGAGATGCCGTCGACACCGAGGTGGATGCGCACGTCGAGTGCCCTGATCCAGCTGATGTCGGTCGTGGCCTGCATCGTCGAGGGGTGGTCGTGGTCGAAGCCGAGCGCGAGGACGATCGCGGCCAGCAGGATCACACCGGTGACGACCACGCCGTGGCGGAGCACGGCCTGGTCGGGTGACGATCCCTTCAGCCCGGGCGGGGCGGGCAGGAGGGCGGCGACGGCGCCGACGAGCGGGCCGCCGACGATCAACGCGAGAAGGAACTGCATCACGGATTCGCTGATATCGATCACGGCTCACGCTCCGGCGGCGACGTTGGCGAGGACGACGGCGACGATCGCCAGGACGACGGAGCCGGCGAGCAGGGCGCTGAGGTAGGTCTGCACGTTGCCGGTCTGGGCGCGGCGGACGAGCCATCCGAGACCCCTGGCGCTGTCGCCCGCGCCGCGTACGTAGGTGTCGACGACCTCGCGGTCCAGGAAGCGGACCAGGGAGGCGGCGGCGAGGACGGGGCGGACGAACAGCGTCCGGTAGACCGCGTCCAGGTGGAAGCCGGCGGCCGCGGGGCGGTGCAGCGGGCCCAGCAGGGCGCGGCCGGGGTCGGCCGGGTCGGGGGCGGAGGCGACGTCGCCGTAGGCGGGGGCGTGGCTCGCGATGGCCTCGGCCTCGACGAGACCGGCGTCGCCCTCGGAGTGGGCGGCCACGGCGCCGAGCGGGGTGCGGGCCGCGAGGGCACGGGTGCGCTGCCAGGCCGCGTAGGTGACGGCGGCGCCGACGACGGCGAGACCGGTGCCGAGGACGGCCGTGGTGACGGTCGGGGTGAGGGGGTGGCCGTCGAACCAGTCGTCGAGATGGCCGGCGGTCAGCCCGAAGCCGAGGGAGGGGACGGCGAGCACCCACAGGACGGTCGTCATGGTGACGGGCTGCCGTCCGTGGTCCGGGGCTTCGGCGCCGCGGCCCCGGAAGGCGAGCAGCCACAGCCGTGACGCGTACGCGGCGGTGAGCAGCGCCGTGAGGAGCCCGGCGACGAGGACGATCCAGCCGGCTCCGGCGGGGGCGACGGTCCGGTCGCCGACGGCGGTGTGCTCGGCGGCGACGAGGACGGCTTCCTTGGAGAAGAAGCCGGCGAAGGGCGGGATCGCGGCGAGCGCGAGCAGGCCGACGGTCATCGTCCAGTAGGCGTCCGGGACGCGCTTGGTCAGTCCGCTCATCCGGGACATGGCCGTCAGCGAGTTGGTGCCGGCGGCGTGGATGACGGCGCCGGCGGCGAGGAACAGCAGCGCCTTGAAGGCGCCGTGCGACAGGAGGTGGAAGACGGCGGCGCCGCGGTCGCCGACGGCGAGGGCGCCCGCCATGTAACCGAGCTGGCCGATCGTCGAGTAGGCGAGGACCCGCTTGATGTCGTCCTGGGCGAGCGCGGCGAGCGCCGAGCCGACCATGGTGACGGCGGCCATCACGGCGAGCACGGTCAGCGCGGCGCCGGAGGCGGCGAAGACCGGCAGCAGCCTGGCCACGAAGTAGACGCCGGCGGCGACCATCGTCGCCGCGTGGATCAGCGCGGAGACGGGGGTGGGGCCGGCCATGGCGTCGGGGAGCCAGGTGTGCAGCGGGAACTGGGCGGACTTGCCCGCCACGCCCGCGAGGAGCAGCAGCGCGATCAGGGTGGGGTGGTCGAGGCCACCGCTCGCGACCGCGCCGAGCACGCCGGTGATGCGGAAGGTGCCCGCGTCGGCAGCGAGCGCGAACAGTCCGATCAGGAAGGGGACGTCGCCGAGCTTGGTGACGAGGAAGGCCTTCAGGGAGGCCGAGCGGGCCTCGGGGGTCTCCCAGTAGTGCCCGACGAGGAAGTACGAGCAGATGCCCATGATCTCCCAGCCGACCAGGAGCACCATCAGGTCGCCGGAGTAGGCGACGAGCAGCATCGCGGAGGTGAAGAGGGAGACCAGCGCGGCGTACGAGGGGTAGCGCGGGTCGTGGCGGAGATAGCCGGTCGAGTAGACCTGCACGCAGGTGGCGACCACCCCGACCAGGACGGCGACGACGGCGGCGAAGCCGTCGATGTGCAGGGCCAGGTCGATGGGGACCGAGCCGGTGGGGGTCAGCTGGGTGGCGGCGTCGATGGCCTTCTCCCCGCCCTGCCGGATCGCGACGAGCACGGCGAGGACCGCCGCGGCGAGCGTCGGGAGCACGGCGAGCGGGCGCACGAAGCCGGGGGCGGTGCGGCCGAGGAGCAGGCCGGCGGCGGAGCCGAGGAAGGGAAGGAGGGGGACGAGGACGGCGAGGGTCGTGGTGGTCACGCGGTGGCCTCGGCCTTCTCGTCTGCGGACGGCGTTTCCTCGGTGCCGCGGGGCTCCGCCGTGTCGCGGAGGCGGTCGACGTCGGCGGTGCCGCGGTTGCGGTGGACCATGAGGACGATCGCGAGACCGATGCCGATCTCCGCGGCGGCGATGGCGATGGTGAAGAGGGTGAGGGCCTGGCCCGCGTGCAGGGTGTCGCGGAGCCAGACGTCGAAGGCGACCAGGTTGAGGTTGACGGCGTTGAGCATGAGCTCGACGGACATCAGGACCAGGATCGCGTTGCGGCGGGCGAGGACGCCGTACAGGCCGACGGAGAAGAGCAGCGCGGCGAGGACGGCCGGGTAGGCGAGGTGCATCAGCCTTCCTCTCCGTTCTTCTTCCGGGACAGGACGATCGCGCCGACGAGAGCGGCGAGCAGCAGCACCGACAGCGCCTCGAAGGGCAGCACCCAGTGCCGGAAGAGGATCTCGCCGGACACCCTGGTGGAGCCCTGGGCGGGCCCGTCGAGGTCGATCCAGGTGGTGCGGAACGCGTCCACGACCACCCACACCAGGGCGGCCGCGGCGGCCAGCGCCACGGCGAGGGCGACCGGCCGGTTGCCCGAGTCGGAGTCCGGGGAGCGGCCGATGGGGGCCTTGGTGAGCATGAGACCGAAGAGGAGGAGGACGACGACGGAACCGACGTAGATCAGCACCTGCACCCAGGCGATGAACTCGGCGGTCAGCAGCAGGTACTCGACGGCGAGGCCGCCGAGGGCCACGACCAGCCACAGGGCGGCGTGGACGAGCTGCTTGGTGGTGACGGTGACGAGGGCCGCGCCGAGGGTGACGAGGCCGACGAGGAGGAAGGCGATCTCGACGCCGGTGGGCGAGAGGAAGCCGTGCTGTGCTGCCAGGGTCACGGGGGTCACTGCGGGCCCTCCTGCTGCTGGGCCTGTGCTTCCGCCTGGGCGGCCTCGGCCTGCGCGGCGGCTGCGGCCGCGGCCGCGGCGGCCTTCTCCGCCGCCTTGCGGGCCGCGGCGATCTCCTTCGGCTCCTCGGCGCGCGGGTCGAGCGCGGGCGGCTCCGGCACCGTCCACATCCACTCGCGGAGCTTGTCGCGCTCGTGGGTCAGTTCGTGGATGTCGGTCTCCGCGTACTCGAACTCGGGCGACCAGAACAGCGCGTCGAAGGGGCACACCTCGATGCAGATGCCGCAGTACATGCAGAGCGAGAAGTCGATCGCGAAGCGGTCGAGGACGTTGCGGCTGCGCTCGCGGCCGCCGGGGGCGGCCGGCGGGACCGTCTCCTTGTGGGAGTCGATGTAGATGCACCAGTCGGGGCACTCGCGGGCGCACAGCATGCACACCGTGCAGTTCTCCTCGAACAGCCCGATGACCCCGCGGGTGCGGGGCGGCAGCTCGGGCTGGGTGTCCGGGTACTGCGCGGTGACGGATTTGCGCGTCATCGTGCGGAGGGTGACGGCGAGGCCCTTGGCGAGGCCGGAGCCGGGAATGGGCATTACTGGATCGCCACCTTCACGATGCCGGTGAGCGCGATCTGCGCGAGGGCGAGCGGGACGAGGGTCGTCCAGGCCAGCTTCTGGAGCTGGTCCTCGCGGAGCCGGGGGTAGGAGACCCGGAGCCAGATCACGACGAAGGCCAGGACGGCCGTCTTGAGCAGGGTCCAGAACAGGCCCCAGCCGAGGCTGTCGGCGCCGAAGGGGCCGTGCCAGCCGCCGAGGAAGAGGACGGTGGTGAGGCCGCACAGGACGACGATGCCGGCGTACTCGGCGAGCAGGAACAGCGCGAAGCGGAGACCGGTGTACTCGGTGTACGCGCCGAAGATGATCTCCGAGTCGGCGACGGGCATGTCGAACGGCGGGCGCTGGAGCTCGGCGAGGCCGGCGGTGAAGAACACGAGCGCGCCGACGATCTGCCAGGGCAGCCACCACCACTCGAAGGCGTTCAGGATGCCGGGGAGGGACACGGTGCCGGCCGCCATCGCGACGGACGCGGCGGCGAGCAGCATCGGCAGCTCGTACGCGAGCAGCTGCGCGGCGGTACGGAGGGCTCCGAGCAGCGAGAACTTGTTGGCCGACGCCCAGCCGGCCATGAGGCTCCCGAGCACCCCGACGCCCATCACGGCCAGGACGAAGAAGATGCCGGCGTCGACGACCTGCCCGACGGCGCCCTCGCTGGGGCCGATGGGGATCGCGACGAGCACGAGGAGGTACGGGAGCAGGGCCACGGCCGGCGCGAGCTGGAAGATCCGCCGGTCGGCGTTGGCCGGGACGACGTCCTCCTTCTGCGCGAACTTCACCCCGTCGGCGACGAGCTGCGCCCACCCGTGGAACCCACCGGCGTACATGGGCCCGAGCCGGCCCTGCATGTGGGCCATGACCTTGTGCTCGGTCTGCCCGACGACGAGCGGCAGCACGAGGAACACGGCGAAGACGACGATCAGCCGGAGGGCGACGTCGAGTACGTCGTTCACGCGGGATCGCCTCCGGCGGGGTGAGTGGTGGGCGGGGTGTCGGCGTCGCCCGGGGCGGGCGGGGCGTCCGCACCGTCGGCTTCCGGGCCTGCGGGCGGGGCGGGCGGCGCGTCGACGCCGTCGGCCGGGGCGGGCCTGGCGTCGGTGTCGCCTGAGGCGGTCGGGGCGTTGACTCCGTCTTGCACGGGCGGGCCCTTCGGGCCTCCGGCCGGGGTCGCTTCGCTTGCGCCGGCGTCGGCGGCCGAATTCGCCTCCGACGCGGCGGAGACCTCGACATCCGGGCCCGCGCCCGGCCCCTGTTCGGCCGGGGCGGCCCCGGCCTCGGAGCTGGTGCTGGGGGTCTCTGCGCCAGGGGTACGGGGCGTCGTGGCCTTGCCCGGGGCGGCCGGGGTCTCGAGGACAGCCCCCGAGGCCTCGGGCTCCTCGTCGAACGCGGGTCGGGCGTGATGCCACGGGGCGTCAGAGCTGCGCGTACGAGGCGCGGGCGCCGGTCGCTGTGGCGCCCCGGCCCGCTGGCTCGCCGAGCCGGCACTCGCGCTGCGGTTCCGGCGCGGGCCGGAAGGGGCCGCGCCGGGGGCCGCCTCAGCGGACTGGTCCCCCGAAGGCGCAGATGCCTCCACGTCGCCGGACTCAGCCGCCGAACCCTCGGCCGCGCCGGGCGACGCCTCGACCGACTGGTCCGCCGAAGGCGCAGACGCCTCCGCACGCTGACTCGCGGAACCCGCGCTCGCGCTGCGGGCACGGCGGGGGCCGGAAGGGGCCGCGCCAGGGGTCGCCTCGGCGGACGGGGTCGCCGAATCCTCGGTCGCGCCGAGGATCGCCCCGGTGGACTGGTGCGCGGGGGCAGGCGCGTCCGCACCGGCCTCAGGCGCCTCCGCACGCTGGCTCGCGGAACCCGTGCCCGCGCTGCGGGCGCGGCGCGGGCCGGCAGGCACAGCACCGGCGGGCGCCTCAGGTGCCGGTGCGTCCGCACCAGCCACCGGCGTATCAGGCGCCGCAGGCACCTCCGCACGCTGGCTCGCGGAACCCGCGCTCGCGCTGCGGGCGCGGCGCGGGCCGGCAGGCACAGCACCGGCGGGCGCCTCAGGTGCCGGTGCGTCCGCACCAGCCACCGGCGTGCCAGGCGCCACGGGCGCCTCCGCGTCAGGGGTGGTCTCAGGCGCCGCAGGCACCTCCGCACGCTGGCTCGCCGAGCCGGCGCTCGCGCTGCGGGCGCGGCGCGGGCCGGCAGGGGTGGCCGACTGGTCCTCCGTGCCGGCCACGGGCGTGCCAGGGGCCTGGGTCGCCGAGCCCTCGGAGGCGCTGCGGGTGCGGCGGGCCGGGCGGTCGGTGGCGGTGGCACGGGCCGGGCGGTCGGTGGCCGCGGCGCGGGTGGGGCGGGTGGGGGCGGGGGGGAGCTGGCCCTTGAGGGGGCCCCATTCGTTGGGGTCCGGGACGCCCGGGGGGAGCATCTGGCGGCGCTTGGGGGCGTTGGGGTCGTGGGACTCGCCCGGTTCCTTCGCGCCCGGCCAGGCCTTGGCCACGCGGGCGGCGAGGACGAAGTCCTTGCGCAGCGGGTGGCCCTCGAAGTTCTCCGGGAGGAGGAGGTGGACCAGGTGCGGGTGGTCCGTGAAGGTCACGCCGAACATCTCGTACGTCTCGCGCTCGTGCCACGCCGCCCCGGCGTAGACGGACACGGCGGACGGCAGGGAGGGCGAGCCGTGCGGGACCGTCGTGCGCAGGAGGAGGCGGCGGACCCGCCCCGACTCCAGCGCCGCCACGTGCGCGCACACGCGGAAGCCCGTGCCCGGCTCGTCGACCGCGCTCAGCCAGTCGAAGTACGTGCAGCCCAGCTTGTCCCGCGCGATCTCCAGCGCCGCGATCCACGAGCCGGTCGGGACGTCGACCGTGAGCAGGTCGTACGCCCGCTCCGCCGTCGCCTCCTCGCCGAAGACCTCCTGGACCGCGTCCGGGAGGGTGTCGTAGAGGTTCACCGGTCCCCACCTCCCGGCTTCGGGGGCTCCACCAGGCCGCTGGTCAGCTGGGACACCGACGGCGCCCCCGCCCCGTAACGCTCGCCGAGGCTCTCCCGCGCGATCTTCTCCTGGAGCTTGAGGATGCCCTGGAGCAGCGCCTCGGGCCGCGGCGGGCAGCCCGGCACGTACACGTCGACGGGGATGATCTGGTCGACGCCCTTGGTGACCGAGTACGAGTCCCAGTACGGGCCGCCGCAGTTCGAGCAGGCGCCGAAGGAGATGACGTACTTCGGCTCGGGCATCTGCTCGTACAGCCGCTTCACCGCCGGCGCCATCTTGTCCGTCACCGTGCCGGACACGATCATCAGGTCGGCCTGGCGCGGGCCCGGCGCGAAGGGGATCACGCCGAGCCGGATGAAGTCGTGGCGGGCCATCGACGCGGCGATGAACTCGATCGCGCAGCAGGCGAGGCCGAAGTTGAATACCCACAGGCTGTAGCGGCGGCCCCAGTTCAGGACCACCTTCATCGGCTCGGGGGCCAGCCGCGCGAGCGGGCCGAGCTTGGGAGCCGGGAGCGGGGCGGGGAGCGGGGTCACGTCCATGTCAGGACGCCCTTCTTGTACGCGTAGAGCAGTCCCACGGCCAGGAAGCCGAGGAAGACGAACATCTCGACGAGCGTCGTCGCCCCGTACCCGGGCGCGGCGAAGACCGTCGCCCAGGGGAAGAGGAAGATCGAGTCGACGGCGAAGATCACGTAGAGGAAGGCGTAGACGTAGTAGCGGACCTGGGTGTGCGCCCAGCCCTCCCCCACCGGGTCGACGCCGCACTCGTAGGTGAGGAGCTTCTCGTGGGTCGGCACGACGGGGCGCAGCAGGCGCCCGGCGCCGAAGGCGACCGCGACGAACAGCACGCCGAGGACGGCGAGCAGTCCGACGACGGAGTACGTCTGGAAGTAGTCCGCCGCGTGGTCCGCCGCGTAACCCGTCGCGTGGTCCGCCGCGACAACGGTCGGTTCCCGCACGTCCGCCCCTCGGTCTCGGTGTCTCATTCTTCTTCTACGGACGCGAGTCTAGGCCCTGCTAAAGGGAGCGTAAGCAGTCGCGGTGGGGTTATCCCCCCTCCGCTCCCGGCCACCTTCCCCATGGCGTGTCCGCCCCCGCTACCGGCAGTCTTGCGGTCATGAGCGACCAGCGCACCGACACCCCGCCGCCGCCCGCACGACTCGCCTACGGCCGGCACACCTGGAAGGAGGTCGCCCACCTCCTCGCCGACCTCCCGTGCGCACTCGCCGGTTTCCTCTACTCCGTGGTGACCGTGGCCCTGGGCGTGGGCCTGGCGGTCACGGTGATCGGTCTGCCGCTGCTGGCGCTCGGCCTCTCCGGCGCGCGCGGCATGGCGCGGGCGGAGCGGGCGCGGGCGCGCGGGCTGCTGGGCGTCCACGTGGACAACCCGAGCCGGCTGCCGCGCGGGGACGGCTTCTTCTCCTGGCTGTGGTCGCAGCTGAAGGACCCGGTGGGGTGGCGCAGCCAGCTCTACGGGTTCATCCGTCTGCCGTGGGGCGTGGTGACCTTCACGGTGACGCTGGTGTCGCTGCTCGTGCTGTGGCCGGTGCTGCCGTTCGTGGTGCGGGGGCTCGCCAACGTCGACCGGGCCATGGTCCGCGGGCTGCTCTCGCCCTCGGACGAGCTGGAGCGGCGGATCGCGGAGCTGGAGTCGGACCGGGGCGTGGTCGTCGACACCGCCGCCGCCGACCTGCGGCGCATCGAGCGCGACCTGCACGACGGGGCCCAGGCCCGGCTGGTCGCCCTCGCGATGGGGCTCGGTCTGGCGAAGGAGAAGCTGCTCGACGACCCGGAGGCGGCCGCGGCGATGGTCGACGAGGCGCACGGCGAGGTGAAGCTCGCCCTCCAGGAACTGCGCGACCTCGCCCGCGGCATCCACCCGGCCGTCCTCACCGACCGCGGCCTCGACGCCGCCCTCTCCGCGGTCTCCGCCCGCTGCACCGTGCCCGTGAAGGTCTCGGTCGACCTGGCCGAGCGGCCCGCGGAGGCGATCGAGGGCATCGCCTACTTCACCGTGTCGGAGCTGCTCCAGAACGTCTCCAAGCACGCCCGGGCCCGTTCCGCCTCGGTGGAGGTGTGGCGGGCCAAGGACCGGCTGATGCTCCAGGTCCGCGACGACGGCGTGGGCGGGGCGCGGCTCGACGGCGGCGGTACGGGGATGGCGGGGCTCGCGGAGCGGCTGGGCGCGGTCGACGGCGTCTTCGTCGTGGACTCGCCCGCGGGCGGGCCGACGGTCGTCACGGCGGAGCTGCCCTGGCGGGACCGCACGCCGCCGGCCGCCGGGGCGCGCCGGTAGCAGTCCACCGGTAGCAGTCCACCGGTGGCAGTCCACGGGCAGCTCGCGGGCGGAGCCCGTCCCCCGCGGGGCAGGCAGTCGGAAGCCCGCGCCCCGGGGGAACGCGCCGGTGGGCCTGCGCCCGCCCCGAACGCCCGCCCCGAACGCCCGCCCGCCGGAGCGCCGGTAGGGAAAACCCCCCGTCGCAGACGCCCACCTTCCTCATGGTCCCGGCCCCCTCCGCCCCGGGAGGGTGGAGGACGACCGACCCCGGATGAGAAACGGACTCCCGATGGCCTCCCTCCGTCCCCCCGCCGCCGTCCGCGCGCCCTTCGAAGGGCGCTCCTGGCGAGAGTTCGGCTACGTCCTGACCGGGCTGCCGCTGAGCGTCCTGTCCTTCTGCCTCGCCGTCACCCTCGTCTCGGCCGGTGCCGGGCTGCTCGTGACCTTCCTCGGCATCCCGGTCCTGGCCGCCGCGCTCACCGTGTGCCGGGGCTTCGGCGCGGTGGAGCGGGCGCGGGCGCGCGGGCTGCTCGGACTGGACGTACGGGCGCCGGAGCCGGCCCGGGGGCGGACCGGCGGGCCCCTGTCGTGGATGGGCGCGACGCTGAGGAGCGGGGCGTCCTGGCGGCACCTGCTGTACGCGGTCCTGCACTTCCCCTGGGCGGTCTTCACCTTCTCCGTGACGCTGGCGCTGTGGGCGTGGGGCTGGAGCCTGTTCACGTATCCGCTGTGGCAGTGGGTGTTCCCCCTGTACGCGGGTCAGGACGGGCTCCAGGTGTACGGGGACGAGACGCGCGCCCTCTACCTCGACTCGCCCTTCGAGATCGCCGTCACGTCGCTCGTGGGTCTGGTCTTCGTGCTCGCCTGGCCGTGGGTCACGCGGGGCCTGGTGGCGGTCGACCGGCTGATGGTGTCGGGGCTGCTCGGCCCGTCCCGGCTGGCCACCCGGGTCACGGAGCTGGAGTCGGACCGGGGCGTGGTCGTGGACACCGCCGCGGCCGACCTGCGGCGCATCGAGCGGGACCTGCACGACGGCGCCCAGGCCCGGCTGGTGTCCCTGGCGATGGATCTGGGGCTGGCGAAGGAGAAGCTGGCGCAGGACCCGCTGGCCGCGGCGGCGATGGTCGACGAGGCGCACGGCGAGGTGAAGCTCGCCCTCCAGGAGCTGCGGGACCTGGCCCGCGGCATCCACCCGGCCGTCCTCACCGACCGCGGCCTCGACGCCGCCCTCTCCGCGGTCTCCGCCCGCTGCACCGTCCCGGTGTCGGTGGAGGTGGACCTGCCGGGCCGGCCGGCCGCGGCGATCGAGGGCATCGCCTACTTCACCGTGTCGGAGCTGCTCCAGAACGTCTCCAAGCACGCGCGGGCCCGGCGGGCGTGGGTGGACGTGTGGCGGACCGAAGGCCGGCTGATGCTCCAGGTGCGGGACGACGGGGTGGGCGGCGCGGATCCGGTGGCGGGCCGCGGCCTCGCGGGGCTGGCGGAACGGCTCGACGCGGTCGACGGCGTCCTGGCGGTCGACTCGCCGGCGGGCGGCCCGACGACGGTGACGGCGGAACTGCCCTGGCGGTCCTGAGCGCCCCGCCGCCCGGGCGGTCCTGAGCCCCCGGCTCCCCACCCGGGCGGCCCTGAGCCCCCGGCTCCCCACCCGGGCGGCCCTGAGCCCCCGGCTCCCCCGCCCGGGCGGTCCTGAGCCCCCGGCTCCCCCGTCCGGGCCGCAGGGCCGCCGCCCCTCCCCGTGACGCCGACTCCCCCGCCCGTGACGCCGCCCCCTCCCCCGTAACCCCACCCCTCTCTCCGTTGAACCAGTTCAGGGCCCACCGCGTCCCTTCTGCTGCGATGCTGGGGATCACTCAGCTCGATCAAGAAAGGCAGGGGCCGTGACGGACTTGGGGCCGGACGGGGGCGTGCGGGTGGTCATCGCCGAGGACTCGGTGCTGCTGCGCGAGGGGCTGACCAGGCTGCTCACCGATCTGGGGCACGAGGTGGTCGCCGGGGTCGGGGACGGCGAGGCGCTGGTGAAGACCGTGTCCGAGCTCGCGGACGAGGGAGCGCTGCCGGACGTGGTCGTGGCCGACGTGCGGATGCCGCCGACGCACACGGACGAGGGGGTCCGGGCGGCGGTGCGGCTGCGGAAGGAGCATCCGGGGCTCGGGGTGCTCGTGCTGTCGCAGTACGTGGAGGAGCAGTACGCGACGGAGCTGCTCGCCGGGTCCAGCACCGGCGTGGGCTATCTCCTGAAGGACCGGGTCGCCGAGGTCCGGGAGTTCGTGGACGCGGTGGTGCGGGTGGCCCGGGGCGGTACGGCGCTGGATCCGGAGGTGGTGGCGCAGCTGCTGGGCCGGAGCCGGAAGCAGGACGTGCTGGCGGCGCTGACCCCGCGGGAGCGGGAGGTCCTGGGGCTGATGGCGGAGGGGCGTACGAATTCGGCCATCGCCAGGCAGCTGGTGGTGAGCGACGGGGCCGTGGAGAAGCACATCGGCAACATCTTCCTGAAGCTGGGGCTGTCGCCGAGTGACGGGGATCACCGCCGGGTACTCGCGGTGTTGACCTATCTGAACTCCTGATGGGCTGACACCCTGTCAGACACGGGGCGGGGTGGAATGAGCGCGCGATCCCGCTCCGTGTCCAAGAATGAGCGGAGCGCGATCCTCCGGTGGACTCGGGGGCTCACGGAGAGCGACAATTGACGACAAAAGGGCGTGTCGGGCGTCTCAAAACGAGGTCCACGATGCGAGAAGTCCCGGGAGGGGCCACCTGACGGACGTAGGGTGGGCCACGGGACGGCCGGTCCACCGGTCGTCTCCCGAGCCTTCTCCGCGGGTGACGTCTCGACGGAGAGAACCCTTTCCGCGAGGGAGGTCCAGTTCAGTGACCAGCCAGGTCAGCAGCGAGGCCGGTGAGGCCCTGGTCGGGGAGCAGCGCACAGCCCCGGCGACGGCGGATCACGGCTCCGCGAAGGAAGTCCGCCGGCTCGACCGCGTGATCATCCGCTTCGCGGGCGACTCCGGTGACGGCATGCAGCTCACGGGTGACCGCTTCACCTCGGAGACGGCGTCCTTCGGGAACGACCTCTCCACGCTGCCGAACTTCCCGGCCGAGATCCGGGCGCCCGCGGGCACCCTGCCGGGCGTGTCCTCGTTCCAGCTGCACTTCGCCGACCACGACATCCTGACCCCGGGCGACGCGCCGAACGTCCTGGTCGCGATGAACCCGGCCGCGCTGAAGGCCAACATCGGGGACGTGCCGCGCGGCGGCGAGATCATCGTCAACACCGACGAGTTCGCCAAGCGCGCCATGGCGAAGGTCGGCTACGAGACCTCGCCCCTGGAGGACGGCTCGCTGGACGGGTACCAGGTCCACCCGGTGCCGCTGACCACCCTGACGGTCGAGGCCCTGAAGGACTTCGGGCTCTCCCGCAAGGAGGCCGAGCGCTCCAAGAACATGTTCGCGCTCGGACTGCTCTCCTGGATGTACCACCGGCCCACCGAGGCCACCGAGACCTTCCTGCGCCAGAAGTTCGCGAAGAAGCCCGAGATCGCCGAGGCGAACGTGGCCGCGTTCCGGGCGGGCTGGAACTTCGGCGAGACCACCGAGGACTTCGCGGTCTCCTACGAGGTGGCCCCGGCGACCCGGGCCTTCCCCACCGGCACGTACCGCAACATCTCCGGGAACCTGGCCCTCTCCTACGGCCTGGTCGCCGCCGCCCGCCAGGCGGACCTGCCGCTCTACCTCGGCTCGTACCCGATCACCCCGGCCTCGGACATCCTGCACGAGCTGAGCAAGCACAAGAACTTCGGCGTGCGCACCTTCCAGGCGGAGGACGAGATCGCCGGCATCGGCGCCGCGCTCGGCGCCGCCTTCGGCGGCTCGCTCGCCGTCACCACCACCAGCGGCCCCGGCGTCGCGCTCAAGTCGGAGACCATCGGTCTCGCCGTCTCGCTCGAACTGCCGCTGCTCATCGTCGACATCCAGCGCGGCGGCCCGTCCACCGGCCTGCCCACCAAGACCGAGCAGGCCGACCTCCTCCAGGCCATGTACGGACGCAACGGCGAGGCCCCGGTGCCCGTCGTGGCCCCGCGCACGCCCGCCGACTGCTTCGACGCGGCGCTCGACGCGGCCAGGATCGCCCTCACCTACCGCACGCCGGTCCTGCTGCTCTCCGACGGCTACCTCGCCAACGGATCCGAACCCTGGCGGATCCCGGAGGTCGACGAACTACCGGACCTCACCACGCCGTTCGCCATCGGCCCGAACCACACCCTCGCCGACGGCACCGAGGTCTTCTGGCCGTACAAGCGCGACCCGGAGACCCTCGCCCGGCCCTGGGCACTGCCCGGCACCCCCGGCCTCGAACACCGCATCGGCGGCATCGAGAAGCAGGACGGCAGCGGCAACATCAGCTACGACCCGGCCAACCACGACTTCATGGTCCGCACCCGGCAGGCCAAGATCGACGGCATCGAGGTGCCCGACGTCGAGGTCGACGACCCGGACGGCGCGAAGACCCTGGTCCTCGGCTGGGGCTCCACCTACGGGCCCATCACGGCGGCCGTACGCCGGCTCCGCCGCGAGGGAGCGCCCATCGCACAGGCCCACCTGCGCCACCTCAACCCCTTCCCGAAGAACCTCGGCGACGTGCTGAGGCGCTACGACAAGGTGATCGTGCCCGAGATGAACCTGGGCCAGCTCGCCACCCTCGTCCGGGCGAAGTACCTCGTGGACGCCCGCAGCCACAACCAGGTCAACGGCATGCCGTTCAAGGCCGAGCAGCTCGCGGCCGCTCTCAAGGAGGCCATCGATGAGTGAGTCGCTCCTGCACCTGGTGCCCAAGGCAGAGGCCGCCCAGTCGATGAAGGACTTCAAGTCCGACCAGGAGGTCCGCTGGTGCCCCGGCTGCGGCGACTACGCCGTCCTCGCCGCCGTCCAGGGCTTCCTGCCCGAGCTCGGACTGGCGAAGGAGAACATCGTCTTCGTCTCCGGCATCGGCTGCTCCTCCCGCTTCCCGTACTACATGAACACCTACGGGATGCACTCCATCCACGGCCGCGCGCCCGCCATCGCCACCGGACTCGCGACCTCCCGCCGCGACCTGTCGGTGTGGGTCGTCACCGGTGACGGCGACGCGCTGTCCATCGGCGGCAACCACCTCATCCACGCGCTGCGCCGCAACGTCAACCTGAAGATCCTGCTGTTCAACAACCGGATCTACGGCCTCACCAAGGGCCAGTACAGCCCCACGTCCGAACTCGGCAAGATCACCAAGTCGACCCCGATGGGCTCGCTCGACGCGCCCTTCAACCCGGTGTCCCTGGCCCTCGGCGCGGAGGCGTCCTTCGTGGCCCGGACCGTGGACTCCGACCGCAAGCACCTCACCGAGGTGCTGCGCCAGGCCGCCGACCACAACGGCACCGCCCTGGTGGAGATCTACCAGAACTGCAACATCTTCAACGACGGCGCCTTCGAGGTCCTCAAGGACAACGAGCAGGCCAAGGAGGCCGTCATCCGCCTGGAGCACGGGCAGCCGATCCGCTTCGGCGCCGGGCTCGACAAGGGCGTCGTCCGCGACCCGGCCACCGGCGACCTGAAGGTCGTCGCCGTGACGGCGGAGAACGAGGACCGGATCCTGGTCCACGACGCCCACGCCACCTCCCCCACCACCGCCTTCGCCCTCTCCCGCCTCGCCGACCCCGACACGCTGCACCAGACGCCCATCGGGGTGTTCCGGTCCGTGGAGCGGCCGGTGTACGACACGCTGATGGCGGAGCAGCTGGAGAAGGCGGTGGAGCAGCAGGGCAAGGGGGACCTGGGGCAGCTGCTGGCGGGGAAGGACACCTGGACGGTGGTGGGCTGACCCAGGGCCCGACCCGGTCAGTCGCGCTTCGCTGCCTCGGCGAAAGGGCCGAGGCAGCGGGGCGTTCCGGCCCGGATCTGCCAGAGGGCCAGGCCCTGGAGGGCGGACCGCGAGTCGATGTTGGCCCTGGCGTCGTAGGTCCTGGCCACGCCCTGGAACGACACGTCGTCGTTCATGAGGGCGTTCGCGATCGCCGGGCCCTTGAGCTGGGCTTTCCTTCCGACGGCGGTACGCAGTGCCTGCGCCGTCCAGTGCAGGGCGTCGTACGACTCCACCGCGTACCGTTCGATCCGCTCCGAGGCCGGGAGCCGCCAGCGCCTGCGGTACGCGGCCGAGAACTCCTTCGCGGAGGGGACCGTCTCGGGGTCGGTGTAGCCGGTGCCGAAGTACCAGCCCTCGGCCGCCGGCCCCGCCACGGCGAGGAACTCCGGCCCGAGCGCGGACTCGACACTTCCGCACGGGCCCTCGTAGCCCTGGTCGCGCAGGGCCCTGGCGCACAGCGCGGCCCTGCGGGGCGAGGTGCCCGCGTACATCACGCCCAGCGGGGAGGTGGCCAGCGCGGCCCGCACGGCGGGGCCGAAGTCCTCGCTGTCCGCCGCCACCTGGTGCACGGTGACCGTGCCGCCGGCGGGGGGCGAGTTCTTCATGCTCCTGGCGGCGGACCAGCTGTAGGTGCCGGCCGCCCGGTCCTCGACGACGGCGGTGCGGCCCCGGTCGTGCTCCGAGAGGTAGCGGGCGAAGGGCACGATCATCGTGTCGGGGACGGGCCGCAGCTCGAAGTACGTGCGGCTCTCCGGCGTCTGGGCCCGGATCACGCCCGTCGGGACGAACGCCGCCACGCTCAACAACGGCACCTTCGTGTCGACGAGGACGTCCGCCGCCGCCACGGCCGTCTCCGTGGTCGTCGGGCCGAGGGCGGCGACCAGGCGGGGCTCGCTGAGCAGGGCACGGGCCCCCGCTGCGGCCCGCTGGGGGTCTCCCCCGTCGTCGATCACCGTGAGGGCCAGGTCGAAGGGCCGGTCCCGGCGGGCGTTGAAGGTCTCCAGGGCGAGCCGCAGCCCGCGTTCCTGAGCGCGGCCGTCCGCCTTGCCCGGGCCGCTCAGATCCGTCAGGACCCCGAGCACGTACGTCGCTCTCGGGCCCTCCGTACCGCCGCCGGTCCCGCCGGCGGAGGCACCGGCGGGGTCACGGGCGAGCAGCCAGGCGGTGACACCACCGGCCGCCGCGACGGTCCCGGCCGAGCCGAGGGCGAGGAGCCGTCGGCGCGAAAGGCCCACCGGCCGCGCCGAGTCGATCATCGTGGGGTCGGCCACCGGCAGGTCGAGGACCCGGGACGAGCGCTCGGCGATCAGCGCGGGCAGGCCGGGCGGCAGCCAGTCCCCCGCCGGGCCGTCGGCCGGCCCCAGGGCCGCCCGTACCCCGTCGGCGGTGGGCCGGTCGGCGGCGTCCTTGGCGAGACAGGCCGTGACCAGCGGCAGCAGGGCCTCCGGCACGCCGTCGAGGTCGGGTTCCTCGTGGACGGTGCGGTAGACGACCGCGGCGACCCCGCCCGTACCGAAGGGGCGGCGGCCGGTCAGCGCGTACGCGAGGACGCAGCCGAGCGAGAACACGTCGCTGGCCGGGCCGACCTCGCCCGCCCCGACGACGCGAGCCTGTTCGGGGGCGAGGAAGCCGGGGGTGCCGATCATCGCGTCGGTCGCGGTGAGCGCGGTCGCCCCGGCGGTGCGGGCGATGCCGAAGTCGATCAGCCGGGGGCCGTCGAGGGCGAGCAGGACGTTGCCGGGCTTGACGTCGCGGTGGACGAGCCCGGCCCCGTGCATGTCGTGGAGCGCGTCGGCGAGCCGGGCACCCAGCGCCCGTACGGTCGGCTCGGGGAGGGCTCCGTGCGTGCGTACGGCCTCGACGGCCTCGACCAGGGAGGGGCCGGGGACGAACTCGGTGGCGAGCCAGGGCTCTCGGGCCTCCGGGTCGGCGCCGAGGACGCGTACGACCCAGCGGCCGGTGATCCGCCCGGCGGCGCTCGCCTCGCGGCGGAACCGTTCGCGGAACCCGGGATCGGCGGCGTGCTCGGCCCGGATCAGCTTCACGGCGGCGAGCGCGCCGCCGGCGGAACGGGCGAGGTAGACCACGCCCATGCCGCCGGCGCCGAGCCGACCCAGGAGCCGGTAGCCGGCGATCGTGGACGGGTCCGCCTTCCTGAGGGGTTGCACCGTCAGCTCTTCCCGGCCTTCTCGGGGGCGGCCGGGGCGGCGCCGATGTACTTGTAAGCCCCGTTCTGCACGGCGTAGACGAAGGTGCCGACGCCGGCGAGCTCCCCGGTCTCACCGAACGCGTACCCGCCCATCGCGCCGGTGTACTGCTGCTCGCGCAGGGCCTGCCACAGGCCCTTGCGGCTCAGCGGCCCCTTGGCGGCGTTCTTGGAGAGCCAGGCCAGGACCATGCCGACCACGTCGTAGGCCTCACCTGTGTAGAAGGCCGGGTCGGTGCCGTAGCGCTTGCGGTGGGCGGTGAGGAAGCCCTGGGTGAGCTTGCGGTTCTCCGGCTCCTGCTTCTCGTCGGCGGCCCGCTGGACGGCGTCGGCGACGGGCGCGCAGACGAACCAGCCCTCGGCGTCCGTCCCCGCCTCCTTCAGGAAGGCCTCGCCGAAGACGTGCTGGCCGGTGAACCGGGGGCCGGTGAAGCCGAGTTCGGTCAGGGCGCGGGCGGCGAGCACGGCCGTGGAGCGGACGCCGCAGTGGACGTAAGCGTCGATGCCGGCGTCGATCATCTCGCCGAGGACCCTGCGGTAGTCGACGGCCCGGCCGGGGACCACGCGGAAGTGCGGGGTGATACCGGCCTGCTGGAACCCGAAGCGGACGCCACCGGTGTACTGCCAGCCGTACTGGTCGTCGGTGCGGTCCTGGAGCACTCCCGGGCGGCGGATCCGCGGCAGCAGCGTGGCGGCCCAGGCGAGGTAGGTGCCCGCCATGATGTGGTTCGGGATGGCGCGCAGCACCGTCTTGTTGGGCGGGCTGGACGCCGCCCGCAGGGTGAGCAGGTTGTAGCCCGCCGAGACGGTGAGGAGCGGCACGCCGGCCTCCTCGAAGGCGGGGAGCGCGGCCTGGCCGGTGTCGTCCGAGGTGGGGCCGAGTACGGCGACCACGGAGGGGTTGGTGGTGAGCCTGCGGGCGGCCGCGAGCGCGCCTGCCCGGTCCCCTCGGTCGTCGGAGACCTTGAGTTCCAGGAGGAAGGGATCGCCCTTGTGCCGGGCGTTGAACTGCTCGACGGCGAGGCGCGCGCCGCGTTCCTGGGCCTGCCCGATGCTCTTCGCGGGTCCCGAGAGGTCGGCGAGGAGGCCGACGGCCCAGGTGGGGCGGCGGTCGGGAGCGGGCTTGCCGCGACCGTCGGTGCCTTCGCCCTCGCCGCGCAGGGCCGCCCAGGCGGTGAGGCCACCACCGGCGGCGAGGACGGCGGCGCCGGCGCCGAGCAGCAGGAGGCGTCGGCGGCCGGGGCCCGCCGGGGGCCCGGGCGGGGTGCCGGCCGCGGTCGGGTCGATGGCGGGCAGGGCGAGCATGCGCGCCGAGCGTTCGGCGATGGTGCGGACGACGGGAGCGGGCAGCCAGTCGGAGGCGGTGCCGGGTGTGTCCTCGGTGAGCCGGTCGGCGAGGGCGGCGGCGCTGGGCCGGGCGGCGGGGGCCTTGGCAAGGCACTGTCGTACGAGGTCGAGGAGTGCGGCCGGTACGCCGTCGAGGTCGGGCTCGTCGTGGACGGTGCGGTACAGCAGGGCGTCCAGGGTGCCGGTGCCGAACGGCGGGCGTCCGGTGGCCGCGAAGGCGAGGAGGCAGCCGAGGGCGAAGACGTCGGACGCGGGGCCGATGTCGGCGGCGCGGGCCTCGGCCTGTTCGGGGGCGAGGAAGCCGGGGGTGCCGACCACCATGTCGGCGGAGGTGAGGGCGGTCTCGTCGGTGACGCGCGCGATGCCGAAGTCGATGAGCCGGGGTCCGTCGACGGCGAGCAGGACGTTGCCGGGCTTCACGTCGCGGTGGACGAGCCCGGCGGCGTGGACGGCGGCCAAGGCGCGGGCGATCGCGCCGCCGAGGATCCGTACGCTCCGCTCGGGCAGCGGGCCGTGGCCGCGGACCGCCTCGCCGAGGGAGGGGCCGGGCACGAAGGCGGTGGCCATCCACGGCTCGGGGGCATCGGGGTCGGCGCCGAGCACGGGCACCGCCCAGGGGCTGACGACCCGGCGGGCCGCCTGGACCTCACGGCGGAAGCGGGCCCGGAAGTCGGCCTGGTCGGCCTGGTCGGCGAGGGTGACCTTGACGGCGGCGAGCTCACCGGTGTCGGTGCGGCCGAGGTAGACGACGCCCATGCCTCCGGCGCCGAGCCGGCCGAGGAGGCGGTAGCCGCCGATCGAGGACGGATCGGCGGGGAGCAGCGGCTGGAGGGCGCCGGGGTCGGGGGCTCGGGAAGATCCGGGGCGGGGCGTTCCGGAGGATCCGGGGCCGGGCGCGGGGGCCGGAGGAGGCGTCTGGCTCACGACTGGGCTCCCAACTCGGCCTTGATGCGTTCCTGCATGGTGACGTTGGCCCGGACCTGGGCCGGGTTGGTGTCCGTCTCGGTGTAGCCGGGGGCTCCCTTGACGACGGTGGCGACGGTGACCTGGCCGATGCGGGACTGGAACCAGCTGTAGAACTGCCGTCCCTTGAAGGCGTCGGCGAGGTACGTGCCGCGCTCGGTGAGGGAGTCGGTCGAGGTGGTGTTGCCGCCGACGCCGTACGGGCTGCCGAGGGACATGAGGTCGGTGACGCGCTCGCCCTGGCGCAGCCGCTGGGCGGGGCAGCGCAGCGCCTCCTCCAGGGTCTCGGCCATCTCCCAGTCGGCGTCGGACTCCGTGCGGTGCACGGTGACGGTCGCGGCGACGCGGAGCGCGCCCCTGCCTCCGGCCGCGGGGATCTCGCTGTACGCGGTGACGCTGGACAGGACGGTACGGGGGCGGGGGCCGCTGCCCCACGTGCAGTTCGCGTCGAGCACCGGCCAGGTGCCGGGATCGCTGAGGAAGGGGGTGCGCTTGACGTAGTCCGGGCCCCAGGCGTCGGGGCCGGCGACGATCGCGAGGGCAAGGCGTCCGGCGTCGGCCGTGGTCCTGGGCGCGCGCGAGGGGTCCGGGGTGAAGTCGGGACCGGTGGGGGCGGCGCTCGCGGTCGGGGTGGTCGGTGTCTGGCTCGTGCCGGGGCTCGGGTTCTCGTTCGGGCTCGTGTGCGGTGGCGCCGACGTGCCGCTGGTCGGTCCGGCCTTGCCGCCTGCGCCTCCTCCGCCGTCGGGTCTCTCCCCGTCGCTCCCCGAGCACCCCGCCAGGAGCAACGCCCCGCCCGCCGCCAGCGCGCCGCATGCGCGCAGCAGTCTTCGGCTCACGTCCGCCACGATTCCCCCCACGTATGGTCACTGATTCCCCACGATGGTGGGGAGATCGTACGGCGGGCCGCGCCAAGTCGCCCTGCTTACAACATCATTGGGACGAAGTGCGGACGGAGTCGTAGCGCTCGCGGGCCTCCTGCACGGTGGCGAGGCGGCGTTCGCTCCAGCGGGCGAGTTCCCAGACCTGTTGGGCGGCCTCACGCCCGAGGTCGGTGAGGCGGTAGTCGACACGGGGCGGGATGACGGGCTTGGCGTCGCGGTGGACGAAGCCGTCGCGCTCCAGGGTCCGGAGGGTCTGGGCGAGCATCTTCTCGGTGACGCCGCCGATGGCGCGGCGCAGCTCGCTGAAGCGGTAGGAGCGCTCGAGCAGGGCTGCGAGGATCAGCACGCCCCAGCGGCTGGTGACGTGCTCCAGGACGACACGCGAGGGGCACATCGCGTCGTTCACGCGAGGTTCCTCCGACTTCGCACCCGCCTTGTCGCTTACTCCCATGGAAGTACCTTACTTCAAAGTGTGTACTTACGAAAGGTTAGCGCCCCCCGTACGGTGAGTGCATTGCCCGCCGATCCCCTCCGCACCAGAAACGGGAGCAGCACCATGAGCATCGTCGTCACCGGAGCCACCGGCCGCCTCGGCCGCCTCGTCATCGACGCCCTCCTCGCCTCAGAGCCCGCCGCGTCCGTCGCCGCCGTCGTCCGCGACAAGGCCAGGGCCGCCGACCTCGCCGAGCGGGGCGTCGAGCTGCGGGTCGCCGACTACGACCGGCCCGAGACCCTGGCCGACGCCTTCGCCGCCGGTGACCGCGTGCTGCTGATCTCCGGGAACGAGGTCGGGCGGCGACTGCCCCAGCACACGGCGGTCGTCACCGCCGCCAAGGCCGCCGGGGTCGCCCAGCTCGCGTACACCGGAATCCTCGGCGGGCCCGAGGCCGACTTCGTCCTCGCCGAGGAGCACAAGGCGACCGAGCGGGCGATCCTCGACTCCGGCCTGCCGCACACCTTCCTCCGCAACGGCTGGTACACCGAGAACTACACCGACAACCTCGCCCCCGTGCTCGCCCACGGCGCCGTCGTCTCCAACGCCGGCGACGGCCGGATCGCCTCCGCCGCCCGCGCCGACTACGCCGCCGCGGCCGCGGCCGTGCTGACCGGCCCGCTCGACGAGCACCTGGGACGGGCGTACGAGCTGAGCGGTGACGTGTCGTGGTCCCTCGCGGAGTACGCGGCCGAGGTGGCCCGCCGGTCCGGCCGCGCGATCGTCTTCTCGAACGTGTCGGCCGCGACCCACCTGGACATCCTGGTCGGCGCCGGCGTGCCGCGGCCCTTCGCCGAGATCCTGGTCGACGTCGACGAGGCCGTCTCGCGCGGCGCGCTCGCGACCCGGGGCGACGACCTGTCCCGGCTGATCGGCCGCCCGACGACCCCCGTCGCGGAGACGATCGAGACCGCCCTCGCCGCTTCCTGACACCCCTTCCCCGACCGCCCACCTCTTCGTCAGGACCGTATTGCGATACGGGCATGACATACGGCCCTGTCCGGCGCTACCTTCGACAGGACGACGCGCGGCGCAGGGCCGGCAGGGCAGGAGGTCCGGTGAAGACGGAGAACGAGGCAAGAGCAGGGCTGATCTACGGGATAGCCGCCTACGGCATCTGGGGCCTCTTCCCCCTCTACTGGCCGCTCCTCGAACCGGCCGGCGCCGTCGAGATCCTCGCCCACCGCATGGTCTGGTCGCTGGTCGTGGTCGGCCTCGCCCTGCTCGCGCTGCGGCGCTGGGCCTGGGTGCGCGAGCTGCTTCGCGACCCGCGCCGGCTCGGCCTGATCACCCTCGCGGCGGCCCTGATCACGGTCAACTGGGGCGTCTACATCTGGGCCGTCAACGCCGGCCACGTCGTGGAGGCCTCGCTCGGCTACTTCATCAACCCGCTCGTCAGCATCGCCCTCGGCGTGCTCGTCCTCAAGGAGCGGCTGCGGCCCGCGCAGTGGGCGGCGGTCGGGATCGCGGTCGCGGCGGTGGTCGTGCTCGCCGTCGGCTACGGGCGGCTGCCGTGGATCTCGCTGGTGCTCGCCTGCACCTTCGGCACGTACGGACTGGTGAAGAAGAAGGTCAACATCGGCGGCCTGGAGTCGCTGGCCGCCGAGACCGCCGTCCAGTTCCTGCCGGCCTTCGGCTACCTGGTCTGGCTCGGCGCCCAGGGCGAGTCCACCTTCACCTCCGAGGGCGTCGGCCACACCGCCCTGCTCGCGGCGACCGGCCTGGTGACGGCGCTGCCGCTGGTCTGCTTCGGGGCGGCGGCGATCCGGGTCCCGCTGTCGACCATCGGGCTGCTCCAGTACCTGGCCCCGGTCTTCCAGTTCCTCCTGGGCGTCCTCTACTTCCACGAGGCGATGCCGCCGGAGCGCTGGGCGGGCTTCTCGCTGGTGTGGCTGGCCCTGACGGTCCTCACCTGGGACGCCCTGCGCACGGCCCGCCGCAGCCGGGCGGCCCTGGCCGCGGCGACGGCCGGGGCGACGGCCGGGGCGGCGGAGGCGGGAGCGCCGGTCAGCCCGGCCGAGGTCGAGGCCGAGGCCGACGCGGAGGCCGAGGCGAAGGCGGCGGAGGCCGAGGCGGCGGCGCTTTCCACTCCATCGGCCCAGCCCGGCCGCTGACCGCGCGCGACGTTCACCGGGGCGGTGTTACGCAGGGAGTCCAGGGGCTCGCTCCCCGTGCGGGCCCGCCCCTCCTCCCGAGATGAGTGAACGCGCCATGTCGCAGTCCCTCGCCCTCTCGGTCGACTTCGGCAAGGGCTTCACGGACGCCTGGTCCGCGGTCGCCGAGTTCGTACCGAAATTCATCGGCTTCCTCGCGATCCTGCTCGTCGGCTGGTTCGTGGCGAAGCTCATCGCCCGGGTCGCCGACCGCCTGCTGCGGCGGGTCGGCTTCGAGCGGATGGCCGAACGCAGCGGTACCGCGAACGCCCTGAAGGGCTCGAAGTACGACGCCACCGGCATCATCGCCAAGATCCTCTACTACGCGGTGCTGCTGATCGCGCTCCAGCTGGCCTTCGGCGTCTTCGGCCCCAACCCGGTCAGCGCCATGATCAACGGCATCGTCGCCTGGCTGCCCCGGGCGATCGTCGCCTGCGTCATCGTCGTCGTGGCCATGGCCATCGCCCGCGCCGTCCGGGACATCGTGACGGGCGCGCTCGGTCAGATGTCGTACGGCAAGGTCGTCGCGACGGCGGCCTGGGCCTTCATCGTCGCCCTCGGCGTGATCGCCGCGCTCGGCCAGGCGGGCATCGCCACCGCGATCACCGGCCCGGTCCTGACGGCCGTCCTCGCCACCATCGCCGGTGTCGTGATCGTCGGTGTCGGCGGCGGACTGGTCACGCCGATGCGGTCCCGCTGGGAACGCTGGCTGGCGGTCGCCGAGTCGGAGACCGGCCGCGCCAAGGAGCAGATCTCGGCCTACCAGCGCGGGCGCGAGGACGCGAGGAGCGGGATGCCGGCGCCGCAGGAGCGAATGGAGCGCCGCCCCGGACAGCAGCAGATGCCGGGCCAGGAGCCGCTTCCGGGCGGGGAGCCTCCGGTGGACCCGATGTGAGGGACCCGGCGGTACGGTCCGAGGTGAGGGCCCTGACGCGAGGGACCCGGTGAGGGCCCTGACGCGAGGGACCCGGTGAGGCTGAAGCCGACGTGACGGCCCCGGCCCGGCGCGGGGTCGGCGCGACCGCTCACGCCGCCAGCAGGTCGTACTCCCGGATCAGCCAGCAGACGGCGGTCAGACGCAGGGTCGCGAAGTCGTGTCCCACGGGCTCGGTCCAGTCGACCTCGGTGAGCCAGTCCGTGAAGCCGAGCACATAGTCGGCGAGTTCCTCGCGGCGCACGGTCCGGGCCCCGGGGATCCGGTCGCGCGGGCCGCGCTGGGCGGGGATGAGCGCGTCGCACACGGCCGCCGCGTGCTGATCGACGGCGGCCACCAGCCCCGGCTCGAAGGAGAACTCCGAGAGCCGGGGCATGTACGTGGCGGCGACACCGACCAGGGGGCAGTCGGGCGAATCGTTCATCCCTCCACATTAGGCGCGACATCGGGCGCGGCGGGCGCCCTTCAGACCGTGACCTTGGTCGCAGATCCTGGAAGCTCGGTCCCGGCGTCCGAAGACGGCGGCCGAGGAGGCCCCGGCGCGGGAGACGGCCGCGCGCGAGGCCACAACACGGGGGGCACGGGCCGGCCGCGGGGCCGGGGCGGGGGCTGGAGCCGGAGCGGGGGCCGGAGCGGGGTTGCTGCGAGCCTGACGGCACTGCGGAGGTCCCGGCCCCGGCCGCTCCGGCCGCTGCGTACGTGCCTCGGTCACGGCCTTCCGAACACCTCCTTGAGGAGGCTCTGCGTCGCCTTCTGGAACGGCGCGGCCAGGGACATCCCGGCGTCGTCCACGTAGTTCAGCGTGGCGGTGAGGGTCGTGGCGCCGTCGGGCGTGCCGTACATCAGCGCGGCGTGCCCGGCGATGCCGCCGTTGTGGGTGATGAGGGTGCCCCCGTCCTCCGTCTCCTGGACGAACAGGCCCAGGCCGTAACCCGCCTTGGGATGCGGCGTGCACATCTCGGCGAGCAGCGGGGCCGGCAGGAGGCGGCCGCCCAGGAGCGCGGAGAGGAAGGCGTGGAGGTCCCGGGTGGTGGAGATCATGTCGCCGCCGCCGGAGATCCAGGACGGGTTCTGACGGGTGACGTCGACGGTCCTCTCCCGGCCGTCCTCCTCGTACCGGTAGTAGGCGTGGGCGTGCGGCCCGGGGATCTCCGGCGAGGTCTCCGGCACGACGGTGCCGGACAGGCCGAGCGGTCGGAGGATCAGCCGGTGCATCTCCTCGGCGTAGGGGCGGCCGGTGACCTGCTCGACCAGCAGTCGGGCGAGGACGTAGTTGGTGTTGGAGTAGCTCCAGTCCGCGCCCGGGGCGAAACGCGCCGGCTTGGAGAGCGCGAGGCGTACGAGCTCCTCGGGCCGGTGGGTGGCGAAGCGGTTCTCCACCCACGCACGGCCTTGCCACGGGATGCCCGGGGTCGTCGTGCCGTCCTCGTGGTGCTCCCCCGTGAAGTTGAAGATGCCGCTGGTGTGTTGGAGCAGCATCCGCACGGTGATGTTCCGGTCCAGGTCGAACGCGGGCAGGTGACCGGCCACCGGGTCGTCCAGCGCGATCGCGCCGTCGGCCACCAGGCGCAGCACCAGCGCCGCGATGAAGGTCTTGGTGTTGCTGCCGATGCGGTGGAGTCCGTCGACCGGCGGCCGGGCGCTCTCGCCGAGCGCGGCCAGGCCGGCGCTACCGACCCATGCGCCGCGCCGGTCGTTCACGCGCAGCGTCACTCCGGTGAATCCGGAGTCGACGATCTCCTGGATGGCCTTCCGCAGCTCCGGGCGGTCCTGCCGGGCACTGGTGAGGGACATGACGGTGTGCTCCTTGGAGTCGTGAGCGGCGGGGCGGGGCGGGGCCCCGGGAGGGACGGCGGTGCTCAGAGGCTGCGGGCGGTGATGTCGCCGTACGAGGTGGTCGCACGGAGGGTCAGGCCGGCGGTGCCGTCGTTCTTCAGGGCGTTGCTGACGCGGCCGTAGTCGGTGCCGGCGTCCAGGGAGGCGGAGACGCCGGCGGCGGCGCCGACGGTGATGTCGCCCTTGTCGGTGCGCAGGGTGACCGCGCCGCGCAGGGCCTCGGTGACGCGGATGTCGCCGCGTGCGGTGGCGATCTCCGCCGGGCCGCCCAGCCGGCCGATCTCGATGTCGCCGTCGAGCGCCGTCAGCCGGAGGCTCGCGGCCTCGTCGATCTTGATGCGGTGGTACGCGCCCTCGAAGGCCACGTCACCGAGCCGTCCGACGCCGCGGAGCTCGGCGGCGGCCGCCCTGCCCTCGACGCTGGACCCCGCGGGCAGCTGGACGGTGACCTCGACGGCCCCGGAGTTGCCGACGAGGCGGTTCTTCGCCTCCGGGACCGCGATCCGCAGGACGCCGTCGGCGTAGGTGACCTCGGTCTGCTCGGCCGCCTTCACGTCCCGGCCCTTCGAGGCGTCGGCGGGCAGGACCTCGACGGTGGTGTCGGCCCGGTCGGCGGCGATGAACCGCACCCGCCCCGCGGGGACGGCCAGGACGGCGGCGATCGGGGCGAGGGTCTGGAACTTCTGCATGATGCTGCTCTCCTGCGAGTGAGTGCGACTTCGTTTCGAACAATGGAAACGCTACGTTGCATTCGAGTTTCCGACAACACTGTCGTTGCGCACGAAAAGCATTCACGCAGGCCACAGCCACAAAATCGTTGCAACGTCCTCGGGCATAACGCAACAACGAGGACTCAACGAATTGCAATGAACTGAACGTGAACGCTATGCTGCGGGCGTACCCGAGCAACCACGAACCACGAAGCGAAGGCGAAGGAGACCGCGATGCCGGGAGGCAGACTCACCCAGCACGAGCGCCAGCAGATCGCGCTGGGACTGGCCGACGGGCTCGCCTACGCGGAGATCGCCCGCCGCCTCGACCGTCCGACCTCGACGGTCACGCGCGAGGTGATGCGCAACGGAGGCCCGACCGGCTACCGCGCCGACCTCGCCCACCGCGCCACCGAACGCCGCGCCCAGCGGCGCAGGCAGGCCGCGCCCCGGGGGACCGAGGCGCCGCCGCAGGCCCATGGGCGCGACCCCGAAGCCATGCGCGAGTACGAGGAGTTGTTCACCACCGTCATGATGGCCTCGGGCATGCCGAAGATGATGGCCCGGGTGATGGCCTGCCTCACCCTCACCGACTCGGGCAGCCTCACCGCGGCCGAACTCGTGGGGCGCCTCCAGGTCAGCCCGGCGTCCGTCTCCAAGGCGGTCGCGTTCCTCGACGGCCAGGGCATGGTCCGCCGGGAGCGCGACGAACGCCGCCGCGAGCGCTACATCGTGGACGACGACATCTGGTACCGGTCGATGATGGCCAGCGCGAAGGCGATCGCCCAGGTCGTCGAGACGGCCCGGCAGGGCGTCGGGGTCCTCGGCGCCGGCACCCCGGCCGCCGTCCGCATGGAGAGCATCGCCCGCTTCCTCGACTTCGTCTCCGAGAGCACCGCCCGCGCCGCGGAGCAGGCCCGCGAGGTGCTGCACACGAAGGCGGCGACGCCTTCGGAGGACTGAGTCGAGGAGACGGCAGACCAGGTGGCGGCGGCCGGGGACCGGCCCCGGGCTCAGGTGGTGGCGGCTGCGACCGGCCCCGGGCGCAGGTGGCGGCGGCCGGGGCCGGCCCCTGGCACCGACAGCGGCTCGGCCCGCGCCCCCCTCAGCCGGCCGTCTCCCCGGCGCCGTCCCCCGGCCGCGGCGTACGCGCCCGGTGGGCCCGCACCTTGTGGCGGTTGCCGCACCGTTCCATGGAGCACCAGCGGCGGCGGCCGGGGCGCGAGGTGTCGGCGAAGAGCAGGGCGCAGTTCTCGGCGCCGCAGACGCGGATCCGGTCGGCGTACGGGCCGGTGAACAGCTCGACGGCGTCCCGGGCGACCGTCCCGAGCAGCCCGGTGCCGGTGGCGCCCGGTGCCCACGCGCGGGTGCCGTCCGGGGCGATCCGGGCCGCCAAAGGGGGCAGGGCGGCAGCCCCGTTGACGACGGCGAGGTCCTCGGCGGCGAGTGCGTCGCCGGCGGCACGGGCCAGGCCGAGCCGCCACAGGGCGTCGCGGGTGTCCCGTACGGCCGCGAGCTCGGCCGGAGTGACGGCGAGCTCGCGGTCGAGGCCGCGCGGTGCGAGCCGGCAGTCCCGCACCCAGGCGAGCAGGCCCTCGACCCGGTCGAGCACCTCGTACCGCGCGGCGACGGGACCGGGTCCGCCCGTCAGCAGCAGCTCGAGACACAGGGCGCCGGCGTCGAACGAGAAGACATGGCCGTCGAGATGATGCAGAGTCATGGGCTTTCCGGTCACGTAACCAGTATAAAGAGTTACATGACCGCACTGCACTGGAAGCTCGTCATCGACGCCGCCGACCCGCACGCCCAGGCCGCCTTCTGGGCCGCCGCCCTCGGCTACCGGCAGGAGGACCACAGCGCCTTCATCGGCCGCCTCCTCGACGCGGGCGCCGCCCCGCCCGAGGCGACCCTCACCGTCGACGGCCGGCTCGCCTGGCGCGACCTGGCCGCCGTCCGGCACCCGGACGAGCCTCATGACCCGGACAGCGACGCCGGCCTGGGCCACCGCATCCTCTTCCAGCGCGTCCCCGAGCCGAAGACCGTCAAGAACCGCGTCCACCTCGACGTCCACGCGGCCCCCGGCACCCGCGACGCCGAGGTCGCCCGCCTGGAGGGGCTGGGCGCGACGGTCCTGCGAGAGGTCGCCGAACAGGGCGGTGCGTGGACGGTCATGGCCGACCCCGAGGGCAACGAGTTCTGCGTGCAGTGAGCGGGCGCGCGTACGGGAGCGGGCCGGCCCGGGCACGGGCGGTGAGCGGCCGTAGCATCGGGCCGCATGGCCACCTTCGTGCACCTCACTCCCGCCGCCCACGCCGCCCGGATACGCCGGACCGGCATACGGGCCGGGAGCGGCCGGAGCGGGCGCGGGGTGTACCTGTTCCCGGTGCTCCCCTCGTACACCCTCACCCACCAGTGGCTGCGGGAGCTCGCGCGACGGCCGGGCCCCCGGGGGCTCGTCGCCGTGCACGTACGCCTGCCGGACGGAGAGCCGGTGACCGTCGGGCGCTACGGCGAGCGCGAACCGGCCCGCGCGGCGGCGGCCGAGGCGGTCCGGCGGATCGGGGCGCTGGAGGACGCCCGCGGCTGGGAGGTGTTCCTGCCGCGGGCGGTCACGCGGGCCGAGGTACGGCAGGTCCGGGCGGTCCGTCAGGTCAACGGCTGGCGGTACTTCCCCGACGCGCACGGGGTCGTGCCCTGCACCTGCGAGGGCTGCCGGGTGCGCGGCGAATACGGCTCGCGCCGGCTGCGGGCACGCCGACCGCACCCGCTGGACGGCCCACCGCCCCCGCCCCGGGTCCTGCTCGACCGGCTGGACGGGGCCGCGGCCCGCGACGACACCGCCGCCCTGCGCGAGACCCTCGCCCTCTACGCCCTGTGCCGCCGCGGCCCGCTCCCCCGCCTCGCCGCCCTGGCCACCCACCCCGACCCCACCGTCCGCACCGCGCTCGCGGGCGCGGTGGCGCACTGGTCGACCCCCGGAGTGGACACCGTGCTGGGCGAGTTGGCCCGCGCCCCGGAACCCGCCGTACGCCGGTCGGCGGCCGAAGCCCTCGCGTACCGCCCGACCCCCGAGGCGACCGCCCTCCTCGTCGCCCTCGCCGCCGACCCCGCCCCGGCCGTCCGGGAGACCGTCGCCGAGGGCCTCACCCACCGCGAAACCCCCGAAACCGCCGCCCTGCTGGACCGGTTGGCGTCCGACCCGGACCCGGACGTGCGCGAGGCGGTCACCATGCTGCGCGACTAGACAGGGCCCGGCTCGCGTACGGCGCCCTCACCCGGGGCGGCGGACCTCGTAGTGGAAGCAGCCGTATTCCACGGCGCGAACGTGCACCAGGGCGACCGCCGGGTCGGCGAAGGCCGCGGCGAACGCCTGGTCGAAGCCCTCGGTCGGCGGGTCGGGGATCTCCAGGAGGCGGCCGCCGACGATGCGGCCCTCCGCGTCGTAGCGGCGGAGGGTGCGCAGAGCGCCCGGTCGGGCGAAGGGGTACGTGTGGGGGGCGGGGGTGGCCTCCGGGCCTTCGCACGCGTCGGCGTGGATGAAGACCGGGCCCTGCTCGTCGTACGCGCCGGGATCGGCCCCGGTCTCCGCCGCCCAGCGCCGCAGCGGCGCGTACGAGACGAGCGCGATCCGCTCCCCCGCCGCCACGGGCCGCAGGCAGCAGCGCAGGGGGTTGCCGGCGCCGTCCGCCTCCGTCGCGGTGTACGGGACGGCGGTCCGGCCCGCGTCGTCGGTCCGGCGCAGTTCGGCGAGGGCGGCGGGCGGGATGGGGCGCGCGGTGTAGGTGGGGGTCATGCGGCCAGCCTCGCGCGGGCGCGGGGCCGGTACCGGCGGCATTCGGACACCGCGCTCGCCCGTCGTGGGCCCCTTCACCCCATCCTGCGGACCACCTGCGCCTCGGCCCGCTCCACCGAGGCGCGGCCGTGGACGTGGACGAGGGCGAGGTGGAACAGGGAGGGGGCGACGGGAGCCCACTGATGCAGGCGTTCGGGGTCGAGCAGGAAGCGGGTGACGTCGGCCGTGCGGAAGGGCACGTACGCGATGTCCTGGTGCTCCCAGCGGTCCGCGACGCCCCGGCTCATCCGCTCGCGCAGGCCGTCGCCGGTCAGTTCCTTCAGCCGGGCGTAGAAGTGGGCGCACCACTGGCGCCGTTCGACGTCCAGGGCGAAGGCGAGCAACTCCAGGGTGTACTCGTGCGGTTCGAGCGAGAGTTCCTCGCGCATGCCGCGCCGGGCGACGGCGTGCAGGTCGGGGGCGTTGCGGCCGGCCGAGTCGATGTGCCGGGCGAGGCCCTCGTTCACGGAGGAGTTCCACACTCCGGAGCCCGTCCGCACCCGGTTGCTGCGGCGGGTGACCACCAGGAGGTGGTCGGCGGTGACGACGGCGACGTTGGCACCGAAGCTGCACTGGAGGAAGGCGGGCGCGACCAGCGGGTCGGCCGGATCGAGGTAGCGGCTGCGGGGTGTGGAGCCGTCGGGGAAGCGGCGGTCGAGCTGCTGGGCGGCGAGGAAGGTGAAGTAGTCGGTGGGGCGCAGCCGCAGGTGGACCTCGGGCCGCTCGTCGAGGGCGGTGCGGGAGACCTCGACGGACTCGACGGCGTAGCGCGGTCCGTTCCACACGGGGGCCCGCTCCCCGGTCTCGGCGGCCCGGCTCTCCTCCGCCTCGATCTCGGCGCGCCAGGGCTCCATGTCCTCGGGCAGCCGTACGGCGTCGTCGAGCACCTGGACGTGAACGGAGTCGGGGGCGATCGCGCGGTCGCCGTCGCCCTCGACGATCAGCGCGGAGGTGTGCAACGGCCCGAGCGAGAAGGTCGACCAGGCGACCGGGCCGCCGTCCTGGCCGCGGCGGTAGGTGATGCTGCGCACCACACCGGCCGAGCGGCGCCGGATCCGGAACCACACGTCCTGGGTCCACTGCTGGAACAGGGTCGCGAACACCACTCCCAGGATCGCGCCGACGATGCCGTTGCCGAGGTCTATTTCCACGCGGAGCAGCGTAAGTCACCCGTGCCGCCCGCAAGTTGCCGACGGATATAGCGTTCACCACCATTCTGTTGCAACGCACCTCGACTCCGCGTTGCATTGACGGGCAGTTCGATTGCAACGAAATTGACCATCTGAGCTGCAATAACGGGGATTCAACAGGGAAGGGTTGTTGCCAGCTCCCTGAATGCAACGTAGCGTTTCCATCACAAGAAACACCGACGAACACACACCACGAACGCACAGGAGAACGCCATGCAGCAGTTCGCCACCACCGCCCCGGTCGCCGCCGTCCTCGACATCCCCGCCGGTCGCATCCACCTCGTCGCCGGCGACCGCGCCGACACCACCGTCGAGGTCCTTCCCGCGAACGCCGCCAAGAGCCGCGACATCGAGGCGGCCGAGCGGATCCAGGTCACCTACGGCGAGGGCGTGTTGCGGATCGAGGCCCCCGAGGCGAAGAACCGGTTCCTCGGGGACTCCGGCTCCGTCGACATCACCGTCCACCTCCCCGCCGGGTCCCGCCTCGACGCGAAGGCCGCCGCCGCCGAGCTCCGCGGCACCGGGCGCCTCGGCGACGTCAGCTTCGAGGCCGCGCAGGCCACCGTCGAGCTGGAGGAGACCGGAAGCGCCCGGCTCACCCTCCAGGACGGCGACATCACCCTCGGCCGCCTCGGCGGGCCCGCCCGGATCACCACCCGGAAGGGAGACCTGAACATCGCCGAAGCCACGCACGGCACCGTCACCCTGCGCACCGAGCACGGCGACATCACCGCCCGCAGCATCTGACCACCCGGCACCACCCGACACCGCCCGCACCGGCCCCACAGACCGCTCACCGAAGGACACCCCTCATGAACAAGAACACCGACGGCTTCTCCGAGACCGCACTCCGCAGGATCCGTGAGGTGCTGGCGCGGCACGTCGAGTCCGGGAAGATCCCGGGGCTCGTCGCCCTGGTCGGCAGCGGGAACGAGACGCACGTCGAGGCGCTGGGGACGATGCGCCACGACGGCGGCCCGCCGATGCGCCGGGACACGATCTTCCGGATGGCCTCGACCTCCAAGCCGGTCGGCGTCGCGGCGGCGATGATCCTGCTCGACGAGTGCCGGCTGCGCCTGGACGACCCGGTGGGCCCGTGGCTGCCCGAACTCGCGGACCGGCAGGTCCTGAAGCGGGTCGACGGCCCGCTGGACGACACCGTCCCGGCGCGGCGGCCGATCACCGTACGGGACGTGCTGACCTCCACGTTCGGACTCGGCATGGACCTGACCTCGCTGGGGACCCCGATCATGAACGCGGTCTTCGAGCAGGGCCTCACCCCCAACCTGCCGGAGCCGATGCCCGAGCCGGACGAGTGGATGCGCCGCCTCGGCACGCTGCCCCTGATGCACCAGCCCGGCGAGCGCTGGCAGTACCACATCGCCAGCGACCTGCTCGGCGTCCTCGTCGCCAGGGTCTCCGGCCAGTCGTACGAATCGTTCCTGCGCGAGCGCCTCTTCGAGCCCCTGGGCATGAAGGACACCGGTTTCCACGTCCCGGACGACAAGATCGACCGGCTCCCTCCCCTCTACGCGCCCGACCCCCTCACCGGCGAGTTCCACGTCTGGGACGAGGCCGAGGGCGGCCGCCACAGCGCGCCCCCGGCGTTCCAGGGCGGAGGCGGCGGGCTGGTCTCCACCGCCGACGACTACCACGCCTACTTCCGGATGCTCCTGAACGAGGGCATGCACGGCACCGAGCGGATCCTGTCCCGGCCCGCCGTCCGGCTGATGACCACCAACCGCCTCTCCCCGGAGCAGCAGGCCGCCCGGCACGCCATGGCCGTCGACAACGTCCACATCTCCTTCGGGCAGGGTCAGCACGGAGGCTGGGGCTTCGGGATGGCGGTGCGCACCTACCTCGGCGACTACGCGCCCCTCGGCCAGTTCGGCTGGGACGGCGGCAGCGGCACCTCGACCTACGCCGACCCGGCCAACGGACTCACCGGCATCCTGCTCACCCAGGTCGGCACGTCCGTCCCGGATCCGGCGCGGCTCATCCACGACTTCTGGACCACGGTCTACCAGTCCCTCGACGACTGAAGACGACCGAAGGCGCCGGGAGGCGACGGAAGACAGCGGAAGACAGCGGAAGGCGCCGGAAGGCGACTGGCATCGCCGCCCGTTCGGTCAGGAGCGTTCGCTCAGCGAACACTCCTGACCGGATTTTGCTCTTGACGCCAAGTCAAACTCTCACTGAACATTCGTCACACAAAGCGCAGCCATTCGGCCGCGTTCGCACAGCTCCAACGCCTCGCGCCACCCACGACGCGAGGCGCTCGCACGTTCCGTCCCATCCCCAGTTCGGAATCCGGAGCCCCCACATGAAACTCTCCGCGAGACTGTCCGCCCTGGCCGGCGCCTCGGCCCTCGTACTCGGTGCCTTCGCGGGCGCCGCACCGGCCACCGCCGCCCCGGGCACCGTCACCGCCGCGCCCGACATCTCCCTGACCAACGTCAAGCAGCACCTGACCGACCTCCAGTCGATCGCCACCGCCAACGGCGGCAACCGCGCCCACGGCCGGCCCGGCTACAAGGCGTCCATCGACTTCGTGAAGGCAAAGCTGGACGCCGCCGGATACACCACCGCGGTCCAGCAGTTCACGTACAACGGCACCACCGGCTACAACCTGATCGCCGACTGGCCGGGCGGCGACCCGAACCAGGTGATCATGGCCGGCTCGCACCTCGACTCGGTCAGCTCGGGCCCCGGCATCAACGACAACGGATCCGGCTCGGCCGCGATACTCGAGACGGCCCTCGCCGTCTCCCGGGCCGGGTACCAGCCCACCAAGCACCTGCGCTTCGGCTGGTGGGGCGCGGAGGAGCTCGGTCTCGTCGGCTCCAAGCACTACGTCAACAACCTGCCGACCACGGAGCGTTCGAAGCTCAAGGGCTATCTGAACTTCGACATGATCGGCTCGCCCAACCCGGGCTACTTCGTCTACGACGACGACCCGACGATCGAGAAGACCTTCAAGGACTACTTCGCCGGGCTCGGTGTGCCGACCGAGATCGAGACCGAGGGCGACGGCCGCTCCGACCACGCCTCGTTCAAGAACGTGGGCATCCCCGTCGGCGGCCTGTTCACCGGCGCCAGCCGGACGAAGACCTCCGCACAGGTGCAGAAGTGGGGCGGCACCACCACCGCCTTCGACCGCTGCTACCACTCGTCCTGCGACACCACGTCGAACGTCAACGACACCGCCCTCGACCGCAACAGCGACGCCATCGCCCACGCGGTCTGGAACCTGTCGTCCGGTACGACTCCTCCGCCCGGCAAGGTCTTCGAGAACACCGCGGACGTCTCCATCCCGGACAACGGGGCCGCGGTGACCTCCTCGGTGACGGTCTCCGGCATCGCCGGCAACGCGCCGAGCAGCCTCTCCGTCGGCGTGGACATCGTCCACCCCTACAAGGGCGACCTGGTGGTCGACCTGATCGCCCCCGACGGCTCGGTCTACAACCTGCACAACCGCTCCGGCGGCAGCGCGGACAACATCGTCCAGACCTTCACGGTCAACGCCTCCACCGAGGTCGCCAACGGCACCTGGCAGCTGCGCGCCCAGGACCGGGCCTCGGCCGACGTCGGCTACATCAGCGGCTTCAAGCTGACCTTCCCGTAGGCGTCGGCCCGCACAAGCTCCCGGGCGGGTCGGTGACGTTCGCCCCGACCCGCCCGGGGTCCCAACCTCCGCTACACCGAGGTCACTTGCCGGAGTCGGCCGCCTTCACGAGCGCGTCCGGCGTCACCGCGCCGACGTAGACCTTGCCGTCGTCCGTCATGAGCGCGTTCACCAGCTTGGTCTTGAAGACGGTGCCGGTGCCGAACTTCCCGCTGACCTTGTCGCCGAAGGAGTCCAGGAAGCCCTGAACCTCCTTCGGCGCCTCGTCGGTCTTGGGCGCAGGAGCGCCGGTGTCCAGCTTGGCGACGGCCGTCCAGCCCTCACCGATGACGTTCAGGCCCTCGCCGCCCTTGCCGTCCTTGCCGCCGAACAGCCCTTCCAGGCCCTCCAGGCCCTCGGGCAGCTCGTCGTGCTTCCCGGCCTCCTTCTCCGCCGCGCCCTCCGTCACCTTCGCGCCCTTCGGCGCCTTGAAGTCGAAGGTCGAGGCGGCAGGCCTGCCGAAGTCCACCTTGGTGAAGCCCGCGTCGACGACCGGCTTGCCGCCGCTGGTCGAGTCCAGGGTGAACTTCAGCGGGGTGCCGGTCGCCGCGTCCACCGCGATCTTGACCGACTCGACCGTCGAACCGGACTGCTTCGGCTTGATCACCAGCTGGTACGCGTCCCGGCCGGCCACCTTCGCCGTGCCGCCGACGGTGATCGAGGTGGTGTCGCCCGCCGCCTTCAGGAC
This sequence comes from Streptomyces sp. NPDC012769, assembly GCF_042901205.1. Lineage (NCBI taxonomy): Bacteria > Bacillati > Actinomycetota > Actinomycetes > Kitasatosporales > Streptomycetaceae > Streptomyces > Streptomyces sp. NPDC012769. The sequence continues at coordinate 233,156 of NZ_JBIBCP010000006.1, read as the reverse complement.
CTCGTCCGCGAGCTCCTTCGGGGTGCCCGGGAGCTCCTTCTCGGGCGGGCCGGCCGGACCGTCCGCCTTCTCGTGGAAGACCTCGTTCGACTTGCTGTCGTACGCCCAGACGTCGGCGCCGTTGTGGATCAGGCTGTACTCGTCGGAGCCGTCGAGCACCGTCAGCTTCTGCCGGTCCGGGCCGTCGGCCGCCACCCGCAGCGTGTGCGTGCCGGAAGCCAGCTCGGTCAGCCTGGCCGAGGGGTCGGCGGAGGCCGACGAGGAGTCCGACGGGATGAGGCCCGCGAAGGACGGCAGGCCGAGGTCCGTGCTGATCTTGAACGTGCCGGACAGCGTCTGCGTGTCCGAGGCGGCGATCTTCTCGATGAGCTGCTGCGCGGTGATCTCCGGCAGATCCGGGTCACCGGCCGCCGCCAGCGCCGGGACGAGTCCGATGGTGGCCGCGGCGACGCCCGCCACCGCGACGGGGACGACGTAACGGCTCGCCTTGCGACGCGTTTCGTTCGTTGCCATGGTCTGCGCTACCTCCGTGGACGCTGCTTGATGGATCCATCTCACCAAGCCGACGGCGCGGAATCGTCAGTCCCCGGGATCAACCTGTCGTACGCCTACGGGATGACACACCCTTAGGGCCCGTAGCCCGCCCGGGGGGTCATGGCCCGCACGGGGGTCCTAGCCCGCGCGGTGCACCACCGCGTCGCACAGTTCCTCCAGGGCCGCTTTCGGGTAGCCCTCGGGCAGCGGGGCCAGCATGGCGCGGGCCTCTTCCGCGTAGCGGAGGGTGTCGCGGCGGGCCTGCTCCAGGGCCGGGTGGACGCGGAGGCGGCGCAGGGCGTCGGCGTGGCGGGCGTCGTCGGTGAGGTCGCCGTCGATCAGGGCGAGGAGCTCGAGGTCCTCGGGGCGGCCGTGGGCGGCCGCGGCGGCCCGCAGGTAGAGCACGGGCAGGGTGGGGACGCCCTCGCGGAGGTCGGTGCCCGGGGTCTTGCCGGACTCGTGGGAGTCGGAGGCGATGTCGAGGACGTCGTCGGCGAGCTGGAAGGCGACCCCGAGCCGCTCCCCGTACTGGGTGAGGATGTCGACGACGCTCTCGTCCGCGCCGGCCATCATCGCGCCGAAGCGGCAGGACACGGCGACGAGCGAGCCGGTCTTGCCGGCGAGGACGTCGAGGTAGTGGGCGACCGGGTCGCGGCCCTCCTGCGGACCGGCGGTCTCCAGGATCTGGCCGGTCACGAGCCGCTCGAACGCCTCCGACTGGATGCGTACGGCCTCGGGTCCGAGGTCCGCCAGCGTGTGCGAGGCGCGGGCGAAGAGGAAGTCACCCGTGAGGACGGCGAGCGAGTTGCCCCAGCGGGTGTTGGCGCTGGGCACCCCGCGCCGCACGGCGGCCTCGTCCATGACGTCGTCGTGGTACAGCGTGGCGAGGTGGGTGAGCTCGACGACCACGGCCGAGGGCACGACACCCGGCGCGTAGGGGTCGCCGAACTGGGCGGCGAGCATCACGAGCAGCGGCCGGAACCGCTTGCCACCCGCGAGCACCAGGTGCTGCGCGGCCTCCGTGATGAACGGCACGTCGCTCTTGGTGGCGTCGAGGAGGCCGGCCTCCACGGCGGCCAAACCGGTCTGGACATCGGCTTCGAGAGCCTGGTCCCGCACGCTAAGACCGAACGGCCCGACGACGGTCACGAGGGGATCTCCTGTCTGCTGACGCCTGCTGACGCTGTCTGACGCTGCCGGACCACACACCGATCACTCGGATTGTCGATGTGTCGGTCCATTCACTCAAGCCAGCGTATCCGGTCACGTTTCGATCACCGTGGGCGCCTTCCCGTCACCCCCGGTATGTTCGTGATCAGCTCATACGATCAGGAGTGGGCGGTTTGTCCCGAACAGCGATCGACGAGGTGGCCAGCGAGGTGACCCGATGCCGAGGATCCGGACCGCGTTCCCGTACGAGACCCGCCACGAGGACCTCCGTGTCCCCGTGCCGGACGGGACGAGACTGTACGCGCGGGTCTGGCGGCCGCTGACCGACGAGCCCGTACCCGCCCTCCTGGAGTACCTCCCCCACCGTCTCACCGACGGGACGGCCGCCCGCGACGGGCAGCGCCACCCCTGGTACGCGGGCCACGGCTACGCCTCCGTACGGGTCGATGTGCGCGGCCACGGCAACAGCGAGGGCCTGCCGGGCGACCCGCACGACGCGACCGAGCTCGCCGACGGCGTGGCCGTCGTGCACTGGCTGGCCGCGCAGCCCTGGTGCACGGGCCGGGTCGGCATGTTCGGCATCGGCTGGGGCGGCGTGAACGCGCTGCGGATCGCCGCGCTCGCCCCCGAGCCGCTGAAGGCGGTCGTCACCGTCTGCTCGACCGACGACCGCCACGACGGCGAGGTCCCCTCCCTGGACGGCTGCGTCCTCGCCGCCGGCCCGCACTCCTGGGCCGCGGCCCAGCTCGCCTCCACCTCCCGGCCGCCTGACCCCCGGTACGCGGGCGAGAGGTGGCGCGAGATGTGGCTGGAGCGCCTGGAGGCCCTGGAGCCGTTCGTCCACAGCCGGCTCGCCCGCCAGAACCGTGACGACCAGACCCGTGACGACTCGGGTCCGCGGGGCGGCGTCCGCGAGGACCACTCCGCGATCGAGGCCGCCGTCCTCGCCGTGGGCGGCTGGCACGACCCCTACCGGGACACCGTGCTCCGGCTCGTCGAGGACCTCCCCCGGGACCGGGTGCGGGGCGTCATCGGGCCCTGGTCGCACCAGTACCCGGACCGGGGGCTGCCGCCCGGTCCGGCGATCGGCTTCCTCCAGGAGACCCTGCGCTGGTGGGACCACCACCTGAGGGGCGCCGAGAACGACGTGATGGCCGAACCGCTGCTGCGCTCCTGGATCAGCACGTCGCACCCGCCGGCCACCGTGTACGAGGAGCTGCCGGGCCGCTGGGTCGCCGACCCGACCTGGCCGTCCCCGCACGTCACGCCCGTCGCGTACGGCCTCGGGGGCGACCCGCTGGTCGTCACCTCGCCCCAGTGGACCGGCCTGGACGCGGGCGCCCTCGTCCCGCGCGGCAACGACACCGATCTGCCACCGGACCAGCGCGCCGAGGACGCCCACGCGGCCTGCTTCGACTTCACCGTCCCGGCGGACGGTCCGGCGATCGAGATCCTGGGCCGGCCCTCCGCGCACCTCCGCCTGATGCCGCACGCCCCGACCGGCCAGGTGATCGCCCGTCTCTGCGACATCGCCCCGGACGGCGCCTCCACCCTCGTCACCCGGGGGGCGCTCGACCTCTCAGGGGCCGTGCGGACCGGCGAGACCGCGTCGTACGACATCGAGTCGTACGACATCGAGCTGACCGGCATCGGCCACGCCTTCGCGCCCGGCCACCGCGTCCGGCTCGCCGTCTCCTCCACGTACTGGCCCTGGATCTGGCCCGGGCCCGACGCCGCCGGCTTCACGCTCGACCCGGCCGGCTCCTCCCTCACCCTGCCGGTCCGCGCCCCCACCGACGACGCCGTCGCCTTCGAGGGACCCGAGCAGTCCGAGCCGCTCGGCGTCAGCATCCCGCGCACCCTGGAGGAGCCGCGCCCGGAGCGGCTGGTGGTGCGGGACGTGGCGAAGGGTGAGTGGCGCCTGGAGGTGGACCCGCGCCCCGGCGGCACGCGGGTCTTCCCGGACGGCCTGGAGTACACGGAGGACGCCCTGGAGACGTACGCGATCGACGCGTCGGGCCCGCTGTCCGCCCGTACGCGTGCGGAATGGACGATCCGGCTGCACCGCCCGGAAATGGCCTGGGACGTGAAGATCGACACGAGATCGGAGATCTCGTGCGATGCGAACGCCTTCCACACCTCGGACGAGGTGATCTGCACGGAGGGCGGGGAGATCGTCTTCCACCGGACCTGGGAGAAACGCATTCCGCGTGCGGCAGGGTGAATTCCGCGCGGCCGGGCGGATGTACGCAAAGCGAACGGGCCCGCATTCCGTCACGGAATGCGGGCCCTTTAGTGCGCTGCGTTATCAGGCGTCCGCGCCGGCCTTACGGCGACGCACGACGACCATCGCACCGGCACCGAGCACCACGGCGGCGCCGGCCGCGAGGGCGATCGGCATCGTCGAGGAGTTCGAACCGGTGTTGGCCAGGTTGCCGCCGGTGGTCGAGCCGGTGTTGCCACCGCTCACCGGGGTGGTGGACTGGCCGCCCTGCTGGGAGGTGTTGCCGTTGCCACCGGTGGAACCGGTGCCGGGCTTGCCGGGCTTGGCGGCCTTGACGATGCCGAACTCCGCGACGGAGCCCTCCTCGAGCCAGCCGCAGGAGCCGTCCTTGTTCTCGTAGCCAGCGCTGCCGGCCAGGAAGCCGTCACCCGCGGGGGTCTTGGCGTCGACAGTGACCTTCAGCTTGAAGTCGAAGGACTTGCCCGGCTTGAGGGAGGAGAGGCTGGAGAAGTAGTCCTCCTCGCCGAGCGCCTGCCACTTCGGGCTGGTGGCGGAGGACCAGCTCAGCTTGAGGCCGTCTTCGTCGAGGGTGAACGCCTCGGCCCAGCCGCCGACCTCGCCGAGCTCGACCTGGCCCTTGTTGGTCACCTTGAAGGTGAAGACGCCGCTGGAGCCTGCGGCGATCTTCTTCGGACCGGTGAGGGTCGCGACAAAGCTCTTGTCGACCTTGCAGTCATCCTCGCCCGGCTCCTCCTCCAGAGCCTCGTCGAGGGCCTTCTTGGCGGCGTCGAGCTCCGCGGCGGCCTTCTTCTTGGCCGTCTGCGCCTCACTGATCTTGCGGGCGGCGGCGACCATCGCGTCGTCCCAGGCGGTGTCCGTGCGGTCGGCCTCGGCGGCCTTGGCCTCGGCGGTGGTCTTCGCCGTGTCGGCGACCGTCTGGGCGGCGGTGACGTCCTGCTGGGCCTTGGTCTTCTGGTCCTCGGTGGCGTCGGCCGGCAGCTCGGCCAGGGCCTTCTTGGCCTTCTCCAGCGCCTCGTCGGCGGTCTTCTTGGCGGCGGCGGCCTCGTCGGCGGCGAGCTTCGCGGCGTCGCGGGCGGCCTTCAGAGGGTGTTCGGGCTTCTGCAGGTCCTCGAACGCCTTCTCGGCGTTCGCCTGGGCGACGACGGCCGCGTCGTACGCGGCCTGCGCCTTGGTGAGCGCGCGGCGCAGGTCCTCGATGGACTGGTCCTGGTCCTGCGTCTGCGCGGGAGCGGCCGGCTTCGTGTCGGCGAACGCCGGCGCGGCGGAAAGGAGGACGACCGGCGTGGTCACGGCGGCGGCCACGGCGGTCGCGAGAATACGACGGATCTTCAAGGTGGACCTTTTCTGGTCGGACGAAGATGGGAAACGAAAAACAGGTGTGGGGGGCCACGCCAGCGGAAACCACACGCGGCGCGGCGTCCACGCGATCGTATGACCGGGATAAGGACCCGGAAGAGCCGAATTGACGAGTCCACCTCAGCCGCTCACCCACACAGCGCCTTCACAGCCGTCACAAAACCCGTGAAGCCGGACAGTTGCCCACGGAGGCCGCACTTTCTGTGTGACACATGTCATCCGCGCCTCGGCGGGCGACCCGTAACGTGTCCCCCACACACCTGGAAAGCGAGGCAAGCACCGATGCCCGAGCAGAGCAGCCCGCTCGACCTGCCCGAGGGCGACCCCTTCGGCCCGCACAACCTTCCGTACGGCGTCTTCTCCACCGCCGACGAGCCCGACCGGCGCCGGCTGGGCGTCCGGATCGGCGGGCACGTGCTCGACGCGGGGGCCGCGGCGCACGCGCTCGGGTCGCCGTACGCGGCGCTGCTCGCGCAGCCCAGCCTCAACCCGCTGCTCGCGGCCGGCCGCACCGCGTGGCGCGATGTCCGGCGGGCGCTCACCGGCTGGCTGACCGTGCCCGCGCACCGGCCGGTCGTGGAGCCGCTGCTGCACCCGCTGGACGCGGTGACCCTGCACCTGCCGTACGAGGTCGCCGACTACGTCGACTTCTACGCGAGCGAGCACCACGCCACCAACGTCGGCCACATCTTCCGCCCGGACGGCGAGCCGCTCACCCCGAACTGGAAGCACCTGCCGATCGGCTACCACGGCCGCTCCGGCACCGTCGTGGTCTCCGGCACCGACGTCGTCCGCCCGGCCGGGCAGCGCAAGGCGCCCACCGACCCGGCGCCGGTCTTCGGGCCCTCGGTCAAGCTGGACATCGAGGCCGAGGTCGGCTTCCTGGTCGGCACCCCGTCCGAGCTCGGCCGGCCGGTCCCGCTCGGCGACTTCCGCGAGCACGTCTTCGGGCTGACCCTGCTCAACGACTGGTCGGCGCGGGACATCCAGGCCTGGGAGTACGTGCCGCTCGGCCCGTTCCTCGGCAAGTCGTTCCAGACCTCCGTGTCGGCCTGGGTGACCCCGCTGGAGGCCCTGGACGCGGCCCGGGTCGCGCCGCCCGCCCGTGACTTCCCGCTGCTGCCGTACCTGGACGACTCCGCCGAGGAGGAGCCCGGCGGCTTCGACCTGCGGATCACCGTCACCATCAACGGCGAGGTGGTGGCCGAGCCGCCGTTCTCCACCATGTACTGGACGGCCGCCCAGCAGCTCGCCCACATGACCGTCAACGGCGCCTCCCTGCGCACCGGCGACCTGTACGGCTCCGGTACGGTCTCCGGCCCCGAGGTCGGCCAGCGCGGCTCGCTGCTCGAACTCACCTGGAACGGCCGGGACGCGCTCGAACTGACCGCGGGCAAGCGGACGTTCCTGGAGGACGGCGACGAGGTCACCCTGACCGCCTGGGCTCCGGGCCCGGACGGCACCCGGGTCGCCCTCGGCGAGGTCACCGGCCGGATCGCGCCGAACGCCGCCGCCTAGAGCTCAGACCGCCCGTCTCAGACCGCCCGCCACAGGGCGGGGACCGACGGCGGCTCCCAGCCGGGCTGGGCCGTGTGCGCCTGGAGGCACACATAGCCCCGTCCGGCGTGGGTGACCGCGTCCCCCGCCCGGTAGGCGGTACCGGCGGCCCACGTGCCCCCGGGTGCCGTCTGCGTAGGCGTCGGGGTCGGCGTCGGGGTCGGTCCCGGGTCCTGGGGGACGTCGAGGACGAAGTCGAAGGCCGCCTCCTTGGCCCCGCCCCCGTCCCGCACGCTCATCAGCAGCCGCGCGTCGAAGATCGGGTCGGTGTTGTTGCGGGGCTCGCCCGGGAAGTACAGCTGGGTGGTGAGGACCGGCCGGCCCGGCGCCTGCACCTTGACGTGCAGGTGGCGGGTGCGGCCCGGATAGAGGCCCGGCACGATCGTGTCGAGCCGGAAGGCGCCGTCGGCGCCGGTGAACTGGTGGCCGCGGAAGCGGAACCCGGTGTTGTCGTAGGCGCCGTTGACGTCCGCCTGCCAGAAGTCGAGCAGCACGCCGGCGATCGGCCGGCAGGCCGCCCCGAAGACCCAGCCGCTGACGGAGAGCCGCGTCCCGGGCGTGCCCGGCTCCACCAGGCTGGTGCGGCGCGGCGAGCGGGGCTTGAAGTACGGGCCCTCCGTCTGCGGCGGCGTGGGATCGTCGCCGTCGTCGCACGCCGGGGTGAGCGCGGGCGCGCCCGTGCCGTCGGTGAGGGTACGGGCGAGCGCGGGGACGCCCATGAGCACCGCGGGTGCGGCCATGCCGGCCGCGAGCGCGGCGCGCAGGACCGCCTTGCGGGTGAGGTGTCCGGTGCTGGTCTCGCTGTCCATGCCTGCTCCTCGTGTGGGGGGCTGGGTGCGAGCAGAAACCTAGGCCGGTCCGGCTTCCGCTTCGATGGACGCAGCACGGCGGTCGTGGTGTTTTGAGCGGTGCTTCGAGCGGTGCTTCGCGTGCTGCTCCGCGCCGTGCTCCGTGTGGTGCTTTCGGAAGTGCCCGGGGCTCATCCCGGTCTCCCGGCGGAAGAAGCGGCAGAAGTACGCGGGGTCGTCGAAGCCGGTCCGGAGGGCGACCTGCCGGACGGACAGGTCCGTCCGGGCCAGGAGCCGTTGGGCCTCCTGGGTGCGGGCCTCGCGGAGCAGGCTGCCGGGGGTGCGGCCGAGGGCCGCCCGTACGGCCTCGGTGAGATAGCCGGGGGTGACCCCGATCCACTCGGCGCACTCCCGCACCGACCGCGGGCACTCGGCCGCGCCGTCCTTTCCGGTACGGGCGAGCAGCCGGGCGAAGGCGTCCGCGACGGCCGTGTGGCGCCCCTGCGGCGGCTGCTCACGGCCCGGGCCCTCCGGTGCACCGAGCCGTGCCGTGCGGACGAGGAGGACGTGCAGCAGGGAGCGGAGCACGGTGGCGAATCCGGCGTCCCCATGGCCGTACTCCTCGGTGAGTTCGGCGATCAGACGGGCGGTGCGGGCGTGCGCGGCCGGGTCGAGCCGGAGCCAGGGGTGATCGCCGATGCGGCGCAGCAACTCCTGGTCGCCGGGGTGGTCGACCAGGAACTCGGGGGTGAACAGGACGACGGAGCCGTCGAGTCCCTGGGCGTTCTCCCAGTGGTGGAGCTGCCCGGGCAGGATCAGGCCGAGGTGCGGCGGGCTGAGCTCCCAGCGGGTCAGGTCGACGACATGGGTGCCGCTGCCGCGGGTGACGTGGACGATCTCGTAGAAGGTGTGCCGGTGCGGGAAGTCGGCCCGGGACAGGGGGCCGATGCCGTCGAAGGTGCCGACGGCGAACGGCACGTCGTCCGGCAGCCGTATCTCCAGGCGGTGCACCGGGGGTTGGCCGTTGCTGGGTGTGACGCACGGGGTCCCCGGTAAGACGGTGGTGCCGCGCATCGCGCCGCCCCCTCTCTCCTCGACTGGTACAGACCATTTGGCTCACGATGCCACGCTCGGGGCCGCCGGGGCACCCCCAATGGCTCACCCGGCGTGCGGCGGTCCCGCACCGAGGGTGACGCTGCTGGAGGTGGCGGGCGTGGGGAGAGCCCGCCGACGCCCGGCGCCCCGCACAGGGCGCGCCCACCCTCCCGAGGAGCAGACACACATGTCCGCACGACTCCGCCCCCTCATAGCCGCCCTGGCGCTGGCCGCCGTCGCCTCGCTGACCCTGGGCGCCGCCCCGGCCGCCACGGCCGCTCCCGCCCCGAAGCCGGCGGGCGACGACTTCCCGCACCCGGACCTCCGGCTGACCTACGACGCCACGGTGAGGTACAGGTCGGAGCAGGCGGCCATCGCGGACGGCTATCAGCGCACCGACGAGTGCGTGGAGGACCCGCAGCTCGGCGGCATGGGCTACCACTACGTCAAGCCCGCCCACATCGGCTCGACGGACCCGACGCGTCCGGCCGCGATCCTGTACGAGGAGGACCACAAGACCGGCAAGCGCGAGCTCGTCGCCGTCGAGTGGGTCGTTCCCAACACCGGCCAGTCCTGGCCGGTGCTCTTCGGCCAGCCCTTCGACGGGCCGTTCGACTTCGAGCCGGTGGGGCCGCACTACTCCCTGCACGCCTGGATCTTCAAGAAGAACCCGTCGGGCGTCTTCTCGCCGTACAACCCGCGCGTGCACTGCGGCCCGTGCCCCGAGGGCCATGCGCATCCGTAGGCGTACGACGAAGGGCCCGGCCCCCGCACGCGGAGACCGGGCCCTCACTCGTGCCGGCTAACGCACGAACACGCTCGCCTGGTTCGCCAGGTCCAGGAAGTACTGCGGCGCGAAGCCGAGCGCCAGCGTGACCACCACTCCGGCGGTGATGGCCACCGAGGTGAGGCCCGACGGCACGGCGACCGTGGGTCCGTCCGCCTTCGGCTCGCTGAAGAACATCAGCACGATCACCCGGACGTAGAAGAACGCGGCGATCGCCGACGAGATCACGCCGACCACGACCAGCGCACCCGCGCCGCCGTCCGCCGCCGCCTTGAAGACCGCGAACTTCCCGGAGAATCCGGAGGTCAGCGGGATGCCGGCGAAGGCGAGCAGGAAGACCGCGAAGACCGCCGCGACGAGCGGCGAACGACGGCCGAGGCCCGCCCACTTGGACAGGTGGGTGGCCTCGCCGCCCGCGTCCCGCACCAGCGTGACCACGGCGAAGGCGCCGATCGTCACGAAGGAGTAGGCGCCCAGGTAGAACAGCACGGACGAGACGCCGCTGGGCGTGGCCGCGATGACACCGGCCAGGATGAACCCGGCGTGGGCGATCGACGAGTAGGCGAGCAGCCGCTTGATGTCGGTCTGGGTGATCGCGACGATCGCACCGCCCAGCATGGTGACGATGGCGACCGCCCACATGACCGGCCGCCAGTCCCAGGTCAGGCCCGGCAGCACCACGTACAGCAGGCGCAGCATCGCGCCGAACGCGGCGACCTTCGTCGCGGCGGCCATGAAGCCGGTGACGGGGGTCGGGGCGCCCTGGTAGACGTCCGGGGTCCACATGTGGAACGGGACGGCGCCGACCTTGAACAGCAGGCCCATCAGCACCATGGCGAAGCCGATGAGCAGCAGCACGTCGTTGCCCATGGTGGCGGCGAGCGCCGGGTCGATCGCGGTGACGTCGCCGCTGACGACGTCGGCGATCGTCGCGTACGAGACGGAGCCCGCGTAGCCGTAGAGCAGGGCGATCCCGAAGAGCAGGAACGCCGAGGAGAAGGCGCCGAGCAGGAAGTACTTGACCGCGGCCTCCTGCGACATGAGCCGCTTGCGGCGGGCGACGGCGCAGAGCAGGTAGAGCGGGAGCGAGAAGACTTCCAGGGCGATGAAGAGGGTCAGCAGGTCGTTGGCGGCCGGGAAGACCAGCATGCCGGCGACCGCGAACAGGGCCAGCGGGAAGACCTCGGTGGTGGTGAAGCCGGCCTTCACGGCCGCCTTCTCGTGGTCGCTGCCGGGGACGGCGGCGGCCTCGGCGGCGAAGGAGTCGACCTTGTGGCCGTGGTGGGCCGGGTCGAGCCTGCGCTCGGCGAAGGTGAAGATCGCGACGATCGAGGCGAGCAGGATGGTGCCCTGGAGGAACAGCGCGGGCCCGTCGACGGCGATGGCGCCCATGGCCGCGATGTGGGCCTTGGTGGAGCCGTAGCCTCCGGCGGCCAGGCCGACGACCGCCGCGAAGGCGGCGGCCAGGGCCAGGACGCTCAGGAACACCTGGGTGTAGTGGCGTCCCCTGCGCGGCACGAAGGCCTCGGCGAGGACGCTGAGGACGGCCGCGCCGACCACGATGAGCACGGGCGACAGCTGGACGTACTCGATGTGGGGCGCCGGGATCTTCTGGATCGGCTCGGCGGCCGTCGTCCACAGGGTGTGGACGGCGGGTGCGACGGCGGATGCGCTCACTTGGCCGCCTCCACTTCGGGGCTCGGGTCCTTCTGCTGGACATCGGACATGGTGTGCCGCACCGCCGGGTTGACGACGTCCGTCAGCGGCTTCGGGAAGACCCCGAGGAAGATCAGCACCGCGATCAGCGGGGCGACCACCGCGAGCTCCCGCGCCCGCAGGTCCGGCATGGAGCGGTTCTCCTCCTTCACCGGGCCGGTCATCGTCCGCTGGTAGAGGACGAGGACGTAGAGCGCGGCGAGGACGATGCCGGTGGTGGCGATGATCCCGGCCACCGGGTAGCGGGAGAAGGTGCCGACGAGGACCAGGAACTCGCTGACGAAGGGGGCGAGTCCGGGCAGCGACAGGGTGGCGAGGCCGCCGATCAGGAAGGTGCCGGCGAGCACCGGGGCGACCTTCTGCACGCCTCCGTAGTCGGCGATGAGCCGCGAGCCGCGCCGGGAGATCAGGAAGCCGGCGACCAGCATCAGCGCGGCCGTCGAGATGCCGTGGTTGACCATGTAGAGCGTGGCGCCGGACTGGCCCTGGCTGGTCATCGCGAAGATGCCCATGATGATGAAGCCGAAGTGGGAGATCGACGCGTAGGCCACCAGACGCTTGATGTCCCGCTGGCCGACGGCGAGCAGCGCCCCGTAGACGATGCTGATCAGCGCGAGGGCGATGACCACCGGGGTGGCCCACTTCGACGCCTCGGGGAAGAGCCCGAGACAGAAGCGGAGCATCGCGAAGGTGCCGACCTTGTCGACGACGGCGGTGATGAGGACGGCGACCGGGGCGGTGGCCTCCCCCATCGCGTTGGGCAGCCAGGTGTGCAGCGGCCACAGCGGCGCCTTCACCGCGAAGGCGAAGAAGAAGCCGAGGAACAGCCACCGCTCGGTGCTGGTCGCCATTTCCAGCGAGCCGTTGGCCCGCGCCTCGGCGATCTCGGTGAGCGAGAAGTTGCCGGCGACGACGTAGAGCCCGATGACCGCGGCCAGCATGATCAGGCCGCCGACCAGGTTGTAGAGCAGGAACTTGACCGCCGCGTAGGAGCGCTGGGCCGCCGCGTTCTCGTCGGAGCCGGAGTGCGCGCGGTCGCCGAAGCCGCCGATGAGGAAGTACATCGGGATGAGCATGGCTTCGAACAGGATGTAGAAGAGGAAGACGTCGGTGGCCTCGAAGGAGAGGATCACCATCGCCTCGACCATGAGGATCAGGGCGAAGAAGCCCTGGGTCGGCCGCCACCTCTTGGAGGAGGTCTCCAGGGGGTCGGCGTCGTGCCAGCCGGCCAGGATGATGAACGGGATGAGCAGCGCCGTGAGGGCGATCAGCGCCACCCCGATGCCGTCCACGCCGAGCTCGTAGCGGACGCCGAAGTCCTTGATCCAGGCGTGCGATTCGGTGAGCTGGTAGCGGTCGCCGCCGGGCTCGAACCGTACGAAGACGAGGGCGGCGAGCACGAGGGTGGCCAGCGAGACGAGCAGCGCCAGCCACTTGGCGGCGGTGCGGCGGGCCGCGGGGACCGCGGCGGTCAGGATCGCACCGACCGCCGGCACCGCTGCCGTCACCGTAAGGAGCGGGAAGGACATGGGAGTTACACCGCCCTCATCAGCAGGGTCGCGGCGATGAGCACCGCCGTACCTCCGAACATGGAGACCGCGTACGACCGGGCGTAGCCGTTCTGGAACATGCGCAGTCGGCCGGAGAGGCCGCCGACCGAGGCCGCGGTGCCGTTGACCACCCCGTCGACGAGGCTGTGGTCGACGTAGACGAGGGAGCGGGTCAGGTGGGTGCCGCCGCGGACGAAGACGACGTGGTTGAAGTCGTCCTGGAGCAGGTCGCGGCGGGCGGCCCGGGTGAGCAGCGAGCCGCGCGGGGCGACCACCGGCACCGGGCGGCGCCCGTACTGGAGGTAGGCGACGCCGACGCCGAGGAGCATGACGGCGACGGTGGAGGCGGTGATCGCCCCGGCGCCGATCGGCGGGTGTCCGTGCTCGAAGCCGGTGACCGGCTCCAGCCACTTCACGAAGCGGTCGCCGATGCCGAAGAAGCCGCCGGCGAAGACCGAGCCGAAGGCGAGCAGGATCATCGGGATCGTCATGGACTTCGGCGACTCGTGCGGGTGGGGCATCGCCCCGGCCGCGTGCTCGGCGGCCGGTTCGGCGCCGGGCACCTTGTCGGCGTCCGGGGCGGGCTGCCAGCGCTTCTCGCCGAAGAAGGTCAGGATCATCACGCGGGTCATGTAGTACGCGGTGATGGCGGCGCCGAGGAGGGCGCAGCCGCCGAGGATCCAGCCCTCGGTGCCGCCCTTGGCGAAGGCCGCCTCGATGATCTTGTCCTTGGAGAAGAAGCCGGACAGGCCCGGGAAGCCGATGATCGCGAGGTAGCCGAGGCCGAAGGTGGCGAAGGTGACCGGCATGTACTTCCTGAGGCCGCCGTACTTGCGCATGTCGACCTCGTCGTTCATGCCGTGCATGACGGAGCCGGCGCCGAGGAAGAGCCCGGCCTTGAAGAAGCCGTGGGTCACCAGGTGCATGATCGCGAAGGCGTAGCCGATGGGGCCGAGGCCGGCCGCGAGGACCATGTAGCCGATCTGCGACATCGTCGAACCGGCCAGCGCCTTCTTGATGTCGTCCTTCGCGCAACCGACGATCGCACCGAAGAGGAGCGTGACGGCGCCGACGACGGTGACGACGAGCTGGGCGTCGGGGGCGGCGTTGAAGATGTCGGCGGAGCGGACGATCAGATAGACACCGGCGGTGACCATGGTGGCGGCGTGGATGAGGGCGGAGACCGGTGTCGGGCCCTCCATCGCGTCGCCGAGCCAGGACTGCAGCGGGACCTGGGCGGACTTGCCGCAGGCCGCGAGGAGCAGCATCAGACCGATCGCGGTCAGCATGCCCTCGGAGGTCTCTCCGGCCGACTCCAGGACCGGCCCGAAGGCGAAGGTCCCGAAGGTGGTGAACATCAGCATGATCGCGATGGACAGGCCCATGTCGCCGACCCGGTTGACCAGGAAGGCCTTCTTCGCGGCGGTGGCCGCGGTGGGCTTGTGCTGCCAGAAGCCGATCAGGAGGTACGAGGCGAGGCCGACGCCCTCCCAGCCGAAGTACAGCAGCAGGTAGTTGTCGGCGAGGACGAGGAGCAGCATCGCCGCGACGAACAGGTTGAGGTAGCCGAAGAAGCGGCGGCGGCGCTCGTCGTGCTCCATGTACCCGATCGAGTACACGTGGATGAGCGTGCCCACGCCGGTGATCAGCAGCACGAAGGTCATCGACAGCTGGTCGAGCTGGAAGGCGATGTCCGCCTGGAAGCCCTCGACGGGGATCCAGCTGAACAGCCGCTGGTGCAGGGCCCGGTCTTCGGCGCTCCGGGAGAGCATGTCGGCGAACAGGACCAGGCCGATGCCGAAGGAGACGGCGGCGAGCAGGGTGCCGAGCCAGTGCCCGGCCTTGTCGAGCCGCCGCCCGCCGCACAGCAGGACGGCCGCTCCGAGCAGGGGCGCCGCGACGAGCAGCGCAATGAGGTTGTCCACGGTCAGCCCCTCACAGCTTCATCAGGCTGGCGTCGTCGACCGAGGCCGAGTGACGGGCACGGAAGACGGACACGATGATCGCGAGTCCGACGACGACCTCCGCGGCGGCCACGACCATCGTGAAGAAGGCGATGATCTGGCCGTCGAGGTTGCCGTGCATACGGGAGAAGGCGACGAACGCGAGGTTGCAGGCGTTGAGCATCAGCTCGACGCACATGAAGACGACGATCGCGTTCCGCCGGATCAGCACCCCGGCCGCACCGATGGTGAACAGCAGGGCGGCGAGATACAGGTAGTTGACGGGATTCACCGGGTGGCCTCCTCTTCGTCCCGGGCCGAGCCCCGATCCGAGTCCCGGACCTGGTCCCGGATGTCGCGGACGTCCTCCCGGTCCCGGCCGAGGCGCTCCTCGGAGCGCTGCTCCAGGGCCTTGAGGTCGGCGAGCGCCTCCGTCGACACGTCACGGACCTGGCCGCGCTTGCGCAGCGTGGAGATGACGGTGAGCTCGGCCGGGGTGCCGTCGGGCAGCAGACCGGCGATGTCCACCGCGTTGTGCCGGGCGTAGACGCCGGGCGCCGGGAGCGGCGGGAGGTGCTTGCCTTCCCGCACGCGCTGCTCGGACAGCTCGCGCTGGGTGCGGGCGCGTTCGGTGCGCTCGCGGTGGGTGAGGACCATGGCGCCGACGGCCGCGGTGATCAGCAGGGCGCCGGTGATCTCGAAGGCGAACACGTACTTGGTGAAGACGAGGGCGGCGATGCCCTCGACGTTCCCCCCGTGGGCGGTGTTCGCCGCGCCGAGGCCGTTGAACTCGGTGAGCGAGGCGCGGCCGATGCCGGCGATCAGCAGGACGCCGAAGCCGAGCCCGCAGGCCGCGGCCCACCAGCGCTGCCCCTTGAGGGTCTCCTTCAGCGAGTCGGCGGCGGTGACGCCGACCAGCATGACCACGAAGAGGAACAGCATCATGATCGCGCCGGTGTAGACGACGATCTGGACGACGCCGAGGAAGTACGCGCCGTTGGCGAGGTAGAAGACCGCCAGGACGATCATGGTGCCGGCGAGGCAGAGCGCGGAGTGGACGGCCTTCCTCATGAGGATCGTGCACAGCGCGCCGACGACGGCGACGGTGCCGAGGACCCAGAACTGGACGGCCTCGCCGGTGGAGGTGGCGGAGGCGGCGAGGGTCGCGCTCATCGGCCGACCACCTTCCCCGACGCCGGTTCGGACTCGCCGAAGGTGGACTCGCCCTCCTGCACCACCTCGCCCTTGGAGACGGCGACCTGGGGGACGGTGCCGGGCGCGGCCTCGGTGACCAGTCCCCGGTAGTAGTCCTGCTCGTCGGTGCCGGGGTAGATGGCGTGCGGGGTGTCGACCATGCCCTCCTCGAGACCCGCGAGCAGCTGCTCCTTGGTGTAGATCAGGTTCTCGCGGGAGGAGTCGGCCAGTTCGAACTCGTTGGTCATCGTCAGGGCCCGCGTGGGGCACGCCTCGATGCACAGTCCGCACAGGATGCAGCGGGCGTAGTTGATCTGGTAGACGCGGCCGTACCGCTCGCCCGGGGAGTAGCGCTCCTCGTCGGTGTTGTCGGCGCCCTCCACGTAGATGGCGTCGGCGGGGCAGGCCCAGGCGCACAGCTCGCAGCCGACGCACTTCTCCAGGCCGTCGGGGTGACGGTTGAGCTGGTGCCGGCCGTGGAAGCGGGGCGCCGTCGTCTTCTGCTGCTCCGGGTACTGCTCGGTCAGCCGCTTCTTGAACATGGCCTTGAAGGTCACGCCGAAGCCGGCCACCGGATTCTGGAAATCAGACACCGTCCGTCTCCTTTCCATCACTCTCAGTAGCAGTATCGGGGCCACCACTGACAATCAGCTCCCGCTCGTGGCGGGGCCGACGCCGCGGTACGGGCGGCAGGGACTGTCCGGGCTTGGGCGGTACGGGGAAGCCGCCGGCCATCGGGTCGAACGCGCGGGTGTCCTCGGGTGCCGGCGCCCCGCCCTTCGCCTTCCGGTCGCGGAAGACGTCGGCGACGAAGGAGAGCAGCAGCACCGCGAGGACCGCGCCGGCGACGTAGAGCACGATCGTCTGGAAGTCGTAGTTCGCGTTGCGCAGCGCCCGGACGGTGGCGACCAGCATCAGCCAGACCAGCGAGACCGGGATGAGGACCTTCCAGCCGAGCTTCATCAGCTGGTCGTAGCGGACGCGGGGCAGGGTGCCGCGCAGCCAGATGAAGAAGAACAGCAGCAGCTGCACCTTGAGGACGAACCAGAGCATCGGCCACCAGCCGTGGTTCGCGCCCTCCCAGAAGGTGGAGATCGGGTACGGGGCCCGCCAGCCGCCCAGGAACAGGGTCACGGACACGGCCGAGACGGTCACCATGTTCACGTACTCGGCGAGCATGAACATCGCGAACTTGATGGACGAGTACTCGGTGTTGAAGCCGCCGACGAGGTCGCCCTCGGACTCCGGCATGTCGAAGGGGGCGCGGTTGGTCTCGCCCACCATGGTGACGATGTAGATGATGAAGGAGACCGGCAGCAGGACGACGAACCAGCGGTCGGCCTGCGCCTCGACGATCGCCGAGGTCGACATCGACCCGGAGTAGAGGAAGACCGAGGCGAACGCGGCGCCCATGGCGATCTCGTAGGAGATCATCTGCGCGCAGGAGCGCAGTCCGCCGAGCAGCGGGTACGTGGAGCCGGAGGACCAGCCGGCCAGGACGATGCCGTAGATGCCGACGGAGGCGACCGCGAGGACGTACAGCATCGCGATCGGCAGGTCGGTCAGCTGCATCGCCGTGCGGTGCCCGAAGATCGACACCTCGTTGCCGGCCGGGCCGAACGGGATCACCGCGATCGCCATGAAGGCCGGGATGGCGGCGACGATCGGGGCCAGGACATAGACGACCTTGTCGGCCCGGCGGACGATCACGTCCTCCTTCAGCATCAGCTTGATGCCGTCGGCGAGCGACTGGAGCATGCCCCAGGGGCCGTGCCGGTTGGGCCCGACGCGCAGCTGCATCCAGGCGACGACCTTGCGCTCCCACACGATGGAGAAGAGCACGGTCACCATCAGGAACGCGAAGCAGAAGACCGCCTTGATCGCGACGAGCCACCAGGGGTCGGTGCCGAACATCGACAGGTCCTCGGCGGCGAGGACGCTGCGCTGTGCGGCGTCGAGTGCAGCGAGGGCGGTCATGCGCGCACCTCCGGTACGGGGAGGGCCGGGCCTGCGGCCGGCCGGACGACGTGGGCGCCGGAGCCGCGCGAGCCCGTCGCGCGGTCCGCGGCGGCCGGGGCGACCCCCGACCGGAGGCCGCCACCCGCTCGCGGCGCCGCCGCGACGAGCAGCCGGACGCCGGACCCGGCGGGCTGCGCCGCCAAAGGCCCGCGTGCGCTGGAGCCCTCGGCCCGCAGGGCGGGTCGGCGGAGCCGTGCCAAGGGCTCGCGCACGATGCGGACCTCTCCCGGCAGGGCGGGGCGGTGGGGCGCGGAGCTGGTCACGTCGCCACCTCCTTCGAGGTGGCCGGGCCGATGCGGACCAGGTCGCCGGGGTGGGCGCCGGTGTCGGTGAGGACGCCGTGGCCGGTGGAGTTCAGCGGGAGCCAGACCACGCGGTCGGGCATCTCGGTGACCGCCAGGGGGAGTTCGGTGCTGCCGGACGGGCCGGTGACGGCGAGGAGGTCGCCGTCCTTGACGCCGGTGGCGGCGGCGGTGGCGGCCGAGAGGCGGGCGACGGCGGCGTGCCGGGTGCCGGCCAGGGCCTCGTCGCCCTCCTGGAGGCGGCCCAGGTCGAGCAGCAGCCGGTGTCCGGCGAGGACGGCCTCGCCGTCGGCGGGGCGCGCCGCGGCCTGGCCGGGCTCGGTCGGCTCGGTGGCCCGCTCGCCGGTCCAGCCGCCGAGCCGGTCCAGCTCGCGCCGCACCGACCGCAGGTCGGGCAGCGCCAGATGGGCGTCGAGCGCGTCGGCCAGCATGTGCAGGACACGGGCGTCGCTCGGGGGAAGCGGCCGGGTCATCTGCTCCGGCTTGAGCGCGGCCTCGAACATCCGGGCCCTGCCCTCCCAGTTGAGGAAGGTGCCGGGCTTCTCGGCGACCGCGGCGACCGGCAGGACCACGTCGGCCCGCTCGGTGACCGCGCCGGGGCGCAGCTCCAGGGAGACGACGAAGGCCGCGTCGAGGGCCTCGCGGGCGCGGGCCGGGTCCGGCAGGTCGTCGACGTCGACGCCGCCGACGAGCAGCGCGGCCAGCTCGCCGGTCGCGGCCGCCTCGACGATCTGGCCGGTGTCGCGGCCGTAGCCGTGCGGGAGTTCGCGCACGCCCCAGACGGCGGCGACCTCCTCGCGGGCCCTCGGGTCGGTCGCGGGCCGGCCGCCGGGCAGCAGCGCGGGGATGGCGCCCGCCTCGACGGCGCCGCGCTCTCCGGCCCGGCGCGGGATCCACACCAGCCGCGCGCCGGTGGCGGTCGCGGCCCGTACGGCGGCGGTCAGCGCGCCCGGCACTCCGGCGAGCCGCTCGCCGACGACGATCACCGCGCCGTCCTGGCGCAGCGCCTCGGCGGCGGCGAGGCCGTCCCCGGACAGCCCGGTCCGGGAGGTCAGCGCGTCGAGCCACTCGGTCTCGGTGCCGGGAGCGGCGGCGAGCAGGGTGCCGCCGGTCTTCTCCAGGCCGCGGGTGGCGTAGGCGGCGACCGCGTAGGTCCTCTGCCCCTTCTTCCGCCAGGCCTTGCGCAGCCGCAGGAAGACGCCGGGCGCCTCCTCCTCGGACTCCAGGCCGACGAGGAGCACCGCGGGCGCCGCCTCCAGCGAGGTGTACGTGACCCCGGCACCGTCCAGGTCCCGGCCGCGCCCGGCGACGACGGAGGCGAGGAAGTCGGCCTCCTCGCCGGAGTGGACGCGGGCCCGGAAGTCGACGTCGTTGGTGTCGAGGGCGACCCGCGCGAACTTGGCGTACGCGTAGGAGTCCTCGACGGTCAGCCGGCCGCCGGCCAGGACGCCGGTGCGCCCGCGGACCAGGCCGCGGGCGGCGGCCTCCAGGGCCTCCGGCCAGGACGCGGCTTCGAGCACGCCGAGCTCGTTGCGGACGAGCGGGGTGGTGAGCCGGTCACGCTGCTGCGCGTAACGGAACCCGAACCGCCCCTTGTCGCAGATCCACTCCTCGTTGACCTCGGGGTCCTCGGCGGCGAGCCGTCGCATGACCTTGCCGCGCCGGTGGTCGGTGCGGGTCGCGCAGCCGCCCGCGCAGTGCTCGCAGACGCTCGGCGACGACACCAGGTCGAAGGGCCGGGAGCGGAAGCGGTAGGCGGCCGAGGTGAGCGCGCCGACCGGGCAGATCTGGATGGTGTTGCCGGAGAAGTACGACTCGAAGGGGTCGCCCTCGCCGGTGCCGACCTGCTGGAGCGCGCCGCGCTCGACCAGCTCGATCATCGGGTCGCCGGCGACCTGGTTGGAGAAGCGGGTGCAGCGCGCGCACAGCACGCACCGCTCGCGGTCCAGGAGCACCTGCGTGGAGATCGGGACCGGCTTCTCGTACGTCCGCTTGCGGCCCTCGAAGCGGGACTC
This sequence comes from Streptomyces sp. NPDC012769, assembly GCF_042901205.1. Taxonomy (NCBI): domain Bacteria; kingdom Bacillati; phylum Actinomycetota; class Actinomycetes; order Kitasatosporales; family Streptomycetaceae; genus Streptomyces; species Streptomyces sp. NPDC012769. Next base: position 212,885 of record NZ_JBIBCP010000006.1, on the reverse strand, counting down.
GGCCTGCCCGTGGGACATCGCCTGGTTCTGCAGCGGGCACTCGCCGCCCTTGTCGCAGACGGGGCAGTCCAGCGGGTGGTTGATGAGCAGCAGCTCCATCACACCGTGCTGGGCCTTCTCGGCGACGGGGCTGGTCAGCTGTGACTTGACGACCATGCCGTCGGTGCAGGTGATGGTGCAGGAGGCCATCGGCTTGCGCTGGCCCTCGACCTCGACGATGCACTGGCGGCAGGCGCCGGCCGGGTCGAGCAGCGGGTGGTCGCAGAACCGGGGGATCTCGATGCCGAGCTGCTCGGCGGCGCGGATCACCAGGGTCCCCTTGGGGACGGAGACCTCGATGCCGTCGATCGTCAGCGTGACGAGATCCTCCGGCGGCACCGCCGGGCTGCCGCCGCCGGCCGGGTTCGACGTGGTGACGGTCATGCGTTCACCTCCCGGTGCTTGTCCGCCCAGGCCGTCGACTTGGCGGGGTCGAAGGGGCAGCCCTTGCCCGTGATGTGCTGCTCGTACTCGTCGCGGAAGTACTTCAGCGAGGAGAAGATCGGCGAGGCGGCGCCGTCGCCGAGGGCGCAGAACGACTTGCCGTTGATGTTGTCGGCGATGTCGTTCAGCTTGTCGAGGTCGGACATGACGCCCTTGCCCGCCTCGATGTCGCGGAGCAACTGGACCAGCCAGTAGGTGCCCTCGCGGCAGGGCGTGCACTTGCCGCAGGACTCGTGGGCGTAGAACTCGGTCCAGCGGGTGACGGCCCGGACCACGCAGGTGGTCTCGTCGAAGCACTGCAGCGCCTTGGTGCCGAGCATGGAACCGGCGGCGCCGACGCCCTCGTAGTCGAGCGGGACGTCGAGGTGCTCCTCGGTGAACATCGGGGTGGAGGAGCCGCCGGGGGTCCAGAACTTGAGCCGGTGGCCGGGCCGCATCCCGCCGCTCATGTCGAGGAGCTGGCGCAGGGTGATGCCGAGCGGGGCCTCGTACTGGCCGGGCGAGGCGACGTGGCCGCTGAGCGAGTAGAGCGTGAAGCCCGGGGACTTCTCGCTGCCCATGGACGTGAACCAGTCCTTGCCCTTGTGGAGGATCGCGGGAACCGAGGCGATGGACTCGACGTTGTTCACCACGGTGGGGCAGGCGTACAGACCGGCGACCGCGGGGAAGGGGGGACGCAGCCGGGGCTGGCCGCGCCGTCCTTCGAGCGAGTCGAGCAGGGCGGTCTCCTCGCCGCAGATGTACGCGCCGGCGCCGGCGTGCACGGTGAGCTCGACGTCGAGCCCGCTGCCGAGGATGTTCCGGCCGAGGTATCCGGCGTCGTAGGCCTCCTTCACCGCGTGGTGCAGGCGGCGCAGGACGGGGACGACCTCGCCGCGCAGATAGATGAAGGCGTGGCTGGAGCGGATCGCGTAGCAGGCGATCACGATGCCCTCGATGAGCGAGTGCGGGTTGGCGAAGAGGAGCGGGATGTCCTTGCAGGTGCCGGGCTCGGACTCGTCGGCGTTGACGACGAGGTAGTGCGGCTTGCCGTCGCCCTGGGGAATGAACTGCCACTTCATCCCGGTGGGGAAGCCCGCGCCGCCGCGGCCGCGCAGGCCGGACTCCTTGACGTACGCGATGAGTTCGTCGGGCGACATCGCGAGGGCCCTGCGCAGGCCCTCGTAGCCGTCGTGGCGCCGGTAGGTCTCCAGGGTCCAGGAGTCCGGCTGGTCCCAGAAGGCGGACAGGACGGGTGCGAGCAGCTTCTCGGGGCTGCTGTTGTTGATCTCGGCTGCCAAGGTCATCACTCCCCCTCCCCACTGGCCGATTCGCCGCGCGGGTGGACGATCTTGTGGTGCGGGGTCTCGCCCTTGGCCAGCCGCAACCCGACGAGCGAGGCCGGGCCGGCCCCTCCGGTGGCCTCGACGGCCCCCTCGCGCTCGTCGGGGAAGCCCGCCAGGATGCGGGCGGTCTCCTTGAAGGTGCACAGCGGCGCGCCGCGGGTGGGTGCGACGGGACGGCCGGCCCGCAGGTCGTCGACGATCTGCTTGGCGGACTCGGGCGTCTGGTTGTCGAAGAACTCCCAGTTGACCATCACGACCGGGGCGAAGTCGCAGGCCGCGTTGCACTCGATGTGCTCCAGGGTGACCTTGCCGTCCGGGGTGGTCTCGTTGTTGCCGACGCCCAGGTGCTCCTTGAGCTCCTCGAAGATGGCGTCGCCGCCCATGACCGCGCACAGCGTGTTGGTGCAGACGCCGACCTGGTAGTCCCCGGAGGGCCGGCGGCGGTACATGCTGTAGAAGGTGGCGACGGCGGTGACCTCGGCGGTGGTCAGGCCGAGCATGTCGGCGCAGAACCGCATGCCGGTACGGGTGACGTGGCCCTCCTCCGACTGCACGAGGTGCAGCAGCGGCAGGAGCGCGGAGCGGGACCCCGGGTAGCGGTCGATGATCGCCCGCGCGTCCGCCTCCAGCCGGGCGCGGACCTCGGCCGGGTAGTCGGGTGCGGGCAGCTGGGGCATCCCGAGACTGGTGTGTCCGTCCGTCATCGGTCGACGCCTCCCATCACGGGGTCGATGGACGCGACGGCGACGATGACGTCGGCGACCTGGCCGCCTTCGCACATCGCGGCCATGGCCTGGAGGTTGGTGAAGGACGGGTCGCGGAAGTGGACCCGGTAGGGGCGGGTGCCGCCGTCGGAGACGACGTGGACGCCGAGTTCGCCCTTGGGCGACTCGACGGCCGTGTAGGCCTGTCCGGCGGGGACCCGGAAGCCCTCGGTGACCAGCTTGAAGTGGTGGATCAGGGCCTCCATGGAGGTGCCCATGATCTTCTTGATGTGATCGAGGGAGTTGCCGAGGCCGTCGGGGCCGAGGGCGAGCTGGGCGGGCCAGGCGATCTTCTTGTCGCCGACCATGACCGGTCCGGGCTCCAGGCGGTCGAGGCACTGCTCGACGATCCGCAGCGACTGGCGCATCTCCTCCAGGCGGACGAGGAAGCGGCCGTAGGCGTCGCAGCTGTCGGCGGTGGGGACCTCGAAGTCGTAGGTCTCGTAGCCGCAGTACGGGTCGGTCTTGCGCAGGTCGTGCGGGAGGCCGGCCGAGCGCAGGATGGGGCCGGTGGCGCCCAGCGCCATGCAGCCGGTCAGGTCGAGGTAGCCGACGTCCTGCATGCGGGCCTTGAAGATGGGGTTGCCGGTGGCGAGCTTGTCGTACTCCGGCAGGTTCTTCTTCATGGTCTTCACGAACTCGCGCACGGCGTCGACGGCGCCGGGCGGGAGGTCCTGGGCGAGGCCGCCGGGGCGGATGAACGCGTGGTTCATGCGCAGGCCGGTGATCAGCTCGTACAGGTCCAGGATCATCTCGCGGTCCCGGAAGCCGTAGATCATGATCGTGGTGGCGCCGAGCTCCATGCCGCCGGTGGCGATGCAGACCAGGTGCGAGGAGAGCCGGTTGAGCTCCATCAGCAGGACGCGGATGACGCTCGCCCGGTCCGGGATCTGGTCGGTGATGCCGAGCAGCTTCTCCACGCCGAGGCAGTACGCCGTCTCGTTGTAGAACGAGGTGAGGTAGTCCATGCGCGTGACGAAGGTGGTGCCCTGCGTCCAGGTCCGGTATTCGAGGTTCTTCTCGATGCCGGTGTGGAGGTAGCCGATGCCGCAGCGGGCCTCGGTGACGGTCTCGCCGTCGATCTCCAGGATGAGCCGGAGCACGCCGTGGGTGGAGGGGTGCTGGGGGCCCATGTTGACGACGATGCGCTCGTCGTCGGCCTTGGCGGCGGACCGGACGACCTCGTCCCAGTCGCCGCCGGTGACCGTGTAGACGGTGCCTTCGGTCGTCTCACGCGCGCTTGCAGAAGGGGTGGTCACGAGTACGACCTCCGCTGGTCCGGAGCCGGGATCTGGGCGCCCTTGTACTCGACGGCGATGCCGCCGAGGGGGTAGTCCTTGCGCTGCGGGTGGCCCTGCCAGTCGTCCGGCATCATGATCCGGGTGAGGGCGGGGTGGCCGTCGAAGACGAGGCCGAAGAAGTCGTAGGTCTCGCGCTCGTGCCAGTCGTTGGTCGGATAGACCGCGACGAGCGACGGGACGTGCGGGTCGGCGTCGGGGGCCGAGACCTCCAGGCGGATCAGCCGGCCGTGGGTGAGCGAGCGCAGGTGGTAGACGGCGTGCAGCTCGCGGCCCTTGTCGCCCGGGTAGTGGACGCCGGAGACGCCCGTACAGAGCTCGAAGCGCAGGGCGGGGTCGTCGCGCAGGGTGCGGGCGACCCGGACGAGGTGCTCGCGCTCGACGTGGAAGGTGAGTTCGCCGCGGTCGACGACCGTCTTCTCGATCGCGTTCCCGGGGACCAGGCCCTGTTCCTCCAGGGCGCCCTCGAGCTCGTCGGCGACCTCGTCGAACCAGCCGCCGTAGGGGCGGGTGGCGGGCCCGGGGAGCCGGATCGAGCGGACGAGGCCGCCGTAGCCGGAGGTGTCGCCGCCGTCGTCGGCGCCGAACATGCCGCGCTGGACGCGGACCTCCTCACCGTGCTCGCCGCGCTGCCCCGGCAGGTTCTGCGCGCTGAGGTCCTTCTCGGGGTTGGGCGTCTCGTCGCTCAACGGAGCAGCCCCTTCATCTCGATCGTCGGCAGCGCCTTGAGCGCCGCCTCCTCCGCCTCGCGGGCCGCTTCCTTGGCGTTCACGCCGAGCTTGGAGCCCTGGATCTTCTGGTGGAGCTTGAGGATCGCGTCCATCAGCATCTCCGGGCGCGGCGGACAACCCGGCAAATAGATGTCAACCGGAACAATGTGATCAACACCCTGCACAATCGCGTAATTGTTGAACATTCCGCCCGAAGACGCGCACACCCCCATGGAGATGACCCACTTGGGGTTCGGCATCTGGTCGTAGACCTGCCGCAGGACGGGCGCCATCTTCTGGCTGACGCGGCCGGCCACGATCATCAGGTCGGCCTGGCGCGGCGAGCCCCGGAAGACCTCCATGCCGAAGCGGGCCAGGTCGTAGCGGCCGGCTCCGGTGGTCATCATCTCGATGGCGCAGCAGGCGAGGCCGAAGGTCGCGGGGAAGACGGAGGCCTTCCGGACCCAGCCCGCGGCCTGTTCGACGGTCGTCAGCAGAAAACCGCTCGGCAGCTTCTCTTCGAGTCCCATGGGTGCTCCTCAGCCCCTCAGTCCCATTCCAGGCCGCCGCGCCGCCACACGTACGCGTAGGCGACGAAGACGGTGAGCACGAAGAGCAGCATCTCCACGAGCCCGAAAAGCCCCAGGGCGTCGAAGCTGACGGCCCAGGGGTAGAGGAAGACGATCTCGATGTCGAAGACGATGAAGAGCATCGCCGTCAGGTAGTACTTGATCGGGAAGCGACCGCCCCCGGCAGGCGTCGGCGTGGGCTCGATGCCGCACTCGTACGCCTCGAGTTTCGCCCTGTTGTACCGCTTTGGCCCGATGAGCGTGGCCATGACCACGGAGAAGATCGCAAACCCCGCTCCCAGGGCACCGAGCACGAGGATGGGCGCGTACGCATTCACGCTCCTCGCTCCTTCCAGTCGTCCTTGACCGTTGGACCGCACTGTCGGCTTCTCGCGTCGTCTCACCCGGGGCACCGAAGATCGCCACATGTGAGGCAGTTCACAAGCCCGACTGCCGCGTATCTTAAGCCCGCCCCTCTGTGATCTGCGACACGGGGTACGCCAAGGACTTTGTGATCTCCACCACCTGACGAAGGATCATGAAGTCGGATGAGCGGTGATCTTGCCACTCGAAGCGCCCAGGTGATCACCAGATGTGACATCCGTACCGGAAATCGCTGGTCGGAGGGGGTGTTGCACTATCAAGAGTTGGCAGCTACAGGCAAATTGGCAGTGGGACGCGTGCAGGTGATAAGGAAACCGGCCGTCGCCCGGTCGGGGGTCCGGAGGTACGACGGTGGACGTGTGCACGCGTTCACGAGCCCGGGTGTGACCTGCGCCACAGGTGGGGGGTGCCCGGAAGAACGGGGCTTGGCCATCCACGTGAAGAGGTGGTAAGCGACGGGCAATTCGGGCTTTTCATTGAAAACACATGTTCAAGGCCCCATTGAGCCGTGCCCGTTTTGCCCGTTACGGCGTCAATAAGGGCGCCAGGAAAGCGGATTCGAAGGTTCCGAACGTAACTGTGGCGCAACCCACGTTTCTTGAAGGGAACCGTGAAGCCCTGATAGCGGTTGTACTCATGTCCCAGACCGCTCACATACCCAGCCACCGGAAGCCCCGCCGCGGCGCCTCGAAGCTCGCGTTCCGGGCCGGAGTTGCCGGTGGCGTCTTCAGCACCATCGCGGTGGCCGGTGCCGCCGCTCCGGCGAACGCCGAGCCGGTGACCGAGACGACCCTCGAGATGCCCACGCTGGGCTCCCTCGACGCCGACCTCGCCAGCGCCGTCTCCGCCTCCGCCGAGGCGAGCCAGCAGGAAGCCCTGGACCAGAGCCTCGCGGCCCAGGAGAAGGCCGCCCTGGAGAAGGCCGCCAAGGACGCCAAGAAGGCCAAGGCCGAGGCCGACCGCAAGGCCGAGGCCGAGAAGGCCGAGAAGGCCCGCGCCGAGGCCCGCGAGCGCGCCTCCCGCACCTCGGAGCGCACCTCGCTCTCCGCGTCCTCCTACAGCGCCTCGGACAGCGGCTCGTCCTCCGGGGACACCCAGGTCGCCACCGGCTCGGCCGCCGCCATCGTGGCCTTCGCCCGCGCCCAGGTCGGCGACGCCTACGTCTCCGGCGGCACCGGCCCCAACTCCTGGGACTGCTCCGGCCTCGTCCAGGCCGCCTACCGCCAGGCCGGCATCGACCTGCCGCGCGTCTCCAGCTCGCAGTCGAGCATGGGCACCTCCGTCTCCCTGAGCAACCTCCAGCCGGGCGACATCCTGTACTGGGGCAGCCGCAGCGGCTCGTACCACGTCGCCATCTACGTCGGCGGCGGCATGTACGTCGGCGCGCAGAACCCGTCGACCGGTGTCGTCGAGCGTTCCCTGGACTGGGACACGCCGTCGGGCGCCGTCCGGATCCTCTGATCCGTCCGCGGAACACGCACGAAGGGCCGTCACTCCTCGGGGGAGCGACGGCCCTTCGTCACGTACGCCCTACTTCGCCCGGAACGCCTCGATGATCCGGGCGTAGCTGTCCCCGCCGTGCCCGGCGTCGACGGCGCCGCGCATCAGCTCCAGGTGCAGCTCCGGGAGCCGGTTGTCGATGCCGCGCGCCTCCGCCGCGTGCAGCAGGTGCCCGATCGCCGCCACCTGCACGTCGATCGTGGCGTCGTCGCCCGGGTATTCCCCGGCGTCGATCTGCCCGGCGTACCCCGTCATGAACCAGGAGACCGTGCCCAGCCAGCGGGTGGCGATCGCGGTGAAGTCCCGGGCCGGGACCCCGTCCGCGCCCGCGAGGGCGGCGGCGTGCAGCCAGCCGCCGAAGACCGACCACATGAGCCCCAGCAGCCCCGCGTCGTAGAGCGAGGCGAGTCCGGCGTCCGGGCCGAGGTCGACCGGGTCGCCGAGCACCCGGAGCGCCTCCCGGTGGGCGGCGAGCAGCTCCGGCGATCCCGCGTAGAGGATCATGTTGGCACTGTCGCCGATCCCCGGCGGGGTCGTCATGATGCCGCCGTCCAGGTAGCCGACGCCGTGCTCCGCCGCCCAGCGGGCCTGCGCACGGGCCTGCTCGGGAGATCCGCTGGTGAGGTTGACCAGCACCCGGCCGCGGAGCACGTCGGCGACCGGTACGAGGAGTTCGCGCACGGCCGCGTCGTCGAGGACACAGACCACGACGAGTTCGCTCGCGCGGGCGGCCTCGGCGACGCTGGCGGCGCGGGTGGCGCCCCGGGCGACCAGGGCGTCGGCCCTGCCCGGCGTACGGTTCCAGACGGTGGTGGGGTGGCCGGCGGCGAGGAAGGCGTCGGCCAGGGCGGTGCCCATCTGCCCGAGGCCGATGACGGTGACGCTCTGCTTGTTCATGGCTCCACGCTCGCAGCGGCGGAAACCGGCCGACAGGGGAAGAACCGACCGCCTCCGCACGGTTCCTGCCATAGGCTCGTGATCATGAACGCTGGAGTGGTCGCCGTCGCCCTCGTATCCGACGAGGGGCCTGGCGAGGGGCCCGGGATCTCCCCCTGGGACCTCTACGAACTCTCCGTCGCCACCATGGTCTTCGGGATCCCGCACAAGGACCTGGCCGACCCCTGGTACGCGCTGCGCGTCTGCGGCGGCCCCGCCCCGCACCGCACCCACGGACTCGACGGGCTCGCGGGCGCGGACACCGTCATCGTGCCGTCGGTGCCGGACGGCGTCGTCGAGGGCGGCGTCACCCTGCCCGGCGATCTCGTCGAGGCCCTGCGGGCGGCGGCGGAGGGCGGGGCGCGGATGGTCTCCATGTGCAGCGGCGCCTTCGCGCTCGCCGCCGCCGGACTGCTCGACGGCCGACGGGCCACCCTCCACCGGGAGTACGCGCCCGAACTCGCCGCCCGGCACCCCCGGGTCGACGTCGACGCCTCGGTCCTGTTCACCGACGAGGACACCGTGCTCACCAGCGCGGGCGCCGCCGCCGGCCTGGACCTGTGCCTGCATCTCGTACGCAAGGACCTGGGCGCCGCCGTCGCGGGCGCCCTCGCCCAGCGCCTGGTCGTCCCGGCCCTCCGGGCGGGCGACCGCCCCCAGTTCGTCGAGGCGCCGCTGCCGCCGGGCGAACGGGACCTGCTCGGCCCCGCCCTCCAGTGGGCCCAGGAGCACCTGCACGAGCCCCTGAGCGTCGATGACCTGGCCCGCCGGGCCCGCATGAGCCCGCGCACCTTCCACCGCCGGGTCCGCGAGGCCCACGGCACCACGCCGCTGCAGTGGCTGCTGCAGCAGCGGGTCGCCCGGGCACAGACGCTCCTGGAGTCCACCGACCTGCCGGTGGAGCGCGTCGGCGAGCACAGCGGTCTGGGCACGGCGGCGAACCTCCGCCGCCACTTCACCCGGGCGCTCGGCCTCTCGCCGACGGCCTACCGGCGTGCGGTCACGCCTTCGGGGCCACCTTCGACAGGCCGTTGATGATGCGGTCCATCGCGTCGCCGCCGGTCGGGTCGGTGAGGTTGGCCAGCATCTTCAGCGTGAACTTCATCAGCACCGGGTGGGTCAGACCGCGCTGGGTCGCGATCTTCATGACCTTCGGGTTGCCGATGAGCTTCACGAAGGCGCGGCCCAGCGTGTAGTAGCCGCCGTAGGTGTCCTTCAGGATCCGCGGGTAGTTGCGCAGCGCCAGCTCCCGCTGGGCGGGGGTGGAGCGGGCGTGGGCCTGCACGATGACGTCGGCGGCGATCTGGCCGGACTCCATCGCGTAGGCGATGCCCTCGCCGTTGAACGGGTTGACCAGGCCGCCCGCGTCGCCGACGAGCAGCAGCCCCTTGGTGTAGTGCGGCTGGCGGTTGAAGGCCATCGGCAGGGCGGCGCCGCGGATCGGCGTCGTCATGTTCTCCGGGGTGAAGCCCCAGTCCTCCGGCATGGAGGCGCACCAGGCCTTCAGGACCTCACGCCAGTCGAGCTCCTTGAAGGCGGAGGAGGAGTCGAGGATGCCGAGGCCGACGTTGGAGGTGCCGTCGCCCATGCCGAAGATCCAGCCGTAGCCGGGCAGCAGCCGGTCCTGCGGGCCGCGCCGGTCCCACAGCTCCAGCCAGGACTCCAGGTAGTCGTCCTCGTGGCGGGGGGTCGTGAAGTACGTCCGGACGGCGACGCCCATCGGACGGTCCTCGCGGCGGTGCAGGCCCATCGCCAGCGACAGCCGGGTGGAGTTGCCGTCGGCGGCGACGACCAGCGGCGCGTGGAAGGTGACCTCGCGCTTCTCCTCGCCGAGCTTGGCGCGCACGCCGGTGATCCGGCCGGTGCGGTCGTCGATCAGCGGCGACTGGACGTTGCAGCGCTCGTACAGCCGCGCCCCGGCCTTCTGCGCCTGACGGGCCAGCGTCTCGTCGAAGTCGTCGCGCTTGCGCACGAGTCCGTAGTCCGGGTACGAGGCGAGATCCGGCCAGTCGAGCTGGAGCCGCACGCCGCCGCCGATGATCCGCAGGCCCTTGTTGCGCAGCCAGCCCGCCTCCTCGGAGATGTCGATGCCCATGGCGACGAGCTGCTTGGTGGCGCGCGGGGTGAGCCCGTCGCCGCAGACCTTCTCGCGCGGGAACGCGGTCTTCTCCAGGAGCAGGACGTCGAGTCCCGCCTTGGCCAGGTAGTACGCGGTGGTCGAGCCCGCCGGGCCCGCCCCGACGACGATCACATCTGCGCTGTGCTCGGAGAGGGGCTGCTCGGTCACGGCGGGGTCTCCCGAAGACTAGGTCGGTAGGGGGCGGTACGGACGTACGGACGTACCCCGGCAGTCTATGGGGCCCGTGTCGGACCTTCCGGAGGGCCACCCGGAAGGGAAAGATCGTCATATGACGATCATGCGAAGACATGGAGAACTCACCCGGCGGCGGGGCGCGCTGATCACCGCGTTCCTCGCCCTCATCTGCTCGGCGTTCCTCGCCCTGCCGTCGAACGCCGGCGCCGCCGCCTTCGACGACTGCCCGGCGAACACCCTGTGCCTCTACAGCGGCCCCGACGGCACCGGCGAGCGGCGGGACTTCACCGACCGGCAGAGCCTGGAGAGCTACGACGCGACCTGGGACGACAAGACGCTCTCCGCCAAGAACAACACGAAGCTGTGGGCCTGCGTCTACGTCGACGCCGGCTACGGCGGCCTGCTCCAGACCGTCATGCCGGACCGCTTCGACGAATACTCCGACGGCGACGCCCGCTGGGTGAAGACCATCAGCTCCCACAAGCTGGTGCCCTCCCGGGCCCACTGCTTCACCGGCTACGAGCGCTGCCCCGACGACCGGATCTGCACCTTCGCCCAGGAGCGCGGCCGCGGCGCGATGACCGTGCACACGGCCACGACCGACCCGGCCACCGGGAACGTCGGCAGCAGCTACGGCACCGGCGCCGCGCCCAAGTCGGTCTGGAACCGCACCGCCAAGCACGTCTGCTTCTACCCCGAGCCCACCTTCACCGGCACCTGGACCGACACCGCGGCCGGGCACACGTACGGCGCCTATGTCGTGCTGCGCGGTGACAGCACCACCGTGCCGGCCCCCTTCGCCGGCACCTTCCGCTCGCACGAGCTCGTCGACCGAACGGCGGACTGCCAGTGACCAGGAACCGCCGCCGTACGTTCGCGGCCCTCGCCGCCACCGTCGCCGCCCTCAGCCTGGCCACCTCGGCCGGCGCGGCACCCGCCGTCGAGGAGCCGTCGAGCCCACTGGGCACCAACTGGACGGCGGGCGCGCCGGTCGTCCTCGCCCCCGGCGTCACCCACACCACCTGGACGGAGACCAAGCTCGACAACCGGCTCAAGGCGCGCGTCCTCCAGGTCGTCGAGATCGATCCCGCCGCCGGGGCGGTGACCCTGGAGAGCGTCATCGGCGCGAGCGACGCCGCCGCCGAGACGGTCCTCGACCAGCTGGGCACCGTCACCACCGTGGCCTCCCGGAAGCCCTACGCGGGCGTCAACGGCGGCCTGTTCCAGCGGGAGCCGCTGCCGTCCGGCGCCGACGGGAACGTCGTGCACACGAGCGCCGCCGTCACCGACGGCGTCCTGCACAGCGCCGCCTGCTGGAACGGCGGGCAGGGCGGCAACGGGGCGGTGATCCAGTACGGCATCCCGTACGTCACCAAGCTCGGTACGGAGCTGAAGCTCAGCGCGTCGCCCACCGCGAGCGTGCGCGTCGACGACGTCAACCGGACCCCCGGCCGCATCCCGCACTGCGCGCGGGACGCCGAGGACCGGAAGGTGAGCGACTCGCCCCGCGTCTACGCGGACCCCGACGAGATCGTGGTGTTCACCGACGACTACGGGACCACCACCCCCGCCCTCACCGAGGGTTACGAGGTCGTCCTCGGCGCCAACGGCCTGGTCACCGCCGTCCACGAGAACCGCGGCGGCACCGCCGTCCCGGCCGGCGGCCGGATCCTCCAGGGCATCGGCACCGGGGCGGAGTGGCTGCGCACCCACCTGCCGGTCGGCAGCAGGCCGGTCGTGGAGACGAAGCTCCACGACCGGACCCTGGGCCGGGAGATCCCGCTCGACGAGTCCGTCGACGTGGTCAGCTCCTTCCACCGGCTCCTCGAGGACGGCGTGGTGCCCTCCCTCGACGTCCTGCCCAACTCCTGCACCGCGACCGGCGAGGAGCCCGGCAAGACCGACAGCCGGCTCAAGATCTGCACCGACTCGCGCACCGCGCTGGGCGTCGACCTCCAGGGCCACCCCCTGCTGATCACCCTCACCGGCCAGGACAACGAGGACGGCGACTATCTGCACGACTTCGCCACGCTCCTGGACTCCGAGGAGCTCGGTCTGATCGACGCGCTCAACCTCGACGGCGGCGGCTCCACCACACTGGTGACCGGCATGAAGACGCGTACGCCGCCGACCGACACCGACGACGCCACCGGCGCGAAGGTGCACCGGAAGGTGGCCGACGCCGTCTACACCGGCGTCGGCGGCTACGGCATGTACGCGAAGTAGCCCGGTGGGCGCGGTGACCCGGCCGCGCCCTACTCCGCCTTGAACCCGCGGTGCATGGCCACGATGCCGCCCGTGAGGTTGCGCCAGGCGACCCTGGACCAGCCGGCCTTCCGCAGCATCCCCGCGAGGGCCGGCTGGTCGGGCCAGGAACGGATCGACTCGGCGAGGTAGACGTACGCGTCGGGGTTCGAGGAGACGGCGCGCGCGACCGGCGGCAGCGCGCGCATCAGGTACTCCTCGTAGACCGTGCGGAACGGCGCCCACGTGGGGTGGGAGAACTCGCAGATGACGACGCGGCCGCCGGGCTTCGTCACCCGGTGGAGCTCGCGCAGCGCCTGGTCGGTGTCCTGGATGTTGCGCAGTCCGAAGGAGATGGTGACGGCGTCGAAGACGTCGTCCCTGAACGGCAGCTTCGTGCCGTCGCCCGCGGTGAACGGCATCCACGGGTGCTTCTGCTTGCCCACCCGGAGCATGCCGAGGGAGAAGTCGCACGGCACGACGTACGCCCCGGCGCGGGCGAACGGCTGCGAGGAGGTCGCGGTCCCGGCCGCGAGGTCCAGGATCTTCTGCGCGGGCCGCGCGTCGACCGCCTTGGCGACCTCCTTGCGCCACCGCCGGTCCTGACCCAGGGACAGGACGTCGTTGGTGAGGTCGTAGTTCGCCGCCACGTCGTCGAACATGGAGGCGACTTCGTGCGGCTGCTTGTCCAGGTTGGCTCGGGTCACGCTCCCCATTCAAGCAGCCGCCGGAATCTCTCCTCGTACCGCTTCAACCTTTCGGGCGCGGGCGTGCTCAAGGACGGTCGAGCACAGCACGCGACGGCGAGGAGAGCAGGAGTGCGATGGCAGTGTCGATCGAAGTGAGACCCGAGGCGGTGCGGGGCGTGGACGCGGGGCCGGCCGCCGGGTTCGAGGAGTTCGCCCGCGCCTCCCAGCAGCGGCTGTACCGGACGGCGTATCTGCTCAGCGGGGACGCGGAGACCGCCCGGGACCTGACCCAGACCACGCTGGCCAAGCTCTACCAGCACTGGCGGCGGGCGGGGGCCGCCGAGCATCCGCACGCGTATGCCAAGACGGTGCTGACGCGGACGTTCCTGGCGGAACGCCGGCGGCGGCTGCGCGACCTCCTCGCCCTCACCCGGACCGGCGGCACCGTCCCCGAGCCTGCCGCCGACCACGCCGACCTGCGCGTCACGCTGCTCGCGGCGCTCGCCGAGCTGCCGCCGAGGGCCCGGGCGATGGTCGTGCTGCGCTACTGGGACGACCAGAGCGTGGCCTCCGTCGCGGCGCTGCTGCGGTGCAGCGAGGCCACCGTCAAGAGCCAGTGCTCGCGCTCGCTCGCCCGACTCCGCGTACGCCTGGCCGACGCCGGGCTCTCGATCACGGAAAGCTGAGGTTCCCCGTGGACAAGACCGTTCCGCTCCGCGACGCCCTGGACCGCACGGCGGAGGACCTTCCGCCGCTGCCCGACCTCGCCCCGCTCGCCGTGCGGCAGGGCCGCAAGCGGCGGGCCAGGGCCCGCCTCGCCGTCGTGACGGCCGCCTTCGGCGCGGTCACCGCGGGAGCCCTCGGGCTCACCCTGCTGCCGGGGACGGACCCCGCGCCCGCGATGCCGGCCGTCGTGCCCTCGTCGGCCGTCGGGAGCGGGAGCCCCGGCGCGAGCCATCCCCCGGTGGTCGTGGAGGAGACGCCCGGTGTCACCCCGCCCGACAACCCCGACGGCCTGAGCCCGGCCGAGCGCGAGCGGCGTGCGGAGCACCAGCAGCGGGTGGCGGCGCTCCTCGACGAGCTGCTGCCCCCCACGGTCACCGCGATCCGGCCGGTGAAGGACGAGGTGGCCGTCTACCGGATCACGGCCGGCGGCACGTCCTTCCGCATGACCGTCTCGGTGCGGCCGACCGACGACCGGGCTCTGAAGCCCTGCCCGGACGTGGCGGGCGGGAAGATCGTCTGCGAGGCGGTCGGCTTCGACGGGGACCGCGAGGCGCACCTGCTCTCGATGCCGGTCGACGAGGCGGACACCCTGGGCTCGTACGTGAACTTCCTGTACGGCAAGAGCCGTGTGCTGCTCTCCGTCGACCCCCAGGGCGCGTCGGCGCCGGTGACCCCGCGCCAGCTGCTCGCCGTGGCCGAGGACCCGCGCTTCCTCGACCTGGTCCGGCAGGCGGACGCGAGTCCGATGGAGACGAAGGCGCCGCCGACCGTCAAGGGCGGGTGAGCGGTCCTCCCGGGCGGTCCGGCGATCCCGGGGCGTCCCGGGCGGTCCCGTCAGCGGGCGCGGTAGACGAGGCGGCCGTCGAGGACGGTGGCCACGCAGGTCGACGCCCCCCGGCGCACCAGGGTCGCCGTGTCGGGGACGTCGAAGACGGCGAAGCGCGCCGGGCCGCCCGCGGTCAGGCGCGGGAGCAGCACCAGCGGCACCGGGGACAGCGACGGCGGGCCGGGGAGCACCTCGGGCCGCCGGCCGACCGCGAGTCCGGCGCGGCGCACCGCGTCCTGGGCGGCCCGGGAACGGAGCTCGCCGGCGACGGCGACCGTCCCGTGGGCGAGGAGGCGCTGCACCCCGCGCCGGGCACTGGCGCCGAGCCGGGCCGGGTCGGCGCGGAAGAGGGCCCGGGCGCGCTCCCCCGTGATCGGCTCGGTGCCGTACTCGTCGGCCTCGCGCGGGTCCGGGTGGTAGGTCTGCTCCAGCAGCTCGGGGCCGTACGGATTGAGCAGGCCGGGCAGCAGGAGGCCGGGCCAGCGGCGCAGCCGGGCGTCCTGGTGGGCGGCCGCCAGCTCCTCGTACGGGCCGACGGCCGCGATCCGGCCGCCGTCGACGAGGACGGCGGTCTCCGGCGACGCCTCGGCGGCGTGCAGGGTCAGCAACGGGGCCTCAGTTCGCGTCCAGCAGCTTCAGCTCGGGGTGGGCCGTGCCGCCCTCGATCGCGATCGACGAGATGTGCGAGGCGACGCGCTCGTCGACCGGGTCGTTCGCCGGGTCGTCGTGGACGACGAGGTGCTCGTACGTCGTCGAGCGCTGGGCGGGTACGCGGCCGGCCTTACGGATCAGGTCGATGATCTCCAGCCGGTTCGAGCGGTGCTTCGCGCCCGCCGAGGAGACCACGTTCTCCTCCAGCATGATCGAGCCCAGGTCGTCCGCCCCGTAGTGCAGGGACAGCTGGCCGACCTCCTTGCCGGTGGTGAGCCAGGACCCCTGGATGTGCGCCACGTTGTCGAGGAAGAGCCGCGCGACGGCGATGATGCGCAGGTACTCGAAGAGGGTGGCCTGGGTGCGGCCCTTCAGGTGGTTGTTCTCGGGCTGGTACGTGTAGGGGATGAAGGCCCGGAAGCCGCCCGTCCGGTCCTGCACGTCACGGATCATCCGCAGGTGCTCGATGCGCTCGGCGTTGGTCTCGCCGGTCCCCATCAGCATGGTGGAGGTGGACTCGACGCCCAGCTTGTGGGCGATCTCCATGATCTCCAGCCAGCGCTCGCCGCTCTCCTTGAGCGGCGCGATGGCCTTGCGCGGACGCGCGGGGAGCAGCTCGGCCCCGGCGCCGGCGAAGGAGTCGAGGCCGGCCTCGTGGATGCGGGTGATGGCCTCCTCGACGGAGACGCCGGAGATGCGGGCCATGTGCTCGACCTCGGACGCCCCGAGGGAGTGGATGACCAGCTGCGGGAAGTCCTTCTTGATGGCGGCGAAGTGCTTCTCGTAGTACTCGACGCCGAAGTCCGGGTGGTGACCGCCCTGGAACATGATCTGGGTGCCGCCGAGCTCCACGGTCTCCGCGCAGCGGCGGAGGATGTCCTCGAGGTCGCGGGTCCAGCCGTTCTTGGTGTCCTTCGGCGGGGCGTAGAAGGCGCAGAACTTGCACGCCGTCACACAGACGTTCGTGTAGTTGATGTTGCGCTCGATGATGTACGTCGCGATGTGCTCGGTCCCCGCGTACCGGCGGCGGCGCACGGCGTCCGCGGCGGCGCCCAGGGCGTGCAGCGGCGCCGAGCGGTACAGGTCGAGCGCCTCCTCGGGAGTGATCCGGCCACCCGCGGCGGCGCGGTCGAGAACGGACTGGAGCACGGCCTTCTCGGTCACCGGATGTGTCCCTTTCGGAGGGGTACTGAACGGACCGAGCCAGCCTACGCCAGGGCCTCCGCACGGATTCGTCCCGGTCCCGAGCCAACCGATCGGGCGCGGGAGCCCTCTCCTTCTCCGGAATCCGCCGTATCACCCGAAACGCCCCACGCACCGCATCACACAGCACCGGAGACCCTTCATGACTCGTCGCCGCCCGATTCGCGCCCTCGCGGCAGCCCTCGCCCTCGGCACCACCCTGGCCGTGGTGACCGGCTGCTCGGACGAGGGCGACCCGGTCTCCTTCGACACGCCGAAGAGCGACACGTCCGCCCAGCGCCAGGCCGTCCAGCACCACAAGCCGAAGCCCGGCGCCCCCGTGCCGGAGACGGTCTTCCCGACCGGCCCCAAGGCGGACTTCCGCACCGCCAACACGGTCGAGGACGGCACCAAGATCGGCGTGACGGAACTCCGCGGCGAGAAGTCCGGCTTCACGGGCAAGGTGTGGGTGTGGGCCCCGAAGCAGTATTTCGATCCGAAGTATGCCGAGAGCGGCTTCCCCGTCCTCATCGCCCTGCCCGGGGGCCTCGGCTATCCGACGAATTACTGGATGGGCACCGACCTGAAACTGCAGTCGAGCATCGCCCGGTGGTCGGAGGAGGGAAAGAGCCTTCCGTTCATCGTCGTGATGCCCGTTCTCAACCCGGACGACAAGGCGTACTACGACGGCAGTGATATCCCCGGCCGGCCGAGAATGGGCACCTGGCTGACCGAGGACGTGCCGGATTTCGTCCGGGCGAATTTCCGTACGTTCAAGTCCCGCGACGGCTGGGCCTTCATGGGGTCCTCGTCGGGCGGCTTCGTCGGCCTGAAGTCCGTGCTCCAGAAGCCGGACAAGTTCAAGGCGGTCATCGCGTCGGGGCCGGACCTCGTGCCCGACTCGCCGCTGTGGAAGGGCCACGAGAAGGAGCGGCAGGCGAACAACCCGGAACGGCTCGCCAAGGCGCTCGGCGCGAAGCCGGACACCGGGCCGAACCAGGTCTATCTGGCGTTCCAGATGGGAACGAAGGAGACCTGGATGGCCCCGCGCCTGAACGCCTTCATCAAGACCTACACCAAGGGCCCGGTGAAGTCGCGGCTGCAGATCATCCCGGGCGGCACGCACAACGCCAAGAGCTACGTGCGAGGAATGGACATGGGTTCGATCGCCTGGATCAGCAGGCACCTCCAGGCGCCGATCCCGTCCTCCTGAGCCTCAGGCACGCCGGGGGCCCAGGAGCGCCTGGGCCTCAGGGGCGCAGGGCTTCGAGCAGCTCCACCCGTACGTCCGCGGGGAAACCGGTCGTCGGACCGGTCCGGCGGGCGAACTCGCGCACGCCGGCGAGCTGCTCGGGCCCGAAGCGGAAGTCGAGGGTACGGAAGTACCGCTCCAGGAGCTCCGCGTCGAAGGCCTCCCAGCGGGCCGCCTGCTCGGCGACCTTGGCGACCTCCTCCAGGGACAGGTCCCGGGAGGCCAGGAAGGCCCGGTGCACGTCGTGGACGGTCTCCGGCTCGCGGGCCAGGAAGTCCTTGCGGACCGCCCACACCGCGAAGACGAACGGGAGCTCCGTCCACTCCTTCCACATCAGCCCCAGGTCGTGGACCTTCAGCCCCAGCCGGGGCGCGTCGTGCAGCGAGGCCCGCAGCGCCGCGTCGCCGATCAGCACCGCCGCGTCCGCCTCCTGCATCATCAGGCCGAGGTCGGGCGGGCACGTGTAGTAGTCGGGCGCCACGCCGTACCGCTCGGCGAGCAGCAGCTGCGCCAGGCGCACGGAGGTGCGGGAGGTGGAGCCGAGCGCCACCCGCGCGCCGTCCAGCTCGTCCAGCGGCAGCTGGGAGACGATCACGCACGACATGACCGGCCCGTCGCAGCCGACGGCGATGTCGGGCAGCGCGACCAGGTCGTCGGCGTGCCGGAGGTATTCGACGAGGGTGACGGGACCGATGTCGAGATCGCCCCGGACGAGCCGCTCGCTGAGCTTCTCCGGGGTGTCCTTCGTGAGCTCGAGATCGAGAAGCGTTCCGGTCCGGGCCAGGCCCCAGTAGAGGGGGAGGCAGTTCAGGAACTGGATGTGTCCGACGCGGGGCCGGCTGCGCTGGTGGTCATCGGTTGCATTGTCCACATCGCGAGGCTAGACCCGTCTCGTACGGTGGACATCGCCGGGGCCGCGTGTCAGCACCCACGCGCGGATCAAACATGCGGGTGACGTGATCTTTACCTCTACCGCTCCGCGCACGCTGCGTGCTACGCTCAACGCAAGTTGCAGTTTGGTTTCCCTTGCAGTACAGAGCCTGCGGAGCATGTGACCCGCAGGCTTTTGTAGTTTTCAGACTTGTTTGCAGGTTCTGGAGCAGGGCGACCCTTTGGCCCATAGGAGGGCTCATGGCTACCGGAACCGTGAAGTGGTTCAACGCTGAAAAGGGCTTCGGCTTCATTGCCCAGGAAGGCGGCGGCCCGGATGTCTTCGTCCACTACTCCGCGATCAACGCGTCTGGTTTCCGCTCCCTCGAGGAGAACCAGCAGGTGACCTTCGACGTCACCCAGGGCCCGAAGGGTCCGCAGGCGGAGAACGTCACCCCGGCCTAAGGCGCCCGGGTCGACTATCGCGATCTTCGAGAAGCAGTACCCAAGGAGCCCCGCTCCGTGCACGACTGTGTACGAGCGGGGCTCCTGCCGTCTCCCTGACCGGCCCCTGACCGGCTCCGTACGAATGCGGACGCCGGCGGAACCCAAGGCCCCTCCCCCGCCGTCCACTTGACGCGTACTCATCTACGCTGAGCGCGTTCGACCGACCACGGGGCAGGGACGACCAGGGGGATCAGACCGGCATGAGCGGCGAGAACGGCAAAGGGAAGAAGAGGGACGGCGGCAGCGGGATGGAACCGCTCGCGCCCGGCGACCCGCGCCTGATCGGCCCGTACCGGCTGCTCGGACGCCTCGGGTCCGGCGGCATGGGGCGGGTGTTCCTGGCCCGCTCCGAGAGCGGGCGCACGGTGGCCGTCAAGGTCGTGCACGAGGAGCACGCGCAGGACCCGCAGTTCCGGGCGCGGTTCCGCCGGGAGATCGACTCGGTCCGGAAGGTCGGCGAGCACTACACCGCACCCGTCCTGGACGCCGACCCCGAGGCGGACCGGCCCTGGGTCGTCACCGGCTTCGTGCCCGGGCCGTCCCTGGAGCAGGTCGTGCGCGAGCACGGCCCGCTGCCCGCCGACTCGATCCTCGCCCTCGCCCTCGGGCTGCTCCGGGCCCTCCAGGGCATCCACGGGGCCGGGATCCTGCACCGGGACCTCAAGCCGTCGAACGTGATGCTCACCGTCGAAGGCCCCCGGGTGATCGACTTCGGCATCGCGCGGGCCCTGGAGCCCTCGGTCGAGTCGCTGCTCACCAGCACCGGCATGGTGGTCGGCTCACCCGGCTTCATGGCCCCCGAGCAGGTGCGCGGCGAGACCCTCGGTCCGGCGGCCGACGTCTTCGCGCTCGGCTGCGTCCTGATGTACGCGGCGACCGGCCGGCTGCCCTTCGGACACGGGGCCAGCAACCAGCACGCGATCATGTTCCAGATCGTCGAGGCCGAGCCCGAGCTCGACCGGATCGAGTCCGAGGAGCTGCGCGGCTTCGTCGCCCGCTGCCTCACCAAGGACCCCCAGCAGCGGCCCGCCATCGAGGCCCTGCTGGCCGACCCCGCCCTGCCCGGCGAGGAGACCGGCCGCGGCGCCGCCACGGGGGCCTGGCTGCCGCCCGAGCTGGTGGCACGGCTCGCCCGCCAGGCTGCCCGGCTGCTCGACGCGGAGGCCCTGTCCGAGGAGCTGGAGCGGGAGGCGGCCGACCGGACCGCCGGGGCGAGCGGCCCCTCTACGCCCGGCACGGGCTCCGGCACCGGCGCGGCCGGACCGCTCTCCAAGGACGGCGTGACACCCGGGACGCCCGGAACCGGACCGGCCGGAGCGGCTGCCGCGTCCGTCACTCCCGTCACCGCCGGCACCGGCCGCCGCGAGCCGCGCCGCGCCTCTCGTGTCTGGGCGGTCGTGGCCGCCGTCTTCGTCGTCCTCGGCGTCAGCGGCACCGTCGTCAAGCTCATCGACGACGGCGCACGCGAACGCGACCTCCAGGCCTCCCCCGGCACGTCCGCCACCACCGCCCCGCCCGCCACCGGCACCGGCCCCACGTCGGCTCCCCCGCCCGGCACGCCCACCAAGCCCGGCCAGGCCCCGACGACCGTCGCCCCGCCGCCCGGCGGCCCGGGCGGAGCGGTCGGCGGCGCCTCCGGCGGGTCCGGCGGCGGCCTGCCGGCCAGCGGCGGCGGTACGGCCTCGAGCGGCGGCTCGGCGACCACCACGTCCGGCGGCTCCTCGGTGACCGGCGGCTCCTCGGGCGGCTCGGTGAGCGGCGGCTCCTCCGGCGGCACCACCACCCGGCCGCCCGCCACCACCGCCCCGAAGCCGCCCGCCACCAACGACAACCGGGTCCCGTCGGCCTTCGTCGGCACCTGGAAGTACACGGCGGACTACAACATCAGCCAGCCCGAGACGGTCTACATCTACAGGGTGGCCCCGGGCCAGATCGCCGCCCGGATGATCACCAACATCAACGGGGCGCACTGCGAGTACGTGGCCAAACTGGTCTCCATCACCGACGGCGGCAAGCGCATCAACCTGGGCACCACCACCGTCGACCAGGCCAAGTCCGGCGGCTACCCCTACTGCACCAACGGCGACACCTCCGCGTTCAAGCTCGCCGTGCCGAGCGGCATCCTCCGCGACGTGGGCCCCTCCCACGGCGAGGGCTACCACTACCACCGGGTCTGAGGCGGGCACGGAACGCGGTACGGACCGAGGAACGGAAGAGGCGGGCCACCGGTACGCGTCGTACGGTGGCCCCATGAAGAGCGCCGAGCTTCTCCTTGACGCCTTCGGCCGGGTCCAGGAGGCCGTGCACGAAGCCGTCGAGGGCCTGTCCGATGACGACCTGGCCGTACGGGTCGATCCCGACGCCAACTCGATCGCGTGGCTGGTCTGGCACCTCACCCGCATCCAGGACGACCACGTCGCCGACGCGTTCGGCACCGAACAGGTGTGGACGGCCGATGGCTGGTCCGGCCGCTTCGGCCTGCCCTTCCCCGAGGACGCCACCGGCTTCGGCCAGAGCAGCGAGCAGGTCGCGGCCGTCCGCGCCCCGGCCGACCTGCTCCTCGGCTACTACGACGCCGTCCACGCCCGCACCCTCGACCACGTCGGCTCCCTCACCGACGGCGACCTGGACCGGGTCGTCGACACCCGTTGGACGCCGCACGTCACCCTGGGCGTCCGCCTGATCAGCGTGATCGCCGAGGACAACCAGCACGCGGGCCAGGCGGCGTACGTACGCGGGGTCGTCGAGCGCCGCTGATCGGCGAAGAGGGCGGGCGTGCCCCCCGATCACACCTCCGCCCGCTCGGGCGCCCCCCGGTGCCGGGCGATGTTCCGCTCAAGGAGCCGGGTCGAGGCGGCGACGCCGACCCCGCTGCCGGGATCGACGGCCGACAGCCGGCCGTCCGCCCGCCTCAGCTCGGCCAGCGCCGCGTCCATCGCCTCATGGGCGGCGAAGAGGCACGGCGTGCTGTAGATCGCCACGTCCACGCCGAGATCGGTCAGCTCGGACAGGGAGAGCCGGGGCGACTTGCCGCCCGCGATCTGGTTGAAGAGCAGCGGCTTGCCGTCCACGACCTTCCGGATCCGGCGGACCCATTCCACGCTCCGAACACCGTCCACCAGGACGGCGTCGGCGTCGGTGGCCGCCAGGCACTCGGCCCGCCGCAGGATGTCGTCCTCGTCCGTCGCGTCCGTACGGGCCACGACCACCAGGTCCCGGCGGGTGGCGAGCACCATCTCCAGCTTGGTCAGGTACTCCTCCAACGGCAGCACCTGCTTCCCGTCCGCGTGCCCGCACCGCCGCGGCCGCTTCTGGTCCTCCAGGATCACCCCGGAGGCCCCGATGCGCTCCAGGCTCTCCACGACGTGGCAGGCGACCTCGGGGTCGACGTACCCGTCGTCGATGTCGACGAGCAGGTCGTGCCGGGGGAACGCCCCGCGCAGCCGCTGCACGAAGGCCAGCATGTCCGGCCACGCGATGAAGCCGATGTCCGGCAGCCCGTAGTACGAGGCCGCGAAGCCGAACCCCGACACGAACATCCCGTCGTAGTGCCCGGCGGCGACGGACGCCGAGTACATGTCGAACACCCCGACCAGGGGCGTCGTCCCCGGTGCGGTGATCCGGTCGCGCAACGCGTTGCCGTAACTGGTGTGGCCCACTGCCTGACTCCTCGTCCTCGCGCAGCGCGCCGACGCGCTGCCGACACGATGGTTGGCGGCGCACGCCCGCGACATCCCCGGGACGGGCGCGCCCTCACCCGCCAGGCGGACGGCTTTCACCTGCAGAAACGTCACTGGAGAAAGCGGAGGCGACACCTCCGTCGCGCCGCGTCGGCCGAGCGACCGGGACGGGACGGGACGGGCCGGGACGGGACGCGTCATCCCACCGCCACCGTCACCGGCACCGCCGCCCAGACCGTCTTGCCGACGCAGCGGCTCTTCACCCCCCAGGCGGTGGCGAGCGCGGCGACGAGCGGAAGGCCGTAGCCGTTCTCGTCCGGATACGGGTTGGGCTCGGGTTCGCGCTCGGCGCGGGTGTCGGAGACCTCGACCCGCAGGTGGTCCTCGGCAAGCAGGAGCCGGACCTCGAAGTCCCGGCCGGGCACCCGACCGTGCGTGACCGCGTTGTTGGCCAGCTCGGCCACCACCAGCTCGGCGGCATCGGTGTCCGACAGCCCCCAGTCCCGCATCTGCTGCACGGCGAGGAGGCGCGCGAGCCGCGCGCCCCGGCGCGTCGAAGAGAGCCGTTGCGCGAACACGCTCCCGGACGCGCCGCCGGACTCACTGGTGAGGGTGGTCATTTCCGTCTTCATGGCCCCGAGACTGGAGCCCCGGCCGTAACCTGACCAGGGGCGACACCACGACGCTGAGTAGCGGTACGAGCACGCCAAGAGGGCGGTACGGATGTCGGGAAACGAGGAGGAGCGGCCGGAACGGCCGTCCGAAGTCGACGGTACGGCGCATCTGTTCAGGGCGCTGGGGAAAATCATCAAGGTCCTGCGCAAGAACGCGGGCCTGAGCCAGGCGGAGCTCGCGGACGCCACGCACTGTAGCGAGGACCTGGTCTCCTCGGTAGAGCGCGGCGTCCGCACCCCGCAACCCGACTTCCTGATCCGGGCGGATCCGGTGCTGCGGGCGGACGGGGTGCTGATCGCGTCGGTGGACGACGTGAGGGAGGCGCTGGCGCGGGCGCGGGTGCGGCATCCGGACTGGTTCAGGAGCTTCGCGAAGGAGGAAGCAGAGGCCGTCGCATTGCACTACTACGCGGTGCAGGCCGTGCCGGGCATTCTCCAGACTCGGACCTACGCGGAGGCCGTCTTCCGACATCGTCGTCCGCTGTACGACGAGGAGACGCTCGAGAAGCGGATCGCGGACCGCATCTCGCGGCAGGCCATCCTCGACAAGTGGCCCGCGCCGACGCTCAGCTTCGTCATCGAGGAGGCCGTACTACGCCGCCCGCTGTGCGGCGCGGAAGCCTTCCGGGAGCAGTTGCGGCGCCTCATCGAGGTCGCCCAACGGCGCACCGTACACCTACAGATCCTGCCCTTCGACTGCACGGAACACCCGGGCCTGGAAGGCGCGTTCACCCTTCTCACGCCCAAGGGAAGGCGGGAGGTCGCCTACATCGAGAGCTACAGTCACGCTCGGCTAATCACCGACCCGGAAGAGGTGCGCACGTACACCGAGCGCTATGGGATCATCCGCGCACAGGCACTCACGTCCCACGAGTCCCTGGACTTGATCGAGAAGATGCTGGGAGAGCTATGAGCACTGCGGATCTGGCCTGGTTCAAGAGCAGCTACAGCGGCGGCGAAGGTGGCGAGTGCCTCGAAGTCGCATACCACTGGCTCAAGTCCAGCTACAGCAGCAGCGAAGGCGGCAACTGCGTCGAGGTCGCCGCGCACCCCACCACCGTCCACGTCCGCGACTCCAAGAACCCCGACGGGCCCCAGCTCGCCCTGGCGCCCGCCGTGTGGTCGTCGTTCGTGTCGTACGCGCGCGTCTGACCGCCGGAAGCAGCGGTCAGAACACGAAGACGGGGGCCGTCGCCGCTTCCATCTCGCACGCGTTCCCGAAGGTCTTCGTCCAGGAGACGGGGGCCTCGTTGAACGTGCCCTCCGCCTTCGCCGTGACCGGGTCGTGCTGCTGCGTGCAGGCCCTCAGCTCGCCCTTCAGCTTGTCGAAGTCGCCGCCGGAGTCGTGGAGGGCGTCGCAGGCCAGGTCCGCCTTCGGGTGGTTGCCGCCGTTCGGGCGACAGCCGAGGAAGACGTCCTTCGCGACACCGGCCGAGTCCGTGACGGTCAGGTGCAGGCGGGTGGGCGGCTTCGGCGCCCACTCGGTGGCGGCGGGGCCTTCCGGTCCGGAGACGGGGACGGGCACGGGGCCGGCCGTGGCCGTGCCGGAGAGGCCGAGGCCGAGGGCGGCGGCGCAGGTGGCGGCGGCAAAGGCGTAGGCAAGGTTTCGTTTCATGTCTACGATCTCCCCCCTATGACCAGCACCTTCATCCTCTTCGACGTCGACGGCACCCTGATGGACGCAGTCGAGAACCAGCGGCGTGTCTGGCACGCCTGGGCTGCTCACCACGGGCTGGACGGGGACGAGGTGTACGCCGTCGCGCTGCGGACGCGGCCGGTGGAGACGTTCGCGACCGTCGCGCCCGGGGCCGATCCCGACGAGTGCCTCGCCCTCCTGCACGCGCTGGAGGACGAGGACGTGCGGACGGGTACGTACAGCGCCTTCGAGGGCGCGGCCGAGCTCCTGAACGCCCTGCCCGCCGACCGGTGGGCGCTGGTGACGTCGAACTACGAGCACCGGGTACGGGGGCGGTTCGAGCGGACCGGGCTGCCGCTGCCCGGCCTGATCGTGGACGCGGCCTGCGTCAGCGAGGGCAAGCCCTCGCCCGTGCCGTACCTGATGGCCGCCGAGAAGCTGGGCGCGGACCCGGCCGACTGTCTGGTGATCGAGGACGCGCCTTCGGGCGTACGGTCGGGGCGGGCGGCCGGAATGACGGTCTGGACCGTCAACACGGCTGTCCCGCCGGAGGGTTCGCACCGGCACTTCGCCACACTGGCGGAGGCCGTACCGGAGATACTGGCGAGCGTCAGGGCCTCGTGACGGCCGCCGAGGCGGTGTCGATGAACTCGTCCAGGACGTCACGGGAGCGGAGGAGATCGACGATCAGGCGGTCGATGCGCTCGCGTTCCTCGATGAGTTCGTCGACCAGCCGGCCGGTGGTGAGCTCGGTCGGGCCGGCGTCGACGTCCTGCATGCAGGGAAGGATGCGGGCGATCTTCTTGCTGTTCAGGCCCGCCGCGTAGAGCGACTGGATGCGGATGACGCGGTCGACTGCCCAGTCGCCGTACTCCCGGTGGCCGCCGGGGGTGCGGTCGGAGCGGAGCAGGCCCTGCTGTTCGTAGTAGCGCAGGGAACGCTCGGTCACTCCGCTGCGACGGGCGAGTTCGCCGATGCGCATGTCCACCCCATCACTTGAATCTGACACCGGTGTCAACTTCTACGGTACCGGCATGACGAACGACAGCGCGGGCGCTTCCCGCCTCTTCGAGACCACGACCCTCGGCCCCCTCGCCCTGCCGCTGCCCAACCGGCTGGTGATGGCCCCGATGACCCGTAACCGCGCCGCCGCCGACGGCACGCCCGGGCCGCTCATGGCGACGTACTACGCGCAGCGCGCCTCGGCCGGGCTGATCATCGCCGAGGCCACGACGCCGAACGCCGTGGGACAGACCTACGCCGACATTCCCGCGCTCTACTCCGATGCTCACGTGGCAGGGTGGCGGGGAGTCACCGACGCCGTACGGGAAGCGGGCGGGCGGATGTTCGTACAGCTCCAGCACGGGGGGCGGGTCGGCCACCCGGACAACAGCGGCTTGGTGCCGGTGGCGCCGTCGGCGGTGGCGTTGCCGGAGGAGATCCACACGCCGGGCGGGCGGCGGCCGGCCGTCGTCCCGCGAGAGATGACCCACGACGACATAGGGACGACCGTCGCCGACTTCGCCGCCGCCGCGCGGCGGGCCGTCGAGGCGGGCTTCGAGGGCGTCGAGGTGCACGCCGCCAACGGCTACCTCCTCCACCAGTTCCTGGCGAAGAACACGAACCTGCGGGACGACGAGTACGGCGGCCCGGTCGAGCACCGGATCCGCTTCGTGGTGGAGGTCGTGCGGGCGGTCGCGGAGGCGATCGGGCCGGAGCGGGTGGGGGTGCGGATCTCTCCCGGAGTCGCCGTCAACGGCGTCGAGGAGGGTGACACGGAGGCCATCTACCCGGCGCTGGTCTCGGCGCTCGGCGGGTCGGGTGGGGGCCTCGGCGGGGGCCTCGCCTACTTGCACGTGGTGTTCGCGGACCCGGAGCAGCCGCTGTTCCAGGAGATCCGGAGGATCTGGCCCGGCACGCTGATCGCCAACCCCGTCCTCGGCTGGGGCGGCCCGCTCCCCGCCGACGGCGGCCGCCAGGCCGGCGAACGCCTCCTCGCCGCCGGCGCCGACCTCATCTCCCTGGGCCGCGCCTTCCTGGCCAACCCGGACCTGGTCGAACGACTGCGGGCGGGTGCGCCGCTCAACGCGGTACGGATGGAGGGGCTGATGTACGGGGGTGGGGCGACGGGTTACACGGACTACCCGACGACTCGGGAGGGTGCGGGGGCGCTCGTGGGGTAGCCGGGGCTCTCGGCGCAAACCCGCACCCGCGCCCGCCTCGTCACTGGCGCGCTTCGTCCGTGGCTCCGAGAAGGCGCAGGGCCGTGACGCGTAGCGCCGCCTTCGCCTCGGCGTGGGTCATGCGGCCGGATGTCGCCTCGGCGCCGGCCGCGTGGCCGACGGCGACGAGCGCGGAGACCAGCCAGCGGGACGAGGGTCCGGGTGCGAACTCGCCGGTGCGGCGGCCGCGTTCGATGAGGCGGACGAGACGTTCGGTGACGAGCCCATGGCGGTCGGAATCCCGCCCGTCCTCGCCCCCGTCCTCGCCCCCTCCCCCGGCCTCGGCCTCGGCCAGGAGGAGCGGTGCGTTGCCCTCGAACGACTGCCATGACGCATCGAGGAACCGCAGCAAGGCGGCTCCGGCCGGTCCCTCGTCGAGCTCGGCAGCGTCCAGGGCCGCGACGGCGTCCGACGTGATCCGGTCGACGGCGGCCGCCAGCAGCCCGTCCCGCGAGGAGAAGTGGGCGTAGACGGTCTGCCGGGTCACCCCGGCCGCCTTCGCGATGGCCTCCATCCCGGCGTCGGGACGCTGCCGCAGCAGGCGGACGGCGGCGTCGAGGACAAGAGCCCTGCTGCGCTCGGCGTCCGCGCGGCGGCGGTGACCGGGCTCCCCGGAGGCCGTCATCTCTTACACCCTTGTCAAAGTTAGTGGATCACTCGTACCTTTACAGCCGTGTAAGAAATTGTAGGCCGCCCTGCCCCGCACGATGCCCTCGTCCGCCCGAGCCCCGGGGGAAGCCATGCCACCCTCCACCGAATCCGAGCCTGCCCCCGACTCCGACCCCGCACGGTTCGTCACCGCGTTCTTCGAATCCCTCACCGCGGCCACCGTCGGCGGCACCCCACCGGAGGACGTGATGGAGCGCCACTTCACACCGGACATCGTGCAGATCAGTGACGGCATCCGGCTCGATCACGACCGGCTCCTCGCCCATCTGCGACCGGTGCGCAGGAACGTGACCGCATACCGGTTCGAGGTGCACGAAGCCCTCGCCCAGGGCACCCACATCGCCGCCCGCCTCACCGTCCACGCCCGCACACGTCAGGGCGGAGCCACCACCACCGACGTGCACCTCTTCGCCGACTTCACGGACGACGGCCGGATGCGCCGCGCGCACCAGCTCACCCGCGCCGTGTCCCGCTGACCATCCAAGGAGCCCACACCATGCGCGTCCGACTCGCACTCGGGATCTCTCTGCTCGCCACCGGTCTGCTCGCCGGCGCCTTCGGCTACGGCGCCGCCAACCTCGTGCCGACCTTCGACGCCGTGCCGCAGGACATGCGGTTCGCGTTCCACGCCGAGCTGATGAAGATCAATGGAATCACCGTCCAGGGCACGATGGTCGTCTCCTTCCTCAGCGCGGCCGTTCTCGCCTTCCTCGCCCACGGCCGCGCCCGGGCCATGGCCGCGGCGGCGAGCGCGCTCACCTTCGCGTCCTTCCTGATCACCCGCTTCGGGAACGTGCCGATCAACGGAAGGATCAAGCGGTGGGCCGTCGAGGGGCCCGAGCCCGACACCGCCGAGCTCCTGGGGCGCTGGGAGCTCTTCAACGACGCCCGTACGATCAGCGCCGTCGCCGCCTTCGCCCTGCTCTGCCTCCTCGCGCTCCGGTCGAGCGGCGAACGGGCCCAGTCCGGGCGGGCCTCGTCCGAGCTGACCCAGTCCGGAACGGCCTAGTCAGGGCCGCTCCAGTCGAACGGGAAGTGTTTGCTCGACCGGCCGCTGCGGTCCCAGCTGAAGCCGTACGCGTCCGCCCGGTCCACGGTCGACCGGCCCCAGGTCGCGACCTGGCCGGGGCCGACCTCCGAGCCCGGGGTGTTGTGGACCTGGACCCGGGCGCCCTCCGGGGTCGTCGGGCCGGTGAGGGCCTCCGCGCCCGCCCGTACCTTGCCGGGGACCTCCGCGCTCCAGGACGCCAGGTCGGCGGCCACGGTCACCTCGATCGGAGCGAATTCCATCCCCCGCATCTCGGCGCCGAACATCTCGCCGAACTGCGCCGGCCAGCCGCCCGCCTCCCCGCCGAAGATCGCCCCCAGCGCCGCCCGCTGCCGCTCGTCGGCGCGCTCGTCGACGAAGACGGCGGCGAAGGGGTCGGTGTGCTCGCCCGTCCACGGGTTGCCGGTGAAGGACCCCAGCATGACGACGTTGAGGCCGTCGAGGCGTACGTCTCCGTAGGTGCCCTCTCTGATGTGCCAGACCAGCACGCCTTCGCAGTCGCCGAAGGTCGGTGGCTGGGCGAAGGTGCAGGGGCACGGGATCGTGCATTTACAGGTGTCGAACCAGTCGCCGACGAGATGCCATCGGGTGTCGGTGCCGGTGTCGGCTCCGGTTTCGGTTTCGGTAGGAGTGGTCATCCTGCTCGCCTCCTACCTTCCAGCATGACGCCGTCGACGGTCTGCAGCCCGTCGACCGCGCATGATCCCCCCGAGGCGTCCGGCCGCCAGTCGTCAGCCGCCAGCCGTCAGCTCAGCCGGGCATCCGCATAGACAGCCATCGCAGCACGCTGATACTCGGCCAGGCCGTCGGCGATCCGGTCGAAGTTCTCACGAAACCGCGGGTCCTCCGCGTACGTGGCGGCCAGGCCCCGGTACGCCTCCGCGTTCGGCGTCCAGAAGCGGCACACGCCCTTGTAGTGGGCGTCCACCTCGGACTGGACCGCCGGGTCGTCGACGGGGGTGCCGGCGGCCATGTGCTCGGCGAAGCGGATCATCTGCGCGGTGACCTCGCGCTGCCACTCCTCGCCGGCCTCCGGGGTCAGGGATTCTGCCGCCTTCCGGGACTCCGTCGGCGATCGACCAGGCCATGGCGGTGCCCTTCCCTCGCCGGGGCCGGTCGGTCCGGCCCCGTACGAAGACCGTAGGAGTTGCCGCGGTGTCAACCGCAAGTGCCGCCGGCCCGCCCCCCGCCGCCCCGCCGCACCCGACCGTTCCGGGCACGGCTTGTCGGGTCCTGGGAGGGTGGTCCTTCCTACGGTGAAGGCACCAGAAGGAAGGACGCACAGGCGTGCTGGAGGAGCTGAACCGGGCCCTTGACCACATGGAGCGCCGTCTCGACCGCGAGGTGGACGTCGCCGAGGCCGCCCGGATCGCGATGACGTCGGAGTACCACTTCCGGCGGCTGTTCTCGGCGCTCGCCGGGATGCCGCTCTCCGTGTACGTACGGCGCCGGCGCATGACGCTGGCCGGGGCCGAGGTGCTGGCCGGGGAGCGGACGCTGCTCGACATCGCGGTGCGGTACGGCTACGGCTCGGGCGAGGCGTTCGCCCGGGCGTTCCGTTCGGTGCACGGGGTGGGGCCGGGCGAGGTCCGGCGTACGGGAGCGGTGCTCACGTCCCAGCCGCGGATGTCCTTCCGTGTCGTCGTCGAAGGGAGTAGCACCATGCGGTACCGGATCGTCGAGAAGGACGCCTTCCGGATCGTCGGCAGGAAGGCCCGGGTCCCGCTCGTCCACGAGGGGGTGAACGCGGCCGCCGCGGCGCACGTGGAGAACCTGGGCGAGCAGGCGATCGTACGGATGAAGGCGCTGTCCGACCGGGACCCGGAAGGGGTCCTGTCGGCGGTGGAGCACCTGAGCGACAGCCGTGAGGAGGGCGCCGAGGTGGACTACTGGATCGGTGTGGCGACCGGTCCGGGAACGTCCGCGGAGGAGCTGGACGTCCTGGACGTGCCGGCCGGGACGTGGGCGGTCTTCGACAACCACGGGCCCTATCCGAGCGCCCTCCAGGAGTTGTGGCGGGACGTCTTCACGCAGTGGTTCCCCTCGAACCCGTACGCGAGCCGCCCGGGTCCGGAGCTGTTGAAGACCCAGCCGGTGGAGATCGGCGCGGAGACGGACTCGCAGCTGTGGGTCCCGGTCGAGCGGGTCGCCGGCTAGCGGGACCCGGGCCGGCGGGTCACGGACCCGCGGGTCACAGACTCGCGGGGCACGGGCGCCGGGGCGTGAAGACCGGCACGTGGAGGTCGCCCTCCGGGCGGAAGGCGACCTCCAGGTCCATGCCGATGCGCAGCTCGTGCTCCGGGCAGTCGACGATCTCGGTCATCATCCGCGGGCCCTCCGCGAGGTCGACCACCGCCGCCACGTAGGGGACGCGGTCGCCGAAGGGCGGGAGGTCGTTGCGGTGGACGACGGACCAGGTGTAGAGCACGGCGCGGCCGCTCGCGCGCCGCCAGGCGACGGCGTCGCTCCAGCAGTGGGGGCAGAACTCGCGGGGGTAGTGGTGAGTGCGGTCGCAGTCGGCGCAGTGGCGCAGGAGGAGGCGGCCTTCGGCGGCGGCGTCCCAGTAGGGGCGGGTGAAGGCGTCGACGTCGGGGAGGCTGGCGGGGCGGGCGGTCATCAGAAGAGTCCGATCGCGTGGTCGAGGGACCAGGTCTGCCAGGACATGGCGAAGAGGGCGACGAGGGAGATCAGCGCCATCATCGCGTTCTGCCCCTGCTCGGCCCAGTCGTGGATCATCAGCATGAGGTAGAGGAGGTTGAGGAGCAGGCCGCCGACGAGGGCGACGGGGGTGAGGAGGCCGGTGATCAGGCCGAGGCCGAGGGCGAGTTCGGCGTTGACGACCACGTACGCCATGAGCTTGGGACGGGGGGCGACGACGGCGTCGAAGCCCTTCTTCACGGCGGGCCACTTGTGCCGGGCGGCGACGTCGGCGGCCCAGGCGATGCCGGTGCCGCGCTCGAACCAGCCCTTCCTGTCCTTGTGGCGCCAGCTCTCCAGCCACCACAGGCCGAGGCCGATGCGGAGGACGGCGAGCCATTCGGCGCCGGTGAGCCAGACGGTCTGCATGCGCGAGCCTCCCGGGGAAACGGATCTGACGGTACGTCAGTTCAGCGCAGGAGCACTCCGGACACAAGGGGGAGCGGGGAGGCGAGGTGGGCGGCGAGGGAGGGGGACGGGTCCGCGTGACCGATTCGCAACCGAAATCCCTCTTGACCGAGACCCACAGCGTGTACACGTCATTACGCTCAGAATTCATGGTCACCACCCCCCAAGCACCGCCCCCACAGGTCGTCCACCCGGTGTACGTCATCGGCGGCGGCCCCGGCGGACTCGCGGTCGCCGCCACCCTGCGCGCCCGCGGCGTCCGGGCCGTCGTCCTGGAGAAGTCCGACGCCGTCGGCGCCTCCTGGCGCGAGCACTACGACCGGCTGCGCCTGCACACCACCAGGCGCCTGTCCGCACTGCCCGGCCTCAAGATCCCGCGCTCCTACGGGCGCTGGGTGGCGCGGGCGGACGTGGTCCGCTACCTGGAGGCGTACGCGGAGAAGCACGAGCTGGAGATCGTCACCGGGGTCGAGGTCTTCCGCGTCGAGCGGGACGGCACCGAATGGGTGCTGTACGCGACCGGCGGGCGGCGGCTCGTCGGCAGCGCCGTGGTCGTGGCCACCGGCTACAACCACACCCCGCGGCTGCCGGCATGGCCCGGACGCGAGACGTACGAGGGCGAGCTCGCGCACGCGCGGGAGTACCGCGCGCCGGGGCCGTACGAGGGCAAGGACGTCCTCGTCGTGGGCGTCGGCAACACCGGTGCGGAGATCGCCGCGGACCTGGCGGAGGGCGGGGCCGCCCGGGTGCGGCTGGCGGTGCGGACGGTCCCGCACATCGTGCGCCGCACGACCCTCGGCTGGCCCGCCCAGCGCAGCGGCATCCTGGTCCGGCGGCTGCCGGTGGCGCTGGTCGACCTGCTCGGCCGGGCCCTGAGCCGCTTCGCGTCGCCGGACCTGACGGCGTACGGCCTGCCCCGCCCGGACACGGGCCTCGCGACCCGCACCCGCGCGGGAGCGGTGCCGGTGCAGGACGTGGGGCTCGTCGACGCCATCCGGTCCGGCAAGGTCGAGGTCGTCGCGGCCGTCGAGGCGCTGGACGGGCGCGAGGTCGTCCTCGCGGACGGCAACCGGATCACCCCGGACGCGATCATCGCCGCCACGGGCTACCACCGCGCCCTGGAACCCCTCCTCGGCCACCTGGACGTCCTGGACCCCCAGGGCCGACCCCTGACCCGCGGCCCCCGCTGCCCGCGCACCGCCCCGGGGCTCTACTTCACCGGGTTCACCAACCCGATCAGCGGCATGCTGCGCGAACTCGCCCGCGACGCGGAGCGGATCGCCCGCCGGATCGCCCGCAGCGGCGCGGGCACCCAGGCGGCCGGAGCCGGTCCGGAGAGCGGGCCCGCGAGCCGGAGCTAGCCGCCCGCGCGGCCGATGGCCGGCGTGGCGGTCGCAGGCTCGCGCGCGTCGTGGGTCGTACGTTGCGGTGCAACCGCCCTCGCGGGCGGGGGCGTCACCTCCTGCGTCTCGTTCGTATCAACGAAAGGCACCGAAACGTGCGACCCGACCGTCGTTCGATCCTCGCCGCAGGCACCGGCGCGGCCCTTGCCGCCGTGGCGCTGCCGCTGACCCCTGCCCATGCCGCGCCCGGAGGGGCGCGGCGGCGTTTACGCGCGCTGGAGCGGGAGCACGGCGCCCGCCTCGGGGCGTACGCGTACGACACCGGGAGCGGCCGCCTGGTCACGTACCGCGCGGACGAACGCTTCCCGATGTGTTCGCTGTTCAAGACGCTGGGTTCGGCGGGGGTGCTGCGGGACCTGGACCGCGACGGCGAGTTCCTCGCCCGGCGCGTTCACTACACGCAGGAGTACGTGGAGCGCTCGGGCTGGTCGCCGGTCACGAGCAAGCGCGTCGAGGGCGGCATGACGGTCGCCGAGCTGTGCGAGTGCTCCATCACCCACAGCGACAACACCGCCGCCAACCTGCTGCTGCGCGAGCTCGGCGGCCCGACGGCCATCACCCGCTTCGCCCGGTCCATCGGCGACGAGGTGACCCGGCTCGACCGCTGGGAGCCGGAGCTGAACTCGGCGGAGCCGTGGCGCGAGACGGACACGACGACCCCGCGCGCGATCGCCCGTTCCTACGCCCGGCTCGTCCTGGGCGGTGCCCTCGCGACCGGCGACCGGCGCCGGCTGACCGGCTGGATGCTGGCCAACACGACCAGCCTCGAGCGCTTCCGCAAGGGGCTGCCGGCCGACTGGACGCTGGCCGACAAGACCGGCGGCGGCCGGTACGGCGGGAACAACGACGCCGGGATCGCCTGGCCGCCCGGCCGGCCGCCGGTCGTCCTGGCCGTCATGACCACCAAGCCGGCGGAGGACGCCGAGGCCGACAACGTGCTGGTGGCCAGGGCGGCCGAGGTGCTCGCGGACGCCGTGACCACGTAGTCCGCCCGCCCCCTCCCCGTACGACTCCCCGCACGACTCCCGAACGACCTATTCCTGACTGACCGTCAGTTGAGTAATCTGACTGTGCGTCAGGTCAAGCCGGGGCGGCTCCGGTCTTCGGGATGGGCGGTGCGGAACGATGCTGGGATCGACTCACGGGACCTTCACCACCGACCTCCGGGCCCGGGTGGACGCCTGCGGCGAACAGCCGGCCCGGACGGTCGTGCACGGCATCGCCGCAGTCGAGGGCGACACCGACGTCAGCGGGCGCCCGCTGTACGCGCCCGTGCCCGACCTCGACCGGTTCTTCCGGCCCCGGGTGGTCGCCGTCGTCGGCGCCTCCGACACCGAGGGGCGGCCCAACACCGGGATCACCCGGCAGCTGCTCGACTGGGCCGGGCGGGTCGGCGCGCGGGTGGTGCCCGTGCATCCGACCCGTACCAGCGTCTTCGGCATCGACTGCGTGCCCTCCGTCGAGGAACTCGACACCCTCGGGGACCTCGGCGCGCCCGTCGACCTCGCCGTGCTGCTGGTCGCCGACCCGCTGCCCGTCATCGAGCGGCTCGCCGGGTCCAAGGTGCGGTTCGCCGTCGCCTTCGCCTCCGGCTTCGCCGAGACCGGGGAGGAGGGCGCGCGGGCGCAGGAGCGGCTGGCGGCGGCGGTCGGGCGGTCCGGGACGAGGCTCCTCGGCCCCAACACCAACCTCAACGCCTTCGAGCGCTTCCGCGAGGACCTGGAGGGACCGGCGATCGCGCTGATCACCCAGTCCGGCCACCAGGGCAGGCCCCTGTTCACGATGCAGGAGCTCGGCATACGGCTCTCGCACTGGGCGCCCACCGGCAACGAGGCCGACCTGGAGACCGCCGACTTCATCTCGTACTTCGCACACCGGCCCGAGGTCGGGGCCATCGCCTGTTACGTGGAGGGGCTCAAGGACGGCCGCTCCTTCCTGCTCGCCGCCGACCAGGCCGCCCGCCGTCAGGTGCCCGTCGTCGCCGTGAAGGTCGGCCGCACGGAGGCCGGGGCCCGGATGGCCGCCTCGCACACCGGCAAGCTCACCGGCGCCGACCAGGTCGTCGACGCGGCCATGCGGCAGTTCGGGGTGATCCGGGTCGACGGGCTCGACCAGCTCCAGGACACCGCGGCGCTGCTCGCCCGCGCCCGCCGTCCGGTCGCCGAGGGCGTCGTCGTCTACTCCATCTCCGGCGGCACCGGCGCCCACTTCTCCGACCTGGCGACCGCGGCGGGCCTCACCCTGCCCACCCTGTCGGTCACCAAGCAGGACGAGCTCCACCAGTGGATACCGGAGTACCTGAGCGTGGCCAACCCCGTCGACAACGGCGGGCACCCGGTCGGCGACTGGCGCGGCCGGAAGATCATCGACGCGATCCTCGCCGACCCGTCCGTCGGGGTGCTGATCTGCCCCATCACCGGCCCCTTCCCGCCGATGAGCGACCGGCTCGCGCGGGACCTGGTGGACGCGGCCGAGGAGACGGACAAGCTGATCTGCGTGGTGTGGGGCTCGCCGGTCGGCACCGAGGACGCCTACCGCACGACCCTGCTCGGCTCCTCGCGGGTCGCCACCTTCCGCACGTTCGGCAACTGCATCGGCGCGGTCAAGGCGTACCTCGACCACCACCGCTTCACCACCGGCTACCGCTCCCCCTTCGACGAGGCCCCGCGCACCCCGTCCCCCTCCCTCCGCAAGGCCCGGGCCCTGCTCCGGCCCGGCCACCGGCTGAGCGAGCACGCGGCGAAGCAGCTGCTGCGGGCGTACGGGATACGGGTGCCCCGCGAGCAGCTGGTGACCAGCGCCGCCGCGGCCGTACGGGCGGCGGGACTGGTGGGGTATCCGGTGGTCATGAAGGCGTCGGGCGCGCGGCTCGCGCACAAGACGGAGCTCGGGCTCGTGAAGGTCGGACTGACGTCGGCGAGCCAGGTCCGGGACGCCTACCGGGAGTTGACCGACATCGCCCGCTACGAGGAGCTCGACCTGGACGGCATCCTGGTCTGCCAGATGGTCGGGCGGGGGGTGGAGATGGTGGTGGGCGTGACCCATGACTCCCTGTTCGGGCCGACGGTCACGGTCGGGCTCGGCGGGGTCCTGGTGGAGGTCCTGAACGACACGGCCGTGCGCGTGCCGCCGTTCGGGGAGCGGGAGGCCCGGGACATGCTGGGCGAGTTGCGCGGACGGGCGCTGCTCGACGGGGTGCGGGGGGCGCCGCCGGCGGACGTGGACGCGCTGGTGGAGGTCGTGCTGCGGGTGCAGCGCATGGCCCTCGAACTCGACGGGGAGCTTTCCGAGTTGGACATCAACCCGCTGATGGTGCTGCCGCGGGGGCAGGGCGCGGTGGCCCTGGACGCGCTCGCGGTGTGCCGCTGAGGAGGCGTACGCACGTGGAGGACGTCCTGCACGCCGTCGAGAACGGCGTCTCGTGGATCACGCTCAACCGGCCGGAGGCGATGAACGCGGTCACCTGGGAGCAGCGGGAGCGGATCGTCGCGCTGCTCGACGAGGCCTCGGCCGACCCGGAGGTCCGGGCGGTGGTCGTGACCGCGACGGGGCGGGGCTTCTGCGCGGGGGCGGACCTGCGCGGCGGGCCGTCCGCCGCCGGGGAGCGGGTGCAGGGGGACGTGGCCCGGATGATCCGGCGCGGCGCGCAGCGCTTCGTCGGGGCCGTGCTGGACTGCGAGAAGCCGGTGATCGCGGCGGTGAACGGGACGGCGGCCGGGATCGGGGCGCATCTGGCGTTCGCGTGCGACCTGGTGATCGCGGCGGAGTCGGCGCGGTTCGTGGAGGTGTTCGTCCGGCGCGGGATCGTGCCGGACGGCGGCGGGGCGTATCTGCTGCCGCGGCTGGTGGGGCCGCAGCGGGCGAAGGAGCTGATGTTCTTCGGCGACGCCGTGCCGGCGGCCGAGGCGCGGGCGATGGGGCTGGTGAACCGGCTGGTCCCGGCGGAGGAGCTGGAGAAGACGGCCCGCGAGTGGGCCGAGCGGCTCGCCCAGGGGCCCACCCGCGCCCTCGCGCTCACCAAGCAGCTGGTCAACGCGTCCCTGGACGCCGACCGGGCCGCCGCCTTCGCGGCGGAGGCGGCGGCCCAGGAGCTCTGCATGACGACGCGGGACGCGCGGGAGGGCGTGGCG
Source organism: Streptomyces sp. NPDC012769 (assembly GCF_042901205.1). Classification (NCBI taxonomy): domain Bacteria; kingdom Bacillati; phylum Actinomycetota; class Actinomycetes; order Kitasatosporales; family Streptomycetaceae; genus Streptomyces; species Streptomyces sp. NPDC012769. Next base: position 175,088 of record NZ_JBIBCP010000006.1, on the reverse strand, counting down.
GCGTTCGTGGAGCGGCGGGCGGCGCGGTTCGAGGGGCGGTAGGGGCGGGGGCCGAGGCGTCACGGGGGTTCTCATCTGACGAACCGTCAGCTTCAATGGGGGTGTGATGGGACACGCTGGGATGGCCGTCGCCGCCGTCCGATACCTCAGGTCGGCCGGTGCGCCCACGGCCGCGGAACCCCTTCCCCGCATGCCGCGCCGTCCCGCACTGCGGGCGGTGCGGGAGGACGAAAGGCTGCCGGTCGATCCCGCCGAGTTCCGGCGGGTGCTGGGAAACTTCGCGAGCGGGGTCACGATCGTCACCGCCCTCGACGAGGAAGGCCCGGCCGGCTTCGCCTGCCAGTCCTTCGCCTCGCTCTCCCTGGACCCGCCGCTGGTCGCCTTCATGGTCGCCCGCACCTCGACGACCTGGCCCCGGATCGCCCGGGCGGGCCGCTTCTGCGTCAACGTCCTGGGCGCCGGACAGGGCGCGCTCTGCCGGGCGTTCGCGGTGAGCGGCGCGGACAAGTTCGCCGGCGTGGACTGGACCCCCGCCCCGGCCACCGGCTCCCCCCGGCTCCCGGACGCGCCCGCCTGGATCGACTGCGTGATCGCCACCGTCCACACGGGCGGCGACCACCTGATCGTGGTGGGCCGGGTGGAGGCCCTGGGCGCGACGGAGGACGGCGAGCCGCTGCTGTTCCACCGGGGGCAGTTCGGGCGGTTCGGGCGGTTGGAGGGCTGACCGGCTGACGTCAGTCCCCGATGACGCCCGTCCACAGTCCGAGGCCGCAGAGCCCGAACACGGCGAGGACCGCGAGCGTGCCCCACACGAGCACCATGACGAAGTAGCCCTGCCGCGCGTACCGCGCCACGAGCGCCGCCACGCCCAGGCACACCCAGGCCGCCAGCCAGGCCCGCCAGCCGCCGATCGGCCACAGGAGCGCGCCCCCGACCCCCGCGAGGAGCAGCTGCCAGCCGAGCACCGGCCCCCCGGCGCGCCGCCCGGCGACCTCGCCGAGCAGTACGGAGGGCACCACGACCGCCGCCGACGCCACGGTCGTGGCGATCAGCGCGAACATCACGAGGAACGGCATGAACACCAGGGTCCACGCGCTGACCGACTCCTCCCCCGGCTCGGGCTCCCGGCTCTCCCCGAACACGAGCCCCAAGACCAGCGCGAGCGCCGCCTCCAGGAACAGCACCAGCATCGACACCATCAGCATCCGCCGGAACGTGCGCCCTTCCGTGGCCGTCGCACCCGGGTCGCTGCCCGCCAGTCGTTCTGAACGCATTCAAATCCCCTCCTGGCCCGCATCCTCCTCCATGCGGGCCGAGGCCGTGCGGCCGGGGTGCCCCTGCGTCGTCGCGCTAGAGCGCCGGAAGGGGCTCGGCGGGACGGGGGCGCCTGATCACCAGGGCCATCAGGGCCGCCGCCGCGCAGAGGGCGCCGGAGGCGTACCAGACGACGTCGTAGGAGCCGAAGAGGTCGCGGGCGACGCCGCCGGCGAAGGCGATGACGGCGGCGCCGACCTGGTGGGAGGCGAGGACCCAGCCGAAGACGATGGCGCTGTCGTCGCCGTAGTGCTCGCGGCACAGGGCGAGGGTGGGCGGCACCGTGGCGACCCAGTCGAGGCCGTAGAAGACGATGAAGAAGAGCATCGGCGGGTGCACCGCCGGGGCCAGCAGGATCGGCAGGAAGAGCAGGGAGACGCCGCGCAGCGCGTAGTAGACGGCGAGGAGGCGTCGGGCCTCGAAGCGGTCGGTGAACCAGCCGGAGGCGATCGTGCCGACCACGTCGAAGACGCCGATGACGGCGAGGAGCCCGGCGGCCGCCGTGACCGGCATGCCGTGGTCGTGGGCGGCGGGCACGAAGTGGGTCCGCACCAGGCCGTTCGTCGAGGCGCCGCAGATCGCGAACGTGCCCGCGAGCAGCCAGAAGGGGCCGGTGCGGGCCGCCTTGAACAGGACGGTCACCGCACGGCGGGCGGCGCCCGGGACGGGGGCGGGCTTCTCGGCGTACTCACCGCCGTACGGGGCGAGGCCCACGTCCGCCGGGTGGTCGCGCAGCAGCAGCCAGACGAACGGCACGACGGCGAGCGCGGACAGGGCGACGGTCACGGCGGCCGGGCGCCAGCCGTGGTCGTCCACCAGCCAGGCCAGCAGCGGCAGGAAGATCAGCTGCCCTGAGGCACCGGCGGCGGTGAGGATGCCGGTGACCAGACCGCGCCGGGCGACGAACCACCGGTTGGTGACGGTCGCGGCGAACGCGAGGGCCATCGAACCGCTGCCCAGGCCGACGAGGACGCCCCAGTAGAGGACGAACTGCCAGGGCGCCGTCATCCACACCGTCAGCAGCGAGCCGAGCGCGATCACGCTCAGCGCCGCCGCGACGACGCGGCGGATGCCGAACCGGTCCATGAGCGCGGCGGCGAACGGCGCCGTCAGGCCGTACAGCGCGAGGTTCACCGACACCGCGAAGCCGATGGTGCCGCGCGACCAGTGGAGGCCGGAGTGCAGCGGCTCGATCAGCAGGCCGGGCAGCGACGCGAAGGCGGCCGCGCCGATGATCGTGACGAAGGTGACGGCCGCGACGAACCACGCGCGGTGGATCCGGCGGCCGCGCGGCCGGTACGAGGTGGGGGCGGGAGTGTCGGTTGTCTGGGTCACGTCACCCAGCATCGAGCCGGAGCCCCCACCGGACCATTGGCCCGGATGCCAGCTTTCCAACGGATCGGGCCAACAGACCGGGCCAACGAATCGGGCCAACGAATCGGGCCAACAGACCGGGCCAAGGGAGCGGACCAAGGGAGCGGACCAACAGACCGGGCATCACGGGCTCCATGCCGTCACGCCCGCGGCAGCGTCCTGATCGGCCGCACGACCAGCAGCGCCGCCACCACGAGGACCGCGATCCCCGCCCCCGCCAGCAGCACCCGCTCCGTACCGAAGACGGAGGCCACCGGCCCCGAGAGGGTCCGTCCGACGCCCATCATCAGCAGCGATCCGGCCACGTCGTAGGCGTGCATGCGGTTCAGGGCGTCCTGCGGCACATGGGTCTGCACCGCCGTCGACCACATCACCAGCCAGAAGGCGAAGGCCGCGCCGCCGACGAACTGGCCCGCGTGCAGCAGCGGCACGGGCGCGCCGGTGCCGAGCAGCAGCAGGTTCACCGGCAGGCCGAGCAGCGCGACGGCGCCGGCGGCCAGCGGGCGGACCGGGCGCAGGCGCAGGGCGAGCAGACCGCCGACCGCGCTGCCGGCGCCGCCCGCGGCCATCAGCACGCCGTAGGTGGCCGAGCCGTGCTGCCCGGTCACCAGGTCCGCGGTCAGCGGCACCATCGGTCCGGCGACGGTCAGCCCGTACACCGTCCAGATGGCGATGACGCCCCACAGCCAGCTCCTCGCCTGGAACTCCCGCCAGCCGATGGCCATTTCGGTGCCGAGCGAGCCGCGCCTGACCCCGTCCGACGGGATCGGGGCCAGCCGCAGCAGCAGGAAGCAGACGGCGCTGACGGCGAAGGTCGCCGCGTTGACGGCGAAGGCGGCGCCCGCGTTCCACAGGGCGACGAGCAGACCGGCGAGGGCCGGGCCCGCCATGACCATGAGGGCCTCGACGACCCGCAGGACCGCGTTGGCGCGCTGCACGTCGGGCGCGATGCGCGGGATCGTGGACGCGACGCCCGGCTGGAACAGGGCGGCGCCGACGCCGGCGACGGTGGACAGCGCGTACACCGCCCACAGCGGCGGGCTGCCGAACGCGAAGGTGACGCCGAGGAGCAGGGCGCCGGGCAGCCGGAGCAGATCGGCGAGGATCATCATCCGCCGGGCCGTGAAGCGGTCGGCGAGGACGCCGCCGAAGAGGACGAAGACGGCGAAGGCGGCCGTCCACAGGCCGAGCGCGTAGCCGACGGTGGAGCCGGGGTGCCCGGCGCCGAGGAGTCCGGCGGCGAAGGCGACCGGGACCATGCCCTCGCCGAGGACGGCGACCGCGCGGGCGACGAAGAAGAGCCGGAAGTTACGGTTCCACAGGGTGGGCGGCTCGGTGGGCGAGGGGCTCGGCCCGGCCGGCGCGGGAATCCGTTCGGCGGCCTCAGACTTGTACGTGTTGTCCGTCACGAAGAGCACAGGTACCAGCAAGTGGTCTGGACCACCACTGGTTATCGGAAGGGAGTACGCCGTGCCGCCGTCGCACCGGCCCCATCGCGTCGCCGTCCTGGCCCTGCCCGGCCTGCTCCCCTTCGAACTGGGCATCCCGCACCGGATCTTCGGCCGCGCCAAGGACCCGGAGGGCCGGCCGCTGTACGAGATCGTGACGTGCGCGCCGGTCGCGGGACCGGTCGAGACCGACGCCGACTTCGCCGTCCACGTCGAGCACGGCCCGGAGGCCCTGGCGACCGCCGACACGGTGGTGGTGCCCGCCTCCTACGAGCTGGGCCCGGTGTACGAGGAGGGCAGGCTCACCGAGCCGCTGGCCTCGGCGCTCGCCCGCATACGGCCCGGGACGCGGCTGGTGTCGATCTGCACCGGCGGGTACGTGCTGGCCGCGGCCGGCTACCTCGACGGGCGCCCGGCGACCACCCACTGGGCCTCCGCCGACCACTTCCAGCGGCTCTTCCCCCGGGTGCGGGTGGACGCGGACGTGCTCTTCGTGGACGACGGCGACGTGCTGACCTCCGCCGGGGTGGCCGCGGGGATCGACCTGTGCCTGCACATCGTCCGCCGCGACCACGGCACGGCCGTCGCCAACGAGGTGGCCCGGCGCACCGTCGTGCCCCCGCACCGGGACGGCGGGCAGGCCCAGTACATCGCCCGCCCGGTGCCCGACCCGGCGGCCTCCACCACGACGGCGGCCCGCGCCTGGGCGCTCGCCCACCTCCACGAGCCGATCCAGCTGCGGGACCTGGCGGTGCGGGAGTCGATGAGCGTACGGACCTTCACCCGCCGGTTCCGCGACGAGGTCGGCGTCAGCCCGGGCCAGTGGCTCACCCAGCAGCGCGTGGAGCGGGCCCGCCATCTCCTGGAGACCACCGATCTGCCGGTCGACCAGGTCGCCCACGACTCGGGCTTCGGAACCGCCCAGTCCCTGCGGGTGCACCTGCAGAGCGCGATCGGGGTGACCCCGACCGCCTACCGCCGCACCTTCCGCGCCGCCGGTGCCGCCGACGCCGCCGACCCCGCCGGCTCCTCGGTCTGAGCCGCCGGGACGAAGATCCGGCGCTCGCCCCGGAGTCCGAGGGGGGTGAGCGCCGGTGTCAGGGCGACATGCCCCCTGACGGGAGGGACGTACGCCGGCGCGCCCCGGCCGGTTTCCCTGCCGGGTCCGTGTCAGAAGGCGTCAGAAGGTGAGGACGCCCCGTGCGACCTTGCCGCGCTCGGCGTCCTCGACCGCGCGGGCGAAGTCCTCCACGGGGTAGGTGGCGGTGACGAGTTCGTCGAGGAGGAGGCGGCCGGTGCGGTAGAGCTCGGCGTAGAGCGGGATGTCCTTCTGGGGGCGGGAGGAGCCGTAGCGGCAGCCGAGGATCGACTTGTCGAGGAACATCGCGGCGGGCAGGAACGTCGCCTCCGCCTTCGGCGCGGTCATGCCGAGCAGGACCGCCTGTCCGTGCCGGTCGAGGAGGTCGATGGCGGTGCGGACGAGCCCGGTGTGGCCGACGCACTCGAAGACGTGGTCGGCGCCCGTGGGAAGGATCTTGCGGACGCCGTCGGTCGAGGTCAGGAAGTGGGTGGCGCCGAAGCGGAGGGCGGTCGGTTCCTTCGCCGGGTTGGTGTCCACGGCGACGACGGTGCCGGCGCCGGCGATCCGGGCGCCCTGGAGGACGTTGAGCCCGATGCCGCCGGTGCCGATGACGACGACGCTCTCGCCGCGGTCGACCCGGGCGCGGTTGAGGACGGCTCCGACGCCCGTGAGGACGCCGCAGCCGATGAGGGCGGCGGAGGTCAGCGGGACGGTGTCGGGGATCTTCACGGCCTGGACGGCCTTGACGACGGTCCGTTCGGCGAAGGAGGAGTTGGAGGCGAACTGGAACAGCGGCTCCCCGCCCCGCGAGAACGGGCGGCCCGGCATTCCGATGGCCTTGCGGCACATGGTGGGCCGGCCCCGGTCGCAGTCGGGGCAGGCACCGCAGTTGGCGAGGGTGGACAGGGCGACGTGGTCGCCGGGGGTGACGTGGGTGACGCCGGGGCCGACGGCCTCGACGACTCCGGCGCCCTCGTGACCGAGCACGACGGGGACGGGGAAGGGGATCGTGCCGTCCACGACCGACAGGTCGCTGTGGCAGAGCCCGGCGGCGACGACGTCCACGAGCACCTCACCGGGCCCGGGCGCCCGCACGTCCAGGTCGTCGACGACCCGGACCTGCTTGCCGTCGAAAACGACACCTCTCATGACGGCTGCCCCTCACGGGAGTTGGGACGGTCCCCGGCGGCCGCTGCCCGGGACATCTCCTCCAGTCGGTGGAGCAGCGGCATCGGGTCCGTCCCCACCGTCCCCGGGAGGAAGTCGGCGATCCGCTCCGGGGTCCACGCCCCGCCCTCCGCGTAGCCCGCCCGCAGTTCCCTCGGCTGGGCCCAGACCGCGATCTTGGGGCCGGCGATCGTGTAGACCTGGCCGGTGATCTTCTCGGCCCGGGCGCGGTCGGAGAGGAGGTAGACGACGAGCGCGGCCACGTCCTCCGGCTCGCCGATCTCCTTGAGTTCCATCGGCACGTTGGCCGACATCCGGGTGCGGGCCACCGGGGCGACGGCGTTCGCCGTGACGCCGTACTTGTGGAGGCCGAGGGCGGCGCTGCGGACGAGGGAGATGATGCCGCCCTTGGCCGCCGCGTAGTTGGCCTGGGCGACGGAGCCCTGGTGGTTGCCGCTGGTGAAGCCGATGAGGCTGCCGGAGCCCTGCTTCCGCATGACGGCGGCGGCGGCGCGGAAGACGGTGAAGGTGCCCTTGAGGTGGGTGGCGACGACGGGGTCCCACTCCTCCTCGGTCATGTTGAAGAGCATCCGCTCGCGCAGGATGCCGGCCACGCACACGACCCCGTCGATCCGCCCGTACTCCCCGAGCGCCGTGTCCACGACCCGCTGTCCCCCCGCCATCGTCGAGATGTCGTCGGCGACGGCGACCGCCGCCCCGCCCGCCGCCTCGATCTCCTTGACCACGGCCTCGGCGATCTCGCTGGTCGGTTCGGCGCCCTCGATGGAGACCCCGTAGTCGTTGACGACGACCTGCGCGCCCTCGGCCGCGCAGGCGAGGGCGACCGCGCGGCCGATCCCCCGGCCCGCGCCCGTGACGGCGATGACCTTTCCTGCCAAGAAGTTCCCCACGCCCGGCCCCTTCCCGCATTTTCTGACGGTCCGTTAGATTCGTTCGTCGGCAGGATTCTACGGCCCGTCAGATAGCAGAGAACAAGACCCCGGAGGCGCCCGATGTCCCTTCCCGTCGAGTTCCACGACATCGCCAAGCGCCTGAACAACTGGGGGCGTTGGGGCCGGGACGACGAGATCGGCACGCTCAACCTGGTCACCGACGAGGTCGTACGGGAGGCCGCCGCCACCGTCCGCACCGGCCTGCGCATACCGCTGGCCGTCGACCTGAAGCAGGACGGCGTGCAGACCGGGATGATCCCCGGCCGGGTCAACCCGCTCCATGTCATGGTCCAGATCAACCAGGAGCTCTTCGGCCCCGGAACGGTCGCCACCAGCGACGACGCCGTGACCCTCGGGCTCCAGGCGGGCACCCACTGGGACGCCCTCACCCATGTCTCCCACTCGGGCCGGATCTACAACGGCCGCCCCGCCGCCACCGTCACCGCGCACGGCCGCTCCGAGTTCAGCGGCATCCACACCGCGCGCCACATCGTCTCGCGCGGCGTCCTGCTCGACGTGGCGGCGGCCAAGGGCGTCGGCCGGCTGCCCGGCGACCACGCCGTCACGCCGGAGGACCTCGACGAGGCGGCGGACTTCGGCGGCGTCACCGTACGGGCCGGGGACATCGTGCTCGTACGGACCGGGCAGATCCAGGCGTATCTCGCCGGCGACCGGCACGGTTACGCCTTCCCGTCGCCCGGCCTGTCCGTGCGGACGCCCGAGTGGTTCCACGCCCGGGACGTGGCGGCGGTCGCCAACGACACGCTCACCTTCGAGATCTTCCCGCCGGAGATCGAGAACCTGTGGCTGCCGGTGCACGCCCTCGATCTGGTCGAGATGGGGATGCTCCAGGGCCAGAACTGGAATCTGGAGGCCCTGTCCACAGCCTGTGCACAAGAACGGCGCTACGCGTTCCTGCTCTCCGCGATGCCCGAGCCGTTCGTCGGCGGAACGGGCACACCGGTGGCACCAGTGGCCGTGCTGTAGAGGATTTCTCGCGGGTGGCGGCGCACTCGCGCGCGCCCCGAGCACGGCACGACAGCCGCCACCCGTCACGACCCGCGCGCGCCGAGGGGCCACGCCCCTCGACTCCCCTCGCAGAGCGAATCGCTCACCCAAGGGTGATCAATGCACCACCAACCGTCAACAGCGCACCCGAGAGGGTGACGACACCTGCGCACCCCGGTCAGCGCCCCGCTCCACGAGCGGAGCCGCGACCTGCCCGGCGACCTGCCCGGTGATCGAAGCCACCACGTGGCCCGCCACGGGAATCGCCACCGGCGCCACGGCCCGGTCCGCGGCCGGGGCCCGGTCCACCTCGCACCAGATGCTCTTCCCCGCGCCCTCGCGCTGCCAGCCCCACCGGTCCGCCAGGCCGTCCACCAGCTCCAGGCCGCGCCCGTTGGTGTCGTCACCGTCCGCGTGCCGGGGCCGCGGCGGGCGGTCGCTCGTGTCGGCGACCTCGACCCGCACCCCGCCCCCGCCGAAGAGCATTCTCAGCACGGCCGGACAGCCCGTGTGGACCACCGCGTTGGTGACGAGCTCGGAGATGAGCAGCACCAGCGTGTCCGCCAGCGGCTCGTCGTCCCCTATGCCCGACCCGGCCAGCCGCGAACGCGCCCAGCGACGAGCGCGCCCCACCTCCGCCGGGTCCGGCCCGACCTCCAACTGAACCTGAAGCACCTGCACCGTTCACACCATCCGAACCGGCGTCCTCGACGACCTAACGGAACGTGATTCCCTTGTGAGACAGCATGGTTGACGTACAGTCACCGCAACAAGCGCTTCGGGCATATTCCAGCGCGAAGGAGTACGCATGGTCCATACTGTGCGACGCACGTTCCGGTGAGTCGAACAGGGGCGCCCGATGCGCCTCCACGGGGCACGAGCGGCGGGCATTCCCGATCCCGGAGCCGCCGGAGGGGCGGCACCGGTGCGATCCGGGCCCACAAGCACTCGCATCCCACGGAGGGTACCGGAGGCGGAGGCCGACTCCGGCCCGTGACGACCCCGCCGAAGGACACAACCCGATATCGACACTGCGTGACCCGCCCGCGACCGGCGGACCGCCGGAGCCGGGCGGCGCAACGCCTAGGCCGTGTCCGTAAAGTCCCGCCTGGCCCGCGACCCCTGGCACGCACGCTCGCTGCGTTGTCGGGATCACCCACGTACGCCCAGTACGAGGGCGACCCTCCGCCTTGCGATCGCACGCACCAGACGCCGCGGGCCCTGCCCTGCGGGCAGACGGCGCTACTTTCCGGACACGACCTAGAGCCGGGCGGCGACGAGCTCCTCGGCCGCCGCCCCGGACAGCCCGCGCTCGGCCCGGACCCAGGCCCGTTTGAGATGCAGGTGCACATCGGCCTCCCAGGTGAAGCCCATGCCGCCGTGCACCTGGAGGCAGTCGCGGGCGCAGTCGACGGCGGCCTCGTCGGCGAGCAGGCGGGCCCCGGCGATCTCGACGGGGTCGGCGGTGACGGCGGCCGCGTAGACCGCGACCCGGGCGACCTCGGTCCGTACGAGCATTCGCGCGCACAGGTGCTTGACCGCCTGGAAGCCGCCGATCGGCTGCCCGAACTGTTCCCGTGCGCGCGCGTGGGCGACGGCGAGCTCGGTGGTACGGGCGGCGCTGCCGAGCTGTTCCGCGGCGGTGAGCAGGGAGACCGGGTCCCCGCCCGGCGGGGCGCCGTCGGGCAGCCGGTGCAGGGGCGTGAGCGGGTCGACGGACCGCGTCGCCACGGCCCCTTCGACCGGTCCGAGGACCACGTCGGCCTCGTCCAGCCACTCCACGAGGCCCCCGTCGGCCCGCGTGACGACGACCTCCCCCTCCGCCGCGCCCGGCACGCTCCCGGCCGCCAGGTGCGTGGCGATCAGCGGCCCGGGCAGCAGCGCCCGGCCCGCCTCCTCGAAGGCGAGCACCGCTTCGGGAAGGCCGAGCCCGACCCCGCCCCGCTCCTCCGGGAGCCGCAGCGCGAAGAAGCCGGCCGTGCCGAGCTCCCGCCACAGCGCGCGGTCGAGCGCCCCGCGCGCGCCGACGGCCCCTCCGCCCCCCTCGACAGCGCCCTCGACAGCCCCTCCGCCCGCGTCGACGGCCGCCCGGAGCGCGTCCCGGTCGAAGCGGCGCTCCAGGAGTGCCCGTACCCCCTTCCTGAGCGCCTGCTGGTCCTCGGTGAGTCGGAAGTCCACGTGTCGGTTCACCGACCCTTCGGCAGGCCGAGGATGCGCTCGGCGACGATGTTCTGCTGGATCTGCGAGGTGCCCGCCGCGATCGTGTACGAGAGCGAGGACAGCCGGTCGAGGGTCCACGCGTGCCCCACGTCGAGCGCGTCGGGTCCGATGACGGCGGCGGCCGTGTCGTAGAGCTCCTGGCGGGCGTGCGAGTAGCGCAGCTTGAAGACGGAGCCGCCGACGCCGGGCACGCCGCCGGTGGCCTGGGCCTCGCTGACGTTCCACTGGGTCAGGCGCCACAGGGCCTGGAACTCGGCGCCGAGGCGGCCGAGGCGGCGGCGCAGCGCGGGGTCGTCCCAGCGGCCGTTGGCGCGGGCGGTGCGGGCGAGTTCGCCGAGGACGCGGCGGCAGGCGACGACCTCGCCGACGAAGGCGGTGCCGCGCTCGAAGGACAGGGTGACCATGGTGACCCGCCAGCCGTCGTTCTCCGCCCCGACGCGGTTCGCCACCGGCACCCGTACCTCGTCGAGGAACACCTCGGCGAACTCGGCGGACCCGGCGAGGGTGCGCAGCGGCCGTACGGTGACGCCGGGGGCGTCCATGGGCAGGGCGAGCCAGGTGATGCCGCGGTGCCTGGGGGCCTCGGGGTCGGTCCGGACGAGCAGTTCGCACCAGTCGGCGACCTCGGCGTGCGAGGTCCAGATCTTCTGGCCGGTGACGACGTAGGTGTCGCCGTCCCGGACCGCCCGGGTGCGCAGGGAGGCGAGGTCGGAGCCGGCCTCGGGCTCGCTGAAGCCCTGGCACCACACCTCGTCGCCGCGCAGCACCGGCTCCAGCCAGCGTGCGCGCTGTTCCGGCGTCCCCTCGGCGGCGATGGTGGGTCCGGCGTGGAGGAGGCCGACGAAGTTGGCGCCGACGTAGGGCGCGCCGGCGCGTTCGGTCTCCTCCAGGAAGATCAGCCGCTGGGTCGGGGAGGCGTCCCAGTGGACGTGTCCGTAGCCCGCGTCGTAGAGCCGCCGCTGCCAGCCGCAGTCGTAGGCGCGCCGGGCGGGCCAGTCGAGCGGGTCGGGCCGGGGCGGCAGTCCGGGCAGTTCGGCGGCGAGCCATGCGCGCAGCCGGGCCCGGAACTCCTCCTCCTCTTCGGTGTGGCCGAGGTCCATCAGTCCTCCCTCCGTCCCCCCTCAGACGATGCCGAGGTCGAGCATGCGGATGGCGTTGCCGCGCATGAGCTTGTAGACGGTCTCGTCGTCGAGGCCCTTGACGTGGTCGAGGGCGACCTCCTTGGTGTGCGGGAAGGTGGAGTCGACGTGCGGGTAGTCGGTCTCGAAGGTGGCGTTGTCGCGGCCGACGACGTCCAGGGACGCGATGCCGTGCTTGTCGCGGAAGAAGCAGCAGAAGATCTGCCGGTAGTAGTACGTGGACGGGGGCTCGGGGATCAGGTCGCGGACGCCGCCCCAGGCGCGGTGCTCCTCCCACACGTCGTCGGCGCGTTCGAGGGCGTACGGGATCCAGCCCATCTGGCCCTCGCTGTAGGCGAGCTTGAGGCGGGGGAACTTCACGAGCACGCCGCTGAAGAGGAAGTCCATCATCGAGGCCATCGCGTTGTTGAAGGACAGCGAGGCCTGGACGGCGGGCGGGGCGTCCGGGGAGGCGGCGGGCATCTGGGAGCTGGACCCGATGTGCATGTTGACCACCGTCCCGGTCTCCTGGCAGACGGCGAAGAACGGGTCCCAGTAGCCGGAGTGGATCGACGGCAGGCCGAGGTGGGTGGGGATCTCGGAGAAGGTGACGGCCTTGACGCCGCGGGCGGCGTTGCGGCGGATCTCGGCGACGGCGAGGTCGATGTCCCAGAGCGGGATGATGCAGAGCGGGACGAGCCGGCCGCCGCTGTCGCCGCACCACTCCTCGACCATCCAGTCGTTGTAGGCGCGGACGCAGGCGAGGGCGACCTCCTTGTCCTTGGCCTCGGCGAAGGTCTGGCCGCAGAAGCGGGGGAAGGTGGGGAAGCAGAGGGAGGCCTCGACGTGGTTGAGGTCCATGTCCTTGAGGCGCTCGACGGGGTCCCAGCAGCCGCGGCGCATCTCCTCGCGGGTGATGCCCTCCAGGGTCATGTCGTCGCGGTCGAAGCCGACGGCGGCGATGTTGCGCTTGTACGGGAACTTCAGGTCCTCGTAGATCCACCAGTCGGTGGGCGGTCCGTCGGGATCCATCGTGATCTGGTACTTGCCGCCGATGTAGGCGAGCTCTCCGATGCCGGCGGTGAGGGGCTGGGGACCCCGGTCGCGGTACCTGGCCGGGAGCCAGGTCTCGAAGAGGTGCGCGGGCTCGATCACGTGGTCGTCGACGCTGATGATGCGGGGCAGTTCCGTCATGACCCCTCCGTTTTCTGATGGACCGTCAGATCCTCCTGGGGTCAGGCTAGCCCCGCACCCCTGGACCGACAAGGACCGGCCCTCTACGCTCTCGGCACGATCTGACGGACAGTCAGCCAGGGGAGTCGTCGTGACCGAAGATGCCGGAAGCCGGGCCGCCGCAGACCCGACCGAGACCGCGTACGCCCTGGGCGCCTCCCGCACGCTCTGGGAGCTCGTCGAACGCCGCGCCGCCCGCACCCCCGACCGGGCCGTCCTCCTCCAGGGCGACCGCGCCCTCACCTTCGGCGAGCTCCGCGACCGCGCCGAACGCTGCGCCGCCGGCCTGTACGGCATGGGCGTGCGCCCCGGCACCGTCGTCGCCTGGCAGCTGCCCACCCGGATCGAGACCGCGGTGCTCTCCTTCGCGCTCGCCCGCCTCGGCGCCGTACAGACACCCGTCATCCCCTTCTACCGGGACAAGGAGGTCGGCTTCGCGCTGCGCGAGTCCGGCGCCGAGTTCTTCGCCGTCCCCGGCGTGTGGCGCGGCTTCGACCACACCGCGATGGCCCGCCGGCTCGGCGCGCGCGGGGTCTTCGAGGCGTACGGGCCGGAGAGCCTGCCGGACGGGGACCCGGCGGTCCTCCCGGCCCCGCCCGCCTCCGGCACCGACGTCCGCTGGATCTACTGGACCTCGGGCACCACCTCCGACCCCAAGGGCGTGCTGCACACCGACCGCTCGCTCATCGCCGGCGGCTCCTGCCTGGCCCACGCCCTCCGCCTGACCGCCGACGACGTCGGCTCCATGGCCTTCCCGTACGCGCACATCGCGGGGCCCGACTACACGGTCATGCTGCTGCTGTACGGGTTCCCCGCCGTCATGTTCGAGCAGTTCGCGCTGCCGGAGGCGCTGGAGGAGTACCGCAAGCACGGCGTCACCGTGGCAGGGGGCTCCACCGCCTTCTACTCGATGTTCCTCGCCGAGCAGCGCAGACAGCCCGGCGAACCGGTCATCCCGACCCTGCGGCTCCTCGCGGGCGGCGGGGCGCCCAAGCCGCCGGAGATCTACCACGCGGTGGTGCGGGAGCTGGGCTGTCAGCTCACCCACGGGTACGGCATGACCGAGGTGCCCATGATCACCATGGGCGACCCCGGGGACAGCGCGGAGAACCTGGCCACGACGGAGGGCCGCCCGCCCGCGGGCATGGAGATCCGCATCGCCGGGGACGGCGAGGTCCGGCTGCGCGGCGAGGCCGTCTGCCGCGGCTACCTGGACCCGGTGCAGACCGCCGCCGCCTTCGACGAGGAGGGCTTCCTGCGCACCGGCGACCTCGGGCACCTCACCGACAGCGGCCATCTCGTCCTGACCGGACGGCTCAAGGATGTGATCATCCGAAAGGGGGAGAACATCTCGGCCAAGGAGATCGAGGACCTCCTGCACACCCACCCGGACGTCGGCGACGCGGCCGTCATCGGACTGCCGGACGCCGAGCGCGGCGAGCGGGTGTGCGCGGTGATCGAACAGCCGGAGGGCGCCGAGCCCCTCACCCTGGAGGCGGTGACCGCGTTCCTGCGGGAGGCGGGACTCTCGGTGTTCAAGCTGCCGGAGCAGGTGGAGCTGGTGGAGGCGCTGCCGAGGAACGAGACGCTGCGCAAGGTGCTCAAGTACAAGCTGCGCGAGCGGTATTCCCGTGCCTGAGCTCCTGTGGGGGTGGGGCTCCGGAGTGCGGTGGGGTGCGGTGCGCTACGCGGCCGGCCGCTCCAGGCTCTCGTACGCGCCCGCGAGGGACTTCTCCGCCAGCGGCTTGAGGGCGGCCATCCGCGGCACCACGGCGGCGAGGGTCGGCTCGGCGTGGACGAAGGTCAGGTCGTCGGCGAGCCCGATGGACCCGAACACGGACCGCAGGTACGGCTCCTGGTGGTCCCGGCCCTCGCGGGGCGTACCGGGGGCGTAGGAGCCGCCGCGGGCCGTGACCACGACGACCGTCCTGCCGCCGAGCAGGGCGGGGCCGCCGTCGGGGGTGACCACGTGGGCCGGGGTGACCAGCCGGTCCAGCCACGCCTTGACCGTCGAGGGGATCGCGTGGTTGTACATGGGTGCGCCGAGGACGACTCGCCGTGGTCCGCGCCGTCGAGGAGGGCCTCGCGGACGGCGTGGGTGATGTGGGGTACGGGCTCGGCGGCGAGATCACGGTGGACGTATCCGCCCCCGGGCTGGCAGCGGCGCCACTCCCGCGCGAAGTGGGCGGTCAGTTCGCGGGTGACGGATCCGGTCGGGCGGATGCCGGCGTCGAGGTGCAGGAGGGATGCCTGCGACGGGGAAGTCATGCGCCGGCCGTAGGGATTGCCGTCGGCGTCAGGGCAAGTGCGAGGACGGCTCGGGGCGGGATCCGCCGGGGGTGTGGGCCGCCGCGGGTGGCTCAGGCGGATAGGGGCTCGGTCGTCTCGTCGAGGGCCGCGGGCACGTCCTCGTACACCTCGAAGAGGCGGCGCACACCGAGCGCGGCGAGCACGCGGTTGACGTGCGCCCCGTCCTCGGCGCCCTGGGCGGGCAGGATCAGCCGGAGCCGGCCGCCGCAGGAGCGCATCAGACGACGGGACGCGATGAGGACGCCGACGCCGCTGGAGTCGCAGAAGCGGACCGCCGACAGGTCGAGGACCACGTCGTGGCGGCCGCCGGCGACGGCCGCGTGGACGCGTTTGCGGATCAGCGGGGAGCTGACCAGGTCCAGCTCCCCGCTGATCCGCAGCACGGTCCACGGGTCCTGCTCTGCCTCGTCGACCTGAATCGTCACAAGCGGCGCCTTTCAGACAGATCAAGCGAATCAGCGGATCAAGCGAATCAAGGAGATCAAGCGGATCAGGGGAATCGAGCGGATCAAGCGGAGGCGGTCCTTCCTGTCTCACCCGCTGCCCCGCCACCGTGCCCTGAAACCCCCGCGGTCGGGCTTGTCGCTTTCCTTACCATTCCCCCTCCCGTCAAGGGCGCACTTGCGGCAAAGAGGAGTGCGCCGGGGCCGGGCGCATTACTTTGGAGGGGAACTCGGGTCGGTCGGGAGGGCTTCGGATGGCGGCGAAGGACACACCACCGCGCTGGGACCGCAAGATGCAGCAGCGGCTGGCGCGCGGTGAGGCGGCCGCGCTCGGCGAGCTCTACGACCGGTTCGCCTCCCTCGTGCACAGCCTCGCCCACCGCGTGCTCGACGACGACGAGGCCGCCGACCAGATCACCCGCGAGGTCTTCGGCTACATCTGGGAGAACCCCGACGCCTACGACCCGAAGCAGGGCAACATGCGCGCCTGGGTGGCCCGGCTGACCCAGCGGCAGGCCGTGCACCGGCTGCGGCAGGCGGAGGCCGTGGCGTACGCGGAGCGCGGCGAGGGCTCGGCGGAGGAGCTGGAGCAGAAGGTGCGGCGGGCGTCGGTGGCGGCCCGCGCCGACTACATCGTGACGTCCATGCCGACGCCGCTGCGGCAGGCCCTGGAGCTGGCCTACTTCCAGCGGCGGGACTACCGGCAGACGGCGGCGGACCTCGGGGTGACCGAGGACGAGGCGCGGCGCCGGCTGCGGCTCGGGCTCCAGCTCCTGTCGACGGCGAACACCCGGCCGCTGGAGGGCTCCTCACCGCCCGGCGGCTACGGACGGTCGCTGTGACCGCGGCGAACGACGATCCCGAGGAGATCGCACGCGCCCCGTGGATACCGGGACCGCGCCCGGCGGCGGACGATTACGCGGACCTGACCTCTCCCTTTCAGGACATGGCCGAACAGGAGCCTGAGCCGGGGCGGGCGCCGGAGCGGGCGCGGCATCCGGAGCCGGAACCGGAACGGGCGCCGGAGCGGGCGCGGCATCCGGAGCCGGAACCGGAACGGGCGCCGGAGCTCCGCCCCGTGGCGGAACCGCTGCCGCACCGGGTGCTCAAGTCCCTGCTCGGGGCGTGGGCGCTCTCGGCGTGCTCGACGGAGGAGACCCAGGCCGTCGAGGAGCACCTCACCGAGTGCGCCCCCTGCGCGGACGAGGCGCTGCGGCTGCGCGACGCGGTCGGACTGCTGCACGCCGAGCGCGACCTGGACCTGGACCCGCTGCTGCGCTCCCGCGTCCTGGAGAACTGTCTGGGCCGGCGCCCGGCCCGGATCCCCGTGCCCGCGTGGGCGACGCCGTACGACGCGGAGACCGCCCGGCTCGACGCGCTGCTGCGCGACATCGGCGAGTCCGAGTGGCACGCGCCGGTGCGGCTGAAGTGGTTCGAGGGCGAGCGCCGGGTGAACCGGAAGACGACGGTCGCCGGCGTCATCGGCCATCTCCTCGCGGTGGACGGCCTGGTGGCCGCGTCCCTCGGGCTCGACGATCCGCTCGGCGCGCGCGGGGCGGAGATGCCGCCGACCGAGCGGACCGAGGCCTACTGGAACGGCTCCTCCCGGCCGCCGACGCGCGCGGTGCGCGAGCCGTGGCGGGACCAGAGCCACACCCTGATCCGTACGGTGTCCTTCGCGGGGCGCGGGGTCGCGGACCTGACGGTGACGTACGGGGACTTCGCGCTGCCGCTCAGGGACTCGCTCCTGGAGCGGGCCTTCGAGTGCTGGGTGCACGCGGACGACATCGCGAACGCGGTGGCGTATCCCTACGAGCCGCCCAGCGGGGCGCATCTGCACGGGATGATCGACCTCGCGGCCCGGCTCCTGCCGGCGGCCCTCGCCGACCGCCGCCGCGCGGGGCTGGCCGCCCCGCCCCGCGAACTGGTCACCGCGGGCTCGCCCGGCCGCTCCCTCCACCTGGAGATCGAGGGCGCGGGCGGCGGCCACTGGTACATCGCCCTGGACTCCCCCGCCGCCCTCGGCTCCCGCGAGCACGCGGTGGCGCAGGTGGCGATGGACGGCGTCGAGTTCTGCCAGCTGGTCGCGGGCCACGTCCCGCCGGAGGAAGCGGCGGCGGGCCAGGACGGCGACCGCGAGGCCATCCGCGACGTCCTCTTCGCCGCGGCCACCTTGAGCCGCATGTAGCCCCTGGGTGCGGGCCCCGCCGAACACGGCCTCGCACCCGCCCGGCGACGAGGGCTGCGCCCTGGGGGGCGTTGCCCCTCTGGTCCCCCGTCATGGGCCCTGGCCCCGCCGGGCCGGCGCCCCGCCCGCGTGGGCCTTCGCCCCGCTGGGGCGGTGCCCGCCCGGGCCTGCCCGTCGCCACCCCCCCCGTTGTGGGCATTCGTTCCTCCCCCAGACTTCGTCCGGGGGTGCCCCCAGGCGGAACGGGTGGGCACAACGGACGGCGCCCCTTGCCGGGCCTAGGCTCCCGGTGCCTTGACCCGCACCACAGGTGCGGGGCCGTCGTGGTGCGGCTAGGAACAGGTGCGGAACGCGCCCGCAAGGGCGCCGTCCCGTGTGCCCACCCGTCCCTCCCCCTAGGGCTTCGCCCTGGGGGGACCCCCAAGCGGGACGATTGCCCACACGGGCGCGGGGCGGCGGGCCGCACGCACGGGCGCGGGGCCGCGCAGGCCGGAGCGGCTAGGTGAAGACGACCGTGCGGCGGCCGTTCAGGAGGATGCGGTGTTCCGCGTGCCATTTGACCGCTCGGGCCAGCGCCTGGCACTCCACGTCCCGGCCGATCGCCACCAGCTGGTCCGGCGTCACCTCGTGGCCCACCCGCTCGACCTCCTGCTCGATGATCGGGCCCTCGTCGAGGTCGGCCGTCACGTAGTGGGCCGTGGCGCCGATCAGCTTCACGCCCCGGGCGTGCGCCTGGTGGTAGGGCTTGGCGCCCTTGAAGCTCGGCAGGAAGGAGTGGTGGATGTTGATGATCCGGCCCGACAGCTGCTTGCACAGGTCGTCGGAGAGGACCTGCATGTAGCGGGCGAGCACGACCAGCTCGACGTTCTGCTCGCGCACCAGCTCCAGCAGCTCCGCCTCGGCCTGCGGCTTGGTGTCCTTGGTGACCGGGATGTGCCGGAACGGGATCCCGTACGACCCGACCAGCTCGGCGAAGTCGGTGTGGTTGGAGACCACGGCCACGATGTCCACCGGCAGCGCGCCGATCCGCGAGCGGAACAGCAGGTCGTTCAGGCAGTGGCCGAACTTCGACACCATCAGCACGACGCGCATCCGCTCGTCGGCCCGGTTGATCTGCCAGTCCATCGCGAAGGAGTCGCCCACCGCGGCGAAGCTCGCCCGCAGCTTGTCGACGGTGACGGGCGCCTCGGCCGAGAAGTGCACCCGCATGAAGAAGAGACCCGTGTCACGGTCTCCGAACTGCTGGCTGTCCTCGATGTTGCATCCCGTGATGAAGAGGTAGCTCGACACGGCGTGCACGATGCCCTGTTTGTCGGGGCAGGAGAGGGTGAGGACGTACTGGTCGGTCATTCGCCTAGCCTGCCACACCCGGCGAAGCCGCCGGCCGCCTCGTCCGTCAGGCGGACCGCGTCATGATACGGAGCACTTCCAGGGAACGCGGCGGGACGTCGGGGTCCTCGCCGTCGGCCGTCGCCATCCGGACGTGTGCCTCGCGGGCGGCCCGTACGGCCTCCGGCCAGGCGTGGTGCTCCAGATACGCGGAGACGGGCGCGTCCGCGCCGACCTGGTGCATGATCCGCAGCACCCGCAGCACGGCCACGTCGACGAGCGCGGCCTCGCCCGAGTCGCGGAATATCGTCCCCACGTACTTCTCGGCGGACCAGCTGTCCAGCCAGGTGTCCTCCACCAGGCGGTAGACGGCGTCGGTGACGTCGCCGTACCCGTCCTGGCCGGCCAGCCAGGTCGTCTCGTGGAACCCCGGGTCCGAAAGCATGTGCAGCGCGGAGCGCACGTTGGCGCGCCAGCGCCACCACGGCATGTCGTTGAGCGGCATGCCGCCCATGGTGGAGGAGCGACGGCCGCGACGGGAAGAGTTCACCGAACCGGAGGTGGGGGTGGAGGTGGGACTGGACATCGTTCGATCGTACGTTTCCCCACTGACAGCGCCCGGTCCGGCCCCGTGCCCGCCCCGCCCGACCCCTGTAATTCACCTTCACGTCACCCAGCGTTGAAGCGGGCTCACTTCCGCGTTACCCATGGGGCGGAAGTGTGCATGCCATGACCGGTAGGCGACAGACCACACTCCTCGCGTACGTCTCGACAGCGGCGGCCGCAGCGTCGCTGCTCACCGGCTGCGGCGTACTCCCTGGGGCCACGGGGGGCTCCAGGGAGCCCGTCACGGTCATGACCTGGGCGCCCGACCAGACCCGCGCCACCAATATGCCCGGTATGCCCGCCATGGCCCAGGCCTACGCCCGTTGGGTCAACGCCAACGGCGGCATCGACGGCCACGAGCTCCGCGTCCTCACCTGCAACGAGCAGAACACCAACGCGGGCGCCTCCGCCTGCGCCCGCCGCGCCGTCCGCGAGGGCGCCGTCGCCGTCGTCGGCTCCTACAGCCAGAACGGGCGCACCTTCATGGCCCCGCTGGAGGCCGCCGGCATCCCGTACATCGGGGGCTACGGCATCTCGGAGGACGAGTTCACCAGCCCGCTCTCCTACCCCGTCAACGGCGGCCAGGCCTCCCTCATCGCCGGCCACGGCATGCAGCTCGCCGCCAGCTGCCGCACGGTCTCCCTCGTCCGTCCCGACACCATCGCCGGCGACAAGCTGCCCGACCTGCTCAACTCCGGCCTGCGCAAGGCCAGCCACCGCGGCGCCGTCGACATCCCGGCACTCGAGGACGCCGCCGAGTACACCCAGCCGGCCAGCCGGGCCCTCAGCCGGGCCGGGTCGGACGACGGCTGCGTCACCGCCGTCCTCGGCGAGCGCACCCAGACCTTCTTCGACTCCTTCCGCCGCCTTCCGGAGCAAAAGGCCGAAAAGGGCAAGGCCGGCGACACCGTCCGGATCTCCTCCGTCCTCGGCAGCGTCGGCCAGCCGGTCATCGACCGCACCGGCGGCGCGGACAGCCCCTTCGAGGGCGCCTATGTCACCGGCTGGTACCCGGACGCCGACCACAAGGCATGGGAGCCGATGAAGAAGGTGATCAAGGAGCACGCCTTCGTGGACAACCGGGTCGACCCGGCGGACGCGGGCGTGCAGACCACCTGGATCGCCTACACCGTCCTGCGGCAGGTCATCGAGTCGCTGGACAGCGACCGGATCACCGCCCTGCAGATCTCGCACGCGCTCGACCAGGGCGTGAAGATCGACACCGGTGGTCTCACGCCGCAACTGCGCTGGCGCTACGACGACCTGCTCGGCGCCCCGGGCTTCCCCCGGATCGTCAACCACGACGTGACGTTCCAGGTGGTCCGCGACGGGCGGCTGGTGGCCCAGAAGCCGGGCTTCGTGGACGTCGGCGAGACGGTCCTCACCGCGCCGTGACGGCCCGGGCCAGGACCACCGCCCCGCAACGGGGGACGGTCCTGGCCAGGCCGGTCGCGCCTCGGCCGGTGCCGCTCAGAGCTGGGTCGGGCTGCGCTTCTCCAGTCCGTACTTCCCGGCGGTCGGGTTCCACAGCGCGGCCGCCTGGCGCTTGGCGGTGGTCGCCTCGCCGCTCTTCTTGTTCGCCTCGATCGTCTGAGCGGTCGACCGGGCCTTGCCGTCCTTGCAGACCTTCTTGCTCTTCGCCTGGTCAGCCCAGGCCGCGTAGTGGTCGTCGGCGGAGGCCGAGGCCTGCCACGCCCGGGTGAGCGCCCCGGTCAGCGCCGCGCTGTTCGGCAGCTGGTCCACCGACAGGGACTGGAGCCGGGTGACGAGCCCGCGGCGCTGCTCGGCCGCACCACGCAGATCGGTCGCCGCCTGGTCGAGGTTCCGGCAGCTCTTGATCGCCTCGACGGAACGGATCACCGCGTCGCGGCTGTTGTTGCTGTCCGCGAGCAGCTTGTCGAGCGCCTTCGCCTGCGCCTCGGCCGGGTCGGCCGACTGCTCGCTCGGCCCGCCGGAGGGCGCGGCCGAGCTCGCGGCCACGTTCTGACCGGCCTTGTCGGTCTTCTTGTCCTTGTCCTCGTCCCCGCCGCTGAGCAGCGCCCCCGCCCCGAGTCCGACCACGGCGCAGCCCGCGACCACGGCCGCGATCAGCGCGACCGGCGACTTCCGGCGCGGTGGCTCGGGCTCGTCGTCGTAGTACGCGTCCTGGAAGCCGCCGCCGTACTGCTGCGGCGGCTGCGGCGGCTGTTGGTGGTGCTGGGGCGGCTGCGGGTAGCCGTAACCCGGCTGCGGTACGGGAGCGGGCGCGGGCGCCGGCGCGGGGCGCGGGGTGTCGCTGCGGAACAGGTTGTCGAAGTCGGCGAGCGGCGGCCGCTCCCCGTACCCGGGCTGCGGACCACCCTGCGGGCCCGGCTGGCCCGGCTGGCCCGGGTGCGGGCCCGGCTGTGGACCCGACTGCTGTACGGGTGCCAGGTACTGGGTCGCCTGCGCGTCGGGGCCGGCGGGACCTCCCGCCGGGCCGCCGGGGACCGGCGGGAGGTACTGCGTCGCCGCCTCCGCCTGCGGGGCCTGGGGTGCCTGCGGGGCGACGGGCGCTATGTACTGCGTGGCCTGCGCGTCCGGACCCGGGTAGCCGTAGCCGCCCTGGGCCGCCTGCGGGTAGCCGTACCCCGGCTGGGCGGCCGGAGGCGCGGCCGGCGGCTGGGCCGGGATCGGCGGCAGGTACTGGGTCGCCTGGGCGTCCGAGGGGCCACCAGGGGTCACCTCAGGTGGGAGGGGCTGCGCGGCCGGATACTGCGGCTCCGGACCCTGTCCGCTGTGCGTCACCGGGACTCCTACTGATGGACCTACGGAACTACGGAATCGTCGGCTCACGCTACCGGGTGCGCCCCGCCCGCCGCACACGCGTCCGAGACTCGTGTGACCTACCTCGCGCCCCGGGAAGATCGGCGGGACACCCCCTAAGCCGCCGCGTACAGGTCGAGCCGCGCGCCGAACTCCCGTACCGCCGTCTCCCTTCCGTACGGCTCCAGGCGCTCCTTCAGGTCGTCCAGGTACTCCGCGCCCCGCGAGGACCGCAGGGTCGACAGGAGTTCCAGGGCGCGCGTGCCCGTGCGGCAGGCCTCCTCGACCTCGCGCTGCTGGATCTGGGCCGAGGCGAGCAGCGCCAGGCCGATCGCCCGCCGCCGGGCGCGGGTCTCCGGGTGGCCGGCGAGGGAGCGCTCGGCCGCGCGGGCCGCCTCGCGGGCCTGGCCGAGGTCGCGGTGGCAGTGCGCCAGCTCGTCCGCGAGATAGGCGTCGTCGAAGTGGGCGATCCACGCGGGGTCGTCGCCCGACTCCGGGTCGGCCCGCCGCAGGGCCTCCTCGGCCTGGCCCGCCACCCGGCCGAAGGCGTGCGCGTCGCCGAGCAGGGCGTGTCCGCGGGCCTCCGCCGCCAGGAACATCGCCTCGGCGCGCGGCGGGACCTGCCCGCGCGCGCCCTCCTGCGCCGCCCGCGCCAGCTGCGCGATCTCCCTCGGGTTGCCGAGCTGCGCCGCCAGGTGGCTCATCGAGGCGGCCAGCACATAACCGCCGTAGGCCCGGTCGCCCGCTGCCTGGGCGAGCCGCAGCGCCTGGATGTAATAGCGCTGGGCCAGGCCCGGCTGGCCGGTGTCGACGGCCATGTACCCGGCGAGTTCGGTCAGTCGGGCGGCCGCCGCGAACAACTCCCGTCCCACCGACTCCCGATAGGAGCCGGAGAGCATCCCCGACACCACGCTGTTGAGGTAGTGGACCACCACCGGCCGCACGTGTCCGCTGCCGAACTGCCGGTCCAGGTCGACGAGGGCGGCCGTCATCGCCCGTACCGCCTCGACGTCCGAGGCTCCGACCCGCGCCCCGGCCGCCCGCGCCACCTGCGGGTCCGCGCCGGTGATCAGCCAGTCACGGCTGGGCTCGACCAGCGCGGAGGCGGCGACCGTCGAGCCCGACAGGAAGTCGCGCCGGCCCACGTCACTGCGCCACAGCTCGCAGACCTGCTCGATCGCCCCGAGCACGGTGGGCGCGAACTGCAGCCCCACGCCCGAGGCGAGGTTGCGGCCGTTGGCCATACCGACCTCGTCGATGGTGACGGTGCGGCCGAGCTTGCGGCCGAGGGCCTCGGCGATGATGCCGGGCGCCCGTCCACGCGGCTGCTGGCCGCGCAGCCAGCGAGCCACCGACGTCTTGTCGTAGCGCAGGTCGAGGCCGCGCTCCGCGCCGACCATGTTGACCCTGCGTGCGAGGCCTGCGTTGGAGCACCCCGCCTCCTGGATGAGCGCCTGCAACCGTTCGTTGGGCTGGCGTGCGACGAGTGGCCTGGCTGCCATGATGACTACCCCCTGAGGCCGGCATGTGTGATCGACTGGCTGATCAATGCCCTGCAGATATCTGGTCAATGCAGATGTGAACACGCGAAACCGGACACGTCGGCCGTACGGCACCGGCACGCTCACCGGCGCGGCACGGCACGGCACGCGCCGACGCCCCCCACAGGTGCGTACCCGCCCGCCGCTCCCCGGCCCCACGCGCGCCCCCACGCGTGCACCCGTGCGCCCCGTATGCAGGATCGATGCGCCACCCCACTCTCCGCCGGGCCCGTAACCCCAGGTGGCGGCGGGAGTTGAGTTCGACGTGGAAGAGACCATCGGAGTCACGGAAGCCGCACAGATCCCCAAGCAGCGAGGCGAGCTGCTGCTGGACAGCGCCGTGCGGTACGCGGAAGAGCGGCACTGGGACGTGTTCCCCGGGACCTGGCTGGAGGCGGTCGAGGGCAGGGAGCGCTGCTCCTGCGGCGCGGAGGCGTGTCCGGCGCCGGGTGCCCACCCGGCCAGGCCCGACTGGTCGACCCAGGCGACGGGCAGCGCCGTCGGGGCCCGGCGGATGTGGTCGAAGCAGCCGAAGGCGTCGATCCTGCTGCCGACCGGCCGCACCTTCGACGCGATCGAGGTCCCCGAGTCCGCCGGCTTCCTCGCCCTGGCCCGTATGGAGCGCATGGAGCTGACGCTCGGCCCGGTGACCTGCACCCCGGACCGCCGGATGTTCTTCTTCGTGCTTCCCGGCGCCGCGGCCAAGGTGCCGGACCTGGTCCGCAAGCTGGGCTGGGTCCCCACCTCGATCGACCTGGTCACGCGCGGCGAGGGGTTCTACGTGGCGGCGCCGCCGACCCGGGTCGGCGGCTTCGGCGCGGTGCAGTGGGCCCGCAAGCCCACCCCGGCGAACCGCTGGCTGCCGGACGCGGAGGAGCTGATCAGCCCGCTGGCGTACGCGTGCGGGCGCGAGGCGGCGGACGCGCGCAGCCGGCGGGCGTAGCGCCTGAGGCCCTGTGCGCCTCTGGTCATGTGCGCCTGAGGTCC
The DNA here is from genome assembly GCF_042901205.1 of Streptomyces sp. NPDC012769. Classification (NCBI taxonomy): domain Bacteria; kingdom Bacillati; phylum Actinomycetota; class Actinomycetes; order Kitasatosporales; family Streptomycetaceae; genus Streptomyces; species Streptomyces sp. NPDC012769. The sequence continues at coordinate 149,984 of NZ_JBIBCP010000006.1, read as the reverse complement.
TGTGCGCCTTTGGCCATGTGGCCGGAAAGACGCTCAGCCGTAAGGTGGTTCCCGACTGTACGGGGACAACCGAAGGGTTGACGCAACATGATGCCTGACCAGGCATTTGACGGAGTGTTCGAAGCGGCGGGCGGTGCACCGGGATCCGGTGCGGTGCCCGCCGTTCATGTCGAGGGGCTGTGGAAGCGCTTCGGCCAGCAGATCGCGGTGAACGGGATCGATCTGGTCCTGCCCGCGGGCCGGTTCATCGGACTCGTCGGGCCCAACGGCGCCGGCAAGACCACCACTCTGTCGATGATCACGGGCCTGCTGCGGCCCGACGCCGGGCGCATCCGGGTGGCCGGCCACGACGTGTGGGCCGACCCCGAGTCCGTGGCCCGGGTGAAGTCCAGGATCGGCATCCTGCCGGAGGGGCTGCGGCTCTTCGAGCGGCTCTCGGGCCGGGAACTCCTCGCGTACAGCGGGCGGCTGCGCGGACTGCCCGGCGCGGAGGTCGACAAGCGCGCGACCCAGCTGCTCGACGTGCTCGACCTCGCCGGCTCGCAGCACAAGCTGGTCGTCGACTACTCGACCGGCATGCGGAAGAAGATCGGGCTGGCCGCGGCCCTGCTGCACAACCCGGAAGTCCTCTTCCTCGACGAGCCGTTCGAGGGCGTCGACCCGGTCTCGGCGCAGACCATCCGCGGCGTCCTGGAGCGGTACACGGCCTCGGGCGCCACCGTCGTGTTCTCCAGCCACGTCATGGAGCTGGTGGAGTCGCTGTGCGACTGGGTGGCCGTGATGGCCGCCGGGCAGATCCGCGCGCAGGGCCCGCTGGAGCAGGTGAGGGGCTCGGCGCCGTCGCTGCAGGCCGCGTTCCTGGAGCTGGTCGGCGCGCACGGGCGGGGCGACGCCGGGGACTCCCTGGACTGGCTGGGCGGGTCGGCCCGATGAGCACCGCCACCACTCCGCCGGCCGCGGCGGCCGCGTCGTCATCCGCGGCGCCGGCCGCGGAGTCGCTGACCGCCGTCTTCGTACGGCTCAAGCTGTCGCTCCTGAAGAACGGGCTGAAGCAGTCGGGCAGCCGGACCGCCGCGTACGTCTCCTCGATCGTCTTCGCCGCCGTCTTCGCCGCCTTCCTGCTGCTCGGCGCGATCCTGCTGCGCGGTGACGACGACGCGGTCGTCGTCACCGTCCTGCTCACCGGCGTCCTCGCGCTGTCCTGGGCGGTGATGCCGCTGTTCGTGCCGGGCGGCGACGAGACGCTCGACCCCTCCCGGCTCGTGATGCTGCCGCTGCTGCCCCGGCCGCTGGTCCGGGCGCTGCTCGTGGCCTCGCTGGTCGGCATCGGCCCGGTGTTCACCCTGTGCGTCACGGTCGGGGCGGCCCTGACGCTGGCCCGGGGCGTCGCGGGGACGGTCGTCGCCGTCCTCGCCGTGCCGCTGGTCGTGCTCGTGTGCGTGGCGCTGTCGCGGGCGGTCGCCGCCGCGAACGTACGGCTCCTCACCTCCCGCAAGGGCCGCGATCTGGCCGTGCTGTCCGGTCTGGTCATCGCGGTCGGCATCCAGGTGGTGAACTTCGGCGCGCAGCGCCTCACCCAGGCCGGTGGGCTCGCGACGCTCGAGCCGGCCGCGGAGGTCGTGGCCTGGCTGCCGCCGGCCTCGGCGGTGTCCGCGATCGCCGCTGCGGGCGACGGCGACTACGCGGTCGCCGCCGCCAGGCTGCTGCTCTCCGCACTTGCCCTGGTCGGGCTCGCGTACTGGTGGCAGCGGTCGCTGGTGCGGCTGATGGTGGAGCCGGACGGCTCGACGATCGGCGCGGCCTCCGGCGCGGCGAAGGAGAAGTCGGCCTCCGCCGGGCTGCTCGGCAGGGTCCTGCCGGGCGGGCGCACGGGCACGGTGATGGAGCGCAGCCTGCGCTACATCTGGCGCGACCCGAAGACGAAGGCGGCGTGGGTGTCCTCGCTGGCGGTCGGGGCGATCGTCCCGCTCTTCAACGCGTTGCAGGGCACGGGCTCGGTCTACTTCGCCTGCTTCGCCTCGGGCATGCTCGGCCTCCAGATGTACAACCAGTTCGGCCAGGACACCTCCGCCTTCTGGATGGTGGCGCAGACCATCTCGACGACGGCCGACGCCTACGCCGAACTGCGGGCCCGGGCCCTCGCCCTGCTCGCCGTCACCGTGCCGTACACGGCGCTGGTGACGACGGTGACGGCGGGCGTGCTCGGCGACTGGAGCGTGCTGCCGGAGGCGCTGGGCGTGGCGTTCGCGCTGCTCGGCGCGATGATGGCGACGGGTGCGGTGGCCTCGGCGAACTACCCGTACTCCATCCCGCAGGACGGCGCTTTCAAGAACGTGGCGCCGGGGCAGGGCGGTCTCGCCTGGATCTCCATCTTCGGCGGCATGCTCGCCGCGGCGCTGCTGTGCGCCCCGGTGATCACGGCCACGGTCCTCCTCCACCTGTGGGAGGGGGCGCTGCTGTGGACCGTGCTGCCGCTCGGCGCGCTGTACGGGGCGCTGGTCGTGTGGGGCGGTCTGAAGGTGGCGGCCCCGCGGGTGGCGGGGCGGCTGCCGGAGATCCTTGCGGCGGTCAGCAAGGGCTGACGTCGATACGGGCGGCGCCGTGGACGGGCCGGGTCTCCTGGGTGGGGGCCCGGCCCGTCGTGCTGCTCCTGCCACCGATCGGCGGCAACCTTCCGGCCGATCGAGACCGTCCCGAACTACTCCAATTCCCAACATTTTCCGCGTCGTTCGAGGTCAGAGGATCGTACGGAGTTGAACCGCCGGCGCGGTGGGGCGCGGCCAGGGCACGCCCCGGGCCGCCTCACCCCGTCTCAACTGGCCGAACGACCGGTCGGTCGCATCCGGATCGCACAGGCGGCCGAAAAGCTGCCACCGATGTGCGATCACGCTGCGCCCCGACAAGACTCCATTCCGCATCCGCACCCAACCGTAGCCACAAGCGAAAGGGAATTCCCGTGCGTTACTTCCGTGCCGTGGGCGCCACCGCGCTCGCCACCGCCACCGGCCTCACCCTCCTCGGTACCTCGATAGCGGGCGGCACCGCCGAGGCAGCGCCCGCGAGCCTGTACGCGCCGTCGGCGCTCGTCCTCACGGTCGGCGCGGGCGAGAGCCCCGCGACGGCCACGGCCCTGCGCGCCGTCACCCTGACCTGCGCCCCGACGCCCGGCGGCACCCACCCGGACCCGGAAGCGGCCTGCGCGGAACTGGCCGCCGCCGACGGTGACTTCGACCGGCTCACCGTGTTACCGGCCGACCGCCCCTGTACGCGCGAGTGGGACCCGGTGACGGTCACCGGGGACGGCGTGTGGCAGGGCCAGCGGGTGAGCTGGGAGGCCACCTACGGCAACCCGTGCGACTTCCGGGCCCGTACGGCGGAGAGCGCGGCCCTGTCGTTCTGACGGCGGGGCGTCGAACCGACCGGCGTCAGGAGCAGAAGTAGCCGCCGACGGACTTGTCGGCACCCGCGTGGAGGTCCACCGCGTTGACGACCCAGGCGGTGTAGCAGCGGTGCACCTGCGTCGGGGTGAAGGTGAACTGGAACCCGTGGGCGTCGCCGTAGCCCGGGTGGGCCGAGCCGACGTCCGTCCGCGTCAGGTTGGCCGGGTAGGGCCCGTAGGTGTTGCCGTCGCTGTACTGGACGTACACCTGCGTGGACTGGGCGGTGTCCGGGTCCAGTGCCCACCCCCACATGGTGACCGAACCGCCGTCGACCCGGTAGCCGTCCAGATGGCCGACGGGGTCGTGGTTCACCGAGATCGAGCAGCCGAGGCCGGTGTCCACGCCGTAGCCCGTGTTCAGGGCGGTGGCGCAGACCTGCCCGGTGGCGGTGGGGACGGCGACGAACCCCGAGAAGGCTCCGCCGGACTGGTTGGCGTCCAGGGTGGCGACCCAGGTGCCGCCCACGGTGATCTTCACGCGGACCGGTCCGGTGGCGTCGGGGTCGGAGGCCCAGCCGGAGACGTTGATGCCGCCGGGGACGCGGGTCGCCGCGTTCAGCTTGCCCTGCGGGTCGTAGTCGACCGGCGGGTCCTCGACGCCGCCGCCGTCGCACCACGAGGGCGGCTCCGGCCCGTCACAGATGCTCTGCGCGTGGGCGGTCGGGACGGCGGTGAACAGGCCCGCCCCGAGCGCCAGGGCGGCGGTCACGGCGGCCAACCGGGAACGTATCGACATGCCGGTTTTCCTTACTGCGAGTTCGGCTCATGGCGCGTTCAGACTGACAGTCCGCGCGCCACGGGCCCATCCCAGAAATCTGGGGTCTTTCGCGCTCAGGGGTCCACCGGCATGTCGGGGATCCCGCTCTCGATGAGGCAGTTCCGCTCGGGATCCGGGTCCACGGGGTGGGTCCGGCTGTCGCCGGGGGAACCGGTCGGGGCCGGGCTCGGGGTCGGGGTCGCCGAGGCCGCCGGCGGGGTGGTGGAGGAGGAGGGGCAGGGCGACGGCCCCTCCTCCTCGGGGGCGGCGCCGCCGCCCCCCGCCGCCCCGCAGGCGGTCAGCGCGCCCAGCAGCACGGCGGTGACGAGGACGAACGTGCTGCCGTGTGCCGCTGAGCGCGCCATGGTGTTCCGCCTCCGAGGCCGGGGTCCCAGGGCCCGTAGGGGCCCTGACCCCGACGCCCCTTAGTAGGTCGAGTACTTGTTGAACGCGTCGCCCACCCATGTGGCGAAGTACGGCGAGCGCATCTCCGTCGGCCTGTCCTTGTTGTCGACGTTGCTGTTCACGCCGTTGACCCAGCCGCTGTAGTAGACGTTGTCGTCCTTGCCGTGGATCCAGGGGCCGCCGCTCGATCCGCCGGTCATGTTGCACGGCATCTTGATCTGGTCGGTGGTCCACCAGCTGCGCTGGGAGGTCGTCGCGGCGCAGTAGTACTGCCACTGGCCGTCGAAGGGCGGGCCCTGCGGGTATCCCATGGCCGTCATGTAGCGGTCCTTGGGGTGGTTCCACTGGATGCCCAGGCCGCCGACGGCGTTGACGAGTTCGCCGCTCGCGTTCGGGGAGGTGATGACGATGCCGACGTCGTACCCGAAGTTGCCGTCGTTGATCCAGCCGTTGAAGGCGACGAGGGTCTCGGCCCACCAGGTGCCGTAGGGGCGCGATCCGTGGTCGTAGTACGGCACGAACTGCCAGTTGGACGCCCACGACTTGCCCGGGCCGCCGTGGACGCAGTGGCCGGCGGTGAACACCATGTTCTTGTTGGTGCTGTTGACGGCCGAGCCCGAGCAGACGTAGTCCTTGCCGTCCGATGCGCGGTAGAAGACCTTGCCCACGACCCGGGTCGCGGTGACCGCCACCTTGATGCCGCCGACCGCGGCCGCGGCGCCCGCCACCGGGTCGGAGCCGGTCGCCGCCGGGCCGGTCGGCTTCTGCGGCGCCGAGGGGGCGGGCGCTCCGGGACGGTCGGCCGCCGAGGGCTGGGCGGGCGTGGCCGGGATGGCCGCGGCCATCCGCTCGGGGGTCCAGTACTCCGCCGCCCGCGCCGCCGTGCCGGCCGGCACGGTGTGCTCGACGGCCGTCGCCGCCGCCTGGGCGGCGACCCGGGTGGTCGACGCCTCGGGGGCCTCGGCGGCCTCGGCGGCGACGGGGAGAAGGAGGAGGGCCGCGGCGGCGAAGCCGACGGCGGGGTACGAGCGTCTCTTGCGTATGCCGAACACGTGATACCTCGATCCGTTGCTGGCATGGACACGCAATGCTCAGGCGGAGAGTGACGGGCCGTCAACGGAGCGTGAGAGGAATGGCCGGTTCACCCGTTCCCTTTTCGGCCTGGCCGACAAGGCACGCTCCAGCCCGCCCGGCGGGCCGTGGCGCTGACGAAGCCGCGCAGGGCGACCCGGGAGCGGTCGAGGGTCTCCGCGCGTTCGTCGAGCACGCGGAGGCGGACGCTGAGGATGTCGAAGGTCTCGGGGCAGGTGGGCAGTTCGCGGGCGTCGCCCGAGACGCAGGGCAGCAGATGCAAGCGTGTGACGGTCATCGGTCTGGGCCGGATGGGGCGGGCGCTCGCCGAGGCGTTTCTGCGGGAGGGGTACGAGACGACGGTGTGGAACCGCACGGCCGCCCGGGCCGAGCCGCTCCTCGCGGCGGGCGCGCGGTTCGCCCCCCTCGGTGCGGGAGGCGGTGGAGGCCGGGCCGCTGGTGGTGGTGTGCCTCACGGACTACGCGGCGGTGCGCGGGCTGTTGGTGCCGGTGGGGGGCGGCGCTCGACGGGGCAATCCTGGACATGCCGCACGCCATCGGCACCGCCGTGGCGGTGGTCGTCCACAGCGGCCCCCGCGAGGCCTTCGACGCCCACGCGGAGGCGTCACGGTCACGAGGTGAGGACGCCGTTGAGGAAGGGCTCCACCGCCTCGCGCCAGGCTTCGGCGTGCTCGTAGTGGAGGAGGTGACCCGCGTCGGGGATCTCCGCGTAGGCGCCGCGCGGGAGGACGCGGACCATCTCCTGGGCCTCGGCGCGGCCCAGTTCGCCGTCGAGGCCGCGGACGACGAGGGTGGGGCAGCGGACCTGGGCCAGGGAGTCCCAGTGGGCGTCATGGACCCAGGTCGCGCGGGAGGCGAGCATCTGGGCGGGGTCGAAGACGGGCCGCCAGCCGTCGGGGTGCTCGGCCATCACCTCGGCGAAGAAGGCACCGCGGGCGGGGCGGGGGCGCTCCACCCAGGGGTCCTCCTCGCCGAACCACCGGCGGACGGCGTCGAGCGAGGGGAAGGGGACGGGCCAGCGGCGGAACCAGTCCTGCCACTCGCGCTGCGACGCGGCGCCGAGCGCGGAGGCCCGCATGTCGCAGATGACCAGGGCCCGGACGAGGTCGGGGTGCTCGGCGGCGAGCTGCCAGGCGGTGAGCGCGCCCATGGAGTGGCCGACCACGGTGACCGGGCCGAGGCCGAGCCGCTCGACGACGGCGGCGGCGTCGGCGACGTACGCCTCGCGGGTGAAGGGGCCGGCGGCGGGCTTCTCGCTGTGGCCGTGGCCGCGCTGGTCCAGGGCGATCGTGCGGTGGCGCGCGGCGAGCCAGCGGGCGGCCGGCTCCCAGTGGGAGGCGCTGCCCATCAGGCCGTGGAGGAGCAAGACGCCGGAGCCGCTCTGCGGCGCGGTCTGTTCCGTGAAGTCCCAGGCCGCCAGGCGTACGCCGTCGGCCCCCGTGACGTCGAGTCGTCGCACCATGCTGCTCGGCACCCCCTCTTTCCCATGGCCCCGTGGAACCGCGCCAGACTATCGAACCCGTATTCGAAAATGCGCTTCTGCCGCTCAACACCCCACGTTCGAGTGACAGCACTCAAGGATTGACGGCCGGGACCGAGGGGAGATGTTCAGCGGGAGGCGGACCGCTCGGGGAAAACGGTCCGAGGGGAATGACCCTGGGAGCTCGGGGCTCCGGGTCAGCACAGGGGAGGACGGACCCCGGCGCCTCAGGGCGCCGGGGTTCACCGTTGTCGTACGAAGGACGACCCTCATCGCACCAGCGTGGCACGGGAAGGGCCGTGGGCGTGGCGATTCCGCCGTAAAACGGGCCCGTCGGAAATCTGGCCCGGCGGGTGGCTCTAGCGCTTGGCGACGAAGACGTGCGCCGCGACCTCCGCGTCCAGCTCGGCCGCCTCGCCGCTGCTGCCCACCAGGACGCCGCCCGGGGACTCCGTCACCGACACCACGGAGCCGGGCTGCACGCCCGCGCGCCGCAGCGTGTACATCAGCTGGGCGTCGGTCTGGATCGGCTCGCCGATCCGGCGGACGACCACGGTCTTGCCCTCGCCGCCGGCGTCCAGGTCGGCCAGCGAGACCATCGAGTCGTCCAGGAACGACTCCGCCTCGGCCTTCTCGCCCAGCTCCTCCAGGCCCGGGATCGGATTGCCGTACGGCGACTCCGTCGGGTGGCGCAGCAGCTCGAGGACCCGGCGCTCCACGGCCTCGCTCATCACGTGCTCCCAGCGGCACGCCTCCGCGTGGACCTGCTCCCACTCCAGGCCGATCACGTCGACGAGCAGGCACTCGGCGAGCCGGTGCTTGCGCATCACGCGGGTGGCCAGGCGGCGGCCCTCGTCCGTGAGCTCCAGGTGTCGGTCGCTCGCGACGGCCACCAGACCGTCGCGCTCCATGCGCGCCACCGTCTGGCTGACGGTCGGACCGCTCTGGTCCAGCCGCTCGGCGATACGGGCGCGCATGGGGACAACACCTTCCTCCTCAAGCTCAAGGATGGTGCGGAGATACATCTCCGTGGTGTCGATCAGTCCGGACATACGTGCCCCTCGATGAGTCGTGCGCTGGCCCTGCACCAATTCTTGCGCATCGCACCGACAACCGTGGCGTGCCGGGGTGAACCGAGCCGAGGCGGTATTGACAGAGCAATGGTCCAGACCGCACCGTGATCGGCGACCACGACGAGAAGGAGCCGCCGCCATGGGCGAGAGCAAGCTGGCCGGACAGTTCTTCGACGCCGCCATCGGGCTGCTCCAGAAGGTGCGGGACGAGGACGCGGAGGACATCGCGGCCGCCGGTACCGCCATCGCCGAGGCGGTCGCCGCGGGCGGCCGGCTCTTCGCGTTCGGCGCGGGCCACTCGTCGCTCGCGGCGCAGGACGTCGTGTACCGGGCCGGCGGCCTCGCCCTGATGAACCTGCTGGCCGTCCCCGGTGTCGTCGGCGTCGACGTCATGCCCGCCACCCTCGGCTCCGCCCTGGAGCGCGTCGACGGACTGGCCGGCGCGGTCCTCGACTCCTCCCCCGCCCGCTCCGGCGACGTCCTGATCGTCATCTCCCTGTCGGGCCGCAACGCCCTGCCGGTCGAGATGGCGATGAACGCGCGCGCCCTGGGCCTCACCGTGATCGGGGTGACCTCGGTGGCGTACGCGACGGAGACCAGGTCCCGGCACGTCTCGGGCACCTATCTGAAGGACCACTGCGACATCGTCCTCGACTCCCACATCGCCGTCGGCGACGCCGAGCTCACCCACGAGGGCATCGAGGCCCCCTTCGCACCCGCCTCGACGGTCGTCACCAGTGCCCTGATGCAGGCCACGATGGCCGCGGCGGCCGAGGAGATGGTCCGGCTCGGCATCGAGCCGCCGCTGCTGCGGTCGGGGAACGTGGACGGCGGCCACGAGTGGAACGGGCGGGTGATGGCGGAGTACGGGGACCGCATCTTCTTCCGCCACTGAGGATCGCGCCACCGAGGCCGGAAACGGGTGCGGGGGCCGCGGCGAGTTCTCGCCGCGGCCCCCGCGTTCTTCCGTCGTTCTCTGTCAGGTCCTAGGACACGTAGTAGCCGGCGACATCCGCCAGCAGCCCCACGGTCCCCGCGTGGTTGTAGAAACTCACCTTCCCGTTCACGACCGGGACGACGACCAGGTTGGGGATGGTCGTCCCGGCGGTGAAGTTCAGGTTGGACGTCGCCGGGCGCGGGGCGCCGTCGGGGAAGACGGACACGTAGCCGGTCGCCGTCGGGGCGACGGCCGTCACGTTCATGACGACCGCCGTCACGCCGGTGGCGGGGATGCCGGAGGTGCCCGCGATCGGCAGGGTGACGGTCTTGCCGGGGCCGACCGAGGTGTTCATGACGCGGGTCGGGGTCATCGGCTTGAACGCCGAGCCCGAACCGTCCGTCGTGAAGTAGCCGGCCACGTCGGCGAGCAGGTCGACCGAGCCGGAGTGGTTGTAGAAGCTGACCTTCCCGTCCGCCGACACGGGCACGATCACCATGTTGGGGATCGTCGTCCCGGCGGTGAAGTTGAGGTTCGAGGTCGCCGGGCGGGCCGTGCCCGCCGGGAAGACCGACACATAGCCGGTCGCCGTCGGCGCCACCGCCGTCACGTTCATCGCGACCGCCTTCACACTGTCGGCCGGGATGCCGGCCGTGCCCGTCACCTGGAGGGTGACCGTCTGCCCGCCGGCCAGCTTGGCCTTCGGGGCGCCCAGGCCCGCCATCGTGTTCAGGACCCGGGTCGGGCCGACCGGCTTGTACGTCGCCCCCGAACCGTCCGTCACGTAGTAGCCGGACACGTCCGCGAGCAGGTCCACCGAACCGGAGTGGTTGTAGAAGCTGACCTTCCCGTCCGCCGAGACCGGCACCACCACCAGGTTCGGGATGGTCCGGCCCGCCGTGAAGTTCAGGTTCGACGTCGCCGGACGCGTGGTGCCGGCCGGGAAGACCGACACGTAACCGGTCGCCGTCGGCGCCACGGCCGTCACGTTCATGACGACCGCCGAGACACCCGCGGCCGGGATACCGGACTTTCCAGTCACCTGAAGGGTGACGGTCTTGCCGCCCCCCACCTTGCCCTGCGCCACGCCCAGTCCCGCCATGGTGTTCATCAGACGGGTCGGGGGCATCGCGTGGAACACGCCCAGACCGTTCGTGGCCGCGCTGGTGACCGTGAAGGTGCCGAGCGGGGTGACCTTGTCGTCGAACGCCGCCTCGTTCACCACCGAGAGCGCCCAGACGCCGACGGGCGCACCGGTCAGGTCGAGTGCGGCGACGAGGTTCTCACGGGTGACGTCCACCGAGACGGTCGTGCTCTCGATCCGCGCGCCGGACGGGTGCTCGATCCGCAGCCGGTGCTCGGCCCTGAGCGCCGTGCCCGACAGGACCACGTGCGGCTTGGTGCCGCTCGCGGCGGTCCGGTGGCTGACGTCCCGGAAGGCGATGGGGTCGGCGCCGCAGACCTGGACGGTGCAGACCAGTTCGGCGGAGTAGGCGGAGCGGGAGTTCCACTCGCGCAGGCCGAGCACCATCACGGTCGGCTTCGGCTGCCCCGTGACGGGGTCGCCGAGGTAGCAGTCGATCTCGATGTCCCGGTCGGTGCAGCGGTCGAGGGACCCGTCGTACAGGGAGAGGACGGCGCCGCGCCCGTCCCGGTCGGTGTCCTTCACGACCGCGTCGTACCGGTCGTGCTGGTACGTCTCCAGACCCGCGCACACGGCGGTGTGCTGCTCGTCGAGGACGCCGGTGATCGGCCCGTAGCCGTAACTGATGTTGGCCGGGCGGGCGCATTCGGGAGCCGGGCCGGCGGCGCCGGCGATGCGCATGGCGTCGAGGCGGTACGGCTGACCGGCGTGGACGCTGTTCCACCCCGGGGTGACGACGACCTGGTAGCGGGTCGCGCCCGTGACGCCGCAGTCCTCGTACGTGGTGTTGCAGGAGAGCTGGCCGGCGGGACCGTAGACGGTGTGGCGGGCTTCGTTGAAGCCGTCCCGCTCGTTGACGTACAGCACGTCACGGGTGTCGGTGGTGGTCACCTGGCGGCAGACGGGCGTGCCGGGCGCGGGGAGCGTGCCCGTGGCGGCCGGTGCGCCGACGGCGGTCGCCGGAGTGGTCACGCAGCCCTTGGCGGTCGCGGTGACGTCACGGCGGACGAGGTCGAACTCACCCGATGCCACGTGTCCGGCGGCGACCACCCGGTAGGACCTGCCGGCGACGAGCTCGCAGGCGGCCCATCCGTTGCGCTGGTCCGCCACCTCGCAGATCGGGCGGCCGGTGTCCTCGACCACCCAGAAGCGGGCGAGGGAGTCCGTGCCGCCGCTCACCTTGTGGATCTGGACGAGCTCCTTCAGGGAGTGGTCGCCGGCCGGGATGTCGGCGCAGGCGGCGAAGGTGCCGTTCGCGGTGGAGAAGCGGGACGCGGCGGTTGCGGCGGTGAAGTCACCGGCCGGAAGGACCGGGCAGATGCCCTTGCCGTCCGCGGGCTCGTCGACGCGCTGGAGGAACAGGGCGTACGGCGTCGGGGTCGGCGCGTTCGCGGAGACCGACCACAGCTTCGCGTAGTGCGGGGCGGTGCCGCCCAGCCGGCAGGTGCCGCTCCGCGTGTTCGACGGGCCGCAGATCTGGGCTCCGGTCGAGTCCACGATCGCGGGCGCCACGCCCCACGACCCGCCGAGCCGGTCGTCGACCACCACGATCGCGGCGCCGGCCGGGAACGGCAGCTTCAGACAGTCGACCGCGTCGGCGGTGTCGAGTGCGCCCCGGTTGTAGCCGACGACGGCGTCCGCCGTCCGCGTGCACGGGGTGGTGGCGTCGGCGGCCGTGGCCTGCTGCGCGGGCAGCACGAAGGTCAGCAGCGTGGACAGTGCGGCAAGGAGCGTGGTGAGGTACGCGGCCGGTCTTCCGGTTCTGTGGCGGAATCTCGTGCGTACGGGCACGCGAGGGTACATTCCGGTCCCCCCCGGGGTGATGGCATCAGGAATGCGGCGATGATCGCACAGGCGAACGACAGTCGGACGCCGCGGGGGCCGCGGCGAACCCTCGCCGCGGCCCCCTGTGTTCCCGCCGGGTTCAGCCCGCCGCCGCGTCCAGCGACGCCGCCACCCGGGCCGCGACCGTCTCCGCGTATTCGGCGTCCTCGCGTTCGAAGGCCGGGCGCGACGGGGAGCGGAGGAAGGTGGCGACGCCCACGGTGCGGGCGCGGGCGCGCAGGGGGACGCAGAGGGCGTGGGCGGTGTCGGTGGGCCAGAGGCGGTCGGTGGCCCACCGGGGGGTGCCGGGGGACGCGCTGGCGCGGGTGGGGCCCTGGCGGGCGAGGGCCTGGAGGGCGGGGTGGGCCGGGGCGTAGCGCAGCGGGATGCCGCCGGCGGCGACGGGGGCGACCGGGCCGGGGGCGCCGCTCGGGGTCGCGAGGGCCCGGACCAGGCGGTCGCCGGGGGCGGTGTGGTCGACCAGGACGTGGTCGGCGAAGCCGGCGAGGGCGAAGTCCAGGAGGACGGCGGCGGCCCGGAGCGGGTCCTCGCACTCGGCGGCGGCCGCGCCCGCGCGGTGCAGCTGGCTCCAGCGGAACCGCAGCCGGTCCGCGTCCTGTTCGGCGAGGCGGGCCTCGGTGACGTCCTGGAAGAGCCAGCCGACGCCCAGCGGGACCGGCTCGGGTTCCTCGGCGAGCGGGGAGGCCAGCCGTACGAAACCGCAGCGCCAGCAGCGGCGGCGCTCGCCGCGGGCGCCGCGCAGGGTGACCCACATGTCGGCGGGCGCGGGCGGCGAGCCCGCGGCCAGCACGTGCTGGAGGGCGCCTTCGAGCTCCTCCACGCCCTGGGTGACGAGTTCGCCGAGGGGGCGGCCGAGCAGCGAGCCGCGGGAGGCGCCGAGGGCGCGGGCGGCGTAGCCGTTGACGACGGCGGGGCGCAGGTCGACGTCGACGAGGACGACGCCCCAGGCCGCGTCCGCGAGCAGCGCCTCGCTCAGCGCGAGGGACCGCTCCAGGTCGATCTGGACGTGCACCTCGCTGAACGCGCAGTACACCCCGGCCGGCTGTCCGTCGGCACCGCGCACGCCGGCGGTCTGGGTGCGGACGAGGACCCGGCCGCCGTCCTTGCGCAGCAGCGCGAACTCGTGGACCTGCCGGCCGGGCGCGGTCATCGCGCGCAGCAGCCGGGCCAGCGTCTCCTCGGCGTCGGCGGTGCGGGCCGCCCAGCCGTCGAAGCCGCGCCGCCCGACGGCCTCGCGGGCGCTCCAGCCGAGGATCCGCTCGGCCTCCCGGTTCCAGTGGGTGACGGTCCCGGACGCGTCGAGCGCGCAGAGCGCCGCGTCCATGCCGTCCAGCAGGGCGGCGAGAAGATCGGCTCCCGGAACACCGGGAACCCTCGCCGTGTCGGCCGTGTCACTCGCAGAGCCACTCATGCGGGCACCCCCCGGCAACATTCAACTGGAACGTGACCCAGGACACAGCCCTTTCGGAGAAACCGATACGGGGCGCATACGGGGTGGATGCGAGGAGGCCGCGCGCCGAAGCCGAGGTGACGCGGAAGGTGTGGGGTGGAGGTCTCCGTCGTGGACGTCAGTCGTGGACGCGGACGATGCCGCGCTCCGCGAACGGCGCGTAGTACTCCGTGAACAGCTTGCCCACGAGCTCGCCCCGGCTGGAGACGCCGACCTTCTCGAAGATGCCCTTGATGTAGTCGCGGACGGTGTGCGGCGACAGGTGGAGCTGCTCGGCGATCTTCCCGGTGGGCAGCCCGCGCGCGATGCACTGGGTCACCTCGGTCTCCCGGTCGGTCAGTTCGAAGGCGTCCACGATCAGCGGCACGATCTCGGAGGTCTTGGCCGGCTCGATGACCACGGCCGACGGGCCGAGGCCGCCGTCCGCCTCGCGCAGGCAGGAGGCGTGGCACACCAGCCAGTGGCCGCTGCGGGTGCGGACCCGTACGCGGGCGTGGCCGCGGTCGCGGTCCTGGGAGATGGCGCGGGCCTTGAGCGCGGTGGCCTGGACCCAGGCGGGCACGCTGAGTCCCGCGGTGGTGACGGCGGGGCCTTCGGGCAGGTCCGCGAGGTGGGCGCGGGCGTCGTCGTTGGCGGACAGCAGGGCGCCGGAGGCGTCGAAGAGCAGCAGTCCCGGTCCGTGCAGGCCGTCGGGCAGGGGCTGTGGGGCGGTGCCCGCGAAGGAGCGCAGCCGGCGGGCCAGCGGAGTGACCAGACTCTCGATCAGCCGGGACTCGGAGGCGCCGAACGCGGGGCGGCCGTGGGCGCGGAAGAGGCTGATGTGGCCGTGCGGGCGGCCGCCGACCCGCAGCACGGCCCGTAACTCGTCCTGGAGGCCGCGGGGTTTCATGAAGGAGTGGTAGAGGCTGCTGCGGGCCGGCAGGTCGCCGGTGGCCTCGCGCAGTCCGGCGACCGGCACCTTGGCCTGGGCGAGGTCGCGGAAGAGGTTGACGTTCTCGGTGAAGAGCTCGGTCTCCCAGTAGACGGCGCAGCCGTGCTCGTCGAGGTTCTCGGCGCGGATGGGGGCGGCCATCATGCCGGTCTCGGGGTCCGTGACGCGCCAGACGGCGGCGTCGTACGGGATGAGCCGGCGCACGTGATGGGACGCCTCGGCGAACATGCCGAGCGCGTCGCCGCTCTTCGCGGCCCGCGCGAGCAGTTCGGCGCGGCCGATCTCGATTCGGGAAACACGGTCACTGGTCACCCCTTGATCCTGACAGTCCGCGGGCGGAGCGCCAACCCCTCACTTGAGGGGTTCGGAAAAAAGGCGGAAGACATGCCTCGTACGCGGTCAACCATTTGAAGACGCGGAGCGTCCGCCGCGACCCCCCTCGAATGCGGGGATGAAACGGATGGGGGACCGCGGGAGAATTCCCAAACTTTTCGGACGGAACTTTCCGGCAGGCGGTGGGGAACGCGTATGAGGGTGGGCATCATCGGCGCGGGCGCGATGGGCAGGGCGATGGCGCGCCGGGCGGCGGTGGCCGGAGCGGTCGTCCTGCTCGCCGACCGCGGCGCGGGCCGGGGTGCCGGGCGCGGCGCCGGCCGGGCGCGGCGGGCGGCCCGTGAGGCGATGGCCGGAACCCCGGGGGTCGTGGTGAGCGCGACGACCCGCGCGGCGCTGGGTCCGGGGCTGGTGTTCCTGGCCCTGGACCGGGCCGAGTCACTGGAATTGCTGCGCCGTCACCGCCGTACGCTGACCGGAAAGGTGCTCGTCGAGGTGACCGTGCCGCGGGTCGGGCCGCACGGCACGGAGATGGGCGACCTGATGGCCGCCGCCCCGGGCGCCCGTTGGGTGCGGGCCTGTGCCGCCGGTGACGCCGAGTCGATCTACCGGGGCCTGATCGACGGTCATCCCGTCGACGTGTTCGTGGCCGCCGATGACGATCCGGCCAAGATTCGGGTGATCGAGCTGACCAATCGTTCCGGTCTGCGCGCCCTCGACGCGGGGCGGCTCGACCGGGCGAGGGTTCTCGACGAATTGACATCTCTGGGTAGGGAAATCAGCCACCGACTGGCTACTCCGGAAGGCTGGGCAATAAAGTTGCTGCCCAGCTGGTGAGCGCCGGAACCGCACCTCCACCAATTCACCGGCAATCCGATCTTGGGGGAAGATCCATGACCAGAGAACCGGCTTTTCTCGCGCTGGGCGCCCTTGTCGTGCAGGGTCCGCACGGCGAGGTGAAGCTCAGTGGAAACCGTCAGCGCATTCTGCTGACCATGCTGTTACTGGAAGGCAACCGGGTGGTGGCCGTCGACCGGCTCATCCGTGCGATCTGGGGCGACTCGCCACCCGCCACGGCCCGAAGTCAGATCCGTATCTGCGTGTCCTCGCTGCGCCGCCAGTTCGCGGCCGGCGACGTGCCCGCGACCATCGAGACGCACAAGACCGGTTACCGGCTGCGCGCTCCGGAGGCCACCATCGACCTGCACCGCTTCGGACAGCTCATATCCCGCGCCAGAGGCGGGGCGGCGGACCGTCCCGACCTGGAACTGGCGTCGCTCTACCGAGAGGCCCTCGCCCTGTGGCGGGGGCCTCTCGGCGAAGGGCTCGGCAGTCCGCTCCTGGACACCGTCGCCCTCAAGTACCACGAGGACTACCACTCCGCCCTGGAGGACTGCTACGAGCTGGAGTTGCGGCTCGGCTACCACCGCAGGGTCCTCGGCGAACTCACCCACCACGTCTCCGAGCACCCGTTCCGCGAGACGCTCATCGCCCAGCTGATGATCGCCCTGTACCGCTCGGGGCGGACGGCGGACGCCCTCGCCCTGTTCCGCGACACCCACCGCCGTTTCCGCGACGAGCTCGGCATCGTCCCCGGCGAACGGCTCCAGTCGATCGAGAGCCTGATCCTCGGCGGCACCGACAAGCAGGCCGGCCAGCAGCCCCACCCCGACGAAACGCTTCTCTTCGGGCAGCCGGCGACCGCCGGGCCCACCCGCCACTGACCCGGTTCTTCCCCCTCAGCTGAGGGGGGAGGCCGGGGCGGAGTCCCTCCTCCGCAGGGGATGGAGCGCCCCACCCGTCAGGGAAAGACTCGGGGCGTTTCCAGGCAACGGCACTCAGAGCCGAGCGCCGTACGCAGAGAGAGGGGCCGTCCATGGCTCGCCAGCCTCAGTACTCCGTCATCCCGGACAGCGCGGTGGACCGGCTCGTCTCCGAGGTGAAGGGCGAGGTCTTCCTCCCGGACGACCCGGGGTACGAGGCCGAACTCGACGGCTTCAACCGGATCGGCCGGCACCGGCCGGCCGTCGTGGTGGGCGCGGTCGCCGCCGAGGACGTCGCCGCCGCCGTCCGCCTCGCCACCGAACTCGGTCTTCCCGTCGGCGTACAGGCCACCGGCCACGGCATCGCGGCCCCGGCCGAGGACGCCGTCCTGGTCACCACGCACCGGATGAACGCGGTCGCCGTCGACCCGATCGCCCGGATCGCCCGCGTCGAGGCCGGTGCCCGCTGGCACCAGGTCATCGCCACCGCCGCCTACCACGGCCTGGCCCCGCTCAACGGCTCCTCGCACCTGGTCGGCGTCGTCGGCTACACCCTCGGCGGCGGCCTCGGACCGCTCGGCCGGCTGTACGGCTACGCGGCCGACCACGTCACCCGCGTCCACCTCGTCACCGCCGACGGGCAGCACCTCACCGTCACCCCCGACACGCACGGCGACCTGTTCTGGGCGCTGCGCGGCGGCAAGGGGAACTTCGGCATCGTCACCGCCCTGGAGTTCCGCCTGATGCCGGTCGCCCGGCTGTACGGCGGAGGGCTGTACTTCCCCGGTGCGCAGGCCCCGGCCGTGCTCGACGCCTGGCGCGCCTGGACCGCCGGCGTGCCCGAGACGCTGACCTCCTCCGTGGCCCTGCTCCGGCTGCCCGGGCTGCACCAGGTGCCCGACCACCCGGCCGGCGAGCTCGCCGTCCACGTCCGGATCGCGTTCACCGGGGACCGGGAGGAGGGCGAGCGGCTGCTGCGCCCGCTGCGGGAGGCGGGCACGCTGCTCGCCGACACGGTCGCCGAGATGCCGTACAGCGACGTCGCCGAGATCCACCAGGACCCGACCGAGCCGCTGCCGTACCACGAACGTAACGTCGTACTGCGGGAGTTCGGCGAGGACGCCCTGGCGGCCCTGCTCGCCGCCGCCGGTCCCGGCGCGGACTGCACGGACCCGATGGTGGAGCTCCGGCACCTGGGCGGGGCGCTGTCCCGGCAGCCGTCCGTGCCGGGGGCCGTCGGCCGGGACGGTGCCTTCACCCTGTCGACGCTGTCCCTGCCGGGTTCCCCCGACGTCGTCCTGCGGCCGCTCGCCCGCTGGTCCACCGGCCGCCGCTATCTGAACTTCCTGGCCGGCGCCGACACGGCGGACCTGGCCGCCGACTGCTTCGACGAGGAGACCTTCGCCCGGCTGCTGCGGGTGAAGAGGCACTACGACCCGCACAACGTGTTCCGCCTGGGCCACGCGCTGCTCCCCGACGCGGCCTGACCGGACCCGGCCGGAGCCGCCCCACCCGCCCAGGGTGCTCGCTCCGGCCGGTCCCGGGCCGCACGCCGGGCCGGGCCCGTCACCCCCGGACGGGCCCGGCCCGGCCCCTCCTCACCCGACCACCCGCCCCGCTCGTCTCCGTAGGAGGAGACCCATGACCACCGACCAGGCCCTGTCCACCGCCCCCGGGCAGCCGGCCGCCGTGCTCAGCGCCCGCTCCGCAGGGCTGCGCTACGGCGCCCTCTTCGGGCCCGCCGTCTTCGGCGTCACGGCCGCCGGCGTCGCCCTGCCGGACGTCGCCAAGGCCCTGCACGCCACCCCGGCCACCGCAGCCTGGGTGCTCACCGCCCACGCGCTCGCGCTCGGCGTCGGCACCGCGCTCTTCGGGCGGCTCGCCGACTCCAGGGGCGTACGCACCTCGCTGCTCGTCGGCTCGCTCGTGCTCGCCCTCGGCTCCCTCATCTGTCTGTTCGCCCCCAACATCGGCGTCCTCGTCGCCGGCCGCTTCGTGCTCGCCACCGGCTCCGGCGCCATGACCTCGGGCGCCCTCGCGCTGTCCGCGGCCGCGCCGCCCGCCGACCGGCCCAAGGTGCTCGGCGGATTCGGCGCCACCATGGCCGTCTTCTCCGCCAGCGCCACGCTCGCCGGCGGCGTCTTCACCCAGTGGGTGACCTGGCGGATCGCGCTCGTCCTGCCCGCCCTGTCGCTGCTCGCCGTGCCGCTGTGCCTGCGTGCCGCCGCGGCCCGGGCCGGCAGCGGCCGCAAGCTCGACCTGCCCGGCGCGGTGCTGCTGACCGTCGCCGCCATGTCGTTCCTGCTGCTCATCCAGTCGTACTCGCTCGGCCTGTCCACCGGCGTCGTCCTCGCCCTCGCCGCCGCGCTGGTGGTGTCCCTGGGCGGTCTGATCCAGCGGGTGCGCACCACCGAGGGCTCCTTCGTGCCGCGCCGGCTCGTCGCCGACCGCGTCTTCCTGCGCGCCTCGCTCACCGGCGTCGGCGCCTACGCGGGCCTGTTCGCCGCCATGTACCTGGTGCCGCAGATCCTCGTCGGCGGGCACGGCTGGAGCGTCCTGGCCGTCGGCACCTGGCTGCTGCCCGGCGCCGCCGTCGGCGCCGTCCTGTCCCGGTTCGCCGGCAAGTTCGCGGGCGGCAGCGCCGGTTCCGTGATGCTGAGCGCCATCGCCCTCGCCATGGCCGCGATCCTCGCCCTGTCGGCCGCCGTGACCAACCCGACGCCGCTGCTCATCGGCGCCTCGCTCGGCTTCGCCGCGTTCGCCGTCACCCAGGTCATCACGACCGCGCTGATGTCCGCCCACGTCGAACCCGCCCTGCGGGGCGGCGCGATGGGCCTGCTCAACCTCACCTTCTTCGTCGGCGGCGGGGTCGGCAGCGCCACCGCCGGCGCACTCGTCAAGTCGATGTCCATGACCAGCGTGCTCGCCGTCGTCGCGGTCTTCCCGCTGATCGCCGCCGTCTCCGCGCTCACGCTGCGCGCCGGAGGCGGCGCCAAGAGCTGACCCGGCGGGCCGGGCACCGCCCCCGACCCGGCCCGCCGGGTCACCCGGACACGAGCCCGGGACTCGGAACCCCGACTCGAAACAACACCAATACAGCCGCGATAGGCGCCGACCGAAGGATGAACACCGTCGGCGCCTCTTCGCGTTGAAGGAGACCAGTACTCGCCATGACCGACCTCCCGACCACGGACTCCCCCGCCACGGAATTCGACCTTCACATACGGAAGTCGATGGCCTGGCACTTCGGTGCCGACACCGGCTCCCCCTTCTGGCTCGCCAAGCGCGACAGCCTCGGCTTCGACCCGCTCACCGACATCGGCGGCCTCGCCGACCTCACCCGCTTCCCCGACGTCAGCGCCGAACTGCGCACCGTGCCCGTCGGCGACCTCATCCCCCGGGGCCTGAAGGACCGGGTCTTCCGGGTGTACGACTCCGGCGGCACCACCGGCTCCCCCAAGCGGATCGTCGACAGCGCCGCCCGCGCCGAACTCCTCGTCTGGGCCCGCGAACGGCTCATCGAGAGCGGGGTGCCCGCCGAGGGCGACTGGCTCCACCTCGGCCCCAGCGGCCCCCACGTCATCGGCTACGACGTCTCCCGCTACGCGGCCCTGTCCGGCGCCCTCTTCCACACCGTCGACCTCGACCCGCGCTGGGTGAAACGTCTCCTCGGCGACGGCCGCGAGGACGAGGCGGACCTCTACGTCCAGCACCTGCTCGACCAGGCCGAGACGATCCTCACCACCCAGAAGGTCGCCGTCCTCAGCTCCACCCCGCCGCTCCTGGAAGCGATCTGCGCCCGCCCCGGCCTCTACGAGCTGGTCCGGAGCAACGTGAAGGCGATCATCTGGGCCGGCACCTCCATCAGCGCCGAGAACCTGCGCATGCTCGACCGGGAGTTCTTCCCCGACGCCGCCGTCGTCGGCGTCTACGGCAACAGCCTCATGGGCGTCGCCCCGCAGCGCCCGGCCGCCCCCGGCGACACCCACCCGTGCGTCTTCGAGCCGTACCCGGCCACCACCCGCCTCGAACTCGTCGACGACGCGGGCCGGCCCGTGCCGTACGGGGAGCGCGGCCGGGTCCGGCTGCACCTGGTCGCGGAGGAGATGTTCCTGCCCAACATCCTGGAGCGGGACAGCGCGATCCGGGTCGCCCCGCGCCCCGGCTCCCCCGTGGACGGCCTCGCCGACGTCCAGACCTACCGGGCCGTCGACGACGTGCGGGTCATCGAGGGGGTCTACTGATGAGCGACGGCACCCTGCTCACCGTCGACCCGCTGGTCTGCGGCCGCACCGTCACCAGCTCCGACCGCACCCGGCTGCCCGACGTCCGCGGCGGCGACCTCGCCGACGTCGGCGCCGCCCCGCGCCTCATGGCACTCGCCGCGCTGCGCGAGCTGCGCACCCACGCCGACGGCCGCCCCGTGGACCAGGACGTCTTCGACAAGGCGGCCGAGCTCTTCGAGCACGCCGCCGTCGAGGGCGAGTCGCCCGAGGAGTACGCGGCCCGCGTCTCGTACGCCACCGGGCTCACCGCCGCCGCCGTCGCCCAGTCCGTCCGCGACCTCGTGGACGAGCTGCGCGAACTGTCCGAGACGACCGCCGCCGAACTGCCCGGCACCCGCTTCGGCCCGGGGGCCGGGACCCAGCGGGGCCCCCACTCCGGCACCGGTTTCACCACCCGCTGGGTGCCGCGCGGCCGGGTGTTCGCCGCCGTCATGGCCAGCAACCACCCCACCCCCAGCGTCACCTGGGCGCAGGCCCTCTTCCACGGCTACAGCGTCGCCGTGAAGCCCGGCAGCCGCGACCCGTTCACCCCGCTCCGGCTGGCCCGGGCGCTGCTCGCCGCCGGACTGCCCGCGCACAAGCTGGCCGTCCTGCCGGCCTCGCACCAGACCGGCGAGTTCCTCCTCAAGGAGGCCGACCGCGGCATCGTGTACGGCGGCGACAGTGCCGTACGGCGCTGGCAGGGCGACGAGTCGGTCGCCGTGCGCGGCCCCGGCCGCACCAAGGCGCTGCTCGACGCCGAGCCGGACGACACGGTCATCGGACACCTGGCGCTGTCCGCCTCCTTCGACGGCGGCACCCGCTGCACCAACCTGTCGGCGGTGCTCACCACCCGCCCCGTGCACCAGGTCGCCGACGCACTCGCCCGCCGGCTCGCCGCGCTGCCGAGCGTGCCCGCCACCACGGCCGGGGCGACGCTCCTGGTCGCCGACCCGGAGCGGGCCGAGCGGATCCGCGGCCAGGTGGCCGAGCTGCGGGCGGCCGCCGGGGTGACCGACCACAGCGCCGCCTTCGACCCGGCCGCGGCCGGCACCGTCGTCGAACTGGCCGACGGCTCGCGGCTGCTGCGCCCGCTGGTCCTGTCCGTGGACCGGGTCGACCATCCGGCGGTCGGCACCGAGCTGCCCTTCCCGTTCGTGGTCGTCGCCCCCTGGGCGCCCGCCGACGGGGTGGCCCCGCTGCGCGGTTCGCTCGTCCTCAACCTCCTCACGGACGACGAGGAGCTGGTCGACGCGGCCGTGCGCGAGCCGAGCGTCCGCAAGGTCACGCGCGGGCCGGTGCTGCCGTGGACGGCGGTCCCGGGAATCCCGCACGACGACAACTACACCCAGTTCCTGCTGGAGCCCAAGGGCGTCGTGGCCGCCGCCTGACGCGGCCGGCCCCATCCTCACGAAGGGAATCACCGTGTCCATCAAGCGACGCGACATGGTCAAGCTGACCGCTGGCACCGCCCTCGCCGCCTCCGCCGCCGCGGTCCCGTTCGCCACCGGCGCCGTGGGCGCCGAGGACGACACCCCGGCCCCGGCCACCGCCCAGGGCGGCTCCGGGGAAGGCGACTACACCGAGACCTACCAGGGCCGCACCATCCGGGTCGCGTCCGCCGCGGCCGGCGGCGGCGTGTTCATCGACGGGCGTCCGCTGCACCTCATGAAGTTCGCCGAGGACGCCTACCTCAGCTCCCTGTGCCACTACGAGATGGCGCCGACCCCGCTGGTCGCCGCCCGCCGCGCCGTCGAGGAGCTCCGCGGCGCCCAGCTGCTCCCGAACGTCCACGGCGCCCACGTCATGGACGCCACGACGCCCGCCTGACCCGCCCCGTCCGAGAGGGAGCCCCGCCATGGTGCACGTACGCAAGAACCACCTCGACATGACCCGCGAGGAGAAGCGCAGGTTCATCCACGCCGTCAAGGAGATCAAGCGGAGAGGGATCTACGACCGCTTCGTCGACCTGCACATACGGATCAACTCGCAGGACTACCTGGACAAGGTGACCGGCAAGCGGCTCGGTCACATCAACCCCGGCTTCCTGCCCTGGCACCGCCAGTACCTGCTGCGCTTCGAGCGGGAGCTGCAGAAGGTCGACCCCCGCGTCACCCTGCCGTACTGGGACTGGTCCATCGACCACGGCGAGGACTCCCCGCTGTGGGACGACGACTTCATGGGCGGCAACGGCCGGCCCGGCGACCGCCGGGTGATGACCGGTCCGTTCGCCCGTGACAACGGCTGGGTCCTCAACATCAGCGTCGTCCCCGTCGGCGACGAGCACCCGGCCCTGAACGGCAACTACACGCACGACGACCGGGACTACCTGGTGCGGGACATGGGCACCCTGACCGACAAGCTGCCCACCCCCAAGGAGCTGGACGACACCCTCGCCCTGAAGGTGTACGACTCCGCGCCGTTCAACCACACCTCCGGAAGCGAGCCGCCGTACGCGAGCTTCCGCAACCACCTCGAGGGCTACACCAAGTTCGCCTGGGAGGAGGCCGCGGGCAAGCTGCACGCCGCCGGGCACGTGTGGGTCGGCGGCCACATGATGTACATCGGCTCGCCCAACGACCCGGTGTTCTTCCTCAACCACTGCATGATCGACCGCTGTTGGGCGCTGTGGCAGCAGCGGAACCCCGAGGTCCCGCACTACCTGCCCCTGGAACCCACCACCGATGTCCCCGACATCAACACCCCCCTGGGTCCGTGGCACACCATGACGCCGCGCGACCTGATCGACCACACGAAGTGGTACCGCTACGACAAGTAGCACCCGCCGGGCGCCGGACCGCGGACCTCCTCGGAGGCCGGGTCCGGCGCCTTCGTGTCTCCCCACCCCCGTGGAGGTAATCGTGCTCACCCGAAGACACTCGTCCCTGGCCGTCCTCGCCCTGTGCTGGGCCGCGGTCTTCTTCGACGGCTTCGACGTCATGGTGTACGGCGCCGGGCTGCCGTACATGCTGGACGACGCCTCGTTCGGCCTGGACGCGGCGACCGCCGGCACCATCGGCAGCTGGACCACCCTCGGCATGCTGCTCGGCGCCCTCGGCTGCGGCACCCTCACCGACGGCCTGGGCCGCCGCCCGGTCCTGGTCGGCTGCGTCCTCGCCTTCTCCGCCGGCTCAGGCGTCTGCGCGATGGCCGGTTCGGTCGGCGTCTTCGGCGCCGGCCGGTTCCTCACCGGCATCGGCCTGGGCGGGCTCATCCCCGTCTGCCTGGCCGTCGTCGCCGAGTTCACGCCCGCCGCCCGGGTGCCGCTGGCCACCGGCGTCCTGATGTCGGCGTACCACGCGGGCGGCATGACCGCGACGGGCGTCGGCCTGTGGCTGGCGCCCGGCCACGGCTGGCGCTGGGCCTTCGCCGCCGGCGTGCTGCCCGCCGTCGTCGCCGTACCGCTGCTGCTGCGCTTCCTGCCCGAGTCGCCCGCCGTGCTCTGGGCCAGGGGACGGCGGCGGGAGGCGGCGGAGACCGCCCTCGCCCACGGGCTGCCCGACCCGGCGGGAGGCCCGGCGGCGGGCCCGGGCGGGGCGGAGCCGGGACGGTCCGGGGAGCGGCTGCGGGCCGTCGCCGCGCTCGTCGGCCGCGAGCACCGCGCCGCCACGCTGCTGCTGTGGCTCGCCTCGGCCTGCGGGCTGATGCTCGTGTACGGGCTGAGCACCTGGCTGCCGCAGCTGATGAGGGCCTCCGGATACGGGCTCGGGTCCTCCGTCGGCTTCCTCATGGCCGTCAACGCGGGCGGCATCGCCGGCATGCTGCTCGCCGGCTGGGTCGCCTCCCGGTTCGGCGCGGTGCCGGTGGCGGGGACCTGGTTCGCGCTGACCGCGGTGTCGCTGCTGCTGCTCTCGGTGCGGATGCCGGTGCCCCTCACGTACGTCCTCGTCACGGTCACCGGGATCTGGCTCTACAGCGCCTCGACGATGGTGTACGCGGTGGCCGGCGGTCTCTATCCGGCGGCGCTGCGCGCTCCGGGGCTCGGCTGGGTGGCGGGGGTGGGCCGGCTCGGGGCCGTGCTGTCCCCCTGGCTGGGCGGCTATCTGCTCTCGCACGGCCACGGCACCTGGGGCTTCCCGGTGTTCGCGGCGGCCGGGGTGCTGGGCGCGGTGGCGGTCCTGCTCAGCCGGGCGGTGCGGCGCGAGGCGGCGCCGGACGGGACCGGGGCCGCGCCCGGGACTCGTACGGCCGCCGTGTGAACCGCCCCGGCCGTGCCACCCTCGGTACGGGTGGCACGGCCGGGTGCGCGGCGCAGGAGGCTTACTTCTCCAGGCAGAACTCGTCGATCGGGTAGCCGACGTGACGGTCCTCGCTGGGCAGGTAGCCGAGCACGATGTCGCCCGGCTTCAGCTCCGTGCTGTTGAGGACGACGCCGTTGGGGCCGAGGACCCGCACGTGCCAGTCGTCCTGGAGGATCAGGTTCACCCGCTGCCCGTTGGGGGCCTCGGCGTCGATGGAGATCAGCGGACGGGACTCGATCTTGACCCGGCCGACGGTGACGAGACGGGTGTTGCCCTTCACGTCCACCGCGGTGACCTTGCTGCCGGCCTTGAGCTCGCTGAGGTAGTTGGTGCGCTCGTCCTTGCCCAGCGTGTACGAGTGGATGGCGCCGGCGTTGACCCGGAACGGGCGGGTCGGCATGTACGGCAGCGGGTGGGTCTCGCTGACGCACAGGATCATGCCCTTGGAGTGCGAGCCGACCAGGATGCCCTCGTCCTCGCGGAAGTGGGTGCAGGTGTCGACGCAGGCACGCTCGCCCATGCCGATGTGGGTGGTCTCCACGATCCGCAGCTCGGTGAGGTTGACGTTCGGGACGTCGGCCTCGGCGGCCCGCTTCAGGGCGGCGGTGTCGCCGACCTTCGCCGGGGCCATCATGACGCCGTCCGAGCCGTGCTCCAGGACGCCGAAGATGATCTCGGCCTCCTCCACGTCCTGCGCGACGGTGATGAGCGAGCCGGTGGCGCGGGCCGCCGCCGCGATGACGATCTCCAGCGGGATCTTGGTGGGGTCGCGGAACAGCAGCACGCTCCACTTCTCGGTGCGCGCCGACTCGCAGGCGTCCTCCAGGGTGGGGGCGTCGATGATCTCGACGAACCGGCCGACCTCCACCTCGGGGTGCTTCAGGGCGAGCTCGGCGGGGGTCACACCGTGCTTGGCGGGGTCGACGATGACGACGGTCGCGTCGCCGAAGTCCTCCGGCAGCGGCTTGTTCTGCGGGAACAGGACCTTGGTGATGGTCGGCGGCAGGTCCTTGAGGTGCTCGGTGTCGTCGGCGACGACCGCCTCCACGCGGTGGTGCAGCGCCTCCTGGAGGATCGCCTCACGGGCCTCGCCGAGCGAACGGATGTCGAGCCAGCTGATCTTCACGGAACTCTCCTGATCTTCTTCGGTGTTCTCTGGCGGGCGCTGGTGTCCAGCGGGCACTGTTCTCTAGCGGGCCGTGGCGACGGAGACGGCGGAGCGCCGTCCGTGCACGAGGTCGGAAAGCTTGTCGGTGAGGGCGCCGGGGTTCGGGGCCTGGAAGACGTTGCGGCCCATGGCGATGCCGGCGGCGCCGCCGCTCAGGGCCTCCTCGACGTACGCGAGGGTGGCCGCCTCGTCGTCGTTGCGGGGGCCGCCGGTCACGATGACCGGGACGGCGGCGGTGGCGGTGACGTCCCGCATCGCGTCCACGGAGCCGACGTAGGGGCTCTTCACGATGTCGGCGCCGAGGTCGGCGGCGAGCTGGATGGCGTGGGCGACGAGGTCGGGGTCGCGCGGGTTGTCGATCTTCGGCCCGCGCGGGTACATCATCGCGAGCAGCGGAACGTTCCAGCGGTCGCAGGCGTCGCCCACCGCCGCCAGGTCCGCGACCTGCTCGCGTTCCTCGTCGGCGCCCAGGTTGACGTGGACGCTGACCGCGTCGGCGCCGAGCCGCAGGGCCTCCTCGACGCCAGCCACCAGGTACTTGGCGTTCGGGTCGGGGGCGTGCACGGTGCTGGCGCTCAGGTGCACGATCAGCGAGGTGTGGGCGAACCACTCGGGGTCGATCCGCCGCAGCGCGCCCTTGTGCAGCACGACGGCGTCCACGTGGTGGCGGGCCAGTTCGCCGACGAGCGCGCCGACCCGGCTGCCCCCGGTCACGGGGCCGTCGGTGACGGAGTGGTCGAGCGGCACGACGAGGAGCCGGTCCGGGGCGTGGCGGTAGAGCCTGCGCAGCCGTAAGCGGCGGGCGAAGGACAACTGGTCGGTCATCGGTTCTCCCAGGGGGGTGGGTCAGGGCCGGAGTGGTCGGGTCCGGAGTGGTCGGGTCCGGGCACGAGGCTCGGCGGGATCCGGTCCGGGTGGGTCAGGTCCGGCCGGCGAGGGTCAGGGGGCTGTCGTCCGACGAGCCGTCGAGTTCGAACTCGGTGTGCAGCAGCCGGACCGCCCGGTCCACCTCGGTGCGCGGCACGGTCACCGACATCCGCAGCTGCGAGGCGGAGAACGCGCCGGCGGGGATGCCGCGGTCGGTGAGCGCGGACAGCATCCGGGCCGCGTACTGGGGGCGGCTGAGCAGGCCCTTGCCGACGATCGACACCTTCGCCACGGTGTCGTCCACGGTGAGCGCGTCCGCGCCGTCGGCGGCGTGTGCGGCGAGGAACTCGCGTACCGCCGCGACACGGGTGTGCGGCACGGTCAGGCCGATGGTGTGGCCGCCGCCGCGCTCCTCGTGCACGGAGGTCATGTCGGCGGGGACGGCCTCCCTGCCGAGCGCGCGGAACACGGTGAGCGCCGGGTTCTCCGCCGCCCGCGCGGTGCGGACGGTGACCCGTGCCGCGTCCTGGTCGTGTACGACCGCCATGACGGCGGCCTGGGTCTCGAGCATGGTCTCTCCGTCGGTCGCGTGGGGTGCGGTGGCGTGGAGCGCGGTGGTGCGGATCCCGGCGGCGTGGGCTCCGGTGCTATGGATTCCGGTCGACGGGTCGGTGGCGTGGATGCGGGTGCCGACCTCGGGGGCCGCGGAGTGCCCGACATGGATGTCGAGGCCGCACAGCGCGGCGAGTTCGACCGCGCGGGAGTGCATGACCTTGGCGCCGGCGAAGGCCATCTCCGCCATGACGTCCATGTCGAGCCGCGGCATCAGCCGGGCGTGCGGGACCAGGCGGGGGTCGGCGGTGAGCACGCCCGGGACGTCGGTGTAGATCTCGCAGTGGGTGGCGCCGAGCTCGGCGGCCGCGGCGACGGCCGTGGTGTCCGAGCCGCCGCGGCCCAGCGTGATGATGTCGCCGTCGGCGTCGACGCCCTGGAAGCCGGCGAGGACGACGACCCGGCCGGTGTCGAGGAGCCGCTCGGCGCGCTCGGTGTCGATGGCGACGATGACGCCCGAGCCCGCCGGCCCGGAGGCCAGGATGCCGGTCTGCGCGCCCGAGAGGGCGGTCGCCGGGGTGCCGATGCGCTGGAGCGCCATCGCCATCAGGGCGGCGGAGGCGGCCTCGCCGGTGGCGAGGAGCTGGTCGAGCTCGCGGCCGTCGGCGTCGGGGTTGATCTCCCCGGCGGTGCGGATGAGGTGGTCGGTGGTCTTTCCCTGTGCCGAGACCACGACGGCCACGCGCCGGCCGGCCGCGGCGACGCGGGCGATCCGGCGGGCCACCCGGCGCACGTGCTCGGTGGTCGCCAGCGAGCTGCCGCCGAACTTCTGCACCACCGTGCCCGGCGTGCGCTCCTGGCCAAGGGTTGCCATCTGTCCCCCGCTCGTCGGTCTCGGTCAACTGATGACGAGCCAACCCGAGGGCCGTATCGGGGCCCGTATCGCGCGGGCTATCCGCACCGCATCGGGACCGCATCGGAGCGTGACGACGGGGACAGCGGCGAGGGGGAGTCGAGGGGAAAAAGGACGCGAAAAAACAGTTGAGTGCGCGCCGGGGGCTTCTTAGGGTGGGGTCACACGCGAAAGGAGGTGATCCGAAAAAATGGTTTCTTTTCGGACTCGTGAGGTGACTGCGGGCTAAGGCCTGCCGTCGCACTCTTGTGCACCTCGGCAGGCCACCTGCCGAACACCACGCAGTCACCCGACCCGTGGGCCGCCGGTCAGTCCGGCCGGCTCCCGTCCGGACCTAGGCGGACGGGACCAAGGCCCACGGGTCGTCTGCATGACGGGGTCGAGGCACGGCCCGTCACGGGGACAGCCGCTCCACCCGCCAGGAGCCGTCGCCCTCCCGCACGTACCGCAGCCGGTCGTGCAGCCGGTTCTCGTGCCCCTGCCAGAACTCCACCGTCTCCGGTACGACCCGGACGCCGCCCCACTCCGGCGGCACCGGCACCTGCTCGCCCTCCGGGTAGCGGGCGTGCAGCTCCTCGTACCGGGCGAGCAGCTCGGCCCGCGACTCGATCACCGAGGACTGGTGACTGGCCCACGCGCCCAGCTGGGAGCCGTGCGGGCGGGTGCGGAAGTACGCCACGGTCTCGTCCCGTCCGGTGCGGGCCGCGCGGCCCGTGACGATCACCTGGCGGGCCAGCGGGTGCCAGGGGAAGAGCAGCGACACGTACGGGTTGGCGTCCAGCTCCCGGCCCTTGCGGGAGTGGTAGTTCGTGAAGAACACGAAGCCGGCGTCGTCGTAGTGCTTGAGCAGCACGGTGCGGGAGGACGGCCGGCCGTCGGAGGTGGCGGTGGAGACGACCATCGCGTTCGGCTCGTGGATGGCCGGATTGGCGGCGGTCTCCTTGAACCAGCGCGCGAACTGTTCGACCGGTTCGGGTGCGAGGTCCGCCACGGTCAGCTCCATGGTCCGGTACTGCTCGCGCATGTCGGCGGGATCGAGAGCGTCGGTCACGGGCCCATCCTGCCGTAGCGTCCCAGTGTGCCCGGCACCGCATGGCGCTAATCCTTCGTCGCCGGATCGGCGCACTGTGCCGGATGTCACCTTTCCCCGCATCATCGGAACCGTACAGACTCATCCGCTGGATCACTGTTCCGTTCCGCCAACCGGCCGCCGGGATGATTGATCATCGATCACATCGGCGTATCGACGTATCGATCACACCGGCGTTTCGCCACATCGCGCAGAGGAGCCGCCTCATGTCTGACTTCGTACCGGGACTCGAAGGAGTCGTCGCGTTCGAGACCGAGATCGCCGAGCCCGACAAGGAGGGCGGCGCCCTCCGCTACCGCGGGGTCGACATCGAGGACCTGGTCGGCCATGTCTCCTTCGGCAACGTCTGGGGCCTGCTCGTCGACGGCGCCTTCAACCCGGGCCTGCCCGCCGCCGAGCCGTTCCCGATCCCGGTGCACTCCGGGGACATCCGCGTCGACGTCCAGTCCGCGCTCGCCATGCTCGCGCCGGTCTGGGGCCTCAAACCGCTCCTGGACATCTCCGCCGAGCAGGCCCGCGACGACCTCGCCCGCGCCGCCGTGATGGCCCTGTCGTACGTCGCCCAGTCGGCGCGCGGCCAGGGCCTGCCGATGGTGCCGCAGAGCGAGATCGACAAGGCGCAGTCGATCGTCGAGCGGTTCATGATCCGCTGGCGCGGCGAGCCGGACCCGAAGCACGTCAAGGCCGTCGACGCCTACTGGACCTCGGCCGCCGAGCACGGCATGAACGCCTCCACCTTCACCGCCCGCGTCATCGCCTCCACCGGCGCCGACGTGGCCGCCGCCCTGTCCGGCGCCGTCGGCGCCATGTCCGGCCCGCTGCACGGCGGCGCGCCGTCCCGCGTCCTCGGCATGATCGAGGAGATCGAGCGCACCGGCGACGCGACGGCGTACGTGAAGCAGGCGCTCGACAAGGGCGAGCGGCTCATGGGCTTCGGCCACCGCGTCTACCGCGCCGAGGACCCGCGCGCCCGCGTCCTGCGCCGCACGGCGAAGGAGCTCGCGGCGCCCCGCTTCGAGGTCGCCGAGGCCCTGGAGAAGGCCGCCCTGGAGGAGCTGCACAACCGCCGCCCGGACCGGGTCCTGGCGACGAACGTCGAGTTCTGGGCCGCGATCGTCCTCGACTTCGCCGAGGTCCCGGCGCACATGTTCACCTCCATGTTCACCTGCGCCCGCACGGCCGGCTGGTCGGCGCACATCCTGGAGCAGAAGCGCACCGGCCGCCTGGTCCGCCCCTCCGCCCGCTACACCGGCCCCGGCCAGCGGGACCCGCGCGAGATCGAGGGCTACGCCGACATCGTCGGCTGACGGTCCCGGCAGGGGTCACCGGCCGGTGGTCACCGCGACATCGCCGGCCGGCCCGCCGCCGCGAGCAGGTCCGCGTGGTGGCGGGCCGCCGCCAGCGGATGGGCGCGGAGCTTGCCCTTCAGCTCGTTCCGGCCGTACTCGGCGAACAGCGGGTTCGCCGGGTCGGCCGTGACGCCCGGCGCCACGGCGGCGTAGGGGAACTCCAGCGGCGCGATCCGGGCGTCGAGCCGCGGGTTGTAGAAGAACGGGACGGAGTACCGTTCCGTCGCCCCGGGCGGCGAGACGACCCGGTGGTGGGTGGCGACCAGGTAGCCGTTCGTCGCCACCTCCAGCAGCTCGCCCAGGTTCACCACGAACGCGCCCGGCAGCGGCGGCACGTCGTGGAAGACCCCGTCCTCCCGCTCCACCTGCAGCCCGCCCACCTGGTCCTGGAGCAGCAGCGTGAGGAAGCCGTAGTCCTTGTGCGCGCCGACGCCCTGGTCGTCGCCCTCGCCGCTGCTGCCCGGGTAGCGGACCAGCTTCAGCTGCGGGTGGGCGCGGGAGCCGAAGGCGTCGTCGTAGAAGTCGGGCCGGGCGCCGATCGAGGCGAGCAGCTCGTGCAGCAGCCGCTCGGCGACCCAGGAGAGCCGCTCGATCCAGTTCAGCGCGGCGAGCCGCAGCTCCGGCAGGGCCTCGGGCCACTGGTTGGGGCCCTGCAGCCACCAGTACGGCGGCTCCCCCGGCCCCGGGATGTGCGCGGGCCGCTCGGCCCCGATGTCCAGCTGGTCCCGCCAGTCCCGCGCCCCGCCGGTCCGCTCGTCCCCGATCCGGGTGTAGCCGCGGAAGTGCGGCGAGTTCGTGGTGTCCAGGGCCAGCCGCTCGGGCTCCGGCAGCGCGAAGAAGGCCCGCATGGCGCTGGTGAGCGCCCGCGTCTCGGCGTCCGTGACGCCGTGCCCGACGAGCTGGAAGAAGCCCACGTCATGGGCGGCGGAATGGAGCTGCGCGTGCAGCAGACGACGGGCCCGGGGACCCCGGTCGGCCGCGGCGAGGTCGACGATGGGGAGCTGGGAGGCGTACGACGGGGACGGGGCGTACGACGGGTGCGGTGAGGGATGGCTCATGGCGTGCGTCCGCGAAGGTGTACGAGGAAGGTGTACGGAAGGGGCCGGGCGACGGGTTCAGAGGTGACCCGGACACCCCATGCTCGCGACGCGGAGCAGATCCACGTGGCGGCGACGTACGAGCGCAGGCATGCGACCAGCGTACTGCGGGCCCCACGGCTCCGCCCCGGAGCGGGAGCTCAGCCCAGCGCCTCGTCCAGGAGGGCCGCCCACTGGGCCACCACCCGCTCCCGCCGGGCCCGGTCGTCGGTGAGGAGGGTGGCGAGCCCCAGGCCGCGGGCCATGTCGAGCAGGCCCTGCACGCACTCCCGTACGCCCGGCCGGGACTCGTCCGCGCCCAGCAGCTCGACGGCGATCCGGTGGGACTCGCGGCCCACCTTGGCCTCCAGCTCCGTGACGCGGGGCCGGAGCTGCTCCTCGTTCGAGGCGGCCACCCACAGGTGGAGGGCGGCGCGGAACAGCGGGCCGGTGTAGAGGTCGACGAGGGCCGCGACCACCGAGCGGCGGTCCTGCGTGGGCAGGGTGCGCAGCGCCTGGGAGCGTTCCTCGGCGACGTACTCGACGGCCGCCGTGAACAGGTCCTCCCGGGTCGGGAAGTGATGCTGGGCCGCGCCGCGCGACACCCCGGCCCGCTCGGCGACCACGGCGACGGTGGAGCCCGCCCAGCCGCGCTCGGCCAGACAGGCCACCGCCGCCTCCAGGAGCCGCTGCCGGGTGGCGCGGCTCCTGTCCTGCTTCGGGCCGGCCTTGGCGCCGCCGTTCCTGGCTCCGTCCTGTGGGCCGGTCACGTCCGCCATGTCACAACCGCCATGCTGGGTCCCGTCGTTCGAGGAAGGCCGTCATCCCTTCGCGTGCCTCGGCCGAGGCGAACAGCGAGGCGGACAACTGGACCAGTTCCTCCGCGTCGCGCTCGAAGGCTGCCAGGACTTTAGCCGTGACCAGCCGCTTCGCCTCGCGCAGCCCCTGCGGGGAGGCCGCGCGCAGGCCGTCGAGGATCGCCGGGAGGTCGGCCGCGCCGGCCGTGACCAGGCCCATGGCGCGGGCCTCGGGGACGCCGAAGCGCTCGCCCGTCAGGTAGTAGCGGGCCGCCGCGCGGGGCTCCAGCTTGGGCAGCAGGGTCAGGGAGATCACCGCGGGCGCGACCCCGATCCACACCTCCGAGAGCGCGAAGTCGGAGCCGTCCGCCGCCAGCACCACGTCGCACGCCCCGAGCAGCCCGAGCCCGCCGGCGCGGGCGTGGCCGGAGACGAGGCCGACCACCGGCTTCGGCAGCTCGACGATCTGCCGGAGCAGGTCGACGAAGGCGTACGGTCCGGGCGGTGCCTTCAGGTCGGCGCCGGCGCTGAAGGTGGAGCCGGTGTGGGTGAGCACCAGCGCCCGGACCGCCGGGTCCTTGGCGCAGGCGGCGAGCGCCTCGGCGAGCTCGGTGACGAGCGGCGCCGACAGCGCGTTGCGGTTGGCCGGGGAGTCCAGGGTCAGGGTGGTGATCCCGCGGTCGGAATCCGTACGGACGAGGCTCATGCGCGGTCCCTCAGTTCCCGGCGCAGGATCTTGCCCGACGCCGCTCGGGGCACGGTGTCGACGAACTCCACCTGCCGGATCTTCTTGTACGGGGCGACCCGCTCGGCGACGTGGGCCATGACCTCCTCGGCGGTGAGCCCGGCCGCGGCCGGCTGGCGCACCACGAACGCCTTCGGTATCTCGGTGCCGTCGGCGTCCCGCACCCCGATGACGGCCGCGTCGGCGACGCCGTCGTGGGTGAGGAGCAGGGCCTCGAGTTCGGCCGGGGCGACCTGGAAGCCCTTGTACTTGATGAGTTCCTTGACCCGGTCGACGACGAACAGCCAGCCGTCCTCGTCGACCCGCCCGATGTCCCCGGTGTGCAGCCAGCCGTCCGCGTCGACCATGGCGGCGGTGGCCTCGGGCCGGCCGAGATAGCCCTTCATGACCTGCGGGCCGCGGATCGCGATCTCGCCCTCCTCGCCGGGCGCCGCGTCCTTCGGCGGGTCGGCGGGGTCGCGGGGGTCGCCCGGGTCGTCGAGGGAGACGAGCCGCATCTCGGTGCCGGGCAGCAGCTTGCCCACCGTGCCGGGCGGCGGGTTCTTCGCGGCGAGCGGCACGAGGTGGGTGGCCGGGGAGAGTTCGGTCATCCCGTACGCCTGGAGGATCGGCGGCAGTCCGAGGCGCGCCGAGCAGGCCTCGGCGAGCGCCGCGTCCAGCGGGGCGGCGGAGCAGACGATGTACCGCAGCGACGACAGGTCGTAGGAGGCGACCGACGGGTGCTTGGCGAGCGCGAGGACGATCGGCGGGGCCACGTACAGGGCGGTGATGCGGTGCTTCTCGATGGCGGCGAGGAAGCCGTCGAGCTCGAAGCGGGGCAGCACGACGACGGTGGCGCCGCGCCGCAGCGGGGCGTTCATCAGCGCCGTCAGGCCGTAGACGTGGAAGAACGGCAGCACGGCGAGGATGCGGTCGCCGGGGCCCATCGGCATGAGCGGTTCGAGCTGGGCGAGGTTGGTGGCGATGGAGGCGTGGGTGAGCATCACGCCCTTGGGGACTCCGGTGGTGCCGGAGGAGTACGGGAGGGCCGCGAGGTCCGTGGCCGGGTCGATGTCCGGTGCCGGGTCGGGCGCGGTCGAGCCGAGGAAGGTCTGGAGCGAGCGGACGCCGTCGCCCTCGGGGCCCGCCGGCGGCTGGTCGCAGACGAATATCTCCCGTATCCCGCCCGCGAGTTCGGCGGCGGCCCGCGCGGTCGCGAGCAGCGGCGACACGGTGACGATCCAGCGGGCGGAGGAGTCGCCGAGCTGCCGGGCGAACTCCTCGGGCGTGGCCAGCGGGTGCACGGTGGTGACGGAGGCCCCGGCGCGCGTGGCGGCGTAGAAGGCGATCGGGAACAGCACGGTGTTGGGGCTGTGCAGGGCGAGCACGTCGCCCTTGCGGACGCCGGCCTCGGCGAGCCCGGCGGCGACCCGCCGGTGGAAGGCGTCGACCTGCGCGTACGTGAGGGTGAGCGCCCCCTCCGCGCCGGTGCCGTCGATCAGGGCCGGGGTGTCGCCGCGCTCGGCGGCGTGGCCGAGGACGGCGTCGTGGATGGGGAGGGACACCACCGGAACGTCCGCGTACTCGCTGTGAAACACCATGCGTGCGTGCCCCCTGACTCTGGGTGGTTGGTGGCGACAGGATGGCTTGTGCGGGTGCGGCTTGGGGAGACCCTGGCAGCACGCGGACAAACAATCAAGCGCGCATGCATGGTTCGGGAATCGTGCTGGCGGCGGGCGGCGGGCGCGGCTACGATCGCCGCGATGACGACTCTTCCGCTGATCAGATTGGGGGACCCGTCCGCGCAAGGTGAGTGCTGATGGCCACTCGATCCTTCGCCGCGAACGGTGACTCCCGTTCCCTTTCCCTCTCCCGTCTCTCCTTCTGGCCGCGCGTACGCGAGTTCGCCGTGTCGGCCACCGCGATCGAGACCGCGACCGCCCGGCGCCTCGTCGGCGACTGGGCCGGTGCGTGCGCCGCCGCGGGCTTCGACGTCGACCTGGACCTCACGTCGCTCGCACGTACGCACGGTTCGGCTCTCGCCGCCCGCGTCCGCTCCGATCTCCGGCACCTGGCGCCGGACCTGGTGCGGTGGCACCTGCCGAGGATCGCCCCGGACGGGCTCCTGCGCCCCGGGCTCACCGTGCCGCTCGCCCGGTACGGCGAGGTGCACCTCGTGGTGCGCACGGCGCCGGCGTGGGCGGACGGCGGGCAACGGCTCAGCCTGGCGCTGTGGGACGGCACGGCCGCGTTCCAGGCGCCGGGCACGCACCCGCGTCCCCGGCCCGGCCGGCGCTTCCGCTTCGATCTGCACCGCCACCTCTGGGACGCGCGCCGGGCCGGCGAGCTGCGGGCCAGATCGGGGGCGGACCTCGACCGCGACCGCGATCCGACGTGGTCCGATCCCGAGGGGCTGATGGGGCTTCAGGGGCTCGGGGAGCTCCAGGGGCTCACGTGGCCTGCGTTCGGGCTGCGCCCGGCCGTCGAGCGGTGGGCGGACGAGGCCCGGATCGTGCTCCGGGCCGAGGGGCGCTCCCACGGGGCCGTGGCCGTACGGGCCGGAGCCCGGCGGCTCGTCCTCGACGTCGGACCGGACGGCGGCGTACGGATCACCGCACCGCCCCGGGGCGGCCGCGGCGGCGCCGGGAACCGACCGCCCCGGCCCCTTCCCCATCCGCTGCCGCTGCTGCCGGACGCGGCGACCTGGGTCCCGCCCGACCTGGAGCTGCTCCGGGCCGGCGCGATCGAGCCCGGCCGACTGCACCCGCTGGTCGCCGACGCGCTCGTACCGGGACACGAACCGGCCGCGACCCCGGCACCGGCGCCGCACGATCCGGGCCGCCCCCGGGTCGTCGAGTGCCGCGGGGCCCCGCACCGGATCGGCCTGGTCGACGGCGTCCTGTCCGCGCTGGACCACGACCCCGCCGAGATCCGGCGGGAGGAACTGCTGGCCGCCCTGTCCGGGCCCCCACTGCCCTGTCTGCGGGCCATCGACGAGGCGCACCGCCGCCCCGACTGC
This sequence comes from Streptomyces sp. NPDC012769, assembly GCF_042901205.1. NCBI lineage: Bacteria > Bacillati > Actinomycetota > Actinomycetes > Kitasatosporales > Streptomycetaceae > Streptomyces > Streptomyces sp. NPDC012769. Next base: position 113,274 of record NZ_JBIBCP010000006.1, on the reverse strand, counting down.
CTCAGCGGTGTCCGCGAACGTCTGGATCACGGCGACACCGCCGGGGCCCTGGCCGTCGTCGAGGGCCTGCTCGGGCCCGGTGCGGTGCTGCGCGACGGGGCGCTCCGGGAGGCCCTGGAGGCGGCGGCCCGACGGCGGATCACCTACGGGCTGTACCGGGCGGGCCTGAGCGGGCCCGCGCGCCCGCTCGTCCCGGGGCGCCCCCGCCCCAAGGACCACCGCCCACGTCCCCGCCTCGCCGAATCCGCCGGCCCGGTGCCGATCTGCTGCTGACCCGGCCTCCGTATGTCCCGGAACTCAGCCGAACCTTCCGTACTTCCTCCGACGACCGAGCGCGTGCCCACGACCGCCCGGCGCTCCACACCCCTTCTTCCACCCCGCCAGACCCACAGGTGACCTCTATGACCACATACGCTCCTTCTGTTCCCGCTCCCTCCTCAGGGCTCGACATCGCCGCCCGACTCCTCGGCCTGCTGCGCGACACGACCACCGAACCCCGCCCCAACCCCCCGCTCGAAGCCCTGACCCTGGCCGTCGCCGCCGACCTGCCGGTCCTGCTGTGGGGCGAGCCGGGCATCGGCAAGACCGCCGCCCTGACCCAGCTCGCCGAGTCCCTGGACCTGCCGCTGACCACGGTGATCGCCAGCGTGCACGAGCCGTCGGACTTCTCCGGCCTGCCCGTCGTCGGCGACGACCCGGCGGAACAGGGCGTACCGCTCGCCCCGCCGGACTGGGCCGTGCGGCTCGTACGGGCCGGCCGCGGGCTGCTGTTCCTGGACGAGCTGTCGACCGCGACCCCCGCCGTCCAGGCGGCGCTGCTCCGCCTCGTCCTGGAGCGGCGCATCGGGTCGCTGCGGCTGCCGCCCGACGTGCGGATCGTGGCCGCCGCCAACCCTCGGGCCTCGGCCGCCGACGGCTGGGAGCTGAGCGCTCCGCTGGCCAACCGCTTCGTGCACCTGCAGTGGACCCACGACCACGAGGTGGTGGTGCGCGGCCTCGGCGGCACCTGGCCCCGGGCCACGCTGCCGCGGCTCGACCCCGCGCGGCTGCCGGAGGCCGTGGACGTCGCCCGCCGGGCGGTGTGCGGGCTGCTCACGGCGCGGCCCGCGCTCGTGCACCGGCTGCCGGGCACCGAGACCCGGCGGGGCGGCGCGTGGCCGTCGCCCCGCAGCTGGGACATGGCCCTGTCCCTGATCGCCTTCGCCACCGCCGCCGGTTCCTCCCGGGACGTGCTCTCGCTCCTCGTACGCGGCACCGTGGGCGACGGCGCGGGCCTCGAACTGCTCGCCTGCCTCGACCGGATGGACCTCCCCGACCCGGAACTCCTGCTCGCCGACCCGGGGAACGCCGAGCTGCCCGAGCGGGGCGACCGCCGACAGGCCGCCCTGGAAGGAGTGGTGGAGGCGGTCAAGGCGCGGCCCGACCAGGGACGGTGGGACGCGGCCTGGGCGCTTCTGGTCCGCGCGATGGAGACCGGGGCGCCCGATCTGGTGGTGGTGCCGGCCACCACCCTGGCCGCGCTGCGGCGGGAGGAGTGGGACGTCCCGACGGAGATCGAGCGGCTGGCCGGTGCCGTGTCGCTGTCCCGCCGGACCGACCGCTCGGTGGCGCGGGCGGCGACGGCGGAGAGCGCCGCCGGAAGCGGGGCGGGCCGATGAGCACGGTGACCACCCCCGGGCGGACGCCCTCCGACCGGGCGTCCCTGGACCGGCCGTCCCTCGACCCGGCGCCCCTCGACCCGGCGCCCCTCGACCTCGACCGGGAGAAGCTGTTCGCCGCGCGCCTCCATGCCGTCCGCGTACGGCCGTATCTGGCGACCGCGTTGTTCGCCCTGACCGTCGTGGAGTCGCGGCGGGTGCCGACCATGGCCGTCGACCGCCACTGGCGGTGCTACGTCTCGCCCTCCTTCGTGGCCCGCACACCGGTCGAGCAGCTCGCCGGGGTGTGGGTGCACGAGGTGTCCCACCTGCTGCGGGACCACCACGGCCGCGGCGACCGGGTCGCCCGCGCACGCGGCCTGACCGGCGCGGGCGACCGGCTGCGCATCAACATCGCCGCGGACTGCGAGATCAACGACGACGTGTACGGGGACGGTCTCGTACGGCCCGAGGGCGCGGTGGTGCCGCAGACGCTCGGCCTCCCGGCGGGCGAACTCATGGAGGACTACCTGGGCCGGTTCGGCCTCGGGACGTGGCTGCCGGACGCGGCCGCCTGGCTGGACTGCGGCAGCGGCGCCGACGGCCTGGAACGGGACTGGGACCTCGGCCCGGACGGTGCGCACGGCCTGAGCGAGCAGGAGCGGACGCGGTCCGCTTCCGCGTCGCGCAGGGCATCACCGGCGCACCGGGCGACACGCCCCGCGGCTGGCGGCGCTGGGCGGAGGAGGCGTTCCATCCGCCGCAGGCCTGGCGGCAGTTGCTGGGCGCGGCGGTACGGTCGGCCGCCTCCGGATCGGGCGCGGGCCAGGACCACAGCTTCGGCCGGCCCTCGCGCCGCCAGGTCGCGCTGCCCGGCACCGTCCTGCCGAGCCTGCGCCGCCGGCCGCCCCGGGTGTCCGTGATCATCGACACCTCGGGGTCGGTCAGCGACGGCGAGCTCGGCAGCGCCCTCCTGGAGGTGGCCGCGATCTCCCGCGCCGTCGGCGGCCGCCGCGACCTCGTCAGCGTGCTCCCCTGCGACGCGTCGGCCAACGTGGTGCATCCGCTGTGCAAGGCGGAGGGCATCCCCCTGCTCGGCGGCGGTGGCACCGGTTTCGCCACCGCCCTGCGCACCCCGCCCCGCCCGGACGTGATCGTCGTCCTCACCGACGGGCAGACGCCCTGGCCGGAGCGTCCGCCGTGCCGTACGGTCGTCGGCCTGTTCCCCCGCCTCGGCCCGGCCCGTCGGGTGAACGAGGACAACCCCGACTACATCCCGAAGGGCCCCCCGGACTGGGCCCGAGTGGTCCGCATCGGCTGAGGACACGCGGCCCGGGGGATCAGGAAGGGGAAGGGGACGGGGACGGGGACGGGGACGGGGAAGGGGACGGGGATCAGGACCAGGCGGGGGCGGGCTGGTCCTTGTCGGCCGGGAGCCAGACGCCCATGGTCGTGGGGTCGAGCGGGATCGAGATGTGCTCGTGCGTGATCGACCAGGTGCCGTCCTCGGACCGGCGCAGGCAGACGCTCTCCCGTACCCATATCGACGCCTGGAGCCCGCCCTTGCGCTCCCCCGAGTCCAGGTGGAGCATGTGCGCGAACGCGGTGTCCGCGCCGACCGCGAGGGTGAGGTCGTGCGTCTCCAGGCCGATGGGGCCGACGTATCCGTCGAACCAGCGCAGGAAGTTGCGGCGGATCTCGTCGGTGCCGGTGAACCGGAGCGGGGGGACGACGTCGTAGTAGACGGCGTCGGGCGCGTAGAAGGACATGAGCCGGTCGATGTCCTTCGACTTCTGGGCGTCGGCGCGGCTCGCCAGGAGCGCCCGGATCTCGGCCTCGGACCCGGTCCCGGACTCGAACTCGTGGGTGGTGGTCATCGCGTACTCCTTCGGTGTGGGCGTGCTGCTGCTTACGACGAGCCGGCCCTGCGGAATGTGAGGCGGGGCCCCACCTCACATTCCGGGGCGCTGTCCCGTCGTGGAGGAGAGGGAAGATCCGACCGAGGGAGCCGCGAGACCATGACGACCACCCCGTCCGCGCCGGAAGACGGCCGGCTCGGTCCGACGACGGGCGCCGTCGTCGCCGAACGCCGACGGCTGACCAACCTCGCCTACCGGATGCTGGGGTCCCTGGCCGAGGCCGAGGACGTCGTCCAGGAGACGTACGCCCGCTGGTACGCGATGTCGGAGCCGCAGCGGGAGGCGGTGGAGTCCCCCGGCGGCTGGCTGATGAAGGTCGCCGGGCGCATCTGCCTCGACGTGCTCCGCTCGGCGCGGGCGCGGCGGGAGCGTTACGTGGGGGAATGGGTGCCCGAGCCGCTGCCCGCGCGCACCGAGTGGCCCGTCGGGGCGGCGGACGGCAGCACGGCCGATCCGGCGGACCGCGTCACGCTCGACGAGTCGGTCGGCATGGCCTTCCTCGTGGTCCTGGAGTCGATGACTCCGGCCGAGCGCGTCGCGTTCGTCCTGCACGACGTCTTCCGCTATCCCTTCGCCGAGGTGGCCGACATCGTCGGCCGCAGCCCGGCGGCCTGCCGCCAGCTGGCGTCCTCGGCCCGCCGCCGTATCGACGCCTCGCGGCCTCCCGCCTCGCCCAAGGCCCAACGGGCCCGGGTCGTGCGGGACTTCAAGCAGGCGTGGGAGGCCCAGGACATCGACGCCCTCATCGGCCTGCTCGATCCCGACGCCGTCGCCGTCGGGGACGGCGGCGGACGCGTCACGGCCTCGCTGCACCCGATCGAGGGCGCCGGGTCCGTCGCCCGCTTCTTCGCCGCCCGGACCCTCCCGGGCCGGCTCACGGTCCGGGAGTGCACGGTCAACGGCCAGCCCGGCCTGGCGGCCCGCCTCGACGATGCCGTCGTGTCGGTCTACGCCTTCGACATCGCCGACGGCCGGATCCGCCGCATCTGGGCCGTCCTCAACCCCGAGAAGCTCCGCCCGTGGACGACGGCGTGACCCCGCCGCCCGCCACGAGGTCGGCCACGTGGACTTCGAGGTGAAGGACAGCCAGTGGATCGACGAGGTCGCGGTCCTGCCCGAGAAGGCAGTCGACGATCGCGAGCGGGTCGAGTACGACCTGGGCACCCCCCGGGTGTGGGTGGACACCTAGACCGGCGGAGCGGCCGCGGGCGTCAGTACGACTTGGGCAGTCCCAGGGTCTGGGTGGAGACGTAGTTGAGGATCATCTCCCGGCTGACCGGGGCGATCCGTGCCACCCGGGCCGCCGTGATCAGCCGGGCGAGGCCGAACTCCTTGGTCAGACCGTTGCCGCCGAGGGTGTGGACGGCCGTGTCGACGGCCTTCACGCAGGCCTCCGCCGCCGCGTACTTCGCCATGTTGGCGGCCTCGCCCGCGCCGACGTCGTCGCCCGCGTCGTACAGGGCGGCGGCCTTCCGCATCATGAGCCGGGCGAGTTCCAGGTCGATGTGGGCCTGGGCCAGCGGGTGGGCGATGGCCTGGTGGGCGCCGATGGGGGCCTTCCAGACCTGGCGTTCCCCGGCGTACGTCACGGCCTTCGCCAGGGCGTGGCGGCCCATGCCGATCGCGAACGCGGCGGTCATGATCCGTTCGGGGTTGAGGCCCGCGAAGAGCTGGAGCAGACCGCCGTCCTCGTCGCCGACCAGGGCGTCCCCCGGCAGGTGGACGTCGTCCAGGGTGAGTTCGAACTGCTTCTCGTCGGCGTCGAGTTCCATCTCGATGGCCCGGCGCCCGAAGCCGGGCGTGTCGCGCGGGACGACGAAGAGGCAGGGCTTGAGGGTGCCGGTGCGGGCGTCGGAGGTGCGGCCGACGATGAGGGTCGCGTCGGCGATGTCGACACCGGAGACGAAGACCTTGCGCCCGCTGAGGACCCAGCCGTCCTCGGTGCGGGTGGCGGTGGTGGTGATGCGGTGGGAGTTGGATCCCGCGTCGGGCTCGGTGATGCCGAAGGCCATCGTGCGGGTGCCGTCGGCGAGCCCGGGCAGCCAGGCGGCCTTCTGCGCGTCGGTGCCGAAGCGGGCGATCACGGTGCCGCAGATCGCCGGCGAGACCACCATCATCAGCAGCGGCGCACCGGCCGCGCCCGCCTCCTCCAGGACGATCGACAGCTCGGCCATGCCGCCGCCCCCGCCGCCGTACTCCTCGGGGAGGTTCACGCCGAGGTAGCCGAGCTTGCCCGCCTCGGCCCACAGCGCGGCCCGGTCGAAGCCCGGTCCGTGCCGGCGCCCGAGGGCGGAGACGGCGGCGCGCAGGGCGGTGTGCTCCGGGGATTCCACGATCGTGCTCATGCGGATGCTTCCTCCTGGGCTTCGGTCGGTACGTCGGCCCGCTGACCGGGCTGTACGACGGGCTGTACGACGGCGAGCAGGGCACCGACATCGACCTGGCGGCCGGGGGCGGCGTGGAGCGCGGTGAGCGTGCCGGAGGCGGGCGCGGTGACCCGGTGTTCCATCTTCATGGCCTCCAGCCAGAGCAGGGCCTGCCCGGCCTCGACCCGGTCGCCGACGGCGAGGCCCTCGGCGACGCGGACGACGGTGCCGGGCATGGGGGCGAGCAGGGAGCCGGGGGCGGTCTGCTCGCGGGGGTCGGTGAAGCGGGGGCGGGCGGTGAGCCGGTGCGGGCCGGCGTGGACGGTGCCGTCGGGGTACGCGGTGACGTCGACGTCCCGTGCGACTCCGGCGACCTCCAGGCGTACGCGGTCGGGGGCGGCCGCGAGGACGCGGACGCCCGGCGGGGCGGTCACCTCGTAGCCACCGCCGCGCGCGGGCCGGTAGCGGACCTCGTGGCCGCCGTAGACCCTGGTCTCGTCCTGGGAGCGGACGTTGCGCCAACCGCCGCCGAATCGGCCCCGGTCGGCGGCCGCCCGGGCGATCGCGGCGGCTACGGCGGCGTGCGCCTCGCCGTCCCGGGGCCGGGTCAGCGCGTCCAGGTGGCGTCCGTAGAAGCCGGTGTCGAGCCGGTCGGGATCCTGGAAGTCGGGGTGGCGCAGCGAGGCGACGAGCAGGTCCCGGTTGGTGACCGGTCCGTGGACGCGGGCCCGGTCCAGGACCCGGGCCAGCTTGCGCACGGCCGCGGCCCTGGTCGGGGCGCTCACGACGACCTTGGCGAGCATGGCGTCGTAGTGCACGGGGACGGAGTCGCCGGAGGCGTAGCCGGTGTCGACCCGTACGCCCGGTCCGGCCGGGAACTCCAGGGCGTGCAGCACACCGGTCTGCGGGGTCCATCCGGTGGCCGGGTCCTCCGCGTAGAGCCGGGCCTCGACGGCGTGGCCGCGGGGGGCGGGGGGCTCCGGGTCCAGTGCCGCGCCCTCGGCGACCGCGATCTGGAGGGCGACCAGGTCCACTCCGTAGACCTCCTCCGTCACCGGGTGCTCGACCTGGAGGCGGGTGTTCATCTCCAGGAAGTGGGCCCGGCCGTCGGCGACCAGGAACTCGACGGTGCCCGCGCCGACATAGCCGACGGCCTTCGCGGCCGCCGCCGAGCGCTCGTACAGCTCGTCGGCGAGCGCGGCCGGCAGGCCGGGCGCCGGGGCCTCCTCGACGACCTTCTGGTGGCGGCGCTGGAGGGAGCAGTCGCGGGTGCCGAGCGTCCACACGGTGCCGTGGGTGTCGGCGAGGATCTGCACCTCGACGTGGCGGCCGTTCTCCACGTACGGCTCGACGAACACCTCGCCGTCCCCGAAGGCGCTCGCCGCCTCGGCCGAGGCCGCCGCCAGCTCCGCCTCCAGCGCGGCGAGTTCCCGGACGACACGCATGCCGCGGCCGCCGCCGCCCGCCGCCGCCTTCACCAGGACCGGCAGGTCGGCCTCGGTGACCTCGGTGAGCGGGCGGACACCCATGAGCTCCTTCGCCCGGGTCTTCGACGCCATCGCCTCGATCGCCTCCGGCGGCGGCCCGATCCACACCAGGCCCGCCGCCAGCACCGCCTGCGCGAATTCCTTGTTCTCGGAGAGGAATCCATAGCCGGGGTGGACGGCGTCGGCGCCCGCCGCGAGGGCGGCCGCCACCACCAGGTCGCCGCGCAGATACGTGTCCGCCGGCGCCGCCCCCGGCAGCCGTACGGCCGCGTCGGCCTGCCGTACGTGCAGGGCGCCCGCGTCCGCGTCGGAGTACACCGCCACGGTCGCGATGCCGAGGTCACGGCAGGTGCGGAAGACCCGGCAGGCGATCTCGCCCCGGTTGGCGACCAGGACGGTGGAGATCAGTCGATCGGTCATCAGTGCCTCACATCCTGAAGACGCCGAAGCCGCCGCGCGCGCCCTCGACCGGTGCCGTGTGGATCGCGGACAGGCAGAGCCCGAGGACGGTGCGCGTGTCGCGCGGGTCGATGACCCCGTCGTCGTACAACCGCCCGGAGAGGAACATCGGCAGCGACTCCGACTCGATCTGCGCCTCCACCAAGGCGCGCAGTCCGGCGTCGGCCTCCTCGTCGTAGGGCTGCCCCTTCGCCTCCGCCGAGGCGCGGGCGACGATCGACAGCACGCCGGCGAGCTGCTGCGGGCCCATGACGGCGGACTTGGCGCTCGGCCAGGCGAAGAGGAAGCGCGGGTCGTAGGCCCGGCCGCACATGCCGTAGTGCCCGGCGCCGTAACTCGCCCCCATCAGGACGCTGAGGTGCGGCACCTTCGAGTTCGACACCGCGTTGATCATCATGGCGCCGTGCTTGATGATGCCGCCCTGCTCGTACTCCCTGCCCACCATGTAGCCGGTGGTGTTGTGCAGGAAGAGCAGCGGGATGTCCCGCTGGTTGGCGAGCTGGATGAACTGGGCGGCCTTCTGCGACTCGGCGGAGAAGAGCACGCCCCGCGCGTTGGCGAGGATGCCGACCGGGTAGCCGTGCAGGCGCGCCCAGCCGGTCGTGAGCGAGGCCCCGTACAGCGGCTTGAACTCGTCGAAGTCGGAGCCGTCGACGATCCGGGCGATGACCTCGCGCGGGTCGAAGGGGGTCTTCAGGTCGCCGGGGACGATCCCGAGGAGCTCCTCCTCGTCGTACTTCGGCGGTTCGACGAGCCCGGGGGCCGGATCGGGGTGGGCCTTGCGGTGGTGGAGCCGGGCGACGATCCGGCGGGCCTGGCGCAGGGCATCGGGCTCGTCGAGGGCGTAGTGGTCGGCGAGGCCGCTGGTCCGCGCGTGCATCTCGGCGCCGCCGAGCGACTCGTCGTCGCTCTCCTCGCCGGTCGCCATCTTCACCAGCGGCGGCCCGCCGAGGAAGACCTTCGACCGCGCCTTGATCATCACGGTGTGGTCGGACATGCCGGGGACGTAGGCCCCGCCGGCGGTCGAGTTGCCGAAGACGACCGCGATGGTCGGGATGCCGGCGGCGGAGAGGCGGGTCAGGTCACGGAAGAGCGCGCCGCCCGGGATGAAGATTTCTTTCTGAGAGGGAAGATCCGCGCCGCCGGACTCGACGAGCGAGATGACGGGCAGCCGGTTGGCGTACGCGATCTCGTTGGCCCGCAGCGCCTTCCTCAGGGTCCAGGGGTTGGAGGCGCCGCCGCGCACGGTGGGGTCGTTGGCGGTGATCAGGCACTCGACGCCCTCGACCACGCCGATGCCGGTGACCAGCGAGGCGCCCACCGGGTAGTCGCTGCCCCAGGCGGCGAGCGGGGACAGCTCCAGGAACGGCGAGTCGGGGTCGACGAGCAGCTCGATCCGCTCGCGGGCGAGCAGCTTGCCGCGCCGGCGATGCCGCTCGGTGTACTTCTCGCCGCCGCCGGCGAGCGCCTTGGCGTGCTCGGCGTCGAGCGCGGCCAGCTTCTCCAACATGGCGGCGCGGGCGGCGGCGTGGTCGGGTCCGCCGGTGTCGAGGGCGGAGGCGAGGACGGTCACAGCAGTACCTCCGGTATGTCGAGGTGGCGGGAGCGCAGCCACTCCCCCAGGGCCTTGGCCTGCGGGTCGAAGCGGGCCTGTGAGGCGACGCCCTCGCCGAGGATCCCGGCGACGGTGAAGTTCAGCGCCCTGAGGCGGGGCAGGACGTGCCGGGTGACCGGGAGTTCCTTCGTCTCGGGAAGCAATTCCCGGAGGAGGTCGACGGTGAGGGTGTGGGCGAGCCAGCGCCACTCCTCCTCCGTGCGCACCCAGACGCCGATGTTGGCGTCACCGCCCTTGTCTCCGCTGCGGGCCCCGGCGATCCGTCCCAGCGGGGCCCCGCGGACCGGTCCCGGCGGCAGCGGCAGCGGCAGTTCCGGGTCGGGTACGGCGGCGAGGGCCCGGCTCCCCGGCGGTGCGGGGACGGGAAGACGGGTGCCGTCCGGCAGCACGGCCGTGTGCGGGACCTCGTCAGCGCGGACGTGGTCGGTCTCGAAGACCCCGTAGGGGGCGCCCTTGCCGGGCGGGGCGGTGACATGGAAGCCGGGGTAGCTCGCGAGGGCGAGTTCGATCGCCGCCCCTGTCAGGGTGCGGCCGACCTTCTCGGGGTCGGGGTCGCGGACGACCAGCCGGAGCAGGGCGCTCGCGGTCTCCTCGGTGGCGGCGTCCTCGCGATCTCCGCGGACGAGCTCCCAACGGACTTCGGCGGGAGCCGACTTGGCGAGGGCGTCGTCGATCTGGGCGCGGACCAGGGCCGCCTTGGCCTCGATGTCGAGGCCGGTGAGCACGAAGACGACCTCGTTGCGGAAGCCGCCGAGCCGGCACAGCCCCGCCTTGAGCGTCGGGGGCGGCGCCTCACCCCGTACGCCGTGGATCCGGACCCGGTCGGGGCCCTCCTGGGTGAGCCGTACGGTGTCGAGCCGGGCGGTCACGTCGGGCCCGGCGTAGCGGGCGCCGGCGGTCTCGTAGAGGAGCTGCGCGGTGACCGTGCCGATGTCGACGAGCCCGCCCGTGCCCGGGTGCTTGGTGATCACGGCGCTGCCGTCGGCGTGCAGTTCGGCGAGCGGGAAGCCGGGCCGCCGGAGGGCGGCCGGGCCGTGGTCGGTGAAGAAGGCGTAGTTGCCGCCGGTGGCCTGGGTGCCGCACTCCAGGACGTGTCCGGCGACGACCGCGCCGGCCAGCTCGTCGTACGCCTCGGGCCCCCAGCCGAAGAACCACTGCGCGGGCCCGGTGACGAGCGCGGCGTCGGTGACCCGTCCGGTGACGACGACGTCGGCGCCCGCGGCGAGGCAGGCGGCGATGCCGGCGCCGCCGAGGTAGGCGTTGGCGGCCAGGACGTCCCGCGCGGGCGGCAGCCGGTCGCCCTCCACGTGGGCGATCCGGGCCGGGACGCCGAGCCGGCCGGCGAGCTCGCGCAGGGCGTCGGCGAGGCCGGCCGGGTTGAGGCCGCCCGCGTTGGCGACGATCCGCACCCCGCGCTCGTGGGCGAGGCCGAGGCCCTCCTCCATCTGGCGCAGGAAGGTCTTCGCGTAACCGGCGGAGGGGTCCTTGAGCAGGTCGCGGCCGAGGATGAGCATGGTCAGTTCGGCGAGGTAGTCGCCGGTGAGGACGTCGAGCTCCCCGCCGGTGAGCATCTCGCGGACCGCGTCGAAGCGGTCGCCGTAGAACCCGGAGGCGTTGCCGATCCGCAGGATCACGACCCGGCCCCCTGAGGGGGTCGCCCCTGGCCGGCCGGGCCGGCGAAGGCCTGGGCGATGCCCAGCCACTCCTCGGCGTCGGCGCCCTGCGCGACGAGGGCGGTGTCGGCGCGGTGCACGCGCTGGGTGACCAGGAGGCAGAAGTCGAGGGCGGGCCCGGTGACCAGCTGCGGGGCGTCCTCGGGCCCGAACGACCACACCGCGTCGCCCAAGGCGCCGTCGGCGACGCCTTCGGGCGCGGTGAGCTCGAGGCGGAAGGGTGCGGCGGGTGGCGTGAGTCCGCGCACCAGATAGGCGTAGTCCCGGGCCCGCAGTCCGATCCAGGCCACGTGCCGCAGCCGGGCCGTCGGCGCCCGTACGACCCCGAGGGCGTCGGCCACGTCCTGGCCGTGCGCCCAGGTCTCCATCAGCCGTGCGGTGGCGAGCGACCCGGCGCTCATCGGCGGCCCGTACCAGGGGAAGCGGGTCCCGGGTGCCGCCTCCCGCAGCACCCGGTGCAGCCGCTCGCGACCGTCCCGCCAGCGGGCGAGCAGCACGCCGGGCGCGAGCGCCGCGCCCTCCTCGGCGCCCTCGTCGACGAACCGGTCGGGGGCGGCGAGCGCCTTCTCGACCTCGACGGCGAAGGCCCCCGGATCGGTCGCGGCGAGCAGCGCCGCCGCGTCGGTCCAGGCGAGGTGAGCGATCTGGTGGGCGACCGTCCAGCCCGGCGCGGGCGTCGCCGCAGCCCACCGCTCCTCGCTCAACCCCCGTACGAGCAGGTCGAGTTCCTCGCTCTCGGCACGCAGATCGGCAAGAACGCCGGCGGGGTCGGACACGGAGCGCTCCCCTCGGGGACGGGCGGGTCACGGACGTGCGTGAGGAGCATGGCAGTCGGACCAGAAACAATCAAGCGTGCTTGCTTTAAAGATTCCCGGGCGGAGCCGAAGCGGCCCGGTCCCGCGCGCCGCGGCCTTCCGCCCGCCACTCCCCGTACAACCCTTGGCCATGCCCGGTCGTCGTACTGGTCGCCCCCCGCGGCTCTCCCGCAGCACCATCCGACGAATGACCGAGGAATCACCATGCGCCTCAAAACAGCGGCGGTCGCCTCGACCGCCGCACTCCTCCTGACCGTTCCGGTCGCGGCGGCCCAGGCGGATCCGAACGCACCGGCCACCACGCAGCCGGCCGCTCCGGCCGCTCCGGCCGCCGACCGGGCCGCGGAACCGGTGGACCTCGCGGCCTCGCTGGTCGCCAAGCCCGCCTCGGTCGCCCCGGGCGGCTTCTTCGACCTGGAGGTCGGCGGAAAGCTCGTCTCGGGTCCGGTGCGGAAGCTGGACGTCACGGTCACGCTGCCCGCCGGCATCACCTACGCGGAGAGCGACAGCGCGATCGACTGCCGCCCGAGCGCGGACGGCCGGTCGTTCACCTGCCCCGACCGGGAGCCGATGACGTCCGGCTCCCTCGGCATGCCCGTGACCCTGCGGGTCGACAAGAACGTGGCCGTCGGCACCGACCTGGTCCTCACCGGCAAGGTCACCCCCGTCGGCGCGACCGACGACAAGCCGGCGAACGACACGGCCACCGTCACGGTCAAGACGACCCGGACCGCCGACCTCGGCGTCGAGTGGAAGCCGTCCTCGAAGACCGTACGGCCGGGCGAGGACGTGCCGGTGGACCTCGTGGTGACCAACCACGGCCCCGATGTGGTCCAGCAGGCGATCGTCTCCCTGGCCATGTACGGCGAACACAACGTCGGCCCCAAGGGCGGGGACAGGCGCTGCTGGTACGACCCGGGCTCGGGCATCTGCGAGAGCTACGAGGACCTCGCGCCGGGCGAGAGCGTCACCTTCACCCTCGTCTGGAACCTCCCCAAGGAGGCGGTCGGCACGACTCTCCGCACGGAGGCGAGTCTGCACGTCGACGCGGCCCGTGACCTGGTGCGGGAGAACAACTCGGACGACCTTCACCTGAAGGTCGTCAAGGGCTCGACCCCGACGGCCCCGTCGACCGCGAAGCCCACGGCGAAGCCGACCGCGACGGCGACCGCCTCGCCGTCGTCCACCACGGCCGCCCCGCAGCCCTCGCACTCCGCGCAGGGCACCGGAGGCAACCTGGCGGACACGGGCTCCGGGCCGCTGCCCGCGCTGGCCGGCACCGCGGCCGCCCTGGTCGCGGCCGGCGGCGTGTTCCTCGTCCGGACCCGCCGACGGGCCCGCCGGGAGCACTGAGCCCGAGCCGGGAGGGCTCGTCAGGTGCTGCGGCGGGGGCGGGGTACCAGTTCCCCGCCGCAGTTGGGGCAGACGTCCGCCATCGCGTCGGCGCACGGCACGCAGAAGGTGCACTCGTACGTACAGATCCGGGCGGGGGCGTCGACGGGCAGGGTGGTCGTCTCGCAGCGTTCGCAGCGTTCGCGCATCTCAAGGGCCATGCCCCCATCCTGCGGACGGCCCGCGCGCCGGGAAACCGGGCGCGGGCCAAAGATCAACGGGATCGGGACATCTGGGTCCGCACGGCACCCATGCTGGCCGCGATGACCAGCGCGATCGCGAGCGCGTCGGCCGGGCCGAGCGCCTGGTGGAGGACGAGGAAGCCGGCGGTGGCGGCGATGGCCGGTTCCAGGCTCATCAGGATGGCGAAGGTGGGCGCGGGGAGGCGGCGCAGGGCGAGGAGTTCGAGGGTGTAGGGCAGCACGGAGGACATCAGCGCGACGCCGAGGCCCAGGCCGATCGTCGACGGGACGAGCAGCCGGTCACCCGCCTCCAGGATGCCGAAGGGCAGGCTGAGGACCGCGCCGAAGGCCATCGCGAGGGCCAGGCCGTCGGCCTGCGGGAAGCGTCGGCCGGTGCGGGCGCTGAAGACGATGTACGTGGCCCACATGGCGCCGGCGGCGAGGGCGAAGCCCGCACCGGCCGGGTCCAGCCGGTCGAAGCCGCCGCCGCTGAGGAGGACGACGCCGCCGAGGGCGAGGCCCGCCCAGAGGAGGTTCACCAGGCGGCGCGAGGCGAACACGGAGAGGGCGAGCGGGCCGAGCACCTCCAGGGTGACGGCGGCGCCGAGCGGGATCCGGTCGACCGCCAGGTAGAAGAGGACGTTCATGCCGGACATGGCGGCGCCGAAGGCGAGCACGGTGCCCCAGTCGGCGCGGCCGTAGCCGCGGAGCCGGGGGCGGCAGACGGCGAGCAGGACGACGGCGGCGAGCACGAGCCGCAGGGTGACGACGCCGAGGGCGCCGGCCCGGGGCATGAGCAGGACGGCGAGGGCGGAGCCGAACTGGACGGACAGGCCGCCGGCCACGACGAGCGCCACGGGACCGAGCCGGCCGGCCCCGCGGGCCACCCCGGCCCCGCGGGCCACCCCGCCCCCGCGGGCAGCGGAACCGGTGACCGCTCCGGCGGCGGCCTCGGGGGTGGCGGCCGAGGCCACGGCGGATATGTCCTTGACCGGGCTGTCCACCGGCGTGCTCCTTGCCTAGCTGTCGATCATGAGTCCATTACGTTGGACCATCCAGTCCACAGTAATGGACTGGTTCCGTTTTCGCCGCCACCCCCTCCCCTCCGCACGCTACGAGCCGGCGCGCGGCGCGTGAAATGCCGATTGCGCTGCGGTTATGCTCCGCACGCATGAGCCGCACGAGCATCGAGCTCCGCCACCTCCGCTGCTTCCTCGCCATCGCCGACGAGGGCAACCTGACCCGGGCCGCCCTCCGCCTCCACCTCACCCAGCCCGCCGTCTCCCGCACCCTGGCCGCCCTGGAGAAGCACCTCGGCGCCCGGCTCGTCGACCGCTCCACCCACCACCTCGCGCTCACCCCCGAGGGCCGCGCCTTCCACGAGCGGGCCGCCGCCGCGGTCGCCGCCTTCGACGCGGCCGTCGACCCCGACCGGCTCCGCCACCGCCCCCTGCGCCTCGGCCACGCCTGGTCGGCCTTCGGCCCGTACACCACGCCCCTCCTGCGCCGCTGGCAGCGCGACCACCCCGAAACGCCCCTGGAACTGCTCCGCGTCGACGACCGCACGGCCGGACTGCTCCGCGGCGAGGTCGACGCGGCGCTGCTGCGAGGGCCGGTGGAGATCCCGGGCCTGGCCACCGAGGAGCTGCTCACCGAGGACCGGGTGGCCGCCCTGCCGGCCGACAGCCCGCTCGCCGCGCGGCCCTCGCTGACGCTGGCGGACCTCACGGGCGAGACCGCGATCCTCAACCCGGTCTCCGGCACCACCACCCTCGGCCTCTGGCCGGCCGCGGCCCGCCCCCTCTCCACCCTGACCGTCGCCAACACCGACGACTGGCTCGCCGCGATCGCCGCGGGCCGCGGCATCGGCGTCTCGACCGCCTCCACGGCCGCCCTCCACCCCCACCCGGGCGTCACCTACCGCCCCCTTCCCGACGCCCCGCCCCTCCCCCTCCTCCTCGCCTGGCGCCCCACCGCCCGCCACCCCGCGACGGGGGCCTTGGCGGACCTGGCCCGCCGGATCGCCCGCGAGCCGTGGTGAATTCGGCGAACCGCCGTCACGAAGCCGTGAAACTACGGCGGGACCCTGGTGCTCACCACAGCGCGTCCGCGCTTCGTCATCGGGGGGCATCACCATGAGCACCGTTCGCAGAACCGCCACCGCCAGAACCGCCACTGCCGGAACCGCCGTCGTCCTCGTGGCCCTGTCCGCACTGGCCCTCACCGCCTGCGGGCCCTCCGAGGACGGTGCCGCCCCGCCGGCCTCGCCCACCGCTGCGACCACGTCGCCGGTGAAGCCCACGCCGACCACGACTCCCGAAAAGCCGTCGGCGCCCGCGACCCCCACGACGCCCTCGCCGTCGACCGAACCCGACGCGGACGTCTTCCCGTGCAGCACCTTCGACGTGACCTTCAGCGCGACACTGGCCGAGCCCACCACCGGCAGCTATCTGCTCAAGATCACCAACAAGAGCGGCAAGGCGTGCCGGGTGCTCGGCCACCCCGTCGTCACCTTCGGCGAGCTCGACGGGGCGGCGACGGAACGCGGCAAGGCCCCCGGCATCGAGGACGCCATCCGGCTCGCCCCGGGCCGGTCGGCCTACGCCGGGCTGATGGGCGGCCCGCTCACCTCGGAGAGCAAGACCGTCTCGTACATCCGGATGACCATGACCACCGAGTCGGATCTGGAGCAGGTGCCGCTCAAGGCCGCCACCCCCGGCCTCCACGTCACACCCGGCAAGGAGTCCGTGACGCCGTGGGTCGACAACGCCGAGGACGCGCTCAGCCTGTAGCCGGTCTCCGAGGGGGCCGGCTACCGCTCGTCCTGCGCGGCGAGGACCTCGTCGCCGTGCTCGTACCCCCACGCGCCGAGCGCGTCGATCGGGCCCAGCAACGTGCGGCCGAGCGGGCTGAGTTCGTACTCGACGCGCGGGGGCGACTCCGCGTACGCGCGGCGGGTCACGAGCCCGTGGGACTCCAGGCGCCGGACGGTCTCGGTGAGCACCTTGGGGCTGATGCCACCGATCCGCTCGCGCAGCTCCCCGGGCCGGGCGGGCCCGTCGCGCAGGGACCAGAGGACCACCGGGTTCCAGGTGTGGGCGAGCAGGTCGAAGGCGAGGCGGGCCCGGCAGTCGGCGATGAAGGCATCGGTCGTCACTTACCAGATGGTGCCTGACCGCCTCCCTACCGTCGTGGCTGTCGTGAGGTTTTCCCGACAGGGGTTTTTCCCGACAGGAAGGAAGTGCGGTGCGAATCGGCGTACTGGGCACGGGCAACATGGCGGACGCACTGGCCACCCACTGGGTACGGGCCGGGCACGAGGTCGTCGTCGGCGGGCGCGACGAGCAGGGGGCGCGGGAGCTCGCCGCCCGTCTCGGCGGCGGCGCGGGGCACGGAAGTCTGCGCGCGGCGGCCGAGTTCGGCGAGGTGGTACTGGCCGCGCTGCCGTACGGGGCGGGGCAGGAGGTGGTGCGCGAGCTGGGCGCGGCGCTGGAAGGGAAGGTGCTGGTCGACTGCTCGAACCCGGTCGGTCCCGGCTTCGTCCTGCTCACGGACGACCACGGGGAAGACGACGGGGACGACGGCAGCCGGACCGGCGGGGCCTCGGCGGCCGTACGGCTGGCCGCGGCCGCCCCGAACGCCCGCGTGGTGAAGGCGTTCAACCTCTGTCATGAGGACGTGTGGCGGATGGACCCGCCGGTCTTCGACGGGCGGCCGCTCGCCGTTCCCGTCTGCGGCGACGATCCGGCGGCGCTCGCGCTCGTCCACCGGCTGGTACGGGACGCGGGCTGCGAGCCGGTGAACGGCGGCGGGCTCGGCCGGGCCGGGCTCGTGGAGGCGACGGCCGCGCTGTTCATCGGGCTGTGGGTCGGCGAGGGGGCGGACGCGCAGGCGATCGCACCGCCGCTCGCCTTCGCCACCGGGCCCGCCCACGACTGACGTCCGGTCAGTCGTCCAGCGCCTCGGCCAGGACCTCCGCCAGGTGCCGTGGATGGCGGCCCGGCAGGAGGTGGGCGATCTGGGTGCGGCAGGAGAAGCCGTCGGCGAGGACCACGGCGTCCCGCTCGGCGGTCCGCAGCGCGGGCAGCAGCTGGTCCTCGGCGCAGGCGACGGACACCTCGTAGTGCCCGGGCTCGAAGCCGAAGTTGCCGGCCAGGCCGCAGCAGCCGCCCGACAAGTCACCCTCCAGACCCGCCTGTTGTCGGAGGCGGCGGTCGGCCGTGTCGCCCAGGACGGCGTGCTGGTGGCAGTGGGTCTGGCCGGCGACCGGACGGTCGAGGCGCGGCGGGGCCCAGTCGGGAGCGAGTTCCGCCAGGGCCTCGGCGAAGGTGCGGACGGAGGCGGCGAGGCGGGTGGCGCGCGGATCGTCCGGGAGGAGTTCGGGCAGGTCGGTGCGCAGGGTCGCCGCACAAGAGGGCTCCAGGACCACGACGGGCCGCCCGCCCCGGCCCAGGCCCACGCCCTCGGCCCCAGCCCCGGCCCCGTCGCCGTCCCCACCCCCGCCCACGACCTGGTCCATCACGTCGAGCGTGCGGCGCATCACCCGCCGGGCCGTGTCGAGGCGGCCCGTCGAGACATAGGTGAGCCCGCAGCAGACCCGGCCGGGCGGCAGGGCCACCCCGAGACCGGCCGCCTCCAGGACGCGTACCGCCGCCCGGCCGACCTCGGGCGCCAGGTGGTCGGTGAAGGTGTCGGGCCACAGGGTGAGGGCCGGCACCCGGTCCGAGGCCCGCTCGCCGAACCAGGACACGAACGACCGCCGCGCGACCCGGGGCATCGTCCGCTCCGGCGTGACGCCCGCGAGCCGGGCCGCGCGGGGCAGGCGCATGGCCGTGTTCAGGCCGCGCCCGAAGAGGTCCAGCCAGCGCGGCAGGCCGCCCATCGTCCAGTGCGAGCGGGGCCGCTTCAGCGCCCGGAGCGGGCCCGCGTAGTAGCCGTCCAGGAACTCCGCCTTGTACGCGGCCATGTCGACGCCCACCGGACAGTCGCTGCGGCAGCCCTTGCACGACAGACACAGGTCGAGCGCCTCGTGGACCTCCTCGGAGCGCGGTCCGCCCGTGACGGTCTCGCCGAGCGCCATCTCGTGGAGCAGCCGGGCCCGCCCCCGGGTCGAGTGCTTCTCCTCCCCCGTCGCCCGGTACGAGGGACACATCACTCCGGGACCGGAACTCGGTCCGTCCACCCGGCACTTGGCGACACCGACGCACCGGGCAGCCTGCCGTCCGAGGCCCACCAGCGGCAGCCCGGTGAACCGCAGCCCCGAGTCGAGCGGCTCGGGCCGCACCAGCATGCCGGGGTTGAGGCCGCCGTCCGGGTCCCACAGGTCCTTGACCTCGCCGAACAGGGCGACGAGCTCGTCCCCGTACATCTTCGGCAGCAGCTCGGCCCGCGCCTTGCCGTCGCCGTGCTCGCCGGACAGCGAGCCGCCGTGGGCGACGACGAGGTCGGCGACCGCCTCGGAGAAGCGGCGGAAGTCCCGTACGCCCGGCTCCGTCCACAGGTCGAAGTCGATCCGCACATGGACGCATCCGTCGCCGAAGTGGCCGTACGGGGTGCCCCGGAGCCGGAATTCCTTCAGCAGGGAGCGGAATTCCCGCAAATAGGCGCCGAGCCGGGCCGGCGGCACCGCGCAGTCCTCCCAGCCGGGCCAGGCCTCCCCGCCGCCCTCGCGGCCTCCGCCTCCCGCTCCTCCGGTCAGGGAGCCGCCCTCCGGCATCCGGGTCGCCGTCCCGGCCGCGTCCTCCCGGATCCGCCACAGCGCCCGCTGCCCCGCCGGATCCCGCACCACGGCGGTGCCGACCGCGTCCGCCGCCCGCACCAGGGCCGAGGCCGCGTCCTCCCCGTCCACCTCGCAGAAGAGCCAGGCCGCGCCCCGGGGCAGCCCCTCGGCACCCCGCACCAGGTCTTCCGCCATGCCCTCCACGGTGAGCGGCCCGTACGGCAGCAGCCCGGCCGCCGCGTCCGCCGCCGCGCTCTCGTCGGCGTACCCGAGGACCACCAGAATTCTTTCCGCAGGGAGCGGAACGAGGCGCAGCTCGGCCTCCGTCACCACCCCGAGCGTGCCCTCGCTGCCGCACAGCGACCGGGCCACGTCCCTGCCGCGCTCGGGCAGCAGCGCGTCGAGGGCGTAGCCGGAGATCCGGCGCGGCAGCCCGGCCGGGTAGCCGGTCCGCAGCAGCGCGAGCCGGTCGTCCACGAGGTCCAGGAGTCCGGGCGGCGCGCCCCGCCCGTCCGGCCCCGCCGTCAACCGCTCGCCCCGGTACCGCACCACATCCAGCGAGCGCACGTTGTCCGCCGTGGTCCCCCAGGCGACCGAGTGCGCCCCGCACGCGTTGTTGCCGATCATTCCGCCGAGGGTGCAGCGGCTGTGGGTGGACGGGTCGGGACCGAAGGTCAGCCCGAACGGGCGGGCCGCCTCGCGCAGCCGGTCGAGGACGAGCCCCGGCTGGACGACCGCCGTCCGGGCCTCCGGATCGAGGAGGACCAGCTCGTTCATGTGCCGTGTGAAGTCCAGCACGACCCCGGTGCCGGTGGCCTGGCCGCCGATCGACGTCCCCGCGCCGCGCGCGACCACCGGGGTCCCGTGCGCCCGGCACACCTCCAGGGCGGCGGCCACGTCGTCGGCGTCGCGCGGCGCGACCGTCCCGACCGGCACCCGGCGGTAGTTGGAGGCGTCCATGCTGGTCAGGGCGCGTGCCGTGACGGAGAAGTCGACGTCTCCCGCGACGGCGGAGCGCAGGTCGGCGGCCAGCTCCCGGGCGTGTTCCTGGTGTGTTCCCACAAGGCCAGGATGTCTCAGTGCTCGTCTCATCGGGCGGACATACCGCGACCGGCCCCTTCCCGAACCGATACGCTCCGCCTCGTGGCCGATATCCAGATTCCCGCTGACATCAAGCCCGCCGACGGCCGTTTCGGCGCGGGCCCCTCCAAGGTGCGTACGGAGGCGCTGGACGCCCTGGCCGCCACGGGCACCTCCCTCCTCGGCACGTCCCACCGCCAGGCTCCGGTCAAGAACCTGGTCGGCGAGGTGCGTGCCGGCATCCGTGACCTCTTCTCGCTGCCCGAGGGCTACGAGGTGATCCTGGGCAACGGCGGATCGACCGCCTTCTGGGACATCGCGACCCACGGTCTGATCGAGAACAAGTCCCAGCACCTCACCTTCGGCGAGTTCTCCTCCAAGTTCGCGAAGGCCGCGAAGCTGGCCCCGTGGCTGGCCGAGCCGACCGTGATCTCCTCCGACCCGGGCACCCACCCGGAGCCGGTGGCCGAGGCGGGCGTCGACGTCTACGCGTACACGCACAACGAGACCTCCACCGGTGTCGCGGCCCCGCTGAAGCGGGTCGCGGGCGCCGACGAGGGCGCGCTCGTCCTGGTCGACGCGACCTCCGGTGCCGGCGGTCTGCCGGTCGACATCGCCGAGACGGACGTCTACTACTTCGCCCCGCAGAAGTCCTTCGCCGCCGACGGCGGCCTGTGGCTGGCCGCGTTCTCGCCGGCCTCCCTGGAGCGGGCGCAGCGGATCCACGCGTCCGGCCGTCACATCCCGGAGTTCTTCAGCCTGCCGACCGCGATCGACAACTCGCTGAAGAACCAGACCTACAACACCCCGGCGCTCGCGACCCTCTTCCTGCTCAACGAGCAGCTGAAGTGGATCAACGGCCAGGGCGGTCTGGACTGGGCCGTGGCCCGGACGAAGGAGTCCTCGCAGGCGCTGTACGGCTGGGCGGAGGAGTCCAAGTACGCGACGCCGTTCGTCACCGACCCGGCGAAGCGCTCGCAGGTCATCGGCACGATCGACTTCGCCGAGGAGATCGACGCGGCGGCGGTCGCCAAGGTCCTGCGCGCCAACGGCATCGTCGACACCGAGCCGTACCGCAAGCTGGGGCGCAACCAGCTGCGCATCGCGATGTTCCCGGCGATCGACCCGGCGGACGTGCGGGCGCTGACGGCCTGCATCGACCACGTGATCGAGAAGCTCTGACCTTCTCGCGTACGGGTCCCGCGTAAGAATCGCGCGGAGAAGTCCCGCGAACGGATCCCGCGTACGAAAGGGCCCGGCGCCGGTCGTGACCGACGCCGGGCCCTTCGCCGTGTCCGGCGGCCTCAGCCCGCCTGCGCCTTCACGTGGTCGACGACCGCGTTGAACTCGGCCGTCGGGGAGAACTCGACGACATCCGTGTCCTCCAGGGCCTCCGGAGCGTGCCCGGGCCCCCAGTAGTAGGCCTGTCCCGCCTCGTAGTTCTCCTCGCCCGTGGCCGTCCGCATCCTGATCCGGCCCTTGAGGAGATAGCCCCAGTGGGGGCACTGGCACAGGTCGCCCTCCAGGCCCTTGAGGGCCGGGGCCATGTCGGTGCCCTTCGGGAGGTGGATGAAGGCGACGGTCATGTCACCGCCGGCCTCCTGCATACGGAAGTCCAGGCCGTCGCCTTCCATGGCGACCGGTGTCTCCCCGCGTGTGAACGCCGTCATGACTCCTCCGCACTCTCGGTCTCCGCCGCAGTCTCGGCCTTCTTCCAGTCTCGGCCGAGAAACGCGGGTGTGCGCGGGCGGGGGAGGAACCGCAGGTCAGCGGCTGAGGCGCTGGAACCTGCGCACGGCGAGCGGCTGGAAGACGGCCGTGATCACCAGGGGCCAGACGAAGGCCATCAGGACGGCGTGCTGCTCGACCCAGCTGCCACCGCCCGCCCCGGGGTTCCCGAAGAGCTCGCGGGTGGCGGCGACCGTCGAGGAGATCGGGTTCCAGGCGGCGACGGGTCCCAGCCAGTCCGGCATGAGCGAGGGGGCGACGTACACGCTCGAGACCATCGTGAGCGGGAAGATCACCGCGTAGAGCGCCCCGGCCGCCTCCGCGTCCGGCAGCACGAGTCCGCACCAGACGCCCACCCAGACGAGGGAGAAGCGCAGGAGCAGCAGCAGGCCGAAGGCGAGGAGCGTCCCGGCGGTGCCGCCGTCGGCGGTCCAGCCGATCGCGAGGGCCGTGCCGGCGAGGATGGCGAGTTCGGCGGCGGCGATCAGCAGGTCGGAGACGCCCCGGCCGGTGACGACGGCGGACGGGGCCATGGGCATGGACCGGAAGCGGTCCATGACGCCCTTGCCGGCGTCGTGGACGACGGCCGTCGCGGTGTTCATCAGGCCGAAGGTCATCGTCATGGTGAACATCCCCGGCATCAGGAAGTCCTTGTAGTCGCCGCCGCCGGGCACCCGCATCGCGCTGCCGAAGACGAAGCCGTAGAGCAGGACGGAGACGATGGGGAAGCCGAGCTGCCAGACGACGGCGACGGGCTTGCGGCGGTAGTTGAGCAGGGTGCGGCGGACGAGGGACAGGCAGTCGGCCACGGCCCAGTGGGCACGGCCGCGCGGCGCGGCGGCGGGGGTGAGGTCGGCGGCGCTCATGCGGCGGCTCCTTCCACGTGACCGCTGCGGGCGGCGCCGCCGCGGCCGGTCAGGCTCAGGAACACGTCGTCCAGGCTGGGGCGGCGCAGACCGATGTCCTCGACCGCGACGCGCTCGTCCCGCAGGGTGCGGGCGACCTCGGTGAGGGCGGTGACGCGGTCGGTGACGGGGGCGTGGATCCGCCGTTCGTGCTCGTCCACGACCGGTTCGCCGTCCGTGACCCGGGCGACGGTCCTCCGGGCGGCGGCGAGGTCGGCGCGCTCGACGACGACGACCTCGATCCGGTCGCCGCCGACCCGGTTCTTGAGCCCGTCGGGGGTGTCGTCGGCGATCGCGCGGCCTCGGTCCATGACGGTGACGCGGGAGGCGAGCCGGTCGGCCTCGTCGAGGTACTGCGTGGTGAGCAGCACGGTGGTGCCGCCGGCGACGAGGGAGCGGACGGCGTCCCAGACCTCGCCTCGGCCGCGCGGGTCGAGACCGGTGGTCGGCTCGTCGAGGAAGAGGACGTCGGGGGCGAGGATCAGCGAGGCGGCCAGGTCGAGCCGGCGGCGCATGCCGCCGCTGTACTCCGCCGTCCCCTGGTCGGCGGCCTCGGTGAGCCCGAAGCGGTCGAGCAGCTCGGCGGCCCGGTCGCGGGCACGGCGCCCGCCGAGGTGGAAGAGGCGCCCGAAGAGTTCGAGGTTCTGCCGGCCGGTGAGGCCCTCGTCGAGGGCCGCGTACTGACCGGCGAGGCCGATCCGGGCCCGCACGGCGCGCGGGTCGCGGGCCACGTCGAGCCCGGCGACCTCGGCCCGGCCGCCGTCGGACGCCAGGAGTGTGGCGAGGACGCGTACGGCGGTGGTCTTCCCTGCGCCGTTGGGGCCGAGGAGGCCGTGGACGGTGCCGGGGCGGACGGCCAGGTCGAGTCCGTCGAGTGCGGGGGCCTGGGCGGCGTCCTTCCTTCTCCCGCCTCCGTACCTCTTGCGCAGTCCTTCGGTGACGACGGCGTGTTCGTACACGGGCATCCTCCGCGTCCTCCTCATCTCGGCGACCTCCGCTCAGCGAAACTGAGTACACCGTACCCGTAAAAGAGTACGCCGTACCCAGTTTTAGGGTGAGGGCATGACGGAGCCGGACCCGACCACCAGCAGCCTCGAACTCCTCTGGGGCACCGGGCAGCGCCCCAGCCGCGGGCCCAAGCCGGGCCTGAGCCTCGACCGGATCGTCGGCGCGGCCGTCGCCGTCGCCGACGCGGAGGGCCTGGACGCGGTGTCGATGCGGCGCGTGTCCAAGGAGCTCGGCGTCGGGACGATGTCGCTGTACCGGTACGTCCCCGGGAAGACCGAGCTGCTCGACCTGATGCTCGACCGCGTCCAGGGCGAGTCCTTCGAAGACGACCCGGAGGCGCCCACGGGCTGGCGGGACACGGTCACCAAGCTGGCCCGCTCCCACCTCGCCCTCTACCGCGCCCACCCCTGGCTGCTGAAGGTCAGTCAGGCCCGCTCGGTGCTCGGCCCCAGCGCGCTGCGCGGGCTCGAGGTGTGCCTCTCCGGCCTGAAGGGGCCGCACGGGATGGGCCTGAGCGACCAGCAGACGATCGGCGTGATCATCACCGTGCAGGGCTTCGTGTCGGGCATCGCCCGGATGGAGATCGAGGCCGTCGAGGCCGCACGGGAGACCGGAGTGGACGACGACGAGTTCTGGGCGCGGCAACGGCCCTTCCTGGAGCGGGCGATGGCCTCCGGCGACTATCCGCTGATGGCGGGCATGGCCGAGAACACCTTCGCCCGCGACTTCGACCACTTCGCGTTCGGGCTCGAACGGCTCCTGGACGGCTTCGAATCCCTGGTCAGCCGCGCCGCAGGAGACGCTTCCCGCCGATGACGGCGGCGGCGACCAGGCCGAGGACGAGGAAGCCGGTGGTGGCGTTCCCCTCGCCGGCCGGCTCGCCGGAGGCGCCACCGCCGGGGGGCTCGGCGCCGCCGCCCGGGGCGGTGCGGCCGGGTGCGGGGGCGGCGCCCGGCCGGTCCACGCGGATCACCCGGCTGTGGTTCCCCTCCGAGCCGAACATGAGAGCCGACCCGTCCCGCGTGTACGTGACGGATTCCGCCTGCCCCTGGAAGGGCGCGCCGGCGGACGTGCCCTCGCCGACGGGGCGGCCGTCCTTCCAGGCGTACTCCTCGGCCAGCAGATAGCCGCGCAGGACGAGCCGTTCGCCGTCCGGGGAGAAGGCGCCGTCGGTGACCCACGGGACCTCGGCGATCCGCCGGAAGACGTTGGCCCGGGAGGCGGACAGGCGGGCGGGGCCCTCGTAGAGGCCGCCGCCGTCCTTGTGCTTGCTGGCGATGTAGACCCGGCCGGTTTCCGGATGGACCATCAGCGCCTCGGCGTCGCGGGCCCCGTCGGCGTACCGCACGTCGTACTGGGTCGCCCGCACGGTCTGGTCGCGCAGCTCCTTCGGCTCGGGGAAGCGGTAGATCCAGACGTGGTCCCAGGTGCCGTCGAGGTTGTCGCCGATGTCGCCGACGTAGACGTGCCCGTCGGGGCCGACGGAGATCGCCTCCATGTCACGGGGGGTGCCGACGCCCTTGAGGGTGAGGGTGGCGACCGTCTTCCCGGTACGGGAGTCGACGCCGTAGATCAGCGGCGCGTCCTGGTCGTTGTGCGTCCAGTAGATCCCGGGGTGGGCCCGGCTGGCGGCGAGGCCGCTGGACTCGGTGATCCGGGGGTCTTGGAGGGTGAAGTCCCGGTCGGCGTCGCCGCCCTCCGCCGCGCCGGCGGGGGCGGTGGCGGCGAGGACGGCGAGGGCCGTGGCCCCGAGCACGCGCAACACAGCAGTTCGCATGCCCTCCAGCCTGCCACGGCGGCGGCGCCGGCCCCCCGGGGCCGCGTTCCTGGTGTCGGGGATCACGTCACCGCCCCGCTCCGCCCTGGTCCGGCGTCGGTGATGATGTCCCCCATGCGTTTTCTGTTCGTCGGCGACAGCATGACCATCGGACGCGCCGGCGACTTCACCTGGCGGTACCGGATGTGGCGGCACCTGGAGTCGGTGCTGCCCGGCGGGTACGAGATCGTCGGCCCGCGCACCGCGCTGTACGAGGCCGCGACGGACGCGGCGACCTCCGACGCGTACGCCGACCCGGACTTCCCGGCCGCCGCCCGCCGCCATCTGGCCGGCTGGGGCGAGGGCTGGCTGCACATGGCGCCGGTCGTCGGCGAGACGGTGGCCGAGACCCGCGCCGACGTGCTGCTGGTCTCGCTCGGCCTGATCGACCTGGGCTTCTACACCAACAGCGACCAGACGACCGAGAACGTCCGCGCCTTCCTCGCCGCCGCCCGCACCGCCAACCCGCGCGTCCGGGCGGTGCTGCTGCCCGTCATACCGAACGTACGGGCCACCTACGACGCCCCCTTCGCCGCCGAGTGCGCCCGCTTCAACGAGCTGCTCGCGAAGACGGTCGCGGACCTCGACACGGCGTCCTCGCCGCTGCTCCTGGCGTCGGTCCCGGAGTCGTACGACATCGACCACGACACCTACGACGGCACCCACCCCGGCCCGAGCGGCGAGCACAAACTGGCGGCGGCCTTCGCGACCGCCCTCCACCAGGCGTGGGGCGTCGGCGGGCCGTACTCCGCCTGATCGCCCGCCCTGATCGCCCGTCAGGCGGCCCGGGTGAGGCGGTTGGCGAGGGTCGAGACCGTGTACGTGCCGATGCCGAGCACCACTTCGAGGGCGTTCTGCCGGGTGTAGCCGTGGGCGAAGAAGGCGTCGAGCTCGGCGTCGCTCACCGCGCCCGAGGCGGCGAGGACCTGGAGGGTGAAGCGGCGCACGGCGTCGAGGGCTTCGGGAGCCGGGGCGGAGGCCGGGTCGAGGGCGGCGAGCTTGGCCTCGTGCATGTCGACGCAGAGGTGGCACTGGTTGCGGGCGGCGACGGTGAGGATGACGGTCTCGCGGGAGTGCGCGTCGAGGGTGGTGGACTCGAAGATCTCGCTGAGTCGGAGGAAGCCGTCGAGGGTGTGCGGGGACTCCTTGAGGAGTGCGACGGCGTGGGCGGTGCGGGTGGACAGGTCGAGTGGCACGGGGACCCCCTGAAGTAGAATGGACAACATGGTTGACCATGTCGACGAGCAAAACGTAAACCAGGTTGTCGATCACGGCAAGGCGATTCCGGATCCCGTTCCGGACCCCCCGGGCTTCGAGCTGCCCCTGCTGCTCTTCGCCGGCTTCCGCACCCTCATCGACCGCCTCCACGCCGAGCTCGCCCGCCAGGGCCACCCCGACGTGCGACCCGCCCACGGCTTCGCCCTCCAGGCCATCGCCGCGAGCCCCCACGGCTCCACCGCCAGCGACATCGGGCGCCGGCTCGGCGTCTCCAAGCAGGCGGCCGGCAAGACCGTCGACCGGCTCCTCACCCTCGGCTACGCCGAACGCGCCGACGATCCCACCGACGCCCGCCGCAAACTCGTCCGCCTCACCCCCCACGGCGTCGACGCCCTCACCCGCTCCGCCGCCGTCTTCGACACCCTCCGCGCCGAATGGGCCTCGGCACTCGGCCCCGACCGCGTCCGCGACCTGGAGACCGCCCTTCGCACCGTCGTCCCCACCGAAGCCACCTTCCGCCTGGACGCGACCAGTTGGCTCGGTGGGTCGTGACCCGCCCCTGGACCGACGGCTTCCCCCGCGACTGACGCGGGGGAAGCCGTCGGTCGGTCCTCGCCTGGCGGTCCTCACCGGGCGGGCGTCACCAGGCGAAGGCCTCCGGCGACGGGCCCGGGCCCGGGAAGATCTCGTCGAGGGAGGCCAGGAGCTCCTCGCCGAGGGTCAGGTCCAGGGCGCGCAGGGCGCCCTTCAGCTGCTCCGGCGTGCGCGGGCCGATGATCGGGCCCGTCACCCCCGGCCGGGTCAGCAGCCACGCCAGCGCCGTCTCACCCGGGTCCAGGTCGTGCCGGTCGAGCAGGTCCTCGTACCGCTGGATCCGCTCCCGCACCGCCGGATCGGTGAGCACGCCGGCCGCCCGGCCGCCCGCGCGGCGGCCGTCCTTCACCGTCTTGCGCAGGACACCGCCGAGCACCCCTCCGTGCAGCGGTGACCACGGGATGACCCCGAGCCCGTACTCCTCCGCGGCCGGGATCACCTCCATCTCGGCGCGCCGCTCGAAGAGGTTGTAGAGGCACTGCTCGCTGACCAGGCCGACCATCCCGCGCCTGGCCGCGGCCTCGTTCGCCTGCGCGATCTTGTAGCCGGGGAAGTTGGAGGAACCGGCGTAGAGGATCTTGCCCTGCTGGATGAGGACGTCGACCGCCTGCCAGATCTCCTCGAAGGGCGTCAGCCGGTCGATGTGGTGGAACTGGTAGACGTCGATGCGGTCCGTACCGAGCCGCTTCAGGCTGTCGTCGACGGCGCGGCGGATGTTCACGGCGGACAGCCGGTCGTGGTTCGGCCACACCTGGCCGTCCACGCCCATGTTCCCGTACACCTTCGTCGCCAGGACCACCTTGTCGCGGCGCGACGGGTCCTTCGCGAACCAGGAGCCGATGATCTCCTCGGTGCGGCCCTTGCCCGCGCTCTGCCCGTAGACGTTCGCGGTGTCGAAGAGGTTGAGGCCCGCGTCGAGCGCGGCGTCCATGATGGCGTGGCTGGTGGGTTCGTCCGTCTGCGGTCCGAAGTTCATCGTCCCGAGGACGAGTCGGCCGACCTTGAGTCCCGTGCGTCCGAGCTGCGTGTACTCCATGGACGTCCAGCCAACGCCTTCGAGCGGACTCGAAGCAAGGGCCTGACCACGGCGGCCCGTGGTGCGGTCACCCCACCACGGACGCCACCGCGATGATCGCGAACATCAGTACGAGCGCGCCGGCCATGATCCGGTTACGGGTCTTCGGGTCCACCCTTCGAGATTAACCCGCCGACTCCGCCGCACCGCCCAGGGGCCAGGTGGCGACCGTCTCATAACGGGGCCGCTCACCCGGCACACCACCGCCGGGCAGGTTGCTGCGCACCAGGGCCAGCTCGTCCACCTCCCACCGGGAGCCCTCGAAGGACTCCATGGCCGCGACGAAGGGCCGCAGGTCGAGGTCGGCGGCGCGGGAGCGGGCGACGGTGAGGTGGGCCTGGTAGCGGCGGTGCTCGTCCATCGGCACCCCGGCCCGGCGGGCGGCGGCGTCGGCGCGCTCGGCGAGCAGCCGCATCTCGTCGATGCCGCCCGCCGCGCCGGTCCACAGCACCGCCCGCCCGAAGTGACCGCCGCCGTGCAGCCGCAGCGGAAACGGCGCCGTGCGGTGGGCGGCCCGCCCGAGCCGGGCCGAGAGGTCGGGCAGCAGGGCCTCGTCGACCTCGCCCATGAAGGCGAGGGTGAAGTGCCAGCCGGGCCGGGAGGTCCAGCGCAGCCGGTCGGCATCCGGCAGACGCCCGAGGAGGTCCACCTCGCGGGCGAGCTCGGCGAGCTGCGCGGGCGGCGGGATGACGGCAGCGAAAAGCCTCATGGGACGAGTGTGGCAGGGCTAGGGTCGGCGGGATGGACACCGGGAACAAGATCCAGATCAGGCCGGGCGGGGCGGCGGACGTCCCCGCGATGCTCGCGATATTCGACAGCGCCGTGGTGTGGCTCAACGGGCGGGGCATCACCGCCCAGTGGGGCACCGAGCCGTTCAGCGCACGGCCGAAGACGGTGGAGATGGTCGAGAAGGTCGTCGCCGAGGGAGACCCGTGGATCGCCGAGATCGACGGCAGGCCCGTGGGCACGCTCACCCTCACCCCGCACCCGGGCGCGTACGTGGCGCCCGCCGACGAACCGGAGCGGTACGTCCGCTTCCTCGCCACCGACGGCCGCCGCCACGGCCACGGGGTCGGCGCGGCACTCCTCGCGCACGCGGCCGAGGAGACCCGCCGCGCGGGCGTCTCCCTGCTGCGGGTCGACTGCTTCGCGGGCAGCGACGGGCGCCTGGTGGAGTACTACGAGCGCCAGGGCTTCATCCGTACGGAGGCCTTCGCGGTCGGCGACTGGCCGGGCCAGGTGCTGGAGCGACGCGTCTGATACGGGTCTGAGCGGCGGGGGCCGGACCGGACCGGGACCCGAGGGCGGGGGTCTTCGCGACCCCCGCCCCCGCCCCCGTCCCCGCCCCCGTACGGGACATCCCCGGCGGCGCGGCTACGCCGCCGTCGCCAGGCTCTCCCGGCGCTCCTGCGGGACGAAGCGGACGCTCGGGTGGCCGTGGTGCCAGCCGAGGGCCACCTTCAGGCCGCCGACCCTGGCGAGGACGAGGCCGATCGCGGCCGCCGCCGTGAGCGAGACCAGGCCGCCGGTCGCGAAGCCGACGCGGGGGCCGTAGGTGTCGGTGACCCAGCCCAGCAGCGGCGCGCCGATCGGGGTGCCGCCGGCGAAGACCATCATGTAGAGGCTCATCACCCGGCCCCGCATCGCCGGGTCCGTCGCCATCTGGACCGCCGAGTTGGCGCTGACGTTGACCGTCAGGCCGATCAGGCCGATCGGGACGAGGAGCAGCGCGAACAGCCAGAACGACGGCGACAGCGCCGCCGCGATCTCCAGGACGCCGAAGGCGCCCGCCGCGATCACCAGCATCCGCAGCCGGGTCGAGCCGCGCCGGGCGGCGAGCAGCGCGCCGGCGAGGGAGCCGGCCGCCATGAGGGTGTTGAGGAAGCCGTACGTACCGGCGCCGACGTGGAAGATCTCCTCCGAGAAGGCCGTCAGCCAGATCGGGAAGTTGAACCCGAAGGTGCCGATGAAGCCGACCAGGACGATCGGCCAGATCAGATCGGGTCGCCCGGCCACGTATCTGAGCCCCTCCCGCAGCTGGCCCTTGCCGCGCGGGGCGCGCTCCACCTTGTGGAGTTCACTCGTCCGCATCAGCAGCAGGCCGGTGAGCGGGGCGAGGAAGGACAGGCCGTTGATCAGGAAGGCCCAGCCGCTGCCGATCGAGGCGATCATCAGGCCGGCGACGGCGGGGCCGACGAGCCGGGCCGACTGGAAGTTGGCCGAGTTCAGCGAGACGGCGTTGCGCAGCCGGTCGGGGCCGACCATCTCGGAGACGAAGGACTGCCGGGTCGGGTTGTCGACGACGGTGACCATGCCGAGGAGGAAGGCGACCAGGTAGACGTGCCAGACCTGGACGTGTCCGGACAGGGTCAGTACGGCGAGGGTCAGTCCGCACAGGCCGAGCGCGGCCTGGCTCACGAGCAGGATCCGGCGCTTGGGGTAGCGGTCGGCGAGGACGCCGCCGTACAGGCCGAACAGCAGCATCGGCAGGAACTGGAGCGCCGTCGTGATGCCGACGGCGGCTGCGGAGCCGGTGAGGCTCAGGACCAGCCAGTCCTGGGTGATCCGGGCCATCCACGTACCGGTGTTGGAGACGATCGCTCCGGTGAAGAACAGCCGGTAGTTCCGGATCCCGAGCGAGGAGAAGGTCCCCTGGCTCCGGCGGGTGCGCGGGTGCGCGTAGGTATCGGGTTTGTGGACGGGTGCGGAGTCTGCTCCGGGTCCCGTACTCAAAGTGCGTCGCCTCCTCGGCTGTCGGTCTAGAGGTGTGCGAGCTTCTCCAGGACCGGGGCGGCCGCGCGCAGCCTGGCCCATTCGTCCTCGTCGAGACCTTCGGCGAGGGTGGCGAGCCAGGCGTTCCGTTTACGGCGGGACTCTTCCAGCATGGATTCCGCCTGCTCGGTCTGCCTGACCACCTTCTGCCGACGGTCGTCGGGATGCGGCTCGAGCCGGACCAGTCCCTTGGCCTCGAGGAGCGCGACGATGCGCGTCATCGATGGCGGCTGGACGTGCTCCTTGCGGGCCAGCTCACCAGGGGTGGCCGAGCCGCAGAGCGACAGGGTGCCCAGCACCGACATCTCGGTGGGGCTCAGCGATTCGTCGACGCGCTGGTGCTTCAGGCGCCGGCTCAGCCGCATGACGGCGCTGCGGAGGGCGTTCACGGCCGCGGCGTCGTCGGCGGTGCTGTGGGACAGGTCAGGCATGTTCCTTAGCGTAACTCATTACTCTAACTAAAGACCAATCGAAAACCTCCGGCCACGATCTCTCACCCGAACGAGTGAGGCCGAACCGGAAAGTGACACACACGGGCCGCTGGTGGCGCGAACCTGACGGGCATGGAATCGACCGTGCTCAGCCTGCGCGTCGACGGAGAGCTGCTCGAACGGCTCCGCGGACACGCCGCCAGAAGAGGAATGAGCGTCCAGGACTATGTCGTCCGGACGCTCATTCGGGAGGACTTCGACGAGCGGTTCAAGACCGCCGTCGAGGAGACGGAGAAGTTCTACGGGGCGGCCACGCGCCCCGCGATCACGTGAGGCCCAGCGCCGGCATCGCGTAGTAGAAGACGAAGACCGCCGACACCACGTACATGGCCACGGGCACCTCACGGCCCCGGCCGGCCGCCAGTCGCAGCACGCTGAAGGCGATGAAGCCGATGCCGATGCCGTTGGTGATCGAGTACGTGAACGGCATCATCAGCATCGCCAGGAAGGCCGGCACGGCGATCGTGAAGTCGCTCCAGTCGATCTCCTTGACCGACCCGGCCAGGATCAGGAAACCGACCGCCAGCAGGGCGGGGGTCGCCGCCTGCGAGGGCACCATCGTGGCGAGCGGCGTGAGGAACAGCGCGACCGAGAACAGACCACCGGTCACCACCGAGGCCAGGCCCGTGCGGGCGCCCTCGCCGACACCGGCGGTGGACTCCACGAAGCAGGTGGTGGCGGAGGACGAGGTGGCGCCGCCGGAGGCGACGGCGAGGCCGTCGACCAGCAGGACCTTGTTGATGCCCGGGAAGTTGCCGTCCTTGTCCGTCAGCTCGGCCTCGTCGCCGACGCCGAGGATCGTGCCCATGGCGTCGAAGAAGCACGACAGCAGCACGGTGAAGACGAACAGGACACCGGTCAGGAGGCCGACCTTGTCGAAGCCGCCGAACAGGCTGACCTGGCCGACCAGACCGAAGTCGGGCGAGGCGACCGGGTTGCCGGGCCACTCCGGCGTGGTCAGGCCCCAGGAGGGGACGGTGGCGATCGCGTTGATCACCATGGCCACGATCGTCATCACGACGATCGAGATCAGGATCGCGCCCGGCACCTTGCGGACGATCAGCGCGAGGGTGAGCAGGGTGCCCAGGACGAAGACGAGCACCGGCCAGCCGGTGAGGTGACCGTCGCCGCCGAGCTGCAGCGGGACGGTGGTGTGGGCGGCGTCGGGGATGCGGGAGACGAAGCCCGAGTCCACCAGGCCGATCAGCATGATGAACAGGCCGATGCCGATCGCGATGCCCTTGCGCAGGCCGACCGGCACGGCGTTCATCACGCGCTCGCGCAGGCCCGTCGCGACGAGCAGCATCACGACCAGACCCGCGAGCACGACCATGCCCATCGCGTCCGGCCACGACATCCTGGGCGCCAGCTGGAGCGCGACGACCGTGTTGACGCCGAGACCGGCGGCGAGGGCGATCGGCACATTGCCGATGACGCCCATGAGGAGGGTCGAGAAGGCCGCGGTCAGGACGGTCGCGGTGACGAGCTGGCCGCCGTCGAGCTGGTGCCCGTACATGTCCTTGGCGCTGCCGAGGATGATCGGGTTCAGCACGATGATGTAGGCCATCGCGAAGAAGGTGGCGAAACCGCCGCGGACCTCGCGGGCGACGGTGGAGCCGCGCTCGGAGATCTTGAAGAAGCGGTCGAGGCCGGAGACGGGACCCTGCGGGGTCGAGGGCTCCGGGGGCGTGGGCATGGCCTTGGCGGTGGCCGTGGTGCTCATTGGGGGGTTCCTCTACGGAGGTGTGAAGACGTCCATTTGGCGGTTCATACGAGGGGAACCCGCCAGAGGCAAACCGTTTCAGTATGAACACATGAACGAGCGGGCGTCCATCTCCGCGCGTAGACCCGCGTGAACACGAATTTCGGCCGCCTAGACTGACCGGCATGGCGAAGTGGACACCGAAGTACGAGGCACCGGAGCCCCTGGAGGGGCCCGTCGTCGCCACCATCACGGGCGGCACGATCCTCTGGTTCGTCCTGTTCCTCGTCCAGGTCCCCTTCTACGGCTGGTTCGACGACCGCGACCTGACCTGGTGGGTGTGGACCTGCCTGGCCGGCGCGGGCCTCGGACTCATCGGCATCTGGTACGTGCGGAAGCGGGACGCGGCGATCAAGCGCCACGCGGCCGCCGGGCGCGAGGCCGGGCACGAGGCCGGGCACCCCGCCCCGTAGGGCCCGAGGCCACCGCCCCGTAGGGCCTGCCGTAGTACCTGGGGACCATTCGTGTCCTCCCCCGGTCCGATCTTCGGCCCGCTCGGCGGGTGAACGGCCCCGTCCGGTCGTAACGTCGACAACATGAGTCAGCGGGCGAAGATCGACACCGACGGCAGCGAGACGGCGGAGGCCCGGTCCCCCGTCGTGCACCGGATCGCCGGGCTGACCTCCGCCGAGGTCGCCGAGCGGGTCGCCCGCGGCGAGGTCAACGACGTACCCGTCCGCAGTTCCCGCTCCACCGCCGACATCATCCGCGGCAACGTCTTCACCCGCTTCAACGCGATCATCGGCGTGCTGTGGGTGATCATGCTCTTCGTCGCGCCGATCCAGGACAGCCTCTTCGGCTTCGTGATCATCGCCAACACCGGCATCGGCATCATCCAGGAACTGCGCGCCAAGAAGACCCTCGACGGACTCGCGGTCATCGGCGAGGCCAGGCCCACCGTCCGCCGCGACGGCGTCTCCGCCGAGATCTCCACCTCCGAGATCGTCCTCGGGGACCTGATCGAGCTGGGCCCCGGCGACAAGGTGGTCGTCGACGGCGAGGTCGCCGAGGCCGACAGCCTGGAGGTCGACGAGTCGCTGCTCACCGGCGAGGCCGACCCCGTCGTGAAGCAGCCCGGCGACCGGATGATGTCCGGATCCTTCGTGGTCGCCGGCGGCGGCGCGTTCACCGCCACCAAGGTGGGCCGCGAGGCCTACGCCGCCCAGCTCGCCGAGGAGGCGTCCCGCTTCACCCTCGTCCACTCCGAGCTGCGCTCCGGCATCTCCACCATCCTCAAGTACGTGACCTGGATGATGGTGCCGACCGCCATCGGCCTGATCATCAGCCAGCTCGTCGTCAAGGACAACGACTTCAAGAACTCCGTCGCCCGCACCGTCGGCGGCATCGTCCCCATGATCCCCGAGGGCCTGGTCCTCCTCACCTCCGTCGCCTTCGCGATCGGCGTGATCCGCCTCGGCCGCAAACAGTGCCTCGTGCAGGAGCTCCCCGCCATCGAGGGCCTCGCCCGCGTCGACGTCGTCTGCCTCGACAAGACCGGCACCCTCACCGAGGGCGGCATGGACGTCACCGAGCTTCGCCTGCTGAACGGCGCGGACGAGACGTACGTACGGAAGGTGCTCGGCGCGCTCGGCGAGTCCGACCCGCGCCCCAACGCCTCCCTCCAGGCCGTCATCGACGCCTATCCCGACGCCGTCGACTGGCGCTGCACCCAGGCGCTGCCCTTCTCCTCCGCCCGCAAGTACAGCGGCGCCGCCTTCAGCGAGGGCGACGGCGAGAACTCCACCTGGCTGCTCGGCGCCCCCGACGTGCTGCTTCCGCACACCGACCCCGCCCTCGCCGAGGTCGACCGGCTCAACGAGCAGGGCCTGCGGGTGCTGCTCCTGGCCCGCACCACCCGCGAGCTCGACTCCCCCGACGTCGCCGCCGACGCCCGCGCCACCGCCCTCGTCGTCCTCGAACAGCGGCTGCGGCCCGACGCCGCCGACACCCTCGCCTACTTCGCCGACCAGAACGTCGCCGCCAAGGTGATCTCCGGCGACAACGCGGTCTCCGTCAGCGCCGTCGCCGGAAAGCTGGGCCTGCCGGGCGCCGGGAACACCATCGACGCGCGACGGCTGCCCACCGAACGGGAGGAGATGGCCCGCGCCCTCGACGAGCACGCGGTCTTCGGCCGGGTCACCCCGCAGCAGAAGCGCGAGATGGTCGCCGCCCTCCAGTCCCACGGACACACCGTCGCCATGACCGGCGACGGCGTCAACGACGTGCTCGCGCTGAAGGACGCCGACATCGGCGTCTCCATGGGCTCCGGCTCGGAGGCCACCCGCGCGGTCGCGCAGATCGTGCTCCTGAACAACTCCTTCGCGACGCTGCCGTCGGTGGTGGCGGAGGGCCGGCGGGTCATCGGCAACATCACCCGGGTGGCCACCCTCTTCCTGACGAAGACGGTCTACTCCGTCCTCCTCGCCGTCCTGGTGGTCTGCTCCCAGGTCGAGTACCCCTTCCTGCCCCGCCACCTCACCCTGCTGTCCACCCTCACCATCGGCGTCCCCGCCTTCTTCCTGGCCCTCGCCCCCAACAAGGAGCGCGCCAAGCCCCACTTCGTACGGCGGGTGATGCGGTACGCGATCCCGGCCGGCGTCATCGCCGCGGCGGCCACCTTCACCACCTACCTCCTGGCCCGCCACCACTACGCGGGCCCCGGCGCCCTCGACGCCGAGACCAGCGCCGCGACCCTCACCCTCTTCCTCGTCTCCATGTGGGTCCTCGCGATCATCGCCCGCCCCTACACCTGGTGGCGCGTCACCCTCGTCGCCACCATGGGCGGCGCCTTCCTCCTCGTCCTCGTCGTCCCCTGGCTCCAGGACTTCTTCGCCCTCAAGCTCGTCGGCGTGACCATGCCGTGGACGGCGGTCGCGATCGCGGCGGCGGGCGCCGCGGTGCTGGAGTTCGCGTGGCGGTGGGTGGGGCGCAGGTTCCCGGCATGAGGGCTCCGGGGCGCCCCGGGCAGGCCGGTCAGTTGCCGGTCGTACGGGTGAAGGAGCGGCGGTAGGAGCGGGGCGGGATTCCCCGGCGGCGTACGAACTGGTCGCGCAGGACCGCCGCGCTGCCGTAGCCGACCCTGCGGGCGATCTCCTCGACCGGCAGGTCCGTCGTCTCCAGGAGCTCCTCGGCGCCGCTCAGGCGCAGGTCCCGCAGCCAGGCGTGCGGGGTGGTGCCGGTGGCGGCGGCGAAACGGCGGGCGAAGGAGCGCTTGCTCATCAGGGCCCGCCGGGCCAGCTCAGCGACGGGCAGGGGTTCGTGGAGGTGCTCACGCGCCCAGGCGAGCACCTCGGCGAGGCGCTCGTCCTCGCCGTTCTCGGGGACGGGCGCGGCCAGGTACTGCGCCTGCCCGCCGTCCCGGTGCGAGGGCAGCACCATGTCGCGGGCGATGGTGTTCGCCAGGGCCGCTCCGTGCTCCCGCCTGATGAGGTGCAGGCACAGGTCGAAGCCCGCGGCGGCTCCGGCGCCCGTGCTGATCCGCCCCTGGTCGAGGTAGAGGGCGTCCGGTTCGACGATCACGCCCGGATGGCGGCGGGCCAGGAGGTCGGCGAACCGCCAGTGGGTGGTGGCCCGCAGGCCGTCCAGCAGTCCCGCGGCCGCCAGCACGAACGCACCGACGCAGTGAGCGGCGACCAGCGCGCCCCGCTCGTGCGCCGCCACGAGGGCGTCCAGCACCGCGGGCGGGGACGGCGTGCGGAAGCCGGCCGACGGCAGGACGAGGACGAGGTCGGCGGCGGTCAGCCGGTCCAGGCCGTGCGCGACCGACAGGGGCACGCCCAGGTCGGTGGGGACGGCACCCGGCCGGTCGCCGCAGAGGGCGAAGTCGAAGCCGGGCGCCCCCTCCCCGTGCGGGCCGAACACCTCGGCGACGATGCCGACGGCCAGCATGCCGACGCCGGGCGGGGTGTACGCGGCGACGGTGGTGAAGGGAGGCACCCGCGGAGTGTGCCACGGCCCGCGGCGGCGGTGGCGGCAGTGGTGGCACATTTCCTGCGATCGGTGGCATCCGTGCCACTCGTGGCCGCCGGGCCCCGGCGGAAGGATTCCCCTCATGACGAACGACATCGCAGCGCCGGACCACACCGCCCCCACCACCGCGCCCACCCCCACCGACGGACCGGCCCCGCTCCGGCGCCGGGCCGCCTACACCGTCCTGACCACCGGATACACCCTGTCCACCGGCCCCGGCGTCGCCGCCACCGTCTCCTACGTCTCCGAGGGCGACCGTCACGTGATCATCGACCCCGGGATGGTGGCGAGCCGTGACCGCATCCTCGGGCCGCTGGCCGGACTGGGGCTCGGGCCCGACGACATCACCGACGTCGTCCTCAGCCATCACCACCCCGACAACACCATGAACGTCGGTCTGTTCGGGCGGGCCAGGGTGCACGACCACAAGGCGATCTACGAGGCCGACCAGTGGACCGACCGGGACGCCGAGGGCTACGAGCTGAGCCCCTCGCTGCGGCTGATCCGCACGCCGGGCCACAGCGCCGAGGACATCACCCTGCTGGCGGGCACGGAGGAGGGCGTGGTGGCGTTCGTGGGCGACCTGTGGTGGCGCCCGGACGGCCCGGCCGAGGACCCGGTCGCCCCCGACCGCGAGGTGCTGCGCGCCTCCCGGCTGCGGGTGCTCGCCGCCGCGGACGTGATCGTGCCGGGCCACGGCGCCCCCTTCCCGGCCGACGACACCGCACCGCGCTAGGCCGTGTCGGGCCCGCGAGGCAGCGCCCGACAGCGCGCCGCCCGGCGGTACGCCGTCAGGTGACGGGGCACTGCCGGGCGGCGGCGGGCGGGGTCAGTCGAACCAGCGGTCCCGCGCCAGTTCCGCCGTCCGCGACGGGTCCTCCAGGAGGGCCGCCACCTCGAAGCGGCGGGGCCACTGGCCCGCGGCCCAGGCGAGGCCCGCGGCGACGCCCTCCAGGGTGGCGGCGTGGATGACGCCGTCGGGGGTGCGGCGCCAGTCCAGTTCGGTGCCGGCGGCGCGGAGTTCCTCGTGCTCGATGTACGTGGCCGGGGTGGCCGGGCCGAGGAGGGCGTGGACCGCGGGCGGCACCTCGTGCTCCT
Source organism: Streptomyces sp. NPDC012769 (assembly GCF_042901205.1). Lineage (NCBI taxonomy): Bacteria > Bacillati > Actinomycetota > Actinomycetes > Kitasatosporales > Streptomycetaceae > Streptomyces > Streptomyces sp. NPDC012769. Next base: position 74,494 of record NZ_JBIBCP010000006.1, on the reverse strand, counting down.
CGCCGACCGTCGTGACCTCCGCCTCCACCGCCTCGCTCAGCCGCCGGACCTGGAACAGCTCGGCCAGGTCGGCCGCGTGGGACGGGGCGACCGGGAGGAGGGGCAGGCCGGTCGCGAGGGGCAGCAGGTCGGGGGCGTCGGCGACCAGGGCCTCGGCCGCGTCGACCACCACCAGCTCGCCGTCCACGACCGCCCGCAGCTCGTCGGGCAGGGTCACCTGGTCCGGGTCCAGGTCGGCCAGGGCCGTGTACAGGGCGTGCAGCTGGGCGCCGGACACCTCGCGGGACGGGTCGGCGAGCCGGGCCAGGAGCTCGGCCGCACCGCCCGGCTCGTCCAGGAGCGCCGGCACCGAGGTCCGTACGCCCAGGGCCCGCAGCACCTGCTCGTCCTCGAAGCCGGTCGCGTCGGCCGAGTCGTACAGGCCGATCAGCAGCGGGTCCGTGCCGGCGGCCCGCAGACCGGCCGGGCGGCGGCCGTCGAGGACGGGGTGGTCGCGCAGCCACCAGGCGGTGTACGAACGGACGGTCTCCGTGGTCCCGTCCGGCAGCAGCACCCGCACCGGCTGCGTCAGCGCGTCCCGCAGCGGCGGCCGCGCGAGCAGGGCCAGCGCCTGCGGCCAGGCGTCGTCGTCGACCAGGTCCAGGTCCCGTACGGCCACGATCTCCGTCGCCACCGGCGGCACCGGCGCCTCCGGCAGCCGGTCCAGGACGTCCTCGCACCACACGTCGACGGCGTCGAGGAGACCGGCGTCGTCCGGCTCGGCGAAGTCGCCCTCGCGCGGCTCCAGTTCGTCCGGGTCGAGCACCAGGTCGGCGGCCCGCACCAGCTGGAAGTTCGCGAGCACCCCGCAGGCGGCGAGCGGCTGTTCGCCCCAGCGCTCGGCCAGCTCGGCGTCCACCAGGGCGAGTTCGCCCTCGCGCATCACCGACGCGAACGGCGAGCCGGGCAGCACGAGTTCCCCGGCCGGGGCGAGCTCGCCGTCCTCGTCGGGCAGCGCCAGCGCCCCCAGCCACGGCTCGTCCCCGGGCCCGAGGTCCGCGTCCCGCACGAGGGCGAGCACGGTCTCCGCGAGCTCGTCCGCGTCCAGGGTGTCGGCGTCCTCGTCCCAGATCTCGCCCGCGTCGAGCGAGGCCGCGACCGCCGCCCGCACCTGCGGCGTGGTGAGCACCGCGCGCGGCGTCGCCGGTACGGCCCCCAGCTTCTCCAGGATCGGGTGCGCCGCGTCCGGGTGGGCGACCTTCAGACCGAGCCGCCCCAGGTCGACGGGCGTGTGGTCCTGCGGAAGGAGGACCTGGCGGGGGCCGATGGTGGTGCGGACCCGGGCCGCCGGCGGGATCTCCTCGTCCTCCGCCGCGTCCGGGGCCGGCGCCTCGGCCGCCGCCGTACCCGCCGGGCCCATCAGCGGCACCGGCAGGCCCGTCAGCCGGTCCGGGTCGACGCCCGCGAGGGAGTCGTAGAGCCGCCACCACCACCGGGGCGACCGGTGCGCGCCCGCCAGCCGGTCGATCGCCTCCGTCAGCGGCAGCCGGCCCACGCCCAGCGTCCGCAGCTCCGTCCGCCGCTCCAGACCGGCCGGCAGCAGCGTCGGGAACACCTCGGCCAGCACCGCGACCGTGTCGGCGCCGGCGCCCTCCACCACCTCCGCCTCGATCGGGCGCAGCGCGGGCAGCTCCTCCGACGCGGCGGCCGGGGCCAGGAACGCCACCCGCGGCAGCCGCTCCAGGACGGCGGCGCGCAGCGCCCCGTCGAGGGCGCCCTTGCCGAGCGGTCCGGGCACCAGGTCGAGGGTGCCGGTGGTCACCGGCAGCCAGTCGGCGAGCAGCTCGGCGTACGCCTCGCCCGCCCGTTCCACCAGGAAGTCCGTGAGCGGGCCCGGCGCCGGGTGGCGGCGGGCCGTGTCCAGCGGGAAGGAGGCGATGAGCAGGGCGGGGATGCCGAGGGGCTCGTCGGTCGGGGTCGGGGCGTGGACGACGGGCGTGGTGTGCGGGTAGCGCGGCGCGCCCTCCGTGTCGACCGGTACGGCCCAGGTCACCGACCAGTGCGGGCGGAGCCGTTCCTCGACGGGGCGGTCCTTCAGCAGGCCCGCGTCCAGGGGGCCGCCGTGGCTGACGGTCCGCCAGCGACGGGTCAGCGTCCCGGAGTCGGTGGTGTCGGTGAGGTGGACGTAGCCGTCGCTCTCGGTGCGGGTGAGGGTGCGCACCCGGCCGTCCGCCGTCTCGACGACGACCTCGGTCAGTCCGGGGAGGGTGAGCAGCAGGGCGTCGTCGACGGCGGCGAGGAGCCGCTCGGCGAGGTCGACGGCGGCCGAGTCGCGCAGCGGGAGGACGACCACGGTGTCGTAGCCGTCGGGCGCGGTGCCCTCGGCGGGCAGCGGCAGGCGCAGCAGCGGTACGTGGCCGTCGCGGCGGCGCAGCTCGTCGCCCAGGCCGGGGCTGTGCCGGGCGGTCTCGGCGGCCAGCTCACGGGCCTCCGCGAGGGACCAGCGGACACCGCCGTGGCGGCCGAGGACGGCCGGCTCGTCGGTGACGGCGAGCACGGCGGCGAAGCCGACGCCGAAGCGGCCGACGGCGCCGGAGTCGCGCTCCGAGCGCTTGGCGGAGGCGCGGAGGGTCGAGAGCGACTCGACGCCGGCCGCGTCCAGCGGGGCGCCGGTGTTGGCGGCGGCCAGGGCGGCGGGGCCGTCGGCGTCGGCCGGGTGCAGGGTGAGGCGCAGCCGGCCGGTGACGCCGGCGCGGCGGGCGGCGTCGGCGGCGTTCTGGGCCAGCTCGACGACGAGCCGGTCCCGGTAGCCGCCGAGGACCAGGTCCTCCTCGGCGTTGGCGTCCTCACGGAAGCGGGCCGGTCCGGCGCCCCACGCGTCGAGCACGCCTCTGCGGAGCCGTGCGGTACCGAAGGGGTCGGCTCCGTCGGTCGACGTCCTGACGCTGACGCTCACGTCTGACTCCACTCTGCGGTACGGGGATGTGGCCGGTGCCCGAAGGTACCGCGCCCCGCCCCCCTCCCCCGCCGGGGCACGTCCCCCCGCCCCTCTGGACCAGCCCACATGCGGGGCCGCCGCCTTCGTCCCACCCCCGTGTGGGCAATCGTCCCGCAGGGCGGGACGGGTGGGCACACGGGACGGCGCCCATGCGGGCGCGTTCCGCACCTGCACCTACCCGCACCACAAGCACGGCGCACCCGTGGTGCGGGTCAAGGCACCGGGAGCCTAGGCCCGGCAAGGGGCACCGTTCCGTTGTGCCCACCCGTTCCGCCCCAGCGGAACGAATGCCCACAACGGGGGGCGGGTGGGCACCGCCCCAGCGGGGCGAAGGCCCACACGGGCGCGGGCGAAGGCCCAGCAGGGCGGCGGGCCGCACGTGCGGGCAGGCGCGGGGCCAGCGGGGCGGCGGCCCGCACCGGCCCCCGCAGCGGCTACGAGTGGCCCAGGTCCTCAGACGCGTCCGGTTCGGTCGTGGAGCCGGAGTCCTTCGCCGGGCGGAGGGGGAACTCGTCCGCGGCCATCGAGTCCAGGACCGGCAGCGCCGGACGCGGAGGCTTCGGCATGACCGCGGCCTCGGAGTGCCCACCGCACCCGTACGCGAGCGACACGACCCGCCCGTCGGCGGGCGAGAACTCGTTGGCGCAGACACCGAACGCCTGCTTCAGGGAGCCGGCCAGCGGCACCAGGAAGGCGCAGGAGACACAGCTCGCCGGCGCCGCCTGCGCCATCGGCGTCTTCGCGCCGAACGCCTCGTCCCAGCGGTCCGCCGCGGTGTGCAGCCCGTAACGGGACAGCACCCGCGCCCGCCGCATCCCCAGCTCCTCGGCGACCGCCGCGATCGCACCCCGCGACGGCGTACGGGAGGTGATCTCGGCGTCCTCGACGTCGAGGTGCTCCTCCATCTCCTCCGAGACGGCCGAGTTCGGCGGCGGCGCGTCCTCGCCCGAGTAGCCGGGCTCCAGGCGCAGGTCGTCCTGCTCCGTCGGCAGCAGATCGCCGGGGCCCATGTCACCGGGCCGCAGCCGCTCGCTCCACGGCACCCACTCGGGCGCGAGGAGGGCGTCCGGGCCGGGCAGCAGGACGGTTTCGTCAAGCGTGACGTTCTTGGCGCGGGAGGCCCGGGTGACGGTGACGGCCCAGCGCCAGCCGCGGTAGCCCGGCTCCTCGCACTCGAAGAAGTGCGTGACGACCCGGTCGCCCTCGGCGACGACCTCGACGTGCTCCCCGACGACACCGGGCGCGGCCGCCTCCTCGGCGGCCTCCCGGGCGACGTCTACGGCCTCGGCGCACAGACGGTCGGGGGTACGCGTGGCTCGCGGGGTACGCGGGGTACGGCTTCGCGTCGTCGCACTCACAGGTCTCGCTTCTCTCCTACGCCGTCTCACGGGTGCGCCGGCCGAGGAACGGGAGCGAGCGGGAGCGAAGTCCGGGGCCGTGGGCGGAGCGGACCAGAGGGCCGCATCGACGTCCACGCCCGACATGTCTCTCGTGCTTCTCGCGTGTCTCGGGCACACCTATCGTCATCCATTCTGCGGGATGCCGAAGAGGCGCGCGGCCGAGAACATCCGCCGGTGGCGCGCTACGCACGCTACCCCGTTCGCAGCGCTCAGCCCACCTGCCCGACCCAAGTGGCCCGCATCGCGGACCTCCGACTCCGCCTCGCGGGCCCTGCCATCGGTTCGTACGGCGTGTCCGTGGGGCACTATGACGGAGTGGCAGCCGCACGGTCTTCCGCACGATCGCACGATCATGCCGGGCCGCTCAGCCGAGCGGGCCGGAAGGTGGGTCGCGCCCTGCACCTGCCGTTCACGGGCACCGCGCGCGGCATCAGAAAGGCGACGCACGCGCACGGCGCGGGCGAGTCGGGGCTCGGAAAGCTGATCGAGCTGCACGCGGTCAACGGCGCCGGCGACGTCATGATCACCGTCGCTCTCGCCTCCACCGTCTTCTTCTCGGTGCCGACCGACGAGGCCCGCGGCCGGGTCGCGCTCTACCTGGCCATCACGATGGCCCCCTTCACCCTCCTCGCGCCGGTCATCGGCCCGCTGCTCGACCGCATCCCGCACGGCCGCCGCGCGGCCATGGCGGGCGCCATGCTGACCCGGGCCGTGCTGGCCGTCGCCATGTCCGGGGCGGTCGCCACCGGCGGGATCCAGCTGTATCCAGCGGCGCTGGGCGTGCTGGTGGCGTCGAAGGCGTACGGGGTGGTGCGCAGCGCCGTCGTGCCACGCCTGCTGCCACCGGACTTCTCCCTGGTGAAGGCGAACTCACGGGTGACCCTCGCCGGTCTCCTCGCCACCGGCGTCGCCGCGCCGATCGGCGCGGGGCTCCAGCTCGTCGGACCCGGCTGGCCGCTGTACGGGGCGTGCGCGCTGTTCCTGCTGGGCACGTTCTGGGCGCTGCGGATGCCCCACAAGGTCGACTCGGCGAAGGGTGAGCGGCGCGCCCATCTGCTGACGCACGGCGAGAAGCGGCCGAGCCTGCGGACGGTCGGCCCGTCCGTGCTGCACGGGCTCCAGGCGAACGCCTCGCAGCGCATGCTGTCGGGTTTCCTGATCTTCTTCCTGGCGTTCCTGCTGCGCGTGCACCCGCTGCCCGGGCAGAGCGCGGCGGTGTCGCTCGGCATGGTGGCGGTGGCGGCGGGCGTCGGCAACGCGTGCGGGACGGCCGTCGGCTCGCTGCTGCGGGAACGGGGCCACGGCCCGGAGGTGATCATCGCCACGATGCTGTCGGTCGTCCTCTGTACGGCGATCTGCGCGGCGATCTTCTTCGGCGGCCTGATGGTGGCGGTGCTCGGCGCGGTCGCGGGCCTGACGCAGGCCCTGTCGAAGCTGTCCCTCGACGCCACGATCCAGCGGGACGTGCCGGAGGCCGTGCGGACGTCGGCGTTCGCCCGTTCGGAGACGGCGCTGCAGATGGCGTGGGTGGTGGGCGGCGCCATCGGCATCTCCCTGCCGCTGAACGGCACGCTGGGCATGGCGGTGGCGGCCGGGCTGCTCGGCCTGGGCTGGCTGCTGTCCGTACGGGGCCTGATCGGGGCGGCCCGCCGCCACCGGCACCGGGGAGGCTCCACGAAGGCCCGAGTGGCCTGAGGGGGCCGGGCGGAGTGTGTCGAGCGGCACGCCGCACCCCCGCGTGGCGCGGACGCGACGGCCCGATAGCCTTCGGCTCATGACCGTTGCGTTCCTCACCCGCAAGCACCGTCGGGCCACCGCGGCCCTCGGGGCCGTCTCCGCCGGGCTCCTCGTCCTCTCCGCCTGCGACAAGCCGTCCCCGGTTGCGACCGTGACGGTCGGCTCCACGTCGGTGAACACCGAGGCCGTCTGCTACGACGACGGCAAGGCGATCCCCGAGAAGCAGCTCGGCGAGTGCCTCAACAAGCCCGGCAAGGCCGTCTCCGTCGACCCGACCGAGCGGGTGCGCTTCGGCGTCGACCCCGAGGTCGCCGAGAACGGCTGGACGATCTTCCTGAACGGGCAGAACGTCGAGCCCGAGCCGTTCACCAAGACCTACCGCTCCATCCAGGCCAGCGCCTTCTTCAGCAACCAGGCGGGCGAGCCCTCGGACAAGACCAGGGTCACCATCGTCGAGAACTCCGGCAAGAAGGTCACCGGCATCTGGTCCTTCGAGTTCCAGAAGAAGTCCTGACCTGTCCCCTCGCATCCTGGTCGTGACGGCCGTGGCGGCGGAGGCCGACTCCGTCGCCGACGGCCCGGCCGTCGACGTGCCCCTGCCCGGCGGCTTCACCCTGCGCCGACACGCGACCACGCCTGCGACGGCGACCGCGCGGACGGGCCCGGTCGTCGACGTCCTCGTGGCCGGCGTCGGCCCGGCCGCGGCCGCCGCGGCCACCGCGACCGCCCTCGCCCACGCCACCACCCACCGGCCCTACGGCCTCGTCGTCTCCGCCGGGATCGCCGGCGGTTTCCAGCCCGCCGCGCCCCTCGGGACCGTCGTCGTGGCCGACGCCGTCGTCGGAGCGGACCTCGGCGCGCAGACCGCCGACGGATACCTGGCCGTCGAGGAACTCGGCTTCGGCCGCTCGGTGCACCGGGTCCCCGAGGCCCTGACCAAGGCGGCCGCCGACGCGCTCGCCCACGGCGGGCAGCCGCACGTCGTCGGCACCGTGCTCACCGTCTCCACCGTCACCGGCACCGCCGAACGCGCCACCGAACTGGCGGAGCGTCACCCCGGCGCCGCCGCCGAGGCGATGGAGGGCTTCGGAGTGGCGGAGGCCGCCGCCGCGTACGGCCTGCCCGTCCTCGAGATCCGCGCCGTCTCCAACGCCGTCGGCCCCCGCGACCGCGCCGCCTGGCGCATCGGCGAGGCCCTGGACGCCTTGCGCCGCGCCTTCCGGCTGCTGACCCCCACCGTCTTCACGGACTCCGAGGGAACCCCGCAGTGAAACTGAAGATCGCCTACTCGCCCTGCCCGAACGACACCTTCGTCTTCGACGCCTGGGCCCACGGCCGCGTCCCCGGCGCGCCCCGCCTCGACGTGACCTTCGCCGACATCGACCTCACCAACGGCTGGGCGGAACGCGGCGGCGCCCCGTACGACGTCCTGAAGGTCTCGTACGCCGTGCTGCCCTGGATCCTCGACGAGTACGCCCTGCTGCCCTGCGGCGGCGCCCTGGGCCGCGGCTGCGGGCCCCTCGTCCTGACCCGCGAGGCGGGCGACCCGGCGGAGCTCGCCGGGAAGACCGTCGCGGTGCCGAGCGAGCGTTCGACGGCCTATCTGCTGTTCCGGCTGTGGGCGGCGGACGTCGTCCCCGACGGGGTCGGCGAGGTGGTCGTCATGCCGTTCCACGAGATCATGCCGGCCGTGCGCGACGGCAAGGTCGACGCCGGACTCGTCATCCACGAGGCCCGCTTCACCTACAAGAACTACGGGCTGCACGCCCTCGCCGACATGGGCGCGCACTGGGAGCACACCACCGGGCTGCCCATCCCGCTCGGCGCGATCGTCGCCCGGCGCTCACTCGGCGCCGACACCCTGCGGCTGCTCGCCGAGTCGGCGCGCACCTCGGTCCGGATGGCCTGGGACGACCCGTCCGTCTCCCGCCCGTACGTACTCGAGCACGCGCAGGAGATGGACCCCAAGGTGGCCGACCAGCACATCGGCCTCTACGTCAACGAGTTCACCGCCGACCTCGGCGAGACCGGCTACGCCGCGGTGCGCGGGCTGCTCACCCGCGCCGCGGCCGAGGGACTCGTCCCGCCCCTCGGCCCCGACGCGCTGTCGTTCCCCTGAGGGACACGACCCGACGGGCTCAGACGTCGAGCTGGTCCGCGACCGCCCGCAGCAGGCCCGCGATCTTCTTGCCGTGCACCTTGTCGGGGTAGCGGCCGCGCTCCAGCATGGGCGTGATGTTCTCCAGGAGCGTGGTCAGGTCCTGCACGATGGACGCCAGCTCGTCGGGCTTGCGCCGCTGCGCCGCGGCGACCGACGGCGTCGGGTCGAGAACCGTCACGGACAGCGCCTGATCGCCGCGCTGCCCGGCGACCACGCCGAACTCCACGCGCTGCCCCGGCTTGAGGGCGTCGACTCCGGCGGGGAGCACCGACGAGTGCACGAAGACGTCGCCGCCGTCGTCGCGGGAGAGAAAGCCGAAGCCCTTCTCACTGTTGAACCATTTGACCTTGCCGGTAGGCACGTCCGTCCTCGTCCTCGTACTCGATGGGTGCGCCGGGATCCCGGCTCCGTGTGGGAAAAGAGATACAGCGGGTCACCGACCCGCCGCCACCAAGGCTAATGGGCTGAGGCCCGGTGACAAGACGCCACCGGTCCGTTCTCCTCGGCCTGGGAACTACCCTGGCCGAATGCTTAGTGAAACCCCTCCGCGCCCGTCGGACGACAGCGCCCCCGGTGACGGGCTGGTGCGCGTCGGCGCGGTCGTGTTCATCGTCGGGGCGGTCGCGACCCTGGTCACGGTGGCTCCGCTGTTCCTCGGGACCGATCCGTTTCCCACGGTCGCGTACCTGGTGTCGATGCTGATGGGCGTCGGCTTCCTCGTCGCCGGCGCGGGCGTGCTCCGCTCGATCGCCGCCCAGCGGCGCCGGGCCAGGGCCGTGCAGGCCGCGGCGGCTCAGCCCCGGTAGGCCTCCCACCAGGGACGGAAGTCCGTCAGGTCGGTCAGGACGACGTCCGCGCCCGCCGCGCGCAGCTCCTCCGGGTCGCACGGGCCGGTGGCGACGGCGACCGAGAGCGCGCCCGCGGTGCGGGCGCCGCGGACGTCGCCGATGTGGTCGCCGACGTACACCCCGGCGTCGTGGGCGCGCAGCGCCTCCGCCTTGCCCTCGGCCCACAGGTCGCCGACGACGGCGTCCGGCTCCATGCCGAGGTGGGCGAGGTGGAGCTTGGCGTGGGGCTCGTTCTTCGCGGTGACGACGATCGTGCGGCCGCCCGCCTCGTGAACGGCCTGAATCGCATCCCGCGCGCCGGGCATGGGGACGGTCGGCTCGATGGCGTACTGCCCGTAGAACTCGCGGTAGCGCTTCACCATCTCCGGGACCCGGTCCTCGGGGAACCAGTGGGCGAGCTCGTGGCGCAGCGGCGGGCCGAGGCGGGAGACCACCAGGTCGGCGTCGATCGGGACGCCGACGTCGACGGAGAACGCCTCGAACGCGGCCTTGATGCCGGGGCGGGTGTCGAGGAGGGTCAGGTCGAGGTCGAAGCCGACCGTGGGCGCGGCGCTGCTGGATTCCATGGGCGTCATTGTGCCCGGGTGTTCGAAATCGGCCACTGTCTAGACTTGGCGAAGCCTTGCCGAAGGCCTCGCACCACTGCCCGTAGCTCCGATGGGTGTCCATGACCGCCATACGTTCCCGACGCGCCTCCCGGCGCGTCGTCGCGACCACGGCGGCGGTCGTCGCCCTGCTGCTCGCGATCCTCCTCAGTCTGGCGGTGGGCGCCCGCGCGATCCCGCCCGCCACCGTGTTCGACGCACTGCTGCACGGGGCCACGAGCCCCGACGCCGAGGTCGTACGGGAGCTGCGGGTGCCCCGCACGCTGATCGGCCTCATGGTCGGCGCGGCCCTCGCTCTGGCCGGCACCGCCCTGCAGGGCATCACCCGCAATCCGATCGCCGACCCCGGGATCCTCGGCATCAGCCAGGGCGCCTCCGTGGGCGTCGTCCTCGCGATCGCCGTCGCCGGGGTGCGGACCCTCCACGGCTACGTGTGGTTCGCCTTCGCCGGCGCCGCGCTCGCGTCCGTCGCCGTCTACGCCATCGCCTCCAGCGGCCGCGGCGGCGCCACGCCCGTGAAGCTGGCGCTCGGCGGCGCCGCGATCAACGCACTCCTGTTGTCCGTCACCACCGGTGTGCTGACGACCCAGGCGTCCGCGCTCGACGAGTTCCGGTTCTGGCAGATCGGCTCGCTCGACGGCCGCGACACCCTGATCGTCGGCCAGATCTGGCCCTTCCTGCTGCTCGGCGCGCTCCTCGTGCTGTCGGTGGCCCGCGGGCTCGACGCGCTCGCGCTCGGCGAGGACGTCGCCAAGGGCCTCGGGCAGCGGGTCGCGACCGTGCGGATCGTCGGCGGCGTCGGGGCGACGGTGCTGACCGGCGCCGGGGTCGCCGCGGCCGGCCCGATCGCCTTCGTGGGCCTCGCCGTCCCGCACATCGCCCGCGCCGTCGTCGGCAGCGACCACCGCTGGGTGCTGCCGATGGCGGCGCTCATCGGTCCGGTCATGCTGCTGGTGTCGGACGTCGCCGGCCGGATCCTGTTCCCGCCGGGCGAGGTGCCCGCGGGCGTGATGACGGCGCTCATCGGCGTGCCGTTCCTGGTGACGCTGGTGCGGCGGAAGGCGGTGCCGGCGTGACCACGACCGTCCCCCGCCTCCGGCCGGCTGGCTACGGAGTGGTGCGCGCCGGACGTTCCTCGTTCCTCATGCACCGGCGGTCCGCCCTCGTCGCCGTGGGCCTGATCGCCCTCCTGGCCGCCGCCTCCGTCGCGTACCTCTGCGTCGGCGAACGCTTCGTCCCGCCCTCCGACGTGCTGAAGGCCCTCCTGGGCACCGAGCCGTCCTTCGTCGTCGAGGAGCTGCGGCTCCCCCGCCTCGTGACCGGGCTGATGGCCGGCGCCGCGTTCGGCGTCGCGGGCGCGCTCGTCCAGACCGTCGCCCGCAATCCGCTCGCCAGCCCCGACATCATCGGCATCAGTCAGGGCGCGGGCGCGGTGACGGTCGCCGCGATGACCTTCGGGCTCACCTCGTACGGCCTCATCCCTTACGTGTCGATCGCGGGCGGTCTCCTCGCCGCCGCGCTCGTCTACGTGTTCGCCTGGCGCGGCGGCCTGCACGCGACCCGGTTCGTGCTGATCGGCATCGGCTTCGCCATCGCGCTGCGCTCGCTGACCCACCTCTTCATGACGAAGGGCGACTATCTGGTCGCCCAGCAGGCCCAGATCTGGATGACCGGCTCGCTCAACGGGCGCGGCTGGGACGAGTCGGCGCCGCTGCGGTGGACCCTGCTCCTGATGCTGCCGGCCGTGCTGTGGGCGGCGCGGGCGCAGCGGACGGTGTCCCTCGACGACGACACGGCGACCGCGCTCGGCGTACGGCTCGGGCGGGTCCGGCTCGGTCTGGTCGCCGTGGGCGTGGTCCTGGCGTCGGTCGCGACGGGCGTCGCGGGGCCGGTGGACTTCGTGGCGCTGCTGGCGCCGCAGATCGCCCGCAGGACCACCCGGACCGCGCAGATCCCGTTGCTGTGCTCGGCGCTCATGGGCGCCGTCGTCGTGATCCTCGCCGACCTGCTGGGCAGGCGGCTCCTGGCGCCCACCGAACTGCCGGTGGGCGTCCTGACGGCGGCGGTGGGCGCCCCGTATCTGATCTGGCTGATCGTGCGCAGCCGTCAAGTGGGAGGCAAGGCGTGACCGTGGTCTCGAAGACGTCAGGGAGCCGGCTGTCGACCCGCTCGCTCACCCTCGCGTACGAGGAGCGGACGGTCGTCCACGACCTCGACCTGGCAATCCCCGACGGCAGGGTCACCGTCATCGTCGGCCCCAACGCGTGCGGCAAGTCGACCACCCTGCGGGCGCTGGGCCGGCTGCTGCGCCCCCGGGGCGGAGCCGTCCTCCTCGACGGCGAGGAGCTGGCGAAGCTGCCCACGAAGCGCATCGCGCAGCAGATCGGCCTGCTCCCGCAGACCCCGGTCGCCCCGGAGGCCATCACCGTGGCCGACCTGGTGGCGCGGGGCCGGCAGCCGCACCAGGCGTGGTGGAAGCAGTGGTCCGAGGAGGACGAGCGCGCCGTCGTCGACGCGATGGAGCGCACCGACGTCACGGAGCTCGCCGACCGGTCGGTCGACGAGTTGTCGGGCGGCCAGCGCCAGCGGGTGTGGATCGCGATGGCCCTGGCGCAGGAGACCGACCTGCTCCTGCTGGACGAGCCCACCACGTACCTGGACATCGCCCACCAGGTCGAGGTCCTCGACCTGGTCCGGCGCCTGAACCACGTGCGGGGCAGGACGGTGGTCATCGTGCTGCACGACCTGAACCAGGCGGCGCGCTACGCCGACCACCTGGTCGCGATGAAGGCGGGCCGGGTGGTCGCGGAGGGCGCGCCGGGCGAGGTCGTGACGGCGGAGCTGGTGCGGGAGGTGTTCGGCCTGGAGTCGGTGGTCGTGCCGGACCCGGTGACGGGTTCGCCGCTGGTGGTGCCGGGTGCGCCGTGGGCGGCGGAGACGACGTGAGGGGCCCGCGCCCCCTCCCGGGCCCCGGCCCCGACGCCAGGCCCGGGCTCAGGTCACCTTGAGCAGCAGCTTGCCGGTGCTGGTGCGGGAGCCCATGAGCCGGTGGGCCTCCGCCGCCTCGGCGAGGGGGAACTCGGCGGTGACGGGCAGCACGACCGTCCCGTCGGCGACCTTCGCGAAGGCGTCCTCGGCGAGGGCGCGCAGGGCGTCGGGGGCGGTCTGGGCGAGCAGGAGGATCGAGAAGCCCGAGACGGTGACGCCCTTCGGGTACAGCTCGGGCTGCCCCACCCGCCACGGCTCGGCGGAGCTCGCGTTGCCGTAGGAGACGAGCCTGCCGAAGACGGCGAGGGAGGCCAGCGAGGCCTTGAGGGTCTCGCCGCCGACGGGGTCGAGGACGAGGTCGACGCCGCGCTCGCCGGTCGCCGCGCGAACCGCCTTCTCCAAGGCCTTGGGGTCCCGCTCGAAGTCGCCGACGAACACCTCGTCGTAGCCGTGTTCGCGGGCGTACGCGGCCTTGGCCGCCGACGACACCGTGCCGTACACCGCGCCCGCGCCGGCCGCCTTCGCGAGCCGGCCGGCGGCGGTGCCGACGCCGCCCGCGGCGCCGTGGACGAGGACGGTCTCGCCGCGCCGCAGCCGGCCGACGGCGTGGACGAGGGCCTGGGCGGTCGGCAGGACGGTGGGGAGGGTGGCGGCGGTGCGCAGGTCGATGCCGGCCGGCAGCGGGAAGACGGTCGCCGCCTCGGCCACGGCGACCTCGGCGTAGGCGCCGCCGCCGGTGAGGGCGGTCACCTCCTGGCCGACGGCGAGTCCGGTGACGCCCGCGCCGAGGGCCCGGACCCGGCCGGAGACCTCGAGGCCGGGCCGGTAGGGCAGGGCCTGGACGCGGTAGCCCTCGGCGCGTGCCTTGAGGTCGGCGAAGTTGACCCCGGCGTAGGCGACGTCGATGCTCACCTGTCCCGGTCCGGGCTCGGGGGCTTGTGCCTCCACCACCTTCAGGACCTCGGGACCGCCGTGCTCCCCCAGCTCGATCGCGCGCATGCCGCACCTCCGGCTCGACTGTTCAATGAAAAGCGAACACCGTCGACTGTATGATCCAGATCGAACACTCGGCAAGCCCCGGGCATCGAGACCGAGAGGACACCATGCCCCCCACCGGCCATCGGCCCGCCCCCGAACACACCCACCCCGACGAGGTCCCCGTCCTCACCGCCCTCGCCGCGCTCGCCGACCCCGTACGGCTCACCCTCGTGCGCGAGCTCGCCGGCTCCGACGACTGGACCCGCGCCTGCGGCAGCTTCGACGTCCCGGTCGGCAAGGCGGCGCTCAGCCACCACTTCGCCGTCCTGCGCGCGGCGGGCCTCGTCGAACAGCGCGACCAGGGCCCCAAACGGGTCAACCGCCTCCGCCGCCCCGAATTCGACACCCGCTTCCCGGGCCTGCTCGACCTGGTCCTGCGCCCGGACGAAGTCGCCGCCCCGGCATGATGGCCGCATGATCCTGAACGCCTTACCGATCACGCACCCGGCACAGGAGCAGGCTCTCGTGGATCGCCGCGGCACAGGAAGAGGTGGCCGAGGACATGGGCTGGTGACAGCCTGACGCGGCGGCGGGCTCCCGGCCGACGCCGCGCCGGCCGACCCGGCTGAGTCCGGCGGCCGGCGGACCCGGCCCGTGCCGGTCCTGCCGGAGCCGATGCCGGTCCTGCCGGAGTCCGCGCCGGTCCTGCCGGAGCCGGTGCCGGTCCCGCCGGATCAGTCGCTTCGAGCCGCCCGCCGGGCCCGCCACAGCAGGAAGAGGGCCGAGGCGACGGCGGCGGCGCGGAGGGTCCAGGGCCAGGTGGCGGCGATGGCCGCGCCCATTCCGGCCTCGCCGGTCGCGACCGGGGCGCCCCAGCGGCCCTCGACCCGGCCCCAGAGCCAGACGATGCCCGCGGTCACGGCGAGGCCCGGCACGACCAGGACGGCCCCGCGGCGCTCGCGGGAGGCGTACGCGAGGAGCCAGCCCGCGGCGAGCGGGAACAGCGAGCCGAACGCGGCACCGGCCAGCAGGAGCAGGGCCGAGACGAGCAGCAGCGGGCTGCCGAGGCGCAGCCCGCGCACCCGCGCGAACCGCCCGGGCCGTGCCCCGCCGTCGGCCTCTTCCGCGTACTCCTCCCCCGCTCCTTCCCCTTCCTCCCCGCCGTCCTCCTCGACCGGCGGAGGCTTCAGCAGCTCCGGAATCTCCACGCCCCCGACGAACCCGGGCACCGCCACGCCGTCCACGGCGTCCACCGCGTCCGTACGCCACCAGTCCGTTGCCGCCCGCGACTCGCCCGTCCGCGGCGCCGGTACCGGAGCAGGACCAGCCGCGGCCGCACCAGGACCGACGGAAGCACCGGGATCGTCCGCGCCCCCCGGCGCCACCCGCCCCACCACCTCGTCCGGCGTACCGAGGTCGCCGAGGATCCCGGACACCCCCTCGCCCTTCACGGCGCGGCGGTGCTGGATCTCGTCCCGCAGGCCCGATACCAGTTCACGGCGCTCGGCCGCCGGCACCTGCCGCTGCTGCGCCAGGTCGCCGACCCGGCTCAGATAGTCGAAGACCAACCGGTCGTTCTCGATCCCCTCGATCCCCACGGCACGACGGTAGCGCCTGCGCAGGGGCTAACGTGGTGCGGATGGGGATCGGTGAGCTCGACCGGGAGGCGCACGTGCCCGATGGAACGGACGACGGCGCGGCCAAGGGCGCCGGCGCGCCGCCGCGCACTCTCGCGGAGGCGTTGCGCGCCGGCGGCGACGAGGGACTCGCCGCGCTGCTGCGGGCCCGCCCGGACCTGCTGTCGCCGGTGCCGAACGACCTGACGCAGCTGGCGACCCGGGCCGGCACCCGCGGTTCGGTCGTGCGGGCGCTCGAACGGCTCGACGCGTTCGCCCTCCAGACGGCCGAGGCCCTCGCGGTGGCCCCCGACCCGGCGTCGTACCCCGTGCTTCTCGCCCTGCTCACGGGCGACACGGGCGAGGACGGCGACACGAGCGAGGACGGCGACCCGGCGGCGGAGGCCGAGATCCGGGCGGCGCTGCCGCGCGCGGTCGCGGTGCTGCGCGAGCAGGCCCTCGTATGGGGAGACGACGAGCGGCTCCGGCTCGTACGGACCGCGCGGGAGCTGCTGGCGCCGTCGCCGCAGCACCCCTCCCCCACCGGGCTCGGCCCGACGGTCGCGGAGGCCACGGCCGGGATGTCGCCGGGCCGGCTTCAGGAGATCGTCGCGGCGGCGGGGCTGCCGCCGACGCACGACCCGGTGTCGGCGGTGGCCTCCTTGACCGAGTTGTTCACGGACCGTACGAGGATGGCGGCGCTGCTCGACACCGCGCCGCCGGAGGCGCTGGCGGTCCTCGACCGGCTGGTGTGGGGCCCGCCGTACGGAGAGGTGACGGCGGACCCGACGCCGCCGGTGCGCTGGCTGCGGGACCGCGGGCTGCTGCTGCCCGCGTCGACGCGGACGGTGGTGCTGCCGCGTGAGGCGGCCCTGCATCTGCGCGGCGGGCGGGCGCACCGGACGCCGGAGCCGACCGCTCCGGCGGTGGTGGCGGCCCGCGACTACCGTCCACAGGTGGTGGACAACGCGGCGGCCGGGCAGGCGTACACGGCGCTGGCGACGGTCGAGGAGCTCCTCAAGTCCTGGAACCAGGGCGGCCCGCCGGTGCTGCGGGCCGGCGGTCTGGCCGTACGGGACCTGAAGCGCACCGCGTCGGCCCTCGACGTGCCGGAGCAGGTGGCGGCGTTCTGGCTGGAGCTCGTGTACGGGGCGGGGCTGCTGGCCTCCGACGGGGAGGCGGACGAGCGGTACGCGCCGACGCCCGCGTACGACGACTGGCTCGACCTGCCGCCCGCGGAACGCTGGGTTCGGCTGGCCGGAGCCTGGCTGGCCGCGACCCGTGTCCCGGGCGTGGTCGGCGCGCAGGACGCCAAGGGCCGCACGCTCGCCGCGCTCGGGCCGGGTCTGGACCGCGGCCCGGCGGCGGAGGTCCGGCGCCGGGTCCTCGGCCTCCTGGCGACCCTGCCGCCCGGCGCCGCCGCCGACCGGGAGTCGGTGCTGGCCCGGCTGCGCTGGGACCGGCCGCTGCGGGGCGGCGGCGACCAGGCCGCGGATCTGCGGGCCCGGCTCGCGACCTGGACCCTGGAGGAGGCCGAGCTGCTCGGCGTGACCGGCCGCGGGGCGCTCGCCTCGCCCGCCCGGGCGCTGCTCAACCTGCCGCTGGCCGAGGCCGCCGACGAGGACGCCCTCGAAGGGCACGCGCACGACTGCGAACCGTCCGTGGCCGCGTCCCGTGCGGCGACGCTGCTCGCCCCGCTGCTGCCGGAGGCCGTCGACCACGTCCTGCTGCAGGCCGACCTGACCGCGGTGGCGCCGGGGCCGCTGCGCCGTCCGCTCGCCGAGACGCTGTCCGTGCTCGCCGACGTGGAGTCGAAGGGCGGCGCGACGGTGTACCGCTTCACGCCCACCTCGGTGCGGCGCGCCCTGGACGCCGGGCGGAGCGCCTCCGACCTGCACGACTTCCTGACCTCGCACTCGCGTACGCCGGTGCCGCAGCCCTTGTCGTACCTCATCGACGACGTGGCCCGGAAGCACGGCCATCTGCGGATCGGCGCCGCGTCCGGCTACGTCCGCTGCGACGACGACGCCCTGCTCGGCGAGATCCTCGCCGACCGCCGGTCCGCCGCCCTCGGGCTGCGCCGCCTCGCGCCGACGGTGCTGGCGGCGCAGGCGGACCCGTCGACGCTGCTGGAAGGGCTGCGGGCGATGGGTTACGCGCCGGCCGCGGAGTCCGCCGAGGGCGATGTGCTGATCACCCGGGCGGACGCCTACCGCACTCCGCCCCGTACCGCCCCGGCCCCCGTCCAGGACGGCCCGCCCGCGCCCGACGCCACGCTCCTGACGGCCGCGGTCCGGGCGATCCGCGCCGGCGACCGGGCCGCGACGGTCCCCCGCAAGGAGCCCACCACAGCGGCCCCCCTCGCGGCCGGCGCCCTTCCCCGCACCTCCGCCGCCGAGACCCTCGCCACCGTGCAGGCCGCCGCCATGACCGGCTCGGCCGTCTGGATCGGCTATGTGAACGCGGAGGGCGCCGCCAGCCAGCGCGTGATCGCCCCCGTCCGCGTCGAGGGCGGCTTCGTGACGGGCTACGACCACACGGCCGACGAGGTCCGCACGTATCCGCTGCACCGGATCACGGGCGTGGCGGAACTGGCGGACGACGAGGGGTAGGGAGGCGTCTTGTCGATCAGGCCCTGGGGCTCACGAGAGCGCCAGGGTCGAGCGTGATCGGGAACGGCGCCTCGATCTTCGTCTCGCGCCCCGCCTCGGCCACGGTCCTCTCGACGTAGCGGCCGTCCACCAGTTCGGAAACCACCAAGGCGGGAACGGGCTCCGGCTCCAGGCGCCACAGGTGCTCGATGCCGGCGTCCGCGTAGTACGGCGGCTTCAGCAGCCGGTCGGTGCGGCGCCCCGAGGACGACGGCGAGGCGATCTCGACGACGAGGAGGACGGCCTCGGCGTCGTACGTGATCGGGTCCTCGGCGGCGGCGGCCGCCTCGACCACCACGATGTCGGGAATGAAGAGCCCATCCGGCAGAACCAGATTCACCGCTTCGAGGACCTCGGCCGGGACCCCCGTCTCCTGGAGGGCACGGTCCAGCAACGACGCCAGACGCAGCGAGGCCCGCTGGTGCTTCGTCCCCGGAGCTGGTGACATCATGAGCGCTTCCCCCATCAGTTCCCTGCGCTGACCGCGGTCCTCCCCCAGAGCCAGGACTTCTTCTATCGTCCAAGGTCCGTAGTGCGGATCGTGCGCGACGCTCATCTCGCCACCTCCCTCTCGGCAGTCCGTCGCATCCAGTGTGGCAGTCCCCTCGGACATCGGCCGGGCTTCAGGCAGACTGGATGTTTGGCCACGTGGAAGGGATGCGCAGCACGTGAACGGTCCACTCATTGTCCAGAGCGACAAGACCCTGCTCCTGGAGGTCGACCACGAGCAGGCCGAGGCGTGCCGGCGCGCCATCGCCCCCTTCGCGGAGCTGGAGCGGGCGCCGGAGCACATCCACACGTACCGGGTGACGCCGCTCGGTCTGTGGAACGCGCGGGCGGCCGGGCACGACGCCGAGCAGGTCGTGGACGCGCTCGTGGAGTTCTCGCGGTATCCGGTGCCGCACGCGCTGCTCGTGGACGTCGCCGAGACGATGGCGCGGTACGGCCGGCTGACGCTGTCCAAGCACCCGGTGCACGGGCTGGTGCTCACCACCACCGACCGGCCGGTCCTGGAGGAGGTGCTGCGCTCGAAGAAGGTGCAGCCGCTCGTCGGGCAGCGGATCGACCAGGACACCGTGGCCGTGCACCCCTCGGAGCGCGGGCAGATCAAGCAGACGCTGCTCAAGCTGGGGTGGCCGGCCGAGGACCTGGCCGGTTACGTGGACGGCGAGGCGCATCCGATCGACCTCGCCGAGGACGGCTGGGCGCTGCGGCCGTACCAGCAGCAGGCCGTCGAGGGCTTCTGGCACGGCGGCTCGGGCGTCGTCGTGCTGCCCTGCGGCGCCGGCAAGACGCTGGTCGGGGCCGGGGCGATGGCCAAGGCCCGGGCGACCACGCTGATCCTGGTGACGAACACGGTCTCGGCCCGCCAGTGGAAGCACGAGCTGGTGAAGCGGACCTCCCTGACCGAGGACGAGATCGGCGAGTACAGCGGGACGAGGAAGGAGATCCGGCCGGTCACCATCGCCACGTACCAGGTGCTGACGACCCGCCGGAAGGGCATCTATCCGCACCTGGAGCTGTTCGACTCCCGCGACTGGGGCCTGATCGTCTACGACGAGGTGCACCTGCTGCCCGCGCCGGTCTTCAAGTTCACCGCCGACCTCCAGGCCCGGCGGCGGCTCGGGCTGACCGCCACCCTGGTCCGTGAGGACGGCCGCGAGTCCGACGTCTTCTCCCTCATCGGCCCCAAGCGCTTCGACGCGCCGTGGAAGGAGATCGAGGCGCAGGGCTACATCGCGCCCGCCGACTGCGTCGAGGTGCGGGTGGACCTGACCGACGCGGAGCGGCTCGCGTACGCGACGGCGGAGGCGGAGGAGAAGTACCGCTTCTGCGCGACGACGGCCACCAAGCGGCGGGTCACGGAGGCCCTGGTGCGGAAGTTCGCCGGGCAGCAGATCCTCGTCATCGGGCAGTACATCGACCAGCTCGACGAGCTCGGCGAGCACCTGGACGCGCCGGTGATCAAGGGCGAGACGTCGAACGCGCAGCGCGAGAAGCTGTTCGAGGCGTTCCGGCAGGGCGAGATCAGCGTGCTGGTCGTGTCGAAGGTCGCGAACTTCTCCATCGACCTTCCCGAGGCCACGGTCGCGATCCAGGTGTCGGGCACCTTCGGCTCCCGCCAGGAGGAGGCCCAGCGCCTCGGCCGGGTGCTGCGCCCGAAGGCCGACGGCCACCAGGCGCACTTCTACTCCGTGGTCGCCCGCGACACCATCGACCAGGACTTCGCCGCCCACCGGCAGCGCTTCCTGGCCGAGCAGGGTTACGCGTACCGGATCATGGACGCGAGCGAGTTGCTGGCGGGGGACTCCGGGGAGTGACGCCCGGGTGGCCTCGTCACGCCAGAGGGGCCCCGTCCATGCGCGGACGGGGCCCCTTGTCGTACAGCGTCGTACAGCGGAGGCTTCAGCCCGCCGGGTTGAGGACGATCTTCGCCTGGTCGTTCTTCCGGTTCGGGTCGAACGGCAGCGGCGTGTCGCCGTACGGCGGCTTCAGCACCACCGCGCCCTTGGCGCCCGTGACGACCGTGTCGATCCGCAGCGCGAACGGGAACGTCACCGTCTGCTGCTCGGCGACCCACATCGGCAGCCGGCACAGGTAGCGCGGCGCACCCGTGCGCACCTCGCTCTCCCACCAGCCTCCGTCCGCGGTGCGCGGCTCGCAGGCGTCGGGCACGGCGGTGGCGGTGGCGCCGCGCGGGACGGTGACGTCGACGTCGGCGACGGGGTCGCCGGAGGTGAGGTTGGCGACCCAGGCCGGGCCGCGGTTGCGGAAGGTCACCGGCACGGTGACGGTCCGGCCGGCCTCGGCCGTGAGCCTGGCGCCGCGGACGGCGAAGTCCGCGGTGTTGACGGCGGTGACGTCGAGGACCGCGCCGTTGCCCTCCGGCTGGAGGTCCTCGGCGCCGCCGCCCGGCTGGACGCCGATGTCGACGCGCTCGGCCAGCGCGTACGGGGCGACCTTCGCGGACGGCGGCTCGGGCAGGGTGAAGGTGCCGCCCGGCGGGACGACGTCGGCGAAGGCGCAGTCGTACCGGGTGATGGGCTTGATGGTGCCCTCGCCGATCGGGGTTCCGGTGCACTGCTGCGGGAGACCGGTGAGTTCGAGCCCGCGCGTGACGTAGAGGCTGAACTGGACGCCCTCGGCCGGGCGGTTGCCGTGGTTGGCGACGGAGAGGCCGACGGGCACGGTGCTGCCCGGGGTGACGCCGGTCACGGGCGCGGGCCGGTCGAGGACGAGGTCGGGGCCGGAGGCGACCCGGAAGTCGGTGCCGTTCTCGGCGGCGGTGAGCTCGCCGCCCTCGGCCGTCGTCGTGGCCTCGGCCTGGTACGAGATCCGGCCGGTGGCGCCGTCGGCCGCGCCGGCCACCGCACGGACCTGGAGCTTGACCGGAGTGGAGCTGTTGACGGGGACCTCGGGGAGGGAGCAGACGGCCGTGGTGCCGGCCGGGGCGCAGTTCTCCGGCCAGGTGACCTCGGCGATGCCGGCGAGGCCGGATATGTCGACGGTGAGCCGGCCGTCCGTGACGCGGTGGCTCGGGTTGTCGTGGTAGAGCCCGAGGGCGAGGGTGACCGCCGGGGCCTGCTGGGTGCCGTCGACGACGTTGGGCAGCACGAGCTCGTACGGGTTCGCGGCGATCCAGAGCTGGTCACTGTCCGCGAGGGCCGGCGTGGCGGTCATCCCGACCGCGACCAGGCCCGCCGCCGCGGCACAGGCACCGAGCCGCGCGATACGGCGGCCGGTGAGGGGCTTCTTCATGATCTCCTCGTTCGTCGATGGGGGCGGTGCGAAGAGGAGACCCGTGAGGCCGGGTGATGGTTGCCCCCTGCTCCCTGCCCCCTGCTCCCGCTCAGGCGGCAGGCCGACCGACGTGGACGGGGCGGGGGCTGCGTACGCCCGCCTGCTCGTCGGAGTCGTAGGAGCCGAGGAGGACGACGGAGGCGGCGGCGGAGCCGAAGGCGCGTATCGCCCGCAGGGCGTGGGCGAGGGGGTGAGGGACGGTGGTCGCTGGGGTGAGGGTCGTGGCGGTCATGTCTCTATGATCCGAAACGGACATTACGAACACATCGGTCTCGGGGGCGAACCGAGCTCCCCCTCAGGTCGGACCCCGCCCCTACGGGAAAAGCGTTCGCCCCGACGAGACCGGGCCCGCTACACTCGCCTGCTTCCCCGCCTCCCGCACGGTTCCGGCACCGGTTCTCGCGCGCGGAGCGCCGCCGTCCGGTCGGAAACCGGCGGCCACCTTGACGTGTCCGCGCATCACCCCGTCCGGAGGCTTCACCGTGTCCGCACCGTCCGCCGCGCCGTCCGCCGACGACCCGCTCGCACCCCTCGCCCGAGAGCGCGCCCATCTCGCCGCCTCCCGCGCCGCCCTGCGCGCGATGCGCGAGGACGTGGAGTCGCTCGACATCAAGGACGTCACCGCGAACTGGGTCAACGCCGTCGTGCTCACCCGCCAGATCGAGGACCGCATCAAGGCGCTCGCCGACCTCGCCGACACCCCCCTGTTCTTCGGCCGCCTCGACTACCTGCACACCACGCAGGAGGGGCAGCGCTTCTACATCGGCCGGCGGCATGTGCACGACGTCGACGGCGACCCGATGGTGATCGACTGGCGCGCGCCGGTCTCGCAGCCGTTCTACCGGGCGTCGAAGAAGGACCCGCAGGACGTCGGGCTGCGGCGCCGCTTCGGCTACACGGGCGGCGACCTCACCGCGTACGAGGACGAGCACCTGTCCGACCCGGACGAGCTGGAGAGGACCAGCCGGCTGCTCCAGGCGGAGATCGAGCGGCCGCGCGTCGGCCCCATGCGGGACATCGTCGCCACCATCCAGCCCGAGCAGGACGAGATCGTCCGCTCCGACCTGTCCGGCACGGTGTGCGTGCAGGGTGGTCCTGGCACCGGTAAGACGGCCGTGGGCCTGCACCGTGTCGCGTACCTCCTCTACGCCCACCGGGAGCGGCTGGCCCGCACGGGGACGCTGGTCATCGGGCCGAACCGTTCCTTCCTCCACTACATCGAGCAGGTGCTGCCCGCGCTCGGCGAGCTGGAGGTGCGGCAGGCGACCGTCGACGACCTCGTCGCCCACGTCGAGGTGCGCGGGACGGACGAGGCGGCCACCGCCGTCGTCAAGGGCGACGCCCGGATGGCGGAGGTGCTGCGGCGGGCGGTGTGGTCGCACGTGACGCTGCCGAAGGAGCCGCTGATGGTGGTGCGCGGCTCGCGGCGCTGGCGGGTTCCCGCGTACGAACTGGAGGAGATGGTCCGGGAGTTGACGGACCGCGACATCCGTTACGGGGCGGCCCGCGAGGCCCTGCCGCAGCGGGTCGCGCACGCGGTCCTGGTGCGGATGGAGCAGGCCGGGGAGGCGCCCGACGACCGGGTGCAGAACGCGGTGGCGCGGAACGCGGCGGTCAAGGCGCTCGTGAAGGAGTGCTGGCCGGCGGTCGACCCGGCGAAGCTGGTGCTGCGGCTGCTCGGCGACGCCGACTTCCTGGCCGAGCACGCGGCGGGGATCCTCGACGAGGAGGAGCAGAAGCTGCTGCTGTGGACGAAGCCGTATCGAAGCGTGAAGTCGGCGAAGTGGTCGGCGGCGGACGCCGTCCTCATCGACGAGGCGAGGGACCTGGTGGAGCGCACGCAGTCGCTCGGCCATGTGGTCCTCGACGAGGCGCAGGACCTCTCCCCCATGCAGTACCGCGCGGTGGGCCGACGCTGCACGACGGGCTCGGCGACCGTCCTCGGCGACCTGGCGCAGGGCACGACGCCGTGGGCCACGGAGAGCTGGGCGCAGGCGCTGACGCACCTGGGCAAGCCGGAGGCGGTCGTGGAGGAGCTGACGGCCGGTTTCCGCGTGCCGCGCGAGGTCATCGCGTACGCCTCGCGGCTGCTGCCACACATGTCGCCGGGGCTCGCGCCGGTGGAGTCGGTCCGTGAGAACCCGGGCTCGCTGACGATCCGGCACTCCGAGGACCTCGACGCCGACGTGGTGGCGGCGTGCGCGGAGGCGCTCGGCAACGAGGGCTCGATCGGCCTGATCGCCGCGGACGCCCGGATCGCCCCGCTCGCCGAGGCACTGGCGGCGGCGGGCCTGACGCATCTCTCCCCCGGCGAGGAGACCACGGCCGAGTCCCGGCTCACCTTGGTCCCGGCCTCCCTCGCGAAGGGCCTGGAGTACGACTACGTGGTCCTGGACGAGCCGGCCGCCGTCGTCGACGGCGAACCGGACGAGCGGACCGGGCTGCGGCGGCTGTACGTGACGCTGACGCGTGCGGTGTCCGGCCTGACGGTCATTCACTCGGCGGCGCTGCCCGCGCAGTTGACGTCTTAGCCGGGCACCTTCGCGTCACCGAGGGTGTACTCGGGCAGGGCCTGGCTCCAGGAGCGGTGCGCGACATCGGCGAGGACCGGGTTCTTCCCCCGGTAGTAGTGCTCGGTCACGATCCCCCAGCACAGCGCCCAGCCCCGGCCGCGCGCCCAGGTCGCGTCGTCGACCTGGGCCGCCTGCCGGAAGAGGGGCCGGGTCTCGGGGGTGAGGAGGGTCCAGGCCGCCATCATGTCGACGGCCGGATCACCGACGCCGAGCCCGCCGAAGTCGATGACGGCGCTCAGCCGGCCGTCGCGGGTCAACAGGTTGCCCGGCAGCAGATCGCCGTGCACCCAGACGGGTTCGCGGTCCCACTGCGGGAGCCGGAGCACCGCCTCCCAGGCGGCCGTCGCGGCCGCCTCGTCGAGCGTCCCGTCGGCGCCGAGGTCGCGGATGGCGGTCGCCATGCCACCCTCCTCCCACTCGGTGATGTGACCACCCCGGAAGGACACGGGCCCGCCGGTGGCGTCCACCGTGCGCAGCGCGGCCCCGAAGCGCCCCAACTCGTCTGCCGCCGAAGCGAGATCAACGATCGGCGCCTCGTACGCATCGACCCCGTCCAGCCACGCGTACACCGACCACGCCTGACCGAAGCCCTCCCCCGGCACCCCCTGCCCCACCGGCACCGGAATCGGCAGCGTCACGTGCGGCGCCAGCAGCGGCAACCACCGCTGCTCCTTGGTCACTTGGCCGTGCGCCCAGTCGGCCTTCGGCAGCCGGAACGCAAGCTCGTCGCCGAGCCGGAACATCGCGTTGTCGGTCCCGGCCGTCTCCAACCGCCGTACGGGAAGGGCGGCCCATTCCGGGAACTGCGCGGCGATCAGACGGCGGACGAGATCCTCGTCGAGGGGTGCGGGTGGGGGCGTGGACGGGGAGGTGGGCTGCATGCGGCGGAGGCTACGGAAGCCGTGATCCCACCGCCACCGGATTTGCCGGCCGCCGCCCCGCGCGGTGCCGCTTCGCGTACGACCAGGTCACGGCGGTCATCAGCACCGGGATGGCGGCCAGCGGGGCGAAGACGACGGCCCAGACGGCGTGGGCCGTCCCGCCGCTCATGTACGTCTGGCTCTCGACCGTGAAGGCGACCACGACCTGCCACAACGCGACCAGGACCAGGACGCCCGAGGCGGCCCACGCCAGACCGGCGAGAACCCGGGGCGGCAGCGGCCGCCACCGTTCACTGACCAGCAGCATCGGAAACAGGGCGGCCAGCTCCCCGAAGACGGACAGCCCGACGACGTAGGCGACGCCCCATCCCGGTATGTCGAACACCTCCCGCAACACCTGGTCGCTGTACCCCACGTACACCCCCGACGCCATGGCGATCCGCCACAGCCCGGACGGCAGCGCACACAGCGCGACGGCATGAGCGGCCCACCGGGCCCATCGCGGCGCGGGCGCGGGGCCGGTGGCGGTTGTCGTCGCGGTTGCGGTTGCGGTCGTCGTCATGCCACCCATGCTGGCCGCGTCCATGCCGCCCGGACATCGCCCTCCACGGCAGCCCGCCTCCGCCACACGGCGGAGGCGGACTCCCCCGGCCGCAGGGTTCAGCGCACGGGCTGGACGTTGGCGGCGGCGGTCGTCCACTCGATGCCGTTCTCGGACCGGATGTGAGCGATACGGACCACGCGCCCGTCCCCGTGCAGTTCATGGATGACAGCCGTCAGCTCACCCTCCCCCTTGCTGGCGGTATCCCGCACCCGCACCCCGAGCAATGGGTGCTCCTCATACCCGTCCACCCCGACCGGATACGCCTCCCGTTCCTCGACCCGCCGCATGAACCGCTCCCACCCACCGGCCGCCCGAAGGCGAAGGGCCCGGCTGGGTGCGCCTGGGGGCACATCGGACGTGGTCACGTTGTCGCTCCTCTCGACAGAGAACGGGTATCGCCCCCGGAGGGATCTCCGAGTGCGGTGACCAGTCAACTGCCGTGACGGTTTGGACGGATGAGCCAAGGAGCATGGCCATTTCGGGGACATGACCGGGAAACATGGCCAGGCTGACTTGCAGGGGCTGGAGCCGATGAGGAGCGGCGATGGTGATCAAAAGTGAGGACGACGACGTGGAGACCATCGGTCCTCTGGTGCGACGCCTGCGCGCCGTGAGCGGCCGAACGCAAGAGGAGCTCGCTGCCGCCCTCTCGGCACGGCGTGGGTACCCGCTGGAGCAGTCCTCGGTGTCGAGGTGGGAAAACGAGGAGCGTCTACCCGATCCGGAGTCGCGCAGGCTTTTGGCAGCCGAGTTCGGCGTACCCGAGAACACGCTGCAACGGGCCGTTGCCCTCGCTCGGCGCCTTCGCCGTCAACGTCAGTGCCAACGTCACCAGGACACCGTCCAGAGCCAGGAGACCGATGTGGACCGACGTGAGTTCATCGCCGCCTCGGCCGGTGCCGGCATCGCCGCCATACAGCCCACCTCACTACTGTCCTCCGGCCGCCGTATCGGCGCGGATGTGCCACGGCAGCTGGCGGAGAGAACGGCACGGCTGCGGCGTCTGGACGACTTCGTCGGGGGCGGTGACACCTATCGCATGTACGACTCGGAGCTGGCCGCCACCGTCAGGATCACCGACGAGGGCATCTACAGCGAGTCGACCGGGCTCGCCCTTCGCGGGATCATCGCCGAGCAGAGCCAGCTTGCCGGATGGGCGGCGTACGACGCCGGACAGTATGCAACGGCGAGGCGGCATTACATGACAGCCCTGGCCGCCTCGAAGGCGGCGGGCGATGCCTCGCTGGAGGGCAACTCACTCGCGTTCCTCGCGTACCTGGAATGGTCTGCGGGCGGTAGCTCCGGTGTTTCGTACGCTGCCGCCGGCTTCGAGGCGATCAGAGCGGGCACGGCACCGGCCGTACGGGCGCTCCTCGCGGACCGACTGGCCTGGCAGCACGCCACCCAGGGCCACGAGCGTGAGGCGGACTACGCCCTCAAGGCTGCGGAGGAAGCGATCAACGATGACTCCGATGGTCCCGCTGGTCCCGCGCCGGACTGGGTCTACTGGGTCGACGGCGATGAGATCGCCATCATGACCGGCCGCTGTTGGGCGGAACTCCGCAGGCCCCTGCGAGCGATCCCGGCCCTGGAGGATGCGCTGAGCCGCTACGACGACACCCGGGCGAGAGACAAGGCCCTCTACCTGTCCTGGCTGGCCTCCGCCTACCTCGACGCCGGGGAGGTCGAACACGCCGCCGCGATCACGACGCGCGTACTCGACCTCTCCGAAGGTCTCGCCTCTGTCCGGCCGATGGGCCGGGCCCACATGGTGATCAAACGGTTGGAGCCGTACCGCGCCCTGGCGTCAGTGGGCGCGCTGCTGGAGCGGACGCTGGGCTAGCGAGTGGCGCGCGTGATCCACTCCAGGTATTCGGCGCGGCCACCGTCGATCGCGAACGCGATAACCTCGGGAGAGTCGTAGGGGTGGCTCTCCACGAGGTGGTTCTCCAGACCCTCGCGCCGGTCCTCGGTCGTGCGGAAGACCACCTGGTACTCAGTCCCGTCCGCCACCTCCCCGAGATGCCGATACGTCGTCTCGATGGGTCCGCTCACCTGCCCGGATGCGGCGAGACCCGCCTCCACGGCGGAGCGGGACAACCGGCGTGCGGATGCCTTGCTATCCACTGTCGTGATCACGATCAAGAAATCGGTCATGTCGGCAACCTAACCGGGGCGTGGTCGGCCACGCCCCGGTGGGGCTCGACGCCCTTAAAAGAACGGTGGGAAAGAACCCCAAACCAACCCCCTCCATCCCCCAACTGCCCTTCTCACAGGATCGGGTGACAGACTGTCCGGTAGGCGGACGGGTGGGGTACGGTCGGCCTCGACCGAGTGGCATATGCAACTCGGCCCCCGGCAGGAGGGCAATCCTGACGGGGGCCTACCGACCAGGAAGCAAGACCTTCCCGATGGCTGATCCGCAGTCTAACGCGGCCGCGTCCGCGTCCCCCGTCCCGTTCGAGATCCCCGCCGACGCTCCACGCTCAGGAGTGATCCACGTACGGCACCGGCACCGCGACAGGTTCACGCCCGTGGGCCATCACCTGGCCCAGCACCCCGAGCTGTCGGCCGCGGCGATCGGGATCGCCACGCACATCCAGTCGCTGCCCGACGGGGCCGACATCAGCGTGAAGCGACTCACCCAGCGCTTCGGGGGCGAGATCACCGTCCGGCGGGTGCTCAACGAGCTCGTCGCGGCCGGATATCTGGAGCGGAGGCGGGTGTCGCTCGGGGGTGGGCGGTTCGCCACGCGGCTGATCTCGTACGACAAGCCCGGGTGCGGCGGTGGCGTGGAGCCGGAGCCGGACGACACGCCCGCGCGGGAGCCTGAGGCCAAGCCCCGGCCGGAGCCGAAGCCGAAGCCGAGGCTAAGGCCGAGGCCGAAGTCCAAGCCGTCACGGGAGTCGGGTGCGGCGTCCGAGCCCGAGACGGAGCCCGAACCAGCTCCCGCACCGCCGCCTCCGCCCCCGCCCACCGGACCCGCCGTCGACATCCTCGCGCGGCTGCGGGCCTTCGACTCCCGACTGCTGCTGTCCCGGCGTGACGTACGGGAGTTGGCGTCGGCCGTCGACAAATGGCTCGCCCGCGACGCGAGCCCGGCACAGATCACCCGCACGCTGACGGCGGGCCTGCCACCCGAACACGTCCCCATCCACCACCCGGCCCGCTTCCTCGCGTACCGCCTGACCACCTTCCTCCCCCCACCGCTACCGGCCGCCGCCCCGCCGCCCAAGGCCCCACCCCTGGTCACCTGCGACGGCTGCGAGCGCGCGTTCCGCAGCCACGACCCCCACGCGACCTGCGGTGACTGCAGACAGGCAGCCTGAAGGCGGCGGGTGGCGGGGTTCTCGGAGCGGGCGTTTCATGTGCGCTTCTGGTCCGGCCGCCCCCTTTCCGAGTGTGGCCCCCTCCACCACCGCGTCAAGGGCGCTCCTTCGTCGCGTCGCGAGCGATGGCCTCCGGCCCCCCTTGACCCGGTGGCTCCAGGGTCCTTTACACACTCGGAGGGCGGCCGGGGGCGTGGCCGCGCGGCAAGGCCGGGGAGCCCTTCCCGCCGTAGGCGGGTGGCGGGTCGGTGAGTGGGGGCTCGGTTCGTGGCGGGGGTGAGGGGGGTGGCCTTTCCGGCGTGGAGGGTGCGCGGCTGTGGAATGGGGTGCTCATTCCCGGCTCGGCGGCGAGTGGGCCGTCGTTCGGCTGGGGTTCAGGCCCCGCTGGTCACCGCCGGTGGGGGTTGGCGGTGCAAAGGTGCATGTCGCGGGCGGGGATGTGACGGGAGGGGACTTGTGTGACGGGGGAGGTGACTCCGGCACCGCGAGTGGCACGTTTGCACCGCCCGGCGGTGCCAAAACCGCCCATCCCGGCCTTCGTGGAACGGGAGTTGTCTTCTGTGACTGGGGAGGAGTCCCGGCGGTGCAAAGGTGACACTCGCGGGCCGTGGTGTGACTGGAGACGACCCGTGTGACTCCAGAGGCACCCCGCCGACCGCCCGCGCGCGGGAGTGCGCAGTTAGCACCACACACCCGGCCCTTCCGCCCACCGGCGGTGACCAGCGGGGCCTGAACCCCGACCGAACGACGGCCGTCGGCCGCCGAGCCGGGAATGGCCGCCCCATTCCACGCCCGCGCACCCTCCACGGCGAAAAGGTCATCCCTCGCCCCCGCCACAAACCGAGCCCCCACCCACTCACGGGCACCGCACGGCCGGCCGGAGCGATACCCGCCCCCCCACCCACACACCCGCGCGCCGCCCACGGCCCCCGGCCGATCCCCGGCCTTGCCGCGCGGCCACGCCCCCCGGCCGCCCTCCGAGTGTGTAAAGGACCCTGGAGCCACCGGGTCAAGGGGGGCCGTAGGCCATCGCTCGCGACGCGACGAAGGAGCGCCCTTGACGCGGTGGTGGAGGGGGCCACACTCGGAAAGAGGGCGGCCGAACCCGACACCCACCCGAAACCCCCACCCCGACGGAGCCAAACCCCGCAACCGTCCGCTTGCGTCGAGGGCCCACGATTCACTCGCGGCCGACGGCCGATGCCGGCCCATCCGTACGACTGGGCGGCAGTAAAGTCCCTGGTCGTGGACATACCGATGCTGTGGCGCAGGGGCGCGCGCCGCCCGCCCTTCGCGATTGACGACTGCGGTGGTGGCCACCACGTCCTGCGCACCGCACGGCTGGTGGTGCGCACGCCCCGGGATCATCTGGACGAGGCGATCGGGGAGGCGAGCTCGGCCGACGCGGAGGCGCAGCGGTGGCTCGGTTATCCCGCCGGCTCCGTTTTCGACGGCCCGACGGCGCAGTTTCTCCTGTCCATCGACGACAGCAATCGCGCCGAACGACTGCGCGCCTTGCGCGCCCACTCGCGTCGTCAGCTGACCCGGCCGTTCGTGCCTGGTGACCGCCTCCCGCGACTTCCCCTGCTGGCCGTCGAGGCAGCGACCGGCCGCGTCGTGGGGATGAGCTCGGTCACCATGGACACCAGGACCATCGGCCTTCAGATCGCCCCGGCCCACAGGCGTCAGGGGCTGGGCCACGAACTGGTCCAGGCGACCGCCCGGATCGCCCACACCCACCTCGGACTGGAGGTCGTGTGGGCGGGCACCGAGGCGTCGAACGACCATTGCCGAGAGGCCCTGACCACCGCAGGCTTCGTCCCCTGCGATGGTCCCGCTCGGCACACGCTCCCCGACGGGAGGGTCATCGACTCGGTCTGGTACCAGCACGGCATGGCAGAGACCTCCCGCTGCGACACAGTCCCCCCTGATCCAGGGGACACGCCCTAGACGCCATGGGATGCGGTGCGTGATCCGGGCAGTACCGAAGGGGGCGAGAGCCCCGGCGAGCGGAGTTGGCTCGCCGCCCCTGCCCGGTCCGCGCGCCCGCCCGGCCGAGGCCCCGTCAGCCCACCGCCGTGCCCTCCAGTTCGACCAGCTGGCCTGGGATCGCCAGGCGGGACACCCCGAGCATCGTGGTGGTCGGGGCGACGCCGGCGGTCGTGAGGCGGGAGGCGAGCAGGCCGTAGTGGGGGAAGAGCCGGTCGACGTCCGTGGTGTAGACGTTGAGGCGGACGAGGTTCGCGAGGGACATGCCGGCGTGGGTGAGGACGGCCTCCAGGTTGTCGAGGCTCAGCGCCAGCTGGGCGGCCATGTCGCCGTCGTGCTGGGGTTTGCCGTCGGGGTCCGTCGCGGTCTGGCCGGAGCAGTAGAGGGTCCGGGTGTGCCCCGAGACGAGCTCGCCCTGGTTGAATCCCAGCTCCACCGACCACGTCACCGGGTTGACCGCTGTTCGTTCGATTGACACGTCGACTCCCTTTGTCTATCCGGGGCTTCCATATGTCCGTCCACCGGTGCTCAGGAGCCTGCCGCCCAATCACGACACCCTTGGTCATGTATTCGGTACGGTTCCCGTATGCGCGCCGATCGGCTGGTCTCGCTGGTGCTGTTGCTGCGTCAGCGCGGTCGGATGACCGCCGACACGCTGGCCCGCGAGCTCGAGGTGTCCACCCGTACCGTGCTGCGCGACATCGAGGCGCTGTCCTCGGCCGGTGTCCCCGTCTACGCCGAGCGCGGCCGGCACGGCGGGTTCGCGTTGCTGCCGGGGTTCCGGACCGAGCTCACCGGGCTGAACCACGACGAGGCCCTTGCCCTGCTGACGGCCGGATCGGGGCGCGGCGAGAAGGTGTTCGGTCTGGGCCAGGCGCTCGCCTCGGCCATGCGGAAGGTGGTCGACGCGCTGCCGGAGGGCCATCGGGCCGCGGCGAGCGACGCGGCCCGGCGTTTCCTCGTCGAGCCGGAGACCGATCTGCTCCCGCGGCGGTCGGACACCGAGGAGGTGCCCGGCGCGGCGATGGTCGAGATCCGGCGCGCGGTGCTCGCCGGACACCAACTGCGCCTGCATTACGCGGCGGCCGGGGACCCGTCACCGCGGTGGCGGACGGTCGACCCGATCGGGCTGGTCACCGTGCGCGAGCGGGGCTATCTGCTGGCCACGCGGTCCGGCGCCGACCGCACCTATCGGCTGTCGCGGGTGCGGGCCGCCGAGGAGCTTCCGATCCCGGCGCAGCGGCCCGACCGGGTCGATCTGGACCGGGCGTGGCGGGAGCGCTGCGCGCGGTTCCTGTCCGAGGGGCATGTCGCCGTGCTCGTACGGGTGAGGCCGGAGCGGCGGGAGGAGCTGGTCAGCTCCGCTGTGGCCGTCCGCACCGCGGAGCCGGAGCCGGAGCCGGAGCCCGAGGCGGACGGCCGGCTGCGGCTCGAGGTGACGTTCCAGGACCTGCGGCACGCCGAGTGGGCGTTGTGGCAGCTCGGCACGGACGCGGAAGCCCTCGGTCCGGAGGCGCTCCGCGCCTCGCTGCGCGACCGCGCCGCCGCCATGGCCGCCCGGTACGGGGATTCCTCCTGAGGCGCGCCGCCGGCCGTGGCCCTACGCGTCCACCGCCTCCCGCCACGTCCTGACCGCCTCGGCCGAGACCGGCGCGGTCCAGCCGTTCGGGCGGGCGGCGCCGCCGATGTGGAAGGCGGTGAGGCCGGCGGCGCGGAGGGTGGGGAGATGGTCGAGGCGGAGGCCGCCGCCGACGAGGATCTGGGGCTCGTAACCCGGTTCGCCGGTGCGGGCCGCCTCGGCCCGCAGGGTGGCGAGGCCGTCGTCGACGCCGGTCGGCGCGCCCGCCGTGAGGTAGGTGTCGAGGCCCGGCAGGTCCGCGAGCTGCTTGCGCAGGGCGTCGCGGTCGGCGGCGCGGTCGATGGCGCGGTGGAAGGTCCAGCGGCAGCCGTCGAGGACGGTGATCAGGCGTTCCACGGCGACCAGGTCCGGCTCGCCGTCCGGTGTGAGGAAGCCGAGGACGAATTCCTCCGCCCCCGCCTCCCGCAGCTCCGAGGCCCGCCCGACCAGCGCGTCGATGTCGCCCGCCGCGAAGCCGTCCGCCAGCCGGAGCATCACGCGCAGCGGGATGTCCACCGCTGCGCGGATCGCCGCGAAGGCGGCCGTGGACGGGGTGAGTCCGTCCGCCGCCATGTCGGTGACCAGCTCCAGGCGGTCCGCCCCACCGGCCTGGGCAGCGACCGCGTCCTCCTCGTCGAGGGCGATCACCTCCAGCACTGCACGGTTGCTCATCGAGCCCATTCCTCCAGTACGACTACAGGTCTAGTCCAATGGACAGACTAGCCGTGCGAGTGGGCTCCCGCATCGTGCGACGACTCTTCCCCGGGAACGCCGGCCGACACACCCGCACCACTACCCGCGCGGACCGTGAACGCCGCCGTCCTGACCTTGCCCTCGTGCTGGAAGTCGAGGAAGAGGCGGTACGTGCCCGAGCTCGGCGCGGTGGCGGTGAAGGAGACGTCGGGGCCGGGGCCGCCCTCGTTGGGGTGGACGTGGAGGTAGGCCAGGTCACCCTCGCGCAGGGCGACGAGGTGTCCGTACGCCCCCAGGTAGGGCTCCAGGTCGGTGACGGGCCGGCCGGCCTTGGTGACGGTGAGCCGCAGTTCGCCCGCCTTGCCGGGGTCGAGCGTCCCGCCGAGCCGCACCTGGTAGCCGTCGACGTCGGCGGTCGGGGCGACGGGCGGCATCGGCCTGGGGGCGTACGCGCCGGGGACGGACAGGTCGGCGCCGAGCGTGATGCCCTTCGCCCCCTTCACGGCCGGCTTGAAGTCGGCGAAGGCCTTGTAGCCGCCGGCCGCCGGCAGGTCCGCGTCGACGGTCCAGGTGCCGTCGGGGGCCTTCTCGGGGTGGAGGTGACGGAAGACGGTGAGGTCGCGCGAGGCGACGATGAAGTGGAGCTCCTTGCCGTGCTCCGTGGTGAACGCGGTGACCTTCCTGCCGGCCGTGTCCTTGACGGAGAACTTCAGCACGCTGCGGCCGACGGGAGGTGTCGGGGTCTCCAGGGCGAGGGTGTAGCCGCCCTCGGAGACCTGGAGGCCGCCGGCCGCCGGGGCGTTCGCGGTCCCCGCCGTGCCGCCCCCGTGCCCGTCCCCCTGCCCGTCCCCGTGACCCTCTCCGCCCTGCTCCTTCGGCGCCGCCTGTGCGTGGTCGCCGTGCTCGGCCTGCCGCGGCTCCTCGACGGGGCCGACGCCCTTGCCGACCCCGTACGCGGTCCCGAAGGTCGCGGCGAGCGCGGCGGCAAAGGCAGTGATCTTCACTCCGGTGTTCATGACTGCTCTCCCGTACGTGGGTGGCATGCGTCGGGACCCTTCTGAACCCTTCGCTGCACCTCACCGTACCCCTAGGGGGTATCAAGTCAAGTCGTCGTCACGCCTTGCCATCCCATACCACCCAGGGGTATACATGGACACACACCGATACCCCCCGAGGGTATCTGATCGAGGAGGAAGAACATGGGTTCCTGCTGCACCCCCGACAACAGCTGCTCGACCGGCACCGTCGAGATCTCGACTGCCACCGCGGTCGCCGAGAGCACCACCACCGTCTACGCCGTCTCCGGCATGACCTGCGGCCACTGCAAGACCGCCATCACCAACTCCGTCAGCGCGCTCGACGGCGTCATCTCGGTCGACGTCGACGTCGCCGGCGGCAAGGTGACCGTCACCACCGGCGGCGAGCCCGACGACGCCGCGATCGCCGCCGCGATCGACGACGCGGGCTACGAGCTGACCGGCCGCGCCTGACCGGCGCCCCCAGCGCCAGCCGGCCGCCGGGGCTCGCCCACCACGCCCGGGCCCCGGCCCCCGAGCCCCGTAACGAACGAGGAGCAGTTTCATGACCACGACCACTCCGGGCACCGCCCAGGTCGAGCTCGCCATCGGCGGCATGACCTGCGCCTCGTGCGCGGCCCGTATCGAGAAGAAGCTCAACCGCATGGACGGGGTCGAGGCCACCGTCAACTACGCGACGGAGAAGGCGAAGGTCACCTTCGACGCGGACGCCGACATCTCCGTCGCCGACCTCATCGCCACCGTCGAGGCCACCGGCTACACCGCGCAGGAGCCGGAGCCCGAGCGCCCGGCCGCGGGCGGCGCGGGCGGCGGCGCAGCCGGATCCGCCGAGGGCCTCTCCGACGAGGAGAAGGCCGACGAGGAGCTGCGGCCGCTGAAGCAGCGGCTGGTCACCGCCGTCGCCCTCGCCGTCCCCGTCATCGCGATGGCCATGGTCCCGGCCCTGCAGATCGAGTACTGGCAGTGGCTGAGCCTCACCCTCGCCGCGCCGGTCGTCACCTACGCCGCCTGGCCCTTCCACCGGGCCGCCTGGACCAACGCCCGGCACGGCGCCGCCACCATGGACACGCTCATCTCGGTCGGCACCATCGCCGCGTTCCTGTGGTCGCTGTGGGCACTGTTCTTCGGCACCGCCGGCACGCCCGGTATGACCCACCCCTTCGAGTTCACCATCGCCCGCACCGACGGCGCCGGGAACATCTACCTGGAGGCCGCGGCCGGCGTCACCGCCTTCATCCTGGCCGGGCGCTACTTCGAGGCCCGCTCGAAGCGCAAGGCGGGCGCCGCCCTCAAGGCGCTGATGCAGCTGGGCGCGAAGGAGGTCACCGTCCTGCGCGACGGCCGCGAGGTGACCGTGCCGACCGCCGAACTCCAGGTCAAGGACCGCTTCCTGGTCCGTCCCGGTGAGAAGATCGCCACCGACGGCACCGTCGTCGAGGGCTCCTCCGCCGTCGACGCCTCGATGCTCACCGGCGAGTCCGTGCCCGTCGAGGTCTCCGTCGGCGACTCCGTCACCGGCGCCACCCTGAACGCCGGCGGCCGCCTGGTCGTCGAGGCCACCCGCGTCGGCGCCGACACCCAGCTGGCCCGGATGGCGAAGCTCGTCGAGGACGCCCAGAACGGCAAGGCCGCCGCCCAGCGCCTCGCCGACAAGATCTCGGCCGTCTTCGTGCCGATCGTCATCGCCCTCTCGCTCGGCACCCTCGGCTTCTGGCTGGGTACGGGACAGGGCCTGACCGCCGCGTTCACCGCGGCCGTCGCCGTCCTGATCATCGCCTGCCCGTGCGCCCTGGGCCTGGCCACGCCGACCGCCCTCATGGTCGGCACCGGCCGCGGCGCCCAGCTCGGCATCCTCATCAAGGGCCCCGAGGTCCTGGAGACCACCCGCAAGGTCGACACCATCGTCCTGGACAAGACCGGCACCGTCACCACCGGCCGGATGACCCTGATCAAGGTCCACACCGCCGAGAGCGTCGCCGAGACCGACGTGCTGCGCCTGGCCGGCGCCCTGGAGCACTCCTCCGAGCACCCGATCGCCCAGGCCGTCGCCACCGGCGCCGCCGCAAGGGTCGGCACCCTGCCCAGCCCCGAGGACTTCGTCAACATCCCGGGCCTCGGCGTCCAGGGCATCGTCGACGGCCACGCCGTCCTCGTCGGCCGCGAGAAGCTGCTCGACGAATGGGCGATGTCCCTGCCCGCGGAGCTGAAGTCCGCGAAGGACGCCGCCGAGAAGGCCGGCAAGACCGCCATCGCGGTCGCCTGGGACGGAAGGGCCCGCGCGGTCCTGGAGGTCGCCGACGCCGTCAAGGAGACCAGCGCCGAGGCCATCCGCCGCCTCAAGGCCCTCGGCCTCACCCCGATCCTGCTCACCGGCGACAACAAGGCGGTCGCCGAGGCCGTCGCCGCCGAGGTCGGCATCGACGAGGTCATCGCCGA
The DNA here is from genome assembly GCF_042901205.1 of Streptomyces sp. NPDC012769. NCBI lineage: Bacteria > Bacillati > Actinomycetota > Actinomycetes > Kitasatosporales > Streptomycetaceae > Streptomyces > Streptomyces sp. NPDC012769. The sequence goes on along the minus strand of NZ_JBIBCP010000006.1, from coordinate 37,572 downwards.
GGTCATGCCGCAGGACAAGGTCGACGTCGTCAAGAGGCTCCAGGCCGACGGCCGTTCGGTCGCCATGGTCGGCGACGGCGTCAACGACGCCGCCGCGCTCGCCCAGGCCGACCTGGGGCTCGCGATGGGCACCGGCACGGACGCCGCCATCGAGGCCGGCGACCTGACCCTCGTACGGGGCGACCTGCGGGCCGCGGCCGACGCCATCCGGCTCTCCCGCAAGACCCTCGGGACCATCCGCTCGAACCTCTTCTGGGCCTTCGCCTACAACGTGGCCGCCCTGCCGCTCGCCGCGGCCGGACTGCTCAACCCGATGATCGCCGGTGCCGCGATGGCCTTCTCCTCGGTCTTCGTGGTCGGCAACAGCCTGCGCCTCCGCGGCTTCCAGGCCGCCGACAAATGAGCCAAGTCACCTGACGGGACTGACAGGAGGCCGCCGTGGCCGGTTACGTACAGCACAAGGAAGACATCATCAGACGCCTGAGGCGCATCGAGGGTCAGGTCCGGGGGGTGCAGCGGATGGTCGACGAGGACGTCTACTGCATCGACGTCCTGACCCAGGTGTCCGCCATCAACGCGGCGCTCCAGTCCTGCGCGGTCGCCCTCCTGGACGAGCACCTCAGCTGCTGCGTCACGGAGGCCATCGAGGCCGGCGGGGACCAGGCCAAGGTCAAGGTCGGAGAGGCGTCGAAGGCGATCGCCCGCCTCATCCGGACCTGATCCGGGTCCCGGGAGACCTGACGCACTCGCGCCGCGACAAGTAAAGAGAACGTCAACCGCCCTTGGACGAAGGGCAGTCACCGGGCCGACCGGGGACGGGGACCTTCGCCCGGGGGCGGTTCCGTACGAGGGAAGCCATCCCGCCATCGTACCCCTGGGGGGTATACCTGAGCGGGTGAGGCGGCCCGTACGATGAGCCGCCCGTGAGCGGGGAGGGGATACACGTGCGCCGGCTGGGAGAACTGGAGGCCGAGATCATGGACCGGCTGTGGGCCTGGCAGCGGCCCGCGACGGTCCGCGAGGTCGTCGACGACATCAACCTGGGGCGCCGCGTCGCCTACACGACGGTGATGACCGTCGCCGACATACTCCACCGCAAGGGCTGGCTGCGCCGCGAGAAATCGGGCCGCGCCTGGCTGTACGAGCCCGTCCGCAGCCGCGAGGAGTACACCGCGGGCCTCATGCAGGACGCGCTCGGCGACAGCCAGGACCGGCCCGCGGCGCTGCTGCGCTTCGTGGAGACCATCTCCGACGAGGACATGGCCGCCCTCGACGCGGCCCTGCGCGCCGCCCGCCGCACCCAGGGCTCCGAGGACGGCGGCGAGAACCGGTGAACCACCACACCCTGCCGCCGCTCGGCCTCGTCCTGTGCACCGGCTTCCTGGTCCCCTGGCTGCTCGTACGGGCCCGCTGGGCCCAGCAGGTGCCGCGCCTCGCGCTCGCCGTATGGGCGGCCGGCGGCGCCCTCTTCGCCGGGTCCGCCGCCCTGCTGGCGGCCCATCTGATCCTGCCCAGCAGGACCGGCCACCGGCTCAGCGACGCGCTCTTCCTCCTCCGCTTACCGCCCGCCGAGCGGCTCCTGGAACTGAGCGCGCGGGAGTACACGGCCCTCGCCGCCGCCCTCGCCGTCCTCGCCGTCCCGGCCGCCGGCTTCGCCCGCGCCCTGCTGCGGGCGCGCCGGCAGCGGCGCCGGCACGCCGAGACCCTCCGGCTCGTCGGCCGCTACGACCCGGAGCTCGGGGCCACCGTCCTGGAGCACGAGCGGCCCGCCGTCTACTGCCTGCCCGGCCGCTCCCGCCGGGTCGTCGTCTCCTCCGGCGCCCTGCGCACCCTCACCTCGCCCCAGCTGGACGCCGCCCTCGCGCACGAGCGCGCCCACATCACCGGGCGGCACCATCTGCTCGTCGCCGCCGCCGAATCCTTCGCCTCCGTCTTCCCGCGCCTGCCGCTCGCCCGGCACGGCGGCACGGCGGTGCCGCTGCTCCTGGAGATGACCGCGGACGACCGGGCGCTGCGCCGCTGTTCGCGCGACGCGCTGGCCACCGCCCTGTACGCGCTCGCCTCGGGCCGGGCGCCGCGCGAGGCCTTCGGGGCGGGCGGTCCTTCGGCCGCCCTGCGCATGCGGCGGATCCTCGCCCCGCAGGCCGCGGGGCACCCGGTCCTGCGGGGGATGCTCACGATCGCGGCCGCCGGTCTCGCCGCGGCCCCGCTGATCATCGCCTGCTGCTCGTTCCCCAATTAAATACTAAGGGAATTCGTAGATTTCACATCGGTCACACCGGCTTCGAATTCCCGGCTATTGTGGGTACGTTGACGCTCAGCTCGGCACGTCGAAGGGTACGGACCAATGCAGCTGGCTGACGTGCGGGCGGCGGAAGCCGCCGACGCGACGACGATATCCAGGCTGCTTGCGGAGTCCATTCGGGGCAGCTACGAGGAAATACTCGGCGAAATCCCTACGCGGCGACTCGTCTCCGCGCAATGCGCGCTTCCCCGTATCCGCGCGGAAATTGAAATTCCCGGCGGCGCTCCCGGCTGGCTCGGCTGGCTGGTGGCGACCGGAGCCGACGGCGACCTCGTCGGCGCGGTGGCCGGCGGTGTGCCCGTCCCGGGCGAGGGTGAGCTGTACGCGCTCGCGGTGACGCCCGGCGCCCGCCGCGGCGGAGTCGGTACGGCGCTGCTCGCGGCGACCAGCGACCGGATGCGCGCGTTCGGCGCGACCCAGCAGCGGGTCACGCTGCCCTCCGAGCAGGACCCCTCGCTCCCCTTCTACGAGCAGCAGGGCTTCACCCCGATCGCCGCGGCCCGCCTCAACCGCCCGCTCTGAGCCGCCCGCCGCTTCCCACCCCGCTCCCCTCCTCCCCTCGGCTCCCGCCCCTCCCCCTCCCGCTCCTCCCACCCGTGGCAGACACACGCCATCGCGTGTTCACGCCCCCGGATCCGCTGGAACCGGCGGTCCGCCGCCGGTCAGGATGGAGCACAGCGGCGCGGCCCCGGCGGCACGGGTGCCCCGCCCGGACGGCCGGACCGAGCGAGCCCTGGAGGAGCGATGCACACACCGAGCGGACTTTCCCTGCCCGCCGTGCCCGCGGCGCTCTCGCCGGTCCTGCCGTCCCGATACGAACTCCCCGCCTCCGGCGCCGGCATCCGGCTCACGTCCGACTCCCTTCCCGGACTCGAGACGGTCTCCGCCGGCGACGAGGACTCGGTCTGGCTGCACGACGCGCTGCTCGGCCCGCACAGCGCCGACATCGTCCGGTACCTCGGTCTCGCCCGGTCCACCGGCGGCCCCGTTCTCGATCTCGGCTCCGGCGCCGGACGGCTCGCCGTCCCCTTCGCCCGGCACGGCTTCGCCGTGGAGGCCGTGGACCGGGACGGCCCCGCCCTGGAGCGCCTCGAGAACTGGGCCCGGCGGATCGGCCCGCAGGTCGCCGGGCTGATCGTGACGCACCGGGCCGACCTCACCGAGCTGCGGCTCGACGGCGACTACCGGCTCGCGCTGCTCGCGGGAGCGATGGTCTCCGCCGTACCGCCGCGGGCGCGGCCCCGGCTGCTGCGCGAGATCGCCACGCACCTGGGGGCGGGCGGCGCGCTCGCGCTCGACTACACCTCGCACCTGCTGCCCGGCCTCGTCGCCGAGCCGCAGCGGACCTGGGCCTTCCAGGTGCCGCGGTTCGATGGGATCGACGAGTGGGTGGTGGCCCGGCAGGACTTCGACCTGCGGAGCATGAGCGAGCGGATCACCTACTACACGGCCCGGACCGGCAAGCTCTCCACCGAGCGGATCGTGCTCACCACCGACAAGTGGATCGTGGACGGCGAGCACCTGGCGGCCGAACTGCACTCGGCGGGCCTGCACATCGAGGGCCGCCGGCGGCACCGCATCGACGAGCGGACCGAGAGCGTGCTGCTGGTCTGCCGCCCCGACGACTGACGGCAGGGACGGCCAAGAGGTACGATGCCCACAAAGGTTTGGGCCGACCAGGTGGCGGGCGGAGAAGATGGCAGTCGTGGAAGACCTGACGGGCCGCGAGGCGGTGATCCAGCGGCTGCGTGACGTCGGCCTGCGGGTCACCGGGCCGCGCCTGGAGGTGCTCACGGTGCTCGCCGCCGGCGGCCATCTCGACGTCGAGGCGATCACGGCGACCGCCCGCGAGCGGCTCGGCACGCTCACCAGCCAGGCCGTCTACGAGATGCTGCGGCACTTCCAGGAGACGGGCCTGGTCAGCAAGTTCGACCGGCCGGGCCTGCCCGCCGTCTTCGAGATCTCCGGCCCCGCCCACCAGCACGCCCTGTGCGTGAACTGCGGCCGGGTGGACAACGTGGCGGCCACCGCTCCGGCCCCGCCGCGCGGCAGCCTGGCCGACTGGGCGGTCAGTGACGCCGAGGTGGTCTTCAAGGGCCTTTGCCCCGACTGCCGGGATGAGACCCCTTCGCGCTGAAAGAGGTTGAACATCGTGCGGCCCGTTCGAATTTGTGGCAGGGTCTAGCGGGGCGTTTCAACAGGATCCGCGCGATCCGAGGGGAGTCTGCTGCGCCGTGTCCAAAAACGCCGCTGGAGCGCGTACGGGAAGCGAGCAGGCCCTCGCCCTCTACCAGGAGCTCCGGGCCGCCCCGGGCGAGACCTTCGACGCCGTCGCACTCCGACTGCAGCTGACCGAGACCGAACGGGACCGCTGCCGCGGCGAGTTGACCGACCTCGGCCTGATCGAACCCGCACCCGGACCGGCCCCCGCGCCGGAGCCCGCCGCCGTGGTCGCCTCAGACGCAGTGGTCGCCCCGGACGTCGTGATCCCCCCGGACGTCGCCCTGCTCCGGCTGCTCCAGCACGAGCGCGACCGGCTGGAGAGCCGGCTCGCCGAGACCAGCCGGGCCCACACCACCCTGGAGACCCTCGCCGGACCGTTCCTGCGGGCCGGGATGGAACCCGGCTCCGAGGTCGAGGTCGAGATCGTCGACGAGCCCGCCCGGATCCACAGGGAACTGGCCGACCTGACGAACACGGTGAAGACCTCGATGCATTCGATGCTGACCGGCTCGGTGCGGCGCGAGGAGATGGCCCTGGAGCTGGGCCGGGACCGCGACCGGATCGCCCGCGGCGTGCGGGTCCAGGCCATGTACAGCCACCGGGTCGGCCAGGTACCGGAGATGGTGCAGCACCTGGCCGAGCGGACCGCACTCGGCGTCGAGGTCCGCCTCTCCCCCGTCGTGCCCATGAACATGGTCCTCGCCGACGAGAACTTCGCCCTGCTGCCGACCGACCCGCACGACCCGGACTCCGCCGCGATCCTGGCCCGCGGGCCGGGCCTGGTCCGCTCCTACCGCGCCCTGTACGAGTACTGCTGGCACGCGGCCACCCCGTACGGCCACGAGGAATCCGCCGAGCACGGCGGCGACGGACTGACCGAACAGCAGCGGGCCGCGCTGCGGATGCTCGCGTCCGGGATCAAGGACGAGCAGGTGGCCCGGAACCTGGGCGTCTCCCTGCGCACGGTCAGCCGGCTGATCTCCGAGGTGATGCAGGAACTGGACGCCGCGAGCCGCTTCGAGGCGGGGGTGAAGGCCGCCCGGCTCGGTCTGCTCGACGGCGAACCGTACGAGCACACGACATAGCCCGGCGGCCGGTGGCCCCGGTCCTGATCGCCACCTTTCGTCTCGGTCCGCTGGACGACGACTCGCCCGGGCGCGGCACGTAGCCTGACGGCAAGGTTCCGGCCCGGCCCGCCCACGACGACGACGTGAACCACGAGGACAAGGGGGAGATTCGCCATGGCTACGACAGGCAGCACCACTCCGGAAGGCCGACTGGTGCCCCTCTACCAGGAGTTGCGCCGCCGTGGGGTGTCGAACTTCCCGGAGGTCGCCCGTGGCCAAGGGCTCACGGCCGAGGAGTACGAGCGATGTCGCGTCGAGCTGATCGAGCTCGGCCTGATCGTCCCCACGACCACCACCCATGCCACCAACGCCGATCTGCGCGACGAGCGGTGGCAGCCGGACGCGGACACCGTCGCCTCGGTCGACCCCGAGATCGCGCTGCTGCGCCTGCTCGACCGGGAGCGGGCCCGGCTCCGGGAACACCTGGCCGAGGCGGATCTCGCGTACAGCACGCTGGAGACGCTGGCCGGCACCTTTCTGCGGCCCGGTTCGCTGACCCGGTCGGAGATAGCGGTCGAAGCGCTCACCGACTACCGGCGCATTCAGCAGGCCCTCGAGGACATCGTCGATGTGATGCAGGAGAGTTCGGCGTCGATGTACCCGGGCGGGCCGAGCCGTGAGGTGCACGACGTGACGCTGGACCGCGACCGGCGGCAGCTGGACCACGGGGTGCGGGTCCGGGCGATCTACGCGCGCGAGCACGCCTCGCGCCCGGACGTGGCCGAACTCCTCAACGCCCGTACGGCGCTCGGGGTGGAGATCCGGGTGGCGTCGGTGGTGCCGCTCAACATGGTGGTCATCGACCAGCAGTACGCGATGGTGCCGATCCATCCCGAGGACGCGCGCAAGGGCGCCATCCTGGCCCGCGGTCGGGCGCTGGTCCGCTCGTACCTGGGCCTTTTCGAGCACTGCTGGCACACGGCGGTGCCGTACGGCACGGAGGTCGCCGCCGAACGGGGCGGGGACGGCCTGTCCGAGCAGCAGCGGGCCGCGCTGCGGATGCTGGCGACCGGAATGAAGGACGAGAAGGTCGCGCGGAACCTGGGGGTTTCGCTGCGGACGGTGAGCCGAATGCTGTCGGAACTCATGCAGGAATTGGGGGCGACCACACGTTTTGAGGCGGGTGTGCGCGCGGCGCGTCTGGGCTGGCTGGACTGACCGCGTCCGGCCACGCGAAAAGGCCCCGCGATCGTGGCAGCGATCACGGGGCCTTTCTGTGCCGCGGTGCTCAGTTGGTGGGCGCCGGGGTGGGGACCGGCCAGTTGACGTCGTCCGCGAACATCTGCTGCTGGTGGGTCGCCGGCGCCTCCGCGTCACCGGAAGCGACGGCCGCCGCACCGCCCGCGACGGCCAGACAGGCGACGAACGCGAGGGCGAACTGGCGGACGGTCTTGCGCATTCCGAGGTTCTGCTCAACGGACATGATTCCTCCAGGAGTGGGAATGTGAATTCCGTCTTCTTGGGGCCCGTGCCGCCGGGCGCTCCCTGAAGACATCTCTATTCTGTCCGCGCTTCCGAGGCGTTTCCAGGGATTCTGGATGCGTGGACCCGCCATGGCGTAAGTGCGTCAATGTGCCGTCACAGCAACGGAATTGACCGATCCGGAGCGCCTCTAACCTTTGGTCGAACCAAAAGAGATGCTAGACTCGTGCTACGGCCTTCTCGTTCCTCCAGGAGAGAGAGGCCGCCGGGGCAGGGGCGTGCCGCCGCCCTTGCCCCACCCGCCGCACCGCCCACGGCGCGGCCCGCTCCAGACCCGCCAGCGCGTCCTCGTAGACGTCCACCGTCCGCGCGGCGGAAGCACGCCAGCTCATCCCCCGGGCATGCCGGACCGCCGCCTCCCCCATCGACACCCGCGCCTCCGGATGCCGCGCCAGCCACAGCAGCCGCCGCGCGTACTCCACCGGATCGTGCCCCGGCACGAGCAGCCCCGACACCCCGTCCCACACCGCCGTCGGCAACCCGCCCACCGCCGACGCGAGGACCGGCGTCCCGCACGCCTGCGCCTCGAGCGCCACCAGACCGAACGACTCCGACCGCGACGGCACCACCAGCACGTCCGCCGCCCGGTACCAGTCCGCGAGCCGCTCCTGCGGCACCGGCGGACAGCCCTTCAGCACGTCCGCCACCCCGAGCTCCGCCGCGAGCCGCCCCACCGCGCCCTGCTCCCCCGCCCCCGAATGCCCGCCCACCACCGGCACGAGCAACCGCCGCCGCAGCTCCGGCGCCATCCGCAGCAGCTCCGCGACCGCCCGCACCAGGACGTCCGGCCCCTTCAACGGCTGGATCCGCCCCGCGTACAACGGCACGAACGCACCGGCCGGCAGCCCCAGACGGGCCCGGGCCGCCGCCCTCCCGTCACCCGGCCCGAAGGTGCGCAGGTCCACACCCGGACGCACCACGTCAGTCCGCGCCGCCACCGCCCCGTACAGCGAGCGCAGCGCCTCCGCCTCGTCCGCCGTGTTGGCGATCAGCCGGTCGGCGTCGCCCACCACCTGCCGCTCGCCCCGGATCCGCAGCTCCGGCTCGGGCACATCGCCCTCCGCGAGATGCGCGTTCTTCACCAGGGCCAGGGTGTGCGCGGTGTGCACCAGCGGTATGCCCCAGCCGAACGAGGCGATCCGCCCGGCCTGGCCCGACAGCCAGTAGTGCGAGTGGACCAGGTCGTAGCGCCGGTCCTCCTTGAGCAGGGCGAGCGAGAACGGCACGACCAGGTCCGGCATGGCCTCCTTGGGCAGCGGCCGGCGCGGACCGGCGTGCAGATGGCGGACCCGGACCCCGGGGCCGACGTCGACGAGACCGGGCAGGCCCTCGCCTCGGCAGCGGGTGAACAGATCGACCTCGACGCCCTGTTCGGCCAGGGCGCGGGACAGCTCGATCATGTACACGTTCATCCCGCCGGCGTCCCCCGTTCCTGGCTGGTGGAGCGGGGAGGTGTGGACGCTGAGCATGGCGACGCGCAGGGACACGTGGGGCTCCTGTGGAGTGGGCCACGTGTCCCCGCGCGTCGCGCGCGCACGGTCACGCGGCAGGGATGAGGGGCGTGCGGACGAAACGAGACGTCGAACTCCGAGCCGTCGGTCTACGGGACGGTGAACTACGGAACCTCGGACTCCGAGACGTCGAACTACGCGACTTCTTAGCGGCTTAGAAGCCGAACACCGGGCCCGAGGGCGGCGCCAGGCGCGTCCCCGGCAGCGGGGCGATCAGCGCCGACCAGTCCACCGGCCGGCCCGGCGCCACCTGGAGCGCCGCCGCCAGCCGGTCCGCGCCCTCCGGCATCACCGGACGCGACCAGGCGGACAGCGCCGAGGCCACCGCCAACTGCGCGGCCAGCGCGGGAAGATGCCGGCAGGACGTGGTCGGCCGGCAGCGCTCATGGGCGTTGACGTACCCGAAGTCGGCCACCGATCGGACCATCTCGTCGAGCACCGCGACCGCCCGGCGCGGATCGAAGGCGTCCGGACCGTAGGCCTCGCGCAGGTCGTCCACGCCCCGGTGCAGCCGGCGCTCCAGGATCTCCCAGCCGGTGCCGCCGGGCAGCGCCTGCGGCGCGAGTCCGTCGCACTCCTCGCGGACCGCCGTGAACAGCCGCGCCAGCCAGCTGTTCCAGCTCTCGTCGAGCTCCCGCCGGGCCGCCGCGAGCCGCTCCCGCCGGAACACGGTCCTGCGGCCGGTCGGACGGGCCTGGAGCACGTGGCGGCGCAGGGTGTCGGAGCCGTACTCGGTGAGCAGGTCGAGCGCCCACACATTGCCCTCGCGGACGCCCTCCTCGACCACGTACGACTCGTTGACGTTGAAGTCCTGCGGCAGCTTGATGTCCTGCGCGAGCAGCAGCACCGGAAGCAGCACCGCGTGGCAGAAGGCGTGCCCGAAGCCGGAGAAGTGGATGGCGCGGGCCGGCAGCGGACCCGTGGCGTCGAAGCCGAACAGGTGCATCGCCGCCGCCTCGAAGCAGGCGTCGATGCGGTGGTCGGGGAAGCCCTCCACCGGCACCTGAAGGCCCCAGTCCGCCGGGTGGCCGACCGCGATGTCCGGCAGCCCGTCCTCCACCAGCGACTCGCACAGCGCCGCGAGCCGCGGCGGGAGCCCGGCCGCCGACCAGTAGTCGGCCAGCCGGTCGCGGAACGGCTCCAGGGGCACGTAAAGGCGTCGGCAGCGCTTGGCGAGCGCGGGCGTGTCGCACATCGAGCAGCGCGGCGCGATCAGATCGCCGCCGTCGTTCGGGCGCGCGCACTCGTGGCACATGCCGCCGTCGCTCAGCGCCCCGCAGTGCGGGCAGGTGCCGGTGACGTGCGCCCCGTACAGCCACCGCTCGCACGGCTCGCAGTACGGCAGCAGACGGGTCCGCGGGGCGATCACGCCCTCCGCGTACAGGCGGCTGAACAGGTCCTGCACCCAGCGCCCGTAGCCGCGGTCCCGGCGCGGTCTGACGATGTGGTCGAACTCGACGCCCGAGCGCAGCCAGTCGGCGGTGATCGCCGCGCGGTAGCCCTCGGCGACCTCCTCGGGCTTGCGGTGGTGGCGCAGCGCCCGGACCTCGACGGAGCTGGCGTGGTCGGCGGTTCCGGTGGTGAAGCGGACGGGTTCGCCCTCGGCCCGCAGATAGCGGGTCAGGACGTCGGCGGCCACGTACGGTCCCGCGAGGTGACCGATGTGGAGTTCGCCGTGGGTGGCCGGAGGGGTCGCGGTGATCCAGACGGGGGAGCTCATGGAGACCTCCTGAGCGTCAGCGCGGTTCGAAGTGGAAGGAGCGGATGAAGCAGTCACGGGGCTGTTCGACGGCGTAGACGATGCATTCGAAAAGGGCCTGCGTGGTGAGCTTCTCGTCGGGGGCTATTCCGTCCGGATTCGATCCGTCCCATTCGGCGAAACGCGGATCGGAGGTGGAGAAGTCCGGCGGGAAGAGGGAGAACACCCGCACCCCGGAAGGGCGCAGCCGGCGCGAGAGGATGTCGGCGAATCCGGCCTGGGCGCTCTTCGCCGCCCAGAACGCCTCGTGCGCGGCACCGGCCGTCGCGGCGGACGCGCCCTCGGCGTCCCGGACGGCGACCATGTTGACGATGTCGGGCCGCAGCGAGCCGCGCAGCAGCGGCAGGAAGTGCTTGACCATGAGGACCGTGCCGCCGGCCGTCGACTCGATCGTCTCGACGATCTGGTCGTCGCTGGCCGCCTCCAGGTCCATGCCGTCGAGCCAGCGGGCGCCGTTGTTCACGAGCAGGTCGACCCGGTCGGTGCGCTCGCCGACGCGCGCGGCGAACTCCCGGATCTCGGCCGGCCGGCTCAGGTCGCAGCCGAAGGCGTGGATGCGGTCGCGGGCGGATCCGAGGACCTCGGCGCGGGTCCGCTCGGCGGCCTCGACGGTCCGGGCCGACACATAGACCTCGGCGCCGAGATGCGCGAATCCGACGGCGAGCGCCCGGCCGAAATAGCGGGATGCCCCGGTCACGACGACACGCAGATTCTCGAATTTCATGTGTGTCTGCTCTCCCCACGGATACGGCACGGGATACGGCAGGGCGGCGCGGATTCCCTTTGCGGGCCCGCCGGTTGCCGGTCGTCCTTCAGCGTGGCAGAGGAAAACGGCGGAATGCCTGGTGAGCGGGGTGCGCGTTCACGCCGTTGCGTGGATACGCCACGGCAGCTCCAGATCGTCGAGCACGTGGGCCCGCTTGTGGTGCACCCGCACCCGGTCCTCGGCGGCGGACACGGTGACGTCCCCGCCGGGGGTGCGGATCCGGCCGACCGGACCGGGCACGACGGTGCCGTCGATCGCCCCCGCGGCCGCGAGGGCGGCGGCGCCCGTGAGGGCGAGCCGGGGGTGCCAGCCGCCGACGGTGAGGGCCCGTGCGAGGAGGCCCTGCGGGTCGCGGCGGAAGGCGGCGATCTTGGGGAGCGGGGAGTGCGGCGCGTACCCGAGGAGCCGCCCGGCCCGGGCCCGCAGGTCGAGCAGCCGCTCCTGGAGCCGGTCGCCGGGCAGCAGCCGGGCGTCGACGAGGACGTACGGGTTGCCGTACCGCACCAGGGACACCGGCACCCCGTCGAGGACGTCGACGGGCCGCCCGGTGGGCAGCGTGCCGGCGGCGGTGGGAGCGCGGAGGAAGGCGAGGGTGTACGCGCCGCCGCCCTCGGGCGTGCACAGGACCGTGTCCCCGGTCGTGACGGCCCGTACGGTGACGGGCCCGGGCCGCCCGTCGGCGACGACGCAGGCGAGCAGCGAGTGCCCGCACCCGGCACGGAAGTCGAACCGCCCGTCGGGCAGGACCTGCACGAAGCGGTAGTCGAGCCTGGTGGACGGGTGGGTGGAGGGTCCGTACAGGGCGATCTTGTGGAGTCCCGCGTACGGGGTGGAGCGAAGGGCCTGGCGTACGGACGCCAGCTCGCCGCCCAGGGCCAGCGCACCCGGCGGCAGCCGGTCGAGCCGCACGACGAGGGTGGGCCCCGGCGCGTCCTCGGCGCGGACGACGGCGGCCCGGACCACGGCGGCCCTCGTCATGCCCGCCCCGGCCCGGCTCGCGGACGCGGCGGGCGGCGGTTCAGGCGGCCGCACAGCCCAGCGGGATCCGCATGCCCTGGACGACGTCCGTCCACAGCTCGTGGACGGCCAGCGCCCACAGCGCGAGCGCGATGTGCTGGTTGGGGCGCTCCAGATGCCGGTTCAGGAGCTTGTTGACCCGGTCCGCGCGGATCTTGCCGCCCAGCACGAGCCGGGCCGGCGACAGCAGCTCCCGGACCGTGTCCAGGAGCGGCCCGCCGGGCGCGATCATCGCGGCGACCGGCAGGGTGAAGGGCTGCTTGGGCCGGTTCAGGACCGTCGCCGGCAACAGCTCGGCCCCCGCCTCGTACAGCGCCCGCTTCCCCTGCCGCGCCTCTGCCGGCAGTGCCCGCGCGTGGGCGACCACGGACGGCTGGCAGAACGGCATGCGCGCCTCCACCGCCCAGGCCATCGACAGGTGGTCGACCCGCCGCAGGTGGTAGGCGGGCAGCCGCCACCGCGTCTCGAAGGCGCTCATCACCGTGGCCCGGTCCGCCCCGGCGGCCTCCGCCGACCGCAGCTCCTGCTCGATCCGGTCGGCCGCCGATCCCCGGTCGGCGATGAAGGCGGCGTACGACGACGTGTACAGGTGCTCCCGCAGCAGCCGGGGCGCCGCCGACAGCGCGTCCGCGTAGGAGGCGGCCCAGTCGACGCCGGGGGGCGAGGTGAGCGCGGCGCGCATCCGGTCGTAGCCGCCGAAGAGCTCGTCCGCGCCGTCGCCGGCGAGGGCGACGGTGAAGCCGCTCTCCCGGACGGCGCGGAAGAGGGCGTACGTGGACAGGGCGATCGGGTCGGCGTTGGGCTGCCCGAGGTGCCGCACGGTGCGGGTGAGCAGCGACGGGATCTCGTCGGGGTCGACGGTCACCTCGTGGTGGACGGTCCTGGCGCGGCGGGCGACGGCGCGGGCGTGGGCGGCCTCGGAGCCGGGCCACTTGCCGCGGTAGGTGAGGTGGAAGGTGTGCAGCGGCGGCGCGTCGGTCTCGCGGGCGTGCTCGGCGGCGAGCGCGGTGACGAGCCCGGAGTCGAGCCCGCCGCTGGTGATCGCGCAGACCGGCGCGTCGGCGGTGGCGAGCCGCCGCACCTCGTGGCGCAGCACGTCCTGCGTGTCGCCGAAGGGCCGCGCGGCGTGCGGGGCGCGGCGCCGGACGACGGGCGCGCGGCCCGGCCGTACGAGGGCGGTGGCACCGGGCGGCAGGACGGTGACGCCGTCGAGCGCGGTGTGCGCGGAGTAGGAGGTGCGGGTGGCGAGGACGGTGTCCAGCGAGTCCTCGCGCGGGGCGATCCGGACGCCCTCGAAGGCGAGCAGGGCGGGAATCTCGGAGGCGAAGCGGGTGGAGCCGTCGTGCGGGTCGTGGTGGAGGTGGACCGGCTTCATGCCCATGTCGTCGACGGCGAGGACGAGTTGCACGCTGCCGGGCCGCAGGTCGAGGACGGCGACGGCGAACATGCCGTCGAGGTGCTCGGCGAAGCCGGGCCCGTACTCGGCGTAGAGGGCGGGCAGCAGCGTGCCGTCGCAGCGGTCGGGGAAGCGGTGGCCGCGCGCGGCGAGGTGGCGGCGCAGCTCGGCGTGGTTGTAGATCTCGCCGTTGAGCACGGCGAGGACGCCGGGCAGGTGGGGCAGCCGGTAGGGCTGCCGGCCGCCGCACGGGTCGGTGACCGCGAGCCGGTCGCAGCCGAGCGACCAGCCGGGGCCGCTGAGCACCTGGTGTTCGTCGGGGCCGCCGTGTCGCTGGCGGGCCGAGACCGCCGCGAGCTCGGCCGGGTCGGGGCGGTCCGCCGACGCGGCGAAGGAGCCGAGAATCCTGCACATGCCGGTCGCCTCCGGATCTCGTTTACCAGTCACTGTCCACATGCCGCAGCCAATGATTTGAATCTACCAACTTTTTGAGTGGCGCGTAAGTGCCATGTCCTGTTCACGCCACCGGTTGGCCTTGCGACGCCCCCCGCCGCCCAACAGGCTGGCCCCATGGAGGACTTCGCGATCGACCCGACCGTCCGCAGTGCACCGGAATCACTGCTGGTGGTGGCGGCACACCCGGACGACATCGAGTTCTGCGTGAGCGGCACCGTCATGCAGTGGATCGAACGCGGCACCCGCGTCACCTACTGCATCGTCACGGACGGCGGCGCCGGCGGTTACGACGAGGCACTCCCCCGCCAGGCCATGGCGGACCTGCGCCGCGCCGAGCAGGTCCACTCCGCCAAGCTCAGCGGCGTCGCCGACGTCCGCTTCCTCGGCTACCCCGACAGCTTCGTCGAAGCCTCCGTCGAGCTGCGCCGCGACCTGTGCCGGGTGATCCGCGAGGTCCGACCGCAGCGGTGCATCATCCCGTCCCCCGAGATCAACTGGGCCCGCGTCGCCGACCTCCACCCGGACCACCGGGCCGTCGGCGACGCCTGCCTGCGCGCGATATACCCCGAGGCCCGCAACCCCTTCGCCCACCCCGAACTGCTCAAGCGGGAGGGCCTGGAACCCTGGATCGTCCACGAACTGTGGCTGATGACCGGCCCCACCCCCAACCAGTACGTGGACGTCACCCCGGTCTTCGACCGCAAGGTCGAGGCCCTGCGCATCCACACCTCCCAGACCGCCCACTTCGACGACCTGGCGGGCCTCCTGCGCGAGTGGCTCACCGAACACGCGACGGCGGGCGGCCTGCCGCCGGGCCGGATGGCGGAGGCGTTCCAGATCGTGCACATCGACTGAGGCGGAGGGGTGGGGGCAGGGGGTGGGGGGCTCGCCGGCGCGTGCCCCCGGGGGCTGCCGGTGCGTGTTCGCTCCCCACCCCTGGAGGGCTACCGGCGCCCGGTCGTGGACCCGAACCCCAGCCAGGTGTGCCGGTTGCCCCACCAGCACCAGCCCACCTTCGGCGCGTCACGCCGTTCCTTGCCGTCCCGGCCCGTCCCGTTGCTGATCCAGATCGCCGGCGTACGGGCGTCGTACGTACCCTTCGGCTTCCGCAGCCGCGAGCCGATCGTCATGAAACAGCGATTGCGCTCCAGGGCCTCCGGCTGCTGGAGCACCCAGTGGATGCCCTCGCTCAGCACCAGCGGGCTGCGGCCCTCCTTCGTCAGCGCCGGCAGCGCCTCCTCCGGACTCCAGTTGGCCATGCGGTCGCCCCGGTCGACCCCGTCGACCAGGTAGAGCGGGGCGTCCGGCAGCTCCACGCCGCCGTCACCGTACGGGGTGAAGTCGTCGACGTCCGGCATGTCGACCACGACGAAGCCGGGCTTGTCGGCGCGGCGGAGCAGCGGCGCGAGCGCGGAGGCGGGCGCCCGGTCCGGATGAACGGCGAGCAGGGCCCCGGCGCTCCCGGAGTTCTCGGGGCTCCCCGCGCTCTCGGCGAAGGCGCGCAGCTCCTCGGCGGTCAGCCCCGCGATCTCGTGCACCCCCAGCTCGATCAGCCGCTCCGCCTGCGCGGCGAGGGAGGGCAGGGGGGCCAGGGTGCTCGTGGTGTCGGGCGTGGTGGTGTGGGAGGACGTGCTGTCGGGCGTGGTGGTGTCGGGCAAAGCGCTCCTTGGATCAGGTTGTCGGCGTCAGCCAGAGATCGAACGCGACACCACCCCCGATTGTTCCCACCCCCAACGCCCTCTTTTCCTCGGCCACTTCACTTCACCACTCCGCGATGATCGGCGCGCCCGTGCCACTGTGCCGCCAGGCCTCGGTGAGCCGCCCGAGCCGAGCGGGAGCGGCGATACCGCGCACGGTGGCGATCTTTCCCCCGACGATGTCGAACGTCACGGAGCCGACGACCCGGTCGTCGACCACCGCCAGGACGGCCGGGGCGCCGTTGACGACCGCGTAATGGATCGCGGGCGTGCCACCGGCGAGCCGCCGCTTCGCGGGCGTGGGCTTGAAACCGGCCCGTGCGATGGCGGCGATGCGCCGCGGAGTGTCGTACCGCAGCAGCTTCTCCGTCAGGCCGGCGCCGTCGGAGATCGCGGTCGCGTCGTCGGTGAGCAGCTCCACCAGCCGTTCCGTGCGCCCCGAGACGGCGGCGGTGAGGAACTCCTCCACGATCCTGCGGGCGGACGCCGGGTCGACCTCGCCGTCACGGCCGCGGCGCTCGGCGGTGACGCGCCGCCGCGCCCGGTGAAGGTGCTGCTGGCTCGCGGACTCCGAGATGTCCAGGATCTCGGCGATCTCGGCATGCCCGTACGAGAACGCCTCCCGCAGCAGATAGACGGCCCGCTCGAACGGCGACAGCCGCTCCATCAGGGTCAGCACGGCAAGCGACACCGATTCGCGCTGCTCGAAGGTGTCGGCCGGGCCGAGCATCGGGTCGCCGTCGAGCAGCGGCTCGGGCAGCCAGGCGCCCACCGTGCGTTCGCGACGGGCCCGGGCCGAGCGGAGCCGGTCCAGACACAGGTTGGTGACGACCTTCGTCAGCCAGGCCTCCGGCACCCTGATCCGCTGCCGGTCGGCGGCCTGCCAGTGCAGGAACGCGTCCTGCACGACGTCCTCGGCGTCGGCGGCGGAGCCGAGGAGGCGGTAGGCCAGCGAGGCCAGCCGGTTCCGGCCGGCCTCGAACCGGTCGATGTCGAAGCGATCGCTCGCGATGCTGTCCACGCGGCCCACCCTAGACAGCCGCGCGCTCAGCCCGCTCTGCGAAGGCGGCAGAAGCGACGGTCACGCGGAGCCTCCGCTGGGGCATCCCGAACGTCGGGTGGGAGGTGCCCCAGAGGGAGCCCTTGAGAACGACCGCCTTGAGCCGCGCGGCCCTCCGGCCCCTCAGGCACTTCGGCTTCGCGTTCCCTTCGCCGTCGATGAACTGGAAGATCGCATCCCGCCGACCGAGGCTGATGTGGTTGGCCACGTACTCCAGCTTGACGCGGGGGACCTCGCGGCCCGTCAGACCGCCAACGATCGCTCCGACCGCCTGCCGGGCGGTGTAGCCGGCCGAGGCGCACGACATCGGCAGCGGCCGGCCGTTGTCACCGATCACGTGGAGGGCGTCACCCGCCGCGTACACCTCCGGATGCGACACCGACCGCATCTGTCGGTCGACGACGATCCGCCCCTCCTCGGTGACCTCCAGCCCGCTCGCCGCGGCGATCGGATGCACCGCGAACCCCGCCGTCCACACGGTCGCGTCCGACGCCAGGACGGTGCCGTCGGCACACACCACCCGCGCCGCCTCGACCGCCACGACCTCGGCGTGCTCCACGACCTCGACGCCCAGGCGCTCGCACGCCCGCCGCAGGTGGTCGCGGGCCCCCGCGGAGAGCCGCGCGCCCAGCTCGCCCCGGGCCACCAGGGTCACCGACAGGCCGGGCCGCGACTCCGCGATCTCCGTGGCCGTCTCGATGCCGGTCAGCCCGTCGCCGACGACCAGCACCCTCCCGCCCTCGCCCCGCCGCTCCAGGACGTCCAGGCGCTCCCGCAGCCGCAGCGCCGAGGCCCGGCCGGCGACGTCGTGGGCGTGCTCGCCCACGCCCGGCACGCCACCGTCCGCGACACGGCTCCCGAGCGCGTAGAGGAGCGTGTCGTACGCGATCTCGCCACCTCCCTCGCCGTCGGCCACCTCCACGACCCGGCGCTCGGGGTCGACGGCGGTCACCCGGGCCACCCGCAACCGCACCCCCGTGCCCGCGAGGACATCGGTGAGCTTCGGGGCCTCGATCTCCTGGCCGGCCGCGAACTGGTGCAGCCGCAGCCGCTGGACGAAGTCCGGCTCGGCGTTCACCACGGTGATCTCCGTGTCCTCCGGCGACAGCCGCCGGCCCAGGACCCCGGCCGCGTAGGCCCCGGCGTATCCGGCGCCGAGGACGACGATGCGGTGCTTCATGAGTCGATTCACGAGTCGCTCCTGTCGATGGGCTTGGCCTTCGCGACTTGAGCGGGGCAGCCCCCCGATCCCTGACAGAAACCGCGTGTGATGCGCGTCACAGGGGCTGCGCCCCCTGGCCCGCACCCCCCTCCTCCGCCACCCCCACCAGCTCCAGAAACGCCCCCGCCGCCGGCGTACGCCCCGCCGCGCTCCACACCGCGTACTCCACCCGCTCCGGCGCGTCCGTCACCTCCACCGTCTCCACCGTCGTCAGCCCGCCCAGACGCGCCACATACGCCGAGGCCAGCAGCGCCACCCCCAGCCCCTGGCCCACCAGCCGCGCCAGGAAGTCCGCGTTCGTCACCTCGAACGCCACGTCCCGCACCAGCCCGGCCGCCGCGAACGCCTGGTCGGACTGCACGCGCCCCGCCGTCCCCGCCGGCAGGTCCACGAACAGCTCGGTGGAGAGCCGCCGCAGGTCAACCGCCCCCGGCTCCTCCGCCGCCAGCGGATGCCCCGGTGCGACCACCGCCACCAGCCGGTCCCGGCCGAGGTCCCTGGCCCGTACCCCCTTCGGCGGCACCGTCCCCGTCGGCAACCCCAGGAACGCCACGTCCAGCGTCCCCTCCTCCACCTGCGCCGCCAGCTCCTCGCTCGCGCCCACCCGCAGGCTGACCCGCACCTCCGGATGCCGCTCGTGGAACTCCCGCAGCGCGCCCGGGATGTCGACGGCCGCCACCGACGGGATGACGCCCACCGCGAGCCGCCCCCGCACCACGCCGACCGCCGCCGCGACCTCCGCGGCGGCCCGCTCGGCGGCGTCCAGGCACTGCCGGGCGGCCGGCAGGAACGCGGCACCGGCCGGCGTGAGCCGCACCCTGCGGCTGGTCCGCTCGAAGAGCCGCGCGCCCAACTCCCGTTCCAGGCGCGCGATCTGGTGACTCAGCGCGGACTGGACGACCAGGCACCGCTCGGCGGCGCGGGTGAAGCTGTTGGTCTCGGCGACGGCGATGACGTACCGCATCTGCTGGAGCTCCATCGAGCCATCGTGTTCCGCGATGAATGCGATGACAACCATGTGTTGGACTCATCGACGGCCCCGCGCCGAGACTCGACGCCATGACCACGAGCCCTTCCGCCCCTGGGGTCACGGCCGGAGCGGGCCGAGCCGGACGCTTCGGCGGCACCGCTGGCGCCGACGGGCCCCTGCCCGGGCCCCTGCCCGGACCCCTTCCCACAGCCCTGCTCACCGCGATCGCCCCCGCCACCTGGGGCACCTTCTACGTCGTCACCACCGAGCTCCTGCCGCCCGGCCACCCGCTGTTCGCCGGCCTGCTGCGGGCCCTGCCCGCCGGGCTGATCGCGCTCGCGATCGGCCGGACGCTGCCGCGCGGCGGCGCGTGGTGGGGCAAGGCGGCGGTGCTGGGCGTCCTGAACATCGGCCTGACCTTCCCGTTCCTCGCGATCGCCGCGGAGCGCCTGCCGGGCGGGGTGGCGGCGACCCTCGCGGCGGCCCAGCCGCTGGCGGTCGCCCTGCTGGCGACGGCGGTCCTGCGCGAACGGCTGTCGGCGTGGCGCCTGGCGTGGGGCGTGACGGGCATGGCCGGGGTGGGCCTGGTGGTGATCGGCCCGGCGGCGTCCTTCGACCCGGTCGGCATCGCGGCGGGCCTCGGGAGCGCGGCGTCGATGGCGCTCGGGGTGACGCTCACCCGGCGGTGGGGGCGCCCGGCGGGAGTGGGACCGACGGCGTTCGCGGGGTGGCAGCTCACGGCGGGCGGGCTGTTCCTGCTGCCGGTGACGTTCCTCGCGGAGGGCGGCCCGCCGACGATCGACGCGTCGGCGGTCCTGGGGTACGCGTGGCTCGGCCTGGTCGGCGGCCTGCTGGCGTTCGTCCTGTGGTTCCGGGGCCTGACCGCGTTGCCCGTGACCTCGGTCGCGGTCCTCGTGCTTCTGTCACCGCTGGTGGCGACGGTGCTGGGGGCGGTCGTGCTGGGCCAGACGCTGGGCCCGGTGCAGGTCGTGGGCTTCGGCCTGGCGCTGGCGGCGATCGTGGCGGGCCAGTTGCCGGCGCCACGAGGTGGGGGGTGACGGCCTGGGTGGTGTCGCGGGGGCCGCTCCGGTGGACGCGTCACCCGATCCTGGTCACGGACACCACCGGCGGCCAGGCGGTGCGGCGGGGCCACCCGGATCCGCTGAGGCCGGAGGACTGGCCGCGGGAAGCTCGCACCACACCGTCTTGCCGTACGGCGCCTGATCGACGCCCCAGCGTGCGGCGAGCGCGTCGATGATCCCGATGCCACGTCCGGACTCGGCCCCGTCGGACACCTCGCGGAGTACGGGCCAGAGGCGCGGATCGGGGTCACTGACCGCCACCCGCACCCGGCCGGCGTGCGCCGCCGTCACCCGTACGGTGACCGGGGTGCCCTCGCCGACGTGCTGGATGACGTTCGTCAGCAACTCGCCGACACAGAGCCGCACATCGTCCCCGCGCGCCATCCGCCGCACCTCCGCCACGGCCTTGGGCAGGGCGAGGAGCTCCGCTTCAAGAGGGACCACTACCGACATGGCCAGCAACGCCCTTGATCTGAGCACCGCCGTCTGGCGAAAGAGCAGCTACAGCAACGGCGATGGCGGCAACTGCCTGGAAGTCGCCGACGGCATGAGGGGCCTCGTCCCGGTCCGGGACTCGAAGCGGCCCGACGGCCCCGTGCTCGTCGTTCACGCCGCCGCGTGGGCGCCCTTCGTCGCGGCGGTGAAGGTGGCGGCGGCCGGCTGACTCAGTACCGCACCGCGACCGCGCCCGGGTTGGTGATCCAGTCCGCGAAGCGGGCGTGGCGACCCCCGTACGTCATCGGGAGGATCAGGTCGCAGGTGGCGCGGCTGTCGAACCACATTTCGCCGCGGTGGGGGCCGGTGACGACCAGGAGGGTGTGGAAGCCGCAGCCGCCCTCGTGGATGTGGACGGCTCCCGCCGTCTTCCGCTCCTGGAGCACCCCGCACTCGGCGTCCCAGGCGGCCCACGCCGCCTCGTCCTCGCGCGGCGGCTCGCGGTCGCCCAGCTCGTCGTCGTAGGCGCGGTACGAGTCGGGGTGCGGGAACGGCTCGGTGAGCAGGTGGTAGTTGGTGTCGCGGTCGCCGTACCAGCCCCAGCCCTGGGGCCCCCGCTGGAGCCGGTTGATCCGGTGCCCGGCGCTGACCCGCAGCAGATGGTCCCGGTACTCCTCCGGGAACGCGATCCCGAGCTCCGCCTCGGCCTCCCGCACCTCCGCCTCGGTCAGTGGCGGCGACGCGGTGGCGTCCGAGTAGGTCTGCCAGGCCTGCGGCGCCGCGGTCTCGTAACGATGCCCCCGCTCCAGGCGCCGGCACTCCGCTGTCCAGTCGGTCGTCATCAGGCGAGGTCGCTCGTGTCGAGTTCGAGGTCGAAGGGCTCGGGCAGGTGGAGGCGGGTGCCGAAGGGGCGGGGGCCGTCGACGCGGGTGTAGCCGAGACGGCCGGGCTCGGAGTAGAGGGTGACGCTCTTCTCCTGCCGGTCCACGACCAGGTACAGGGGGGCGTGGTACTCGGCGTACCGCTTCCGCCTCACGACCCGGTCGGTGTCGCGGTTCGACTCGGAGGTGACCTCGACGATGAGGAGGGTGTCCTCCGGGAGGAGCGCGGTGGCGCCCTTGGCCTGTGCTGCGGGGACGACGGCGATGTCGGGCACGTACCAGTTCGACGAGCCGGGCAGGTCCAGGTTGCCCGAGCCCGTGACGCAGCCGAGCTCGCGGGCGCGGGGGCGGATCTGGTCGCGGATCGTCTCGGCGGCTGCTTCGTGGTCCCAGGTCGGCGACACGGGCTCGATGATTCCCTCGATGATCTGGGCGCGGTCGCCGCGGATGTGCTGGACGGCGTACTTCAACGCCTGTTCCGGATCGACGTTGTTGTAGTCGGGGGCTGTGCTCATCGTCCGTCCTGCGTCCCGTTCCGGGCTGGAGGGTGTGTCGGTTTCGACGGTACCGCGCCCGGAGTCACGGGATCGGAAAAGAAATCTCCGGCATCCGGTCACATCGGGGCGGCCGCGTCCGTCAGTGGGGTGAAGGCGCCGATGAGGGCGCCGCGAGGCAGAAACGAGAGTGCAGCCATGACGAACACCGCCGCTTCGATCTCCCGCATGCCGAACCCGGCCGACTTCGTGCCCGAGGTCGCCGACGTGAGTGCCGCGCTGTTCCGGGCCACCGGGAACCAGTCGGTGCCGCGGACGACGATCAACCTGGTTCACCTGCGCGCCGGGCAGATCGTGCGGAACACCTATCTGACCGTCCTGAACACCAGCTTCCTGCGCAAGGCCGGGGAGAGCGAGGAGCGGATCACCGCGGTCTCCTCCTGGCAGGACGCCCCGTACTTCACCGACGCGGAGCGCGCCGCCCTCGCGCTCGTGGAGGCCACGCTCCAGCCGGCCCCGCACGGCCGGGAGCGTGTGACGGACGAGCTGTACGCGGAGGTGGCGCGGCACTACGACGAGAAGGCGCTCGCGACGCTCACGATCGCGATCGGGCAGATCAACTTCTTCATCGCCCTCGCGGTCATCGGCAAGCCCCAGCCCGTCGCGTCCCTCGCCGACCAGCAGTGGGACTGAGGTCGGCCGGGCCCTTGTAGGGTGGCGCCGCCTTGGGGTGTGGGAGGGGTGGGGCTGATGGGACAGCGGGTCGAGGCGGCGGAGCTGCCGGTGGTGTTCCGGCGGCCGATGCGGCTGCACGCGTATGTGCTCGGGCACAGCCGGCTGGTGTTGCGGGGTCCGCAGGATCCGGAGGAGGGGCGGACCACGACGGTGGACGTGGAGTTCGCGGACCTCGGGTCCATGTCGGTGAGGGACTACTACCCGTCCCTGACGATCCGGTTCGCGGACGCGGAGGAGGAGGCCCGGCTGCGGGCGGCGGATCCGCGGGAGTGGCACGACTGGCGGGCGTTCGTCCTGGAGACGGAGGACGGGGCGAACGGACACGTGGTGGCGGGTGGGCTGCACTGGGGCGAGAGCGCGGCGCCCGAGACGTACGACAGTTTCCTGCTGCCGTGGGTGGAGTTGAGCCGCTTCCGCCCGGAGGCCCCGGCGCCGGCCGAGCCGGCCGTCGTCCACAGCGCCTGGCCCCCGCGGTGATCCCCTGGTTCTGGGTCGGCGAGGACGACACCACTGACGCCTTCGGGGAGTTGGAGGGGTCGGCGCGGCGATTCGTACGGGTGCTGCGGGAGCGGGCCGTGACGTGGGGCGGGGATCCGGACGACACGTTCGTGCTGCGGCCGGAGGAGACGGGGTTCGGGCATCTGGTCGCGCTGGTGCGCGTGGGGGCCGAGGTGTTCGGGGCGTTCTTCGACGAGCAGGGTGGCGTGTACGGCACCGAGCTGCACGACCAGATGTACGTGCCGCTGCACGGCTCCTCGGCAGGACCCTTCCGTACGGCCGGGTCGCCGGGCGCGTGCGCGGAGCGGACGGCGGACTGGTTCGAGACCCTCCGGAGCAGGGTGTGATCCGAGGCTTTCCGGTGGCGGCCTTGGTCCATTAGGTGGTTCTCGGCGTGACCGCGAGACCCCGGGGGCGTTCAGCATCACGATCCTCCCTGCGACCTGGAGAAACGCATGCGCGTACGCACTGTTCTGACGGCGACGGCCTTCACCGCCGCGGTGGTTTTCGGTGGCGCCGGAGTGGCGACCGCCGCCGACCCCGAGACGACCCCGACGACCACACAGACCACGACCACCACGCCGACCACGACGACCACGAAGTGCACGCAAGCGGACGACGCCTACGCCATCCCGCTGAACAAGATCATCGGCCAGGCGACGGAGGTCGTCATCGGCAAGGAAGGGCGAGCGTCCTTCCTCGACAAGCTGTTGTGCGTGGGGATGGTGCGCCGGTAGACCCGCCCCGCGGGCTCCTGCCTCGCCGGTCGGGGCAGGCGCCTCCCGCTGCCCGGCCAGGGACGGTCAGGCCAGTCGCTCCGGGAGGCCGGGGCGCAGCCGGCGCAGTCGGCCGGCGAGGGCCGGGTCGGCGGCGAAGGCGGCGGTGATGCGGTTCGGGTCCTCGGCGAGGTGGGTCCAGGAGTCGAAGTGGAGGGGGATCACCGTGCGGGCGCCGAGGGTGCGGGCGAGGGCGGCACCCTCGGTGGCGCTGAGGGAGAAGGCGAGGTCGCCCGTGCTGGGGAAGTGGGCGTCGCCGAAGTGGAGGAAGGCGACGTCGAGGGAGGGGAAGCGTTCCGCGATCTCCTTCAGGGCGTCATGGCGGACGGTGTCTCCGGAGAGGTAGAGGCTGCCGCCCGGGTACTGGACGACGAAGCCGGTGACGGGGCCGGTGGCCTGTTCGGTGCCCTCGGGGCCGTGGCGGGCGGGCGTCGCCGTGACGGTGACGGTGGCTCCGAGCCGGTCGGTGGCCGTCGCCGGGTCTGCCGCCCCCGTCCCGCCGGTGGCCGCCCCCATCCGGTCGGGCGCCGCCGTGAATCGGGCCGTGAAGGTGCGGCTCTCCCAGGACGCCAGGCCCTCCGCGCGGCCGCCGAGGCGGCCGGCGGCCTCCGGGGTGGTGAGGACGTGGGCCGCCCGGGCGAGGACCTCGCGGCCGGTGCGGTCGAGGTTGTCGGCGTGCTGGTCGTGGGAGAGCAGGACCAGGTCGATCGGCGGCAGCCGGTCGGCGGTGAGGGCGGGTCCCGCGGTGCGGTGGAGCGGGCGGGCCGCCGGGTAGTCGGCGGGGGCCGCGTCGAAGGCCGGGTCGGTCAGGATTGTCAGCTCCCCGATCCGGAGCAGGACGGTGGCCGTGCCGATGTACGTGGCGGTGACGGGCAGCCCGCCGGCGGTGGGAACGGCGGCCGGACCGGCAGCGAGACCGGCGGCCGGAACGGCGGCGGAGCCGGTCATGCGCGGCCCGCCGGCGGCCGGACTGGCAGCACCAGCGGCCGGACCGGCTGCGGAGCCGGTCATGCGCGGCTCGCCTCGATCTTGGACTGGAGGGCGGACAGCAGCTGCTGGAGCAGCTCGATGGTGATCTCGTCGGTGAGGTTGCCGTCGGCGTCGAAGCGCTCGTGCGAGCGGAACACGTGGACCTCGGGCTTCACCACGACGTCGCTGTCGGTCCAGACGAAGATCTGACGCAGGGCCAGCTGCGCCCGCACGGTGCCGAAGTTGGCCGGCGAGGCGCCGAGGACGGCGATCGGCTTGCGGTGCAGCGGAAGTCCTTCGGTCCGCGTCCAGTCGGTGCTGAGCCAGTCGAGGGCGTTCTTGAGCACGCCGGGGATCGAGTAGTTGAACTCGGGCGTGGCGATGAGCAGTCCGTCGGCCTCCTGGACCCGGCGGCGCAGCTCGGTCACGGCGGCGGGGCGCAGTTCGGGGGTGTCGAGGTCGAGGTCGTACGGCGGGATGGCGCGCAGGTCCTCGTAGATCTCGATGTCCTGGCCGCCGGGGTTGAACTTCAGTGCGGCGCGGAGCAGTTGGGTGTTGTGGGAGGCGGCGCGCAGCGAGCCGGAGATGGCGAGGATCCGGGACGGGCGGGCGGCGGTGGCGGTCATGGCGGGGCTCCTTCGGCGTTCACCAGGGGTGACTGACGGTGGTTCAACTCGACGAGCAGGAACGTAAACCGTTCGGTTCAGTCTGTCAACGGAACAGTTCAGTCTTGACAGTGAACTGAATGGTGTAGTTCATTCGTCGCATGCCTTCCTTCGACGAAATGCCGCTGGGCTACGCCACCCTGACGTGCCATCGGGCCGGCCGCCGCGGCCGGGCGGCGTACGGACGGGACCGGGTGTGACCGCGACCGCCGCCCGCCCGGCCGCGCGGCCCGGCTCGGGCGCCCTTCCGCTCGCCCTGCTCGCCGCGCCCGCCGCCGCCGGCCTGTCAGGGCCGACCCTCGCCCTCGCCGACGCCGCCCGCGACCTGGCCGTCCCGCCCGGCTCGGCGGCCTGGCTGCTGACCGCGTACGGGATCGGCATGGCCGTCGGCACTCCCCTGCTGCCCGCACTCGCCGCGCGGAGCGCGCGGCACGGCGCGGCCGGGCTCGGCGGGGTCACCGGGCTGGGCGGAGTCGGCGGAGTCGTACGGGCCGGTGCCGTCCTCGTCGTCCTGGGGGCCGTCCTCTGCCTCCTCGCCCCGAACCTCCCCGCGGTCGTGGCGGGGCGGATCCTGGAGGCGGCCGGCGCGGCCGGGCTGAACGTCGCGGCCTTCCAGATCGCCGGCCGCGACCGCTCGGGCCGGACCCCCGGACTCGTGGCCATCGGCAGCGCGGTCGGCGGCACGACCGGCGTCTTCGCCGGTGCCGCGCTCGCCGGGGCGCTCGGCTGGCGGGCGACCCTGCTGCTGCCGCTCCTGAGCCTGCTCGTCCTCGCGCCCACCCTGCGCCTGGCCGGCCCGCCGGATCGGACCCCCGCCGGCGCCGTCGCCGCCCCGCGTGGCGCACTGCCGCTCGACGTGTTCGGCGCCCCCGGCTTCCGTATCGCCGCCGGAATGATCCTCGCCCTCGCCACCGTCAACTTCGCGCTGCTGTACGAGGCTCCGCGCCGCGTCGCCGCGCTCACCGGCTGGACCGCCGTGCAGACCGGCGCCGCCGCGTCCCTCGCCACCCTCGCGGGCGCCCTGCTGTCCTGGCAGCTGATCCGCGCGGCCCCGCGCCTCGGCCCCCGGCGCCTGCGGGCGCTGCTCGCCGCCGGGTCGCTCGGTTCCGTCGCCGCGGCGGTCCTCGCGCCCTGGTGGCTCGTGGTCCTGGCCGGCTCCGGCGCCAGCGCGCTCGTCACGGCGGGCGGTCAGGGGCTGCTCACCGGCACGGCGACCGAGGGCCTCCCGGAGGCACGGCACGGCACCGCGGTCGGCCTGTTCAACCTCGCCTTCCTCATCGGCGCCTCGGCGGGCCCCGCCCTGGCCGCCGCCCTCACCTGACCGGATCACGCGAACCCCAAGGAGTCCGCCATGTCCCTGTTCGACCCCCACGCCTACCCCGCCCCCCGCTATTCGGGCGACCAGGGCGAGATCAGCGCCCGCTACCGGTCCGCCTCCGCCGAACCCGACTACACCGCCCCCGGAGCCGATTACCACTACCTGTCGACCACCCTGTCCACGAAGGGCGAGTACGGCCTCTACCGCGTGGACATGGGTCCGCAGGCCGTCGGTCCCAGCACCCACTTCCACAAGGCGATGTCGGAGGCCTTCTTCGTCCTCTCCGGCACGATGCGGCTCTTCGACGGCGAGAAGTGGATCGACGCCACCTCCGGCGACCACCTCTACGTCCCGGTCGGCGGCCTGCACGCCTTCCGCAACGAGTCCGGCGAGCCGGCGTCGATGCTGATGCTCTTCGCGCCCGGCGCGCCCCGCGAGGAGTACTTCGAGGGCATCACCCGGCTCGGCGACCTCACGGACGCCGAGCGTGCGGAGTTCTTCCTGCACCACGACAGCTTCTTCGTCTGAGGCGGGGTGGCCGGCCACCCCGCCGGGCGGCCCGAGCTTTACAGACCAAACCGTTCAGTTCATATACTGGCGGCCCCCTCTCCCCACCCCGTAAGGACACCGCCCATGGGAGCAGCCGAGCCCCAGGACGCCGCCGCCACAGACGAGTACGGCATCCCGGTCATCCCCGAGCCCGTCGACGCCGCCTCCCGCAAGCGACAGGCGATCATCGACGCCGCCCTCACCGAGTTCCTCGCCGAGGGCTACTCGGCGGCTTCCATGGACGCGATCACCCAGCGGTCCGGCGTCTCCAAGGCGACCATCTACAAGCACTTCGGCAGCAAGGAACGCCTCTTCCTCGCCGTCATCGGCGGCGTCCTGCCCAAGACCTACGCGGACCTGGAACCCAGCAACTCCACCCTCGCCGACGCGCCCGACCTGCGCGCCGCCCTCGTCCGGCTCACCACCGACTGGGCACGCATCCTGCTGCGGCCCGACATCATGTCGCTGCGCCGCCTGGTGATCGGCGAGATCGACCGCTTCCCGCAGCTCGGGCAGCTCTGGTACCGGGTCAGCTACGACATGAACAACGGCCCGCTCGTCGAGGCGTTCACCGAGCTCCACGCGCGCGGCGCCCTCCACGTCCCCGACCCCAAGCTCGCCGTCCAGCAGCTCGTCGCCGCCACCGTGGGCGTGCCACAGCTCGTCCGCACCTTCTCCCCCGAGGCCGAGATCGACGAGGCCGAGCTGGCCCGGATGATCACCTCCGGCGTGGACCTCTTCCTCGCCGGGTACGGACACGGACGCGGCTGAGCGGCCCGGCGGAATACGATCGGACCGCCGACAGCCGCACCGGTGGCTGACAACGGCAACACCCTCTGTCTAAGGAGATTCCTCATGGCCCAGGTCGCGCTCAAGGGCAACCCCGTAACCGTCGACGGCTCCCTGCCCGCCACGGGCAGCCAGGCCCCCGAGTTCAGCCTGGTCGGCGAGGGTCTCGCGGACAAGTCGCTGAAGGACTTCGCCGGCAAGCGCAAGGTCCTCAACATCTTCCCCAGCGTCGACACCCCCACCTGCGCCTCCTCCGTGCGCGCCTTCAACGCGAAGGCCGGCGACCTGGAGAACACCGTCGTGCTGTGCATCTCGGCGGACCTCCCCTTCGCCCAGGCCCGCTTCTGCGGCGCCGAGGGCCTCGAGAACGTGCAGAACCTCTCCACCCTGCGCGGCCGTGACTTCCACACCGACTACGGTGTCGCGATCGCCGACGGCCCGCTGGCCGGCCTGACCGCCCGCGCCGTCGTCGTCCTCGACGAGAACGACAAGGTCCTGCACACCGAGCTCGTCAACGAGATCGCCGAGGAGCCGAACTACGAGGCCGCCCTGGCCGCCCTGAAGTAGTCCGCGCCCGCGAGGACGACGAGGCCCGCCCGGCGATCACCGCCGGGCGGGCCTCCGCGTCTGCCCGGGGCGCCCGGATGCCGGGGCCCGGGAGGCGGGGGGTCCCGGCCAGGGAGAGACTGAAGGGGTAGCGCGGCCGCAGGCAGGGGGCCTTGAGGAGTGGCCATGGGTGGCACGGCTGTGGAGACCCTGCGCGAGCTGCTGCGGGGCGAGGTGACCGGCCCCGACGACGCGGGGTACGAAGAGGCCCGGTCGATCTACAACGCGATGATCGACCGCCGGCCCGCGGTGATCGCCCGGTGCGCGGACACCTCGGACGTACGGGCGGCGGTGAGGTACGCCCGGGACACCGGCACGGACCTGGCGGTGCGCGGCGGCGGCCACAGCGGTGGCGGTCTCTGCCTCGTCGACGGTTCGCTGATGGTGGACCTGTCGGGGATGCGGTGGGTCCGGGTGGATCCGGCGTCGCGGACGGCGCTGGTGGGCGGTGGCAGTCAGCTCGGCGACCTGGACCACGAGGCGCACGGCCACGGACTCGCGACGCCGGCCGGGATCATGTCGACGACCGGGGTGGGCGGGCTGACCCTGGGCGGCGGGCACGGCCATCTGACCCGTGCGTACGGGCTGACGATCGACAACCTGCTGGCGGCGGACGTGGTCCTCGCCGACGGCTCGGTCGTCACCGCCTCGGCGGAGGAACACCCGGACCTGTTCTGGGCGTTGCGCGGCGGCGGCGGCAACTTCGGGATCGTGACGTCGTTCACCTTCGCACTGCATCCCGTGGAGAACGTGGGGCTCGCCGTCACCCTGTGGGAGCCGGAGCACATCGGGGCGGTGCTGCGCTGGTACCGCGAGTTCATGCCGGCGGCGGACACCGACCTGAACGGTTTCTTCGCGACGCTGGTGGTGGCGCCGGGGCCGCCGTTCCCGGAGGAGATCCACGGGAAGCGGATGTGCGGGGTCGTGTGGTGCCACACGGGCACCACGGACGAGGAGGCCCTCGCGAAGGCGTTCGCCGTCGTCGCCGACCCGGCGCCGCCCGCGTTCCACTTCGAGACGCCCGTGCCGTATCCGGCGATCCAGTCGATGTTCGACGACCTGATCCCCAAGGGGCTGCAGTGGTATTGGCGCGGGGACTTCTTCGACGGGATCACGGACGACGCGATCGACGTCCACCGGACCTACCTGGAGCGGATGCCGACCGAGCTGTCGACGATGCACCTCTATCCGGTCGACGGCGCCGCCCACCGCCCCGGCCCCATGGACACGGCCTGGGCGTACCGGGACGCGGTCTGGTCCGGCGTGATCGCCGGCATCAGCTCCGAACCGGCGGACGCGGAGCTGATCCACCGGTGGAGCGTGGACTACTGGGAGGCCCTGCACCCCCACTCCATGGGCGGCGCGTACGTCAACTTCCTGGGCGCGGACGAAGGCGGGGACCGGGTCCGGGCCACGTACCGCGGGCACTACGACCGGCTGGCCGAGGTGAAGCGGACGTACGACCCGGACAACGTCTTCCGTCACACGCAGAACATCGTCCCGGCGGGCCGATGACTTTCCCGTTTCCCGCGGCCCGATGAGTTTCCCGTGGACCGATGAGTTTCCCGGGGGCCGCCGGTCCTAGATCATGAACGCGATACGCGAACGCGATACGCGATACGGCGACCTCTCAAGGGGACTTCCATGCGCACTCTGATCAGCTCCGCCTTCGTCTCGCTCGACGGCGTCGTGGAGGCCCCGGGCGGCGAGCCCGGCTACCGCAACTCCGGGTGGACGTTCAAGGAGGTGGAGTTCCTCCCCGAGGCCTTCGAGATCAAGGGCCGGGAGCAGAAGGAAGCCACCGCGATGCTGCTGGGCCGCACCAGCTACGAGGCCTTCAGCGCCGTGTGGCCGGACATGGAGGACTTCGCCGACTACAAGGAGATGCCGAAGTACGTGGTGTCCACCACGCTCGCCGAGGACGACCTGGTCTCCGACTGGGGCGAGACCACGATCCTGCGCTCGCTCGACGAGGTCGCCGCGCTGAAGGAGACCGAGGGCGGCCCGATCATCGTCCACGGCAGCGCCACCCTGAACCGGGCCCTCTCCGACGCGGGCCTGATCGACCGCTACCACCTGCTGGTCTTCCCGCTGCTGCTCGGCGCCGGCAAGCGCCTCTTCAGCACCACGGACAAGGACGCCCAGAAGCTGCGCCTGGTGGAGCACGAGGCGTACGCGAACGGCGTGCAGAAGCAGGTCTTCGACGTCGTCCGGTGACGGCCCGGGGCCCGGGGCGCCGGGCCGAGGACCCATGCCATCGGGTCAGGCGCGGCAGCGCAGCATCTCCAGCGGCGGGTTGGCGTGGAAGTCCGACCAGTAGTCGGCGCCGAACTCGCGCAGGCCCGCCTCCGACACCGTCACCGGCACCCAGGCGAGGTCGCGGAATCCGGCGGCCCGCAGGGAGTCCTCGTAGACCTCCCGGCGGGGGCGGTTGGCGACGAAGGAGACCGGCGGGTCGAGGAGCGCGGTGAGGCGGACCTTGGGGCCGGTCTCGATCTGCTCGCCGGTGAGCTCGCAGCGGAAGCCGTACCGCTCCGGCGTGGGGCCGTCGAAGCGGTAGTCGGGCGACTGGTTGAGGATGAAGAACTCGCCGCCGGGCCTCAGGCTGCGGTGGATGTTGCGGCACATCCGCTCGGTGGTGGCGATGTCCGGTGCGTAGCTGAGCATCTGGACGCCGAGCACGATGTCGAAGGGCCGCTCGAAGGGCCGCAGCTCGGCGACGTCGCCCACCTCGTAGGCGATGCCCAGCGGGTCGGTCTCCTCCAGCTTCCGGGACACGGCGACCATCTCGCCGGAGATGTCCACGCCGAGCACCTCCGAGGCGCCGCGCCGCCGGAACTCGCGACTGTAGAAGCCGGTTCCGGAGGCCAGGTCGAGGATCGATTTGCCGCGTACGTCGCCGACCAGGGCCAGGAAGGACGGCACCACCGCGTACTGCTCCAGCGGCAGCGCCTTGAATCCCTCGTAGGCCTCGCCGATCTCGTCGTACTGCTGATACGTGGTCATCTGCTGTACCCCCGTGCTGAGTTGGTGATCCGTTTCGCTTGGCAGTCTTGCCGGATCACGACTCCCCGCCGTATTGGCGGAACCCACAGAGATGCGGGTCCCGCCTCGGCCTCCTCTACGGGGCCTGTGTCTGGACGAGCAGCGCCACCGCCAGGACCACGATCAGCGTGCTCGACGCGAGGGCCGTCGTGAGGCGGCCGCGCGGGCCGGTGAGGGTGCGGCCGAGGAGGCTGCCGCCGGTGGTGAGGAGGAGCTGCCAGCTGGCGGAGGCCAGGAGCGCGGCGAGGACGAACACCATGCGCTCGGCAGGGGTCGCGGGGGCGTCGGGACCGGTGGCGAGGATCAGCGCGGCGAAGTAGATCACCGTCATCGGGTTGAGGAGCGTGATGCCCAGGAAGGTGAGGTACGCGCGGGCCGGAGTGAGGGTCGTCGTGCCGTCGTCGCGCGAGGCGAGGGACCCGGCGCGGTGGGTCCGTACGGCCAGGACGGCCGCCCGGACCGCGAGGGCCACCAGGACCACGGCGGAGACCCAGCGCAGCGGGGTCATGACGGGGGCGAGCAGCGGGACGAGCGCGGAGCCGCCCGCGACCGCGAGGAGGGCGTAGACGCCGTCGGCGGTGGCGACGCCGAGGGCCGCGCCGGCGCCCGTGCGCCAGCCGGTGCGGGCCGTGACGGCCACCAGGTAGGCGCCGACCGCGCCGACGGGGATCGCGATGCCGTAGCCGGCCAGGAGGCCGGCCACCGCCGCGGCGATCACGCGACGGCGGGGGTCGCTCCCGCGGGGACGCCGGGCTGCTGCTGTCGGTGGTAGGCCGAGCCGTCCTTCGTACGGGCGAGCTGCCCGCCGACGACCAGATAGCGGCGCAGGGCCGGGAAGTCGGCGTGCACGGTCTTCAGGGCCTCGTTGACCTCGCGCTCGGTGTAGGAGCGGGCCGGCTCGAAGAGCGTCGCGGCCAGATGGTCGAGCAGGGCGGCCCGGCGCGCGGGCTTCCGCGGGATCGCCTTGAGGCGCCCGTCGGCGGCGAACAGATCGGCGGTGGAGTCCATGCGGTGAAGCGTGACGGGCCGGGCGGCCCGCCCGCAAAGCATTTACCGCCCGGCCACGGCCAGGGCTGGGGCCACGGCCACGGCCACCGCTACCGCCCCAGCCGGTAGCGGATCTTCTTCACCAGCTCCTTCAGATCCGGCGCCCGCAGCAGGCTGTAGTGGTCGGCGTCCAGCTCCACCACCGTCGGCGGCCGGGAGGACCAGCCCGTCGCGGTCTCCAGGAAGGAGTAGTCGTCGCCCCGGGCCTTGAAGATCGTGACCGGGCAGGAGACGGTGCGTTCGGTGAGTTCCCGGAAGGTGTAGGTGAACTCGAAGGTCTTCTCGACGATGGCGATGATCCGGGCCACCAGCTCCGGGTCGAGCGCGGGGAAGCGTTCCGTCACGTACGCGGCGAAGCCCTCCGCGTCCTTCGCCGCCGCCGGGACCTCCTCCAGCGCGCCCGCGAAGACCGAGTACAGGATCCGCGTGAAGCCGGGGCTGTCGTACGAGGCGCCGCCGGCCGCCGACTCCTCGCGGACCTTCGGGGAGCCCGGCGCGATCAGGAACAGGTGCTCCACCTGCTCGCCCGCCGCCTCCAGGAGGTGCGCCGACTCGAAGGCGACACGGGCGCCGAAGGAGTAGCCCCACAGGGTGTACGGGCCGGCGGGCTGACGGCGGCGGATGGCGGCCACGTCGGCGGCGGCCATCTCGCGGATGGTGTCGTACGGGGTCTCGCCGCGGTTGACGCCGTGCGCCTGCACCCCGTAGAAGGGCCGGTCGATGCCGATCTCCTCCGCGAGGAAGCGCAGGTTCATGGTGTAGCCGCCGAGGCCGGGCCAGCAGTAGACCGGCGAGCGGTCGCCCTCGGCGTGCAGCCGGACCAGCCGGGAGGCGGGGGTGGCCGCGGCACCGTCCAGGCGGTGGGCCAGCTTCTCGATGCTCGGGCACTCGAAGAGGATCTGGAGGGGGAGCCCCGCGCCCCCTGACTCGCGCCCGAACTCCCGGTTGATCCGGGTGATGAGCGCGACCGCGATCAGCGAGTTGCCGCCCGACTCGAAGAAGTCGTCCTGGACGGAGACCGCCTCGACCTCCTCGTACTTCAACGCCGCCGCCCAGATCTCCGCGAGCCGCTGCTCGGTGCGGGTGCGCGGCGGGACGTGCGGGCGGCCGTGCAGACCGGCGTTGACGACGGCGAGTTCGGCGAGGGCCTTGCTGTCGACCTTGCCGTTGGCGGAGAGCGGCAGCCGGTCCAGGACCACGACCCGGTTGGGGATCATGTAGTCGGGCAGGTGGTGCGCCAGGTCGTCGCGGATCATCTCCGCGGGCCCCTTCATGTGGACGGTGTCCTCGTACATGCCCTCGCTGAGCCGCTGCTCCTCGCTGACGGCGCCGCCGACGAAGAAGTACGAGGGGCCGGTCGCGCGGCCCGCGGCCGACAGGATCTCGTCCATGCGGCGGGCGGCGGGCAGCGGGTGGCCGGACATGGAGCTGTAGCCGGAGGACATGAAGCCCAGCCCGTGGTCGCCGAGTTGGAGCCGCTGGAGGGCCCGGCCCAGGTCGACGTAGGCGCGCCGGCCGGCGGCCGGCCGGCTGATCGCGGTGATGCCGAGGCTCGCCCGCTCGTACACCGCCTGGTTGATGGCGATGACGTGCTTCTTCTCGACGAGGCCGGCGGAGACGGGGGTCAGCTCCCCGGCCCGGTAGGCGTACTGCCCGGGCGGGAGGTCGGCGATCCGGCCCGGGTGGGACTGGACGTACAGGTCCACCTCGGGGCCGGAGTCCCGCGCCGCCTCCTCGTCGTACGGGACGAGCTCGAACACGCCCAGGTCCTCCCGGCCCTCCCCGTCGCGCACCGGTCGGATCGCCAGGCCCAGACCCGGCAGGATCTCCTCGAACAGGCCCACCATGTGGCCGGTCTCGATCTCCAGGACCTCGCGGATGTTGTTCTTGTAGACGGGCTCGATGGCCTCCCACTTGCCGCGGAATCCGAAGCGGACGCGTGCCTCGCCCTCTCCTGCGGCGCCCGGCTCCATCAGATGCAGCCGGTGGTGCACCGGGTGGTAGTAGTACGTGCCGGGCTCCAGGCCCGCGATCCCGCGCACCTCCACGGAGAGCTGCGTCGCGTACAGCGCGCCCGGCGAGGCGTAGCCGTACTTCGGGAGCAGCCGCTCCTCGCTGAGGAACTGGCCGAACCAGCGCAGGATCTCGCCCAGGTCGGCGGCGGTCAGGGTGCCGACCGCGCGGGAGCCGATGCCCTCGGGGCGGCGGGCGAGCGCGGCGAGGACATCGGCGCGGGTGACCGGCCCGCCCTCGTAGAAGCGGTAGGTCTTGCGGGCGAAGACGGTACGGCGCATCCGCTCGGTCGGCGTGCGGCCGGGCAGCTCGACGACCGGGCGGCCGGCCAGCTCGCGCGCGTCGACGGTGCCGGCGTTGGACAGCTGCGCCTTGACCTGGAGCTTGGACTCCTTGGACTGGTGGTGGGCGCCGTGGTTGCCCTGGTCCATCAGTGCGGCTTCCTTCGGGGACAGCTCGACGCAGGCGACCAGGTTCTGGAAGCCGGTGCGGGGCTCGTTCCTGACGATGACGGCGGCGGACTTCACCCAGTCGTGGTTCTCGATGGCGAGCGCGATCTCGTCGAGCTCGACGCGGAAGCCGCGCAGCTTGATCTGGTTGTCGGCGCGGCCGGCGAACTGGACGGTGCCGTCCTCGTTCCGGGTGGCGAGGTCGCCGGTGCGGTAGAGGCGCTCGCCGCTGCCGGTGGTGACGAAGCGTTCCGCCGTGAGCTCGGGCCGGTCCAGGTACCCCCGCGCGACCTGGATGCCGCCGATGCACAGCTCGCCGTCCCGTATGTGGAAGGTCGTGTCGTACGCCGGTCTGCCGATGGGTATCGCGGCGGGGCCGTCGGCGACGGTGGCCCGGTCGACGGTGTGGGAGGAGGCGTTGATGGTGCACTCGGTGGGGCCGTACAGGTTGACCAGCTCGGCGTGGGGAAGTTCGGCGAGGAGCTGGACGGCCAGGTTGCGGGAGAGGGTCTCGCCGCCCGAGTAGACCCGGCGCAGGCTGGTGCAGGAGGCGAACCGCTCGGTGTCGAGCAGGGCCTGGAGGAGGGTCGGCACGCACTGGAGCATGGTGGCGTCGTGCCGTCGTACGGTGTCGATCAGGGCTTCGGGGTCGCGGTACACCCCCGGCGGGCCCATGGCGACGCGGGCGCCGACGGCCGGGGCGAGGATCTCCCACTGGGCGGCGTCGAAGCTCATGGGGGTCTTCTGGACGACGACGGCGCCGGGGCGGAGGTGGTGCTCGGCGGACATCCAGCGCATCTGGGCGGCGATCGAGCGGTGCTCGACCATGACGCCCTTGGGTCTGCCGGTGGAGCCGGAGGTGTAGATGACGTACGCGAGCTGGGCGGCGTCCACCGCCGGGTCGGTGACGGGCTGTTCGTCGCCGGCGGTGCGCCAGGCGTGCTGGACGGCGTCCTTGAGGGTGACGACGGTGGTGCCGGGCGGGGCGAGCTCGGTGACGCGGGCACGGAAGCGTTCCTGGGTGAAGACGATCCGTGCGCCGCTGTCCTCGATCATGTAGCGGAGGCGCTCTTCCGGATACTCCGGGGAGAGCGGGACGTACGCGCCGCCGGACAGCACCACGCCCCACGTGCCGATCATCAGTTCGAGTGAGGGTTCAACGTGGACACCGACGCGGTGGTCGGCGGCGACGCCGAGGGTGCGGAGATAGCCGGCGAGGACGGCGGCGCCTTCGTGGAGCTCGCGGAAGGTGAGGGTGTCGTCCTCGAAGACGACGGCGGTGTCGTCGGGGCGCGCCTGAACCTGGGCGCGCAGCAGCCGGTCCAACGTACTGGGCATGGAGGTCCCCTGCGTGAGTGAGGCGGGAGGGAAAAGGGGCGGGCCCCGGTCCTGGAGGACCAGGACCGGGGCCCGTCGCCGTCAGCGGTAGATGAGCAGTTCCCGCTCCGTCGCACCCGTCAGCTCGTAGCGGGTGCGGACCAGCGGGCGGCCCGAGTAGATACGGATCAGGGTGGCCGCGTCGCCGTGGAAGCGGGCCGGCGGGCGGCCCTCGACGGCGTTGCCGAGGTCGACCTTTTCGGCCCGGTCGGCCAGGACGCCGACGAGCCGCGGGGTCTCCCGCCTGCGGCTGGTGACGCACAGCAGCGGCAGGGCCAGGTCGAGGGCGGCCCCGCAGTAGGCGCCGGGTTCGCCGAAGGCCTCCCGTACGTCCCCGGCGTGCACCCACTCGCCGAGCGCGACCGCGTCGAGGCGGCCGTCCTCGTGCCCGGCGATGACCGGACCGGCCTCGGTGAGGCCCCGCTCCAGTTCGTCGAGGATCCGGCCGAGCGGCCAGTCCTCGCGCTCGGCCACGTCGGAGGCGTTCGCCTCGGGCAGGAAGACGCCCTCCTCCAGGCGCCCCTCGACGATCCTGACGAGCGCCGCCGCGCAGTGGGCGAGCACCTGTCGGGCGGTCCAGCCGGGGCAGGCGGTGCGCAGCTCGTACGCCGGCTCGGGGGTACGGCGCAGCAGCGGCATCAGCAGGTCCCGCTCCGTCCGGAGGAGACGGTCCGGGAGCCACGGGTCACGGGCGTGGTCGTCGGTACACACGTCGGTACACATCAGTAGCGGTAGTGGTCGGGCTTGTAGGGGCCGTGGATGGGGACGCCGATGTAGGTGGCTTGTTCGGGGCGGAGGGTGGTGAGTTTGACGCCGAGGGCGTCGAGGTGGAGGCGGGCGACCTTTTCGTCGA
>NZ_JBIBCP010000005.1:29140-689838 GCF_042901205.1 Streptomyces sp. NPDC012769 | reverse complement strand
TCCCTTTCGCTTTCGCTCCGGGCCCTTCCGGCGGTTCCGACTCTATCAGATCCTTTCGGGCCTGATTCCCAGTCAGCGGGAGTTGTCTTCGCGGCCGTTGGGCCGTTCCGACGAGTGAGACTTTAGCGGATTCCCCGCCCCCGACGCTAATCGGGGGCTCCCGTCCAAACCTTCGAACGTGGATTCCTCATTTCGCAAAAACGCACGGAAAGACAAGACGGCACGACGAATCGACACCGTCAGGCGTTGTGGTTCTTGCGGAATGGCTGTCCGGGGCCGACCGGAGTCGGTGCTCACGTCGGACAACCCGGAGAACACTACGGTTCCGATAATCCCGTGTCAACCCCGGGCCTGGGGCGTACCCTCCGGGTATGACTACGCATGCGCACACCACCCAGTGGTGGGCCGCCTGACGGCGGCCCGTACGCACGCGTGCAGACGACGGCCGCCGCTTCGGCGGCCGTTCGCGTATCCCCCTCCGGGAGTCCGGCCGACGGGTCGGCGGCGCTCGTACAGAGACAGCCAGGAGAGTAGGGAGAACGAACGCGATGAAGCGGATCTTCAGTGGGGTCAAGCCGACCGGGCATCTGACGCTGGGCAACTACCTCGGGGCCGTGCGGCGGTGGGTCGAGGTGGACCAGCACCGGGCGGACGCGTTGTTCAGCGTCGTGGACCTGCACGCGCTGACCGTGGAGCACGATCCGGCGCGGGTCAGGCGGCTGAGCCGGCAGGCGGCGACGCTGCTGCTGGCGGCGGGGCTCGATCCGGAGCGGTGCACGGTGTTCGTGCAGAGTCATGTGGACGAGCACGCGCGGCTCTCGTATCTGATGGAGTGCGTCGCCACGGACGGCGAGATGCGCCGGATGATCCAGTACAAGGAGAAGAGCGTCCGGGCGCGTGAGTCCGGGCAGAGCGTACGGCTGTCGCTGCTGACGTACCCGGCGCTGATGGCGGCGGACATCCTCGCGTACGGGACCGACGAGGTGCCGGTGGGTGAGGACCAGACGCAGCACGTGGAGCTGGCGCGGGATCTCGCCGTGCGGTTCAACCATCGGTACGGGCACGTGTTCACCGTGCCGAAGGCGACGAGTCCGGCGGTGGCGGCGCGGGTCATGGATCTGCAGGACCCCACGTCGAAGATGGGGAAGTCGCACGAGGACGGGGCCGGGATCGTCTATCTGCTCGATGACGCCGACACCGTGCGGCGGAAGATCATGCGGGCCGTGACGGACAGCGGACGGGAGGTCGTCCACGACCGGGAGGCCGCTCCGGGGGTCGCGAACCTGCTGGATCTGCTGGCGGCGGCGGCGGGTGGGAACCCGATCGAGCTGGCCGGTGTATACGAGTCGTACGGATCGCTGAAGAAGGACACCGCGGAGGCGGTGATCGAGCTGCTGCGTCCGGTGCGGGAGCGGCATGCCGTTCTCGCGGCGAACCCGGGGGAGGTGGACAAGGTGCTGCGGGAGGGTGCCGAGCGGGCGCGCGGGATGGCGCGGCCGCTGGTGGACCGGGCCTATCGGGCGATCGGGCTGTTGCCGGCCGTGTGACGGGATGCCTCGCGGTGGACGCGCGGCCGCGCTCGGCCGTGGCGCTCGGCCGTGGCGCTCGGCCGTGGCGCTCGGCCTTTGCCGGTCAGCCGTTGCCGGAGGCGAGTTCGCGGCTGCGGTCGCGGGCGGCTTCGAGGGCGGCGATGAGGGCGGCTCGTACGCCGTGGTTCTCGAGCTCGCGGATGGCGGAGATGGTGGTGCCGGCGGGGCTGGTGACGGCCTCGCGGAGCTTGACCGGGTGCTCGCCGCTGTCGCGGAGCATGACGGCGGCGCCGATGGCGGCCTGGACGATCAGGTCGTGGGCCTGGGCGCGGGGCAGGCCGAGGAGGATGCCGGCGTCGGTCATGGCCTCGACGAGGTAGTAGAAGTAGGCCGGGCCGGAGCCGGAGAGTGCGGTGGCGGCGTCCTGCTGGGACTCGGGGACGCGCAGGGTCTTGCCGACGCCGCCGAAGATCTCTTCGGTGTGGACGAGGTGCTCGTGGGTGGCGTGGCTGCCGGCGGAGATCACGGACATGCCCTCGTCGACGAGCACGGGGGTGTTGGGCATGACCCGGACGACGGGGGTGCCGGTGGTGAGGCGTTCCTCGATGAAGGCGGTGGGGATGCCGGCGGCGGCGCTGATGACCAGGCGGTCGACGGCGACGTGCGGAGCGAGTTCGTCGAGGAGGCGGCCCATGTCCTGGGGCTTCACGGCGAGGATGAGGGTGTCGGCTCGCTTGGCGGCGTCGGCGTTGCTGACGGCCTCGACTCCGTAACGGGCGTGGAGTTCCTCGGCGCGCTCGGTGCGGCGGGCGGTGACGAGGAGGTTGGCCGGGCGCCAGCCGGCGCGGATCATGCCGCTGAGGAGCGCTTCACCGATCTTGCCGGTACCGAGGACTGCGACGGTCTGGGTCATGGGTCTGTTCACCTCGCCGGAAGGGGCTCCACGTGCAGGGACATCCTCGCACCGGGGGCCCTCCCCGTGCGCCCGGTGTCCGAGGGGCGGTCATGCGGTGCGACGGCGGAGGGTGGCGGCGCCGAGGGCGAGGACGAGGACCGCGCAGCCGGCGACGACGAGGGCGTCGCGGACGAAGTCGGCGGTGATGTCGGTGTGGCGCAGGACCTGGTTCATGCCGTCGACGGCGTAGGACATGGGCAGGACGTCGGAGATCGTTTCGAGGGCGGGGGCCATGCGGTCGCGCGGGGTGAACAGGCCGCACAGGAGCAGCTGGGGGAAGATCACGGCCGGCATGAACTGGACGGCCTGGAACTCGGAGGCGGCGAAGGCCGAGACGAACAGGCCGAGTGCGGTGCCGAGCAGGGCGTCGAGCAGGGCGACGAGGAGCAGCAGCCAGGGGGAGCCGGTGACGTCGAGGCCGAGGAGCCACAGCGCGAGGCCGGTGGCGAGGGCGGACTGGACGACCGCGAGCAGACCGAAGGCCAGGGCGTAGCCGGCGATCAGGTCGGCTTTGCCGAGGGGCATGGCGAGGAGGCGTTCGAGGGTGCCGGAGGTGCGTTCGCGCAGGGTGGCGATGGAGGTCACCAGGAACATGGTGATGAGCGGGAAGATGCCGAGCAGCGAGGCGCCGATGCCGTCGAAGGTCCGTGGGCTTCCGTCGAAGACGTAGCGCAGCAGGACCAGCATCAGGCACGGCACGAGCAGCATCAGGGCGATCGACCGCGGGTCATGACGGAGCTGGCGCAGGACGCGGGCGGCGGTGGCGAGGGTGCGGGCGCTGTTCACGGGCGGGGCTCCTCTTCCATCCGGGCGGGGTGCCGGGCGGCGGCGCGGGCCGCGGCGGCGTCGACGAGGTGGAGGAAGGCCTCCTCGACCGTGGGGGTGTCGTTGCGGCGGCGCAGTGCTTCGGGGGTGTCCTCGGCGAGGAGTTCGCCCTCGCGGAGCAGGAGCAGCCGGTGGCAGCGCTCCGCCTCGTCCATGACGTGGGAGGAGACGAGGAGTGTGGTGCCGCGGTCGGCGGCGATGCGGTGGAAGAGGTTCCACAGGTCGCGGCGGAGCACCGGGTCGAGGCCGACGGTCGGTTCGTCGAGGACGAGGAGCTCGGGGGCGCCGAGGAGGGCGACGGCGAGCGAGACGCGGCTGCGCTGGCCGCCGGAGAGCCGTCCGGCGAGGGCGTCGGCGTGGGTGGTGAGGTCGACGTCCGCGATGGCCCGGTCGACGGCGGCGCGGCGGTCGGCGCGGTGGCCTCGGCCGGGGAGGAGGACGGCGGCGAAGTAGTCGAGGTTCTGGCGGACGGTGAGGTCGTCGTAGACGGACGGGGCCTGGGTGACGTAGCCGATGCGGGAGCGCAGGGCGGGGGCTCCGGCGGGGTGGCCGAGGACGTCGAGGGTGC
Organism: Streptomyces sp. NPDC012769; assembly: GCF_042901205.1. Classification (NCBI taxonomy): domain Bacteria; kingdom Bacillati; phylum Actinomycetota; class Actinomycetes; order Kitasatosporales; family Streptomycetaceae; genus Streptomyces; species Streptomyces sp. NPDC012769. The sequence goes on along the minus strand of NZ_JBIBCP010000005.1, from coordinate 685,961 downwards.
CGGTGACCTTGGCCTGGGTGCCGACGACGGCGCGCATGAGGGTGGACTTGCCGCAGCCGGAGGGGCCGAGGAGGCCGGTGATGCGGCCGCGGGGGACGGTGAAGTCGAGGTCGCGGAGGACGGGGCGGTCGCCGCGGACGACGCTGAGGCCGGACGCGAGGATCGCGGGGGTGGCCTCGGCGGTGGGGGCGACCCCATCGCTTTTATTCATCATGTGATGAATAGTGGGCCTGGGGGTGCCGCAACGTCAAGGACCCCGGACGATGTCCGGGGTCCTCGGGAGATCTCAGGTGGGGGCTAGCGCTTCGGCTTCTTGCGGCCGGAGGGATTGCCCGTACGGGTCGACCGGCGCTTCTCGTGGCGGGTGACGGCCTCTTCGTACTCGGCGCGCCGCAGCTTCTCGCCCGGGGCCTCGACGAAGGAGCGGACGAAGTAGGCGAGGAGCGAGCCGATGAAGCCGATGGCCTTCAGGCTGCGCAGGGCGTCCTCGCGGGCCGGGTCGGCGGGGCGGCGGCCGAAGCCCTCCCACGTCTTGCGGAAGGCGATCGCGCTGCAGACCGCGAACATCACCACCACGAGCGTGTTGACGAAGCCGCCGACCGCCGCGATCTCCAGGCCCTGGAACGCGAAGCGCAGCACCAGGGCGCCCGCGACGGCGGCGGCGAGCGAGCCGGCGGCCACGCCGACCCGGCGCAGCCCGTAGTGGCCGCCGTGGTCCACCCAGGTCGTCCCGAAGAAGCGGAGCTCCTCGGGCTGGGGCCCTGCCGGAGTGCCGGTCCTGCTCTGCTTGTCGTCGCTCACGGGATCGATTATCCCCGGGTGGGGCGAAGACCGCCGTCAGCCGCAGCGGCGGGCCACATAGCCGTCGGTGCCGGTCTTCACATACGCGTCGGAGACGAACTGACCCGGGCTGATGTTGTCCCAGATGTTCGTGGTGCCGTACGGGCCGGAGATCCATTCGCCGGGCGTCTGGCAGTAGATCTGCACCCAGGCGCCCAGGGTCAGGGTCCGCACGATCGGGTACTTGGTGCCCGGCCCCGAGCGGACGTGCACCCGGTAGCCCGGCGCGATCGGATAGGCGGTCACCTCCGCTGCCATGGTCGCCATCTCGGCGCTGTCGGCGGTCTGGGTGCTCTCCGCGTTCTCCACGTTCTCGGCGTTCTCCACGCTCATGGCCACTCCCCCGTCTGGCGTGAAAGCGCTGTCTCGGAAGCGCTCCGGTGAAATTCACTCTCCGCGACGCGCAGGCTAGCAAGCCCCACCGACATCGGCCGCACCATCGACTAGGCTCCGTGCGTCGCGCACGCGCGCGGACTCGACGGGGAACCACACGGGGGTTGGCGATGCCGCCGTTGCGCAGTACCGGCGCGGACCGGGAAGCGGAAGGGCCCGACTACGCGGGCGAATACCGGCTCCAGGCCTGCCTCGGCGCCGGCGGCATGGGCGTCGTCCACCTCGCCACCTCCGCCTCGGGGCTCCGGCTCGCGGTCAAGGTGGTGCACGCGCAGTACGCGGAGGACCCGGAGTTCAGGGCCCGCTTCCGCCAGGAGGTGGCCGCGGCCCGGCGGGTCAGCGGCGCGTTCACCGCGCCCGTCGTGGACGCCGACCCCGACGCCGTACGCCCCTGGATGGCGACCCTCTATGTCCCCGGGCCGACTCTCGCCGACCAGGTGAAGCGGAGCGGTCCGCTGTCCCCCGCGGAGCTGCGCCGGCTGACGGCGGGGCTCGCGGAGGCGCTGCGGGACATCCACCGGGCGGGCGTGGTCCACCGGGACCTCAAGCCGAGCAACGTCCTGCTGACCGATTCCGGCCCCAAGGTGATCGACTTCGGGATCTCCCGGCCCGTCGACAGCGACCTGCACACCGAGACGGGGAAGCTGATCGGCTCGCCGCCGTTCATGGCGCCCGAGCAGTTCCAGCGGCCGAGGGAGGTCGGTCCCTCCGCCGACGTCTTCGCGCTGGGCTCGGTCCTCGTGCACGCGGCGACCGGGCACGGGCCCTTCGACTCCGACAGCCCGTACATCGTGGCGTACCAGGTCGTGCACGACGAGCCGGATCTGACGGGCGTCCCGGACGAGCTGGCGCCCCTGGTGGCCCGTTGCCTCGCGAAGGAACCGGCCGAGCGGCCGACGCCCGCCGAGATCATGGCGGCGCTGCTGCCGCCCTCGTACGAGGCGGCGGCGTTCATACCCGCTCAGCGGCGGTCCCCCGGCCCCCTGCCGGCCGCCCCCGGTCCCGCCGCCTCCGCATCCCCGTCCGGCGCGTGGGACGCCGACACTCCGGTACGGGCGGTGCCGCCGCCCCGCAAGCGCCGGCGGCTGCGGCTGCCCGTCACCCTGGGCGTGCTGCTCGCCCTCGCAGCGGGGGGCACCGTCGCCGTCCTCGCGGCGCAGGGCGGACAGCGGCCGGCCGCTCCGACGCGCCCGGCGGAGGCGGCCACCTCCTTCCCCGGCTGGCGGACCACCCTCGGCAAGGGCCGTGGCGAGGGCGGCGGCGATCCCACGGCGCCGGCCTGCACGCTCGCCGGGGGCGCGCTCTACTGCTCGGGCCCCGGCGCCGTCGTCAGCCGGCTCGACGCCACGACGGGCCGGGTCGTCTGGGCCCGGCCGGCCGCCGGGACGAGCGGCGCCGCCGCTCCCGCGCTCCTGTCCGGCGGCGCCGCCGTCGCCGTCACCACCGCCACCGGCGAGCTGCGCACCTACGCGGCCGGGACCGGCGCACCGGGCTGGCGCACCGGATCCGCGGCGGCCGAGACCAACCGGCCGGCCGGCTCCGTCGTCGTGCTCGCCGGCGGCACCGGCCGGCTGCGCGCCGTCGACGGCGCCACCGGCAGGCAGGTGTGGCGCCACGCCCTGCCCGGCCACAGCGCCCCGCAGCTCGGCCCGTACGACTCCGCGAGCGGCCTGCTCACCGTCTTCGAACCGACGGCCGACGCGAAGCACACCGTGGTCAGCGCGGTGCGGCCGGCCACGGGCGAGGTGGCCTGGTCGCACCGTCTGAAGGGGAACCTCGCGCCGGTCGCGTACGACCGGGAGGGCGCCCTGGTCCTGTCCGCCACCTACCGCGACATGCAGACCGAGGCGCTGGTCCGCCACGACCCCGAGCGGCGGGAGACGCGGCGCGTCCCGCTCCCGTACCGCATCGACACCGCGTCGATCACCGTGGTCGGCTCGACCGCGTACCTGCTGGGCAGACTCGGGGACCTGACCGCCGTCGACCTCGCCGGGCAGCGGGTCCTGTGGGACCTGGAGACCGGCAGCCGCAACGTCTCCGCGCTCGCGCCCGGGGAAGGCGACCGGCTGTACGTCTCCGCGTCCGACGGCCGGCTCCTCGCCGTCGACACGGCGCACGGCGTCCTCGCGGGCCAGACCCGCCCCCGCCTCGGCGACGGCCGCCTCGGCTTCGTGACCACCGTCCCCGCCCCGGCGACGTCCGGCCCCCGCGTCTACGGCACCGCCCCCGACGGCTCCGTCTTCGCCGTGGACGCGCGCGATCCGGGGAGCTGGTGACGGGGCGGCCGCCCGCCCCGTGAACGGACGGAACGCGCGACGGCGGTGCGGGGAGGATTCCCGCACCGCCGTCGCTCGTCCTTACCGGGGCGTCAGCCCAGCTTCGACACGTCGCGCACCGCGCCCTTGTCCGCGCTCGTCGCCATCGCCGCGTACGCCCGCAGCGCCGCCGAGACCTTGCGCTCGCGGTTCTTCGGGGCGTAGACGCCGTTCAGGGCCTCGCGGCGGGCGGCGAGGGTCGCGTCGTCGACCAGGAGATCGATCGAGCGGTTCGGGATGTCGATACGGATGCGGTCGCCGTCCTCGACGAGGGCGATCGTGCCGCCCGAGGCGGCCTCCGGGGAGGCGTGACCGATCGACAGGCCCGAGGTGCCGCCGGAGAAGCGGCCGTCGGTCACCAGGGCGCAGGTCTTGCCCAGGCCCCGGCCCTTGAGGAAGGAGGTCGGGTAGAGCATCTCCTGCATGCCGGGGCCGCCCTTGGGGCCCTCGTAGCGGATGACGACGACGTCGCCGTCCTTGACCCGCTTGTTCAGGATCTTCTCGACGGCCTCCTCCTGCGACTCGCAGACGACCGCGGGGCCCTCGAAGGTCCAGATCGACTCGTCGACGCCGGCCGTCTTCACCACGCAGCCGTCGACCGCGAGGTTGCCGCGCAGCACGGCGAGGCCGCCGTCCTTGGAGTAGGCGTGGGCCGCGTCGCGGATGCAGCCGCCGGCCGCGTCCACGTCGAGGGAGTCCCAGCGCTCGGACTGCGAGAAGGCCTCGGCGGAGCGGACACAGCCCGGGGCGGCGTGGAACAGCTCGACGGCCTCCTCGGAGGCGGAGCCGCCGCGGACGTCCCAGGTGTCCAGCCACTCCTTGATGGAGCGGGAGTGCACCGCGTGGACGTCCTCGTTGAGGAGCCCGGCGCGGTACAGCTCGCCCAGGATCGCGGGGATGCCGCCGGCCCGGTGCACGTCCTCCATGTAGTACGTGCCGCGCGGGGCGACGTTCGGGGCGACCTTGGCCAGGCAGGGGACGCGGCGCGAGACGGCGTCCATGTCGGTCAGGCCGTAGTCCAGCTCGGCCTCCTGGGCGGCGGCGAGCAGGTGCAGGATCGTGTTGGTGGAGCCGCCCATGGCGATGTCGAGGGCCATGGCGTTCTCGAAGGCCGCGTACGTGGCGATGTTGCGCGGCAGGACGGAGGCGTCGTCCTCGTCGTAGTAGCGGTGGGTGAGCTCGACGACGGTGCGGGCGGCGTTCTCGTACAGCGCACGGCGGGCGGTGTGGGTGGCGAGGACGGAGCCGTTGCCGGGGAGGGAGAGGCCGATGGCCTCGGTCAGGCAGTTCATCGAGTTGGCGGTGAACATGCCGGAACAGGACCCGCAGGTCGGGCAGGCGTTCTCCTCGATGCGGAGGATGTCCTCGTCGGAGACCTTGTCGTTGACGGCCTCGGAGATGGCGTCGACCAGGTCGAGGGTGCGGACGGTGCCGTCGACGAGGGTGGCCCGGCCGGACTCCATGGGGCCGCCGGAGACGAAGACCGTCGGGATGTTGAGGCGCAGCGCGGCCATCAGCATGCCGGGGGTGATCTTGTCGCAGTTGGAGATGCAGATCAGGGCGTCGGCGCAGTGCGCCTCGACCATGTACTCCACGCTGTCGGCGATCAGGTCGCGGGACGGCAGGCTGTAGAGCATGCCGCCGTGGCCCATGGCGATGCCGTCGTCGACGGCGATCGTGTTGAACTCGCGGGCGATGCCGCCGGCGGCCGTGATGGCCTCGGAGACGATCCGGCCGACCGGCTGGAGGTGGGTGTGGCCGGGCACGAACTCCGTGAAGGAGTTGGCCACGGCGATGATCGGCTTCCGCCCGATGTCGGCGCCCGGTACACCGGAGGCGCGCATAAGGGCGCGTGCGCCCGCCATGTTGCGGCCGTGGGTGACAGTGCGGGACCTCAGCTCGGGCATCGTCGCTCGCTCCTCGTGATGGATGTGTCTGAAGTCGAGCGTACGCTTCGACTCCAAGATCTGGACACGATGTCCGTATGACGGACAAGTTGTTCAGTGTGCGGTCAGCCGCCCGGCGGGGCCGGGGCTGAGCAGGTCAGGGCTGGGTCAGATAGCGCTGGAGGGTCGGGGACACCTGGGCCACGATCTCCTCCGGGTCCGCCGACGCCAGCGGCTCCACCTGGATCACGTACCGCAGGATCGCGATCCCGATCATGTGGGAGGCCGCCAGCTCCGCGCGGAACTTCGGGTCCGGTACGTCGAGGTCCGCGGCGATCCGTTCGAGCAGCCGCCGCAGCACGAAGCCGCGCAGCACCTTCGCCGCCGCCTCGTGGGTCAGCGCGGAACGGATGATGGCGAGCAGCGGGGCGCGGGTCGCCGGGTTCTCCCACACCGAGATGAAGAAGCGGGCCAGCCGCTCGCCGATCGCCTCGCGCGGGCCGCCCACGATGGCCGGCACGACCGTCGCCGGCTCGAAGGAGACCTCGATCGCCGCCGCGAAGACCTCGTCCTTCGTACCGAAGTAGTGGTGCACGAGCGCCGGGTCGACGCCCGCGGCCTTCGCGATGCCGCGTACGGAGGTCTTGTCGTAGCCGCGCTCGGCGAACATCGCCCGCGCCGCCTCCAGGATCCGCTCGCGCGCGCCGGGGCCGCTCTCCTCCGCCGCGGTACGGGAGGGGCGGCCGCGCCGCCGGGGGGACGGCTCGGTCACGGGCGCGGGGCCTCGGTCGGTGTCGTGGCCGCGGCCAGGTGCAGCCGGGTGAAGGCCAGGGCCTCGGCGAGATCGGCCTCGCGTTCGGCGGAGGACATCGCCCTGCGGGTGTTGACCTCGATGACGACATGGCCGTCGTAGCCGGTGCGGGCCAGGTGCTCCAGGAGCTCGGCGCACGGCTGGGTGCCGCGGCCCGGCACCAGGTGCTCGTCCTTGGCGGAGCCGCGGCCGTCGGCGAGGTGGACGTGGCCGAGGCGGCCGCCCATGCGGTCGACCATGGCGAGGGTGTCGGTGCGGGCGGTCGCGGTGTGCGAGAGGTCGATCGTGAAGTGCCGGTAGTCGTCCTTGGTGACGTCCCACTCGGGGGCGTACGCGAGCATCTCGCGGTCCTTGTACCGCCACGGGTACATGTTCTCCACGGCGAACCGGACGTCCGTCTCGTCGGCCATCCGCCAGATGCCGGTCACGAAGTCCCGCGCGTAACTGCGCTGCCAGCGGAACGGCGGGTGCACGACGACCGTCGAGGCGCCCAGCTTCTCGGCCGCCGCCTGGGCCCGCTGGAGCTTCACCCACGGGTCGGTGGACCACACGCGCTGGGTGATGAGCAGACAGGGCGCGTGCACGGCCAGGATCGGCACCTGGTGGTAGTCCGAGAGCCGGCGCAGCGCCTCGATGTCCTGGCTGACCGGATCGGTCCACACCATGACCTCGACCCCGTCGTACCCGAGGCGCGCGGCGACCTCGAAGGCCGTCGCCGTCGACTCCGGATACACCGAGGCCGTCGACAGGGCGACCTTCGCATCCGGGACGCGCACCGCTGGTTCTGCCACGCAGACAGGGTACGGGGCGGGCCGGAGGACCGGGGGGTGGTTCCGGTCACCCCCCGGCCGGGGACCCCGGCCCGGGGCCCGCACGGCAGGGGGCGGGGCGGCGTTACGGCCGGGGGCCGGGCGACGTTACGGCAGGTGGTCCAGGCGGCGTTACGGCAGGTGGTCCAGGCGGCGCAGGATGACGCCCTCCCGCAGCGCCCAGGGGCAGATCTCCAGCTCCTCGATGCCGAAGAGGTCCATCGCGCCCTCGGCGACCAGGGCGCCGGCCAGGAGCTGGGCGGCCCGGCCCTCGGAGACGCCCGGGAGGGCGGCGCGCTCACCGGCGGTCATGGCGGCGAGGCGCGGGACCCACTCCTCCAGGGACTTGCGGGACAGGTTGCGCTGGACGTACAGCCCGAAGCCCGAGCCGGGGGCGCCGGCGATGCGGGCCAGCTGCTTGAAGGTCTTGGAGGTCGCCACGACGTGGTCGGGCGGCCCGAAGCGGCTGAATTCCCCCACCGTACGGGCGATCTGCGCCCGCACGTGGCGGCGCAGGGCCTTCACGTCCGTCAGCTCGGGCGGATCGCCCGGCAGCCAGCCGGAGGTGAGGCGGCCCGCGCCGAGCGGCAGGGAGACGGCCGTGTCGGGCTCCTCGTCGATGCCGAAGGCGATCTCCAGGGACCCGCCGCCGATGTCGAGGAGGAAGAGCTTGCCCGCGGACCAGCCGAACCAGCGCCGGGCGGCCAGGAACGTGAGCCGGGCCTCCTCCTCGCCGCTGAGGACCTGGAGCGCGATGCCGGTCTCCTCGTACACCCGGGCGAGGACCGCGTCGGCGTTGCTGGCCTCGCGCACCGCCGAGGTCGCGAACGGCAGCACCTCCTCGCAGCCCTTGTCCTCGGCGGCCGTGAGCGCCTCCCGGACCGTGGCGATCAGCCGCTCCACACCCGCCTCGGCGATGGCGCCGCGCTCGTCGAGGAGCTCGGCTAGCCGCAGCTCCGCCTTGTGGGAGTGGGCGGGCAGCGGGCGGGCGCCGGGGTGGGCGTCCACCACGAGCAGGTGCACCGTGTTCGAACCGACGTCGAGGACTCCGAGTCTCATGGACGGAACGCTACTGCGCGCGCCCGCATACGCTTGGCGTTGTGCCAAAGACGAAAAAGGCGAAGCCGGGCAAAGACAGTGCAGCCGCCCCCTCGGACGACCACGCCGCCAAGGCGGCCAGGACCGCGCACGCGGCCAAGGCCGTGAAGGTCGGCAGGAAGCGGGGCAAGGACGCCGCCGAGCCCGACGAGAAGGGCCTGGACTTCCCGCGCGCCTGGGTCGAGTTCGCCGATCCCGACGACGAGGAGCAGGTCTACCGCTGTGATCTGACCTGGCTCACCTCCCGGTGGACCTGCATCTTCGGCAACGGCTGCCAGGGTATCCAGGAGGGCCGCGCCGACGACGGTTGCTGCACGCTCGGCGCGCACTTCTCCGACGAGGACGACGAGAAGCGGGTCGCCGAGCATGTGGCCCGGCTCACTCCGGAGCTGTGGCAGTTCCACGACGTCGGCAACGAGACGGGCTGGGTGCAGCTCGACGAGGACGGCGACCGGCAGACCCGCCGCTGGGAGGGCTCCTGCATCTTCCAGAACCGTCCCGGTTTCGCGGGCGGCGCGGGCTGCTCCCTGCACATCCTGGCCGTGCGGGAGGGCCGGGAGCCGCTGGAGACCAAGCCGGACGTGTGCTGGCAGCTGCCGGTGCGGCGCACCTACGACTGGATCGAGCGCCCGGACGACACCAAGGTCCTCCAGGTGTCGATCGGCGAGTACGACCGGCGCGGCTGGGGCCCGGGCGGCCACGACCTGCACTGGTACTGCACGACGGCGAGCTCGGCACACGTCGGCCCGGAGCCGGTCTACGTCTCCTACCGGCCCGAGCTCGTCGAGATGATGGGCGAGGGGGCGTACAAGGTCCTCGTCGGGCTGTGCGAGGCGCGGCTCGCCTCCCAGCTGCCGCTGGTGGCGCCGCACCCGGCGGACCCGGCCCCCTGACTCCGTACCTGTGACTTCGTGCTCCTGACGTGAACCCCTAGGGAGTGGACGGCGCCGGGTCGTGGCTCGGTGTGCCGGTCGCCGAGTCGGTGGGCGCGGGTGTGGGCTCCGTGGTGGGCTCCGTCGTCGGAGGCGGTGTCGTCGGATCGGTCGTCGGGGGCGGGGTGGTCGGCGGCTCGGTCGGCGGCGGGGTCGTCGGCTCCGTCGTGGTCGGCGGCGGTGTGGTGGGGTCCGTGGAGGGCGGCGTCGCCCCGTGACCGTCGATCCGCACCACCGCGCCGGACGGCTCGATCCCGACCCGGGCGCTCCAGGCGCCGGCGGGCTCGCGGGAGCGGTCGACGGAGATCCGGACCGTGACCGCCTCGCCCGGCCGCAGGGTGCCGGAGGCCTGGCTCACGTACAGCCAGGGGGCGTCGGACCACAGCGACCAGGCGGCGGGCGCGCCGCCGTCGTTGGTGAGGGTGAGCAGGGTGGTCGCGCCGCTGCTTCGCGCGGCGACGGTGATCCGGGCGGGCGCGGGTTCTCCCGGCCGGGCCGGAGCGGTGGGCGCGCCGGGGCTGATCACCTCGACCGACACGTCCGGGCTGCGGGGGAGGCCGGGGGCGGGTGTGGCCTGGGCGTTGCCCGTGTTCTCGTAGCGCTCGCCGGGGCGGCCGGCGGCGGCGCCCTGGGAGGCGCCCGGCCCGTCCTGCTCGCGCGCGCTGATCCGCGCCCCCTCGTGGCCCTCGCCGGCGACGGGTGTGCCGCGGTACGAGGTCCACAGGGCGAGGACCGGGGCGGCGACGACCGCGGCGACCACGGTGGTGGTGACGGCGCGGGCGCGCATCCGGTCGCGGCGGGCCGCGTGGTCCTTGGGGTCCATGGGGAAGCCGGTCGGGCCGAAGCGGGGGGCGCCGGCGCGGGCGCGCGGGACGTGCAGCATCGCCACGTACGCGGCGGCGCGCGGCGCCTCGACGATCGGGAGCCGCCCGGTGGGGGCGCTCAGGGCGCCCGGCCAGGGCGCTCCGGCGCCCGCGCGCTCGGCGGCCCGGCGGCAGCGGGGGCAGTCGTCGACGTGCCGGACCAGCTCGGCGCGCAGGGCGGAGGAGAGCAGCACCTGGTGGTCGCCGGTGAGGCGGGCCACGGTGGGGCAGCCGCCGGTCTCGACGACGGCGAGGGCGGCGCGGGTGCGCTCGACCTCGCAGCCCGCGGAGGCCAGCAGCTCACGGGCGGCGACCGGGTCGAGCGAGAGCACGGCGGCGACCTCGCGGGGCCCCAGGCCGTGCCGCACGGACAGCTCCAGGGCCTCGCGCTGCTCGGGCGTGGTGCCCGCGGCCTCGGGCCAGGCGAGCGCGGCCAGTTCGGCCCGGCGCCGCTCGGCGGTCTCCGGCGCGACCGGTCGCGGGGCGGGCGCGGCGACGGCGGGGCGGCCGGTGTGGGCGCCGTGGCGTCTGCCGCGCTGCTCGCCGAGGCTGCGCAGACAGGCCCAGCGGGCCAGGGCGTACAGCCAGGCGCGGCGGCCGGACGCGTCGGCGGGGCAGCGGCCGTGGTGGCGCTCGGCGATGGCCAGCACGTCACCGAGGACGGCGGTGGCCGTGTCGTGGTCGCAGAGCACCGAGAGGCAGTAGGTGAAGAGCCCGTCCAGGTACTCCTCGTACCGGGCGGGGGGCCGCTGGCCCGGGGTGCGGGGGCCGCCGGTGGTTCGCGTGGGGTGTTCCAGCCTGCTGCTCGTCACCCGGCGACGGTAGGCAAGAGGGCGGGGGGTCTTCTCACCGCTTGCACACTTTTAATCCGTACGGGTGAAGCTATCGCCCGAAAGGGGACACGAGACGTCCCGGCGGCGGCCGGACCCGATGCCGTCGGCGGCGGCCGCCGGGTGCCGCCGGGGAGCGTTGTCAGTGGCGGGGGCTACGGTGGCGCCCATGGCTGCTCGTACCAAAACCGCCAAGGACCGGCCGTCCTACCGCTGCACCGAGTGCGGCTGGCAGACCGCCAAGTGGCTCGGCCGCTGCCCCGAATGCCAGGCCTGGGGCACGGTGGAGGAGTACGGCACGCCCGCCGTCCGGACCACCGCCGCGGGCCGCGTGTCCACGGCCGCGCTGCCCATCGGCCAGGTCGACGGGCGGCAGGCGACGGCCCGCGGCACCGGTGTCGACGAGCTGGACCGGGTCCTGGGCGGCGGGCTCGTGCCCGGCGCGGTCGTGCTGCTCGCGGGCGAGCCGGGCGTCGGCAAGTCCACGCTGCTGCTCGACGTCGCCGCCAAGGCCGCGAGCGACGAGCACCCCACGCTGTACGTGACGGGCGAGGAGTCCGCGAGCCAGGTCCGGCTGCGCGCGGACCGGATCAACGCGCTCAACGACCACCTCTACCTGGCGGCGGAGACCGATCTGTCGGCCGTCCTCGGGCACCTGGACGCCGTGAAGCCCTCGCTGCTGATCCTGGACTCGGTGCAGACCGTCGCCTCGCCGGAGATCGACGGTGCCCCCGGTGGCATGGCCCAGGTCCGCGAGGTCGCAGGCGCCCTCATCCGGGCCTCCAAGGAGCGCGGCATGTCGACGCTGCTCGTGGGCCACGTCACCAAGGACGGCGCCATCGCGGGCCCCCGGCTCCTGGAGCACCTGGTCGACGTGGTGCTGCACTTCGAGGGCGACCGGCACGCGCGGCTGCGGCTGGTCCGCGGCGTGAAGAACCGGTACGGGGCGACGGACGAGGTCGGCTGCTTCGAGCTGCACGACGAGGGCATCACCGGACTCACCGACCCGTCGGGCCTGTTCCTGACCCGCCGCGACACGGCCGTGCCCGGCACCTGTCTGACGGTGACCCTGGAGGGCCGCAGGCCGCTGGTGGCCGAGGTGCAGGCGCTGACGGTCGACTCCCAGATCCCCTCGCCGCGCCGGACCACCTCCGGTCTGGAGACCTCCCGGGTCTCGATGATGCTGGCGGTCCTGGAGCAGCGCGGCCGGATCACCGCGCTGGGCAAGCGGGACATCTACAGCGCGACCGTCGGCGGGGTGAAGCTCTCCGAGCCCGCCGCCGACCTGGCCATCGCCCTCGCGCTGGCCTCCGCCGCCAGCGACACCCCGCTGCCGAAGAACCTGGTCGCGATCGGTGAGGTCGGCCTGGCGGGCGAGGTCCGCCGGGTGACCGGCGTGCAGCGCCGGCTCGCCGAGGCGCACCGGCTCGGCTTCACCCACGCGCTGGTCCCGACCGACCCCGGAAAGGTCCCGCCGGGCATGAAGGTCACCGAGGTCGCGGACATGGGCGACGCCCTGCGGGTGCTGCCGCGCGGCCGCCGGGCCCGCGCGCCCCAGGAGGCCGAGGGGTAGGGCGGCCGGGAGGCGAGGGCAGCACACCGCCGGGGGCCGGGCGAGGTCGAGGCGGGGTCGGAGCGGGCTCCCGGGCGGGGGGCTTCCGGCGCGCGGCGGAGGGCGACGGGGCGGTGTCGCTAGACTTTGCCCTGGTCTCGCCCATCCGTACGAGCCGGAGGAGTGCAGTGGCAGCCAAGGACAACGAGGCACTGATGCGTGCGTCGCTCAGCGCCGTCGCCCCCGGCACCGCCCTGCGCGACGGGCTCGAACGGATCCTCCGCGGCAACACCGGCGGTCTGATCGTGCTCGGCATGGACAAGACCGTCGAGTCGATGTGCACCGGCGGCTTCGTCCTCGACGTCGAGTTCACCGCCACCCGGCTGCGCGAGCTGTGCAAGCTCGACGGGGCGCTCATCCTCGACAAGGACATCAGCAAGATCCTGCGGGCCGGCGTGCAGCTGGTCCCGGACGCGTCCATCCCCACCGAGGAGACCGGCACCCGGCACCGCACCGCGGACCGGGTGTCCAAGCAGTGCGGCTTCCCGGTGGTGTCCGTGTCCCAGTCGATGCGGCTGATCGCCCTGTACGTCAACGGCGAGCGCCGGGTCCTTGAGGAGTCGGCGGCGATCCTGTCCCGCGCCAACCAGGCCCTGGCGACCCTGGAGCGCTACAAGCTGCGCCTGGACGAGGTGGCCGGCACGCTCTCCGCGCTGGAGATCGAGGACCTGGTGACCGTCCGGGACGTCACCGCGGTCGCCCAGCGCCTGGAGATGGTGCGCCGGATCGCCACCGAGATCGCCGAGTACGTGGTGGAGCTCGGCACCGACGGCCGGCTGCTCTCGCTCCAGCTCGACGAGCTGATCGCGGGCGTGGAGCCGGAGCGCGAGCTGGTCATCCGTGACTACGTGCCCGAGCCAACTGCCAAGCGGTCCCGTACGGTCGCCGAGGCGCTGACCGAGCTGGACGCGCTGACCCACGCCGAGCTGCTCGAACTGCCGATAGTGGCCAGGGCGCTCGGCTACACCGGCTCCCCCGAGACGCTGGACTCGGCGGTCTCCCCACGCGGCTACCGGCTGCTCGCCAAGGTGCCGCGGCTGCCGGGCGCGATCATCGAGCGTCTGGTGGAGCACTTCGGCGGACTCCAGAAGCTGCTCGCGGCGAGCGTGGACGACCTCCAGACCGTGGACGGCGTCGGCGAGGCCCGGGCGCGCAGCGTCCGCGAGGGTCTGTCGCGGCTGGCGGAGTCGTCGATCCTGGAGCGGTACGTCTGACGACGGCGGACCGGGCGGACCGGGCTGGGGGGCCGCAGGCCCCGTACCCCGTCGGCCCTCGCCCGTCAGTCCTTGGCCGTCAGTCCCTTGCCCGTCAGTCCTTGTCCAGCCGGAACGACACCGGCGACACCTTCACGCCCGCGACCGACGCCTCCACCAGGTAGGTGTCCGGGCCGACCTCGCCCGCCGGGGCGGTCGCGCACCGCGGGGCGCTGCGGTGGCGGTCCCACTCCACGGTGTGGGTGATCGTCGACCGCGCCGGGACTTTCAGGAGCAGCGGGGCCGCGACGCGCGGGCAGTCCTCGGAGGACCACAGCTCGCCCTTGGTGTCACGGATCGTCAACACCGCCGCCTTGGGCCCGAGATCGGCCTTGCAGTCGGCGGCCGAGGTGTTCTTCACGACCAGGAGGAAGCGGGGCTTCTCGCCCGGCTCGTAGGCCACCTTGGCGCTGCGGAGGGTCAACTGCATCGTCGCGGGAGCGCAGTTCGGCAGCGGAGAATCGGCCGGAACCCGCTGTCCCGCGCCCGCGCCGGCACCGCCGTCAGCCCCCGTGCCGTCCGTGTCGCCGTTCTTGCCGACGCCGGAGGGACCGGCGTCCGCGCCCGCCCCCGCGTCCGTACCGCCGTCGCCCTCGCCCGTTCCGTCGCCGCCCGTGGTGTCACCACCGCCGGACTCGTCGCGGCCGCCGGGCTGTTGGCTGATCGCCGGGCCGGAGCCTGAGGGTCCGGGGGTGATCGAGGGCGCGGGAGAGGCGCCGTTGGTGGAGTCGTCGCGCTTCCCGCCCTGACCGCCACCGGAGGTGAGGGCCCACACGGCGAGCACCGCCAGCAGGGCGATCAGGCACAGCGCGACGGCCCTCCGACGCCAGTAGATGGAGGAGGGAAGCGGCCCGACCGGATTGCGCAGAGATCCCACGCCACGAACCTTACGAGAGATCGCGGCCAACTCCCGCCCCCCATGCCGCCCCAGGCACAAGTTTTGCCGATGATCACATCCAGATCCCCCCGGAACCCCCACCGACCCCTCGCGGGGCGCCTGTTCGGCACCCCCTACTTTCGTCGGGGACGGGGGTCGCCGATCGGCCGGGGCGGACCGGTCCGTGCGCCGGATACCGTCCTGACCATGGAAAACCTCCCTGACCTCTCCGACGGCCTGTATCTCGACATCACCGAGTTCGCCCACACCACCCCGCACTGGTTCCAGAAACTGGCGGAGGTCTGGACGGAGCTCGGCCTGCTGCTCTTCGGGGCGCTGTTCGTGGCCGGCTGGTGGCGGAAGCGGCACGGGTCGGCGGACGCGATGGCGCTCGCGCTGCTCGCCCCGCTGGCGACCGCCTTCGGTTACGTGGTGAGCGAGGGGCTGAAGTCACTGGTCGACGAGGAGCGTCCGTGCCGGGCGGTGGCCGGGGCGCCCGCCCCGCTCGTCGACTGCCCGGCGTACGGCGACTGGTCCTTCCCCAGCAACCACTCGGCCATCGCCGGGGCGGCCGCCGTCGCGCTCGCCCTGTCGTGGCGCGGGATGATCTGGCTGACCGCTCCGATGGCCCTGCTCATGGCCTTCTCCCGGGTCTTCGTCGGCGTGCACTACCCGCACGACGTGACGGTCGGCCTGCTGGTCGGCGGCGCGGTCGCGTTCGTCGTCGTGAAGGCGGCCGGGCGGCCGGTCCGCTCCCTGGTCGGGACGGCGAGGTCGAGCCGCAACGGCGCGGTGGTGTGGTGCGTGGGGCGCAGCCCGCGCGTGCGTGCCTCCGCGCGCCCCGAGGGCGTGCGCCACGGCGCGTACTGATCGCACGGAGAACGTGCCAGGATCGGGGGTGCCATGACTTCCACTTCCGCCGCTTCCGCCCCGTCCCCCGAGACCCCTTCCGCCGTCGTCCCCCCGGCGCCCGCGGCCCCCGCCGCCTCTGCGCCCTCCGCCGACCCCGCGGCTCCCGTCTTCTCCGCCGAGCTGCACGGTCCGGTCCTCGCCTGGTTCGACCGGCACGCCCGCGATCTGCCGTGGCGCCGCCCCGAGGCCGGGGCGTGGGGCGTGATGGTCAGCGAGTTCATGCTCCAGCAGACACCGGTCGTGCGTGTGCTGCCCGTGTACGAGCAGTGGCTGGCGCGCTGGCCGCGCCCGGCCGATCTGGCCGGCGAGGCGCCGGGCGAGGCCGTCCGCGCCTGGGGCAGGCTCGGCTATCCGCGCCGGGCACTGCGGCTGCACGCGGCGGCCGTGGCCATAACGGAGCGGCACGGCGGTGACGTACCGAGGGATCACGGGCAGTTGCTCGCGCTGCCGGGGATCGGGGAGTACACGGCCGCGGCGGTGGCCTCCTTCGCGTACGGGCAGCGGCATCCGGTCCTGGACACCAATGTGCGCCGGGTCTTCGCGCGGGCGGCGACCGGTGTGCAGTATCCGCCGAACGCCACCACCGCCGCCGAGCGCCGGCTCGCCCGGGCCCTGCTGCCGGAGGACGAGGCGACGGCGGCCCGCTGGGCGGCGGCCTCCATGGAACTGGGCGCGCTGGTGTGCACCGCGAGGAACGAGGACTGCGGGCGCTGTCCGCTGGCCGACCGGTGCGCCTGGCGCCTCGCCGGGAAGCCGGCCCACGACGGCCCGCCGCGGCGCGGCCAGACGTACGCGGGCACGGACCGGCAGGTGCGGGGCAAGCTGCTCGCCGTGCTGCGGGAGGCCGTGGACCCGGTGGAGCAGGCGGCCCTGGACGCGGTCTGGGACGAACCGGTGCAGCGGGCCCGGGCCCTGGACGGCCTGGTCGCCGACGGCCTGGTCGAGCCGCTGGAAGGCGGCCGCTACCGCCTGCCGCTGGCCTGAGCCCGGCCGGGCGGCCATGGCCCCGGGCTCGGGCCGCCCGCCGATGCCGCCCGCGCCCGGGCCGCCCGGCCTCACGCGCCCGGGCTCCGGCTTTCGCCCCGGCCCCGGCCCCCGGCCGTGGACCGGACCGGCACCGAACCGTGCCCCACACCCCCGGACCGCCTTCGATCCGAAGGATCCGGAACCTATGAATCCGCTGTTACACAACCGATGGGTAGCCGTGCGCCCGCCGACGGCTGCCCCGCACAGCCTCGTGACAACCGCTCCGTAGCGTCGTCGACGTAACAGATCAGGGCTGGTCACGGGGATCGGAGGCGGTTCGGGATGGCGCACGGCGAGGTGCTCGATTTCGAGGAGTACGTACGCACTCGGCAGGACGCGCTGCTGCGCAGCGCCCGCCGTCTGGTGCCCGACCCGGTGGACGCCCAGGACCTGCTGCAGACCGCGCTGGCCCGTACGTACGGCCGCTGGGACGGCATCGCCGACAAGTCGCTGGCCGACGCGTACCTCCGCCGGGTCATGATCAACACCCGGACCGAGTGGTGGCGGGCCCGGAAGCTCGAAGAGGTGCCCACCGAGCAGCTGCCCGACGCGAGCGTCGAGGACGCCACCGAGCAGCACGCCGACCGGGCCCTGCTGATGGACATCCTGAAGGTGCTCGCGCCCAAGCAGCGCAGCGTGGTCGTGCTCCGTCACTGGGAGCAGATGAGCACGGAGGAGACCGCCGCCGCGCTCGGGATGTCGACCGGTACGGTGAAGAGCACGCTCCACCGCGCCCTGGCCCGACTGCGCCAGGAACTGGAGAGCCGGGCCGCCGACGGCGACGCCCGGGCTCTGGACGCGGGTGTCCTGGAGCGGACGGCGAAGGCCGTACGAGGCGACGAGCGGGAGCGGGAGCGGTGCGCGGCCTGAGACCGGCTTTCACTGCCAGGGAGCGGGCGGCGAGCGTCACGGCGATGGCCGGGCTCGCCGCCGTCGGCGTGCTCGTGGCCGGCTGCTCGACCGGGGGCACCGGCTCCCGTGACGAGGGAGCGGCCCGCCCCGACGAGGTCGCCTCGACCGTCCCCGCCGCACCGAAGCCGTCCGCCTCGCCGGGCCGGGACGGCGGGCTCGCCTCCGAGCGGGTGGACCCGATCGCCCTGCTGAAGGCCGACCCGAAGATCGGCGAGCGGCTCAAGGCCGACCTCAAGCCGTGCGCCGCGGACGCCTATCCGGTGGACACCTCCTACGGGTACCTGACCGGCTCCACCTCCCCGGACGTCGTCGTGAACGTGATGACCTGCGGAGACGCCATCGGCATCGGCACGTACGTGTACCGCGAGGAGAACGACACGTACCGGAACGTCTTCATGGCCGAGGACGGGGCCGTGTACGGCACGATCGACCGGGGCGACCTGGTCGTCACCAAGCAGGTGTACGCGAAGGGTGACCCGGTCGCCTATCCCTCGGGCGAGGACGTGATCACGTACCGCTGGATGGGGAACAGGTTCAGCCAGCACGACTGGGTGCACAACGACTACAGCAAGGCCGTCGGCGACGGCGGCATCGACGGTGCCGCCCCCGCGCCGAGCGAGCCGGGTTCGGACTGACGCGACCCACTGACCGAACCGCAGGAAGCAACGAAACGAAGGAAGGGCGGAAGGCGCACCATGGCCGAGACGCATGTCCTCTTCGTCGAGGACGACGATGTCATCCGTGAAGCCACCCAGCTCGCGCTGGAGCGGGACGGCTTCACGGTGACGGCCATGCCCGACGGCCTCTCCGGCCTGGACGCCTTCCGCGCGAACCGGCCCGACATCGCGCTCCTCGACGTCATGCTGCCCGGGATGGACGGCGTCAGCCTGTGCCGGCGCATCCGCGACGAGTCGACCGTTCCCGTGATCATGCTGTCGGCGCGGGCCGACTCCATCGACGTCGTCCTCGGCCTGGAGGCCGGGGCGGACGACTACGTCACCAAGCCCTTCGACGGCTCCGTCCTGATGGCCCGGATCCGCGCCGTGCTGCGCCGCTTCGGCCACGCCGGCGGGGCCGGCGCGGGCGACGGCGGACGCGAGGATGCCGCTGCGGGCGGGGTGCTGGCCTTCGGCGACCTGGAGGTCGACACCGACGGCATGGAGGTGCGCAAGGCCGGGGCTCCGGTCGCGCTCACCCCGACGGAGATGCGGCTGCTGCTCGAGTTCTCCTCGGCGCCGGGCACCGTGCTGTCCAGGGACAAGCTCCTGGAGCGGGTCTGGGACTACGGCTGGGGCGGCGACACCCGGGTGGTGGACGTCCATGTGCAGCGGCTGCGCACCAAGATCGGCCAGGACCGGATCGAGACGGTCCGGGGCTTCGGCTACAAGCTCAAGGGATGAGCGCGCGCAAGGGACGGGCTCCGGTCGCCGGAGCGGCGAGAACGAAGCAGGTCAGCAGGTGGTGAACGGGCTCGCCCTCCGTACGGGCGTCCGCTGGAAGATCGCCGTCGCCATCGCGGCGGTCGGCGCACTCATCGCGGTCACGCTCAGCCTGGTCGTCCACAACGCGGCCCGCGTCTCCATGCTCGACAACGCCCGTGACGTGCAGATGTGGCGGCTGATCTCCGCCCAGCGGGTGTACGAGACCTCGAAGCCCAAGGAGCCGCGCTTCGGCACCAAGATCAACGACCCGGCGCTGCCGCCCCAGCTCGACCAGCTGATGCGGGACGGGCGGCGCGGCACCTACATCCAGGAGCACGACGGCGGGGCGCCGGACGTGTGGGCCGCCGTGCCGCTCGCCAACGGCGACGTGCTGTCGCTGCACGTCCCCTTCGCCGACCGCAGCGCCACGATCATGAAGGACCTCGACCGGGCGCTGATCATCGGCTCGGTGTCGGTGGTCTTCGGCGGCTGCGCACTCGGCGTGCTCATCGGCGGCCAGCTCTCGCGCCGGCTGCGCAAGGCCGCCGCCGCGGCCGGCCGGGTCGCCCAGGGCAACACCGAGGTCCGGGTCAGGGACGCCGTCGGCGGAGTCGTACGCGACGAGACCGACGAGCTCGCCCGCGCCATCGACGCCCTCACCGACGCGCTGAACGAGCGCATCGAGGCCGAACGGCGGGTCACCGCGGACATCGCGCACGAGCTGCGCACCCCGGTGACCGGGCTGCTCACGGCCGCCGAGCTGCTGCCGCCGGGGCGCCCGACCGAGCTCGTGCGGGACCGGGCGCAGGCCATGCGGACCCTGGTCGAGGACGTCCTGGAGGTGGCCCGGCTCGACAGCGCGTCGGAGCGGGCCGAGCTGCAGGAGATCGCGCTCGGCGAGTTCGTCGCGCGCCGGGTGCGGGCGCTCGACCCGGAGGCGGTCGTCCGGGTCGTGCACGAGTCCTGGGTCAGCACCGACCCGCGCCGTCTGGAGCGCATCCTCGGCAACCTCCTCGCCAACGCCGCCAAGCACGGCAAGGGGCCCGGCCCGGTCGAGGTCACCGTCGAGGGCCGCGTGGTCCGGGTCAGGGACCACGGCCCCGGCTTCCCCGAGGCGCTGCTCCGGGAGGGCCCGAGCCGCTTCCGTACGGGCAGCAGCGACCGCGCGGGGCAGGGCCACGGCCTGGGCCTGACCATCGCGGCCGGCCAGGCCCGGGTCCTCGGCGCCCGGCTGACCTTCCGCAACGCGGCCCCCGAGGGCACCCCGGACGGCGCGGGCGGCGCGGTCGCGGTGCTGTGGCTCCCGGAGCACGCGCCGACGAACACGGGGAGCTTCCCGGTGCTGCGGCTCGCGGACTGATCGCTTCCGTCAGCCTTCCGGAGTCAGCCCGAAGTCCTTGGAGAAGTCCAGCTCCTCGCTGCGCTCGGTCAGCGAGTACCAGTTGCCGTTGTCGTCGCGGAAGATCGCCTCGATCCCGTACGGCCGTTCCTTCGGCTCCTGGACGAACTCGACGCCCCTCGCCTTGAACTCCTCGTAGTCCCCCCGGCAGTCGTCGGTGCGGAACGCCCCGGCGCCCAGGACGCCCTTGCTGACGAGCGTCTTCAGGGCGGCCGCGGACTCCTCGTCCATGGCGGGGCCGTCGGGGCTCATCAGGGCCAGCTCGACGTCCGGCTGGTCCTTGGCGCCGACGGTGACCCAGCGCATGGGGCCCATGGCGAGGTCGGTCCGCACCTCGAAGCCCAGCTTCTCGGTGAAGAACCTCTTGGTGCGCTCCTGGTCGAGCGTCCAGACGGTGGTGATGCCCAGTCCCTTGATCATGCGTCCACCGTAGACAGCGCTCCTCTCACCCCGCTTCTCCGGAATTGCGTTCTCCGGAATCGGGCTCGCCGGAATCGGGTTCGCCGGAATCGGGTTCGCCGGAATCGCGCTCCCGCTCGGCCTCGCCGGGCGGCCGCCCGGGGAAGCCGCCCGCGTACAGCAGGGCGAAGCAGCCGGGTATGAGCGCGGCGCCCCGGCCGACGTGCCGGGCGCGGTACGCGGTCGGGGTGAGGCCGGTGAGCTGCTTGAAGCGGGCGGAGAAGGTGCCGAGGCTGCTGAAGCCGACCAGGCCGCAGATCTCGGTGACCGTGAGGTCCGCCGTACGCAGCATTTCCTGGGCGCGCTCGATGCGGCGGCGGGAGAGGTACTGGCCGGGGGTCTCCCCGTAGGCCGCCTTGAAGGCGCGGACGAAATGGAACCGCGAATAGCCGGCGTGCCGGGCCACCGCGTCCAGGTCGAGCGGCTCGCCCCAGTCGCGGTCCATGGCGTCCTTGGCGAGGCGCAGCCGGCGGAGCAGGGCCAGCCGCGCACCCTCGGGGGTGCTGGTCTCCACGCCTCCGAGGTTCGCACTCGCCACTGACAACGGCCCCCACTGCCCACAGGGCAGCGGGGGCCGTCCTCGCGCGGCTGTTTTCGGGGGCGTCGTCGCTAGGGGGCCGGACCGTCAGACCGGCTCGACGACCTTGGCGGCGCCGTCCGCCGGGGCGGGCTCGTCCTTCCCGGGGCCGGTGCCGCGCAGCGGCTCCTCCTTGACCAGGAAGGCGAGGACGAAGCCGAGGACGGCGACGGCCGAGCCGACGAGGAAGGCGGAGTGGGTGCCGGCGGCGACCGCGTGCTGGTAGGCCTCGCGGAGCGCCTCCGGGAGCTTGAGCAGGCTCGCCGCGTCGAGCTGGGCCGACTGGGCGGTGGCGGCCCCTCCGCCGCGGGCCGCCATCTCGTCCTGGACCCGGCCGTTGAACAGCGCGCCCATGACCGCGACGCCGAAGGAGGAGCCGAGGGTCCGGAAGAGCGTGGTCGAGGAGGAGGCGACGCCCATGTCCTTCAGCTCGACGCTGTTCTGCGCGACGAGCATCGTGATCTGCATCAGGAAGCCCATGCCGGCGCCGAGCAGCGCCATGTAGAGGCCGGAGGTGAGCCGCGAGGTGCCGGTGTCCATCTGGGCGAGCAGGAACAGGCCGACGGCCATGAGCGCCGAACCGACGATGGGGAAGATCTTGTACTTGCCGCTGCTGGTGGTGATGCGGCCGGAGACCATCGAGACGACCATCATCGACAGCAGCATCGGCAGGAGCAGCAGCCCCGAGTTGGTCGCAGAGGCGCCCTGCACGGACTGCTGGAACAGCGGCAGGAAGAGCACCGCGCCGAACATCACGAAGCCGACGAGGAAGCCGATCACGGACATCAGCGTGAAGTTGCGGCTGCGGAAGATGTGCAGCGGCACGATCGGGTCGCTCGCGCGGGTCTCGACGTAGAGGAAGGCCGCGAGGGCGCCGACGCCGCCGACCGCGAGGCCGACGATGGTGGCCGAGCCCCAGGCGTACTCGCTGCCGCCCCAGGTGGTGACCAGCACGATGGCGGTGATGCCGAGGGTCAGCAGGGCGGCGCCGAGGAAGTCGATCCGGGTGCCGGGGTCGCGCCGCTTCCTCGGCAGGTGGAGCACGGTGGTGACCATCGCGAGGGCGACGGCGCCGAGCGGCAGGTTGATGTAGAAGGACCAGCGCCAGCCCCAGTGGTCGGTGATGGTGCCGCCGACCAGCGGTCCGCCGATCATGGCGAGGGCCATCACGCCGGCCATCATGCCCTGGTACTTGCCGCGGTCGCGGGGCGGGATCAGGTCGCCGATGATCGCCATCACGCCGACCATCAGGCCGCCCGCGCCCAGGCCCTGGACGGCGCGGAAGCCGATGAGCTGCCCCATGTCCTGGGCCATGCCGCTGAGCGCGGAGCCGATGAGGAAGAGCACGATCGAGGCGAGGAAGACGCCCTTGCGGCCGTACATGTCGCCGAGCTTGCCCCAGATGGGGGTGGAGGCGGCGGTGGCCAGGGTGTAGGAGGTGACGACCCAGGCGAGGTGCTCCAGGCCGCCGAGCTCACCGACGATCGTCGGCATCGCGGTGCCGATGATCATGTTGTCCAGCATCGCGAGCAGCATCGCGATCATGAGGGCGAGGAGGACGACGCGGACGCTGCGCGCCGGCGGTTCCCTCTCCTCGACTGCTCGGTCCGTCCCGTAGGTCGCCATGCCCGTTTCCTTACTTGCCGCCCGGCTAGTTCTACACTGGGGACGGTAGACCCGTAACTTGCCGGTCGTCAAGTAAGTATGTTCCGCGTCGGCTTCCTGGAAAGTGGAGAGCAGTCATGGCCCGAGGCAACACCCGCCAGCGCATCCAGGACGTGGCCCTCGAGCTCTTCGCCGAGCAGGGATACGAGAAGACCTCGCTGCGCGAGATCGCGGAGCGCCTCGACGTCACCAAGGCCGCGCTGTACTACCACTTCAAGACCAAGGAGGACATCCTGATCAGCATCTTCCAGGACCTCACCCGTCCCATGGACGAGCTGATCGAGTGGGCGGGCGGGCAGCCGCGCACCCTGGAGACCAAGCAGGAGATCCTCCGCCGCTACCAGCGGGCACTGCTCGCCGCGGCCCCGCTCTTCCGCTTCATGCAGGAGAACCAGGCGGCGGTGAGCAAGCTGAGCGTCGGCCTGACCTTCAAGGAGCGCATGATCGCGCTGACCGGTCTCGTCCAGGAGCCGGACTTCACGATGACGGACAAGGTCCGCTCCATCAGCGCGATCTTCACACTCCACGCGGGGACGTTCTTCATGCAGAACGTCGAGGGCGACCCCGAGGAGAAGCAGGAAGCCGTCCTCGAGGTCGCCCTCGATCTGATCGGGCAGGCCCACCGGGCCTGACCCCTCACGTCACCGTCAGATGGAGACGCCGTGGGACCGCAGGAAGGCGGCCGGGTTCACGGCGGAGCCGTAGTTCGGGGTGGTGCGGATCTCGAAGTGAAGGTGCGGGCCGGAGGAGTTGCCGGTGTTGCCCGAGAGGGCGATCTGCTGACCGGCGGCGACCTTCTGGCCGATGCCGACCTTGATCTTCGACAGGTGGGCGTACTGCGAGTACGTGCCGTTGGCGTGCTTCACGACGATCGCGTTGCCGTACGCGGGACCGTCGCCGCCGCCGTTCGGGCCGGCCTTCACGACGGTGCCGGAGCCGGCGGCCTTGACCGGGGTGCCGACCGGAACGGCGAAGTCCTGGCCGGAGTGCTTGTGGGCCCACATGGCGCCGCCCTGGTTGTAGCTGGCGGTCAGGGTGTAGCCGGCGACCGGCTTGACCCAGGCGGCCTTCTTCGCGGCGGCCTTCTTCACGGCGGCGGCCTTCTTGACGGCGGCCTGCTTGGCGACGGCCTGCTTCTGGGCGGCGGCCTTGGCAGCGGCGGCCTTCACCTGCGCGGCCAGCTGGGCGGCGGCCTTCGCCTGGACGTCGGCCTGCTTGGCGACGGCGGCGGACGCGGCGACGGCGGTCTGCGTGTTGGCGACGGCGGCATTGCCCTCGGCGGCGAACGCGGAGCCGGCTCCGGCCACCAGCGACGCTCCCAGACCCGCGGCGGCGAGGGCGACGGCGGTGGTACGGATGCTGGGCTTCATGACGCGCTTCGACATACGGGGGAGAACCTCCGGACAGAATGGGACCCGGCGCGAGAGCGGTGAGCGCCGGGCTTGCTCATCCTTGGTAACCCGGACCCCCATCCCGGCCAAAACACCCCATCTACGACATCGCGTCGTAGCGATCTCCAGGGAAGTTCACCTCTTGACGACCCCACGAGGGGCGCACGAAATCGGACAAACCGGCACGCTCGGATCGGTTTAAGCCCATGTGGCACCCCGGCGCCCATGCCCGAAAGGCCGCCGCTCGCCCGCTTCGGGACCCTCCGGGACCAAAGTCCCGCCGGTTCAGTCCTGAACGTCCCGAATCCAGACCAAAAGTCGCCACTATTCCGGCTAGTACCCCCGAAAAGCCCTGTGCGCCTTGTCACCACGGCCGACCCGCGAATGCGAGCTGGGTCACGCAACCAGGGCCTTCGCGGACCCGTCCCGGACTACGCTGACGCTTTCGGGGACGTACGCGGGGAACGCGGGGGGACGCACATGGATCCGGCACTCATCGGCACCCGGCTCGCCTCCGGGGTGCTCGGCCCCCTCCTGAGGAAACTGCTGGTCAGCGACGGCCCGGGGGCGGGCCTTCCGGGCGGGGCCCGGCGCGTGCGGCTCTCCTCCCTCGTCTCCTTCCGCGGCGAGAAGCGCACCCTCACCGAGAAGGACGTCCGCCGCCTCGCCGCCACCCTCGTGGAACGCGCCGCCGACGGCCCCGGCGAGCCGCCGTTCCCCGCGGACGAGACCGAGGCCGTCACCGAGGCGCTCGCGGCCCGCCTCCTCGCCCTCGGCGACCTCGACATGGACGACGTCCAGGCCGTGGCGCTCGGCCCCCAGGCCCTCGCCCGCCGCCTCGGCGCCGCCGCCCCGCCCCCGGACGGCCTCGCCGCCGCCTCCGCCCTCTTCCTCGACTCCGTCACGGAAGCCGCCTGCCGCCACATCCTGGAGTTCTTCACCCAGCGCTCCACCTTCGTGGCCAGGACCCTCGTGGAGCAGACCCGGGGCCAGGCGGAGCTGGGCACGAAGCTGGACCGCCTGAGCGACCGGGTCCCCCACCCGGCCGTACGGGACGCGGACTTCGAGCGGCGCTATCTGGCCCACCTGGCGAAGAAGCACGGCCGGCTCACGATCTACGGCATCGACCTGCACCACTCACCGGACGAGTGGCCGCTGGACATGGCGTATCTGTCGCTGGAGGCGACGGGACCGGCGGAGACCGGCGCCCCCTGGCACGAGCTGAGCGCCCGGGAGCAGCTCTTCGGGCGCCGGCACCCGGGCGCCGCCGCGCTCATCGCCGACCGGGCCCTGGCGGTGCACGACCGCATCCTGCTGCGCGGTCTCGCCGGCTCCGGCAAGACCACCCTCGTCCAGTGGCTGACCCTCTCGGCGGCCGCCGAAGGCCGCACGGAGGGCATGGCCTACCTCCACGGCCGGGTCCCCTTCGTCCTGCCTCTGCGCACCCTCACCCGGCACGGCGAGCGGCTGCCCGCCGCCGAGGACTTCCTCGCCGCCGCCGGCTGCCCCCTCACCGCCCCCGACGGCTGGGTCGACCGGGTCCTGACCGCCGGGCGCGGCCTGGTCCTGATCGACGGCATCGACGAGATCCCCGAGGCCGAACGCGGCCGGGCCCGCCGATGGCTCCGCGACCTGCTCTCCGCCTACGGGGACGGCAACCGCTGGCTCGTGACCTCGCGCCCCAGCGCCGTGGGCGACGACTGGCTGGCCGGGGACGGCTTCACCGAGCTCAGCCTCTCCCCCATGTCCCGTACCGAAGTGGCCACCTTCGTACGCCGCTGGCACCAGGCCGCGGGCCCGGACGCCGCCCCCTACGAGCAGCCGCTGCTCGACGCGCTGCGCACCACCGAGCACGTCGCCCAGCTCGCCACCAACCCCCTGATGTGCGGCCTGATCTGCGCCCTCCACCGTGACCGCCGCGGCTATCTCCCCCG
The DNA here is from genome assembly GCF_042901205.1 of Streptomyces sp. NPDC012769. Taxonomy (NCBI): domain Bacteria; kingdom Bacillati; phylum Actinomycetota; class Actinomycetes; order Kitasatosporales; family Streptomycetaceae; genus Streptomyces; species Streptomyces sp. NPDC012769. The sequence continues at coordinate 659,746 of NZ_JBIBCP010000005.1, read as the reverse complement.
GGGCCGCAAGGCGCTCTACGAGGCCGCCCTGTCCATGCTGCTGACCCGCCGCGACCGGGAGCGGGACATGGGCACCCCGTACGGCATCGCGCTCGACGAGGCCCCGCAGATCCAGCTGATCCAGCGCCTCGCGTACTGGCTCGCCCTGAACGGCCGCACGCAGATGGACCGCGACCACGCCCGCTCGGTCGTCCAGGAGGCCGTGCCGGCGGTCCTGGACGCCTCGGCGTACGACACCGAGACGGTCTTCACCCACCTTCTGCACCGCAGCGGCCTGCTGCGCGAGCCCACCGCCGACACGATCGACTTCGTCCACCGCACCTTCCAGGACTACCTGGCCGCCAAGGCGCTCGTGGACCGCTGGGACATCGGCGTGCTGATCTCCCACGCCGCCGACGACCAGTGGGAGGACGTCATCCGCATGGCGGTCGGCCACGCCCGCCCGCGCGAGTGCGCCGAGATCCTGGGCGAGCTGCTCGCGGCGGCCGACACGACCGAGGACCGCACCACCCGGTTGCGGGTCCTGCTCCTGGCCGCGTCGGCCATGGACCACGCCACGGAGGTCGCCCCGGAGGTCCGCAACGCCGTCCTGGCCCGTACGGCGGACCTCATCCCGCCCCGCAGCCTGGAGGAGGCACGGGAGCTGGCCCAGGTGGGCCGGCTCGTCCTCGACCTGCTCCCCGGCCCGGAGGGGCTGAGCGAGGAGGAAGCCCTGATGGCGGTGACGACGGGAACCCACATCGAGCTCGACGCGGCGATCCCGTACCTGGCCCGGTTCGCCGCCCATCCCGCGCTGAGCGTCCGCTCGCAGCTCGTGTGGGGCTGGGGGCGGTTCGAGGCCGGGCCCTACGCCGACGCGATCGTGAGCCGTCTCGACCCCACCGGCCTGCGGTACACCGTCGTGGACGACGAGCGGGCCGGGGAGATCCTTCGTCTCGCCTCCCTCCCCGATGCGCTCGACATCCGCTCCGAGGTGTCGGACGGGCAGGTGGCCGCCCTGCTCGAGCGCTGCGACCCCCGGGTGCTCGACCTGACGCGGAGCGACGTACGGCCGGATCTGGCCGCGCTCGCCTCGCTCGGGCGGCTGGCGAGCCTCAGGCTGCGCCTTCCCGCGGAGGCCCACTGGCGACTCGGCGACCTCGCGCGGTCCACCCCCCTGCGCAGGCTGCACTTCACCGCCTGGCCGGAGGACGGTCTTGCGGCCCTGGGGGAGCACGCCGGGCTGGATCAGCTCCTGCTGTGGGACGCGCGCATGACGCCCATGGAATGGCGCGAGGTGGCGGAGCTGAAGCGCCTCCTCGTGCTCGCGATCCACGCCATCGACCTGTTCTCCTGTCCGGACGGGCTGCGACTGCCCGACCTGGACGAGCTGGTCATCGATGCCCGCCGGTCGAACCTGCCCTCGCTGGACCGGCTGGTGCGGCTGTTCCCCACCTTGCGGAAGCTGCACGTCCTCGTCGACTCGGGGGACACCATGGACGTCTCCGCGCTCGCCGCCCTCCCCCGGCTCACCGAGCTCCAGGCGATGGGCCTCACCCTCACCGGCACCGAGCACCTCCCGCCGGCCGTCCGGATCCAGACCTGACGACACACAAAGGGGCGGCCCCGGGACCATGAGGTTCCGGGGCCGCCCCTTCAGCGCTGGCTCAGCTCAGCGCAGCGTTACGCGTCCTTCGACAGGTTCGGGCCCGCGCCGCCCGCCGCCTCCACCGGAGGGACGTCCGGCAGAGCCGACTTCTCCTCGCCGCGGAAGGTGAACGTGCGCTCCTCGCCCTCGCCCTCGGTGTCCACGACCACGATGTGGCCGGGCCGCAGGTCGCCGAAGAGGATCTTCTCGGAGAGGGTGTCCTCGATCTCGCGCTGGATCGTCCGACGCAGCGGACGGGCGCCCAGCACCGGGTCGTAACCCTTCTTCGCGAGGAGCTCCTTCGCGGACTGGGAGAGCTCGATGCCCATGTCCCGGTCCTTCAGGCGCTCGTCGACACGGCCGATCATCAGGTCGACGATCTGGAGGATGTCGTCCTGGGTCAGCTGCGGGAAGACGATGACGTCGTCCACACGGTTGAGGAACTCCGGGCGGAAGTGCTGCTTCAGCTCGTCGCTGACCTTCGCCTTCATCCGCTCGTAGTTGGACTTCGTGTCGCCCTGGGCCGCGAAGCCGAGGTTGAAGCCCTTCGAGATGTCCCTGGTCCCGAGGTTGGTCGTCATGATGATGACCGTGTTCTTGAAGTCCACGACCCGGCCCTGGGAGTCGGTCAGACGACCGTCCTCCAGGATCTGGAGAAGGGAATTGAAGATATCGGGGTGGGCCTTCTCGACCTCGTCGAAGAGGACCACGGAGAACGGCTTGCGGCGCACCTTCTCGGTGAGCTGGCCGCCCTCTTCGTAGCCGACGTATCCGGGCGGAGAACCGAAGAGGCGGGAGACCGTGTGCTTCTCGCTGAACTCCGACATGTCGAGGGAGATCATCGCGTCCTCGTCGCCGAAGAGGAATTCGGCGAGCGCCTTGGACAGCTCGGTCTTACCGACACCGGACGGACCGGCGAAGATGAACGAGCCACCGGGACGCTTCGGGTCCTTCAGGCCGGCACGCGTACGCCGGATGGCGCGCGAGAGGCCGATGACGGCGTCCTTCTGGCCGATGACGCGCTTGTGGAGCTCGTCCTCCATGCGGAGCAGTCGCGAGGACTCCTCCTCGGTCAGCTTGAAGACCGGGATGCCGGTGGCGGTCGCGAGGACCTCGGCGATCAGCTCGCCGTCGACCTCGGCGACGACGTCCATGTCGCCGGCCTTCCACTCCTTCTCCCGCTTGGTCTTCGCGGCGAGGAGCTGCTTCTCCTTGTCGCGCAGGGAGGCGGCCTTCTCGAAGTCCTGCGAGTCGATCGCGGACTCCTTGTCCCGGCGGACGGCGGCGATCTTCTCGTCGAACTCGCGGAGGTCCGGCGGCGCGGTCATCCGGCGGATGCGCATCCGGGAGCCGGCCTCGTCGATCAGGTCGATCGCCTTGTCGGGCAGGAAGCGGTCCGAGATGTAGCGGTCGGCCAGGGTCGCGGCCTGGACGAGGGCCTCGTCCGTGATGGAGACCCGGTGGTGGGCCTCGTAGCGGTCGCGCAGACCCTTGAGGATCTCGATCGTGTGCGGCAGCGACGGCTCGGCGACCTGGATCGGCTGGAAGCGGCGCTCGAGGGCCGCGTCCTTCTCCAGGTACTTGCGGTACTCGTCGAGCGTGGTGGCACCGATGGTCTGCAGCTCGCCGCGGGCCAGCATCGGCTTGAGGATGCTGGCGGCGTCGATCGCGCCCTCGGCGGCACCCGCACCCACGAGGGTGTGGAGCTCGTCGATGAACAGGATGATGTCGCCGCGGGTGCGGATCTCCTTGAGGACCTTCTTCAGGCGCTCCTCGAAGTCACCGCGGTAGCGGGAGCCGGCGACCAGCGCGCCGAGGTCCAGGGTGTAGAGGTGCTTGTCCTTGAGGGTCTCGGGCACCTCGCCCTTGACGATGGCCTGGGCCAGGCCCTCGACGACCGCCGTCTTGCCGACGCCGGGCTCGCCGATGAGGACCGGGTTGTTCTTGGTCCGGCGGGACAGCACCTGCATGACCCGCTCGATCTCCTTCTCGCGCCCGATGACCGGGTCGAGCTTGGACTCGCGGGCCGCCTGGGTGAGGTTGCGGCCGAACTGGTCGAGGACCAGGGACGTCGAGGGCGTGCCCTCGGCAGGACCGCCGGCGGTGGCGGCTTCCTTGCCCTGGTAGCCGGAGAGCAGCTGGATGACCTGCTGCCGGACCCGGTTGAGATCGGCGCCCAGCTTCACGAGGACCTGGGCGGCGACGCCCTCGCCCTCGCGGATCAGGCCGAGCAGGATGTGCTCGGTGCCGATGTAGTTGTGGCCGAGCTGGAGGGCCTCCCGGAGCGACAGCTCCAGGACCTTCTTGGCACGAGGGGTGAAGGGGATGTGCCCGGACGGGGCCTGCTGGCCCTGGCCGATGATCTCCTCCACCTGCTGGCGGACCGCCTCGAGCGAAATCCCGAGGCTCTCCAGGGCCTTAGCGGCGACACCCTCACCCTCGTGGATAAGGCCCAGGAGGATGTGCTCGGTGCCGATGTAGTTGTGGTTGAGCATCCGGGCTTCTTCCTGAGCCAGGACGACAACCCGCCGCGCGCGGTCGGTGAACCTCTCGAACATCGTTAATCGCTCCTCAGAGCGGTCAGTCAGTTAGGGGTCGATCCCCTCCCTGTCCTTCCGCAGCTTAGTCCCGCAAGCGGGGACCGCTCATTCCAACTGCCGACATCCGTCCGGATCACCCCCTTACTTCTCGGGGAGACCTGCTGCCGAACAGCCGACAAATGCTCCAACTCGATGGTGCGAGACGATGTTCCCGCAGGCCAAGCTGTTAGCCACGGCTTCAGTACGCCGATGGCGAACGTGAGACGCTTCCGCCTGCGAGACGCCCCTCCTCACATGGAATGTCTTACCCGTAAGTACCGACACTCCATGCGGCGCACCCCGGTTCCCTCCGCTACGGGCGAACAACCTTGCGCGGTCGAATGCACCCGTACGCCCCCATCATGGACACCCGGTGCTCCCGAGCGAGGACTCTCGGTCACCGTTCGCCGTAACCCGCCGGGTCCCGGGGGCGTTCCCCCGGTATGGCCCTCACCGTCCCGCCGCCCCGCTCGCCGATCGACGGCGGTCTGGCGCGGTGGTACGAGCACGAGCTCGGCTGGGCGACCGCCGCCGGGCCACCGGTGCAACTGGTGACGGGGCTGCGGTTCGACGTCCTGGAGCTGCCGGCGGCGGCCGGCCGCGGCGTGCTGCGCCGGTTGGGCGCCGCCGTCGGTCCGGTGGCCCTCATGGGGCGGCGGATGCGGCTGCTCGTGGCAGCGGGGAGCGCGGAGGAGCTTCCCGGGCTGCTCGACTGGCTGGAGTGGGGCGGGATCTCACTGGATCTGGCGATGCTCGGCACCGACGGCCGGATGACCGCCCCCGTACCCCCCGGCCTGAGACCCGCCGGTCGCGGCGGTTCCGGCACGCCGGACGCCGCGGTGTGGCTGAGGGCCCCGGAGCCGGGGCGCGAGGTCGAGTCCTCGCTGCCGGCCCTGCGGCCCTCGCTGGGGGGACGCCCCGCCGACGCCGGCCGGCCCTGTCTGGTGCGGCTCGTGGCCGCCGCGGCCGCCGAGTGCCACCGGGTGCGGCTGCTGAGTGCTGCCCGGGGCCGCCGGCCGGAGCCGGAGGCGGGGGCGGCGGCTCAGCAGCGAGGCGCTCAGCGGTTCGCGTCCTCGTAGGCGGCCTTGATCTCGGCGGGCACGCGACCGCGGTCGTTCACGTTGTAGCCGTTCTCCTTCGCCCAGGCGCGGATCTTGGCGGTGTCCGGGCTGCCACCGGAAGCGGCGACACGGCCCTTGCCGCGGGTGCCGGCGCTGCGGCCACCGGTGCGACGGCCATTCTTGGTGTACGGCTCGAGCAGGTCACGGAGCTTGTCCGCGTTGGCGGTGGTGAGGTCGATCTCGTAAGACTTGCCGTCCAGAGCGAACGTCACGGTCTCGTCCGCCTCGCCGCCGTCGAGGTCATCGACAAGAAGGACCTGAACCTTCTGTGCCACCGGATTTCCTTTCATCGAAAATGCAGTACGCGGAAAGGAAACCGCTTTTCCCGGAAAAACACAAACCCCTGGCAGAGGTTCAGAACCCCGGCAACGCGGGAAACGTGCGCGATTCGGACATAGGCACTCCGAAGACGCCCCGATCCGCCCGCCCGGTCACAGGTGCAGAAGCATCCGGCTGTTGCCCAAGGTGTTCGGCTTCACTCGTTCGAGACCCAGGAACTCGGCGACACCCTCGTCATAGGAACGCAGCAGCTCGCTGTAGACATCTCCGTCGACCGGAGTCTCGCCGATCTCGACGAAGCCGTGCTTCGCGAAGAAGTCGACTTCGAAGGTGAGGCAGAAAACCCGGCGGACACCCAGCCATCGCGCGGTGTGCAGCAACTTGTCGAGCACCTGATGTCCCACTCCGGCGCCCTTGAAGTCGGGGTCGACGGCGAGAGTGCGGACTTCGGCGAGGTCTTCCCACATCACGTGCAGGGCGCCGCAGCCGACCACCACGCCGTCGTCGTCGCGTTCGGCGACCCAGAACTCCTGGATGTCCTCGTAAAGCGTCACGGTCGCCTTGTCGAGGAGGATGCCGCGGCGCGCGTAGGGGTCGACGAGACGGCGCAGAGCGGCGACATCGGAGGTGCGGGCCCGGCGCACGGTGACGGCATTGACGGAAGCGGATGACATGGAGGGACGTTATCGCCCGGGGCCGCCGGTCTCCTCGCCGCCCTCGGCCGTTTCGGCGGGTGGCGCGGGGGCGGCTTCGGGGGTGTCCTGGCGGGCGATACGGACGGCGTCGTTCAGTGCCTCGCGCTGTTCGGGCGACATCATCCCGAAGAAGGCGACGAGGGCCGCGGCGGGGTTGTCGCTCTGCGCCCAGGCCTCGTTCATCAGTGCGGCCGAGTAGGCGGCCCGGGTGGAGACCGCCGTATATCGATAGGCGCGGCCTTCGACTTCCCTGCGCACCCAGCCCTTCTGATGGAGATTGTCCAATACCGTCATGACGGTGGTGTAGGCGATGGACCGTTCCTGCTGGAGATCCTCCAGGACTTCCCGGACGGTCACCGGGCGGTTCCATTGCCAGACGCGGGTCATGACGGCGTCTTCCAGCTCTCCCAATTGACGGGGCACAGCGCCACCTTAGTGCGAGACCGGTGAATACACACCCATTCCTGGACGAAACGCCTCGGGAGACAGCAAAAAGGACGTACGGCCTGACGGCGGTCGTACGTCCTCGGGGCCCCGGTCCCTGCTACGGGGCGGTGCTGCCGCCCTGCTGGCGGGCGGACTCGGCGCGGGAGAGGGCGGCGTCCACGGCCGCGTCCTCCTTGGCCTTGTTCGGTCCGCCCTGGCTCTTGACGATCGTGACGACGAGGCCGATGAAGAACGCGGCCATCACGACGGGGGGCAGGAGCGCGGATACGTAGTCCATGGCGTCCAGAGTAGCTATCCGGCGGCGCGTTCTTCGGGCGGGGGCGGCGGTACGGGGCGCCGGCGCGGCGGGAACACCTCGGAGGGCTTGGGCACCGGTCGCTCGCCCGGCGCGGGCGGTTTCGGCCCGGGCCGTCCGGGACCGTCCGGGGCGGGCGCCCTCGGGCCCTCCTCGGCCGCGCGGCCGCCGGGCAGGGCGAGCAGCCGGGTGCGCGGTGCGGGCGCGGTGCCGGCCGGGGCCGGGGTCCGCGCCGCGACGGGGGCGGGAAGCGGGGTGCGCGGCCGGGCGGGGGCCGGGGCGGTGAGCGGTGTCCGGGTGCCGGCCTGGGCGACACGGGCCAGGCGGGCGCGGACGGATCGTTCCGCCAGGACCTGGCAGCGGGCCAGCAGCGCGGCGGCCGCCGGGTTGCCGCGCAGGGCCCGCAGGGCGGCGAGGTCGTCGGCGCCGGGGTCGTAGCCGGCGGCCAGGGCGTCCTTCAGGAGCGCCAGATAGCCGGGCAGGGCGGCGGGCAGGGCCTGGCGGTAGCGGACCAGGTCCGCGAGGAGGAAGGCGCGCTGCCGGCCTGCCTCGCGCACCGCCTCGTCCACGGAATCGGCCAGGCGCAGGCAGTCCTGGACGTCGTCGTCCTGAAGGGGGGCAGGGTTGAGTGCGGTGGCGAGGGCGCGTCGGAGCACACGCAGCTCGTCCGCGCTGAACGCCATGCCGCCGCGGGGTCCGTAGGGCGTGGGCATGGGCCGACGATACGCGCTAATCGGACAAATCCCCGCGCTTTTCGATCTTCTCGGCGGGTCGGTCCGCCGATCGGGTCGAAAGGTCGCCCACCCGGCCCTACCCGCCCTGCCCGGCCCTGCCGGCCCGGCCCTGCGTACGCGACCGGCCGCGCTACATGCGCGACACGTTCCGCTCGTAGACCATCCGCAGGCCGATCAGCGTCAGCCACGGCTCGTGCGCGTCGATCTCCTTCGAGTCCGCCAGCACCATCGGCGCCAGACCGCCGGTCGCGATGACCGTCACGGCCGACGGGTCCCCGTTCGGGCCGGCCAGCTCCTGCTTCATCCGCGCGACCACGCCGTCCACCTGGCCCGCGTAACCGAAGACGATGCCGGACTGCATCGCCTCGACCGTGTTCTTGCCGATCACGCTGCGCGGGCGGGCCAGCTCGATCTTGCGGAGCATGGCGCCCTTCACACCGAGCGCCTCGACCGAGATCTCGATGCCCGGGGCGATGGCGCCGCCCGCGTACTCGCCGCGCGCGGTGACCGCGTCGTACGTCGTCGCCGTGCCGAAGTCGACGACGATCGCCGGACCGCCGTACAGCTCGACGGCCGCGACCGCGTTGATGACGCGGTCGGCGCCGACCTCCTTGGGGTTGTCCGTGAGGATGGGGACGCCCGTCTTGACGCCCGGCTCCACCAGGACCGCGGGGACGTCCCCGTAATAGCGCCGCGTCACCTCGCGCAGCTCGTGCAGCACCGAGGGGACCGTCGCGCAGATGGCGATGCCCCCGATGCCGTCGCTCAGCTCGACGCCGAGCAGCGGATGCATGCCCATGAGGCCCTGCAGCAGGACCGCCCACTCGTCGGCGGTGCGCCGCGGATCGGTGGAGATGCGCCAGTGCTCGACGATCTCCTCCCCGTCGAAGAGACCGAGCACCGTCTGCGTGTTGCCGACGTCGATGGTGAGCAGCATCAGCCCCGCACCTCGCGCAGGTCGAGGCCGATGTCGAGGATCGGCGAGGAGTGCGTGAGGCCGCCCACCGCCAGGTAGTCCACGCCGGTCGCCGCGTACGCCGCCGCGTTCTCCAGGGTGAGCCGGCCGGAGGACTCCAGGATCGCCCGGCCGGCGACCAGGGCGACCGCCTCCTCCGTCTCGATCGGCGTGAAGTTGTCCAGCAGGATCAGGTCGGCGCCCGCGTCCAGGACCTCGCGGACCTGGTGCATGGTGTCGACCTCGACCTCGATCGGCACGTCCGGGAAGCGCTCCCGTACGGCCTTGAACGCCTCGGCCACTCCGCCGGCGGCCACCACGTGGTTGTCCTTCACCAGCGCCGCGTCCGACAGCGACATGCGGTGGTTGACGCCGCCGCCGCAGCGCACCGCGTACTTCTCCAGGGCGCGCAGGCCGGGGGTGGTCTTGCGGGTGTCGCGGACCTTCGCCGACGTGCCCTCCAGGGCGTCCGCCCAGGCGCGGGTGGCGGTGGCGATGCCGGACAGGCGGCACAGGATGTTCAGCGCGCTGCGCTCGCCGGTGAGCAGGTCGCGGGTGCGGGCGGTGACGCTGAGCAGCTTGTCGCCGGCCTCGACCCGCTCGCCGTCCTCGACGTGCCGCTCGACCTCGAACTCGTCGGTGCAGACGATCGACAGGACCGCCTCGGCGACCCGGAGACCGGCCACCACACCGGCCTCGCGGGCGGTGAAGTCGGCGGTCGCGACGGCGTCCTCGGGGACGGTCGCCACCGTCGTCACGTCCACGCCGCCGTCGAGGTCCTCGGCGATGGCCAGGTGCGCGATGTCCTCGACCTGCACCGGGTCGAGCCCGGCGTCGGCGAGGAGCTGGGCGAGCGCCGGGTCGAGGCCGCACTCGAACTCGTCGGCCTCGCCGCAGCCACAGCCGTCGCCGCAGCCGCCACCGGCCTCGGCGGGTGCGTTGATCTGGATGAGGGGCACGTCCACGGGCTCCGGACGTGCTTCTTCGGGCGTGCTCACGGCTGCGGCTCCCTGGGTGCGTCGGGGGTTACGGGCGGAAAGTCTGCGGTGGCGGTGCGGTGCACCGCCAGTCGCCGGTCGGACGTCAGGCGTACGACCAGATGGCGGCGCCAGGTCGCGTCGTCCCGGTCGGGCCGGTCCTCGCGCCAGTGGCAGCCGCGGGTCTCCTCGCGGTCGGAGGCGGCCGCGACCAGGAAGCGGGCGACGGCGAGCAGGTTGGTGGTCTCCCAGGACTCCACGCCCGGCTCGGCGGTCTTCCGGTCGCCCGTCGCGTCCGCGCCGGCCGCGTCTCCGGCGTCTGCGGCGTCTCCAGCGGGGATGTCGAGCGCGTCCAGTTCCCGGGACGCCGTGCGCAGGCTCTCTGCGGACCTGAGCACTCCGGCGCCCTGGGTCATGACGCGCTGGATGCGGCGGCGGACGCTCGGTTCGATCAGCGGCAGGACCACGGGCTGCGGGTGCGCCACCGGAACGGCGGGGCCCCGGCCGGCGGCGTGGGCGACGACGTCGTCGGCGATCCGCTCGGCGAAGACCAGGCCCTCCAGGAGCGAGTTCGAGGCCAGCCGGTTCGCGCCGTGCACGCCGGTGCAGGCGACCTCGCCGCACGCGTACAGGCCCGGCACGGTCGTACGGCCGTGCAGGTCGGTGCGGACGCCGCCGGAGGCGTAGTGGGCGGCCGGGGCGACCGGGATCGGCTCGGTGACCGGGTCGATGCCATGGGCGCGGCAGGCCGCCAGGATCGTCGGGAAGCGCCGCTCCCACATCTCGGCGCCGAAGTGGCGGGCGTCGAGGTACATGTGCTCGACGCCCTTCTCCTGCATCCGGCGCATGATCGCCTTGGCGACGATGTCCCGGGGCGCCAGCTCGGCCAGCTCGTGCTGCCCGATCATGAAACGGACCCCGTCGGCGTCGACGAGGTGGGCGCCCTCGCCCCGTACCGCCTCGGACACCAGCGGCTGCTGGCCCTCGGAACCGGCGCCCAGGAACAGCACCGTCGGGTGGAACTGGACGAACTCCAGGTCGGAGACCTCCGCGCCGGCGCGCAGCGCGAGCGCCACGCCGTCGCCGGTGGAGACGGCCGGGTTGGTGGTGGCGGAGAAGACCTGGCCCATGCCGCCGGTGGCGAGGACCACGGCGGGGGCGTGGACGGCGCCGACGCCGTCGTGCTGGCCCTCGCCCATGACGTGCAGGGTGACGCCGGCCGTACGGCCCTCGGCGTCCTTGAGGAGATCGAGGACGAGGGCGTGCTCGATGAAGCGCACGCCCCCGTCGCGTATCGCCTCGACCAGGGCGCGGGAGATCTCGGCGCCGGTCGCGTCGCCGCCGGCGTGCGCGATCCGGCGGCGGTGGTGGCCGCCCTCGCGGGTGAGGGCGATCTCGCCGTCGTCGGTGCGGTCGAAGGCGGCGCCGGTGGCGATGAGCCGCTGGACGGCGCCGGGGCCCTCGGTGACCAGGGTGCGCACGGCCCGCTCGTCGCACAGCCCGGCGCCCGCGACGAGGGTGTCGTCGAGGTGCTGCTCGGGGGTGTCGCCCTCGCCGAGCGCGGCGGCGATGCCGCCCTGGGCCCAGCGGGTGGAGCCGTCGTCGAGCCGGGCCTTGGTGACGACGACCGTGCGCAGCCCGGCGGAGGTGCAGCGCAGGGCCGCGGTCAGGCCGGCGACGCCGGAGCCGACCACGACGACGTCCGCGTCGATGGACCAGCCCGGGGCGGGCGCGTGCAGCCGTATTCCGGTCACTTCGTGACTCCGAAGGTCAGGGGGAGGTTGTCGATGAGCCGCGTGGTCCCCACCCGCGCGGCGACGGCGAGGATGGCCTCTCCGTCGTGGTCGTCGGCGACCTCGGTGAAGTCGGCCGGATCGACCAGGGCCAGATAGTCCAGAAGGAGCGGCGGATCGGCCTTCGCCGCGTCGTCCAGGACGGCCTGGGCGGCCGCCCGCACGGCCTCGGCGCCCCCGCCCTCGGCGGCCTGGGCGACCGCGTGGGCGTCGGCGGCGGCGCGGGCCTCGCCGAGCCGGGACAGCGCCTCCGCGCGGGTCTCGGCCCGTCCCTGCGCGGCGGGCAGGGCCGTGGCCCTGGCGCGCAGCGCCTCCTGGGCTGCGAGCCGGTCACGGGCGGCGAACAGCGCCCGGGACAGCGCCAGCGCCGTACGGCGCTCCTCGGTCGACAGATAGCGGTTACGGCTGGACAGGGCGAGGCCGTCGCTCTCGCGCACCGTTGGCACGCCGACGACCTCGACCGGGAAGTTCAGGTCGCGGACCATGCGGCGGATCAGCGCCAGCTGCTGGGCGTCCTTCTGGCCGAAGAACGCCAGGTCCGGGCCCGTCAGGTGGAGGAGCTTGGCGACGACGGTGAGCATGCCGTCGAAGTGGCCGGGCCGTGAGGCGCCTTCGAGGCGCTCGCCCATGGGACCGGCGGTGATCCGCACCTGCGGCTCCCCGCCGGGGTAGACCTCGTCGACGCCGGGCGCGAAGACGGCGTCGGCGCCGGCCGCGACGGCGAGCGCCAGGTCGGCGTCGAGGGTGCGGGGATAGCGGTCGAGGTCCTCGCCCGCGCCGAACTGCAGCGGATTGACGAAGACGGTGGCGACGACGACGCCCTTCTTCCCCACCCGCTCGCGGGCGGTGCGGATCAGGGTGGCGTGGCCCTCGTGGAGGGCGCCCATCGTCATGACCACGGCGAGGCCGCCGCCCGAGCGGTGGGCGACGAAGTCCTGGAGGTCCTCGACCGTGGGCAGGAGCTCGGCCGACTGGCGGACGGGCCGCTCGCCCTCGGCGCGGTCGCGGGCGGACAAGCTCATCGATCGTCTCCTTGCGGCCCCTCGGCGGGTCCGGTCGGGTCCGCCGAGGTGTCGGCGGCGAGCACGCCCAGCAGGTCCTGGGCCAGCTCGGGCTTGAGCAGGCCGTGCGCGAGCGCGCGGTCGGCGGTGGCGCGGGCCATCGCCAGATAACCGGCGACGGTGCCCGGCGCGTGCTTGTGCAGTTCGGCGACATGGGCGGCGACGGTGCCGGCGTCCCCCCGGGCGACGGGCCCGGTCAGGGCGGAGTCGCCGGACCGCAGCGCGTTGTCCAGGGCGGCGCCGAGCAGCGGGCCGAGCATCCGGTCCGGGGCGGCGACCCCGGCCGAGCGGAGCAGCTCCATGGCCTGGGCGACCAGGGTGACCAGGTGGTTGGCGCCCAGCGCGAGGGCCGCGTGGTAGAGCGGCCGGTTCTCCTCGGCGATCCACTCGGGCTCGCCGCCCATCTCGATGACGAGGGCCTCGGCGGCCAGCCGCAGCTCCTCGGGGGCGGTGACGCCGAAGGAGCAGCCGGCGAGCCGCTGGACGTCCACGGAGGTGCCGGTGAAGGTCATCGCGGGATGCAGGGCCAGGGGCAGGGCGCCGGCCCTGCGGGCCGGGTCCAGGACCCGCACCCCGTACCGCCCGGAGGTGTGCACCAGGAGCTGGCCGGGGCGCACGGCGCCCGTGTCGGCGAGGCCCTCGACGAGCCCGGGCAGGGCGTCGTCGGGGACGGTGAGCAGGACCAGGTCCGCGCGCGCGAGCACCTGCGCGGGCTCGACGACGGGGACGTCGGGCAGCAGGGCGGCGGCGCGGCGCCGGGAGGCGTCGGAGACCGCCGAGACGGCCACCGGGCGGTGCCCGGCGAGCTGGAGGGACGCGGCGAGGGCGGGGCCCACCCGGCCGGCGCCGACGACCCCGACGGTGAGCCGGGCGGGGCGGTCCTCGGCCCGGTCGGACTGCTGCCGGGGTGCTGCTGGTGGTGCGTTCACGATGCGGGTCGGCCTTCCGTTCCAGTCCGCGGCGGGTACCGGACGATTTCTGGTCATGCTACGCCAGCGTTTCGCGCTCTCCTGCGACTGTCCACAGGGTGTGGGCGGCAGTGTGACGATCACATCGGGGCTGGGGAAAACTCCGGTGAGGAGTCCCGTTCCATGGTCGATGATCGGGCCATGGAATCCGATCAGCGATGCGTCGAGGAACCGGCCCGCGAGTACCGCGCCCGGGTGTGGGGCGGCGCCCCGCGCCGACTGTGGGAGACCTCGATGGACGGCACCACCGGCGGGCGGCTGCGCGAGCTGGCCGACTGGGCCGCCACGACGCCGTACGGGGACGGGCCGGTCGACATGTACGGCGACGCGGTCGTCGAGCGGCTGGAGCGCCGGGTCGCCGAGGAGCTGGGCTTTCCCGCCGCGGCCTTCTTCCCCACCGGGACCATGGCCCAGCAGGTGGCGCTCCGCTGCTGGGCCGGCCGGACCGGGAACGCGGTGGTGGCCCTGCACCCGCTCGCCCACCCCGAGCTGCACGAGAGCGGAGCCTTCGGGGCGGTCAGCGGCCTGCGCACGGTCCACCTGACGGACGAGCCGCGGCTGCCGACGGCCGAGGAGGTGCGGGAGCACCCGGAGCCGTTCGGGGCGCTGATGGTGGAGCTGCCGCTGCGGGACGCGGGCTTCGTGCTGCCGACCTGGGACGAGCTCGTCGAGGTGGTGGAGGCGGCCCGCGAGCGGGACGCGGTGGTCCACTTCGACGGGGCGCGGCTGTGGGACTGCCCGACCCGTTTCGGCCGTGGTCTGCCGGAGATCGCCGGCCTCGCGGACAGCGTCTACGTGTCGTTCTACAAGTCGCTCGGCGGCCTGTCGGGCGCGGCCCTCGCCGGCCCCGACGAGCTGGTGGAGGAGGCCCGCCTGTGGCGCCACCGCTACGGCGGCCAGGTCTTCCAGCAGTATCCGGCGGCCCTGTCCGCCCTGCGCGGCCTGGACACGGAGCTGCCCCGGCTGCCGGCGTACGTGGCTCAGGCGCGCGTGGTCGCCGCCGCGCTGCGGGAGGCCTTCGCCGAAGCGGGCGTGCCCTGGTTCCGCGTCCAGCCGGAGGTCCCGCACACCCACCAGTTCCGCGTCTGGCTGCCGTACGAGCCCGACGCCCTCACCGCCGCCGCCCTCTCCCTCGCCGAGGACACCGGCACCACCCTCTTCCGCCGCTGGTTCCCCGCCCCCGCGAGCGGCCCGCCGGGCATGGCGGTGACGGAGGTGACGATCAACGCGCCGGGTCTGGAGTGGACGGAGCAGGACGTGAAGGAGGCGGTGAGAGCCTTCCTGACCCGGCGCTGACCGGCGCTGACCCGGTACGAGCCCCCGGTGCGCGGGCGGACGGGAGCGGACGGGAGCGGCGGCCGTTCAGACCGCTCCGCCGCCGGCCCGGACGAGGCCGGTCTCGTACGCGAGGACGACGACCTGGACGCGGTCGCGCAGGCCGAGCTTGGTGAGGATGCGGCCCACATGGGTCTTCACGGTGGCCTCGGACAGCACCAGCCGGGCGGCGATCTCGCCGTTCGACAGGCCCTGCGCCACCAGCATCATCACCTCGCGTTCCCGGTCGGTGAGCCGGTCGAGCTCCTTCTGGCGCGGCTCGGGCCCGGCCGAGGGCAGCATCGGGGAGAAGCGGTCGAGGAGGCGGCGGGTGGTGGACGGCGCGACGACCGCGTCACCGCTGTGGACGGAACGGATCGCTCCGAGGAGTTCGCCGGGCGGCACGTCCTTGAGCATGAAGCCGCTCGCGCCCGCCTTGAGCCCGGAGAAGGCGTATTCGTCGAGGTCGAAGGTGGTCAGGATCAGCACCTTCGGGGCGTCGGGCTGCGCGCAGATCCGCCGGGTCGTCTCCACCCCGTCCAGCTTGGGCATGCGCACGTCCATCAGGACCACGTCCACCGCCGTGCCCCGCAGGACCTCCAGGGCCTCCACCCCGTCGCCCGCCTCCGCGACGACCTCCATGTCCGGCTGGGCGGCCAGCACCATGCGGAAGCCGGTGCGCAGCAGCACCTGGTCGTCGACGAGCATCACGCGGATGGACATGGGGATCCTTAGGGGTCGTCAGTGAGCGGGCTTGAGGGGGAGCAGGGCGCTGATGCGGAAGCCGCCGCCGGGGCGCGGGCCGGCGTCGAGGGTGCCGCCGACCATGCCGACGCGCTCGCGCATGCCGATCAGACCGTGGCCGCGGCCGTCGGCGCCGCCGTCCTCGTACATCTCCTGCGGCGCGCCCCGCCCGTCGTCCTCGACGAGCAGTCCGAGGCCGTCGTCGAAGTAGACGAGGCGGACGCTGGCACCGGCGTCGGGGCCGCCGTGCTTGCGGGTGTTGGTGAGGGCTTCCTGGACGATCCGGTACGCGGTGAGCTCGACGCCGCTGGGCAGCGGGCGCGGGGTGCCCTCGATCTTGAAGTCGACGGCGAGACCGGCGCCGCGGACCTGCTCGACCAGGTCCTCGATCTGCTGGACGTCGGGCTGCGGCACGTACTCGCCGGCCTCCTGGTGTTCGCCGGTGCGGAGGATGCCGAGCAGCCGCCGCATCTCGGCGAGGGCCTGGCGGCCGGTGCCGGAGATGGTCTCCAGGGCCTGCTTGGCGGTCTCCGGCGAGGAGTCCATGACGTAGGCGGCGCCGTCGGCCTGCACCACCATCACGGAGACGTTGTGGGCGACGACGTCGTGCAGCTCGCGGGCGATCCGGGCGCGTTCGGCGGCGACGGCGACCTTGGCCTGCGCCTCGCGTTCCTTCTCCAGGCGGGAGGCGCGTTCCTCCAGCTGGGCGAAGTAGGCGCGGCGGGTGCGCAGGGAGTCGCCGAGGACCCAGGCGAGCGCGAAGGGCACGGCCATCATGATCGTGAAGAAGATCTTGGCGGCGAGCGAGTCGCTGCCCTCCTGCACCGGCCAGCGCAGCTGGGAGAGCGTGCTGGCACTCAGCCCGCCGACGAGGGCGAGCCGGGAGGCCCAGCGCGGCCCGTCGTGCGCGGCGACGGTGTAGATGATCACGAGCATGGCGAAGTCCGCCATGAAGGGGATGATCCCGAAGGCGAGCTGGGCGAGGCCGAGAGCGACCGTGAGCAGCAGCATCTTCTCGGGCATGCGCCGCCGCAGGGCGACGACCAGGGAGAACAGCGCGCCGACGACCGCGTAGGGGACGGGCTCGACGACCGCCGGGACGGACGAGGCCACCCACAGCAGGGAGAACCCGAAGAGGACGACGGCCCAGAAGGTGTCGACGCCCGTCGGGTGTCTGCGGAGGAAGTCGTAGAGGCGCTGCACGTGACCCAGCGTAGGGAAAGGGGATAGGTGCAGGGGTCAACCGTGGGGTCGATCCTTCCCTCGAGGCCCGTACTCCCCAAGGTGGAGACTGGGGCACGTGACGGATGAGACGTGTCAATGGCAGGGCTGGCGGGACGCCATGGAGCGGGCACTGTACGGCCCGGGGGGCTTCTTCCTGCGACCGGAGGGGCCGGCCGGCCACTTCCGTACGTCGGTGCACGCGTCACCGCTGTTCGCCGGCGCGGTGGCGCGGCTCCTGGTGCGGACGGCGCGGGAGCTGGGCACGGACGAGGTCGCGTTCGTGGATGTGGGCGCGGGGCGGGGCGAGCTGCTGACCGGCGTGCTGGCGGCGGTCCCCGCGGGTCTGCGGGTCCGTCCGTACGGGGTGGAGCGCGCGGCCCGCCCGGAGGGCCTGGACCCGGCGATCAGCTGGACGGAGCGGGTGCCTGAAGGTGAGCGGGGGCTGCTGTTCGCGAACGAGTGGCTGGACAACGTGCCGGTGGAGGTGGCGCAGGTCGACGAGGCGGGCACGGTGCGCTACGTGGAGGTGGACGGGGCCGGTCGTGAGCGGCTGGGCGGGGCCGTGTCGGGGCCGGACGCGCGGTGGCTCGAGCGGTGGTGGCCGCTGCGGGAGCCGGGCGAACGCGCGGAGATCGGCCGCCCCCGGGACGCGGCCTGGGCGACGGCGGTGACGTCGCTGGCGGCCGGCACGGCGGTGGCCGTCGACTACGCCCACCTCGCCTCCGCCCGCCCCCTCTTCGGCACCCTCACCGGCTTCCGCTCCGGCCGCGAGGTCCCCCCGGTCCCCGACGGCACCTGTGACCTGACGGCCCACGTGGCCCTGGACGCGTGCGCGGCGGCGGCCACCGGGCCGACGGCCACGGCCGGGACCGAGGACGCCGGAGCCACGAGCGCCGGGACCGGCACCGGGACGGCGCCCGACTCCGGCGGCACCGGGGCGGCCCGCACCAGGGCCGGTCGGCCGCCCCGGCCCGCGCCCGAGCTGCTCACCCAGCGGGAGGCGCTGCGGGGACTCGGCGTGTCCGGCGAACGGCCGCCCCTGGCCCTGGCCTCGACCGACCCCGCCGGGTACGTCCGCGCGCTCGCCTCCGCCGGGGAGGCCGCGGAACTGACCGCACCGGGCGGTCTCGGGGACTTCCTCTGGCTGGTCCAGCGCGTGGGCTGACCGGCCACCGCGCCGCCGGGTGCCGCCCACGCCCACCGCCCGGGGCACGCGAGGGATACTGTCCGGCATGACGGAGACGACGGTCGGCATCGGTGGCGCGGCGGAGAGCACCGACATGGTGCTCAACATCGGGCCGCAGCATCCCTCCACGCACGGTGTGCTCCGGTTGCGGCTCGTGCTCGACGGCGAGGTGATCCGGGAGGCCGAGCCGGTCGTCGGGTACATGCACCGGGGTGCCGAGAAGCTGTTCGAGGCACGGGACTACCGGCAGATCATCATGCTGGCCAACCGGCACGACTGGCTGTCCGCGTTCTCCAACGAGCTCGGTGTCGTCATGGCCGTCGAGCGGATGCTCGGCATGGAGGTCCCGGAGCGGGCCGTGTGGACGCGGACGCTGCTCGCCGAGCTGAACCGGGTGCTCAACCACCTGATGTTCCTCGGCTCGTATCCGCTGGAGCTCGGCGGCATCACCCCCGTCTTCCACGCCTTCCGCGAGCGCGAGGAGCTCCAGGCCGTCATGGAGGAGGTCTCCGGCGGCCGGATGCACTACATGTTCAACCGGGTCGGCGGCCTCAAGGAGGACCTGCCCGCCGGGTGGCTGGGCCGGGCCCGGCAGGCCGTCGCCGACGTGCGGTCGCGGATGGACGTGTACGACCGGCTGGTGCTCGGCAACGAGATCTTCCGGGGCCGCACCCGCGGGGTCGGCGTCCTGTCCCAGGAGACCGCGCACGCGTACGGGGTGTCGGGACCCATCGCCCGTGCCTCGGGGGTGGACTTCGACCTGCGCCGGGACGAGCCGTATCTCGCGTACGGGGAGCTGCGGGACACCCTGCGGGTGGTGACCCGGACCGAGGGCGACTGCCTGGCCCGCTTCGAGTGCCTCCTCGATCAGACGCACAACTCCCTGGAGCTCGCCGACGCCTGCCTTGACCGGATCGACGAGCTGCCGCAGGGGCCCATCAACCAGCGGCTGCCGAAGGTCCTCAAGGCACCGGAGGGACACACCTACGCCTGGACCGAGAACCCGCTCGGCATCAACGGCTACTACCTGGTCTCCAAGGGCGAGAAGACCCCGTACCGGCTCAAGCTGCGCTCGGCCTCGTACAACAACATCCAGGCGCTGACCGAGCTGCTGCCGGGGACGCTGGTCGCCGACATGGTGGCGATCCTCGGCTCGCTCTTCTTCGTGGTCGGCGACATCGACAAGTGACCCCACGACGCGGGAAGGCGCCGGCGGATCGTGTCCGCCGGCGCCTTCCGCGTATACCTCGGGGTGTGCCCTACGAGTTGACCGCGCCGCGCAGCTCGGCCACGTCGAGCTGCTCGGTCTCGTCGTGCGCGGTCAGGTCGATGACCTGGCCGATCGCCCGCTGCTCGGGGGCGGCCGGCTTGGCGGCGTCGGCGAGGACCTCCTCGCCCACGACGTCGGCGAGGTCGGCGTCCTGCACGGCCTCGATCGCGGCGGCCGCCTTCTTGGCGCCCAGCGCGGCCCGCGTGCCGGACGTGCCCTGCGTACCGAAGTAGTCGAAACCACCCGTGGGTCGCTGGACGGGCCGGCGGGCGGCGTAGGGGGCGATCGCCGCGGCGGCGGGCACGGTGCGCAGGGCGGCGGCGCCGGTGGTCTTCGTGTGCTGCTCGTTCTCCTCGTCCCGCTCGTTCCGCTCGTTCCGAGCCGCCTCCGCCTCCGCCTCGGACTCGGCCCCGGGCGCCGGCTCGGGCTCCGCGTCCTCCTCGGCCTCGCCTCCCGCCTTCGCCGCGAGGTTGCGCAGGGCCTCCGCGGCCCTGCGGTACGCCTCCGGGGTCGGGGTGGAGCCGGCCGCGGGCAGGGCCTTCGTCCCGGTGGACGCGCTCGTCTCCAGGGCGAGGACGCGGCGGCCCTCCAGCGCGCTGGCCCGCTCGGTCTCGGCGGTGGCGTAGCGGCGCAGGAGGTCGGCGTGCTCGCTGCGGAGCCCGGCCAGCTCGACCCGCTTGGCGCGCAGCTTGGCGTCGAGGCGGGCGCGCAGCTCGCGCGACTCCTCGAGGTCGGACTCCAGCTCGGCGATCCGCTCCTCGGTCTTCCACTGGTCGGCGGTGCGGGCC
Organism: Streptomyces sp. NPDC012769; assembly: GCF_042901205.1. Lineage (NCBI taxonomy): Bacteria > Bacillati > Actinomycetota > Actinomycetes > Kitasatosporales > Streptomycetaceae > Streptomyces > Streptomyces sp. NPDC012769. The sequence continues at coordinate 639,689 of NZ_JBIBCP010000005.1, read as the reverse complement.
CGGTTCAGCTCGGCGACCTGACGGCCGGCGCTGCGGTCCCAACTGCGCATGAGAACGGCGCCGGTGACGGCGGCGGCCGCCGCGGCGGCCACGAGCAGCCGCAGCACCAGGGGATCACCGAGCAGCCAGGCGCCCGCGGCACAGACGACCGAAGCCCCGGCGACCGCGGAAGGCGGCAGAAGCTTGTGCAGAGGTGGGGAATGGCGGTGACGTCCACGTGGCATGGCCTGAAATTTACCGTGCGTAGGCGCCGTATGGGGGGTCGGCCCGGCAATCTCTTGGCGAGTTCTCGCCGTCACCGGTCCGGGCCGTCCCCATTCCCGGACGGCCCCGCCCGACTCCCCTTACCGGGCGCCTACTTCTTGAGCAGCCCCTTCGACTCCAGATAGGCCTTCGCCACGTCCTCGGGCTTCGCCCGCTCGGCGTCGACCTTACGGTTGAGTTCGGCGAGATCCGCCGTCGTCAGCACCTTGGTGATCTTGTCCAGGGCGGCGGCTATCTCCGGGGAACCGGCGTCCTTCGCATGGACCACGGGCAGCACGTTGTCCGCGTTCTGGAGCTTCTTGTCGTCCTCGAGGAAGACCAGTCCGAAGGACTCGACGGTCGCGTCCGTGGTCGTGGTGAGGACGAGCTGGTCCACCCCGTCCTTCACGGCCTGCTTGGCCTGCGGGGTGCCGACTCCCTTGGGGTCCACGCCGATGACGTCGATCCCGTAGGTCTTCTTCAGGCCCGGCGCGCAGAAGGGGCGGATCTCGCATTCGTCGCCGGCCGCGATCTTCACCTTCAGCTTGGCGCGGCCGAGATCGGAAAGCGTCCGCAGCTTGTTCTTCTCCGCGAATTCCCTGCTCACGGCGAAGGCGTTCTGGTCGACGGCGGCGCCGAAGGCGAGCACCTTCAGTCCGCGCGGTTCGGCGAGCTTCTTCAGCGCCTCGGTGGTGGCGACCGGGTCACCGGAGGCGACCGGCTTCTCCTCGGGCGCCTTGGGGCCGTTCGCCTTCGCGTTGAGGAATTCCGCGAGCGTCGCCGCGTATTCCGGTACGACGTCGATCTCGCCCTTCTCCAGGGACGGTTCGTACAGCTCGCGATTCTTCACCGTGGTGACGCTCGCGGAGTATCCGGCGTCGTCGAGGATCCCGGCGTAGAGCTCGGCGAGGACCTTCGACTCGGTGAACGCGGCGGCGCCGACGACGATCGAGCCCTTGCCTCCGCCCCCGTCCGGGGCCGCGCCCGGCTTCGTCTTCTCCAGGCTGTCGCCGCCTGCGCACGCGGTCAGCGAGACGGCGAGTGCCGCCGCGCCCAGTGCCGCACCCGTGATGCGCGAGGTCCTGACCACAAGATCATCCCTTCAGTCGTCCGCCGCGGCCGACGAGCCGGTCCGCGGCCACCAGGAGCGCCTCCACGAGGAGGGCCAGCAGGGCCACGAGCACGGCGCCGGCGACCACCTGCGGTGTGTCGTACGTGTTGAATCCGGCGGTGATGATCCGGCCGAGGCCGCCCTGGCCGACCATGGCGGCGATCGTCGCGGTGGCGACGACCTGCACGGCCGCCGAGCGCAGACCGGCCATCAGCATCGGCCGGGCCAGCGGCAGTTCCACCCCGCGGAAGAGCTGGCCGCCGGACATGCCCATGCCCCGGGCGGCCTCCACGACCGCGCGGTCCACCTCCCGTACGCCCACATAGGCGTGGGTGAGCAGCGGCGGTATCGCGAACAGCACGAGCGCGGCGACGGTCGGCACGTAACCGGCGTTGCGCAGCGGGGAGACCATGAACAGGGCGAGGACGGCGAAGACCGGGATCGCCCGGCCCGCGTTGGACACGTTCACGGCGAGCGCGCCGCCCCTGCCCAGGTGCCCGAGCCACAGGCCGAGCGGCAGGGCGACGGCGCAGGCGAGGAGCAGGGCGGCCCCGCTCACGTACAGGTGCTCGCCCAGCCGGTGCCAGACGCCGCTCTCGCCCGACCAGTTCGCGCCGGTCGCCAGCCAGGACCAGGCATCCACGAGGACACTCATCTCACGCGCCTCCCGCCCGGCCGGGCCGTGTCCGCGCCCAGGGCGTGAGGAGCCGCTGGAGGCCGAGGAGCAGCAGGTCGGCGGTGACGGCGAGCAGCACACACAGGACGGAGGCGGCGAGCACCTGGGCCTTGAAGAAGGTGGGCAGCGCGTCCTCGATGAGGTTGCCGAGGCCGCCGCGGCCGACGATGGAGCCGACCGTGGTCAGCGCGATCGTCGAGACCGTCGCCATCCGTATGCCGGCCATCAGGGCGGGCAGCGCGAGCGGGAGTTCGACCTCCCAGAGGAGCCGGCCCGCCCCGTACCCCATGCCCCGGGCGGCCTCCCGGGTCTCCGCGGGCACGGCCGCGAGCCCGGCGAGGATGCCCCGCACCAGGATGGTCAGCGAATAGAGCACGAGTCCGGTCACCACGAGCGCCGACGACAGCCCGAGGAAGGGCAGGAGCAGCGAGAACATCGCGAGTGACGGGATCGTGTAGAGCAGGGTGGTGAGCCCGAGGACGGGGCCGGCGAACCGCGGCCTGGCCCGCACCAGCAGGGCGAGCGGGAAGGAGACGGCGAGGCCGAGCAGCACCGACACCACGGTGATGCCCGCGTGCTGGAGGGTGGCGTCGGTCAACTCCTGCGAGCGGGTGCGCAGATACTCGCCGCAGATCCAGTCGTTCGTCACCAGGCAGTTCGCCGCGGCCATGCACACACCCCCGTCCTCACCCGTCGTCGAACATCCGTCTGACGACCCTAGCCCGAGCCACCGACAATCGGCCGACGATCACCGAGGAACGCCACGATGTGGAAATACTTCCTTCACACATGACCGGCCGCGGCGGGCCAGAATGGGGAACCATGATCCGGTTCGAGCACGTGACCAAGCGGTACGAGGACGGCACCACCGCCGTCGACGACCTCGCCTTCGACGTCGCCGAAGGCGAACTGGTCACGCTCGTCGGCCCGTCCGGCTGCGGCAAGACGACCACCATGAAGATGGTGAACCGGCTCGTCGAGCCCACCGAGGGCCGGATCCTGCTCGGCGGCGAGGACGTCTCGGCCGTCGACCCCGTCCGGCTGCGCCGCACCATCGGCTACGTCATCCAGCAGGTCGGCCTCTTCCCGCACCGCACCGTCCTCGACAACACGGCCACCGTCCCGGCCCTGCTCGGCTGGAAGAAGGCGAAGGCCCGCGAGCGCGCCGCCGAACTCCTCGACCTGGTCGGCCTCGACCCCACCACCTACGGCCACCGCTACCCCGAGCAGCTCTCCGGCGGCCAGCGCCAGCGCGTCGGCGTGGCCCGCGCCCTCGCCGCCGACCCGCCCGTCCTCCTCATGGACGAGCCCTTCGGCGCCGTCGACCCGGTCGTCCGCGAACGGCTCCAGACGGAGTTCCTGAACCTCCAGGCCACCGTCCGCAAGACGGTGCTGCTCGTCACCCACGACCTGGAGGAGGCGGTCCGGCTCGGCGACCGGATCGCCGTCTACGGCCAGGGTCGCATCGAGCAGTTCGACACCCCCGCCACCGTCCTCGGCGCCCCCGCCACCCCCTACGTCGCCGACTTCGTCGGCGCGGACCGCGGACTCAAGAGGCTCGCCGTCACCCCCGTCACCGAAGCCGACCTGGAACCCGCCGACGGCCCCGCCGGGGCCACCCCCGGGCAGGCCCCCGCGCCCCTCCCCCTCGGCACCTCCCTCAAGGACGCCCTCGCCGTCCTCCTCCAGCACGACTCCGGCCGACTCGCCGTCCACGCCCCCGGCGACCCCGGCCGCGTGCTCGGCACCCTCACGACGGAGGGCGTCCACCGCGCCCTGCGCCGTACGAGCCCCCGGGAAGCACCCGTCAGCTCGCGCTGAGCCGCCCGCTCATCCACACCAGACCCGGCGGGATCTCCCGGTTCCAGGTGTTGAAGTTGTGGCCACCGCTCTCCAGCGTGATGGAGGAGACCCGCGCCGGGGCCTTCACCTTCTTGATGAAGTCACGCGTCCCCTTGAGGTTCCCCTCGCCCTGCTTCGACGTCGTCACCAGGAACGAGGAGTTCCCCTGCGGCAGGTGGTCCAGGCTCCACAGCAGGTCCGCCCGCTTGCGCGCCTTGTCGTCGCCGTGGAACAGATCGCCGGTCGTCACGTCCTCGGCCGCCTTGTAGTACGCGGAGAAGCCCGCGCCCGCCGCGAACCGGTCCGGGTGGTGCAGCGCGATCTTCAGGGCGCAGTAGCCGCCGGTCGAGTTCCCCATGAAGCCCCAGTTCCGCGGCTTGGTACCCACCCGGTACGTCTCCGAGATCGCCTTCGGCAGGTCCTCGGCGAAGAAGGTCTCCGTCTGCGGGCCGCCCGGGATGTTCACGCACTCGGTGTCCCGCGGCGGCGCCACCGTCGGCCGCAGCATCACCAGGATCATCGGCTGCATCTTCTTGTCCTTGGCCTGCTGATAGGCCGTCTTCGGGTACTTCAGCCCCTTCAGCAGGTTCTCCGCCGTACCCGGGTAGCCCGTCAGCACCACCGAGGCGGGAAAGGTGGACTTCGCGTACCGGCCCTGGAAGTACTCCGGCGGCAGGTACACGTACGCCGGCGAGTCGATTCTCGACTTCTCGCCGGCTATGACGACCTTCTGTATCTGCCCGCCGACCGAGGGACGGCCGCCGCCGGGCACGTCCAGCGCCTGCTTGCCGACGACCTTCACGTCCTTGGAGCCGGCCGAGTGGTCCACGACCACACCCAGGTCCTGCTCCTGACCGAACAGGTCGGCCCAGGAACCGTAGAAGAGGAACGAGTTGTTCGCCGCCAGACCGACCGAGGCGAAAAGCGCCAGCTGGGTGGCGAGCAGCAGCCCGATCCGCCCCAGGACGGACTTCCAGCCGCCGCGCGCGAGCCGCGGCCACAGCCAGATCGTGGCGACGAAGAACACCACGGCCAGCACGACCGCCAGAGCGAGGACCTTGTTGCTGGTGAGACCCATGAGACGTCCGAGCTTTCTTCCTGATTTTTCCCTGAAAATTTCCCTGACGGCGAGTGAACCCGCCCCATCGCTGATCCGTCCTAGAAGGCGCAAACCTCCGGTACGCCCGCCCGACCAGCGTGGACCACCGGATCAACGATCTCTTGCGAAGTCACGGGAAGCACGGGAAGCGATGTCTGTCACGGTAGATGGGGACAAAACCGGATCGGTTCCGGATCGCGTACGCCGGATTCTGCGCGGACCGCGCCCCGAGAAAGTCCCCGCGCTCGTCGGAACGGCCTGCACGCTCATCGGCCTGATCGACATCGCCGCGGGCGTCTTCCCGCGCTTCCGCGCCAGCCGCATGCACGCCATCGCCGAGGTCCTCCCCGGCACCCTCGGACCGCTCTCCGCGGCCCTCTCGCTCAGCGCCGGCGTCCTGCTGCTGCTCCTCGCCCACGGCCTCAAGCGCAACAAGCGCCGCGCCTGGCGCGCCGCCGTCGTCCTGCTCCCCCTCGGCGCCGTCGCCCAGTTCGTCTGGCGCCACTCCCTCGCCGGAGCCCTGCTCTCCCTCGCCCTCCTCGCCCTCCTCGTACGCCACCGGGACGAGTTCGCCGCCCTGCCCGACCCCCGCAGCCGCTGGCGCGCGCTCGCCAACTTCGTCGTCATGGGCGCCGGATCCATCGCCCTCGGCCTCGTCATCGTCAGCGCCCACCCGCGCCGCGTCGTCGGCAGCCCCAGCCTCACCGACCGCCTCGAACACGTCCTCTACGGCCTGTTCGGCATCGAAGGCCCCGTCGCCTACACCCGCGGCGTCGACTGGACCGTCGGCTACTCCCTCGGCGCCCTCGGCATGCTCACCGCCCTCACCACCATCTACCTCGCCTTCCGCCCCGAGCACCCCGCCGCCCGACTCACCGAGGACGACGAGACCAGGCTCCGCGCCCTCCTCGACAAGCACGGCGCCCGCGACTCCCTCGGGCACTTCGCCCTCCGCCGCGACAAGGGCGTCGTCTTCTCCCCCAGCGGCAAGGCCGCCGTCTGCTACCGCGTCGTCTCCGGCGTCATGCTCGCCAGCGGCGACCCCATCGGTGACGTCGAAGCCTGGCCCGGCGCCATCGAACGCTTCATGGACGAGGCCAAGGCCCACTCCTGGACCCCCGCCGTCATGGGCTGCTCCGAGACCGGCGGCCAGGTCTGGACCCGCGAGACCGGGCTCGACGCCCTCGAACTCGGCGACGAGGCCATCGTCGACGTCGCCGACTTCTCCCTCTCCGGCCGCGCCATGCGCAACGTACGCCAGATGGTCAAGCGCATCGAACGCAACGGCTACACCACCAAGGTCCGCCGCGTCGCCGACCTCAGCGACGGCGAACTCGAACGCATCCGCCGCGCCGCCGACGACTGGCGCGGCACCGACACCGAACGCGGCTTCTCCATGGCCCTCGGCCGCATCGGCGACCCCGGCGACGGCGAGGCGGTCATAGCCACCGCCCACAAAGAGGACGACCCCGACGCCTCCGGCACCCACTCCCCCTACGGCGACCTGAAGGCGATCATCCACTTCGTCCCCTGGGGCCCCGACGGCATGTCCCTGGAACTCATGCGCCGCGACCGCGCCGCCGACCCCGGCATGAACGAACTGCTGATCGTCGCCGCCCTCCAGAACGCCCCCCGCCTCGGCATCGAACGGGTCTCCCTCAACTTCGCCATGTTCCGCGCCGCCCTCGCCCGCGGCGAGAAGATCGGCGCCGGACCCGTCCTGCGCCTGTGGCGGGGACTCCTCGTCTTCCTCTCCCGCTGGTTCCAGATCGAGTCCCTCTACAAGTTCAACGCAAAATTCCAGCCCCGCTGGGAACCCCGCTTCGTCGTCTACCGCAAAAGCCGCGACCTCCCCCGCATCGGCTTCGCCGCCATGCAGGCCGAAGGCTTCGTGAACCTCTCCCTGCCCCGCCCCCTCGCCCGCCTCACCCGGCGCACCCACACCGCCGCACCCCGCCCCTGCGCCCACATCGTCCCCACCCAGACCGAGCACGAGGTCCGCGCCGCCTGACCCGGGCCGCCCACCAGGCCAGGCCCTAGGCTGGACGCATGAGTACGACGAACGACCGGGGCACGGCGCTCGGCCTGCCGGAGTGGGACCGCTGCGCGGTCATGGGCGTGGTCAACGTGACCCCCGACTCCTTCTCCGACGGCGGCCGCTGGTTCGACACCACGGCCGCCGTCAAACACGGCCTCGACCTCGTCGCCGAAGGCGCCGACCTCGTCGACGTCGGCGGCGAATCCACCCGCCCCGGCGCCAGCCGCGTCGACGAGGACGAAGAACTCCGCCGCGTCATACCCGTCGTCCGCGGACTCGCCGCCGAAGGCGTCACCGTCTCCGTCGACACCATGCGCGCCACCGTCGCCGCCCGCGCCGTCGACGCCGGCGCCCGCCTCGTCAACGACGTCAGCGGCGGCCTCGCCGACCCCGCCATGGTCCCCGCCGTCGCCGCCGCCGAAGTCCCCTTCGTCGTCATGCACTGGCGCGGCTTCAGCAAGGACATGAACAGCCTCGCCGTCTACGACGACGTCGTCCGCGAAGTCGTCACCGAACTGCGCACCCGCATGGAAGCCGTCATCGACGGCGGCATCGCCCCCGAACGCCTCGTCGTCGATCCCGGCCTCGGCTTCGCCAAGCTCGCCCCCCACGACCTCGCCCTCGTCGCCCACCTCCCCGAGCTCCGTGCCCTCGGCCGCCCCCTGCTCGTCGCCGCCTCCCGCAAACGCTTCCTCGGCCACGTCCTCGCCCACGACGGCGCCGCCCCGCCCCCCGCCCGCGAACGCGACGCCGCCACCGCCGCCGTCTCCGCCATCGCCGCCCACGAAGGCGCCTGGGCCGTCCGCGTCCACGAGGTCCGCGCCACCGCCGACGCCGTACGGGTCGCCCGAGCGGTCGAAGGAGCCAGGTGACCCACGCCTCCCGCCGGACCGACCGCACCGCCGTCGAAGCCGCCAACACCGCCTTCTACGAGGCGATGGAACAGGGAGACTTCGACGCCGTCACCGACCTCTGGCTCGACGACGGAGCCACCCCCGTCTCCTGCGTCCACCCCGGCTGGCCCGTCCTCACCGGCCGCGGCGAGGTGCTCCGCTCGTACGCCCTGATCATGGCGAACACCGACTACATCCAGTTCTTCCTCACCGACGTCGAGATCTCCCTCGCCGGCGACGTGGCGGTCGTCACGTGCACCGAGAACATCCTCAGCGGCGGACCCGCCGAGGACGGCGCCGAGCTCGGCCCCCTCGTCGGCGAGCTCGTCGTCGCCACCAACGTGTTCCGCCGCACGTCAGACGGCTGGCGCCTCTGGTCCCACCACGCCTCCCCCGTCCTCCCCGAGAACGACGACAGCGACGCGCCCGACACCGACGACTGACGCCACCGCCCCCACCCCCGAACGGAGGCGCCGCCCCGGCTGTCGGTGCCCGCAGGTAGATTCGATGCTGGACACCCGGCCGTCCGCACCCGGCTGCGTGGCCACCGAACTACGACAGCAGGAGTGATTCGCGTGGATCGTGTCGCGCTGCGCGGCCTCAAGGCCCGAGGACACCACGGCGTCTTCCCCAAGGAACGCGAGGAGGGGCAGACCTTCATCGTCGACCTCACCCTCGGCCTGGACACCCGCGCCGCGGCCGCCGACGACGACCTGACCAAGACCGTCCACTACGGCGTGGTCGCGGAAGAAGTCGTCGACGTCGTCCAGGGCGAGCCGGTCGACCTCATCGAGACGCTCGCCGAGCGCATCGCCCAGCAGTGCCTCAAGCACGCCGGCGTCCAGGAGGTCGAGGTCGTCGTCCACAAGCCGGACGCCCCGATCACCGTCCCCTTCGACGACGTCACCGTCACCATCACCCGGAGCCGCGCATGAAGCCCCAGCACAGCGACCCCACCGTGCAGCCCGTACCGGCCGCGGTGACCGCCGCCGTCGACGCGGCCGACGTCACCCTCTCCAACCCGAAATGGGCCGTCCTCGCCCTCGGCGCCAACCTCGGCAACCGCCTGGAAACCCTCCAGGGCGCCGTCGACGCCCTCGAAGACACCCCCGGCCTGCGCGTCAAGGCCGTCTCCCCCGTCTACGAGACCGAGCCCTGGGGCGTCGACCCCGGCTCCCAGCCCTCGTACCTCAACGCCGTCGTCCTCGTGAAGACCACCCTCCCCCCGGCCTCCCTCCTCGAGCGCGCCCACGCCGTCGAAGAGGCCTTCCACCGGGTCCGCGAAGAGCGATGGGGCGCCCGCACCATCGACGTCGACATCATCACCTACGCCGACGTCGTCTCCGACGACCCCGTCCTCACCCTGCCCCACCCCCGCGCCCACCAGCGCACCTTCGTCCTCGCCCCCTGGCACGACGTGGACCCCGAAGCCCGGCTCCCCGGCCACGGCACCATCGCCGACCTCCTCGCCGGCCTCGGCCACGAAGGCGTCGCGCCGCGCACCGACCTGGAACTCCGACTCCCCGAGTAGTCGTTACGCTCCTTGGAGACAACACGGACAGGCGCTCGGACCACACGAAGGACACCCGGTGAAACAACTGCGGCTCAAGGTGCTCGCCGGACTGTTCATCGCGGCCGGCATCCTCTCCTGGGGCGCCGCCCGACTGTGGGACTCGGTCGGCACGCTGCCCAGCGTGCCGCTCGCCGCCCCCATCGTCCTCGCCGCCATCGCCGCCGTCCTCGCCGCCACGGCCCTCTCGCTGCGCGCCCGCCTCAAGGCCCAGCGCGAGCGCCGCCCCGGCGCCAAGGGCGTCGAACCCCTGATGGCCGCCCGCGCGGTCGTCTTCGGCCAGGCCAGCGCCCTGGTCGCCGCCCTGGTCGCCGGCATGTACGGCGGCGCGGGCGTCTTCCTCCTCGGCTCCCTCGACATCCCGGCCCGCCGCGACCAGGCCGTCTACGCCGCCTTCGCGGTCCTCGCCGCCTTCGCCGTCATCGCCGCCGCCCTCTTCCTGGAACACGTCTGCAAGCTCCCGGAGGACGACGAGAACGGCGAAGGCCCGGGCGCCGCCCGGGCCTGAGACCGTCGGCGCGCGGTCAGTGCGCCATGATCAGGCTCATCGCCTCGGCGCGGGTCGCGGGGTCACGCAGCTGGCCGCGGACCGCCGAGGTGATGGTCTTGGCGCCCGGCTTGCGGATGCCGCGCATCGACATGCACATGTGCTCGCACTCGAAGACCACGATGACGCCCCGGGGCTCCAGGATCTCCATCAGGGAGTCGGCCACCTGGGTGGTGAGTCGTTCCTGCACCTGCGGGCGGCGGGCGTAGACGTCGACCAGCCGGGCCAGCTTCGACAGACCGGTGATCTTTCCCGTGGTGGACGGGATGTACCCGACGTGGGCGACGCCCCGGAACGGGACGAGGTGGTGCTCACATGTCGAGTACACCTCAATGTCCTTGACCAGCACCATCTCGTCGTGGCCCAGGTCGAACGTGGTCGTCAGCACGTCCTCCGGCTCCTGCCACAGGCCCGCGAATATCTCCCTGTACGCCCGCGCCACCCGCGCCGGCGTCTCACGCAGCCCCTCGCGATCAGGGTCCTCGCCGACCGCGATGAGGAGCTCCCGTACGGCGTTCTCGGCGCGCTTCTCGTCGAACTCGCCGATCGTGCCCTCGCCGTCCAGCGTCACCGGGTCGGTCATCTGTGCCTCGTTCCGTCTGTCTGACATGACGCGAAAAAGCCGCGCCCCCACAGGCTAGAACCTGCGGGGGCGCGGCTTCCATTCCGGGCCCGTCGTCGGACCTGCGGAGCCTAAGGCTCCGGGGTGTCCTCGGGGGCGACCTCGATGGCCTTGGTGGTGTCCACCGAGGGGGTCGTCGAGGAGGAGCCGTTGGCGCTGTTGGTCAGGGCCAGCTCCTTCGGGGAGAGGACGGGCGGGCGGGTGGAGGGGGTGCGGCGGGAGGAGCCGGTCCAGGCCGGGCGGGCCGGGCGCTTGACGATGGGGGCGAAGATCTCGGCGATCTCCTCCTTGCCCAGGGTCTCCTTCTCGAGGAGGGCCAGGACGAGGTTGTCGAGGACGTCGCGGTTCTCGACGAGGATCTCCCACGCCTCGTTGTGCGCGGTCTCGATGAGCTTCTTGACCTCTTCGTCGACCAGCGCGGCGACCTCTTCCGAGTAGTCGCGCTGGTGCGCCATCTCGCGGCCGAGGAAGGGCTCGGTGTTGTCGCCGCCGAACTTGATGGCGCCGAGCCGCTCGGTCATGCCGTACTGGGTGACCATCGCGCGGGCCGTGGCGGTGGCCTTCTCGATGTCGTTCGCCGCGCCCGTGGTCGGGTCGTGGAAGACGAGCTCCTCCGCGGCGCGGCCGCCCAGCATGTAGGCCAGCTGGTCGAGCATCTCGTTGCGGGTGGTCGAGTACTTGTCCTCGTCCGGGAGCACCATCGTGTAGCCGAGGGCCCGGCCGCGGGACAGGATGGTGATCTTGTGGACCGGGTCGGAGTTCGGCGAGGCCGCCGCGACGAGGGCGTGGCCGCCCTCGTGGTACGCGGTGATCTTCTTCTCCTTGTCCGACATGATGCGGGTCCGCTTCTGCGGGCCCGCGACCACGCGGTCGATCGCCTCGTCCAGGGAGTGGTTGTCGATCAGCTTCTTGTCCGAGCGGGCGGTGAGGAGCGCCGCCTCGTTCAGGACGTTGGAGAGATCGGCTCCCGTGAAGCCCGGGGTGCGGCGTGCGACCGCGCCGAGGTCGACGTCGGGGGCGACGGGCTTGCCCTTCTGGTGGACCTTGAGGATCTCCAGTCGGCCCTGCATGTCGGGGCGGTCGACGGCGATCTGCCGGTCGAAGCGGCCGGGGCGCAGGAGGGCGGGGTCGAGGATGTCGGGCCGGTTGGTGGCGGCGATCAGGATGACGCCGCCCTTCACGTCGAAGCCGTCCATCTCGACGAGGAGCTGGTTGAGGGTCTGCTCGCGCTCGTCGTGTCCGCCGCCGAGGCCGGCGCCGCGGTGGCGGCCGACCGCGTCGATCTCGTCGACGAAGACGATGGCCGGGGCGTTGGCCTTGGCCTGCTCGAAGAGGTCGCGGACGCGGGAGGCGCCGACGCCGACGAACATCTCGACGAAGTCGGAGCCGGAGATCGAGTAGAACGGCACTCCGGCCTCGCCGGCGACGGCGCGGGCGAGGAGGGTCTTGCCGGTTCCGGGCGGGCCGTAGAGCAGCACGCCCTTGGGGATCTTGGCGCCGACGGCCTGGAACTTGGCCGGCTCCTGGAGGAACTCCTTGATCTCCTGGAGTTCCTCGACCGCCTCGTCGGATCCCGCCACGTCGGCGAAGGTCGTCTTGGGGGTGTCCTTGGTGATGAGCTTGGCCTTGGACTTCCCGAAGTTCATGACGCGGGAGCCGCCGCCCTGCATCTGGTTCATCAGGAAGAGGAAGACGACGACGATCAGGACGAAGGGCAGCAGGGAGAGCAGGACCGAGAGGAACGGGGACTGCTTCTCGGGGGAGACGGTGTAGCCGCCCTCGATCTGGCCGGCCTCGAACTTCTCCTGGAGCTTGTCGGCCAGGTCGGCGCCCTGGGTGCCGATGTAGCTGGCCTGGACCTTGCTGCTCTTGTCGATCTTCTGGCCGTCGACGAGCTCGATCTTGACGACCTGCTCGTCACCGGTGGTGAGTTTTGCGCTTTTGACCTGGTTCTTGTCGATCGCCTGGACGACCTTGCCGGTGTCCACCGTCTTGTAGCCCTCGGACGAGCCGACGACCTGCATCAGCACGACCACGGCGAGGACGGCCAGCACGATCCACATGACCGGCCCGCGGAAGTATCGCTTCACGTCCATCCATACGGGGCGCGCTCGGCGCCCCGTCCCTCCTGCCCGTAGGTAAATGCTGCTGTGTGAGAAAAGAACTGTTCTTCGGACGGTACCCCAGCATTGTCGCCCGCGACCGTCTTCCCTTGCTTCAACGGTGGGAAGACGGTACGGGTTCCCTTGCGTCAGCCGCCGTAGACGTGGGGGGCGAGGGTACCGACGAACGGAAGGTTGCGGTACTTCTCGGCGTAGTCGAGGCCGTATCCGACGACGAACTCGTTGGGGATGTCGAAGCCGATCCACTTGACGTCGATGGCGACCTTGGCGGCGTCCGGCTTGCGCAGGAGGGTGCAGACCTCCAGGGAGGCCGGCTCGCGGGAGCCGAGGTTGGACAGGAGCCAGGACAGGGTCAGGCCCGAGTCGATGATGTCCTCGACGATCAGGACGTGCTTGCCCTTGATGTCGGTGTCGAGGTCCTTGAGGATGCGGACCACTCCGGAGGACTGGGTGCCGGCGCCGTAGGAGGAGACGGCCATCCAGTCCATGGTGACGGGGGTGGACAGCGCGCGCGCCAGGTCCGCCATCACCATCACGGCTCCCTTGAGGACGCCGACGATGAGCAGGTCCTTGCCCGCGTACTCCGCGTCGATCTTCGCGGCCAGCTCGGCCAGCTTCGCGTCGATCTCTTCCTTGGTGATGAGCACCGACTTGAGGTCGGTGCCCATGTCCTTCTCGTTCACCCGGGTCACTTTCGTTGCAGCCTTGCGTCAGCCTTGCCGAATGACCAGTCTGCCACCCTGCCGCCGCGCTTCGACGCGGCCGGGCAGGTTGATGGCTCCCTGGCCGCGCCAGCCGGTGATGAGGCGGTCGAGTTCCTCGATGTGACGGGCGAAGAGGGAGCCGGCGGGGGCGCCCTCGGCGATGACGGCGCGACGCAGGACGCGGCGGCGTACGGCGGGGGGCAGTCCGAAGAGCTTGGCGCATTCGAGGCGGCCGGCTTCGTCGCGTACGGCGGCTTCGACGTCGGCGGCCCAGGAGTCGAGGGCGTCGGCGTCGTCGCGGGAGAGCTGGGCCGTGCGGGCGAGGGCTTCGACGACGCCCTTGCCGAGGGCTTTCTCGAGGGCGGGGAGGCCTTCGTGGCGGAGCCGGGAGCGGGTGTAGGCGGGGTCGCTGTTGTGGGGGTCGTCCCATACGGCGAGTTCCTGGGCGATGCAGGCCTTGCGTACGGTCTGGCGGTCGAGCTCCAGGAAGGGGCGGCGGTAGCGGCGGCCGGTGCCGGAGACGGCGGCCATGCCGGACAGGGAGCGGATGCCGGAGCCGCGGGCGAGGCCGAGCAGGACGGTTTCGGCCTGGTCGTCGCGGGTGTGGCCGAGCAGGACGGCGGTGGCGCCGTGGCGTTCGGCGGCGGCGTCGAGGGCGGCGTAGCGGGCGTCGCGGGCGGCGGCTTCGGGTCCTCCGTCGCGGCCGACGGTGACGGCGATGGCTTCGACGGGGTCGAGGCCGAGTGCGGTCATGCGGTCGGCGACTTCGGCGGCGCGCTGGTCGGAGCCGTCCTGGAGGCCGTGGTCGACGGTGATGCCGCCGGCGCGGACGTCGAGTTTGCGGGCTTCGAAGGCGAGCGCGGAGGCGAGTGCCATGGAGTCGGCGCCGCCGGAGCAGGCGACGAGGACGAGGGGGTGCTCGCCGGGTGTTCCGTGCGGGGTGGTGTCGGGGGTGGGGTGCGGGGTGGTCCGGTGTTCGGTGAGGACGTCGTGGAGTACGCGGCGGACCGCCAGGCGTATCGCCGCGACCGCAGGATGGGGACCCATGTCCGGTGCCCTTCGTGGAGAGAGTGGGGTGCCTCGGTCGGAGTCTTAACGGTCGGAAGTGGGGGTTCGGTCACTGAGAGTGCGTCGATGGTGACAGAACCTGGCCGTTACCCGAGCATTGCACGCCTTACCCGCCGTCTACGGTCCCTCGGATGGGTGATTGGTGGGGTGTTGTTCGGTCATGCGACGCACCTGTCTCAGGAGTCTGCCTTACGGTGCACCCTCGCCACCCAGTCGGCGGGCTTGGCGATCTCGGACTTGGTGGGGAGCGTGTTGGGGGAGGTCCACACGCGGTTGAAGCCGTCCATACCGACCTGGTCGACGACGGCGCGGACGAAGCGTTCGCCGTCGCGGTACTGGCGGAGTTTGGCGTCGAGGCCGAGGAGCTTGCGCAGGGCGAGGTCGAGGCGGGAGGCGCCGCGGGCGCGGCGCTGCTGGAACTTCTCGCGGATCTCGGCGACGGAGGGCACGACGTCGGGGCCGACGCCGTCCATGACGTAGTCGGCGTGGCCTTCGAGCAGGGACATGACGGCGGTGAGGCGGCCGAGGATCTCGCGCTGTTCGGGGGTCTGGACGAGTTCGACGAGGGAGGGGGCGGGTTCGCCCTGTTCGCCTTCGGGGCGGCCGCCGACGAGGGCCTGGGCGGCTTCGCGGAGGCGTTCGACGACGGTGGAGGGGTCGACGTCGGTGGCGGCGAGGAATGACTGGATCTCGCCCTGGAGGTGGTCGCGGAGCCAGGGGACGCCGGTGAACTGGGTGCGGTGGGTCTCTTCGTGGAGGCAGACCCAGAGCCGGAAGTCGTGGGGGGAGACTTCGAGCTCGCGCTCGACGTGGACGATGTTGGGGGCGACGAGCAGGAGGCGGCCGGCGCCGTCGGTGCCGGCGGGCAGTTCGCGGGTGGCGGGGGCGAAGGTCTCGTACTGGCCGAGGATGCGGCTGGCGAGGAACGACAGGAGCATGCCGAGTTCGACGCCGGTGACCTTGCCGCCGACGGCGCTGAGGACGGTGCCGCCGGGGGTGGCGGCGCGGCGTTCCTGCATCTTGTCGAGGAGGGGGGAGAGCAGTTCGCGGAAGCCGGCGACGTTGGCCCTGATCCAGCCGGCGCGGTCGACGACGAGGACGGGTGTGTCCTCCGGCTGGTGGCCGTCGGGGATCATCCGGGTGTAGCCGCGGACGTGTTCCTCGGCGGCTTTGGCGTGTCTGCGGAGTTCGGCGACGACCGCGCGGGCCTCGTCCCTGGTCACCTCGGGGCCCGGGCGCACCAGGCGGGTCGCCGTCGCGACGGCGAGATTCCAGTCGACCATCCCCGATGTGCCTGCACCACCGATGCTCGTCATGCGTCAACCGTACGTTCTCGGCGCGGGTTCGGTCAGGGTTCGGGCGAGTGGCGTGGGGCGAGGGCGGCGGAGAGGCGGTCGAGGGCGGGCTGGGCGGTGGCCGGTGAGCTGGTGCGGCCGGCGAGGAAGGCGAAGGCGAGGAGGCGGCCGTCGGCGGTGACGACGGTGCCGGCGAGGGTGTTGACGCCGGTGAGGGTGCCGGTCTTGGCGCGGACCAGGCCGGCGCCGGAGGCGGTGGTGTCGCTGCCGAAGCGGTCGGTGAGGGTGCCGCTGAAGCCGCCGACGGGCAGTCCGGTGAGGACGGGCCTCAGCTGGGGGCGGGCGGGGTCGGCCGCGCGGGTGAGGATGCCGGTGAGGAGGGCGGCGGTGACGCGGTCGCGGCGGTCGAGGCCGCTGCCGTCGGCGAAGCGGGCGCCGGCGAGGGGGAGGCGGAGGCGGGCGAGCTCGTCGTGGACGGCCTGGGCGGCGCCGGTGAAGCTCGCGGGCCGGCCGTGGGCGAGGGCGGTCTGCCGGGCGAGGGCCTCGGCGAGGTCGTTGTCGCTGTGGGTGAGGGTGCGTTCGACGAGGTCGGCGAGGGGTGCGGAGTCGGTACGGGCGAGGGGCACGGCCCGGTCGCCCTTGGGGGCCTTGCCGGGGGTGGGGGTGTCCTTGACGGTGACGCCGGCCTTGCGGAGGAGCTCGGCGAAGGCGGTGGCGGTGTCGCGGGCCGGGTCGGCGGTGCGGGGGGCGGGTCCGCCGCGGCTGTCGTCGAGGCGGCCGGCGTCGGTCATGAGGGCGCTGACCGGGGCGAGGTTCTCGTTGGGTCCGATGGGGTGGCGGGCGGGGCCGGTGTAGAGGCCGGCGTCGTAGGCCAGTCGTACGGTCGTTGCGCGGCGGGTCTTGAGGGCGCGGGCGGTGGCGTCGGCGAGGGCCGCCAGGCGGGCCCGGTCGAGGGTGGGGTCGCCGCCGCCGACGAGGGTGACGGTGCGGCCGTCGGTGCTCGTGACGGTCGTGGTGGCGATGCGGTGGTCCGGGCCGAGGGCGGAGAGCGCGGCGGCCGTGGTGGCGATCTTGATGGTGGAGGCGGGGGTCATCGGGGTGCCGGCGCCCTCGCCGTACAGCTGCCGGCCGGTGGCGGCGTCGACGACGGAGGCGGTGCGCAGCGGGCCGAGGCCGGGGTCGGCGAGGAGGGGGACCAGGGTGGCGGCGAGGTCGCCCGGTCGGGTGGTCGTGCCGGTGGTCCCGGCGGCTTCGAGGGCGCGGAGGACTCCGGCGGCGCTGGGGGCGGGTGCGGGGCGGCGCGGGGCGGGTGCGGCGGGGGCGCCGGCGTGATGTGCGCCACCTGTCGTTCCGAGGGTGACCGCTCGGGCCCGCTCGGCCTTACGCTGACCCGTGTCCCACGGGCCGGCCGCGGCCACCGCTCCGGCGGCCAGGGCCAGACCGAGTACGGCGGAGCCCGCCACGAGCTGCCAGGTTCTCGGCTCCGGCATGTGATGACCAGCCCCTTTCGCGATCAGGCCCCTGCGTGAGGGACACTTAACCACCGCGCGTCGTCGCGAGCATTGACATGTGTTGATTCAGGAGGAGATCCACCCGTGGAGTTCGACGTTCTCATCGAGATCCCCAAGGGATCGCGGAACAAGTACGAGGTCGACCACGAGACCGGTCGGATCCGCCTGGACCGCCGTCTCTTCACCTCGACCGCCTACCCGACGGACTACGGCTACGTCGAGAACACCCTCGGCGAGGACGGCGACCCGCTGGACGCGCTCGTCATCCTGGACGAGCCGACCTTCCCGGGCTGCCTCATCAAGTGCCGCGCCATCGGCATGTTCCGCATGACGGACGAGGCCGGCGGCGACGACAAGCTGCTGTGCGTCCCGGCGACGGACCCGCGCATGGAGCACCTGCGCGACATCCACCACGTGGCCGAGTTCGACCGCCTGGAGATCCAGCACTTCTTCGAGGTCTACAAGGACCTGGAGCCCGGCAAGTCCGTCGAGGGCGCCGACTGGGTCGGCCGCGCCGAGGCCGAGGCCGAGATCGAGAAGTCGTACAAGCGCTTCAAGGAGCAGGGCGGCCACTGAGGTCCTGCTCGGCTGAGCCTGTGAGGGCGGTGCACCTGCTGAGGTGCGCCGCCCTTCGCGCGTCCATACTGGGCTGGAGTCGGGCCCGTATGGGGTCCGGGCGTGCGGGTACCAGGCCGGAATGAGGGCGAACAGAGTGGTGGCGAGGCCGGACGGGTCCGAGGAGGCTCCGGAGGACCGGAAGCCGCCGTCGGACGAGGCGCGCAGCGCGTTCGTCCCGCCGGCCGGTGTGGAGCCGCCCGAGCCGGTGGAGGAGGAGCACCCGACGTCCGAGTTCGCGCTGCCGGAGGGGCTCGCTCCGGAGCCGCCGGTGGAGCAGGAAGGTTCCGCCTTCGCGCCGCCTTCGACGTACTCGGTCAAGGACTCCCCGCCGGCGTTCACTCCCGCGTACGGCGTCCCGCTGATCAAGATGGCGCAGGACGCGCCGTGGCAGGACCGGATGCGGACCATGCTGCGGCTTCCGGTGGGTGAGCGTCCGGTGCCGGAGGCGCCGCGCAAGGCGGACGAGGCCGGGCCGCCGGTGCCGCGCGTGCTCGACCTGACCCTGCGTATCGGCGAGCTGCTGCTCGCGGGCGGGCAGGGTGCGGAGGACGTCGAGGCGGCGATGTTCGCGATCTGCCGCTCCTACGGTCTCGACCGCTGCGAGCCCACGGTGACGTTCACGCTGCTGTCGATCACGTACCAGCCGTCGCTGGTGGACGACCCGGTGACGGCGAACCGTACGGTACGGCGCCGGGGCACCGACTACACCCGTCTGGAGGCGGTGTACCAGCTGCTCGCGGACATCAACGACCCGGACCACGAGGTGTCGCCGGAGGAGGCGTACCGGCGGCTGGCGGAGATCCGGCGCAACCGGCACCCCTATCCGGGCTGGGTGCTGACGAGCGCGGCCGGGGCCCTCGCGGGGGCGGCGTCGGTGCTGGTGGGCGGCGACGCCACGGTGTTCTTCGTGGCCGCGCTGGGCGCGATGCTGGGCGACCGGCTGGCGTGGCTGTGCGCGGGGCGCGGGCTGCCGGAGTTCTACCAGTTCCTGGTGGCGGCGATGCCGCCGGCGGCGCTGGGGGTGGCGCTGACGATGCTCCACGCGGATCTGCGGCCCTCGGCGGTGATCACGGGTGGCCTGTTCGCGCTGATCCCGGGGCGGGCGCTGGTGGCGGCCGTGCAGGACGGCCTGACCGGCTTCTACATCACGGCCTCGGCGCGGCTGCTGGAGGTCGGCTACTTCTTCGTGGCGATCGTGGTGGGCGTGCTGTCGGTGCTGTACATCGCGGTGCAGTTCGACGCCCAGCTCAACCCGGAGGGGGAGCTCAGTCCGGTCGAGCGGCCGGAGGTGCAGATCGCGGCCTCGATGGTGCTGTGCGCGACCTTCGCGATCCTGCTCCAGCAGTCACGGGCGACGGTGCTGTTCGCGACGCTGAACGGCGGGGTGGCGTGGGTGATCTACGCGTCGATCGCGGTGACCGCGGACGGTTCGACGGTGCTGGCGACGGCGGTGGCGGCGGGTCTGGTGGGCCTGTTCGGGCAGCTGATCGCCCGCTACCACCACACGTCGTCCCTGCCGTACGTGACGGCGGCGATCGGGCCGCTGCTGCCCGGTTCCGCGACCTACTTCGGTGTCCTTGCGATCGCCCAGAACAGGCTGGACCAGGGCTTCACCTACCTGGCGAAGGCGGCGGCCCTGGCCCTGGCGATCGCCATCGGGGTGAACCTGGGAGGCGAGCTGGCCCGCCTCTTCATGCAGGCCCCGACCACGGCGGCGGCCCGCCGCGCGGCGAAGCGGACCCGCGGGTTCTAGCCTGCCGGGGGCCGGTCCGGCCCCCGGCTGCCTCAGCGCTTGGCGTGGCGGCCGCGCTCGGTCGGGGGGTTGGGGGCGCCGGGGGCGTCGTGGCCGTTGTTCTGCTGCTTCTTCGACTGGGAGCGGGCGCGCAGGTACTCGATCACGATCGGGATCACGGAGATCAGCACGATGAGGATGAGGATCGCCTCGATGTGCTTGTGGACGAAGTCCACCTTGCCGAGGGACGCGCCGAGCAGCGTCACGCCCGCGCCCCACAGGACGCCGCCGATGACGTTGAAGATGATGAAGGAGCGGTAGTTCATCCGGCTGACGCCGGCGATGATCGGCGTGAACGTGCGGACGATCGGCACGAAGCGGGCCAGGATCAGGGACTTCGGGCCGTGCTTCTCGAAGAAGTCGTGCGCCTTCTCGACGTTCTCCTGCTTGAAGAGCTTGGAGTCGGGGCGCTTGAAGAGGGCCGGGCCGACCTTGCGGCCGAAGAGATAGCCCACCTGGTCGCCGATGATGGCCGCGGCGACGATCAGCGTGCACACCAGCCACAGCGGCTGGTCCAGCTTGCCGGTGGTGACGAGCAGGCCGGTGGTGAAGAGCAGGGAGTCACCGGGCAGGAAGAAGCCGATGAGCAGTCCGGACTCGGCGAAGACGATGACGAGGACACCGATGAGACCGAAGGTCTGGATCAGATAGTCCGGGTCCAGCCAGCTCGGTCCGAGGGCAAGCGTGTTCACGGGTTCCGGGCTCCTGCGGTCGGTGGGGGCGGGAAGGTCACGTGGGGGATTGTCGTACGGGACTGCCGCCCCAAGCTATCAACGCGGGGTGAACCCGACTGGTTCCACCCGCCTCCCACCCGGCTCCCGCCCGGCCCTCCACCGGATGCGCGCGGGCCCCGAGGGCCCCAGGCTGAGGCGCAGGAGGTGGATGCGCATGAGCATCGACGAGTACGGCGGCGGCCAGGTGGCCCAGTCGGATGTGCTGGTGGTCACCACGAACGACGTGCCGGGACACGACGTACGAGAGGTGATCGGCGAGGTCTTCGGGCTGACCGTCCGCTCGCGGCATCTGGGCAGCCAGATCGGCGCGGGCCTGAAGTCGATGATCGGCGGGGAGCTGAAGGGGCTGACGAAGACCCTGGTGCAGACCCGTAACCAGGCGATGGAGCGGTTGGTGGAGCAGGCGCGGGCGCGCGGCGCGAACGCGGTGCTGATGTTCCGCTTCGACGTCACGGAGGCCGCCGACGTGGGCACGGAGGTCTGCGCCTACGGCACCGCCGTGGTCATCACGCCGCGCGCCTAGGCGCGGCCCGTGGCCATCGACGCACGGGCGCCCGAGGCGCCCGTACGGGTCCTGCTGCCCCAGATCCTGCCCGCGCTCGTGGTGGGGGTGGGGGCGGGGCTGCTGTTCCTGGGGATCAGTGCCCTCGCGGAGAGGTTCCAGGGTGTGCTGTGGGACACCCTGCCGGACGCGCTCGGTGTCGGCGGCCACTCCTCCCTGTGGATCGTCGTCATGCTGACGGCCACCGGAGTCGCCGTCGGGCTGGTGGTCTGGAAGGTGCCGGGGCACGCGGGTCCCGACCCGGCGGCCCTGGGGCTCGGCGGGCCGCCGCTGCCTCCCGGTGTGGTGCCCGGACTGCTCCTCGCGAGCGTGCTGGGGCTGGCCGGCGGGGTGAGCCTCGGGCCGGAGAACCCGATCATCGGCGCGAACGTCGCCCTCGCCTACTGGCTGGGCCGCCGGGCCGCCCCCGCGGTGCCGGGCGCCCTGTGGGTGGCGCTCGCCTCCGCCGGCACGATCGGCGCCCTGTTCGGCACACCGGTCGCGGCGGCGCTGCTGCTGTCGGAGGCACTCACCCGGAAGGCGGGGTCCGGCTCGCTGTGGGACCGGCTGTTCGCCCCGCTGGTCGCGGCGGGGGCGGGCGCCATGACGACGCAGCTGCTCGCCCACCCCAGCTTCGCCCTGGGGCTGCCGACCCTGGCCGACCCCGGCTGGGCCGACCTGCTGGCCGCGATGGCCGTCGCGAGCCTCGCCGCCGTCTTCGGGCTGCTGGCCTGCCACGCCTTCCCGTATGCGCACCGCGCCTTCGGCCGGCTGCGCCATCCGATGCTGATGCTGCCGCTCGGCGGTCTGGTCCTCGGCCTGCTGGGCGCTCTGGGCGGGCATCTGACGCTGTTCAAGGGTCTGGAGGAGGTCAAGGAACTGGCCTCGGGCATCGGCTCCTGGTCGTCGGGCGAGCTGGCGAAGCTGGCGGTGATCAAGCTCCTGGCCCTGCTGGTCGCCGCCTCCTGTGGTTTCCGCGGCGGCCGGATCTTCCCTGCGGTGTTCATCGGTGCCGCGTTCGGGCTGTGCGTCCAGGCCCTGGTGCCGGAGATCCACCCGGCGGTCGCGGTCTCCTCCGGTGTCCTCGGCATCCTGCTCGCCACCACCCGGCAGGGCTGGGTGAGCCTGTTCACGGCCGCCGTCCTCGCCGCCTCCCCGGGGATGCTCGTCGTGCTGTGCCTCGCCTCCCTGCCCGCCTGGCTGATCGTCACCGGCCGCCCCCAGCTCGAACTCGACGAGGACGGCCGCGCCCTGCGCTGAGCCGACACATCCCCTCCCCGGAAGGAGCCCCCGTGGCGCTGCACAAGGGTCCCGACGACCAGGAGAGCGAGCCCTTCCGCCGCCTCGCCCTCAACCCGTTCTACGGCGAGGCCGACCCGGTCGGCGGCATGACCGAGGCCCCGCCCCGGCACCGCCTGCCCGACGGGCCGCTGCCGCCGACGACCGCCTACCGGCTCGTCCACGACGAGCTGATGCTCGACGGCAACTCCCGGCTCAACCTCGCCACCTTCGTCACCACCTGGATGGAGCCGCAGGCCGGGGTGCTGATGGGCGAGTGCCGCGACAAGAACATGATCGACAAGGACGAGTACCCGCGCACCGCCGAGCTGGAGCGGCGCTGCGTCTCCATGCTCGCGCAGCTGTGGAACGCCCCCGACCCCTCGGCCGCCGTCGGCTGCTCCACCACCGGCTCCAGCGAGGCCTGCATGCTCGCCGGCATGGCCCTCAAGCGCCGCTGGGCGAAGCGGAACGCCGACCGCTACCCCGGCGCCCGGCCCAACCTGGTGATGGGCGTCAACGTCCAGGTGTGCTGGGAGAAGTTCTGCAACTTCTGGGAGGTCGAACCCCGGCTGGTGCCCATGGAGGGCGACCGCTTCCACCTCGACCCGGCCTCGGCCGCCGCGCTCTGCGACGAGAACACCATCGGTGTCGTCGCCGTCCTCGGCTCCACCTTCGACGGCTCCTACGAACCCGTCGCCGACATCTGCGCCGCCCTCGACGACCTCCGGGCCCGCACCGGCCTCGACATCCCCGTCCACGTGGACGGCGCCTCCGGCGCCATGATCGCCCCCTTCCTCGACGAGCACCTGGTGTGGGACTTCCGGCTCCCCCGCGTCTCCTCGATCAACACCTCCGGCCACAAATACGGACTGGTCTACCCGGGCGTCGGCTGGGCGCTGTGGCGCACCGCCGCCGAACTGCCCGAGGAGCTCGTCTTCCGGGTCAACTACCTGGGCGGCGACATGCCGACCTTCGCCCTCAACTTCTCCCGCCCCGGCGCCCAGGTCGTCGCCCAGTACTACACGTTCCTCCGGCTGGGCCGGGAGGGCTACCGGGCGGTCCAGCAGACCACCCGGGACGTCGCCCGCGGCCTGGCCGAACGCATCGAGGCCATGGGCGACTTCCGTCTGCTGACCCGGGGCGACCAGCTGCCCGTGTTCGCCTTCACCACCGCCCCCGACGTCACCTCCTTCGACGTCTTCGACGTCTCGCGCCGGCTGCGCGAACGCGGCTGGCTCGTCCCCGCCTACACCTTCCCCCCACACCGGGAGGACCTGTCCGTGCTGCGCGTCGTCTGCCGCAACGGCTTCTCCGCCGATCTGGCGGGCCTCCTCGTCGAGGACCTGAACCGGCTCCTTCCCGAACTACGGCGCCAGCCGCACCCCTTCACCCAGGACAAGGACGCCGCCACCGCCTTCCACCACTGAACCGCCGCCCGCCGGACCACGCGCCCGAAAAGGCCCTACGCGCCGCCGACCGGGTCCTCGCAGGCCAGCCGGAACTCCGACCAGCGCACCCCGTCCCGCGTCGTCGCATAGGCGCAGCGGTCGCCGCCCTCCCGCAGCAGCCCGATCCCGGTGCGCCGCACCCAGGAGGAGCCCCACTCCGTGGCCCGGAAGGTGCGGCCGCCGTCCCCGCTCGCGTACACCCTCGGCTCCGCGTCGACCCGCACCCGGCCGCCGGGACCGGGCACCGGCAGGCCCATGAGGCTGCGCGGCTCCGCGACGGGACCGGTGGTCCACACGCGGGTCCAGGTGCGGCCGCCGTCGGGCGAGCGGTGCAGGGCCCGCAGCGGGTTCTTCACCGGCTCGCCGCCCTCCAGCTCCCCCAGCTCGGCCGCGTACACCGCGTCCGGGCCGACCGCGACCACGGCACCGCGGGCGGGAAGGGTGCCCGTGCCCGTAACCGAGACCGAGATCGGCAGCGGGCTCGGCGTCCAGCTGCGGCCCGCGTCCCGGGAGACGGCCAGCGCGAGCCTTCCGGTGACGGGGTCGGTGCCCGAGGCCCACCACGAGCCGTCCGGCTCCGCCACGGCCGCCGGCCACGGGTGCGCCCCGAGCGCCGGCACCCGGGCCAGTGCCCGGCGCCGCCCGTCCTGCGGCGAGATCACGACCAGCCGCTCGCGGGCACACTCGTCGGGCGAGGCACCGGCGGGCGCCACGCACGCCGTGGTCAGGACCGCGCCGACGGGTATCAGCGGGGTCGTGCCGACCGTGCGCCGGTCGACCGCGCGCCAGCTGCGGCCCCCGTCCCCGGTGAACCAGGTCCGCTCCGGCTCCTCCCCGCCGCCGTCCTCGATCAGGGCGCGCCCAGGACCGAGCACCGTCAGCCCCGCCGAGACGCCCCGCGACGGCGGTATCTCCGGCAGCGGCGACCGCCGCAGCGCCCAGGACCGCGCGCCCCGGTCGAGGACGGCGACCTGCTGACGGCAGAAGCCGCTCGCCGGCCGTGCCTCGTCCGTCACGCACTGGACCAGCAGCACGAAGCCGCTGCCGTCGGCGGCGAATCCCAGGCTGTGCGCCCACCCGGGAAGCCCCGGCGCGGACGGTATCCGCGCCGGAGCCCCGTACGGCCCCGACGCCGGACCACCGGACGGCCCGCCGGACCCTCCCGACGGCCCACCTGTCGGGCCGGCCGGCCGGGGCGGTGACCCCGTGCAGGCGGCGAGCACCAGCAGAAGCAGGGCGGCACAGGCCGCCGTCCAGGAACCGCGCATCGAACTCCCCCTGTCCCTCGGTCCGTTCGCGGAGAAGACCCGCTGCCTCTGTTACACCGCTCACCGCCTCCGGGTTCCCACCTCCGCCCCGCTATTTCCCGAAGCAGTTTCCCGAAGCCGTTTCGCGAGCCCTTCCCGCGGCTATTTCCCGAGCCGGCCGAACCTCCGTACCGCCAGCGGGAAGAACACCGCCGTCAGCACCAGCGGCCACAGCACCGCGGCGCCCACCCAGCCCGGCTCACCGCCCGGGCCGCCGCACAGGTCCCGTACCGCCGTCGCCGTCGCCGACATCGGGTTCCACTCCACCACCGCGCCCAGCCAGCCCGGCATGGCGTCGGGCGAGGCGAACGCGTTGGAGAGGAAGCCGACCGGCCAGACCAGGATCTGCACCGCCTGCACCAGTTCCGCGCGCCCCGCGACCAGGGCCAGGTAGATCCCGATCCACAGCATCGCGAACCGCAACAGGAGCAGCAGCCCCATCGCCCCCAGGAAGGCCGCGAGGCCCCCGTGCGCCCGCCAGCCGATCGCGTGGCCGACGCCCGTCATCAGGAGCAGGCCCACCGTCGACTGGAGCATGTCGGCGGCGGCCCGCCCCACGAGCACGGCACCGTCCGTCATCGGCATGGACCGGAAGCGGTCGATCACACCCTTGTTCAGGTCCCGCGTCACCGCCGTCATGGTGCCCTCGAGCCCGAACACCATGGTCAGGGTGAGCATGCCGGGCACGAGGAAGTCGACGTAGTCGCCCTCGATCGCCCGCCCGCCGCCGACCAGATAGCCGAACATCAGCAGCATCATGACCGGGAACACGAGCCCGACCACGACCTGCACGGGCTGCCGCGCCCAGTGGGCCAGCTCCCGCCGGGTCATCGTCCAGCAGTCGCTCACCGCGTACGCCGCGCTCATGCCGCCACCTCCGTCTCGCGCTCACCGGTCAGATGCAGGAAGACCTCGTCGAGCGTCGGCCGCCGCAGCGCGATGTCCTCCGCCTCGATCCCGGCCGTCTCCAGGGCCCGTACGGTCTCCGCGAGGGAGGCCATCCGGTCGTCCACGGGCGCGCTGACGCGCCGCCGGTCGGGGTCGACCTCCGCCTCGCCGGGGCCGAAGGGGAGCACCTTCACCGCCTCGTCGAGCCGCGCCCCGTCCCGTACGACCACGTCGATGCGGTCCCGGCCGACCCGGGTCTTCAGTTCGCCCGGGGTGCCGTCGGCGACCACCCGGCCGCGGTCGACGACCGAGATCCGGTCGGCGAGCCGGTCGGCCTCCTCCAGGTACTGGGTGGTCAGCAGCACCGTCGTCCCGCCGCCCACCAGGGAGCGCACGGACTCCCACACCTCGCCCCGCCCGCGCGGGTCGAGTCCGGTGGTCGGCTCGTCGAGGAAGAGCACCTCCGGATCGGTGATCAGCGACGCGGCCAGGTCGAGCCGCCGCCGCATGCCGCCGCTGTACTGCCGTACGGGCCTGCGGCCCGTGTCCGCGAGCCCGAAACGCTCCAGGAGCTCGTCCGCACGGCGCCCCGCGCCCCGCGCCCCCAGGTGGTGCAGCCGCCCGAACATCTCCAGGTTCTGCCGGCCGGACAGGTCCTCGTCGAGGGCCGCGTGCTGGCCGAGCAGTCCGATCCGCCGCCGGACCTCTGCTGCCTCCCGGCGTACGTCGTGGCCGGCGACCCGCACCACGCCCTCGTCGTGGCGGAGGAGGGTGGACAGGACCCGTACGGTCGTGGTCTTCCCGGCACCGTTGGGGCCGAGCAGGCCGTGCACCGTGCCGCGCCGGACGGCCAGGTCGAGGCCGTCGAGCGCCTTCTTCTCGCCGTAGCGCTTGTGCGCGCCCTCCATGAGGATCGCGTGTTCCGCGTTCACTGACATACCCGTTCCTCCCGAAAAACCCGTAGTCAAATTTGACCACTCGCCCGCGCCGCGAGGTTATGCCCGGAGATCGGGTTAGTCAAACTTGATTAGCCGTCCTGATGGGAAGCGCCCGTCGCGTACGGGTTCTCCTGGCCGTCCGCGAGGATTCCGACGAAGGGCTCGCCGCCCTCCCCCGCGAAGGAGTACGCCCCCGCCTCGATCCGGTCGATCAGGCCCAGGGTCCACTCCCGGCCCGCGTCGGCCGAGTGCACCCAGAGGTGCATGATCTCCCCGATGTGGCCGAGCTGCTCGGGCCCGCCCTCCGGCGTGTAGTACTCGGTGACCGACGCACGCCACGCGTCCAGGCCCCGCACCCGGGCCCGCAGCAGCTCCACGGCCTCCGCGCGCGGGAGGTCCACGATGAAGCCGATGGCCGAGGAGAGCACGTCCATCTGCTGGTCGTACGTGGACAGGGCCTCGCGCAGCAGCCGGAGGTACTCCTCCCGGCCCGCGTCCGTGATCTCGTACTCGACCCTCGGCGGGCCGCCCGCCGTGCTCGGCGCGATCTCGTCGGCGGCCAGCAGTCCCTGCTTCGCCATCTGCTTGAGCGCGTGGTAGATCGAGCCGGGCTTGGCGTTGGACCACTCGTGCGCACCCCAGAACTCGAGGTCGTTGCGCACCTGGTAGCCATGGGCGCGGCCGTGCTGCTTGACCGCACCCAGGACGAGAAGACGGATCGCTGACATGCTCCGAGTCTAGTGAGGCACTGGTCAACCTTGACTAGGCCCCGCCGACCCGACCCTGACGGGAAGGCGGGCCCCGACCAGGAAGAGGCCCACCGGTTCGCTAGCTCTTGGCCGCGGCCTTCTCCAGCTCGATCAGCTCGAAGGACGCCTTGCCGTCCAGGGACTCCCGCACGATGTCCGCGTGCCCGGCGTGCCGGCCCATCTCCTGCACCAGGTGGAGCAGCATCCAGCGGACCGAGACCCGACCGTCCTTGGGGAACCAGGGCGCCGGCGGCAGCGGGAAGGTGTCGTCCAGGCTCGGCACGCTCCGGACGAACTCCTCGGTCTCCTTGGCCACGCCCTCCCAGAAGGCCAGCGTCTCCGGGACGGTCTCGCCGTCCACGAGCCGGAAGGCCTCGCCCCAGGTCTCCTGGGTCCGCTGCCGCTCGTTCGGCCGCTGCTGGGCGAGCCGCAGCCAGTTCAGCTCGACCTCCGCGCAGTGCTTGATCAGCCCGGAGAGGGAGAGCTCGCTGGCGCTGGGGCGGGCCGCCGCCTGCTCCTCGCTGAGCCCGTGGGAGGCCCGGACGATCGCGGCCCGCTGCACCTCGATGAAGTTGAGGAACGCGCCGCGCTCGTCACCGGGAGCCTCCGAGGGAACAAGAGCAACCATGGTGTCCGCCTTCCGTACGGGCTTACGTGAACCTTCTCGACACCGACCACGCTACGGACCCTTGCGGACAGCCACGGTCCTAAAAGGGAAACCGGCTGCGCCCGTGCTGGATCGAGATCCACTTCTGGGTGGTGAACGCCTCGATCATCGCGTCGCCGTTGAGCCGGCCGACGCCCGACCGCTTCTCGCCGCCGAACGGCACGATCGGCTCGTCGTGCACGGTCCCGTCATTGATGTGGATCATGCCGGTGTGGATGCGCCTGGCGATCCGCACGCCCCGCTCGATGTCGCCCGTGTGCACGGCGCCGCTCAGTCCGTACGGGGTGTCGTTGGCGATCCGCACGGCCTCGTCCTCGCCGTCGAACGGCACGATCAGGGCGACCGGCCCGAAGATCTCCTGGCCGAGGACGGGCGCGTCGGGGGCGATGCCGGTGAGGACGGACGGGGAGACGAGGCTGCCGTCGACCGAGCCGTGCAGCAGGGCGGTCGCGCCGGCGGCGACGGTCTGGTCGACGAGCGAGGAGACCGCCTCGGCGTGCTGGGAGTTGATGAGCGGGCCGATGTGGGTGGCGGGGTCGGCCGGGTCGCCGACCCGCAGGGTCCTCACCTTGGCGACGAACTTCTCGGTGAACTCCGCCTCCAGGGTGCGGTCCACCAGGATGCGGTTGGCGGCCATGCAGACCTGCCCCTGGTGCACGAAACGGCTGAAGACCGCCGCGTCCACCGCGTAGTCGACGTCGGCGTCGTCGAGGACGATCAGGGCGCTGTTGCCGCCGAGTTCGAGCACCGCCTGCTTGAAGTGCTGCGCGCAGACCGTGGCGACGTGGCGGCCGGTGCGGTCGGAACCGGTGAAGGAGATGACCTTGGGAACCGGGTGGGTGAGGAGGGCGTCGCCGATCTCGGCGATGTCGGTGACGACGACGTTGAGCAGCCCGGCGGGCAGCCCGGCGTCCTCCAGGACCTTCGCGACCAGGGTGCCGCCGCAGACGGGGGTGTTCTGGTGGGGCTTGAGCACGACGGCGTTGCCGAGGGCGAGGGCAGCGGCCACCGACTTGATCGACAGCAGGAACGGGAAGTTGAAGGGGGAGATGACGCCGACGACGCCGACCGGGAGGCGATAGACCCGGTTCTCCTTGCCGTCCACCGGGGAGGGCAGGATGCGGCCCTCGGGCCGCAGCGCCAGCTGGATCGCCTCGCGCAGGAACTCCTTGGCCAGGTGCAGCTCGAAGGCGGCCTTCAGCCGCGTCCCGCCGAGCTCGGCGACGATCGCCCCGGCGATCTCCTCCTCGCGGTCCTCGACGATCCGCAGCGCCCGCTCGAAGACGAGCCGGCGGGTGTACGGGTTGGTCTCGGCCCACGCGGCCTGGGCACGCTCGGCCGCCCGGTAGGCGCGGTCGACCTCGCCGGCGGTCGCGACGGTGATGGCGGCCAGCTTCTCCCCGGTGTAGGGGTTGAAGTCGATGATGTCCCACGAGCCGCTGCCGGGCTTCCACTCCCCGTCGATGTACTGGTGGGCCAGCTCGGTGAAGTAGTCCCTGGACGAGGAGGACGCTGCCATGGAACGAGACCCCTTACCCGCGGTGGCGGACGTCGGCACGGACGGCTGCCGCTGTCACAGCCGCCTCACTGATGTCTCGTCATCGTACTGACGTATCACCAGAGTTGTAGGGCCTGTGGACAAGGGACTCGGGACCTCGAAGGGACCTCGCGTCTTCGAAGGGACCTCGCGCCCTCGAAGGGACCACGGGTCTTCGAAGGGACCACCAGGCTCCTCAGGAGAGCTGGATGAGCCCCCGGAGCAGATCGCGGCTCTCGGCGGGGTCCGGGCTGTCCTCCTGCAGCCGCTCCATCACGCGCGCGTACTGGGCGACCTCCTCGCGCTTGTCGAGGTAGAGGGCGCTGGTCAGCTGCTCCAGGTAGACGACGTCGGAGAGGTCGGACTCGGGGAAGCTCAGCATGGTGAAGGCGCCGCTCTCGCCGGCGTGACCGCCGAAGCTGAAGGGCATGACCTGGAGCGTGATGTTGGGGTGCTCGGAGACCTCGATCAGATGCCTCAACTGCCCCCGCATCACCGACCGGTCGCCGTACGGGCGGCGCAGCGCGGCCTCGTCGAGGACGGCGTGGAAGTGCGGCGCGTTCTCGGAGACGAGGACCTTCTGGCGCTCCAGGCGCAGCGCGACCCGGCGCTCGATCTCGGCGCGCGTGGCGTCGGGCATGCCGCGGGTGACGACGGCGTGGGCGTAGGCCTCGGTCTGCAACAGGCCGTGGACGAACTGGACTTCGTAGACACGGATGAGGGAGGCGGCGCCCTCCAGGCCGATGTAGGTCTGGAACCAGCCCGGCAGCACGTCGCCGAAGCTGTGCCACCAGCCGGCGACGTTGGCCTCGCGGGCCAGGCCGAGGAGCGAGCCGCGCTCGGCCTCGTCGCTGACCCCGTAGAGCGTGAGCAGGTCCTCGACGTCCCTGGCCTTGAAGCTCACCCTTCCCAACTCCATACGGCTGATCTTGGATTCGGACGCCCGGATCGAATAGCCGGCCGCCTCCCGGGTGATGCCACGGGACTCACGCAGTCGCCTCAACTGCGAGCCCAGCAGGATGCGGCGCACCACACTCCCGCTCGCCCCGCTCGATTCGCCTGCCGTCACGGCTCCAGCCTCCCCTTCGCGGTGCTGCTCTCGCTCTCGAGCCCCCGTCGAGCCCCGGATTCTGCCACTAAACGCTTCAGCGCGTACACATTCGATTACGGATAGACGGCGGGTTCCGGGCACCCTCCACGCGATCGGTGGACGACTTATGCACAGATTCCGCACGTCGACGGACAGGTCCGGCGCGTGCACGTGCATCTGCCCTTGCATCCCTTGGATGCATTCGGAACCATGGTGCTCGCGCAGCCGCGTACTCGCGCGGTGCCGCACCGCTTTTCGCACGTCGCCACACCGCCTTGTCGCACCGCCTTGTCGCACCACCGCCGCGATTCCCGGGAGTGCCTCGCATGGGACCGAATGGATCGACCATGCTCGAGCCGTTACGGCAGGGGCTTCCGCCGATCGATCCCGCGACCGTCTCCAACTCGGCCTCCTGCGCCCTGCCACCCCGCTACGAAGCGGTGCGCGGCGCGCGGAAGTTCACCAGCCAGACGCTCAGCAACTGGGATCTCGCCGACCGTTTCGACGATGTCGCCCTGGTCGTCTCCGAGCTCGTCACCAACGCGCTGCGCCACGCGCTGCCCGCGGAGGCGGGGGCCGGGGCCGGGGCGGGAGCGGCGGACGGGAGGGACCGCGGTGCCGAGGAAGGCCTGAATCCGCCCGTCCGGCTGCACCTGATGCGCTGGGCATCGCGCCTGGTGTGCGCCGTGCGCGACCCCAGCCGCGAGAGCCCGGAGGCGCGGCAGGGCGAGGAGGACTTCGCCGCCGAGTCGGGGCGCGGGCTGTTCCTGGTGGAGTCGTTCAGCGACAGCTGGGGCTGGCACCCGCTCGCGGGCACGCTTCAGGGCAAGGTGGTGTGGGCGCTGTTCCGGCTGGGCCCGGAGTAGCGCCCGCGGAACCACCCGCTGCACCCCATGACGTACGGCAGGGAACGGAAGGGCCCCGGTGGCGGTCGCCACCGGGGCCCCTTTCGTCCGCCTCGTATGCCTCGTATGCCTCGTATGCCGGCGCTCACGGCGGGGCCCTCAGACCAGGTGGTCGAACTCCCCGTCCTTCACGCCCAGGATCAGCGCCTCTATCTCGGCGGGCGTGTAGACGAGCGCGGGCCCGTCGGGATGGCGCGAGTTGCGCACGGCGACGTTCCCTCCGGGAAGTTTCGCGAACTCGACGCAGGAGCCCTGGGAGTTGCTGTGCCTGCTCTTCTGCCACACGACACCACGAAGCTCCGTGGCCGCCATGCCGTTGTACGCGTGGTGCGCGTGATGCACTGGTAGCTCCCCGAGAAGTGTGGTGCAGGTGTCAACTTCCTCGGATCATAGCTGTGTTCATATGCCGATGCGTGGGCATATGCATGAGCAGATGCACGTGCACGGGGGGTCGCGTAGTGACTACGCGACTCAGCGTGCTACCGACGAGTACGGCAGCAGCGCCATCTCCCGGGCGTTCTTGACGGCACGGGCGATCTGCCGCTGCTGCTGGGCGGTCACCCTGGTCACCCGACGGCTCCTGATCTTCCCCCGGTCGGAGATGAACCTCCGCAGCAGGTCGGTGTCCTTGTAGTCGACGTACGTGATGCCGGCGGCGTCCAGCGGGTTGGGGCGAGCGGCGCCGGACCTGCGCCCGGCCTTGCCGGTCTTCGAAGGCTTGGGCGCCTTGGGGGGCTTGGGGGACACGGGTCAGACCTCCAGGAGGGTGTCGAAGTCGGACGGCAGCCGCTTCCAGGCGTCGCGCCCGGCGGCGTACTCGGCGTCGGTGAGCAGGCAGGAGTCGAGGAGCTCGGCCAGGCCCTCACGGTCCAGGCCGGGCGAGGTGAAGACGAGGTGCTGGCAGCGGTCGCCGTGCTCCGGGTGCCAGTCGAGCGCGGCGGCGGCCCGGCGCATCGGCGGGACCATCTCCCAGGCGGCGTCGGGCAGCGAGGCCAGCCACGGCCCGGCGCTCTCCACGCACAGCGCGCCGCCCGCCGCGTCCCAGCCGAGCAGCGTGTCCGGACGGTCGGCGAGGTAGAAGCGGCCGCGGCTGCGGGCGGCCGCACAGGTCAGGTCCTCCAGCGCGGCGTACAGCCGGCCGGGATGGAAGGGCCGGTGGTGGCGCCAGACGAAGGTGGCGACGCCGTGCTCGTCAGCCTCCTGCGGCAGCCGCGCGCACGACGGGTGCTGGGCCGCGGCGGCGGCCTCCACGTCGAAGCCGGCGAGCGCTGCGGCGGCGAGGGCGCCCGGCTCGTCCACCGGGACCCGCAGGGCGGTCGGGTGGAGCTGGGCGAGCAGGGCGCGGTCCTCGTCGTCGGCCTCGGGGCTGTCGACGACGGCGAGCACGGGCGCGTACTCCAGCTGGCGCGCCCAGGTGTCGGCGACGGTCCGCTGGTCGGTGGCGGCCGCGGCGAGGCCGGCGTCGGCGAGGTCGTCGCCGTTGCCGAGGTACGGAAGGAGCAGGGCCGGGTCGACGGCGGTGACGACGCCGCCGATGCGCAGCCCGGCGGCGGCGACCACCTCGGCCATCGCCTTGGGCTCGACGGAGTCCCACAGTTCGACGACCGCGAGCCGGGTGCGGCCGGCGGGGGCGCCGTCGGCGAGCCGCTCCAGCTCGGGAACGAGGTCCTCGCGCAGGGCGCAGCAGGCGCAGTCGTTGACGAGCGGTGTCTCGCCGGTGGAGAGCGGGCCGCCGGCGTCGCGGACGGTACGGGTGACGGTCCCGGTCCGCGGCGCCGTGGACAGGTCGTGGTGCAGGGCCACGCTGCCGGGGACGGCGGCGAGCAGCCGGTCCACGGCGGCGCGGCGGGCGTCGGAGTGGAGTCCCCCGACGAGGACGACGGAGAAGGGGGGCGACGAGGCGGGCGGTGAGGCCCCCGGCGGTACGGACATCAGCGGGCCTCGCGCCGTCCGTAGCGCTTCTCGAAGCGCTCCACGCGGCCGGCGGTGTCGAGGACGCGCGCCGTGCCGGTGTAGAAGGGGTGGCTCGCCGAGGAGATCTCGACGTCGACGACGGGGTAGGTGCGGCCGTCCTCCCACTCGACCGTCTTGTCGCTGGTCATGGTCGAGCGAGTGAGGAAGGCGAGGCCGCCGGCCCGGTCGCGGAAGACGACGGGGCGGTAGTCGGGATGGATGCCGGGCTTCATGGCTCAGCGCTCCTCTCGGAAGTCGACGTGCCGGCCGACGACCGGGTCGTACTTGCGCAGGGTGAGACGGTCGGGGTCGTTCCTGCGGTTCTTGCGGGTGACGTAGGTGTAGCCGGTGCCGGCGGTGGACCGGAGTTTGATGACGGGTCGGAGTTCGTTGCGGGCCATGGTGTGTACAGTAAATGAAAACGATTCCCATTACCAATGCCTTCTCGTGGAGGCCCTGGAGAGGTAGGTCACCCCTTGTCCGCCCACTGCCAGCTCACCGGAGCGCAGCCCGGCTTCGGCAACCGCGTCTCGCACTCCCACCGCCGCACCTCCCGCCGCTTCGACCCCAACATCCAGCGCAAGCGCTACTGGCTGCCGAGCGAGGGCCGGTACGTCCGGCTCACCCTCAGCGCCCGCGCGATCAAGACCGTCGACACCATCGGCGTCGAGGCGGCCGTGGCCCGCATCCGCGCCCGGGGGGTGAAGGTCTGATGGCCAAGGCGAGCAAGATCGCGCGCAACGAGCACCGCAGGGCCGTCGTCGCCCGCTACGCGGTGCGCCGCGCCGCCCTCAAGGCGATCATCCGCGACCGCTCCGTCCCGGAGGCCGAGCGCGAGGCCGCCGCCCGCGAACTGCGCCGTCAGCCGCGCGACGCGAGCCCGACCCGCGTCCGCAACCGGGACTCGGTCGACGGCCGCCCGCGCGGCCACCTGCGCAAGTTCGGCCTGTCCCGGGTCCGCGTACGGGAGCAGGCGCACGCCGGTTTCCTGCCGGGGGTGCGCAAGTCGTCCTGGTGAGGCCCGGACAGGGGGCGGGGAGCGGGGGTCGTGGGTCGTGGGGGGCTACGGGGTGCCGGGGGAGCCGTCGAGCCCGGCGAGGCGCTTGCCGGTGCGGTCGTAGAGGGCCACGTCCGGGGTGCTGCCCGGGTCCTTCCCCGAGGGAGGGGTGTACGCGTACCAGACACCCCACCCCGGGCGGCCCGGCAGCTCCAGGAGGGCCGCGGCGATCGTCCGGCCGTCCGCGTCGGTCAGTTCCACCCGGCCCACCGCTCGGGTGCCGTAGTAGAGACCGGAGTTGAAGAGGCCGGACGGGCCGCCTTCCGACTGGTGCGAGACGCCCGGCTCGGACGTCCTCACGTTGCCGTCGACGACGCTGCGGAAGTTCTCGTCGCCCTCGGGCCCCGACCAGTGCTTGCCGTCCTCGGTCAGCCACAGCCGCCGGCCGCGGCCGGCGTCCACCCGCTCGCCGGACCGGACCACGCGGACCTCGGTCACCGGCGGCCGCGCGACGGCCGTGGGCAGCGGCGGTACGGGCGGGACCAGCGGGTCGACCGGGCCGTGCCCGGCCGGCTGCACCGGCCGCTGGCCGGGCACGGGCAGGGTCAGCGCCGCCACCGTCGCCGCGCCGGACACCGACAGCACCGTCAGGGCCACCAGCGCCACCGCGCGGCGCCGCCGGTGGGCCCGTCCGCCGCTGCGGACGGCCGCGAGGGGCACGGGCCCGGGCGTGATGTCGAACGCGGTCCGCGCGAACGCCGCACGGAGACGGTCCTCCACGTCCGGGTCGAACACGTCGGTCGCGTCGGTCGCGTCGGTCGTGTCGGTCGTGTCGGGTGCGTCGGTCGTGTCGGTCGTGTCGGTCGTGTCGGTCGTGTCGGGTGCGTCCTTGTCGGGCACGTCGTCCGGATCGGGGACGTCCGGATCGGCGCCGGGGGCGGACGCGGCGCCGGGCTCGGGGGTCATGGTCGGGCTCCGGTGGGGGTGAGGGGGGCTGTGGGAGCGGAGGAGGGGCGGTGGGGAAGGGTGAGGCCGGGGTGGGCCCGCAGAGCGGCGAGTCCGCGCCGGGCATGCGTCTTGACCGTACCGATCGAGCAGTTGAGCACCGCCGCGATCTCCGGCTCGGTCAGGTCCTCCCAGTACCGCAGGACCATCACGGCCCGCTGCCGCGCCGGCAGGTCGGCGAGCGCCGCGAGGAGCGCGGTGCGTTGCTCGACCGCGTCCGCGTGGCCCGCGTGGGCGTGCCGTACGGACTCGGGAAGCACCGGCGTCAGCAGGTGCACCACCCGCTTCCGGCGGAGGCGGCTGAGGTTGTTGTTGATCAGGGCCCGGCGCACATAGAGGTCGATCTCCTCGCGCGGGACCCGGCGCCAGCGGCCGTACACCTTGGCGAGCGTCGTCTGCACCAGGTCCTCGGCCTCGTGGAAGTCCCCCGTCAGAAGCTGTGCCGTACGCACCAGCCGGGGCCAGGCGGCGACGGCGAACGCGGCGAAGCCGTCGTCCTCGTCCTCGCCGGCGGACTCCTGCGGTGCGGGCTGGTACGACACGGTGAAGGACCTCGGGCTCGCTGAGGGAAGGAGGCAGGGCCCGCCCCGTGCCGGGCCCTGCCGTGGAACACGCACGACCGGCCGTCAGGCGTTCCAGCCCGGCAGCTCGGCGAGCAGCCGTCCGTTGCGGTCGTGGAGCGCGACGGAGGCGCCCCCGTCGTTCTCCGGCCCGGTGTGCGCGTACCAGACGCCCCAGCCGGGACGTCCGGGCAGTTCGAGCAGGGACGCCGTGGTCCTCGTGCCGTCCGTGCCGGTCAGGACGACCTTCCCGACCTTCTTGGTGCCGTAGTAGAGGCCGGAGTGGAAGACGCCGGCCGGGTCGCCCTCCGACTGGTGGCTGACGCCGGGCCGGGACAGGTCGATGTTGCCGTCGACGACGCTGCGGAAGTTCTCGTAACCCTCGGGTCCTGACCAGTGCTTGCCCTCCTCCGTCAGCCACACGGTCCAGCCGCGGCCGGCGTCCACGCGCTCGCCGGACGCGACGACGCGGACGGAGGACGCGGGGGCGGTGAGGGCGGAGGGGCTGGAGGATGCGGAGGGGGCGGTGGATGCGGTGGATGCGGAGGGGGCGGTGGCGGGTGCGGCGACGGCGGGTGCGGCGAACGTGGCGCTCACGGCCACGACCACGGCCGCGGCTGGCAGGTACTTCTTCATGCGCTTGCTCCTGGATCTGGGGTCGCGATGAGACGAAGAGCGGCTCTCATCCCTTCCAACTCCGGGCGCGGCCGGTTCGGATGACAGGGCGTCGGCCTTTCCTCGCCCGGCCTCCGCCTCGCCCGCTCACCGCGCGAGCGCGGCCGACAACTCGTCCAGCTCCTCCAGGAGCAGCACCGCCGCCTTGCGCAGCAGGAAGTGGTCCGGCGCCCCTTCGCCCCGCTCCCAGGCTTCGACGGTCTCCCGCAGGTCGTCCCAGCGCGGCACCTTCCGCTCCCGCAGTTCCCTCGCACCCCGCTCCGTCGACCGGCGCAGCGCCTCCGCGAGGACCGCGGCCTCCGGTACGGGCGGGGCCCCGCGCTCCGGGAGATGGGCCTCCAGGAGCATCGCGACCCGCCCGAACTGCGCCAGCGCGTGCTCCGCGTCGCCCGCCGCCGTGTGCGACAGGCCCCGGTGGCGCACCGGCTCGTGGGAGGCCCGGGCCAGGCCGTCCTGCCAGGCGATCCGGGCCTCCCGGGTGCCGAGCAGCGCCTCGCGGACGTCCGGGGAGGCGGGGCCGGCCGGGTGGGCCGGGTCGGGCGGGTCGGCCGGGCCAGCGGGGTCGGGCGGCTCGGGCGGGCCAGCGGGGTCGGGCGACTCGCGCGGGTCGGCATAGTGGGCGACGACGGAGGCCGCGTACCGGCCGTCCGCCGTCAGCCAGTCGGCCAGCCGGCCGCGCAGCCGCGGGGTCTCCCAGGCCGGGTAGACGGCGTAGGACAGCATCGCGAGCACCCCGCCGAGCAGGGTGAGCAGGACGCGTTCGCGGACGGTCTGGGTGAGTCTCGCGCCGTCCATGCCGAGCAGGAAGACCACGTACGCGGCGACGAAGACCTGGCTCGCCGCGTACCCCGTCCGCATGAGGAGGTACATCCCGAAGGCGCAGAGCACGGCGAGGGCGCCGGAGAGGTACGTGCCGGGGTGCGCGGCCTGGACCACGCCCGTGGCGAGGGCGACGCCGAGGAGCGTGCCGCCGAACCGGGCCACGGAGCGGGCGTACGTCTGCGAGAAGTCCGGGCGCATCACCATCACCGAGGCCATCGGCGCCCAATAGCCGTGGCCGAAGGGGAGGGCGGTGCCGAGCGCGTAACCGGCGGTCGCCACCGCCGTGACCCGCAGCGCGTGCCGCAGGATCGGCGACTCGTGCCGCAGTTCGGCCCGCATCCGGGCGAGCGCGACGGGGACGAGCCGGACCAGGGTGGGCCGGCTGCGGGCCTCGGCGGCCGTCTCCGTGCGCGGCTCCGCCGTCTCCACGACGTCGCCGAGCAGCGCGGCGAGCCGGGCCGCGGCCCGGCGGGGCGCGCCGGACAGGATCGCGCCGGTGTCCGGCGTACGGAGGGCGGCGAAGGCCGGGGGCGGGAGGTCGACCGGTTCGCCGCGCCGGATCGCGTGCGCGCACGCGTCGAGGACCTCGCCCGCCGCACCGAGCAGTTCCCGCACCCGGTCGCGCTGCGGGCCCTCGGCGGGCGCGCCAACCGCCGGGTCCGCGAGCGAGGCGAGCACCGGACGGATCCGTTCGGCGAGCCCGCGGGCGCCGTGCAGTTCGGCGGGGCGGCGGCGGGCCTGGCGCGGGGTGACGGCGGCGGCGCTGCGGGCCGTCATCAGCGGTACGGGGTCGAAGGAGGCGGTCGGGTCGTGGCGCAGCCGGCGGGCGTAGTCCGCCTCGGCGGCGAGCGCGTCGGCGAGGGCGTCGCGCTGGGCGCCCCAGCGGCGGACCGGCAGCAGGACGATCAGCGCGGCCTGCACGAGGCCGCCGACCGCGATCATCGCGGCGTGGCCGGCGGCGGTGGCGACGGAGGTGGGGAGGGTGACGGTGACCAGCATGATCGCCACGTTGGACGAGGCGATGATGCCGACGGTCGGGCCCGCGGCCCAGGCCATCCCCGAGAGGAAGGTCCACAGGGCGAGCAGCGCGAGGAAGAGGGCCGGGTGGGCGCCGATCAGGTACCCGAGGAACGTCGACACGGCGAGGCTGGCGCCGGACGCGAGCGCGAGGGTGGGGCGGGGGCGGTACGAGCGCTGGAAGGTCGCGATGGCCGCCTGGAACGCACCCAACGCGGACGACACCGCGACCGCGGGCCCGAACAGCGCGAGCGACCCCCCGACCACGACCGCGAGCCCGAGCGCCCCCCGCCCGGCGACGACCGGCTCCAACCGCCGCCGCTCGACCCGGAACCCGGAGCGGGCGGTCTGGTTCAGCGCGCGGAGCCAGCCCATGGGGGGAGCGTAGCGGTGACGGGGGGCGAATCGGACATACGGGGCGGGCGGGTGCGTCCGCCTCCGCCCATGGCGGGAACCGTGCGGGCCACCGTCCTGCTGGGCCTGCGCCCCGCACCCGCGTAGGCCGCGCCCACTCGCGTATGGCGGGCCACCCGCCCATGTGGGCCCCCACCCGCGCCCCGGTGGCCCGCGCCCGCGCGCGCCAAACCGCCGCCTCGGCCCCGGCCGCGTGGCCGCCGCCCCGCGCCCGTGTTGGCCGCCCAGGGGCCGCGCCCGCCC
The DNA here is from genome assembly GCF_042901205.1 of Streptomyces sp. NPDC012769. Lineage (NCBI taxonomy): Bacteria > Bacillati > Actinomycetota > Actinomycetes > Kitasatosporales > Streptomycetaceae > Streptomyces > Streptomyces sp. NPDC012769. The sequence continues at coordinate 600,166 of NZ_JBIBCP010000005.1, read as the reverse complement.
GTGCATGTTGGGCCCGCCGCCTCGCCAGCCCGTGCGGCCGCGCTCTGTTGAGCCGCCGCCCGTGCCCGTGTGGGCCTGCGGCCCGCCCGGTGGGCCGCGCCCGCGCGTGCAAGCCGCCACCCCGGCCCCGGCCACGTGGCCGCCGCCCCGCGCCCGCGCGTTCACGTTGGGCCCGCCGCCTCGCCGGCCCGTGCGGGCCGCGCTCTGTGGCGCCGCCGCCCGCGCCCGTGTGGGCCCGCCGCCCGCTCGCGTACGGCCCGTCGCCCCGGCCCGCGCCCGTGTGGGCAATCGTCCCGCAGGGCGGGACGGGTGGGCACACGGGACGGCGCCCATGCGGGCGCGTTCCGCACCTGCACCTAGCCGCACCACGAGCACGGCGCACTCGTGGTGCTGGTCAAGGCGCAGGGGGCCTAGGCCCGGCAAAGGGCGCCGTTCCGTTGTGCCCACCCGTTCCGCCCCAGCGGAACGAATGCCCACAACGGGGGGAGGGGCGGGCACCGCCCCAGTTGGGCGCGGCCCGCACGGGCACCGGGGGCACCGGTCCGGCGGGGCGCAGGCCCACGCCCCGGGCGGGCGGGCACCGCCCCTGCGCGGGGCCGGGGCCGCTATGGGAGGCGGGGAGGGGAGGGGAGGAGGCCCGCGTGGTCGGCGGCGGTGGTGCCGTGGGTCCACCCCGCCTCGTCCCACGCCGCCCGCACCCGGCTCGTGCGCGTCTCCGGAAAGAGCTCGTCCGTGCGTGCCGTCACCGCCACCTCGCGGGACGCCAGCGCCGGCAGCAGCGTCGGGGTCTCGGCGGCCACCCGCCGGCTGGTCGACGCGAGCCGGGCGCCGAGCCGGTTCGCGTAGGCCAGCAGGAAGGACTGACGGAAGGACTTGGTCCGCTTGCGCCCGCCGGCCCGCTGCTCCGCCTCCGCCCGCGTCATCGCCGCTGTCCCCTGGACGAGCAGCGACGTGTAGAGGAGCTCGACCGGCTCCAGGTCGGCCTCGAAGCCGACGACCGTCGAGAAGCCGAAGCCCTCGTTCCACACCGCCCGGCAGTGGTTCGCCGTCGCCACCGCGTCCAGGAGGATCGCCTTGGCCTGCTCGTAGGGCGGATCCACCCCGATCCGCACCGCCCCCGGCGTCTCCGGCGAGGGCACACCGGCCGCCAGGGTCACCTCGTCGAGGCTGTGCCGGGCCATCAGCTCCTGCGCCTTGGCGGTGAAGGCCTCGGCCTCCTCCGCGTACGTCGTCGCCTCCGCCTTGGCGAGCAGCGCCCTGATCTTGGACAGCGTCTTCGGCTCGCCCGCGACGGCGGGCGGCAGGGCCTCCCCCGGCACGGGCCCCACGGCGTCGAGGCGCGGCAACCGGACGAGGAGCCGGTACAGCTCCAGGACCGCGGTCGCGTACGAGAAGCGGTCGGGCGCCCTCCAGGGCGTCAGGTCGTCGAGCGCGTCGAGCTGCGCCTGCCAGCGGTGCGGGAGCCGCTCGTACCGCGCGGTCTCCGACCTGACGATCCCGGCGAGCAACCGCACGTGCTCGTCGGACAGTTCGCGGCGGGCCATCCGCACCAGGTCGGCCGGCTGCCAGCCCCGGGCCCACAGGGAGCGGACGAACTCCACTCCGCGCCGGTCCAGTTCGGCGTCGGCCGAGCGGTCGGCGGCGAGCAGTGAGGCGGCCGCGTCGAGGGCGTGGTCGTCTCCCCTGCCCCTGCCTCCATCCCTGTCCCCGTCCCCGTACAGCGCCTTCAGGGCTTCTTCGACCGTGCTCATGCCGGGTGCCTCGCGTCCCATTCCTCGCGGGAGCGGGCGATCGTCGACCGGTGGTCGAGGGACCAGTCGATCAACTGCTTGATCAGGTGCGTCATGCTGTGCCCGGTCTCGGTGAGGGAGTACTCGACCTGCGGCGGAGTGGTCGGGTACACCTGCCGCGACACCAGTCCGTCCCGCTCCAGGCGGCGCAGGGTGAAGGTCAGCATGCGCTGCGACACGCCCTCGACGAGCCGCTGCAGCTCCTTGAAGCGGCGCGGCCCCGCCGCGAGCTCCACGACCACGTGGACCGTCCACTTGTCGCCGAGCCGGTCCTGGACGTCCCGCACCCCGCACTCCTCGGCGCAGCTGACGATCGGCACATCCGGCACATCCGGCACCTCCGGCCCTGCCGGCCCTGCCGACGTGGTTACGTCCGTGTGCCCCTCCGACATCAATGTGCCTCCTTCCAAGATCGCGCCCGCGACGCAACGATGGTCCCAGGCACCTCGCCGTCACCACCAATCCTCAGGGGGAATCCATGCTGCTCGTCACCGGGGTCTCCGGCGCACTCGGCTCGCTCGTCGCGGAGCGGGTCGCGGGCCGCGACGACGTCGTCCTCGGCACCCGGGGCGGGCAGCCCGGCACCCGGCTGGTCGACTTCGACGACCCGTCGACCCTCCCGGACGCCTTCGCCGGCATCGACACGCTGCTGCTGATATCCGCCGGGTACGGGGAGGACGACGTCGTCGTCGCCCGCCACGAGGCCGCCGTCTCCGCCGCCGAGCGGGCCGGCGTCGGCCACATCGTGTACACCAGCCTCTCCGGCGACGGCGATCACCTCACGTACGCGCTCCCCCACCGCTGGACCGAGCGGCGGCTCCAGCGGTCCACGGTGGACTGGACGATCCTGCGCAACGGCCTCTACGCCGAGTTCCTGACCTGGATCGCCACCCCCGACGCCGACAACCGCATCACCGGGCCGCTCGGCGAGGGCGGGCTCGCGGCCGTGGCGCGCGCCGACCTGGCCGACATCGCGGTCTCCGTCGCCACCGACCCCGCGCCCCACGCGGGCCGCGTCTACGAGCTCGTCGGCGAACGCCCGTTGGGCGGCGCCGATCTGGCGGCGGCGCTGGGTGCCACGTACGCGCCGGTGACGCTCGCGGAGGCCCGTACCGCCATCGCAGCCTCCGGCGCGCAGGCCTTCCAGGTGCCGATGCTGGCCGGCACGTACTCGGCGATCGCCCACGGCTTCATGGACGGCTCGGGCGTGAAGAGCGACCTGCGCGAGCTGCTCGGCGGGCGGGAACCGCTGGACGCCCTGGAGGTGTTCGTCGCGGCCGTACGGGCCGAGGCGGCGGCCGGGGTGCGGGGGTAGGCCTGGCCCTACCCCGAGGACGCCCGCTGGTGGTCGTGATCGGGGCGGGCGGAAAAGGTTCGCTGGAGGCATGACCTCGACGAACACCGCAGCCGAAGCCCCAGCCGCCGGCAGAGCCGGAGCCCGAGCCGAATCCGAAGGCGGAGCCCGAGCCGGAGCCGAAGCCGAAGCCGGAGCCGGAGGTACGGAGGGGGCCGCCCCCGCCGTGCGGCTCCGCGGAGTGCGCCGGCACCACCGGGACGTCCGCGCCCTCGACGGTGTCGATCTCGACTTCCCCGCCGGGACGTTCACCGCCGTCATGGGCCCGTCCGGCTCCGGAAAGTCCACGCTGCTCCAGTGCGCGGCCGGCCTCGACCGGCCGACGGCCGGCAGCGTGGAGATCGACGGCATCCCGCTCGCGGGCCTCAGCGAGCGGCGGCTGACGCTGCTGCGCCGGGACCGGATCGGTTTCGTCTTCCAGTCCTTCAACCTGCTGCCCTCGCTCACCGCCGCCCAGAACGTGGCCCTCCCGCTCCGCCTCGCCGGCCGCCGTCCGTCCCGTACGCAGGTGCGCGACGCGCTCGCCCGGGTCGGCCTCGCGGGCCGTGAGCGGCACCGCCCCGGCGAGCTCTCCGGCGGCCAGCAACAGCGCGTCGCCCTCGCCCGCGCGCTGATCACCCGGCCCGCGGTGCTCTTCGGCGACGAGCCGACGGGCGCCCTCGACTCCACCACGGGCCGTGAGGTCCTGACCATGCTCCGCGAGCTCGTCGACCGGGACGGCCAGACGATCGTCATGGTCACCCACGACCCGGTGGCGGCGGCCTGGGCCGACCGGGTGGTGTTCCTGGTCGACGGCCGGTCGGCCGGCGAGCTGTACGCGCCGACGACGGACGCCGTGGCGGCCCGGATGGCCGGGCTCGAGGGCGGCAGCGGTCCCGCGCGCCGCGCCGCCGCCCCGGTATCGGCCCCGTCGGCGGCCCCACCGACCGTCCCACCGACCGTCCCACCGACCGTCCCACCGATGGTCCCGCCGACCGTCCCGCCGACGGTCCTTGAGACGAGCACGACCGCCTCGGTGGCGACGGCGATCACGACGGCGGGTGGCCCGTGCTGACCGTCGTGCTCGCCGGGATGAGGGCCCGCTGGGCCTCCTTCGTCGGCGGATTCACCGCGCTCGCGCTCGGCGTCGGGCTGGTCGCCGTCATGGGGCTCGGGCTGTCCGCGACCCTGAACGCGCCCGAGCGCGCGCCGGTGCGATTCGCGTCCGCGCCCGTCGTCGTGCAGGGTCAGGACCGGCTCGCCGTCGAGGTGCGACGAGGGCCGGAGACGGCGATCGCGACCGCGCCGCTGGACCGTCCACAGCCTGTGGACGGAGAACTCCTGCGCGAACTGCGCGCCCGCTGGCCCGTCACCACCGCCGACACCTCCACCAGTGCCACCCACCCAGCCGGCCCGGACGCGGTCGGGGTCCACGCCCCCGCGGCGGAGGTCCGGGCCCTCGTCGGCGACCGGGCGCGGGTCCTGACCGGGCCCGAGCGGCGGGCGGTCGACCCGGAGGCCGCCCGGGACGCCCGGGCCCTCGTGACGCTCAACGCCCTGCTGGGCACCGCGGGCGGCGTCACCGCCTTCGTCTCGGTCTTCGTCGTCGCCTCCACCTTCGCCTTCGCCGTGGCCCTGCGCCGCCGCGAGTACGGCCTGCTGCGCACCGCCGGCGCCACGCCCGGCCAGGTCCGGCGGATGTTGCTCGCCGAGGCGGCGGGCGTCGGCGTCCTCGCCTCGGTCAGCGGGTGCCTGCTCGGCGCGTGGGGCGCGCCCCTGCTCGCCCGGGCGCTGGTGGACGGCGGTGTGGCCCCGTCCTGGTTCTCGATCGGGACCGGTGGCGGGTCGTGGCCGTTCCACACCGCCCACTGGGTCGCCTTCTGCACGGGAGTGACCGTCGCCCTCGCGGGCGCCGTCGCCGCCTCCCGGCGGGCGGGGCGGGTCGGTCCCACGGCCGCCCTGCGCGAGGCGGACGTCGACACCGACGTCCTGCCGCGCGGCCGGGCGCTGTGCGGCGCGGCTCTGCTGCTGGTGGGGATCGGCCTGCTGGTGTGGACGTGGGCGACGGACCCGTCCGCGCTCCTGAAGCGCAAGACGTACACCACCCAGCCGATGCTGCTGATCACCGGCGTCGCGCTGCTCGCCCCGCTCCTCGTCCGGCCCGCCGCCCGTGCGCTGCGGCTGCCGGGGGCGGTCGGCACCCTCGTACGGGAGAACAGCGCCGCGGCCGTACGCCGTACCGCCGCCGTCGCCGCCCCCGTCCTGGTGACGGTCGCCCTCGCCGGCACCCTCCTCGGCTCGGCGGCGACCGTGACCGCGGCGAAGGCGGCGGAGGCCCGGCAGCAGACGACGGCGGCCTACGTGACGACCGGCCGCGACCTGCCCCGTACGGGTGCTGGCACGGCCACGGGTGCGACTTCCCTGTTCGTACGGGACGGGGCGGAGGCCCTGGTCAAGTACGGGGCACGGGCCGTGGCCGACCCCGCCGCCTGGGCCTCCTCCACCCGCCTGCCCGTGGTCGCGGGCGACCCGCGGAGCCTGGACGACCGGTCGATCGTCGTGAACGAGGAGTTCGAGCGACGGACCGTCGGCGAGACCGTGGAGGTGTGGCTCGCGAACGGCCACGGCCCGGTACGCCTGCGCGTCGCGGCGGTCCTGGCCCGCGGCACGGGCGACAACGGCCCGTACGTGACCTGGCCGAACGCCCCGGGCGCGACGGCGGACCGGATCGACACGGACCGTATCGACACCGGCCGGGCCGACACGGGCCGAACGAGGACGGAACGGACGAGGACGGACCGGGCCCACACGGACCGGCCGGAGACGAGCGGGGCCGACGAGGCCGCGGTTGCCACGGGCCGGGCCGGCATCGGCTCAGGCGCGGACGCGAGGGCCCGCGCGGGCACGAACGCGGAGGCCCGCGCGCACGGGGGTGTCGCCGGAACGGCGCCGGGCAGCGTCGGCACGGTGCCGGGCGGTGTCACCAGGACCGTCGACGCCTGGGCCGCCGCCACCCACCCGGCCACCACCCCGCAGACCCGCCTCGGGCTGCTCCTGGTCCTCGGCATCGCGCTGGTCTACACGGTGATCGCGCTCGCCAACACCCTGCTCATGGTCACCTCGGTGCGCGGCACCGAACTCACCGCGCTGCGCCTGGCCGGCGCCACCCGGGCGCAGGTTCTGCGGGTGGTGGCGGGCGAGTCGCTGCTCGCGGTCGGCATCGGCACGGTCCTGGGCCTCGGCGTCACAGCCGTCTGCCTGGTCGGCCTGGGGGCCGGTCTCGCGGCCCTCTCCGCGCCGGTGGCGCTCACCCTCCCCTGGGGGACGGTCGGCGCGGCGGCGGGGGTGTGCGCGGTGGTCGCGACGGCGGCCTCGGTGCTCCCCGCGTGGCGGCTGACCCGCTGAGGGGTGAGGCTGGTGAGTCGGGACGGGACAGGGACCGGGGTCGGAGCCGGGTCCCCGTCCCGTCCCGCCTGTCCCCCTGCCGCCCTGACGGCGCCGACCCGCCTGTCGGCGCGTGCGGTGACCGCGTGCAGTCACCGGTCACCAGTCACAGTGGTCCGCCCCCGTCATCGGTCGCCGTCCCCCGCTCGCCGCCGCCTCTTCGCCGTCACCAGGCCCCGTCCCCCGCTCGCCTTCGCCTCCTCGCCGTCACCAGGCCCCGTCCCCCGCTCGCCATCGCCTCCTCGCCGTCACCAGGCGCGGTCCCCCGCTCGTCGTCAGCCGCTCGCCGTCACCGGTCACCATCACCCGCCCCCCATCCCCTCCCCGCCGTCACCCACACGGGTAGTCATATGCCATAGGCATCTCCCCCGACCCCCTCCCCGCCCTACCGTGCGCCCATGCTCACGCTCCCCCGCTTCACCCCGACCCCCGTCTTCCGCCTCCTGGGCCTGCCCCGCCCGCCCGAGGCCGTGGTCCAGGTCCTGCCGCCCGCTCCCGGTGTCGACAGCGTGCTGCGGATCATCCCGCCCTCGCCGGGCCGGGCGTTCGTCCTCGCCCTGGACGTGCGGGGGCGCCGGGATCCCGGGCGGGCCAGGGCCTGGACGGCCTGCCTGCCGAGGCTGCGGGAGCGGTACGGCGCCCCGGCCGTCCTCCTCGCCGTCTGCTCCGACCGGTCCACGGCCACCTGGGCGGCGGGGCCCTTCACCACCGGTCTCGGCTGCTGGCCCGCCCTGAGCCTGCGCCCCCTGGTGCTCGGCCCCACGGACACCCGGCCCGTCACCACCGCGCCGGCCGCGACCGCCGACCTCGCCACCGCCACGCTCTCCGCCCTCGCCCACGCCCGCGGGTCCCGCGCCGGCGCCGCCCTCGCCGCGCTCTCCGAGGCCCTGAGCACGGCGGCCCCGGAGACCCGCGCTTACTGCTCCACCCTCCTGGAGACCGGACTCGGCGACAGCCTCGCGGGAGCGGCCTGGCGGCGGCTCACGGGGCTCCGCCGCGCTGTCGGCGGCGGCCGATGACGTGCCCGGAAGGCGTCCGCCGCCTCACGCCAGGCGCAGGAGCCGATGACGTACGCCTCGGCCGGCGCTCACGCCGCGTTCCACGCGTCCGTGGTGCAGCCGGTCTCCCAGTGCCACCAGCCGTCCTGCGTGCCCCGTTCGAGGAGGGCCTTGATCTCCGTCAGCGGGGCGTCGACCGGCACGGTCAGGGCCACCAGCGGGAACTCCGCGCTGAACGACTCGCCGCCGAGGCCGAAGGGGGCGAACCGCTCGTGCACCGCGCGGGCGCTGGGCCCGAGCGGCCCGGAGCGCTCGGGCAGGACGCGGACCGTGACGTTCCCGGAGGCGGCGGCCCGGCCGGTCGCCCAGTGCAGGCCCTCTCCGTCCGTCCTGTACCGGACCACGTCCCCCTCGGCCACGCCGTCCTGGAGGAACGGCACATTGGCCACCCGCGCCGTGTCCACGCCCACCCGTTCGGCCCACAGCCCCTCGGTGTCCTGCGGCAGCCAGCCCTCACGGGGAACGAAACGGAACCAGATCTTGATGCGGTCGCGGTCGCGGTCACGATCCGGGCCTTCGTCGCGGTCGCGGTCACGGTCGCCGTACGTCTCGGTCACCCCGCGAGGGTAGCCCTGGGACGCCGCCCCACCAGGCCCGACGGGCCGGGCGAGCCGGGCGGGCCGGGCGAGCCGGCGGGGTCGGACCCCGCGGGAACCGCTCCCCCCGCCCGCCTCTCCTACGGCAGCAGGACCAGCTTGCCCCGCACGTGCCCCGACTCGCTCAGCTCCTGCGCGCGGGCGGCCTCCTTCAGGGGGAAGGTCTCCGCGATGTCGATCCGGAGCCCGCCCTCGGCGGCCAGCGCGGCCAGCTCGGTCAGCCAGGCGCGGGCGGTCGCCGCCTCGACGACGACGCCGGAGAAGACGATGCCGTGATCGGCGGCGTCCGGTGCGGCGATGGTGACGATCCGGGCGGTCTCGCCGCCGAGGAGCTCGATCGAGACGGGCAGGGTGTCGTGGCCCGCCGCGTCGAAGACCGCGTCGACGCCCTGCGGGGCGGCCGCGCGGACCCGGTCGGCCAGGCCCTCCCCGTACGCCACCGGGATCACGCCAAGCCCGCGCAGGAACTCGTGGTTGCGCTCGGAGGCGGTGCCGACCACCGTCACGCCCTCCGCCACGGCGAGCTGGGCGGCGATCGCGCCGACCGCGCCCGCCGCGCCGTGCAGGAGCAACGTCTCGCCGCGCGTCACGCCGAGCAGCTCCAGGACGCGTCGGGAGGTCTCGCCGGCGACCGGGATGCTCGCGGCGAGCTCCCAGGAAAGCCCGGCGGGCTTGCGGGCGACGGTGTCGGCGATCGCGTACCCGGCGTAGGCGCCGGTCTTCGTCCAGCCGAACACCTCGTCCCCGACGGCCAGTTCGGTGACCCCCTCGCCGAGCGCGTCGACCGTTCCCGCGAACTCCAGGCCGGGGACGGCCGGGAAGGTCGTCGGGTAGAACTCCTCCACCCAGCCGTAACGCCGCTTCCAGTCCACCGGGTTGACGCCGACGGCCGCCACCTTCACCCGCACCTCGCCCGGTGCGGGCTCGGGGACGGTCACACCCGACGCGTGGCGCAGCACCTCGGGGCCGCCGAACTCCTCGTACACGATCGCTTCCATGGTTCCCCCTCGTGGTCCCTGTGATCTGCCTGATCCTTGTGATGCGGTGATCCCTTGATTCATCGGGATGGATCGAGTCCTTGCGATGAATCCAGTCCTTGCGATGGATCACGTTCCTGCGATGGATCAAGCTTCGGCCCCGCACCACCCCGTACCGGCCAGTCGAACGGACAGTCCCACCTGGCCGAAAGGACAGCCGTACCCTGACACCCATGGAACTGACGCCGATCGGGGCCCTGTTGGCGGCCCACGACATCATCCGGCAGCCGCTCGGCGAGATCCTTCCCCGTCTCTCCGAGGTCCTGTCCCCGCTGATCCCGCACCTGGCCGCGGCGGAGCTCTCCACCCACTGCGCGCACTCGCCGTTCAAGCGGACCGCCACCGACCTGCCCTTCACCGCCGCCGAGCTCACCCCGCTGCTCGCCGCCGGCAGCCCGGGCCGGCCGTGGCAGGGGCGCGCCTCGGTCGGTGGTGCCGAGCGCGAGGTGATCGCGGTACGGAGCGACGCCACGCCCCGCGGCTCGGTCCTGGTCCTCGTACGGGAGGACGGCGCCGGGCCGGCCGACGAGGCGGGCCTCGCCGTGGCGCAGGCCCTGTGGGACCTGGTCACCGGCCACCTCGACCGGTTCTCGAGCGAGGCGGTGCCCGGTGCGCTGGCCCGCTCGCGGGCGGCGGCCGACACCCGGGCGCGGGTCACCGCCGAGTTGACCACCGCGCACGCCGCCGCGCTCTCCGGCGTGCTCGGGGTGCTGCGCAGCCGCGCCCTGGACGACTCCGCGGCCCGCGCGACCGCCACCGACCTGGCCGTGTCGGCCCTGATCGAGCTGCGGGCGGAGTCCGAGCGGGACCGCTCGGTCGCCGAGGAGCCCGCCTTCGAGGCCTTCGCCCGGCTCGCGGACGCGCTGCGCCCGATGCTGCGGCACAGTCCCGTACGGCTCGAACTCGGTCCTCCGGAAGGCCCGGACGCCACCCGCACCCTCCCCGCCGACGTGGCCCACGGCGCCCGCGCGATCGTCCGGGCGCTGCTCCTGGTGATCCTGGAACAGGAGGCGGTGTCCCGGGTGCACGTGGGCTGGACGCTGACCGAGAACGAACTGCGCGCGACGGTGCGGGACGACGGCCCCGGGCTCCTCGACGCCTGCCCGCTGGGCGCGGGCAGCATCACCGACCGCCTGGAGGTGCTGGGCGGCCGCCTGGACATGGACGCCGTCCCGGGCTGGGGCACCACCCTCACCGCGACCGTTCCCCTCTCCACGCCGGACCCGCCGGCCTCCGCGATGGACCCCCTGAGCGAGCTCGGCGAACGCGAGCTGGAGGTCCTGACCCACCTGGCCCTCGGCCACCGCAACCGGCAGATCGCGCAGGAGCTGCACATCAGCGAGTCCACGGTGAAGTTCCACGTCGCGAACATCCTCGACAAGCTCGGCGTCGGCTCGCGCGGCGAGGCGGCGGCGCTGTTCCACCGGGCGGCCTAGCCCGCGCCCACTGCGCCCCGTCCTCCCCCGGCGCGCGAGACGCGTCGCGGCGGCGTTGTCAGTGGCGGGTGCCAGACTCGCACCCGTGAACGAAAGGTGGGCTCTCGCGCCCGAGCCGGAGGGGGACGGGGCGCTGCTCGTCGCCCTCGGGGGCGACGGGCGGCCCGTCGGGGAGGTGCGGCGGGAGCCGGATCTGGTGGCGGCCGTGCGGGCGCGGCCGGACGTCACCCGGTGGGTGTGGCGGTCCACCGCCGAGGTGTATCCGCGGCTGCTCGCCGCGGGGGTGCGGATCGAGCGGTGCTACGACGTGGAGGCGGCCGAGCAGCTGCTCCTCGGCCACGAGGGGCGTCTCGGCGAGCCCCGCTCGGCCGCCGCGGCCTGGGCACGGCTGCGGAACGGGCCGGTGCCGCCCGACCCGCCCCTCAGGGCCGCCGAGCCGAAGGCGCAGGACTCCCTCTTCGAGCCGGCCTCCGCCGCCGCGCCACTGCCCTTCGACGCGCTCCTGCAGGTGTACGAGGAGCAGCAGCGACGGCACGACCGCGCCGAGCACCCGGGCCGGATGCGGCTGCTGACCGCCGCCGAGTCGGCCGGGATGCTGGTCGCGGCCGAGATGCACCGGGCCGGCGTGCCCTGGCGGGCCGACGTGCACCGGGAGGTGCTGCACGGGCTGCTGGGCGAGCGGTACGCGGGCGGGGGCGAGCCGCGCCGCCTCGCGGAGCTGGCGGACGAGGTGTCCGCGGCGTTCGGCCGCCGGGTGCGGCCCGATCTGCCCGCCGACGTGGTGAGGGCCTTCGCGCAGGCCGGGATCCGGGTGCGGTCCACCCGGCGCTGGGAGCTGGAGGAGATCGACCACCCGGCGGTCGCGCCCCTCGTGGCGTACAAGCAGCTGTACCGGATCTGGACCGCGCACGGCTGGTCCTGGCTCCAGGACTGGGTGCGGGACGGCCGCTTCCGTCCCGAGTATCTGCCCGGCGGCACGGTGAGCGGCCGCTGGACCACCAACGGCGGCGGGGCGCTGCAGATCCCCAAGGTCATACGACAGGCCGTGGTCGCCGACGAGGGCTGGCGGCTGGTCGTCGCCGACGCCGACCAGATGGAGCCCCGGGTGCTGGCCGCGATCTCCCGCGACCCGGGCCTGATGGAGGTCGCCGGACACCCCGACGACCTCTACACCCGTCTGTCCGACCGGGCGTTCTCGGGCGACCGCGCACACGCCAAGCTCGCGCTGCTCGGCGCGATCTACGGGCAGACCAGCGGCGACGGCCTGAAGAACCTGGCCGCGCTGCGCCGCCGCTTCCCGCGCGCGGTGGCGTACGTGGACGACGCGGCCAGGGCCGGTGAGGAGGGCCGGCTCGTCCGCACCTGGCTCGGCCGGACCAGCCCACGGGCGGCGGGCGCGGACGAGGACGGGGAGGCGGGCATCCCGCAGGGCCCCGGCCCGGCGCCGGGGGACGGCTCCGGCCGCTCCGGCGGCCTGGAGGGTTCCGCGCAGGACGGCGCGGAGTACGTGCCGGGGTACGCGTCGACCGACGCCCGTGCCCGGGGCCGCTTCACCCGTAACTTCGTCGTCCAGGGCAGCGCCGCCGACTGGGCCCTGCTGATGCTCGCCTCGCTGCGCCGCGCCACCGCCGGCATGCGGGCCGAGCTGGTCTTCTTCCAGCACGACGAGGTGATCGTGCACTGCCCCGCCGAGGAGGCCGAGGCGGTCGCGGAGGCGATCCGCGCGGCGGGCGACGAGGCCGGGCGGATCGTGTTCGGGGAGACGCCGGTGAGGTTCCCCTTCACGACGGCGACGGTGGAGCGCTACTCGGACGCGAAATGAGCGCTGCTCGGACGCGAAGGAGGAGCCGGAGGGCGGGTTACGGGAGCGGCCCGGGCCCCCGCCGGGGTCCGGACCGCCGTTCACGGGGCGTGACTACCTCGTGGGCAGCGCACGCCACTTCGGGCTGAGCGCGATCGTCTTCAGCTGCTCGGTGGTGAGCGCCGGTTCGGCGCGGGTGGCCGCCTCGTGCTGCGCGCCGGTGTTGAAGGCGGAGACGACGACGCGGAAGCCGTCCGCGGCCAGCGTGTCGGCGGTCCACCAGACGACGCCCTCGCCGCCCTTCTCGCCGGGCCGCTTCGACAGCTTCACCAGCGTGTTGTCGGCCGTGGTCTCGACGTCGCCGCCGCTGAAGAGATCGCCGCGGACGTCGCCCATGCCGTGCTGCACGTTGATCTGGACGAAGCTGCGGCCCTTGCCGTCGTCGACGACGAGGTAGGCGTATTCGCCGCCGCCGCCCTTGTCGACGACCTTCAGGTCCTGCCCCTTGGGCAGCAGTGAGCGGAGGGTGGCCTGGATGTCGGCGGCGTTCGGCTCGGGCGGCGGGGTGACGCGGGAGCCCTTGGGCTTCCCCTTCGGCGGCACGGGCTGCGGGAGCCGCTGCAGCAGCGGACGCCAGCCGTCCGCCGTGACCAGGGCCTTGAGCTGCGCCGGGTCGAAGGGCGGGGTGTCCCGGCTGATCGGGGAGTCCTTCTGGCTCGCCGCGTTCCACTCGCTCGCGTCGATGAGGAAGCCGTCCCCGGTGAGCAGCACGGCCCGCCAGCTCTTGGTCTCGACCCGCTTGTCCGGGTACTCGTACCCCTGGAAGACCATGAGCCGCCCGCCGCCGGCCACCCGCACGCTGCTGCAGTCGTCGTACGGGACGAACACCTTGTCCGGGCAGGTCACCTGCGCCAGGCTCGCCTCGCCGGTCCCGCCCGCGCGGGAGAGGCCGACGGAGACGGCGGCCTTGCCCTTGCCGTCGTCGTAGACGGCGGTGACGGACTCGCCCGTGCCCTCGGCGTTGTCGATCTGCCAGGTCCCGGCCGGTGTGTTGGCCTTCAGGACGGCGGCGATGTCGGCGACCATGAGCGCGGCCGTCTGGCGGCCGCTCTTGCCGGGAACCGGCTTCGGGCCCGCGACGGACACGTGCTCGACCCCGCCGTCGGCGCCGAGCAGGGAGCCGCCGTACACCCCGCCGACACCGATCGCGGCGAGGGCGAGGGCGCCGCCGACGGCGGCGAAGCGACGGCGCCGGACCCGGCGGCGCCCCCGGGCGAGGCCGCCGGTGACGAGCTCGCGGCGGTCGTCGGTCTCGAAACCTTCTCCGGTGCGGCGCAGAACGGCGCCCAGCTCCTCCTCGAATCGTCCGTCGGACGGGTCGTGCTCTTCGTGCTGAGGCATGGCGGATCACGTCTCCGGTCGTCACGTCGGGAAAGAAAGTCGGGAAAGAAAGATCAGGGGTGGGTGCCGGGACGGCAGGGGGCGGACCCGTCAGCGGGCGGCGAACTCGGTGATGCTGCCGCCGAGCCGCTCCCGCAGCTTCGCCAGGGCACGCACCGACCGGGTGCGGACGGCCGCGGAGCTGACGTGCAGCACGTCGGCGGTCTGCTCGACGCTGCGGTCCTCCCAGTACCGCAGCACCACGACCGCCCGGTCCTTGGGCGCGAGCCCGGCGAGGGCGTCGAGCAGGGCGATGCGCAGGGCCGGGTCGTCGCCGGTCTCGGGGAGCCGGTCCGGCAGCTCGCCGAGGGGGCGCTCGGTGGCCGAGCGGCGCCTCTGGTGGCTGAGGAAGGTCCGTACGAGCACGGTCTGGGCGTAGGCGGCCGGGTTGCCGATGCGGGCCACGCGGCCCCACAGGGCGTACATCCGGCCGAGCGTCTCCTGCACCAGGTCCTCGGCGAGATGGGTGTCACCGCTGGTCAACAGGCATGCCGAGCGGAACAGGTGCCCCGATCGGGCGGAGGCGAACTCCAGGAACTCGTCCACGCGGGACGTTCTCATGTCCCTTCCCTCCGTCGCTGTCACCCGTTCGCTCGCGTCGCTTCGCTCCCCTGGCGTGCGGCGCGCTTACACCTCACTGACGCGACGGCCCGCGCGAAATGTTTCAGACCCCTTCGGCCTCTTCGGCTCCGTGAGGCTTCTTCGGCTCGCTTCGGTTTCTTCGGCTCCGTTCGGCTCCCCCTCGGCCCGGGATTTTCCCCGGTCCGGTGGCGCGGGCCCCGATCGGCGGCGGCCCACAGGAACAAACGGTCGGAAACGGGGTAATCCTGGAGTATGAACACTTTCCTTGTGGATTCCGCTCAGGTCACCACGGCGGCCGGTGTCTGGCAGTCCGGGCTTGCCCAGGTCGTCGGCGGTCTGGTCGTGGTGGCCGTCCTCATCGGTGCCTTCGCGCTCGGGATCAGGATCAAGAACAAGGAACTTCCCCCACCCGACCCCGAGTCCCAGCCGCACCGGCCCGACACCGACCAGCTGCCCGGCGAGGTCTCGGAGTACCGCCGGCCCGCGGAGATGCCCCAGACCGACGGCGAGCACCGGCTCATGCCGTACCAGCTGAAGGACGGCGGCACCTCGGGCACCGAGACCTCCCCCGACCCGCCGAGCGAGGAGAAGCGCAAGTGGGGCGGCATCTCCAGCGGCGGCTTCGGCAGCGGCGGCCCCGGCCACGGCGACTGAATGAGCGATCCCGCCGTGCTCACCACGAGCGCCGAAGAGCACCGGACGCGGCTGAAGGCGGTCGCGTACCGGTTGCTCGGCGTGTACGACGAGCCGAATGAGGCGAACGAGCCGAACAAGGCCGATGAGGCGGAGGAGGCCCTGCGGGCGGCGGCGCCCCGGCTGACCGGAACGGCGGGCGACCGGGACGTGGTCGCCCGCGTCTGCCTGGAACGGCTGCGCGCCCGCGAGGTCCGGCGCGGCCGGCGTGACCGGGGTGACCGGGGTGACCGGCACCCGTACCGGTCCGTCACGGAGCGGCCGCGGGCCGAGGAGGCGGAGGAGGCCGCCCTCGACGCGCTGACCCCGTCGGAGCGGCTCGCCTTCGTGCTGCACGACGCCTTCGCCGTGCCGTACGAGGAGATCGCCCCGGTCGTGGAGCGCACCCCCGCCGCCACCCGGCACCTGGTCGCACGGGCCAGGCGCCGGGTGGAGGGCACGGAGGAGATGCCGGAACCGGACCGGGCGCAGCAGCGGGAGGTCGTCACGGCGCTCCTGGCCGCCGCTCGGGACGGCGACGCGGAGGCGCTGCGGGCGCTGCTCGACCCGGACGTGGTGCTGCGGACCGGGACCGGGGCGCCCGCTCGCGTGCCCGCCCACGGGGCGACGGCGGTGGCGCGCGCCCTCGCGGGCGCGGTGAGCGGGGCCCGGCCGGTCCTGGTGGACGGCGCGCCGGGCCTGGCGCGCCCGGGCCCGGACGGGAAGCCGAAGGAGGTCCTCGACTTCACCGTCCTCGACGGCCGGGTCACGGCCGTGGACCTGCTGGACGCCGACCACGACGACCTCGGCCGACTGGACCTGCGGCCGCCGGAGGACTGGGAGGTCCAGGAGGACTAGGACGGCGGCCAGGAGGACAGGAGGGCGCCGCCCGGAAGCCAGGCAGCCCGGGGAGCCAGGCAGCGCGGAAGCCCCTCGGTCTACTCGGCGGTCGCCCGCAGGCCGATCATGTTGCCGTCCGCGTCCTTCACGGTGGCGATCTGCAGGCCGCCACCGACGTCCTGCACGTCCTGCACGATCTCCGCCCCCGCGGCGAGGAGCGCCTGCAGCGCGCCGCGCAGGTCGTCCACGTCCCAGTAGGCCACGGCCCCGGTCAGCCCCTTGCCGTGCCCGTTGGGGTCGAGACCGAAGTGCTGCCCGTCGACGTCGAATCCGACGTAGTACGGCGCGTCCACGCTGGGCCCGGTCCCGAGCAGAGCGGTGAACAGGGCCTTGGCCCGCTCCAGGTCCTTCACCGGGTAGATCACCGTGTTCATGGTCATGACGTGCTCCTTCGGGGAGGGAGGGACGGGAGGTCTTCCCAGTCATGCCCCGCGGCCCGCCCGGAGCGCGGCGATCCGCGCCGAACGTGCTCCGTCCGGGCGAACCGCCGCGTCCCCGAGGTCCCTAGACGCGCACCTCGCCCACGCCCCCGGCCTCCGACTCCGGCTGCCCCACGGCCCGCCCCGCCCGCTCCGCGATGTGCGCGGGCGGCTCGATCCCGGCCGGCAGCAGCGGGTCGGCGACCGGCTGCCCGAACCGGGTGACGAGCGGCAGGACCCCGGCCCAGAGGCCCAGTTCGGCGTCCGGCCCCTCCCCGTCGTCCGGCGGCCCGCTCGCGATCTTCACCGAGGCCTCGGTGAGGTCGAGGGCCACGAGCGACGTCGCCGCCAGCTCCTTGCGGCTCGGCTGCCGCACGTAGTCCCACTGCCCCGGCGAGGACTGCTCGGTGAGCGCCCGCAGCCCGCGCAGCTTCTCCTCCGGATCGGTCACGATCCGCGGGACGCCGTAGATCATCGCGCTGCGGTAGTTCACGCCGTGCTCGAACACGGACCGCGCGAGCACCAGCGCGTCGACGTGCGTCACGCTGAGGCACACCACGCCGTCGGGCGCCCGCACGAGGCTGCGGCTCGCGACCGAGCCGTGCACGTAGATCCGGTCCCCCTCGACGCCGTACACGGTCGGCACCACCATCGGCGCCCCGTCCACGACCACCCCGAGGTGACACAGGAAGCCCGCCGCGAGCACGGCGTCCAGGTCCGCCCGCCGGTGGCTCCCCTTGTGTCGCATCCGCCTCAGTCGCGTCCGCTCGGTGACCACGAGCTCGTCGCCCATGTCGTCCCTCCCCCTTCTCAGCACGTATGTCGCGCGCAGACGCATCCTAAGAACCCCTCCTTCCGCTCAGGCGCCCCGGGCGACCCGCCGAGACACCCCGAGGCTCCATGAGGCGTCATGAGGCGTTCCGGGCCCCCGGCGGAGGTCACTCGTACGTGCGGCAGAGCCGGCGACAGGCACCGCCCGGGCGCCTTCGGGCCATAGGGTCGATGCACACGGCAGGAGTTCGACGAAGCCAGGGGCAGAGGACAGGGACATGGGCAACTCGGTGATCGACGCGCGATCCGACGGGCAGGGACCGGACGACGCTCCCTCCGACGAGGCGAACACCACCTCCGGGAAGCCGCCGAAGCCGCGGCGGCCGTTCTGGGTGGAGCTTCCGATCCTCGCGGGTGTCGCGCTGGGCCTGGCCTTCCTGATCAAGACCTTCCTGCTCCAGGCCTTCCTGATCCCCTCCGGCTCGATGCAGAACGCCCTCCAGGAGGACGACCGCGTCCTGGTCGACAAGCTCACCCCGTGGTTCGGCTCGGAACCCGCCCGGGGCGAGGTCGTGGTCTTCAAGGACCCCGCCGGCTGGCTCGCGGGGAACCCGGTGCAGGAACCCAACGTGGCGCAGAAGTTCCTGAGCTTCGTCGGCCTGATGCCCGCGGCCGGCGAGCAGCACCTGATCAAGCGGGTGATCGGCGTGGCCGGTGACACGGTCGAGTGCGCCGGCGCGGGCCCGCTGAAGGTGAACGGCAAGCCGCTCACCGAGCCGTACGTCTACCCCGGCAACACCGCGTGCAGCACGGACCCGAGCGGCCAGTTCAAGGTCACGGTGCCCAGCGGCAGCCTCTGGGTGATGGGCGACCACCGCCAGAGCTCGCTCGACTCCCGCTACCACCAGAACGACACCCACGGCGGCATGGTCCCCACCGCGGACATCGTGGGCCGCGCCGTCGTCGTCGCCTGGCCGATCGGCCACTGGGCGACCCTCCCCGTCCCGGACACCTTCGAGCAGCCGGGCCTCGCCCCGACGCGGTGACTCAGCAACTCCCCGTCTCCACCTGCCTCTGCTCCTCCCGCCCCTCCTGCTCCTGCTCCTGCGGCGCACGGCCCGGTCGGATGGTCACGCTGACCGGCCGGACGGGTGTACGCGAGCAGGAACGAAGCCATGACTTCCAGGCCGCGGCGATCGCCCGGCGGCCGTACAGCGGCGCGGGTTCCGGCTTCGGTTCCCCGCCGAACCGCCGCGCGAACTTCCGGTCCGCCCACATGACGGTCGCCACGAGCAGAACGACGTCGAGCAGCGGTGCGCACAGCAGCAGCGCCCCGCCCACTCCGCGCCACCCGGTGACGTTGCTCCAGGCACAGAGAAAGCCAGGTCAGACGAGGTCTGACCTGGCTTTCGACTGAGCCGCCTTCGGGATTCGAACCCGAGACCTACGCATTACGAGTGCGTTGCTCTGGCCAACTGAGCTAAGGCGGCATGCCGTGCGGTCCCATGGTGGGTGCAGCAGCGTCGCCAAGTCTACACAGTTTCCGGGGGTGCTCCGACCACCCCCGGAACGGGGCCGTCCGAGGGCTATGAGCAGCGCTTTCCGTCCTTCGGGACGGTGCCCTGGAGGAGGTAGGTGTTGATCGCCGTGTCGACGCAGTCGCTGCCGCGGCCGTACGCGGTGTGGCCGTCGCCCTCGTAGGTGAGGAGGACGCCGGAGGAGAGCTGGTCGGCGAGGGCGCGGGCCCACTTGTAGGGGGTGGCGGGGTCGCGGGTGGTGCCGACGACGACGATCGGAGGGGCGCCCTCGGCGGTGATGCGGTGGGGGCGGCCGGTGGCCGGAGTGGGCCAGTAGGTGCAGTTCAGGGCGGCCCACGCGAGGTTGCGGCCGAAGACCGGAGATGCCTCCTCGAAGGACGGCACCGCCTTCTCGACGGCCGCGGGGCCGGAGAACGCGGGCGGGAGGTCCAGACAGTTCACGGCCGCGTTCGCGGACATCAGGTTGGCGTACGAGCCGTCCGCCTCCCGCTCGTAGTAGGTGTCGGCCAGGGCGAGCAGCGCCGTCCCCTCGCCGCCCATCGCCCGGGTGAGCGCCTCCCGCAGCTGGGGCCAGGCGGCCTCGTCGTACATGGCCGTGATCACCCCGGTCGTGGCGAGGGACTCGCCCAGCTGACGGCTCCCGTCCGTCGGCACCGGCTTGGCGTCGGTCTCGCGGAAGAAGCGCTGCAGGGCGGCGAGGGCCGCCGGAACGGATTCCGTGCCCAGCGGGCAGTCGGTCTTCTTCACGCAGTCCGCCGCGAAGGCGTTGACCGCGGTCTGGAAGCCGGCGGTCTGCTCCCGGTTCAGCTCCTCGGCCGACAGGGACGGGTCCATCGCCCCGTCGAGGACGAGCCGCCCGGCCCGCTCGGGGAACAGCTCGGCGTACGTCGCGCCGAGGAAGGTGCCGTACGAGGCACCCACGTACGTCAGCTTCTCGTCACCGAGCACCGCCCGCACGATGTCCATGTCACGTGCCGCCTCCACGGTGGAGACGTGCGGCAGCACCTTGCCCGAGCGCTTCTCGCACGCCGCCGCGAACGTCTTGAACGAGCTCTCGAGGTCGGCCCGCTCGGCGGCGCTGTCCGGCGTCACGTCGACCTGTGTGTACGCGTCCATCTGCGGGCCGGTGAGGCACTCGACCGGCGCACTGCGGGCCACGCCCCGCGGGTCGACGCCCACGACGTCGTAGCGCGCCCGGACCGGGGCCGGGTAGCCGATGCCCGCGAAGCCCTGGACGTAACCGACCGCGGAGCCGCCGGGGCCGCCCGGGTTCACCAGGAGGGAGCCGAGCCGCTTGCCGGGGCCGGTGGCCCGGGACCGGGACACGGCGAGCTCGACCTCGTCGCCGCCGGGCTTGGCGTAGTCGAGCGGGACCCTCACGGTGCCGCACTGGAAGTCGGCGACACCGCAGTCCCGCCAGGTCACCTTCTGCGCGTAGTACGTCGCCAGGGCGGCGGACGGCGCCCCCGAGGCGGCGGGCGGGCTCTGGCTCCGCGAGGGCGCGGCGGCGCCGCTCCCGTCCGTACAGCCGGAGAGGACGAGGCCGCCGACCGCGAGGGCGGTGGCGGAGATGCGGAGGAGGCGCCTGGAGTCCATTCCCGGAGCGTATCGAAACGGGTACGGAACGTGTCCAATCGCCCCTGGGGACAACCGGGCTCGTGACGGTGGCGGTGCCGGCCGAGAGAGTCAGTCCCGCAGGGCCATCGCCATCGCCTCCACCGCCAGCAGCGGCGCCACGTTCCGGTCGAGGGCCTCGCGGCACGCCAGCACGGCCTCGATCCGGCGCAGGGTGCGCTCCGGGGTGGTGTCGCGGGCGATCTGCTCCAGGGAGTCGCGTACGTCCTCGTTGGCGAGAGGGGTCGTCGCGCGCAGCTGGAGGGCGAGCACATCGCGGTAGAAGCCGGTGAGGTCGGTGAGGGCGAGGTCGAGGCTGTCGCGCTGGGTGCGCGTGCGGCGGCGCTTCTGCCGCTCCTCCAGCTCCTTCATCGCCCCGGCCGTGCCCCGCGGCATCCGGCCGCCCTGGGCCGCGCCGAGCGCCGCCTTCAGCTCCTCGGTCTCCTTGGTGTCGATCTCCTCCGCGGCCTGCCGTGAGTCCTCGGCCGCCGCGTCGATCAGTTCCTGGGCCGCCCGCAGCCCGGCGCCGACGTCCCCCACCCGCAGCGGCAGCTTCAGCACCACGGAACGGCGGGCCCGCGCCCGCTCGTCGGTGGCGAGCCGCCGGGCACGGTCGATGTGCCCCTGGGTGGCCCGGGCCGCCGCGTGCGCCACCTCCGGCTCGATGCCGTCGCGGCGGATCAGCACGTCGGCGACGGCCTCCACGGACGGGGTGGTGAGCGTCAGGTGCCGGCAACGGGAACGGATCGTCGGCAGCACGTCCTCCAGGGACGGGGCGCACAGCAGCCAGACGGTGCGCGGAGCGGGCTCCTCCACCGCCTTCAGGAGCACGTTCGCCGCGCCCTCGGTCAGCCGGTCGGCGTCCTCCAGGACGATGACCTGCCACCGGCCGACGGCCGGCGACAGCTGGGCCCGCCGGACCAGGTCGCGGGTCTCCTTCACACCGATGGAGAGCAGGTCCGTGCGGATCACCTCGACGTCGGCGTGCGTCCCGACGAGGGCCGTGTGGCAGCCGTCACAGAAGCCGCAGCCCGGCACGCCGCCGAGGGCCCGGTCGGGGCTCACGCACTGCAGCGCCGCCGCGAACGCCCGCGCCGCCGTGTCCCGCCCGGCCCCCGGGGGGCCGGTGAACAGCCAGGCGTGCGTCATCTTCGACGCCTCGGGAGCGGGCTCGCCCGCGGCCTGCGCGGTCACGAGCGCGTCGGCGTCGCGCGCGGCGGCGGCCAGCTGCTCCTCGACCCGCGGCTGCCCCACGAGGTCGTCCCATACGGCCATGTCTGCTGCCCCTCCTCAGGTACGCCTCCCATTGTGGGGCACCCCACCGACAGTCCCGTCGACGGCGATGAGCAGGGCAGGCACGGGAGGGGACGGGCGCCGGCCGTCAGCGACGGCGGCGGCGGTCGTCCTCCTCGTCGTCGCCGAACGAGCCGAGCAGCTCGTCCGCGAGGGTCGGCAGATCGTCCAGCGGGGTCTCCTCGGCCCAGTCGGACCGGCGCCGCGGCCTGCCGTTCTCGTCGACCTGGGGCAGCTCGCGAGTGCGGTCGTTGCCGCCCTCCGATGCCGCGCCCTCCGATCCCGCGCCCTCGGATCCCGCCCCCCGGTCGCGCTCGTCGCGGAAGAAGCCCCGCGGCACCCGGTCGGCGGGGTCGGTGCTTCGTACGGGCGGGAGAACGGCGGTCTCGTCGGCGTCCCGGACGGGCGGCAGCACGGCCGTCTCGTCGACGTCCCGGATCCGCGGGATGACGGTGGTCTCCTCGTCGAGCCTGACGACCGGGGTGGGGACGGTGACCTCGTTCGGGGACACGGTGGGCGTGTCCTCCGAGGCCGAGGCGCCGGCCTTCCGGGGGTCCGTCCGCCCGGTCTCCGTACGGCCGGTCTCCGTACGGCCGGAGCCCGACTTCGCCGCGTCCGGCTGCACGATCGGCGTCTCGACCGTGACCTCGTTGGCGCCATCCGGCTGCACGATCGGCGTCGCCACCGTGATCTCGTTCGCCGACTGCTCCAAGGTCCTCGCCTCGGTGGCCCCGCGCCGGGCCTCCGCCTGCTCGGCCGCGGCCCTCTCCGCCGCGGCCTTCTCGGCGGCGGCCTTCTCCATCGCGGCCTTCTCGGCAGCCTTGCGGGCAGCCGCCTCCGCCGCCTCCGCCGCGGCCTTCCGCGCGGCTTCCTCCGACGCCTTGCGGGCAGCCTCCTCGGCCGCCTTCGCCGCCGCGGCCTCCGCGAGCCGACGGGCCTCCTCGGCGCGGATCAGCGCCTCCTCGGCCTTGCGCTGCTTCTCGCGGCGGCGCTCCTCGGCCTCGGCCCGCAGCCGGGCCTCCTCCTCGGCCTGCTTGCGGCGCCGTTCCTCCTCCGCGCGGCGGGCCTTCTCCTCGGCCTCGCGGCGCCTGCGCTCCTCCTCGGCGGCGATCCGGACCTCCTCGGCGCGCTGCCGGGCCTCCTCCGCCTGGCGCTCGGCCTCCAAGCGACGGGCCTCTTCCTCCTCGCGCCGCTTGCGCTCCTCCTCCTCGGCGCGGAGCTTGGCGAGCTGCTCCTGGCGCTCCCGCTCCAGGCGCTCCTCCTCGGCCTTGCGGGCGGCCTCGGCCTCGGCCCGCAGCCGGGCCTCCTCCTCGGCCTGCTTCCGTGCCTCCTCCTGGGCCTTCACCTCGGCCTCGGAGAGCGGCAGCATCCGGTCGAGCCGGTGGCGTACGACGGTGGTGACGGCCTCCGGCTCCTGGCCGGCGTCGACGACCAGGTAGCGGCCGGGGTCACCGGCGGCGAGGGCGAGGAAACCGGCCCGCACGCGCGCGTGGAACTCGGGCGGCTCGGACTCCAGCCGGTCCGGCGCCTCGGTGAAGCGCTCGCGGGCGGTCTCCGGGGAGACGTCGAGCAGCACGGTCAGGTGCGGTACGAGTCCGCCGGTCGCCCAGCGGTTGATGCGGGCGATCTCGGTCGGGGACAGATCGCGGCCGGCGCCCTGGTAGGCGACGGACGAGTCGATGTACCGGTCGGAGATCACGACCGCCCCGCGCTCCAGCGCGGGCCGGACCAGGGAGTCGACGTGCTCGGCGCGGTCGGCCGCGTACAGCAGCGCCTCGGCCCGGTTGGACAGGCCGGCGCTGGAGACGTCGAGCAGGATCGAGCGGAGCCGCTTGCCGATCGGGGTGGCGCCGGGCTCGCGGGTGACGACCACCTCGTGACCCTTGGCGCGGATCCACTCGGCGAGCGCCTGCACCTGGGTGGACTTGCCGGCGCCGTCGCCGCCCTCCAGGGCGATGAAGAAGCCGGTCGCGGACGGCGCCTGGGCCGGGTCGGCGCCGCGCAGCGCGTCGCGCAGGTCGCGGCGGAGCGGGACACCGGCCCGGTCGTCGGTCTTGGCGAGGACGAGCGCGGCGACCGGCAGCAGCAGCGCGCCGACCAGCATCAGGGTGAAGGCGGCGCCGCCGTGGGCGAAGACGAAGCTGCCGGAGGCGAGCCGGTGCGGGCCGATGGCGGCGGCGAGCAGCGGGGCGCCGAGCGCGCCGATGCCGATGCCGACGCGGACGACGGCCTGAAGGTGGTCGGTGACGCGGGGCCGGCGGGCCTCCTCGGTCTCCTGGTCGACCAGGCCGTGGCCGGTGCGCGCGGCGACGCCGGCCGCGTAACCGGCGAGTGCGGCGAGCGCGAGGACGGTCGCGGTGTCCGGCACGAGGCCCATGGCGAGCAGCGCGACGCCGGTGACGGCGAGCGCGAGCGCGAGCAGCCGGCGCCGGGAGAGCACGGTGAGGACGGATCCGGCGGTGCGGATGCCGACGGCGGTGGCGCCGCTGAGCGCGAGGATCAGCAGGGCGTACGTGACGGGCCCGCCGTCCAGGTCGTGGGCGTGGAGCACGGCGACGGCCGCGGCCGCGGCGATGGCGGCGGCGACGGTGGCGCACGCCAGGACGAGCAGCCCGAGCGCGCCGGTGCGGCCCTTGTCCCCGGGAAGTCGCAGACCCTCCAGGGGCGAGCGGGGCCGCGGGGTCTGGGCGCCGGGCAGTTCGAGGAACCACAGGACGGAGACGGAGGCGGCGAGGAGCCCGGCGGCGACGTAGGAGCCGAGGGCGGCCTGGTGCCGGCCGAACCAGTCGATGCCGCTGCCGAGCAGGTTGCCGACCAGCGTCGCGAGCAGCAGCACGCCGGCCGCGGCGGGCACCGCCAGGAACGCGGTGCGCAGGCTGAGCGTGCGCAGCGCGCCCAGGTGATCGGGCAGCGGCCTGACGGCGGCGCCCTCCAGGGGCGGGGCGGGCAGCAGCGCAGGGGCGGCGCCCTCCCTGGCGATGGTCCACACGCGCTCGGCGGCGCCGGTGACGAAGGCGGTGCCGAGCAGGAACCAGAGGGCGTCGTCGGGGGTCCAGTCGATCCACAGCGGGGCGACGACGAGCAGCGCGACCCGCAGTCCGTCGGCGCCGATCATGGTCCAGCGGCGGTCGAGCGGGCCGCCGGGCGCGGTCAGCGCGGTGAGCGGGCCGAGCAGGACGGCGCCGAAGAGGACCGCGGCGAACATCCGGGCGGCGATCACGGCGGCCACGGCGAACGCGGCACCCCGGTATCCGCCGCCGAGGGCGCCGGCGGCCACGGCCGTCTGATAGCCGAGCAGGATCAGGACGAGGAGGGCGAGTGCGTCGCCCGTGCCGCCGACGAGCTGGGCGCTCCACAGCCTCCGTAGAGGCTGATGGCGCAACAGGGCCCGTACGGCACGCTCCCGGGAATCGGCGACGAGTGCGGCGTCGGTGTCTGGCTGCTCTGCTCGCGTCATCCGTCCACCCTATCCGGACCCCCTTGCTCCCTGTGGCCGTCACCCGAACAAACAGACGGGGGGTGCGGGACCGGTGACGGCCCGCACCCCCCTTCTGTCGGGAAGGTCACCCTCGGCTCGACGGCCGCCGGGTCACTCCGGCTCGACGGCCGCGGTCACTCCGACGGCGCGGCCGTCGTCTTCTTCGCGGCGGTCGTCTTCTTGGCGGCCGTCTTCGCCGCGGTGGTCTTGGCCGCCGTGGTCTTCTTCGCGGCCGTCTTCTTGGCGGTGGCGGAGGCGGTGGTCTTCTTGGCCGCCGTCTTCTTGGTGGCGGTCTTCTTCGCCGGCGCCTTCTTGGCCGTCTTCTTCGCGGGGCCCTTGGCCCGCTTCTCGGCGAGCAGCTCGTAGCCGCGCTCGGGCGTGATCGTCTCGACGCTGTCGCC
The DNA here is from genome assembly GCF_042901205.1 of Streptomyces sp. NPDC012769. Taxonomy (NCBI): domain Bacteria; kingdom Bacillati; phylum Actinomycetota; class Actinomycetes; order Kitasatosporales; family Streptomycetaceae; genus Streptomyces; species Streptomyces sp. NPDC012769. The sequence continues at coordinate 574,563 of NZ_JBIBCP010000005.1, read as the reverse complement.
GGTGCGCAGGGTGGCGTTGGTCTCGCCGTCCGTCACGTACGGGCCGAAGCGGCCGTCCTTGACGACCACGGGCTTCTCGCTGACGGGGTCGGTGCCGAGCTCCTTGAGCGGGGGCTTGGCGGCGGCCCGGCCACGCTGCTTGGGCTGGGCGTAGATCGCCAGCGCCTCCTCCAGCGTGATCGTGAACAGCTGGTCCTCGCTGGTGAGCGAGCGCGAGTCCGTGCCCTTCTTCAGGTACGGGCCGTAGCGGCCGTTCTGCGCGGTGATCTCGACGCCCTCGGGGTCGGTGCCGACGACCCGGGGCAGCGACATCAGCTTGAGCGCCTCCTCCAGGGTGACGCTGTCGATCGACATCGACTTGAAGAGGGAGGCGGTGCGCGGCTTGACCGCGTTCTTGCCGGTCTTCGGGGTGTCCTCGGGAAGGATCTCCGTCACGTACGGGCCGTAACGGCCGTCCTTGGCGACGATCATGTTGCCGCTGACGGGGTCCTTGCCCAGCTCGAAGTCGCCGCTCGGCTTGGCGAGCAGCTCCTCCGCGTACTCCACGGTCAGCTCGTCGGGCGCCAGGTCCTCGGGGACGTCGGCGCGCTGGTGGCCTTCCTGGTCCTTCTCGCCGCGCTCGACGTACGGGCCGTAACGGCCGACGCGGAGCACGATGTCGTTGCCGACCGGGAAGGAGGAGATCTCCCGGGCGTCGATGGCCCCGAGGTCGGTGACCAGTTCCTTCAGTCCGCCGAGGTGGTCGCCGTCGCCGTTGCCGGCGTCCGCCGCACCGCCCTGCGCCTCCGCGGAGCCGCCCTCGCCGAAGTAGAAACGCTTCAGCCACGGCACCGCCTGGGCCTCACCGCGCGCGATGCGGTCGAGGTCGTCCTCCATCCTGGCGGTGAAGTCGTAGTCGACGAGCCGCCCGAAGTGCTTCTCCAGGAGGTTGACGACGGCGAAGGAGAGGAACGACGGCACGAGCGCCGTCCCCTTCTTGAAGACGTAGCCGCGGTCGAGGATGGTGCCGATGATCGAGGCGTACGTCGACGGGCGGCCGATCTCGCGCTCTTCCAGCTCCTTGACCAGGCTGGCCTCGGTGTAGCGGGCCGGGGGCTTGGTGGAGTGGCCGTCGGCGGTGATCTCCTCGGCGGAGAGCGCGTCGCCCTCGGCGACCTGCGGCAGGCGCCGCTCGCGGTCGTCGAGCTCGGCGTTCGGGTCGTCGGCGCCCTCCACGTAGGCCTTCATGAAGCCGTGGAAGGTGATCGTCTTGCCGGAGGCCGAGAACTCGGCGTCGCGGCCGTCGGCGGCGGTGCCGCCGATCTTCACGGTGACCGAGTTTCCGGTCGCGTCCTTCATCTGGGAGGCGACGGTCCGCTTCCAGATGAGCTCGTACAGCTTGAACTGGTCGCCGGTCAGACCGGTCTCCGCCGGGGTGCGGAAACGATCACCCGAAGGGCGAATCGCCTCGTGCGCCTCCTGGGCGTTCTTGACCTTGCCGGCGTAGACGCGCGGCTGCTCCGGCAGGTACTCGGCGCCGTACAGCTGCGTGACCTGCGCCCGGGCCGCCGCGACGGCGGTCTCGGACAGCACCGTGGAGTCCGTACGCATGTAGGTGATGAAGCCGTTCTCGTACAGCTTCTGCGCCACCTGCATGGTCGCCTTCGCACCGAAGCCGAGCTTCCGGCTGGCCTCCTGCTGGAGGGTGGTGGTGCGGAAGGGGGCGTACGGGGAGCGGCGGTACGGCTTCGACTCGACCGAGCGGACGCTGAAGCGGGTGTCGGCGAGGGAGGCGGCCAGCGCGCGGGCCTTCTCCTCGTCGAGGTGGAGCACGTTCTGCGTCTTCAGCTGTCCGTCGGCGCCGAAGTCACGGCCCTGCGCGACACGCTTGCCGTCGACCGCCGCGAGCCGCGCGACCAGGGACGACGGGTCGGACGGGTCGCCGGCGCGGCCGGTGGAGAAGGTGCCGGTGAGGTCCCAGTACTCGGCGGAGCGGAAGGCGATGCGCTCGCGCTCGCGCTCGACGACGAGCCGGGTGGCGACGGACTGGACGCGGCCGGCGGACAGGCCGCGCATGACCTTCTTCCACAGGACCGGCGAGACCTCGTAGCCGTAGAGACGGTCGAGGATGCGGCGGGTCTCCTGGGCGTCGACCATCCGCTTGTTCAGCTCGCGGGGGTTGGCGACGGCGGCCTGGATCGCGTCCTTGGTGATCTCGTGGAAGACCATCCGGTGGACCGGGACCTTGGGCTTCAGGACCTCCTGGAGGTGCCACGCGATGGCCTCGCCCTCGCGGTCCTCATCGGTGGCGAGGAAGAGCTCGTCGGACTCGGCGAGCAGCTCCTTCAGCTTCCTGACCTGTGCCTTCTTGTCGGCGTTGACGACATAGATGGGCTGGAAGTCATGATCGACGTCGACGCCGAGCCGCCGCACCTCGCCGGTGTACTTCTCCGGCACCTCGGCGGCGCCGCTCGGGAGGTCGCGGATGTGCCCGACGCTCGCCTCGACGACATAGCCGGGGCCGAGGTAGCCCTTGATCGTCTTCGCCTTGGCAGGCGACTCGACGATGACGAGTCGGCGGCCGCCCTGTGCGGTCTCGCTGGTCGGGGACAACTTCGCTCTTCTCTCCGGTCGACGCTCTCTGGCACGTACTGACTGCGATACGTACGGCGCAGCGTACGTACGGCGCTGGCACGCACGGCAGCGGCACGTACGGTGACACTGTCGTCGCTGCGGAGTGTGACGGTACAACCCGCCCCCGTGTCAAACGGCGAAAGCCCGCAACGGCCACTCGAACGGTAACCCGACTTCTGCCCTTCCTGCCGCCCGGACTCCCGGACCGGCGGGGCGTCCCTCCGGCCGGGCCCGCGTCACAGCCGTCCGAAGCACCAGATCCCGAGGAGGAGGAAGGCGGCCCCGAAGAGGGTGGTGAGCGCGGCGGCGGTGCGCGGTGCGACGCCGAGCGCGACGGGCTCGCCGTGCCGCACCCGGACGCCGGTCCAGAGCAGCAGCGCGGCTCCGAACAGCGTGAACGCCGCTCCCGCGAAGATCGCCGGCCCGCTCTCCATGCCCGTACCCCGTTCCGTCGCCCGTGGCTCTTCGGCCCCGCAGCCGAGGCTGGCACCTCGCGGCGTCGTAGGGGCGAATTCCCGGTGAACGGCACGGAGGGTCCCGAACGGTTTCACGAGGATGGCCGGTACTGCTGCTTCCTCCTCTCTTCTTTCGTCACGTCGCACACATCACGTCTCACACATCACGTTCGCGCCCGTCTCATCGCCCCGTCACGCCGCTCCCGCCCGGCGCTCACATGACGTCGAGCGTGGCGCGGCGCCTGCTGCCCCGCTCGAAGAGGGCGAGCAGCGCCACCGCGAGGACCGCGTAGCCGACGCCCACCAGGAGCTCGGCACCGAGCAGCCACCCGTCGAGGCCGCCGCCCGCGGTCAGCCGGCGTGCCGCGTCCGCCGCGTGGGTCAGCGGCAGCAGCTCGCCAGCGGTGCGCATCCACTCCGGCAGGGTGTCCCGGGGCACGGCGGCGCCCGTCAGCAGGAGCAGCATCGAACTCGCCACGTTCGACACCAGGAACACGTCACGGAAGCGCAGGCCGAGCGCCCCGAGCGCGAGACCGAACGCCGAGCAGGCGCCGGCCCCGGTGAGCAGGACCAGACCGAGCCCGGGCAGGGCGCCGGCCGGCACGGGCAGGTCGAGCACGGTCGCGGCGGCGGTGAGCACGAACGCGCTGACGAGCAGCCCGTTGAGGACATACGGCAGAGCGCGACCCGCCCACAGCGGGACCCGGTGCCGGGGCGAGAGCAGGACGGCTCCGAGGGTGCCGAACCGGCGCTCGTTGGCGACGGCCATCGTCCCGCCGTACACGCAGGAGGCGGAAGCTGCGAGCACGGCGTTGCCGACAAGATGGAAACGGTCGTCGGCGACCCCGAGTTCCCGCCCGAGGAAGACGAAGAAGAAAACCTGAAGGAGCGGCCCCACCAGCAGAGTTCCGATGAACATGGGCGGGGTCGTCCAGTTGAACAGGGCACGGTAGGACAGGGCCCCGCCGACCAGGAGCAGCCGGGCGGAGGCGAGGAAGCGGAACATCTCTGTCGGCCTTTCAGGCGAGGGCGAGGGTCGCGGCGGCGCGGGCCCGGCGCTCCACCCGGCCGAGGACGAGGACGGCGGCCAGGGCGTAACCGGCCCCGAGCGCCACGGCGCCGAGCAGCGGTCCGAGCACCTCCCCGCCGGAGGTCGCCGCGTGCACCGCCCGCGCGCCCCAGGTGGTGGGCAGCGCCCAGGACAGCGGGTGCGTCCAGGCAGGCAGCACGGTGACCGGCACGAGCAGCCCGGACAGCAGCCAGACCGGCGTGTCGAGCGGATTGGCCAGGGCGTTGGCGTTGCGCAGCAGGACGAAGGTGGCGGCGAGCAGCAGCCCCATCATCCCGAGGGAGAGCACGCAGACCGGCACGGCGACGAGGAACAGCAGCGGGTGCGCGAAGTCCAGGGGCACCCCGAAGAGGACCACGCCCCACAGCACGGTCGCGCCCATCGCGTACGTGCCGATGACGGCCGTGGCCAGCGTGATCGGCAGCAGCACCAGGGCGAGCGGGGTCGGGGCGACGACCAGGGTCTCCAGGGTGCCGAGCCAGCGCTGGTTCTGCACGGCGCCGCCCGAACCGAAGAGCACCGAGCCCCAGATGCCCATGAGCCCGGCGCCCACGGACGCGGTGAGCAGACGGTCCGGGTCGCCGGCGGCGCGGAAGAGGTAGACGGCGAGCGTCGCGTACACGAGGGGGACGAGGACGGCGAAGGTGATCTCGATCGGGGAGCGCGACATGTACGAGACATGGATGCGCACCCCGACGGCGATCAGCCGCAGCGCGCGGATCACGCCGTCACCTCCCGCCCGGCCGTCTCCGGGTCAGGTCGGCCCGCCGCTTCCGGGTCGGGCCGCTCCGCCGCATCCGCATCGGGTCTCGCCGCATCCGGATCGGGTTGGGTCGCCGCCTCCTCCACGATGGCGATGTAGGCGTCCTCCAGGGAGGGTTCGCGGCTGACGACCCGTCCGACGCGGATGCCGTCGAGCGCCGACAGGACCGGGGCGTGCAGCTCCGCCCCCCGATCGGTCTGGACGGTCAGCGCCTGCGCGGTGCCGCGCTCCTCCACGGCCGCGCCCCGCACCCCGGGGAGCCGCCGGATCCGTTCGAGCCGGTCCGCGTCCACGCCGTACGCCTCGATCTCCAGGACGTCCCGTTCCCCCACCCGGGACTTGAGGCTCTCGGGCGTGCCGAGGGCGCGGATCCGACCGGCCGCGACGACGGCGATGCGGTCGCACAGCTCGTCCGCCTCCGCCATGTAGTGGGTGGTGAGCAGCACGGTGGTGCCGGCGGCGGCGAGGCCGGCGACCGTGCGGCGCAGGTCACGGGCGGCGACCGGGTCGACGCCGATGGACGGCTCGTCGAGGAACAGCACATCGGGGCGGTGCAGCAGCCCGCGGGCGATGTGCAGCCGCTGCCGCATGCCGCGCGAGTAGCCCTCGACGCGCTCCCGCTCGCGGCCCGCCAGGCCCACCAGGTCGAGGAGTTCGGCGATCCTCCGCTTCTGGGCGCGGGCCTCGACCCCGTACAGCTCGGCGAAGTACCGCAGGTTGTCCAGCGCGCTGAGCCGGTCGTAGAGACCGCGGTCGCCGCCGAAGACGTAACCGATCCTCCTCCGTACGGCGACGGGGTCGCGGGCCACGTCGTGCCCGAACACCCGCGCCGTGCCGGAGGTCGGCAGGAGCAGGGTGTTGAGCATCTTGATGGTGGTGGTCTTCCCGGCGCCGTTCGGCCCGAGCAGCCCGAACAGCTCGCCGGGCGTCACGTCGAACGTGACGCCGCGCACGGCCTCGGTCTCGGTCCTGCGCGGCCGGAGCCACCCGGTCCTGCTGGTGTAGGTGCGGCGCAGCGCGTCCGCCTCGATCGCAAGCATGGCCGGAGTCTGGCCGTGGGCCATGGGGCGGGCCATCGATTCGGGAGCACCCGAATCATCAGGCGTCGTCAGGCGTCGTCAGGCGTCATCCGGCGTCCTTCGTGTCCGGCGGTCCGGCGTCGTCAGGCGACGGCGCCCAGCACTCCTTCGCCCGCGAGCAGGGCCAGGAGCGAACGCCCGGTGTCGGTCAGCTGGTAGTAGACGGAGCGGCCCACCCGGTGCCGGGTGACGACGCCCGCCCCGGTGAGCAGCGACAGGTGCTCGGAGACGGTGCTGGGCGCGAGGTGGAGCCGGTCGGCGAGCCCGGCCGTGGTCAGCGGACCCGCGAGCTCCCGCAGGACGGCCGCCCGGCCCCGCCCGAGCAGCAGGCCGAGCCGGTCCTCGGCGGCGGGCTCGGCCGGTTCGCGCAGCGCGGCGGCCCCCCGGGCCTGGAAGGAGACGGCCAGGACGTCGGGGTCGTCGGTCGAGTAGAGCCGGCAGCCCTCCGCGAAGACCAGCGGCACCAGCACGAGCCGCCGCTCCCCCGCCGCGTACTCCGCGTCCAGGTACTTGGTCAGTTCGAGCACCGGCCGCTCCCAGCGCGCCCGGCCCTCCAGGCCGCTGAAGAGCGCGTCGACGCCCTCGGTGGCGAAGGTCCTGGCCCGGACGAGGACCTCGTCCTCGACGAGCCGGCGCATCACCGGCCAGCACGGGGCGATGGCCTCCTCCCACCAAACGGCGTACGCGTCGGCCAGCGCCGCGCACGCGGCCTGCGGGTCCGTCAGATACGGCCGCAAGAAGGGCTCGTCGGCCATGCCCGGGTAGCAGACGGCCGCCTGCGCGCGGACGAACGCGGGGTCGGTGGCCCGCAGCAGGTCCAGCTCCTCGTGCACGTCGGGGGTGCCGACGGGCCGGGGCAGCAGGAAGTCGGAGACCTCGTACCGCCCGTCCGCGAACAGGTCCCACAGCGGTCGCAGCCGGTCGTCCTCGCGCCACACCTCACGCGCGCGCCCCACCCACTCCTGGTACGGCCAGGACGGGGAGCGGGCCGGCAGTTGGAGGTGCAGGGCGCAGAAGGCGTCCCGCAGCGGACTCATCGCGATCCGGGTCGCGCCGAGCGCGGCCTCGTCGAGCTCGATCCGTATCAAGCGGCGCCGCCCTCCCGCTCCCCGGCCGGCAGCAGGAAGCCCTCCTCGACAAGCAGCCTGATGGCCTGCGGGGTGCGGTCCCGCAGCATGACCGGGTCCTCGCCGGTGAGCTGCCCGATGGCGTCGAGGATCCGGCCGGCGCTCAGCGAGCCGTCGCACACGCCCGCGAAGCCGGCGGCGACGTGGTCGACGCGGGTGGCGCGGCGCATCCCGCGGTTCTGCCGGAGCAGCACGTGCTCGGGGTCCTCGGCGCCGGGCAGGCCGACCTGCTCCTGCACCACCTCGGGCGCGAGGACGAAGCGGTCGGCGAGGAGCGCCGCGTCGTCATGGGTGCGCAGGTAGTCCTGGCGCTCGAAGTGGGCCCGGACGGTGTCGCCGAGCGGCTGCTCGACGGGGTGCGGCCACTCCTCGAGGACGATCGACGGCTCGAGCGCGCCGGAGGCGACGGCCGCGTTCTTGCGCAGGGTGATCCAGCCGAAGCCGATGCCCTTGGTCCCGCGGGCCTCGAACTCGTCGAGCCACCGCCCGTACGCCCGGCGGTACTCCTCCGGGTCGCCGCGGTGCTCGCCGCTGTCGCGCAGCCACAGCTCGGTGTACTGCGTGACGTCCTGGACCTCGCGCTGCACGATCCAGGCGTCACAGCCGCGCGGCACCCAGGAACGCAGCCGGTCCTGCCACTCCTCGCCGTCGACGTGCTGCCAGTTGGCGAGGAACTGGGCGTATCCGCCGTCGTTCAGCCGGTCTCCGGCCTGCTGCACGAGCGTGCGGCACAGGTCGTCGCCGCCCATCCCGCCGTCCCGGTAGGTGAGCCCGGCGCCGGGGGAGATCACGAACGGCGGGTTGGAGACGATGAGGTCGTAGGTGTCTCCGTCGACCGGCTCGAAGAGCGAGCCCTGCAGCAGCTCGGCGCCTCGGGCGCCGGAGAGGGCGAGGGTGAGCCGGGTGAAGTCCAAGGCCCGCGGGTTGAGATCGGTGGCGGTGACCAGGGTGGCGTGCTGGGCGGCGTGCAGCGCCTGGATGCCGGAGCCGGTGCCGAGGTCGAGGGCGGTGGCGACGGGGGTGCGGACGGTGATGCCGGCGAGGGTGGTGGACGCCCCTCCGACGCCGAGGACGACCCCTTCGTCCTTCTTGCCGATGCCGCCGGCCCCGCCGACGGCGCAGCCGAGGTCGGAGACGATGAACCAGTCCTCGCCGTCCGGGCCGCCGTACGGCCGGACGTCGACCGTGGCGAGGACGCTGTCGTCCTCGCGGACCAGCCAGCCGTCGGCGAGCGCCTCCTCCAGAGGCAGCGCGGCGGCGGCCCGCTCGTGCTCGACCGGCTGCTGGAGCAGGAAGAGGCGGACGAGGGTCTCCAGCGGGGAGTCCCCGCGGGTGGCGCGGAGCGCGGGCACGGTCTCGCTGCGCGCGAGGGCCGCGTAGGCCTGCGCGCCGAGCAGGTCGAGCAGGCCGTCGGCGGTGAAGTCGGCGGCGAGCAGGGCCTCGCGCAGTCGGGCGGCGTGCGTGGGCACCGGAAGGCTGGGGGGCGTGCTGGTCGTACTCACGTGCCCCATTGTGACGGCCACCACCGACAACGCCCGCCACCGACGGGGCCAGGGCCGGGCGTGCCGGATGCACCGGGCTCGCCAGCTGCGCCGGACCGTCCCGGGCCGAACCGCCCGGACCGGACCGGACCGGGCTGGACCGGGGCGAGGTGCCGCCGCCGGGCTACTCCTCGCTCTTGGCCGAGGCGCTGGGCTTGCCGGACGGGGCGGTGGCAGGCTTGTCCGCCGGGCCGCCCGCCTTCGGGGAAGCGGTCGGCGGGGTGGACGCCTTGGGGGTCTGGCAGCCCGGCTGCTTGGCCATGGCCTGGCCGAGCTCGCCCGCCTGGAGCTTGGCGACGGCGTCCTGGTCCATGTTCTGGATCTTCGCCAGGTTGTCGGAGACGACCTTGAGCCCGTCGGCGAACTTCTGCTGGTTCGTCGTGTCGAGCGCGTCCACCTGCTTCTTCAGCCCGTCGTACGCGACGGCCGTGGCGTTGAGCTCTTTGATGGCGTCCTGCTGGATCTTCTCGCCGTTGTCGACGGGCGGCACCCCGGCGCTCTCGACGGCCTTCGCGAGGGCCCGGTCGGCGTCGGCGATGTCCTGGAAGGCCTTCGAGTCGGCCGCCTGGATCGTGGCGGGCTTGCTGTCGGCCGCCGTGGAGATGATCAGTTGGTTGGCGTTGGCCCGCTTCTGGATCTGCGGCTGCGCCTGGTCGCAGAACGTCTTGGCCCAGTCGTTGACCTTGTCGCCCTCGTCGTCGCCGCAGCCGGACAGCACGAGCACCAGTACCGCGCCGCCGGACAGTGCGGCCGCAAGCTTCTTGTTCACCGGATCGGTCCCTTCGAAGGCTCTCGGCCCCGGAACATACACGTCGTACGAGCGACTTCCATCGATCGTGCGACCGATTCATCCGATATTGAAGCCGTTTGCACCAAGGAGACAGGGGCGGACGTCACGTCAGAACGTGTCGTCCGCCCCCGTCATGACGGCGCGTCATCAAGCGCTACGGAGTGACCGCGGCGCCCGTCGAGGAGTCGTCCCGGTCGGTCGAGTCCGCCCCGACCGCCACCGACCGCCGCTTGGAGACCCGCACCGCAGCCACGATGACGCCGATCGCCACGACGGCGACCAGGGCCCGCAGCCAGGCGCTGGCGTCTTCCCCGTAACTGAACTGCACCACGGCGGGCGCGATCAGCAGCGCGACCAGGTTCATCACCTTCAGGAGCGGGTTGATGGCCGGTCCCGCGGTGTCCTTGAAGGGATCGCCGACCGTGTCGCCGATGACGGTCGCGGCATGGGCGTCACTGCCCTTGCCGCCGTGGTGACCGTCCTCGACCAGCTTCTTGGCGTTGTCCCAGGCGCCGCCGGAGTTGGCGAGGAAGACGGCCATCAGGGCGCCGGTGCCGATCGCCCCGGCGAGATACGAGCCGAGCGCGCCGACGCCGAGGGCGAAGCCGACCGCGATGGGGGCCATCACGGCGAGCAGCCCGGGCGTGGCGAGTTCGCGCAGCGCGTCCTTGGTGCAGATGTCGACGACCCGCCCGTACTCGGGCTTCTCCGTGTAATCCATGATCCCGGGGTGCTCGCGGAACTGCCGCCGCACCTCGAACACGACGGCGCCGGCCGACCGGGACACGGCGTTGATGGCCAGGCCGGAGAACAGGAAGACGACCGCGGCTCCGAGGATCATCCCGAAGAGGTTGTTGGGCTGGGAGATGTTCATGGAGAGGTTCGTCTCGCTCGCCCTCGCCCCGACGTCGGCGACGGAGGTCGCGATGGCGTCCCGGTAGGAGCCGAAGAGCGCGGCCGCGGCGAGCACGGCGGTGGCGATCGCGATGCCCTTGGTGATCGCCTTGGTGGTGTTGCCGACGGCGTCGAGGTCGGTGAGGACCTGCGCGCCGGCGCCCTGCACGTCGCCGGACATCTCGGCGATGCCCTGGGCGTTGTCGGAGACCGGGCCGAAGGTGTCCATGGCGACGATCACGCCGACCGTGGTGAGCAGCCCGGTGCCGGCGAGGGCGACCGCGAACAGCGCCAGCATGATGGAGGCGCCGCCCAGCAGGAACGCCCCGTAGACGGCGAGGCCGATCAGCAGGGCCGTGTAGACGGCCGACTCCAGGCCGATGGAGACCCCGGCGAGGACGACGGTGGCGGGGCCGGTCAGCGAGGACTTGCCGATGTCGCGGACGGGACGCCTGCTGGTCTCCGTGAAGTAGCCGGTGAGCTGCTGGATCAGGGCGGCGAGCACGATGCCGATGGCGACCGCGACCAGTGCCAGCACCCGCGGGTCGCCGCTGTGGGTGAGGATGCCGGGCTCGGTGACGCCCTTGAGGTCGGCGTAGGAGGACGGGAGGTAGGCGAAGACGGCGACGGCGACGAGGGCGAGCGAGATCAGCGCGGAGAGGAAGAAGCCCCGGTTGATGGCGGTCATCCCGCTGCGGTCGGCGCGCCGCGGGGCGACCGCGAAGATGCCGATCATCGCGGTGACCACGCCGATCGCCGGCACGATCAGGGGGAAGGCGAGACCGAGGTCGCCGAAGGCGGCCTTGCCGAGGATGAGCGCGGCGACGAGCGTCACGGCGTACGACTCGAAGAGGTCGGCGGCCATGCCCGCGCAGTCGCCGACGTTGTCGCCCACGTTGTCCGCGATGGTGGCGGCGTTGCGTGGGTCGTCCTCGGGGATCCCCTGCTCGACCTTGCCGACGAGGTCGGCGCCCACGTCGGCGGCCTTGGTGAAGATGCCGCCGCCGACCCTCATGAACATCGCGATGAGCGCGGCGCCGAGGCCGAAGCCCTCCAGGACCTTGGGCGCGTCGGCGGCGTAGACGAGCACCACGCAGGACGCGCCGAGCAGACCGAGTCCGACGGTGAACATGCCGACCACGCCCCCGGTACGGAAGGCGATCTTCATGGCCCGGTGCGACACCGTGGCCAGGTCCTTCTCCGGTTCCCCCTCGGCGGGTGTGGCCTCCCTGGCCGCCGCGGCGACCCGGACGTTCGCGCGGACGGCGAGCCGCATGCCGACATATCCGGTGACCGCCGAGAAAAGCGCGCCGACCAGGAAGAACAGCGAGCGCCCGGCCCGCTGGGACCAGTTGTCGGCCGGCAGCAGGAAGAGCAGGAAGAAGACGACGACGGCGAAGACGCCGAGGGTGCGCAGCTGCCGGGCGAGATAGGCGTTCGCGCCCTCCTGCACGGCGGCCGCGATCTTCTTCATGGTTTCCGTGCCCTCGCCGGCCGCCAGCACCTGGCGGACGAGGACCTGCGCCACGACCAGCGCCGCGAGGGCGACGGCCGCGATGACGACCACGATCACACGGTTCTCCTGAGTGAGCACCGCGGCTGCGAGACCCGCCATTCCGTCCTCCTTGACGTCGCGTGGTCAAGACAAGGCGGATTGTAAGGAGAGAAACCCGATCAAAACAGGTCGCCGCAATCGGAATTCACGAATAGCTCGCAAGTACCGCCGAATGCGGTAATGGCCCTAAAGCATTCGATGACGCCCGGGAACGGAAAAAGAGGCCCTGCGTCGCAGGGCCTCTTTTCGTACTGCTCGGCTCGCCGCGCGGCGTCCGCGCCCGCTGCGGAGCCGGTCGACGGGCGGCGCGCGGGCTGGGTCGTGGCCGACCCGCGGCTCACTCCTCGCCGACTCGTGGTCGGCGCTTCGTCGTGGCCGTCCGGTCGTGGCCGTCCGAGGGGTCCGGGGCGGGCATCGATGCGGTCCATGGGTCTGCGGGACCGCCTGAGGGCCCGTACGGCGTTCACGGGCTGACCAGCGCCTACGGGCCTGCCTGGCGCGTCTGCGGGTACGGCAGGCCGTCTGCGCGCGTGCGCAGGCGGCCGTCGCCCGCACGGCGGTCGTCCGCGGCCGGTCCGTAGCGGTCCGCGGGCGATCGCCGACGAGGTCGGGCCGCGAGGTCAGGCCGGCGCGGCGTCCGGGTGGGCGGGCCAGCTCATCCTGATGGTGCCGCCGTCCTCTCCGGCCCTCACCTCGACGTCGTCGACGAGCCCGCGGATCACCGCGAGACCCATCTCGTCCTCGCCGTCCGCGTCGTCGAACTCCTCGGCCGGCGCCGCGTCACGGGCACCGGGCACTCCGACGGCGTCCGCAGCCGCCACGCCCGCGCCCGGGACCTCGTCGCCGACCTCGATGGAGAAGGTCTTCTCCTCCTCGGTCAGCACGACTCTGACCGGCGTGGTGACGCCGTTGCTGCGATGCAGCCCCACCGCGCGCGAACATGCCTCGCCGACGGCGAGCCGGACCTCGTCGAGGACCGCCTCGTCGACCCCGGCCCTGCGCGCCACCGCGGCCGCCACCAGGCGGGCCGTGCGGACGTGCTCGGGCTGGGCGCTGAAGAGGAGTTCAACGGTGGCCATGCGATCGATCCCCCTGGGGTTCTCGGCGGCTGCGCGAAGCGAGGCGGGCGGAGCGACGGCTCCGCGTGGCCTCAGTCGGCGGCGTTGATGGCCTCGTCGACCGAGGTGTGGATCGGGAACACCTTGGTCAGGCCCGTGATCCGGAAGATCTTGAGAATGCGCTCCTGGTTGCAGACCAGACGCAGCGATCCCTCATGCGCGCGCACGCGCTTCAGACCGCCCACCAGCACGCCGAGGCCGGTCGAGTCGAGGAAGTCCACGCCTTCCATGTCGACAACCAGGTGGTAGCTGCCGTCGTTCACCAACTCGACCAACTGCTCGCGCAGCTTGGGCGCGGTATACACATCAATCTCGCCACCGACCTCGACGACCGTACGGTCGCCATTGGGGCCGGGCACAGTGCGAGTCGACAGAGACAGGTCCACGGGTCCTCCAGCACCTAGCTATCGAGCGGCCGTCCCTCGGGGTCTCCCGTGCGGAGCCACGGGACGGATCGCCGGCCGCGATGGCATTCAATCACTTACCGGCAGCCATGCACGACGCCTTGGGAGCATTGTCCGTCACGCCGGTGACACACTCGGTGCCGATGGCAAAGAATCACCGCCCCAGCCGACCCGCCGGAGAGACGGGCAGCCGCCCCTCTCCCGGCGAGATCCTCGACCGGCTCTCCCGAGGCGAGAGCCGGGCCGCGCGCATCACCCATACGGAGCATCTGCCCGCCCGTGCGGGCCGTCATGCCGTCTGGCCGCACCGCATCCGCGCGGAAGTGATCGCCGCCATCGAGAAGGCCGGCATCGAGCACCCCTGGGCCCACCAGGCCGAAGCCGCCGAGCACGCCCTGGACGGCACCTCGGTGGTGATCTCCACGGGAACCGCCTCGGGCAAGTCGCTCGCCTATCTCACCCCCGTCCTGTCCACCCTCCTGGACGGCGCCGAGGCCGCCAACGGGCGCGGCGCCACCGCCCTGTACCTGGCCCCCACCAAGGCACTCGCCGCCGACCAGCGGCGTGCCGTACGCGAACTGGCCGCGCCGCTGGGCAACCGGATCCGGGCCGCCGTCTACGACGGCGACACGCCGGTCGAGGAGCGCGAGTGGGTCCGCCAGTACGCCAACTACGTGCTCACCAACCCCGACATGCTGCACCGGGGCATACTTCCCTCCCACCCCCGCTGGTCCTCCTTCCTGCGCTCCCTCCGCTACGTCGTGATCGACGAGTGCCACACCTACCGGGGCGTCTTCGGCTCCCACGTCGCCCAGGTGCTGCGCCGGCTGCGCCGCGTCTGTGCCCGTTACGGCTCCGAGCCCGTCTTCCTCCTCGCCTCGGCCACCTCCGCCGAACCCGCCCTCGCCGCCGGCCGGCTCACCGGCCTGCCCGTCACGGAGGTCTCCGACGACGCCTCCCCGCGCGGTGACCTGGTCTTCGCCCTGTGGGAGCCGCCGCTGACCGAGCTGCACGGCGAGCAGGGCGCCCCGGTCCGCCGCACCGCCACCGCCGAGACCGCCGACCTGCTGACCGACCTGACGGTGCAGGGCGTCCGCTCGGTCGCCTTCGTCCGCTCCCGGCGCGGCGCCGAACTGATCTCGGTGATCGCCCAGGAACGCCTCGCCGAGGTCGACCGCTCCCTCGCCCGGCGGGTCGCCGCCTACCGGGGCGGCTACCTCCCCGAGGAGCGCCGCGCCCTGGAGCGGGCCCTGCACTCCGGCGAACTCCTCGGCCTGGCCGCCACGACCGCCCTGGAGCTGGGCGTGGACGTCTCCGGCCTGGACGCCGTCGTGATCGCCGGCTATCCCGGGACGCGCGCCTCCCTGTGGCAGCAGGCCGGCCGCGCGGGGCGCACCGGCGGGGGCGCGCTCGCGATCCTGGTGGCCCGTGACGACCCGCTGGACACCTTCCTGGTGCACCACCCCGAGGCGATCTTCCGGCAGCCGGTCGAGTCGACCGTCCTGGACCCCGACAACCCGTACGTCCTCGCCCCCCATCTGTGCGCCGCCGCCGCGGAGCTGCCGCTGACCGAGTCCGACCTGACGCTGTTCGGCCCGGCCGTGCCCGACCTGCTGCCCCAGCTGGAGGCCGCCGGGCTGCTGCGCCGCCGGTCCACCGGCTGGTACTGGACCCGCCGGGAGCGGGCCGCCGACCTGACCGACATCCGGGGCGGCGGCGGCAGTCCCGTCCGGATCGTCGAGTCCGGCACCGGCCGGCTGCTCGGCACGGTCGACGAGGCCGCCTCCCACGCCTCCGTGCACGAGGGCGCCGTCCACCTCCACCAGGGCCGCACCTATCTGGTCCGCGAGCTCGACCTCAAGGACTCGGTGGCCCTCGTCGAGGAGGCGAACCCTCCGTACTCGACCACCGCCCGCGACACCACCTCCATCTCCGTCCTGTCCACCGACACCGAGATCCCGTGGGGAGCCGGCCGCCTCTGCTACGGCTCCGTCGAGGTCACCAACCAGGTCGTCTCCTTCCTCCGCCGCCGTCTGATCACCGGCGAGGTGCTCGGCGAGACCAGGCTCGACCTGCCGCCCCGCACCCTGCGCACCCGGGCCGTGTGGTGGACGGTCACCGAGGACCAGCTGGACGCCGCCCGGATCAACCCGGAGATCCTCGGCGGTGCCCTGCACGCCGCCGAACACGCCTCCATCGGCATGCTGCCGCTCTTCGCCACCTGCGACCGCTGGGACATCGGCGGCGTCTCCGTCCCGCTCCACCCCGACACGCTGCTGCCGACCGTGTTCGTCTACGACGGCCACCCGGGCGGCGCGGGCTTCGCCGAGCGCGCCTTCCACACCGCCCGCTCCTGGCTCGCCGCCACCCGCGAGGCCATCGCCTCCTGCGAATGCGACGCGGGCTGCCCCTCCTGCATCCAGTCCCCCAAATGCGGCAACGGCAACGACCCCCTCCACAAGCGAGGCGCGGTCCGTCTCCTGACCGAGCTCCTCCGCGGAGCCCCCGAGGAGCAGGCCGGCCACAACGAGAACGGGCAGGACCACGGGAGCGAGGACGCCGAGAGGGAGTAGCCCTCGGCGAGTCGCCCTCTCAGGGCCGGAGGCCCTGCGGGACGGGTACGTGCCGGCGCCGTCCGTGGCGGCTCCGGACCGGGCTCCGGGCCGGGCTCGGGGCCGGGCTCCGGGCCGGCGACCGGGCGACCCTCCGGTCGCGGGGCTCGGATCAGCCGTACGGAGCGGTCGGCCCCGCCGGCGGGCCCTGAAGGGGTGAGGAGAGGGGTGGGCCCGCGCGGGATCTGATCGCGGTCGTCCAGGGGCCGAGGGTGACCTGAGCGGTGACGTCCGCGACGTCCTCTCGGACGTCACAGCGCACCAGCGTGGCGCCCTGGGCCATGGCCACGCGGCTCGCGGCCGCGCAGGCGTCCTCCTCGCCCCACAGCGCGCGGTCGGCGGCGGCGAGGGCGGCCAGGTCCGCCGCGCCGCCCGCGCGATGGCGGGCGGTGACGGCCTGACCGAGCGCGAGCACGGCACCGAACACCACACACAGGGCGCAGGCCGCGATCGCGGTCCACACCGTCGCCGCTCCCCGGTCGGCCCGGCCGGCGCCGCTCACACCGTCTCCTCGGCGAGCGCCACCGCGGCGGCCCGCAGGGTCAGCCCCAGTCCGCCGGGCCCGGGTGCCGTCGCCTCCACGGTGACGCGCCAGAGGTCGCCCTCCCGCGCGACGCCGACCCTGGCGCCCTCGGGGGCGGCGGCCCTGGCCGCGGCCTCGGCGGCCGGCGGCGGCTCGGAGCGGGCCACCGCCCGCGCCCCGGCCCTGGCCGCGTCGACGCACTGGATCTGCGCGGCGGCCGCGGCCAGCGCCCACAGCAAGGTCGCTGTGAACACGACCAGGGCGGGCAGCACGACCGCCGCCTCGGCGGTCACCGAACCCCGGTCAGAACGGCGCATCGAGGGCCTTCCCGATCACCGACTCCAGCGCGCTCGTGACCGCGCCGCTGGTGACGACCTTGTACAGCACGGCGGCGAAGCCCGCCGCTGCGATGGTGCCCATCGCGTACTCCGTCGTGCTCATTCCCGCGTCCCGCCGCGCCGCGGCCTTCCGCGTCCGCCACCACCCGCTCAGGCGGTTCCTGATCTCCATGTCCCGACTCCCGTTCTCGCTCGTGTCGTCGTCGTGTCGTGCCGTCGTGCCGTCGTGCCGTCGTGTCGGCGTGTTCGTGTCGCGTGTCGATGTCTTCGGTGCCTTCGGGCCTTCGGGCCTTCGGGGGCTTGGGGCTCGTCGAGCCGCGTGTGTCACCGGCCGCCGAGGAGCCCGCTCGCCAGACCGATCACCACCGGCGCCACGCCCACCGCCAGGAAGGCGGGCAGGAAGCAGAGCCCGACCGGCGCCGTGATCAGCACCTGTGCCCGCTGCGCGCGGGTCGTCGCGGCGCGGGCGCGGGCGGCCCGGAGACCCTCGGCGTGCCGCGCCACGGCCTCGGCCGCGGGCGCCCCGGAGGAGGCCGCGCGCTCCAGGCAGCGGGCGAGGCCCTCCGCACCGGGTATCGCCCCGAACCTCCGCCAGACCTCGGCCGGTTCGGCCCCGAGCCTCAGCTCGGCGGCGGTGCGGATCAGCCGCTCGCCGACCGGGCCGCCCAGTGACCGGCCGACCGCCTCGGCGGACTCGCCCGGTCCGGCTCCGGCGGAGGCGCAGGCGGCCAGCAGGTCGGCGGCGAGCGGCAGCTGCCGCTCCGCCTCCGTGTCGTCCACGCCACTGGCGCCCGCGCCTCGCGGTCGCCGCGCCCGCCAGTGCTTCAGTCCCCAGGCGGCGGCGATCCCGGCGAGGAGTCCGACGAGCCCGCCGATCAGGACGTACACGCCGAGACCCGCCAGGCAGGGCGCGCCCCAGGCCCGCAGCGGGGCCGGGAGTCCGCGCCGCCGTCTGCGGACCGGTGCCGGTCCCCCTCCGGGCTCCGGGCCTGCCGCGAGGAGTTCGCTGATCCGCCGGCGTGCCCGCCGGCAGCGGCGCCGGTCCGCCAGGGCCGTGCCCACCGCCGCCACGGCGCACAGCGCCGCGAGGAGCACCGTCATGGCCGCTCACCCGCCCGCACGATCCTGGCCGCCCACCACAGCCCCAGCGCCTCCAGAACGCCGCCGACGAGCAGACAGCCCAGGCCCGCGGGTGTGTGGAGCAGCACCCACAGCGGGCGGGCGCCGAGTGCCGCACCGAGGCCGAGTCCGGCGACCGGCAGGACGGCGAGGACCGCCACCGTGGCCCAGGCTCCGGCCATCTGGGCCCGCAGCCGCTCCCGCTGGTCCCGTTGGGCACGGACCGCGGCCTCCAGCCGGTCGAGGCCGGCGGCGAGGCCCGCGCCGCCGTCCACGGCGACCTGCCAGCAGGCGGCCAGTCCGGCGAGACCGTCGGCGCCGTCCCGCCGGGCCGCCCGGCGCAGCGCCTCGGGTACGTCCCCACCGAACCGGGCGGCGGCGAGGACCGCGGCCTCCTCCCCATCGAGCGCCCCGGTCGTCCGTGCCGCGAACGCGAGCGCCTGCGCGGGCTGCCGGCCCGCTCTGAGCTCGCCCGCGACCGCCCCGCACAGCGCCACCACCCGGTCGGCGCGCGCTTCCCGTTCCCGTCCGGCGCGGGCCGCCCGCAGCCTGCGCCCGACCAGTGGCACCGCGGCCGCCCCGGCGAGCAGGGGAAGGGGCGAGGAGCCGAGGAGCGCGAGCGCTCCCGCCACCGGCAGACACAGCCACTCCCGTCGGCCGCGCACCGCCGTCCACCACCGTCCGGCGGCCTCCGTCCACGGCGCCGCGCCGGAGCTTCCCGGCAGGGCCAGGACCGCCCGGGCCCTGCGGACCGCCCGCTCTCGCTGGGCCGTCCACCACAGCGCCATGACCGCGCACAGCGCCGCCGCGCCCTGCGCCGGAAGTCCGCCCAGCACCGTCATCACCGTCACCGCTCCCCTCCGATCAGCGACCGCAGCCGCCCCCAGCCCCGCTCCCGCTCGAACCCGTCCGCCGCCCAGCGCAGCGCGGGCACCGTCACCACCAGTCCCTCCCGGTTCCTTTCGAGGACGTGCACCTCGGCGATCCGCCGCCGCCCGGACCGGTCCCGCACCAGGTGCAGCACCGCCGAGAGACCGGCGCCCAACTGGCTGTGCAGGGCCGCCCTGTCGAGCCCGGCCGCCGTTCCCAGGGCTTCGAGACGGGCGGGGACGTCCGCCGCCGTGTTGGCGTGGACCGTCCCGCAGCCTCCTTCGTGGCCCGTGTTCAGGGCGGCCAGGAGATCGACCGCCTCGGCCCCTCGGACCTCGCCGACGACCAGCCGGTCCGGCCGCATCCTCAGCGCCTGCCGCACCAGGTCCCGGAGGGTCACGAGTCCGGCGCCCTCCTGGTTGGGCGGGCGCGCCTCCAGGCGCACCACATGGGGGTGGTCGGGGCGCAGTTCGGCCGAGTCCTCGGCGATGACGATCCGCTCCCGCGCGCCGACGAGGCCGAGCAGCGTGGACAGCAGGGTCGTCTTGCCCGATCCGGTGCCGCCGCTGACGAGGAAGGAGACCCGGGCCTCGACGAGCGCCTTCAGCACCGGCTCACCGCCCGGCGGGACGGTGCCCGCGTCGGTCAACTCCCCCACGGAGAAGGCCCTCGGCCGGACCACCCGCAGCGACAGACAGGTCGAGCCGACCGCGACCGGCGGCAGGACGGCGTGCATCCGGGTGCCGTCCGGCAGCCGGGCGTCCACCCAGGGGCGGGCGTCGTCGAGGCGTCGTCCTGCCACGGCCGCGAGCCGCTGCGCCAGCCTCCGTACCGCCGCCGCGTCGGGGAACGTCACGCCGGTCGGTTCGAGCCCCGCACCGCGGTCCACCCAGACGCGGTCGGGTGCGGAGACCAGGACGTCGGTGACCCGGGGGTCGGCGAGCAGGGGCTCCAGCGGTCCGGTGCCGACCAGTTCGGAACGCAGTTCCTCCGCGGCGCCGAGCACTTCGGCGTCTCCGAGCAGCCGTCCCTGGGCGCGCAGCGCCGCCGCGACCCGCGCCGGAGTGGGCTCGGCGCCGCTCTCCGCGAGCCGCTGGCGCACGGCGTCGAGCAGTCCCGTGCCGCTCATCCCGCACGCTCCGGGGTGAGGACGCGCTCCCAGAACGCGGTGCAGAACCGGGCGAGTCCGCCGCGCGTGTCGGCGCCGGGCGGTGCCCCGCCGTCTCCGGCCGTCGTCAGTTCGGGTTCGTAGGGGAGTTCGCCGGCGAGGGGCAGTCGCAGGGCATCGGCGATCCACCGCTCGTCGAGCCCGGGCGCGTAGGGCCCGCGCACCACCGCACGGAGGTCCCCGAGCACCGTGCCGACGGCCATGGCCACACGGTGGGCGGCGGCGACGGCCCGGAGTTCGCCGGGGACGAGCAGCAGGCCGAGGTCGAGCTGGGCCAGGGCCTCGGTGGCGGCGGCGTCGATCGTGCGCGGCAGGTCGACCACGACCACCCCGTCACGTCTGCGGGCGGCGGCGAGCACCGAGCGCATGGCCTCGGGCGGCACGCTGACCGGATCACCCCGGTCCCAGCTGAGGATCCGCAGTCCCCGTACCGAGGGCAGTGACTCCTCCAGGGCCCCGCCGGCGACGCGTCCCTTCGAGGCGGCGAAGTCGGGCCAGCGCCGCCCTTCGGTCCGCTCCCCGCCGAGCAGGACGTCGAGTCCGCCGCCGAGCGGGTCGCCGTCGACGAGGAGGGTGCGCTGCCCGGCGCGCGCCGCGGCGAGGGCCAGGGCGCAGGCGAGGGTGGAGGCTCCGGCGCCGCCGCGTCCGCCGATGACGCCGACGGTCAGCGCCTGCCCGTCGGCTCCTTCGACGGCGTCGGCGATCAGGTCGACGAGCCGGCCTTCGGCGTCAGGCAGGATCAGGACGCCCTCCGCGCCGATCTCGACGGCGTGCCGCCATACGCCCGGATCGTCCGGCGTGCGGCCGACGAGCAGGACACCGGGCCTGCGGGTGGCGTCGCGGCAGCGGGCGGCCGCGTCGTCGCCGACGAGGACGAGCGGCGGGTCGGTCCAGGCCGTCCGGTGCTCGGGCACGGTGTGGTGCACCTCGGGCTCGGCGCCGGCGGCGGCGCACAGCCGCAGGAGGTCGTCGAGGAGCACGAGGTCCTCGGTCACGATCAGCGGCCGGACCGGCCGCACCCCCACGTCCTCCGCCTCCGCGTCCTCCGCCCTCGTCTCCCCCGTACGCGCACCCGCGCTCCCGCCCGGGCCGACGCCCACGCCCCTGCCCGGGCCCGTGCCCCGGCCCGCGAGCGGGCCCCCGGCGGATCCGTCTCGCGGCCACGTCGCGGAAGCCTTCGTTCCCTCCACAGCACACACCCCTCACGTGAT
The DNA here is from genome assembly GCF_042901205.1 of Streptomyces sp. NPDC012769. NCBI lineage: Bacteria > Bacillati > Actinomycetota > Actinomycetes > Kitasatosporales > Streptomycetaceae > Streptomyces > Streptomyces sp. NPDC012769. Next base: position 553,314 of record NZ_JBIBCP010000005.1, on the reverse strand, counting down.
TCCTGCGGTCCGCGGACTTCGCGGCCGGAATCACCGTGCAGGCGTCTCGGAAATCTTGTGGATCTTGCTCGAAAACTGTGGATAACCCCCCGCCTGTGAATAACTTCGCCACCCAAACCGGTACCGCCCGGAGAGCAGTGCGTCGACTACGCTGAGTGACGAAACGGCGGAGCTCGCGGCCTCGTGCCGGACGTCGGCCACGACGCGGAGGGAGGGAGAAAAATGGTGGAACGATGGACGAAAACGCGTCCGGACATGCGACGACCCCCGCCGGGGGGGAGAGCGGGGGTCGTCTCTCCGGCCGACTCGGGGGGGGAGGAGCCGGTCCGGGTTAGCACGGTCGCGAACGATCCGTGACTTCCATGGTGTACCCGAGAGCCTTCTCAGGCAAACCCACACGCCCGAGCGTACGCCGAATGGCGGGCACCTATGCTCAGGCTCGTGGAAAACCACTCGATGCCGCGCGCAGCCGCCTTCTTTGACCTGGACAAGACGGTCATTGCGAAGTCCTCGACGCTGACCTTCAGCAAGTCCTTCTACCGGGGCGGACTGATCAGCCGCCGTGCCGCGCTGCGGACGGCGTACATCCAGTTCGTCTACCTGGTGGGCGGAGCAGATCACGACCAGATGGAGCGGATGCGCGAATATCTTTCCGCGCTCTGCAAAGGCTGGAACGTCGCTCAGGTCAAGGAGCTCGTGGCCGAGACCCTGCACGACCTGATCGACCCGCTCATCTACGACGAGGCGGCCTCGCTCATCGAGGACCATCACGCCGCCGGGCGCGATGTCGTGATCGTCTCGACGTCCGGGGCCGAGGTCGTCGAGCCCATCGGCGAGATGCTCGGCGCCGACCGGGTGGTCGCCACCCGGATGGTGGTCGGCGAGGACGGCTGCTTCACGGGCGAGGTGGAGTACTACGCGTACGGCCCGACCAAGGCGGAGGCGGTCCGGGAGCTCGCCGAGTCCGAGGGCTACGACCTGGCGCGCTGCTACGCGTACAGCGACTCCGCGACCGATCTGCCGATGCTGGAGGCCGTGGGTCATCCCTACGCCGTGAACCCCGACCGGACGCTGCGCCGGGAGGCGACCGCGCGGGACTGGCCGGTGCTGTCCTTCGACAAGCCGGTCCGGCTCAAGCAGCGGCTGCCGGAGTTCCGGATGCCGCCCCGCCCGGCCCTCGTCGCCGCCGCGGCCGTGGGAGCGGCCGCCGCCACCGCCGGTCTCGTCTGGTACGCCAGCCGCCGCCGGCAGGCCGCGCTGACACGGGCGGCCCTGGGCGCCTAGGCCGCCCCTCTTGCCGATCGCTTTGCCCGGATTTGAGAAGAAAGCAAAGAAGCGGGGTCAGGACTTTCGCTTCCTTCCGGACAGGAGTAGAAAGGAATCAGGCCCGCGAGACCTGGGACATCCGAGAGGATCACCTGTTGAGCAAGAAGGCCCCACGGACCTAAGCACGGAAACCTGGCACCCACGCGACGTCGACCCTTCGATTAAGGGCCAGCCGCACCAGGCGAAGGGCAAAGTTCCCCGCCTGATGGGCACATATCGAGGACGCTTGGTAACTGGGCGGACGTGCCAGCGGCGGTACCGAAGTCTGGTACCGCCGCAACCCTTTGTCGACAGGCGCCCAGCCCGAGGGGTCGGGACGTTCCCGGCCCCAGACCCCAGAGCCCGGACCTCAGGCCGCGCCGCGCTGCAGCGCCTCGCAGACCGCCGTCGACTCCCGCACCCCGAGTTCCACCGCGCGACCGCAGTGCGCGATCCAGGCGGCCATACCCTCCGGGGTCCCCGACAGATAGCCCTCGAAGGCGGCCAGATAGGCCGCCCGACCCAGCTCCGCGTGGCCGACCTCGGCCGGGCAGATCGCCTTCGGGTCGAGACCGCTGCCGATCAGCACGATCCGCTCCGCCGCCCGCGCGACCAGACCGTTGTGGGAGGTGAAGGGCCGCAGGGCGAGCAGCTCGCCGTGCACCACGGCGGCCGTGACCAGGGCCGGGGCGTCGCCGCCCGCGATGATCAGGTCGGCCAGCCCGTCGAGCCGGCCCGACACCTCCGCCGGGTCCGGCAGCGGCACCTCGATCAGTGGCTCGTCCACCGCCTCGCCCGCCTGGCGCGGCCGGCCCGTCGAGTCGCGCGGCTCGCCCTCGGCGACCAGGTGCAGCCGGGCGAGCACCCGCAGCGGCGACTGCCGCCAGATGGAGAGCAGCTGGCCGCACTCCGCGGTCAACCGCAGGGCCGCGCCGACCGTGCGGGCCTCCGCGTCCGCGCTGAAGTCGGTACGCCGGCGAACCTCCTCCAGGGCCCAGTCGGCACCCGAGAGGGCGGCCGAGCCGCGCGCCCCGCGCAGCGCCGCCTCGGCGGTGATCTCGTTGCTGCGGCGGCGCATCACGCGGTGGCCGTAGACCCGGTCGACGGCCTTGCGTACGGAGTCCACCGAATCGGCGACGCCCGGCAGGGAGCCGAGGGCGGCCAGGGGGTCAGAGGCGTGCGTACTCATAAGTAGGGAGGCTACGCGCCCGGGACCGCCACCCCACCTTGGAGTGGTCTTCTTCACGCAGCTTGACCACAGACCGCGAGCATGCCGCTACGCTAGGTGAACATGAAGATCGCTTTCGTTGGGAAGGGCGGCAGCGGCAAGACCACGCTGTCCTCGCTCTTCATTCGACACCTCGCCGCCGCCGGGGCTCCGGTCGTCGCGGTCGACGCCGACATCAACCAGCACCTCGGGGCGGCGCTCGGCCTCTCCGACGAGGAGGCCGCGGCGCTGCCCGCGATGGGCGCGCACCTGCCGCTGATCAAGGAGTATCTGCGCGGCTCCAACCCGCGGATCACCTCCGCCGACACGATGATCAAGACCACACCTCCCGGCGAGGGCTCGCGGCTCCTCCGCGTCCGCGAGGACAACCCGGTCTACGAGGCGTGCGCCCGGCCCGTACCGCTGGACGACGGCGGGATCCGGCTGATGGCCACGGGCCCGTTCACCGAGTCGGACCTCGGCGTGGCCTGCTACCACTCGAAGGTCGGCGCGGTGGAGCTGTGCCTGAACCACCTGGTGGACGGGCCGGACGAGTACGTGGTGGTCGACATGACCGCCGGCTCCGACTCCTTCGCCTCCGGCATGTTCACCCGCTTCGACATGACCTTCCTGGTCGCCGAGCCGACCCGCAAGGGCATCTCCGTCTACCGCCAGTACAAGGAGTACGCGCGGGACTTCGGGGTCGCCCTGAAGGTCGTCGGCAACAAGGTCCAGGGCACGGACGACGTCGAGTTCCTGCGCGCGGAGGTCGGCGACGACCTCCTGGTGACGGTCGGCCACTCCGACTGGGTGCGCGCCATGGAGAAGGGCCGCCCGCCCCGCTTCGAGCTCCTGGAGGCCGCCAACCGCACGGCCCTCCAGGCCCTCCAGGACGCCGCGGACGACTCGTACGCCCACCGCGACTGGGAGCGCTACACGCGCCAGATGGTGCACTTCCACCTGAGGAACGCGGAGAGCTGGGGCAACGCCAAGACGGGGGCCGACCTGGCGGCGCAGGTCGACCCCGGGTTCGTGCTCGGCGAGAGCCTGGCGGTGCCCCAGCCGAGCTGACGCCCGGCGCCGGCGGCGGACAACCGAAGAACCGGGGCCGGACCTCATGACGAGGTCCGGCCCCGGGCCGTGGCGGGAGGTGCCTCAGTGGCGCGTCCGGCGGGTCAGTGCCCGGCGGCGGCCGGCTTGGCCGCCGGGGCCGGGGGGCCCGCCGGTGCGGCGGGCGCGGGCGCCAGGAAGTTCTGCCAGCCGCCCGGAGGGGCCTGGCCGACCTTCAGGGTGCGCAGCTTGGCGATGACGTCCGGGTCCTGTGCGTCGAGCCAGTCGGCGAGCTGGCGGAAGGAGACGCACTTGACGTCCTTCTGCACACACACCGTCGCGATGGTCTCCTCGATGGCACGCATGTAGGTGCCGCCGTTCCAGGACTCGAAGTGGTTGCCGATGATCAGCGGCGCCCGGTTGCCCCGGTACGAGCGCTCGAAGGCCTGCACGAGGCCGTCGCGCATCTGGTTGCCCCAGTAGCGGTGCATCGACGGGTCGCCCTTGGTCGTCCCGGACTGGTTGACCAGGAAGTTGTAGTCCATCGAGAGCGTCTGGAAGGCGCGGCCCGGCACGGGGACGAGCTGCATCGACAGGTCCCACAGGCCCAGGTCCTTCTTGGGCCAGATCTGGTCGTTGACGCCGCTGGTGTCGTAGCGGAAGCCCATCTGCGCCGCCGCCCGGACGAAGTTCTTCCGGCCCTCGAGGCACGGTGTGCGGGCGCCGACCAGCTCCTTGTCGTAGTCGAACGGGAGCGGCTTCTCCGCCTTCAGGCCGGCGTTGGTCTTCCAGTTCTTGACGAAGGACTTGGCCTGGTTGATCTCGCTCTTCCACTCCTCGACCGACCAGGTGCCCACGCCCCCGTCCTTGCCGCAGAAGTGGCCGTTGAAGTGGGTGCCGATCTCGTTGCCCTCCTGCCACGCGGCGCGCAGTTCGCGCACGGTGTCGCGGATGCCCTCGACATCGTTGAAGCCGATGTCGGAGCGGCCCGGGGAGTGCCGCGGCGGGTCGTACAGCTCGCGCTTCTCCTGCGGCAGGAGGTAGACGCCGCTGAGGAAGTAGGTCATCGTCGCGCCGTACTTCCTGCCCACCCCGCGGAAGTGCGAGAACAGCTTCTGACTGTCCTCGCCGGCGCCGTCCCAGGAGAACACGACGAACTGCGGCGGCTGCTGACCGGGCTTCAGGCGCTCCCAGACCGGCTGGTGGGGCTGGGCGCCGGTGAAGGCTGTGGAGCCGTCGCCGATCAGCCGCATCGCGCTCTGCGGGGCGGCGGCGGGTCCCTTCTTGGCTCCGGCCGCGGCGCCCGGGGCGGAACCGCCGGAGCCCGAACAGCCGGCCAGGCCGGTGGTGAGCGCGACGGCGAGCGCGCCGACGGCGAGCGCCCTCTTCTGGACTGTGGTCCCTCTCGCGGCGGCTGACATCCGCACACCTCTCCTCGGATCCTCGGATTTCCGTACGAGCGGCGTCAAGGTCGCACCACGACGGCCGGGGAACGTCGACGACAAGCGGCATGCGCACGTTCTGTCACCGGAACCGGTGAATCATTGCCCTGTTTGCCCTGAAAATAATGCCGGAGTCTTTACTCTCCATTACTGTTCATTTACCGAGCGTTGATCGGTATCCCGCCGCTGCACCCCGCACGAGCCGCGACCGCGCTGCCCCCGGAGGAGACGGGAAGATGACTCTCTGCACCCCCGACCGCACGACCAGCCGACCCCGCGTCCAGCGCCCCCACAGCCCGCCGGACGGCGGGAAGGGCCACCGCCGCTTCCGCATCGCCGGCGCGGACCTGTCCGCGTCCATGACCGTCTTCCTGATCGCCCTGCCGCTCTCGCTGGGCATCGCCCTCGCCACCGGCGCCCCGCTCCAGGCCGGCCTGGTGGCCGCCGCCGTCGGCGGCATCGTCGCCGGCCGCCTCGGCGGCTCCCCGCTCCAGGTCAGCGGCCCCGCCGCCGGACTGACCGTGGTCACCGCGGAGCTGATCCAGCGCTACGGCTGGCGCACCACCTGCGCGATCACCGTCCTGGCCGGGCTCGCCCAACTCGGACTCGCCGCCCTGAGGGTGGCCCGCTCCGCCCTCGTCGTGTCCCCGGCGATCGTGCACGGGATGGTGGCGGGCATCGGCGTCACCATCGCCCTCGCCCAACTGCACATCGTGCTCGGGGGCAACCCCCAGAGTTCCGCCGTGGACAACGCCCTCGGCCTGCCCGCCCAACTGGCGGACGTCTCCCCCGCCGCACTCGCCGTCAGCGCCCTCACCGTCGGCCTGCTGCTGGTCTGGCCACGGCTGCCCGGCCGTACGGGACGGCTGCTGCGCCTGGTGCCCGCGGCGCTGGTCGCCGTGGCCGCCGCCACGGTGCTCGCCACGCTCGCCGGACTCGGTGTGCCGCGGGTCGATCTGCCGTCCTGGAGCAGCCACGCCCTGCCCGGCCTTCCGGACGGGCCGGTCCTCGGGATCGCGGCCGGTGTGCTCACGATCACGCTGGTCACCAGCGTGCAGTCGCTGCTGTCCGCCGTCGCCGTCGACAAGCTGGCGGCGAAGCGTGCCGCCGACACGGGCACCGCCGCCGTCCCCCGCTCCCGGCTCGACCGCGAGCTGGCGGGGCAGGGCGCGGCGAACATGGTCTCCGGGGCGCTCGGCGGTCTACCGGTCGCCGGGGTCGCGGTCCGCAGCGTCGCGAACGTCTCGGCCGGCGCGGTGAGCCGCCACTCGACGATGCTGCACGGCCTGTGGATCGTGCTCGCGGCCCTCTTCCTGGTCCCGCTGCTCGAGCTGATCCCGCTGCCCGCGCTCGCCGCCCTCGTGATGGTCGTCGGCGTCCAGATGGTCAGCATCACGCACATCCGCACGGTCACCCGCCACCGCGAGGTCCTGGTGTACGCGGTGACGGTGACGGGTGTGGTCTTCGTCGGCATCCTGGAGGGCGTGGCCCTCGGCATCGCGGTGGCGGTCGCCGTCGCGATGCACCGCCTCGCCCGCACCCGGATCACCCGGGAGGAGCGGGACGGGCGCCAGCTGGTGCGGATCCGCGGCCAGTTGACCTTCCTCGCGGTGCCCCGGCTGAGCCGGGCCCTGCACCAGCTCCCGCCGGGCTCCGACGTCGTCGTGGAGCTGGACGGCTCGTTCATGGACCACGCGGCGTACGAGACGCTGCACGACTGGCAGGCCGCGCATCTGTCCCGTGGTGGCAGCGTGGACATGACCGGCCCCTCGGGCCGCCGGATCACCGAGCCCACCCAGGGCCACGGACCGGTCGACGGCTTCGGCTCCGACGGCGACTACGAGGCGGGCGGCCACTCCTGCTGCCGCCCGTGGACGCCGTGGCGCAACCACCAGTGCCAGGAGCAGCCGGCCGATGCCGAAGAGGCGCCGAGCCCCACGGCGCACCGGCTGGCGAGCGGCATCGGCGCGTTCCAGCGGGACACCGCCCCACTGGTCAGGGACGAGCTGGCCCGCCTCGCCCGGGAGGGCCAGCAGCCCTCGCAGCTCTTCCTGACCTGCGCCGATTCCCGGCTGGTCACCAGCATGATCACGTCCAGTGGTCCGGGAGACCTGTTCACCGTGCGCAATGTGGGCAATCTGGTGCCGCTGCCGGGCGAGGAGAGCGGGGACGACTCGGTGGCGGCGGCGATCGAGTACGCGGTGGAGGTGCTGCGGGTCGAGTCGATCACGGTGTGCGGCCACTCCGGCTGCAGCGCGATGCAGGCCCTGCTGAACAGCGGCCCCGACGACCCGCCGAGCCCGCTGCGCCGCTGGTTGCGGCACGGCCGGCCGAGCCTGGAGCGGATGGCGAGCCGCCGGCACGCCTGGGCGAGGATCTCCGGGCGGCTGCCCGCCGACGCGGTCGAGCAACTGTGTCTGACCAACGTGGTGCAGCAGTTGGAGCACCTGCGCGCGTACGAGTCGGTGGCGCGGCGGCTCGCCGACGGCACGCTGACCCTGCACGGGATGTACTTCCACGTGGGCGAGGCGCAGGCCTACCTGCTGGCCGACACGGACGAGGTGCACAGCTACGACGACGTCTTCAACCACGTGCCGCCGACGGCGGCCGGGAGCGGCGGCCGGACCGGGGGCATGCCGGCGGCCGGGACGGGGACCGGCGACCGGGAGACCGCCCGCGCGTCCTGAACCTTCCGCTCCGTTCGTCCGTGAAAGTGTGTGGCCCCCGCTCCCCTCCGCTCGGGAAGCGGGGGCCACCTCCGCGTGTCGCTCACAGGTCTAAACCAATTGGCCGGAGGCTCTTGTCACCCGGGCCTCTGCCTGGTGAGCTATGACGCGGGACACACAGGCACGTAGGACGCCCTGGGAATGGGAGATGTCGTGAGCAACGAATCCTTGGCCAATCTGCTCAAGGAAGAGCGCCGCTTCGCGCCGCCGGCCGAGCTGGCCGCGCGCGCCAACGTCACGGCGGACGCGTATGAGCAGGCCAAGGCGGACAGGCTGGGTTTCTGGGCCGAGCAGGCCAGGCGGCTCACCTGGGCCACCGAGCCGACCGAGACCCTGGACTGGTCGAACCCGCCCTTCGCCAAGTGGTTCGCCGACGGCGAGCTGAACGTCGCGTACAACTGCGTGGACCGGCACGTCGAGGCCGGCAACGGCGACCGGGTCGCCATCCACTTCGAGGGCGAGCCCGGCGACAGCCGCGCGATCACGTACGCCGAGCTCAAGGACGAGGTGTCCAGGGCGGCCAACGCCCTGACCGAGCTGGGTGTCCGCAAGGGCGACCGGGTCGCCGTCTACATGCCGATGATCCCCGAGGCCGCCATCACCATGCTGGCCTGCGCCCGGATCGGCGCCGCCCACTCCGTGGTCTTCGGCGGCTTCTCGGCCGACGCCGTCGCCTCCCGCATCCAGGACGCCGACGCCAAGCTGGTCGTCACCGCCGACGGCGGCTACCGCCGCGGCAAGCCGTCCGCGCTCAAGCCCGCCATCGACGAGGCCGTCTCCCGCTGCCCGCAGGTCGAGCACGTCCTCGTGGTCCGCCGCACCGGCCAGGAGACCGCCTTCACCGAGGGCCGGGACGTCTGGTGGGACGACATCGTCGGCCGCCAGTCGGCCGAGCACACCCCGGAGGCCTTCGAGGCCGAGCACCCGCTCTTCATCCTCTACACCTCCGGCACGACGGGTAAGCCGAAGGGCATCCTGCACACCTCCGGCGGCTACCTGACCCAGGCCGCGTACACCCACCACGCCGTCTTCGACCTCAAGCCGGAGACCGACGTCTACTGGTGCACCGCCGACATCGGCTGGGTCACCGGCCACTCGTACATCGTGTACGGGCCGCTGGCCAACGGTGCGACCCAGGTCATGTACGAGGGCACCCCCGACACCCCGCACCAGGGCCGGTTCTGGGAGATCGTGCAGAAGTACGGCGTCACGATCCTCTACACGGCGCCGACCGCGATCCGCACGTTCATGAAGTGGGGCGACGACATCCCCGCGAAGTTCGACCTGTCGTCGCTGCGCGTCCTCGGCTCGGTCGGCGAGCCGATCAACCCCGAGGCGTGGATCTGGTACCGCGAGCACATCGGCGGCGGCACCTGCCCGATCGTGGACACCTGGTGGCAGACCGAGACCGGCGCGATGATGATCTCGCCGCTGCCCGGCGTCACCGAGACCAAGCCCGGCTCCGCCCAGCGCCCGCTGCCCGGCATCTCCGCCACCGTCGTCGACGACGAGGCCAACGAGGTCCCGAACGGGGGCGGCGGCTACCTGGTCCTCACCGAGCCGTGGCCGTCGATGCTCCGCACCATCTGGGGTGACGACCAGCGCTTCCTCGACACCTACTGGTCCCGCTTCGAGGGCAGGTACTTCGCCGGCGACGGCGCGAAGAAGGACGACGACGGGGACATCTGGCTGCTCGGCCGGGTCGACGACGTCATGCTCGTCTCGGGCCACAACATCTCCACCACCGAGGTCGAGTCCGCGCTCGTCTCCCACCCGGCCGTCGCCGAGGCGGCCGTGGTCGGCGCCGCCGACGAGACGACCGGGCAGGCGATCGTCGCCTTCGTGATCCTGCGCGGCACGGCGAGCGAGGACGAGAGCCTCGTCGGCGACCTGCGCAACCACGTCGGCGCGACCCTCGGCCCGATCGCCAAGCCGAAGCGGATCCTGCCGGTGGCCGAGCTGCCCAAGACCCGCTCCGGCAAGATCATGCGGCGTCTGCTGCGGGACGTCGCCGAGAACCGCGAGCTGGGGGACGTCACCACGCTGACGGACTCGTCGGTCATGGACCTCATCCAGACGAAGCTGCCGGCCGCGTCCAGCGAGGACTGAGCACCTGAAAGCGCAGGTCGGCGCCCGTCCCGGACCTCCGGGGCGGGCGCCTTCGCGTTGCCCACAGGCGGTTGTCCACAGGGAGTGCCGCTGTCCTCGTATGCACTTAAAGTGAAGATCGCCGGACGCCACCGAGCATCTTTAGGTAAAGTAAGGACCGCGTCAGTGACGCGACAAACGAACCCAGGTGCGCCGGGAAGTCTGGTCGGCATGTGCTTCGCGCTGCCCACCGACCGGAGGTTCTCACCGTGCCCGCGCCCACGACCACGCCCACCCCCACCCCCGACCGCCGCAGCTTCCTCGGTCGTCTCTCGCTGCCCGAGCGCCGGTTCGTCGCCGACGCGCTGCGCACCGAGACCGTCGGCGGTGTGCTGCTGCTCGTGGCCGCGATCGCCGCGCTCGTGTGGGCCAACACGCCCCTGAAGGACAGCTACGCGTCCCTCCGCGACTTCCACATCGGCCCCGCCGCCCTCGGGCTCGACCTGTCGATCCAGCACTGGGCCGCCGACGGCCTGCTGGCGATCTTCTTCTTCGTCGCCGGCATCGAGCTCAAGCGTGAGCTCGTCGCGGGCGAGCTGCGCGACCCCAGGGCCGCCGCCCTTCCCGTCATCGCCGCCATCTGCGGCATGGCCGTGCCCGCCCTGGTCTACACGCTGGTCAACACGATCGGCGACGGCAGACTCGACGGCTGGGCGGTGCCCACCGCCACCGACATCGCCTTCGCGCTCGCCGTCCTCGCCGTGATCGGCACCTCCCTGCCCTCGGCCCTGCGGGCCTTCCTGCTCACCCTCGCCGTGGTCGACGACCTGTTCGCCATCCTGATCATCGCGGTCTTCTTCACCGGCGACCTGAACTTCGCCGCCCTCGGCGGCGCCTTCGCCGGCCTCGCCGTCTTCTGGCTGCTGCTGCGCAAGGGAGTCCGCGGCTGGTACGTGTACGTGCCGCTCGCCCTGGTCATCTGGGGCCTGATGTACAACAGCGGGGTGCACGCCACCATCGCCGGCGTCGCCATGGGTCTGATGCTGCGCTGCACCACCCGGGAGGGCGAGAAGCACTCTCCCGGCGAGCACATCGAGCATCTGATACGTCCCGTCTCGGCGGGCCTCGCCGTGCCGCTGTTCGCGCTGTTCTCGGCCGGGGTCGCGGTCTCCGGCGGTGCCATCGGGAAGGTCTTCACGCAGCCCGTCACCCTGGGCGTGGTGCTCGGTCTCGTGGTGGGCAAGGCCCTCGGCATCTTCGGCGGCACCTGGCTCGCCGCCCGCTTCACCAGGGCCGAGCTCAACCCCGAGCTGGCCTGGCCGGACGTCTTCGCCGTCGCCTCGCTCGCCGGCATCGGCTTCACGGTCTCGCTGCTCATCGGCGAGCTCGCCTTCGCCGGCGACACCGCCCTGACCGACGAGGTGAAGGCCGCCGTCCTCATGGGCTCGCTCATCGCCGCCCTCCTCGCCTCGGTGCTGCTGAAGCTCCGGGTCCGCAGGTACCAGGCCCTGTGCGCGGAGGAGGAGCGCGACGACGACCAGGACGGCATCCCCGACATCTATGAGGAACACGACCCGGGGTACCACCTGAGGATGGCCGAGATCCACGAACGGAAGGCCGCCGAGCACCGCGAGCGCGCCCGACTCGCGGGGGCATCGCGCGATGAGGCCGACCGTCCGGCATGATCTGAGGTCGGACCGTACGGACCGTAGAAGAGGAGAGGGAACAGCCATGAGCGACCCGTTCGACGGAGCCGAGCGCAGCCTCGGCCAGCTGGTCGCCTCGGCGACCGCCGAGATGTCCGCACTGGTGCACGACGAGATCGCCCTGGCCAAGGCCGAGATCCGCCAGGACGTCAAGCGCGGCGCGATGGGCAGCGCCGCCGGGATGGCGGCGGGCGCGGTGCTGCTGTTCTCGCTGCCGATGCTCAGCTTCGCCCTCGCCTACGGCATCAACACCTGGACCGGCGGGCACAACGGCGACGGCGGCTGGAACCTCGCCTGGTGCTTCCTGCTGTCCTTCGCGGCGAACGTGCTGCTCGCCGGACTGCTCGGCCTGTTCGCCGTGGCGAAGTTCAAGAAGGTCAAGAAGCCGGAGAAGACCATCTCCTCGGCCAAGCAGACGGCGGCGATCATGCAGAACGTCAAGCCGCATCCCCGTCCGTCGGCCGACGCGCCCCAGCTCGCTCTGGACAAGGCCCCGTCTGTGGCACGCTCGTCTGCATGACCGTCCCTGAGAGCAGCAGCACCAACGGCGGAAGCCCCGTCCGCATCGACGGGCCGTGGACCCACCGCGACGTGGCGGCCAACGGCGCCCGCTTCCACATCGCCGAGATGGGCGACGGCCCGCTGGTGCTCCTGCTGCACGGCTTCCCGCAGTTCTGGTGGACCTGGCGCCACCAGCTGCCCGCCCTCGCCGAGGCCGGGTTCCGGGCCGTGGCGATGGACCTGCGCGGCGTGGGCGGCAGCGACCGCACGCCCCGGGGTTACGACCCCGCGAACCTGGCCCTCGACATCACCGGCGTGGTCCGCTCGCTCGGCGAGCCGGACGCGGCGCTCGTCGGGCACGACCTGGGCGGCTACCTCGCCTGGACGGCCGCCGTGATGCGGCCCAAGCTGGTGCGCCGGCTCGTGGTCTCCTCGATGCCGCACCCGCGCCGCTGGCGCTCGGCGATGCTCTCCGACTTCTCCCAGACGCGGGCCGGTTCCTACGTATGGGGGTTCCAGCGGCCGTGGCTGCCGGAGCGTCAACTCGTCGCGGACGAGGGTGCGCTCGTGGGAAGGCTGATCGACGACTGGTCGGGGCCGAACCCGCGGTCGGCCGCCGACGAGGAGGCCCTGGACGTCTACCGGCGGGCCATGTGCATCCCGTCGACGGCGCACTGCTCCATCGAGCCGTACCGCTGGATGGTGCGCTCGCTGGCCCGGCCGGACGGCATCCAGTTCAACCGGCGCATGAAGCGGCCCGTGCGGGTGCCCACCCTGCATCTGCACGGCTCGCTCGACCCGGTCATGCGGACCCGCAGCGCGGCCGGCTCCGGACAGTACGTGGAGGCGCCGTACCGCTGGCGGCTCTTCGACGGACTGGGACACTTCCCCCACGAGGAGGACCCGGTCGCGTTCACCACGGAGCTCGTCAACTGGCTCAAGGATCCCGAACCGGACCGCTGACACACCCGCGTCCTTCGAACTGCCATGTGCCCCGCGCATACGCCAATTGGCGGGCCCCGGGGAGGTTACCGACCTTGGGCCCCGGGCACACGTCCCGGTATGGGCTGGACGCACGACTACGGTGACACAGCACGCGACCGCCGCTCGATCGGCGGAACAGGCGCCCCGGAGCGGGGCGGTACGCGGGAGCAGAGCCATTCGCATCCCGAAGCGGCCATGGGGATCTCGCGCATCCTCCGGCGCCGGGCCCGCTGGGTCTCGGCGCGGCTGCGCCACACCCGTACATAGGGAGCGTCCGAGGGCGGGTCCCGCGGCCTTCAGGGCCTGTGGGACCCGCCCTCGGGCGCGGTTCGGGAGCCGGTCTCGGAGCCGGTTTCCGGGCCGCGGGTCCCAGGCGGTGTCTCGCCCCTCAGAGCGCGCAGCCCTGGCTGTCGACCTGCTGGTTGGCGGCGCGGCCCCGGTTGATGTCGTCCTGGATCTCGTCGACCGTCAGCGCGTAGCCCGTGTTGGCGTCGTCGAGGGAGCGGGCGAAGATCACGCCGTACACCTTGCCGTCCTCGGTCAGCAGCGGCCCGCCGGAGTTGCCCTGACGGACCGTCGCGTACAGCGAGTAGACGTCCCTGCGCACCTCGCCACGGCGGTAGATGTCGGGGCCGTCGGCGGTGATCCGGCCGCGCACCCGCGCCGAGCGGACGTCGTAGGCGCCGTTCTCCGGGAAGCCGGCCACGATGGCGTTGTCACCGCTGCGGGCGTCCCGGTCGGTGAACTGCAGCGGTGTGGCGTCCAGGTCGGGCACGTCGAGGACCGCGATGTCGCGCTCCCAGTCGTAGAGCACGACCTTGGCGTCGTAGAGCTTGCCCTCTCCGCCTATCTGCACGGTCGGCTCGTCGACGCCGCCGACGACATGGGCGTTGGTCATCACCCGACGCTCGGCGAAGACGAAGCCGGTGCCTTCGAGGACCTTTCCGCAGCTCGGGGCGGTGCCGACGACCTTCACGATGGAGCGCTTGGCGCGCGCGGCGACCGGGCTGCCGGCGAGCGCCGGGTCCGGCGGACGGACCTCGGTGATGGGCTCGTTGGCGAAGGGGTTGAAGACCTGCGGGAAGCCGTTCTGCGCGAGCGTGGAGGTGAAGTCGCTGAACCACCGGGAGGCCTGATCGGGCATCACCTGCTCGACGCCCAGCAGCACCTTGGAATTGCGGACCTGCTTGGCCCAGGTGGGCACGGCGGTGAGGGCGAGGGCGGAGCCGAGGAGCCAGGCGACCAGGAGCATCGCGACCACGTTGACCAGGGCGCCGCCGGTGGCGTCCAGGGCGCGCGCGGGGGTCCAGGTGATGTGCCGGCGCAGCTTGTTGCCGAGGTGGGTGGTGAAGGCCTGGCCGACGGAGGCGCAGACGATGACCACCATCACGAAGATGACCGTCGCGGTCGTGGTGACCTCGCTGTGGTCCGTCAGCTGGTTCCAGATGACCGGCAGCAGCAGGACGGCGACGAGACCGCCGCCGAGGAACCCGATCACCGAGAGGATGCCGACCACGAAACCCTGGCGGTAACCGATGATCGCGAACCACACGGCGGCGAGCAGCAACAGGATGTCCAGCACGTTCACCGTCAATAGCCTCGCACATTCGTCTTCGGTCGCCCCGGGGTCAGCCTGTCATGACCGCCAGTCGAGCGGGACCCGCTTCGACCGGTCCCAGGGGCGCTCCCAGCCCGCGTAATGCAGGATCCGGTCGATCACTCCGGCCGTGAAACCCCAGACCAGAGCCGATTCGACGAGGAACGCGGGGCCCTCGTGGCCCTTGGGGTGGATCGCGGTCGCGCGGTTCGCGGGGTCCGTGAGATCCGCCACGGGGACGGTGAAGACCCGGGCGGTCTCGGCGGGGTCGACGACGCCGACGGGGCTGGGGTCGCGCCACCAGCCGAGCACGGGCGTGACGACGAAGCCGCTGACCGGGATGTAGAGCCGCGGCAGCACGCCGAAGAGCTGGACGCCGGCCGGGTCGAGCCCGGTCTCCTCCTCGGCCTCGCGCAGCGCGGCCCGCAGCGGCCCGCCCTCGGCCGGGTCACCGTCCTCGGGATCCAGGGCGCCGCCGGGGAAGGAGGGCTGTCCGGCGTGCGAGCGGAGGCTGCCGGAGCGCTCCATCAGCAGCAGCTCGGGGCCGCGCGCGCCCTCGCCGAAGAGGACGAGCACGGCGGACTGCCGCCCCGCGCCGTCCTTGGGCGGCAGGAAGCGGCTCAGCTGCTCGGGTGCGACCGTGCGGGCGGCCCGGTCGACGGGCTCCAGCCAGTCGGGCAGCCCGCCCCGGTCGAGCAGGCCGCCCGCTCCGTGGATCTCTTCACCAGTGCGCGTCATAGGCACCCCCGTCGTTCACAACGCGGTCCGCGTGTGCGTTCGTTCCCCGCCCGGCCGTGTCCGGCGGCAGGGCCGGGCGGGGTCGGTCCTCATGAGCTCGCGCCCAGGGGCGGCGCCGGGCGGCCGGGGTAGTCCGGAGGCGGGTTGAGCCGCTGGCCCGGGAAGCCGCCCTTCTCGTACTTCAGCAGCTTCTTCGCCTTCTCCGGGTCGGTCTCGCCCTCCCCGTACGCCGGGCAGAGGTGGGTGATCGGGCAGGCGCCGCACGCGGGCTTGCGGGCGTGGCAGATGCGTCGGCCGTGGAAGATCACCCGGTGCGAGAGCATCGTCCACTCGCTCTTCGGGAAGATCTCGGCGATCTCCGCCTCGATCTTGACCGGGTCCTCCTGCTCGGTCCACTTCCAGCGGCGGACCAGGCGCATGAAGTGGGTGTCGACGGTGAGGCCGGGCACGCCGAAGGCGTTGCCGAGGACGACGAAGGCGGTCTTCCGGCCGACGCCGGGCAGCTTGACCAGGTCGTCCAGGCGTCCGGGGACCTCACCCCCGAAGTCGTCCCTGAGGGCGGTGGCGAGCCCCATGATCGACTTGGTCTTGGCGCGGAAGAACCCGGTCGGCCGGATCAGCTCCTCGACCTCCTCGGGGACGGCGGCGGCCAGGTCCTCGGGAGTCGGGTACTTCGCGAAGAGCGCGGGGGTGGTCTGGTTGACCCGCAGATCGGTGGTCTGGGCGGAGAGGACCGTGGCGACCAGGAGCTCGAAGGCGTTGCGGAAGTCGAGCTCGGGATGGGCGTACGGATAGACCTCGGCGAGCTCCCGGTTGATCTTCCTGGCCCGCCGCACCATGGCGAGGCGCGACTCGGGCCTGCCTTTGGCCGCGGGCTTGAGCACGGCCTTGGCGGCGGGCTCGGCCGCGGGCCGGGCAGCGGGCTTCTTCGCCGAGGTGGTCGCCGAAGGAGCCTTCGTCGTCCCGGCCGCCCCTTTCGGTGCGCGTTTCGTCGCTTTCGTCTGTTTCGACACGTCGTGTTCGCCCACAGCGGAATTACCCTCGACCCGCACTCTTCCAGCCCCCTTGGCCTGTGCTCTCACCGGCGAGTTGGACACCCGGCCAGCCTAGGCGTCGCCACCGACATCCGCCCCGCGCGCACCGGATCACGACCCAATCGGGCCCCTGACGTACGGAAAGGCCGTCCGGTGAGTCAAACTTGTTGTGATTGATCGCACTGAGGTCGACATAGGAGAGAACTCGTGGACGACGTTCTGCGACGTGCCCCGCTGTTCGCGGCGCTCGACGACGAGCAGGCCGCTGAGCTGCGTGCCTCGATGAGTGAGGCGACGCTTGCCCGTGGCGACGCGCTGTTCCACGAGGGCGACCCGGGCGACCGGCTCTACGTGGTCACCGAGGGCAAGGTGAAGCTGCACCGGACCTCGCCCGACGGCCGCGAGAACATGCTGGCGGTCCTCGGCCCCGGCGAGCTCATCGGCGAGCTGTCCCTCTTCGACCCGGGCCCGCGCACCGCCACCGCCACCGCGCTGACCGAGGTCAAGCTGCTCGGCCTCGGCCACGGCGACCTCCAGCCCTGGCTGAACGCCCGCCCCGAGGTGGCCAGCGCCCTGCTGCGCGCCGTCGCCCGCCGCCTGCGCAAGACCAACGACCAGATGTCCGACCTGGTCTTCTCCGACGTCCCGGGCCGTGTCGCCCGCGCGCTCCTCGACCTGTCGCGCCGCTTCGGCGTGCAGTCGGAGGAGGGCATCCACGTCGTCCACGACCTCACCCAGGAGGAGCTGGCCCAGCTCGTCGGCGCCTCCCGCGAGACGGTCAACAAGGCGCTCGCCGACTTCGCCCAGCGCGGCTGGCTGCGCCTGGAGGCCCGCGCCGTGATCCTGCTGGACGTGGAGCGCCTCGCGAAGCGCTCGCGCTGAGCACCACCTCGTACGTAGCTGAGCATCACCTCGTACGTCCGTGAAGGCCGTACGTAAGTGAAGGGGCCGCCCGGTTCGACCGGGCGGCCCCTTTCCTTGTCCGCTGCCGTCGCGGCTAGCGCTTCGTGCCGTCCACGATCAGCGGGTTCGAGCCGCCGCCACCGCAGGGCACCGCGTAGACCGGGTTCTTCGCGGCGGCCTCCTTGTAGGCGTCGATGCACTGGTTCATCAGGACCTTGTCGGTCAGCGAGGCGTTGAGGATCTTGTTGGCCCGGGCGATGCCCTCGGCCTCGATCCGGCGGCGGTCGGACTCCGCCTTGGCCGTACGGGCCGCCTCAAGGGCGCGCTCGGTGGCCTGCTGCTGCTGGATCTTGCGGTCGATCTGGTCCTGCAGGGCCTCGGAGGGCTTCACGTTGCGCAGGTTGACCGTGGTGACGTCGATGCCACGCGGGGCGAGGCGCTCCTTGATGAGGCCGGCGATCTCCGCGTTGATCTTCTCGCGGTCGGAGGCGTAGCCCTGCTCGCTCGTGTGGCGGGCGAAGACGTTGCGGACGATCTCACGGCTGTCCGGGTAGACGAGCCGCTGCTGGATGGCGTCCTCGCTGCCGGCGAGCTTGTAGAGCTCGATCGCCTTGGACGGCTGCACCGCCCACTTCACGGTGACCTCGGCGTACATCACACCGCCCTGCGAGGAGCGGACCTCGACCACGTCCTTGTCGGAGAGGTTGAGGTCCACGGGCCGGGTGGAGAACGTGGTGACGTTGGTGAACGGCGACTTCAGGTGCATGCCGGAGGACATCGGCGTACCGACCTTGCCGAAGGCGACCGGCACACCGACCTCGTACGCGCTGATCACGTACGTCATGCTCACGATCAGCGAGAACAGGCCGGCGAGCAGGGCGCCCACGGCGCCCAGCTTGAGGCCGCGGGTGTCGTTCGCGCGGCCGACGAAGTAGAGCACCACTGCGGCGATGACCAGCAGGATGGCTATGACGAACACGGGCTTCCCCCCGAGAGCTACGGCCAGATGTAAGCGGAGCGTAAGACACACCCCGGGGCGGGAAGGTTCCCGGGTCCGTCTAGAAGCCTCGCGGCCCGGCTCTGAAGCCTGCGTTCAGATCAGGCCGTGCTCCCTCAGGTAGTCCAACTGCGCCCGTACGGAGAGCTCGGCGGCCGGCCACAGCGAGCGGTCCACGTCCGCGTACACATGGGCCACGACCTCCGACGGCGTCCGGAGGCCGCTCTCGACCGCCGTCTCCACCTGGGCGAGCCGGCTGGCGCGGTGCGCCAGATAGAACTCCACGGCGCCCTGCGCGTCCTCCAGGACGGGACCGTGGCCGGGCAGGACCGTGTGGACCCCGTCGTCGAGGGTGAGCGACCGCAGTCGCCGCAGCGAGTCGAGGTAGTCGCCGAGCCGCCCGTCGGGATGGGCCACGATCGTCGTGCCGCGCCCCAGGATGGTGTCCCCGGTCAGCACCGCGCGGTCGGCCGGCAGGTGGAAGGAGAGCGAGTCCGAGGTGTGCCCGGGTGTGGGGACGACCCGGAGTTCGAGCCCGCCGGTGGTGATCACGTCCCTGGCCCCGAGGCCTTCGTCGCCGAGCCGCAGCGCCGGGTCGAGCGCCCGCACCTTGGTGCGGGTCAGCTCCGCGAACCGCACCGCCCCTTCGGCGTGGTCCGGGTGGCCGTGGGTGAGCAGGGTGAGGCCGACCCTCTTGCCGAGCCGCTCGGCGGTCTCCACGACGCGCCGCAGATGCCCTTCGTCGAGCGGACCGGGGTCGACCACGACGGCGAGGTCGGAGTCCGGCTCGGCCACGATCCAGGTGTTGGTGCCGTCCAGGGTCATCGCGGACGGGTTCGGGGCCAGGACGTTGACGGCGCGGGCGGTCGCGGGTCCGGAGACCGCGGCTCCGCGCGGCTGCCCGGGGAGGGCGGCGGCGTCGCTCATGAGGCACCTCCCGGGGTCTCGGGGGCCTTGGGGGTCTCGGGAGCGTCCAGGGTCTCCGGGGTCTCGGGAGCGTCCAGGGTCTCCGGGGTCTCGGGAGCGTCCAGGGTCTCCGGGGTCTCGGCAGCCGCGGGAACGTGCTTGGTGAACTCGTCGTGCCCCGGCCAGCTCAGGATCACCGCGTCGCCGTCCAGGCGCGCCTGGGCCAGGACGGGGGTCATGTCCTGGTCGACGGCCGCGGCCAGGGCCTCCTCGGCGCTGCGGAACCGCTGGAGGCCGCGCAGGGTCGAGATGGTCGGCGGCATCATCGTCAGCTCGCCGCGGTCGTAGCCGGCCGCCGCGTCCGCCGGGCGGATCCACACGGTGCGGTCGGCCTCCGTGGAGGCGTTCCGGGTGCGCTGGCCGGCCGGGAGGGCCGCCACGAAGAACCAGGTGTCGTAGCGCCGCGGCTCGAACTCGGGGGTGATCCAGCGGGCCCAGGCCCCGAGCAGGTCCGAGCGCAGCACCAGCCCGCGCCGGTCGAGGAAGTCGGCGAAGGACAGCTCGCGGGCGACCAGCGCCTCCCGGTCCTTCTCCCAGTCGTCGCCGGTGGTGTCGCCGACGACCGTGTCCGCAGTCTCCCCGGCGAGCAGGACGCCCGCCTCCTCGTATGTCTCGCGCACGGCGGCGCAGACGACGGCCTGCGCGTGCGCCGGGTCCGTGAGGCCGAGACGGTCGGCCCACTCCTCACGGGCGGGGCCCGCCCAGCGCACGGGATGTTCGTCGCGGGGATCGACCCCGCCGCCAGGGTAGGCGTACGCGCCGCCCGCGAACGCCATGGAGGCGCGGCGGCGCAGCATGTGGACGAGGGGGCCGCCGCCGTCCGTCCCGCCGGAGCCGTTCTTCAGGAGGAGCACGGTGGCGGCCCGCTTGGGTGTCGCGGGGACCAGCTCACCGGCGGTGAGGGCACGGATGCGGTCGGGCCACTCCGGTGGGTACCACTGACCGTTCGACTGACCATTGGGCATGGCCGGATGCTATGCGCAAGCATCGGAATGTACGAGGGCCGGTTTTCCCGCCTGTGGAAAACCGGCCCTGCGTGGGGCGCGCGTGATGCGCGTGGTGCTTGCAAAGCGTGTGGTGCGTGAGGTGCGTGTGGTGCGTGTGGTGCTGGACGGCCGGATCAGGCCTCGAGTTCCACCTGGACCTCGAGCTCGACGGGCGCGTCGAGCGGAAGGACCGTGACGCCGACGGCGCTGCGGGCGTGCACGCCCTTGTCGCCGAGGACGGCGCCGAGCAGCTCGCTGGCGCCGTTGATGACGCCCGGCTGTCCGGTGAAGTCGGGGGCGGAGGCGACGAAGCCGACCACCTTCACGACCCGCTTGACGCGGTCCAGGTCACCGGCGATCGACTTCACGGCGGCGAGCGCGTTGAGCGCGCAGGTCGCGGCGAGCTCCTTGGCCTCCTCGGCCGTCACCTCGGCGCCGACCTTGCCGGTCACCGGCAGCTTGCCGGCCACCATCGGGAGCTGGCCCGAGGTGTACACGTACACGCCCGACCGCACCGCCGGCTGGTAGGCGGCGATCGGCGGCACGACCTCCGGAAGGGTCAGGCCCAGCTCGGCGAGCTTCGCCTCGACGGCTCCGGCCCCGCTCACGAGGACTTCTCCCGCTTCAGGTAGGCCACGAGCTGCTCGGGGTTGTTCGGCCCGGGCACGACCTGGACGAGCTCCCAGCCGTCCTCGCCCCAGGTGTCAAGAATCTGCTTCGTCGCGTGCACCAGCAGCGGCACAGTCGCGTACTCCCACTTGGTCATGAGGCGACTGTAGCCGCTGCCGGAGGGCGGTCCTCCGAGGTGACCACCGAGGCGGCCTCCGGGGTACCCCCTAGGTGACGGTGGGGGCGCATTGGGGGGCGCGTCCGGGGCGGCCCTCTGATTGGGCCGGGCCGGCAGTGGTTAGGCTCGAAGGCGTGAGCAGGCTCCAGGTCGTCAGCGGCAAGGGCGGTACCGGTAAGACGACGGTCGCCGCCGCACTCGCGCTCGCCCTCGCGACCGAGGGCAAGCGGACCCTCCTCGTCGAGGTGGAGGGCAGGCAGGGCATCGCCCAGTTGTTCGAGACGGAGGCGTTGCCGTACGAGGAGCGCAAGATCGCCGTCGCGCCGGGCGGCGGCGAGGTGTTCGCGCTCGCCATCGACGCCGAGCGCGCGCTTCTCGACTACCTCCAGATGTTCTACAAGCTGGGCAGCGCCGGCCGGGCCCTGAAGAAGCTCGGCGCGATCGACTTCGCGACGACGATAGCCCCGGGCGTCCGTGACGTGCTGCTGACCGGCAAGGCGTGCGAGGCGGTCCGCCGCCGCGAGAAGCACGGCGGCTTCACCTACGACTACGTGGTGATGGACGCCCCGCCGACCGGCCGGATCACCCGCTTCCTGAACGTCAACGACGAGGTGGCGGGTCTGGCGAGGATCGGCCCGATACACAATCAGGCCCAGGCGGTCATGCGCTTCCTGAAGTCCCCGGACACGGCGGTGCACCTGGTGACGCTCCTGGAGGAGATGCCGGTCCAGGAGACCGCGGACGGCATCGCCGAGCTGCGGGAGGCCGAACTGCCCGTCGGCCGCGCCATCGTGAACATGGTCCGCCCGCACGTCCTCGACGAGGCGGCGGTACGGGCCGCCTCCGGCGACCACCGGGAGGCCATCGCCGGGACCCTGGCGTCCGTCGGCATCAAGGGGGGAACGAGGCTGGTCGAGCCACTGCTCGACCAGGCCGCGGAGCACGCCCAGCGGGTGGAGCTGGAGCGCGCCCAGCGGGAGGTGCTGAACGGCATCGGGGTGCCGACGTACGAGCTTCCCTTCCTGGGCGACGGGGCCGACATCGCCGGGCTGTATCGGCTGGCGAAGGAGCTGCGGAGGCAAGGGGTGGGCGAGGCGTGACGGAGAAGACGGCGGCGGCGGTCGAGGGGGCGGGGGCGATCGGTGAGGGAGCGATCGGTGAGGGAGCGATCGGCGGGGCAGGGGCCTCGAACGGGCTCGACACGGTGCCCGTGCTGGAGCTGGACCCGCTGATCGACGACCCGGGCACCCGCATCATCGTGTGCTGCGGCGCGGGCGGGGTCGGCAAGACGACGACCGCGGCGGCCCTCGGCGTACGGGCGGCGGAGCGCGGGCGTCGCGTGGTGGTCCTCACCATCGACCCGGCGCGCCGGCTCGCCCAGTCGATGGGCATCGACTCGCTGGACAACGTGCCGCGCAAGGTGGAGGGCATCAAGGGCTCCGACGGCGGTGAGCTGCACGCGATGATGCTCGACATGAAGCGGACCTTCGACGAGATCGTCGAGGCACACGCGGACGCCGACCGGGCCCGGGCGATCCTGGAGAACCCGTTCTACCAGTCCCTGTCGGCCGGCTTCGCCGGCACGCAGGAGTACATGGCGATGGAGAAGCTGGGCCAGCTGCGGGCCAGGGACGAGTGGGACCTCATCGTGGTCGACACGCCGCCGTCCCGCTCGGCGCTGGACTTCCTGGACGCGCCGAAGCGGCTGGGGTCGTTCCTGGACGGCACGTTCATCAAGCTGCTGATGGCGCCGGCGAAGGTGGGCGGCCGGGCGGGGATGAAGTTCCTCAACGTCGGCATGTCGATGATGACCGGGACGCTGGGGAAGCTGCTGGGGGGTCAGTTCCTGAAGGACGTGCAGACCTTCGTGGCGGCGATGGACACGATGTTCGGCGGCTTCCGGACCCGCGCGGACGCCACGTACAGGCTGCTCCAGGCGCCGGGGACGGCCTTCCTCGTGGTCGCCACGCCGGAGCGGGACGCGCTGCGCGAGGCGGCGTATTTCGTGGAGCGGCTGGCCGCCGAGGAGATGCCGCTGGCCGGTCTCGTTCTCAATCGCGTCCATGACAGCGGCGCCGCCCGGCTGTCGGCCGAGCGGGCGCGGGCCGCCGCGGAAAATCTTGACGAGGGGCGCATTGTGGATCAGGGGGGCGGGAAAGCTGCTGGAGGTGGCTCCCGAGCCACTTCCTCCGAGCCGTCAGACCCCACTGCGGACGCCGCAGACGACCTCGCCACCGCCGCCGCACCAGCCGAGTCCGAGGCTGCCCCCACAGCCGAAGCGGACACGGACGTTCAGCAACTGACCGCAGGACTGCTCCGTCTCCATGCCGAGCGGATGCAGGTGCTCGCGCGTGAACAGCGCACGCGCGATCGCTTCACCGCGCTCCACCCCGAGGTGGCGGTCGCCGAAGTGGCCGCCCTGCCCGGCGATGTGCACGACCTCGCGGGGCTGCGAGCCATCGGTGACCGTCTGACACTCGGACGTCTGCCGTGACGCCCCGGCCGCCGCACCACACGTGACGAGCTCACCGTGCGCGACGGGCTCACCGTGCGCGACGGGCTCGACAGGCCCGACCGGCTCGCCGGGCGCACACCGGCGCGTCCCGGCCTAGCCCACCGCCGCGTACGTCTCGTACGTCGCGTCGTCGTCCATCGCCACGGGCAGCAGGCCCGCTCCCCGCTCGTACTCCGTGCGCGCGGTCTCCAGGAGCCGGCGCCACGAGGTGACGGTCGGCCGCCGGCGCAGCAGGGCGCGTCGCTCGCGCTCCGTCATGCCGCCCCACACGCCGAATTCCACGCGGTTGTCGAGGGCGTCGGCGAGACACTCGGTCCGCACCGGACATCCGGTGCACACCGCCTTGGCCCTGTTCTGCGCCGCGCCCTGCACGAAAAGTTCATCCGGATCGGTAGTGCGGCAGGCCGCCTGCGCACTCCAGTCAGCTACCCAGCCCATACCGGCGCCGTCCTCTCCCGAATCGAGGCTCCCCCACGGCGGTAGCGGCATATTCACCGCTGCCAGTTGGGACGTTACGGAAGGTGGGGACAGCGCAACACCCCCTTCGGGCCCAATCTTGAATGGCCCGAACGGACTATGCGTGCGCGGGAGATCACCCAGGGGAGTGACCCCAGGACATCACGCCCTTATCGGACATGAGCCGGATTCGGGCATGAAGTCACCGCGCTTCGGGGACGCGGGAATTCATACCGACGTCACGCACGGGTCTTGATGCGCGACCACACTGCTGTGACAGTTGGGAGCAGCTTAGGCCAAGGCATATACGTGTGTCCGGCGAATGAGAACGTAGGCTGCCCCCATGGCAAAGAAGCGCTCGGGCGGAGGTCTGACCGGGACCCAGCAGGCCGCCAAGTTCCTCGGGGTCAGTGTGCTCTCCGGAGCCGTGCTGGCGGGCATCGCCCTGCCCGCGGCCGGTGCGCTGGGGCTGGCCGCGAAGGGCACGGTCGAGGGGTTCGACGAAATCCCGTCCAACCTGAAGACACCGCCGCTGAGTCAGCGCACCACGATCCTCGATTCAGAGGGCGGCCACATCGCCACCGTGTACTCGCGGGACCGCAAGGTCGTACCGATCGAGAAGATCTCGCCGTACATGCAGAAGGCGATCGTCGCGATCGAGGACTCGCGCTTCTACGAGCACGGCGCGGTCGACCTCAAGGGCGTGCTGCGCGCGATCAACCGCAACGCGCAGTCGGGCGGGGTCGCGCAGGGCGCTTCGACGCTCACCCAGCAGTATGTGAAGAACGTCTTCGTCGAGGAGGCCGGTGACGACCCGGAGAAGGTCGCCCAGGCCACCCAGCAGACCCTGGGCCGCAAGGTGCGCGAGCTGAAGTTCGCGATCCAGGTCGAGGAGGAGCTGGGGAAGAAGAAGATCCTGGAGAACTACCTCAACATCACGTTCTTCGGGCAGCAGGCGTACGGCATCGAGGCCGCCTCCCAGCGCTACTTCTCCAAGCACGCCGCCGACCTCAACCTGGAGGAGGCGGCGATGATGGCCGGCCTCGTCCAGTCGCCGAGCCGCTACGACCCGGTCAACGACCTCCAGGAGGCCACCAAGCGCCGCAATGTCGTCCTCCAGCGCATGGCCGAGGTCAAGGACATCAGCCAGGCGGAGGCGGACGCGGCGAAGGCCAAGCCGATCAAGCTGAAGGTGAAGTCGCCGAAGAACGGCTGCATCACCGCCGTGGACGGCGCCGGCTTCTTCTGCGACTACGTCCGCAAGACGATCCTGAGCGACCCGGTCTTCGGCAAGACGGCCGAGGAGCGCCAGAAGCTGTGGAACCTGGGCGGTCTGACCATCCGGACCACCCTCGACCCGCGCGCCCAGGGCGCCGCCAACGAGGCCGCCGTCGCCAAGATCGACAAGGACGACAAGGTCGCCGCCGCGGTGGTCCAGGTCCAGCCCGGCAGCGGCAAGATCCTCTCGATGGGCCAGTCCCGCCCGTACGGCCTCGACCAGAAGCTGCACCAGACGACGCTGAACCTGTCCGTCGGCAAGAAGATGGGCGGAACGACGTACGGCTTCCAGGTCGGTTCGACGTTCAAGCCGATCACGGCCGCGGCGGCGCTGGAGAAGGGACTGAGCCCGGCGCAGTCCTTCACCACCGGGTACAAGATCTCGGTCCCGATGAGCTCCTACCGCACGTGCGCGGGCGGCCCGGCCGGCTCCGGCAACTGGGACCTGTCGAACGAGGTCGAGTCCGAGACCGGCACCTGGGACATGACCAGCGCGCTCGGCAAGTCCATCAACACCTACTTCGCTCAGTTGGAGCAGCTCGCCGGTCTGTGCGAGACGGTGACGATGGCGCAGAAGATGGGGTACGAGCGGGAGCTCGGCAAGAAGCTGCAGGAACTGCCCTCCATCACCCTCGGCGGCCAGGAGTCCACCCCGCTGGACATGGCGGCCGTCTACGCGACCTTCGCCAACCGCGGCACGTACTGCACCCCCGTCGCCATCGAGTCGATCACGACGGCCACCGGCCAGAAGCTCAAGGTCCCGCGGACCGAGTGCTCCCAGGCGATGAGCCAGCGGACCGCCGACACCGTCAACCAGATGCTGAAGGGCGTCGTCGAGGACGGCACGGGTACGAAGGCCGGTCTGAGCGACCGCGACAACGCGGGCAAGACGGGTACCACCAACGACCGCAAGGACGCCTGGTTCGTCGGCTACACGCCGAACCTGTCGACGGCGGTGTGGGTCGGTGACGACGTCGGCGAGAAGACCTCGATGTACGACATCACCATCGGCGGCCAGTACTACGACAAGGTCTGTGGTGGCTGCCTCCCGGGCCCGATCTGGAAGATCGCGATGACCGGGGCGCTCGACGCCTCCCAGACGCCGTCCTTCGTCCCGATCAGCGTGCCGCGCGGCGCGACGCCCGAGGACAAGGAGAAGAACAAGCGCCCGGGCGACGACGGCAAGCCGGGCGGGCCCCGGCCGGGCACCACCCTCCCCGGCGGGATCGTGATCCCGCCGGACCTGATCGGCGGGACGAACGGCCGCGGCAACGGAAACGGCGGCCGCAACGGCTAGGCCGTTTCCTTCGGATCATCTGATCGTTGGTTGATGTGTGTCGTTGACTGACGCCCAGTGGGCACGCATCGAGCCGTTGCTGCCGGACCGCACGCCGAAGCGGGGTGGCCGGTGGCGGGACCATCGGCAGGTGATCGACGCGATCGCGTTCAAGTACCGCACCGGCACGCCATGGATGGACCTGCCCGAGCACTTCGGCTCCTGGAAAGGCGCCCACAACCGGCTGCGGAAGTGGGCCGCCGACGGCACCTGGGAGAAGGTCTTCACCGCCCTGCTCGCCCAGGCTGACGCCGAGGGTGACCTCGACTGGGTCGTCGCGGTCGACTCCACCATCGTCCGAGCTCATCAGCACGCCGCCGGGGCCCGTCAAAAGGGGGGCCCCGGCCGACGAGCCGCACGATCATGCCCTGGGACGGTCCCGCGGCGGACTGACCACCAAGATCCACCTCGCCGCGGACAGCCGATGCCGGCCGCTCGCGTTCGTCCTCACGCCTGGGCAGGCCGGTGACGCACCCGCGTTTCCCGAGGTCATGGCCCGCTTACGCGTGCCGCGGCCGATCGGCCGGCCCAGGACGACACCGGACGTGGTCCTGGCCGACAAGGCCTACTCGTCCCGCGCCATCCGAACCCGTCTGCGTCAGCGCGGGATTCGGGCGGTGATCCCGCAGCCCTCCGACCAGGCCGCGAACCGCAAACGGCGCGGCCGGCTGGGCGGCCGTCCGCCCGCCTTCGACCGCGAGGCCTACAAGCAGCGGAACACCGTCGAGCGGTGCATCAACAGGCTCAAGCAGTGGCGCGGCCTCGCCACTCGTTACGACAAGACCGCCACCATCTACCTCGCCGGACTCCACATCGCCGCCATCTTCATCTGGTCGGCAAGGTGATCCGAAGGAAACGGCCTAGGCCGACGGCTCCCACCGGAACGGCTGATCCGTCGGCCCCCGCCGTGAAGACCGGGGCCGACGGCTCGTACGGGGCCGACGCCTCGGACGGGGCCGACGGCTCGTACGGGTCCGACCGCTCGCACGGGTGCGGGCCGTGACGCAGGAATGGCGAAGGCGCCCCTCCGGATCCACCGGAGGGGCGCCTTCCTCGTTCCTGGGGCGTTCCTGGGGCCGCGCCCGCGAGGTGCCGTGCGGCGGGCGCTCAGCCCGCGAGCAGCTTCTTCACGGTGGCGGCGACCCGGCCGCCGTCCGCCTGGCCGGCCACCTTCGGGTTGACGATCTTCATGACGGCGCCCATGGCCCGCGGCCCCTCCGCACCGGCGGCCCTGGCCTCCTCGACGGCGGCGGAGACGATGCCCTCCAGCTCCTCGTCGGTCAGCTGCTTGGGCAGGTACGCGTCGAGGATCACGCCCTCCGCGCGCTCACGGTCGGCCTGCTCGGTGCGACCGCCCTGGGCGAAGGCGTCCGCGGCCTCGCGGCGCTTCTTCGCCTCCTTGGCGATCACCTTCTGCACCTCGTCGTCGGAGAGCTCGCGCTTGGTCTTGCCCGCGACCTCCTCCTTCGTGATGGCGGCGATGGTCAGCCGCAGGGTCGAGGAGCGCAGCTCGTCGCGCTCCTTGATCGCGGCGTTGAGGTCGTCCTTGAGCTTGGCCTTGAGCGTGGTCATGGGAGCAAGTGTGTCAGGTGGCACGCCCGTACCGCCCGCGCATTTCCGTGTCCGGGGTCTGCGACGATAGAGCGATGCGCGCACGGTACGGGATCCCCCTGAAGATCACGGCAGGCCTCACCGCGACGGCGGCGGCCGGACTCGTCTACGCGGCGGGCTTCGAAGCCCGCTCGTTCCGACTGCGCCGGGTGATCGTCCCGGTGCTCCCCCGGGGCATGCGTGACCTGCGGGTCCTCCAGGTCTCCGACATCCACATGGTCAGCGGCCAGCGCAAGAAGCGCGCATGGCTCCAGTCCCTCGCCGGGCTGCGCCCCGACTTCGTCGTCAACACCGGCGACAACCTCTCCGACACGGACGCCGTGCCCGAGGTGCTCGACGCGCTCGGGCCGCTGATGGAGTTCCCGGGCGTGTACGTCTTCGGCTCCAACGACTACTACGGGCCGCGGCTGCGCAACCCCGCCCGCTATCTGAAGGAGAAGGTGCAGGGCCGGCACGGCCTCAACGGCAACCCGCCGGCGGTGGGCGTCGTCCACAACCCGTGGGAGGGCATGCGGGACGCCTTCGACGCGGCCGGCTGGGTGAACCTGACCAACGCCCGCGGCCGGCTGAAGCTGCCCGACCTGGACCTCGCCTTCACCGGCGTCGACGACCCGCACATCAAGCGGGACCGCTACGAGCGGGTCGCCGGCGGCCCCGACCCGGACGCCGACTTCACGGTGGGCGTGGTCCACGCGCCGTACCTGCGCGCCCTGGACGCGTTCACGGCGGACGGCTACGAGCTGATCCTGGCCGGCCACACCCACGGCGGGCAGCTGTGCATCCCCTTCTACGGGGCCCTGGTCACCAACTGCGACCTGGACACCGACCGCGTGAAGGGCCTGTCCACCCACACGGTCGCCGACCGCACCTCGTACCTGCACGTCTCGGCCGGCTGCGGCACCAACCGCTACACCCCGGTCCGTTTCGCGTGCCCGCCCGAGGCGACACTCCTCACGCTGACCGCCCGCGACTGATCACGCCGGCCGCGACCGGACCGTACGGTGAGCGCATGGCTCATCCCTTCGTGACCGCCGTCGTCCGCGGTCTGATCGCCCTGGCCGCGGCGACCGGCATCGTGATCGAGTGCGTCGAGGGCGACCCGCTCGTCGTCTTCAGCTTCTTCACCATCTGGTCGAACACCGCCGTCGCCGTCGTCCTGGGCCTCGGCGCCGTTCGCGCCCGGCGGCGGCAGCCGCCGCTGCCGGCGCTGTGGACGGGTGGGGTGCTGCTCTGCATCGCGGTGGTCGGACTCGTCTTCCATCTGGTCCTGGACAACAGGGCGAGCGAGTTCAACCAGGCCGCCGAGATCGCCCGCCTCAGCGGCGCCAGGGCCGTCGCCAACCAGCTCCTGCACACCGTCACCCCGATCGGCGTGCTCCTCGACTGGCTCCTCCTCACCCGCCCCGGCGCCCTCCGCCCGCGCCACGCCGCCCAATGGCTCGCCGCGCCCGGCACCTACCTCGTCTTCGCCCTGACCCGGGGCGCCCTCGCCTCCCCCGACACGCCCGCCCGCTACACGTACCCCTTCCTCGACGTCCCCGCCCACGGCTACCTCGACGTCCTCACCAACGCCCTCGTCCTGGGCCTGGCCTTCTACGCCCTGGGCCTCGCCCTCGTCACCGTCGACCGCTTCCGACCTGCGGTGGGACGCGACGAAAACCGGATTTCGTCTCTGGGCGCGGGTGGGCTAAAGTAATCGATGTCGCCGCGACGTGAAGACAGAGCAGCGACATCGGGGTGTAGCGCAGCTTGGCAGCGCGCTTCGTTCGGGACGAAGAGGTCGTGGGTTCAAATCCCGCCACCCCGACAGCCAGTAAGACCAGATCAGGGGCCTGATCCGCGAGAGCGGGTCGGGCCCCTGAGTGGTTTTCCGGGCGTCTGGGAGCCGCTGGGGAGCGGCGGCACGAAGTCGGCCCTGGCCTTCGCGGGCAGACACGGGATCCGGACCTGGCCCGAGACGACCTGGCGAAGTGGGCTGACGGGTCGCTCACTCTGGCCGAGATCCTTGGCGAGGTACCCGCCAACTTCTGACGGAGTCGTACGGGGGAACCGCCGTCGCGGGCGGCGCCCTCCCGGGGTGACGTGGACGGAGCGGGCCGAGACGGAGCCGGTCTCCGTCCGGCCTGCCGGCCGTCTCTCTTCCGATGCGCCGCATTTGGAAACATGAATACTGTGTTCGCGGCCTGAGATTTTAACGACCATCGCGGAGAGAGTTTTTACCAGCGCCGCACAGGGGGAAATATTTAACGCACACAGACTACAGCGACGTGCTACTGTCGAACCCAGTTGCAGTTTTGGTACCCAAAAACTTCGAGCGCTCCTGACGGCCCCGTGCCACACGGAAGCGCCATGTATTTCCGGTCTTTTCCGGGCAGGGCATCATCGCGGCGACACGGCGTCCGTACGGTACGGATGTCGGCGTACTGCCCAAAGGAGATATGACATGGCTGCCGGCACCGTGAAGTGGTTCAACGCGGAAAAGGGCTTCGGCTTCATCGAGCAGGAGGGTGGCGGCCCTGACGTGTTCGCCCACTTCTCGAACATCGCCGCCCAGGGCTTCCGTGAGCTCCAGGAGGGCCAGAAGGTCTCCTTCGACATCGCGCAGGGCCAGAAGGGCCCGACGGCCGAGAACATCGTTTCCGCCTGACACTGACGCGTCATACGTAGCTGGGGCCCGCATCCCTCGGGGTGCGGGCCCCAGCTGCATGCGTTTCGCAGGGCCCTCACGCACCTGCGTCTCTCGCATGTATTTCACGCCTGCTTGTGCCGACAATTCCTTGTCCTGAGCCAAGCCGCCTGCTTTCGCCATTCATTCCGGCTCGTTCCTGTGATTCACCGCGCTGTTTCCTCCGCTGCGGGAATTCCTCGACGCGTGCCGTATCGAGGAAGGTTCTGAATGAACCGCACACGCACGAACAGTCGTTCCTCCCGCACCCGCCGCAACGGCGGCCACGCGTACGACTCCTCCGCCGGAACAGGCCGGGGAGGTCGTTTCGGTTCATCCGCGTCGAGCCGTTCGGGCGGTCCGAGCCGTTCGGGCGGTTCCGGCCGACGGCCCGCCCCGGTGCAGGGCGAGTTCGCCCTGCCGAAGACGATCACTCCGGCGCTGCCCGCCGTCGAGGCGTTCGCCGATCTCGACATGCCGAAGCCCCTGCTGGCCGCGCTCACCGCGCAGGGCGTGTCCGTCCCGTTCCCGATCCAGGGCGCGACGCTGCCGAACTCCCTGGCGGGCCGTGACGTCCTGGGCCGCGGCCGGACCGGCTCCGGCAAGACCCTCGCCTTCGGCCTGACGCTCCTCGCCCGCACCGCCGGACAGCTCGCCGAGCCCCGTCAGCCGCTCGCGCTCGTCCTGGTGCCCACCCGGGAACTCGCGCAGCAGGTCACGGACGCCCTCACCCCCTACGCCCGCGCCGTGAAGCTGCGCCTGGCCGCCGTCGTCGGCGGCATGCCGATCGGCCGGCAGGCGAACGCGCTGCGGAGCGGCGTCGAGGTCGTCGTGGCCACCCCCGGCCGCCTCAAGGACCTCATCGACCGCGGCGACTGCCGGCTGGACCAGGTCGCGATCACCGCCCTGGACGAGGCCGACCAGATGGCCGACATGGGCTTCATGCCGCAGGTCACCGCGCTCCTGAACCAGGTACGCCCCGAGGGCCAGCGCATGCTGTTCTCCGCGACCCTGGACCGCAACGTCGACCTCCTGGTCCGCCGCTACCTGACCGACCCCGTCGTCCACTCCGTGGACCCCTCACAGGGCGCGGTCACCACGATGGAGCACCACGTCCTGCACGTGCAGGGTGCCGACAAGCAGCGGCTGACGACCGAGATCGCTGCGCGCGACGGCCGGGTGATCATGTTCCTGGACACCAAGCACGCCGTGGACCGCCTCACCGAGGACCTCCTCGACTCCGGCGTCCGGGCCGCCGCCCTGCACGGCGGGAAGTCGCAGCCGCAGCGCACCCGCACCCTCGCCCGCTTCAAGACCGGGCACGTCACCGTCCTGGTCGCGACGAACGTCGCCGCGCGCGGCATCCACGTCGACAACCTCGACCTCGTCGTCAACGTGGACCCGCCGACCGACCACAAGGACTACCTCCACCGCGGCGGCCGCACCGCGCGGGCCGGCGAGTCCGGCAGCGTCGTCACCCTGGTCACCGCCAACCAGCGCCGCGACATGAACCGCCTCATGGCCGCCGCCGGCATCGTGCCCGAGACCACCCAGGTCCGCTCCGGCGAGGAGGCACTGACCCGGATCACCGGCGCACGGACCCCCTCCGGCATCCCGGTGACGATCACCGCGCCGCCCGCCGAGCAGCGCAAGCGCGGCACGACCTCCCGCGGCCGTCGCGGCCCCGCCTCGGCTGCCCGGCGCGCGGGCGGCGGACGGCGCTCCGCCGTCGGCGCGGCAGCCTGAGCGCCACGTGGCCAGGCAGCCGACCCACCTCCTCAGGAGGCGCGTTGTGACGCTGGTCCAGACGGGAGTCCCGCCCGGCGCAGGCCACCCGCGTGCACGGGACGGGGGGCGACCCCGTAGGCACGGCCGGACCCCAGGTCAGCGACGACATGACCGTCGAGGTGGCCCTCGCCGTCATGGCCGGAGCCCGCACGGGACACCTGCTCATCCGCGACGACGACGGCCGGTGCACCGGCCTGGTCACCCTGGCCCGGCTCACCGGCGTCCGCGACAGCCCCGCCTCCACCGACCGGCTCCGGCTACGCGATCTCTCCGGCGACGGCGGGCCGCTCGTCCCGGCCACCGCTCCGACGACCGGGCGGACGGTACGTCCCCGGGTCGTCACCCCGCCCGTCATGGGCGAGCGGGACGACGCCCGGGACGCTCCCGCGCCCGTCCTCGTCCTCGTCATCGCGTGAACCGCCTCACCACGGCGGCTCCCTCCCCTTCCTCTCCCTGTGAGGCATCGTGCGCTGTGTCATCGCCCGTTTCCCGTTCGACCTGACCAAGAGCGGTGTCCTGGAGACCATGCGGGGCGTCAAGCCCGAGGAGGTCGTCGGCGATTCCGTGATCATCGGCCGTCGCACCTACCCCGTCATGCAGGTGGGCCAGGCCGTCACCCGCCAGGACCGGCGCGACTTCAGCGCCGGTGAAGTCGTCCGGGCCATGACCAAGCTCGGCTTCACCTGCCGGAGCCTCCCTCGGAACACCGCGCCCGTCCGCGGCCTCGTCCGTCTCCAGCACGCCTCCGCGCTGCCCGGCGCCCCGACGGCGGCCTGAACCACAGGGGCAGAACGCGCTACTGACACCCGGGCAGCCGAGAGGGCCCGACCGGCACCCGCCGGTCGGGCCCTCTCGGCTGTCGGTGGAGAGCTTCCCCCACCGAATGCCATGCAACGGTGGCTGATAATCGATCATGGTGGCGCACAACAGAACTATCGCTGCCTTTCCATAGAGCTTGGGGGGTCGTATGGAGGCGTCGGTGTTGTCAGCCGCTGACGTGCCGTTGGCGGACAGGTTCGAGTGGTTCTCGGAGACGGTGTCGAGCGATCTGATGCCTGTCACGCTCAGCACCCGGCACACCGCCGACTTCCGTGCGCGGATCACAGACCTCGATCTCGGCGCCGTGCGGTTGTCCTCGTTCGCCTTCTCTCCAGTGCTGTCACGACGCACTTCGGCCCATGTCCGGCGCGGTGATCCCGAGCAGTTCCAGCTGGCGCTGGTCAGCAGAGGTGCCTTCAGGATCGCCCAGCGGGGCCACGAGTCGGTGGTCGGGGGCGGCCTGGTGCTGACGGACACCTCACGTCCGATGGAGAACGAGGGAATTTCCGCAGACGGGCAGGTCGAGGCGATCGTCCTGCAAATACCCCGCTCCACTTTGTCTCTGCGCGCAGACAGGGTGGACCGCCTCCTGGCACAGGACATAGGCGCACGCGGGGGATCGGCAGCGATCCTCGCCGACTTTCTGCATTCGCTTATCGGTCACGGCCCGAACTGTGGTCCCGAGGAGCTCCCACAGATGGGGTCCGTCGCCTTGGACCTGGCCACCGCGTGCCTGGCGCGGCAACTCGGCAATCCCGACGAAGCGCCGGCCGAGGCACGCGCGCAGGAGATGCTGCAACGGATCACCCGCTTCATCGACAACAACCTTGGCGACCCGGACCTGACCCCGCAGGCAGTCGCCGATCGACACGGCATCTCCCTACGCACTCTCTACGGCCTCTTCCGGGGGCAGCCCGCAAGCGTGGCGGCGCACATCCGCCAAGCCAGGCTCAAGCACGCTCACGCAGACCTCGCGCGGCGGGAACTGAGCGGTCTGCCTGTCCAGACGATCGCGGTCCGGTGGGGCTTTGCCAGCGCCACCGCGTTCAGCCGCGCTTTCCGCGGCGCATACGGCACCTCCCCCACCGAACACCGCGCGGCCAGCCTTGCTGCACGCAGTGTTGAGAAAACCCGCACGCCATGCACACCACCGTGCACTCCCTGAGCCTAGATTCAGCGCTGGCTTCGACGTGTAGTGGGCCGGTTGTCACCGGCTGTGTGATGGGGAACTTCTCGTGACGTTAAGTGTCGGCAGGTCAGTTCGCCTGGCTGTCCCGGTAGGTGCGACGGACTAGCTCGTTTCGCTGCGTTCTCTCGGGTAGTCGGCGGCCGCGGATCGGTGGTCTTTGAGGGACCGCCTGAACGTCAGGGGACCTGCCGGGCCTGTCCGGCCGATCACGGTGGGCGGTGCGGCGCGTTTCCCAGGCGCGCGTAGCACGCCTTCTCCGAGCACCGCGGTCCTCCGCCCCACAGACCAGAACAACTCGACCTCGGGAGACATCGCCTTGTCCGAGCACGTCCACGTCGTTCCCCTCCACAGCATCTCGGTCACCGAAGCCGACGCATGGCACCGGGTCGTCGCCGCCTCGATGGCCCACGACGTGCCCGCCGTACCGCCTCCGAGCCCCGAGCGGATCCAGGCCCAGCTCACCAAGCCCAGCCTGAACAGCCACCGGCTGACCTGGCTGGCCACCGGGCCGGACGGCAGCCCGGTCGGAGTCGCGGGCCTGCGGCTGTTCACCTCCTCGGGCCGGGATCACCTGGCCGAGCTGGAACTCCACGTCGACCCCGCGTACCGGCGCCTGGGCACCGGCTCCCTTCTGCTGTCGAAGGTCGTGGCGGCCTGCCGCGCCGAGGACCGGCGCAGCCTGATCGTCGAAGTGGCGGCCGACAGCCCGGGCGAAGCCTTCTGCGAAAGGCGGAACTTCCGTCAGGCACTGGCCCTGAACCATCTGATCCTGCGCC
Source organism: Streptomyces sp. NPDC012769 (assembly GCF_042901205.1). NCBI lineage: Bacteria > Bacillati > Actinomycetota > Actinomycetes > Kitasatosporales > Streptomycetaceae > Streptomyces > Streptomyces sp. NPDC012769. The sequence continues at coordinate 517,864 of NZ_JBIBCP010000005.1, read as the reverse complement.
TTGACCAGTCGGACGAGGCCACCGTTCTCCGGGTCGCCGAGGCCGAGCACCCCGGCTATCGGCTGACGGGCTGGACCGGGACGGTGCCCGACGACCTCGCCGCCGCCTTCGCCACCGCCAAGAACGCGATGAACGACATGCCTGTCGGAGACCTGGACTACGGCACCGAGGAGTGGGACGCCGACCGCGTACGGGCCATGGCCCAGGTGATCGCCGACCGCGGCGACACCCTGCTGACCCTCGCCGCCGTTCACGACGACGGCGCCATGGCCGGATACACCGAGATCCTCCTCCCGCAGGGAGCGGTGACCCGGGCGCAGCAGTACGACACCGCGGTCGTGCCCGCGCACCGCGGCCATGGCCTCGGGCTGTGGCTCAAGACGGCCATGGTGCGCCGGCTGCGCGCCGAGCATCCCCGTGTCGTCGAGATCGAGACGGACTGCGCCGAGGCCAACGTCCACATGCTGGCGGTGAACCACGCTCTGGGTTTCCGATCCTACCGGCGCACCCGCGAGTTCCAGCTCGACGTGCCCGTGGGCTGACCCCCGTATGCGCCCTACCCCCATGCACCCTAGGGGTGTCTCGCCGATCTTGCCGAGCTCGCGACTCCCCCACGTCTTCGCCCGGGAGGCGCCCCCACCGCGTGGGCCCTCCTCCGCCTTGCGATCGCACGCACCAGCGCCGCTCCCTGCTGCGGCCTGACAAGACACCCCCCACTCCCCACTCGCCCGCAGCGCCCACCTTCCCAGGAGCTGTCATGCACGTATCCGCCTCCACCCTCTCCCTGACCGTCGTCGACGTCGACGCCTCCCGTGACTTCTTTCGCACCCACCTCGGCTACGAGGTGGCCATGGCTGACGACGGCTTCTGCTCGCTCACCCGCGAGGACGCCGCCGTCGGCCTCGTACTGCTCCGCAAGGGGACCGACGTCCTTCCCGCCGAGCAGCGAGACCGGGAAGCGGGCGGGCTGATCGTCGCGCTCACGGTCACCGACCTCGCCGCGGAGGAGGCCCGTCTCCGCGCGGCGGGCGCCCCCATCACCATGCCCCTGCGGGAAGAGCCCTGGGGCGAGCGGCTGTTCCAGATGACGGACCCCAACGGGGTCGTCGTCCAGCTCGTCGAATGGGCCGCCCCCGACTCCGGCACGGCGGGAAGCGACAGCGGGGACGGGAACGAGAGCACCGCCGTACGGGTGGTCACCCCCTCGGCCGACGACGTCACCGTCTCCCCGAACGCCACCATGACCGGCCTCGCCGCCCCCAGCCGCGGCAGCGCCGAACTCAGCACCTGGACGGTCGTGATGGAAGCCGGCACGACCGGACCCGAGCATTCCATCAGCCGCGAGCAGGTCTGGACGGTCACAGCAGGCACCTTGGAAGTGACCTGCGGCGACCGTACCGAGAGGGCGCAGGCCGGCCAGAGCCTGATCCTGCCGCCGACCCTCGTCCGCCGGATCCACGCTCCGGAACGGGCCGAGGCCCACGTCTCGATGCGCTCCGACGGAGTCGCCTCCGTGCCCGGCACCGAAGGCACCCGCGAGCTTCCGTGGGCTCGGTGACCGCGAACCACGGCAACGCGAGAGCTCGTCCACCGGCGGCCCCCGGCACGAGCCGGAACCGCCCCGCACCACCGCCGGCCGAGGTCGGAATCCACAGAAACGGGAATGACGAAATGCGTGTGCTGATCACGGCCTATGGGTCACGCGGCGACATCATGCCGCCGACCGCCCTCGCGGCACAGCTGCGGAAGCTCGGCGCGGAGGTACGGGTGTGCGCCCCTCCCGACGAGGAGTTCGCCCAGCTGCTGGCCGGTGTCGGCGTGGAGCACGTGCCGCTCGGCCGACAGGTACGGCCGCTGGTGACCGGCGCGCCGCCATCGCCCGGCTTCGCCACCGAGTTCGCGGCCGAGCTGGTCGCCGGGCACTTCGACACCGTCGCCAAGGCTGCCGAGGGCTGCGACGTGCTGGTGGCGACCGGCCTGATGCCGGCGGGCGCCCGGTCGGTGGCCGAGAAGCTGGGCATCCGCTACGTCTACGCCTGCTTCCATCCGTTCGAGATGCCGTCGACGCACTACGCGCCGTCGTCCCGGCCGGGCCCGGCGATCGCGACCGACGGCATCGACATGACCGACACGCGGGCGCTGTGGGATCTGGACGTCCAGAAGGTGAACGCGCTGTACCTCGCGCCGCTCAACGCCCACCGGGCGGAGATCGGGCTGCCGCCGGTGGACAACGTCCGCGACCACGTCTTCGGCGACCGGCCCTGGCTGGCGGCGGACCCGGTCCTGGGGCCGTGGCAGGATCTGACGGACCTCGACCTCGTGCAGACCGGCGCGTGGATCCTGCCGGACGAGCGCCCGCTGCCGGCCGACCTGGAGGCGTTCCTGGACGCCGGCACGCCGCCGGTGTTCGTGGGCTTCGGCAGCATGCCGATGCGCGCCGCCACGGACGTCGCCCGGGTGACCGTCGAGGCGGTCCGCGCGCAGGGCCGGCGCGTACTCGTCTCGAGCGGCTGGGCCGAGCTGGGTCTGGTCGACGACGCGGACGACTGCTTCGCCGTCGGCGACGTCAACCACCAGGCACTCTTCCCACGGGTGGCCGCCGTCGTCCACCACGGTGGCGCGGGCACGACGACGACGGCCGCCCGGGCCGGCGCACCGCAGGTCGTGGTGCCGCAGTTCGTGGACCAGCCGCACTGGGCGGCCCGGGTGGCCGAACTGGGCATCGGCGCGGCTCACGACGGCCCGGTCCCGACCTTCGACTCCCTGTCAGCCGCGCTCAGCACGGCGCTGGCTCCCGAGACCGCGGCCCGGGCGAAGGCCATCGCGGGCACGGTCCGGGGCGACGGGACGGCAATCGCCGCGAAGCTGCTCCTCGACCCGGCGCCCGCCGCGCCGGTGAGCCGCGAACAGATCTCCGACATCGCGCACGTCCACCACCCGATCAAGTCCCCGCTCGACGACGAGTCGGTGGCCACGCTGCTCGAACGTGCCCTCCCGAGCGGCGACGAGCGCGTGCTCGACCTCGGATGCGGCACCGCGGAATGGCTTCTGCGCGCCCTGGCGACCCGCCCGCGCCTGCACGCCGAGGGCGTCGACGTCTCCGAGGTCGCGCTGACCCGGGCCCGTCGGGCAGCGAGCGAGTCCGGGGTCGAGGAGCGCCTGGTCCTCCATCACCAGGAAGCCGCGGACTTCGTCTCCGAGCAGCCGTTCGACCTGGTGATCAGCGTCGGCGCCACGCACGCCTTCGGCGGTCTCCTCCCCACCCTCGCGGCGGCCCGCAAGCACCTGGCCCCTGGCGGACGCGTCCTGATCGGTGAGTCGTTCTGGGACCGCGCCCCTTCACCGGCGGCCGTCGAGGCGTTCGGTGACCTCGACGACCTGGCGACCACGGTGGACCGCGTCGTCGCCGACGGATGGACGCCTGTCCACGGCCATGTCAGCACCCGCGGTGAGCTGGACGCCTACGAGTGGGCCTGCTGGGGCTCGCTGGCCGACTGGGGCCTTGACCATGCTGCCGATCCGGCCGGCGCCCAGGTGCTGGAGACGGCCGGCGCTCAGCGTTCGCAGTGGCTGCACGGGTACCGGGACAGCTTCGGATTCCTCTGCCTGGTCCTGCGTCAGACGCCCGTGACCCCCGGAAAGTGAGGACACAGATGCGACCCACGTTCGTTCTGGTCCACGGAGCCTTCGCGAACTCCTTCTCCTTCGCGCCCCTCCAGGCCGAACTCGGCCTCCTCGGGCACCGCTCGGTCGCCGTCGACCTGCCCGGCCACGGCTTCCAGGCGACCTTCACCCGCGCCTACCAGTCGCCGCAGGACCCCGAGGCGCTCGCCACCGCGCCCGGCTCGATCAAGGGCGTGACGCTCGCCGACAACGCCGCGCACCTGATCGGGATCCTCGAACGGGCCAAGCGGAACGGCCCGGTGATCCTCGTCGCCCACAGTCGCGGCGGCGTCACCGTCACGGCCGTGGCCAACGCGCGTCCGGATCTGATCGACCGCGTCGTCTACGTCTCGGCCTGGTGCCCGGTCGACCTCGACGTCAACGACTACTACGCCGAACCGGAGATGACCACGGTCGATCCCGCCGCCTTCGCCTCGGCGCTGGCCGGAAACCCCGCCGAGCTCGGCCTGCTCCGCGTCAACTTCCGCACCGCGGATCCGGACTCGCTCTCGGCGCTCAAGGCGGCCTTCCTCGCCGACGGCACGGACGAGCAGTTCCTCACCTTCCTCAACACCTTCCAGCCCGATGAGAACCTGGACGTGGGTGGCTCCGCCGACCGGGCGCAGGCCGCCACCTGGGGCCGCATCCCGAAGACCTACATACGCCTGGCCGACGACGCGAGCCTGCCCCTCGCCCTGCAGGACCGGCTGATCCGCGAAGGCAACGAGCTGACGCCGGACAACCCGTACGACGTCCGCACCCTCGAAGGCAGCCACCTGAAGTGGCTGGTCGACCCGGCGCCGGCCGCCCGAGTCCTGGCCGACCTCGCCACGCTTCCGGCTCCGTCCGCCCAGGCGTGATCGGACTGGCATGAGCGCCTCGGCAGTGACGGGAGGACGGACAAGGAGCGAGGACGCCCGACCAGGGCGCACCCACGACCGCCACCGGCGCTGAAACCGGACGCCGCTACCGGGTGACGGCCTTCGCCCAGGCCGTCACCCGGCCCCCGTGCCGGGCTTGGGGATCCGGTGCTTGGGGGCGGTCAGGCAGCGGCAGCGCCGTCCGCTGCGGTCGGGGGCCCGCTCCTGTCGTCGAGGACGATCAACGCGGGGCCGCTCTCCTTCTCGGCCCGATGCGTCACGCGGTCGACCGCATGTGCCGTCCTGTTGTAGACCGCCGCGGCCAGTGCCCACGTGGCCAGATCCTCGTATCCGTCATCGGGCGACGTTCCGCCGGCCTCGTGTTCCCGGGCCACCTTCCGCATGGTGGTCAGCACGGCGAGCAGAGACCTTCCCGACAGGTACGTCTCGATCCGGCCGTCATCCGCGTCGTCGATCCGCTCAGGGAGCCGGAAGTGAGTGTGTCCGCTGATCTGCTCGGCGATGAAGTCCCACGTCTCCCGGTGACAGATCAGCGTCGCGGACGCGATCGACGCAGCCGACAGGAGCCGCTGGAAATGCGCGCGCTGGTCCTCCTGGCCGGTACGAGCGGGCTCCTGGGACGGCTCCGCGACCGGCGTCAGGCGTGGCCCGGTGACCTGCTTCGCTGCCAGGGCCCCGTGACCGTGGGCGATGCGGATTTCTTCGAGCACGTGGGGTTCCTTCTCATCGGATCGTTCGGCCGGCTCGGCGGTCTCGGCCGGCTTGGCCGGCTCGGCGGGCTCGGCGGGCTCGGTCGGCTCGGCGGGCGCCTCGGGCTGGGCCGGGCCCGGTTCAGCGGGCCCCTGCGCAACGGGCTCGGCGGTGGCCGGGGCGCCGGCGGCCAGGGGCCCCACCGCCTGGGGCTGCACCAGCGGTACCGCCTGCGTGCTCTCTTCCAGCCGCCGACTCAGGGCGTCCAGACTGCCGCGTGTCTCCGCCAGGTCGGTGAGCATCCGCTCTTGCCGCCTCCGAAGCTCGCGATTCTCCTCGCGCAGTCCCATCGTCCCCTGCGCCACGGATTCAAGGACCTTCTGGCGCGTTTGGTCCACCGTCACGTACAGCGCGCTCAGACCCGTCGCAGGATCCTCAAGTGCGCCTCGCACGGCCTCGAGTTGGCTGAGCGCCTTGGCCACCTCGACCCTCCACCGCATGCAAACCCTCCCTTCACTGCCAGTGATGACCGCTCATCTCTCCCCGACGCAGAGTCAGCTAATGCGATGATTTCCGGCCGAATCATGATTCCGCTTGTGCAGAAAACGTATGCCCGATGCGCGAACACCGGCACGGTGCTGAACCCCTAGGGAGCCTTGGACGCTCTGCGGCAGAGTAGGAGCATGGCTACCTACGGGACGATGACGTACCACCTGGAGACCGAGCGGCTGATACTGCGGCCGTGGGACGAGTCGGACGCCGAAGATTTCTGTGCTCTTCTCGCCGAGCGTGGCAAGGGGAAGCCTCCGGTCGAGCGCATCCGGAAGGCCATCGCGGAGCTGCTCACGGCGACGGAGGACACGGGGATCGCCTTGCTGCCCATCCAGCGCAAGGAGGAGGGCGACTTCATCGGCTATTGCGGGCTGATCATCGGCCGCGCCACCTTGGAGGAGCCCGAGATCGCGTACGAGCTGTTCCAGCACGCGCACGGGCGCGGTTACGCCACGGAGGCGGCCGGCGCGGTGCTCGAAGCGGCCGGGGCCACGGGGCGGAAGAGGCTCTGGTCGACCGTCGGCACGTGGAACGGGCCGTCGCTCCGTGTTCTCGAGAAGCTCGGGTTCGAGCGGGATCGCGTGTCCATGGAGGAGAACGGTGAAGTGGCGTGGCTGACCCGCTCGTTGCCCTGAGGTGGGTGGGAAAAGCCGTGGCGGGGGTGGGGCGGGGTTGTTAGCGTCGGGTTGGGTCGACCGTCGGCCCTGGTGTTCGTGGGGCATGCGTGTCCCGATGGGAGTGTCTTGATGTTCCGGACCGCGCCGAGCGCGCCTCGTCCGCTCGCGTAGTCACGCGACCGCGTCCTCCGTCGAGGCCGCTCGGCCTGCTCTTGCCTTCGTGATCCGTCTTTCGGCTTCCGGCAAGGAGCACCGGGTGTCCCACACCACCAGCCACGACCCTCTTTCGAATCACCGCTACACCGACACCGAACCTTCAGCGGGCGACTTCGCCTGCGGCTGGTGCGGTGCGGTCGCGTCCGCGTACCCGCCCGACGGCGGCCGGCGCGGGCACTGTCCGTCCTGTCTGCACGCGCGGCACGACACTCCCTCGTGCGACGCGCGGATGACTCCGATCGCCGTCGCCGTGCCGAGGGACGGCGACTGGAGGGTGATCCATCGCTGCGTACGTTGTGACGCGCTGAGCGACCGTCCCGTGAACGGGGACGACAACCAGCTCGTGGTGATGCGCATGGCCGTACGGCCCCTGGCGCAGCCGCCGTTCCCGCTCGAAGCGTTCGCGTTCGCGGTCGGGGCGGTGTGAACATGCCCCGACGCACGGGACGACCGGACGAACGAGGGAACGAACGACGGCAGGAGCGGCGGCGGCAGCGGCAGAAGGACGTCCTGCACCAGGGCGACGGGCATCGGGAGCGGGCCTTCCGTTGTGTGGGGTGCCGACTCGACGTGTCCGTGGACGCCCCCGGCACCGCCCATCGCAACCACTGCCCCACCTGCCTCGCCAGCCGCCATGTCGACGGGCGCGTGCCCGGCGACCGCGCCTCGGAGTGCCGGGGGCGGATGGAGGCGTACGGCATGGCGGTGCGACCGGACGGCGAGTGGCTCATCATCCACCGGTGTCTGTCCTGCGAGGAACTCAGCGCCAACCGCATCGCCGGGGACGACAACCCGCTGGCCCTGGTGCGTCTCGCGCTGCGGCCGCTGAGCGACTCGGGGTTCGCCGGGCGTGCGGGGACGATCTCGCCGTAGCGGCGGAGAGCTTGTCCGGACGGAGGAGCCGAAGGCTTCTCCGTGCCAAGTGGGCGGGCCGCGGCGGGCCGGTCACCGCCCGGCCCGCCGCGATAACCCTTCAAAAACCGCTCTACGATGAGGCGTCCAAGGGAAGGGTGGGTCTTCAGGTGCTGGTCGCGGACCGATATCGGCTCCAAGTGTGTGTCGGGCGTGGCGGCATGGGCGAGGTGTGGCGGGCGACCGACGAGGTGCTCGGCCGCGACGTGGCCGTGAAGCTGATGCTGGGCCATGACCACGACCCCTCGGCGGCCGACCGGTTCCGGATGGAGGCGCAGACCGCGGCGCGGCTGAGCCACCCGCATGTGGTCGGCGTCTTCGACTTCGGCACGTGGGACGGAAAGCTGTACCTCGTCATGGAGTTGGTGGACGGGGACAGCCTGGCCGGCGACCGGACCCGTCCGACAGCACTGTCCGCCGAACAGGTCGCGACGGTGGCCGCGCACGCGGCGGCCGGCCTCGCCGCGGCCCACCGGCAGGGCGTGGTGCACCGGGACATCAAGCCGGGCAACCTGCTGATGGACGCCGACGGCACGGTCAAGCTCGCGGACTTCGGCATCGCCCGCTTCGTCGACGACCCCTCCGCCGGGCTCACCACCACCGGACAGATCGTGGGTACGGGGCTCTACCTCGCACCCGAGCGGGCCCTCGGACAGCCCGCCTCGCCCGCGTCCGACGTGTACTCGCTCGGCTGCGTGCTCTACCAACTGCTCACCGGGCAGCCGCCGTTCCGCGCCGACACCGCGACCGCGCTGCTGTACCAGCACATCGACACCCCGCCGGCGCCGCCGCGGCAGCTCGGGGTGCCGATACCGGCCGCGTTCGAGGGGTTCCTGCTCACACTGCTCGCCAAGCAGCCGGAGCAGCGGCCCGGAGCACAGACCATCGCCGACTGGTTCGCGTCCGGGGCCTGGCGGGACCGGCCCATGCCGCTGCCCCACGCCGTACCGCAGCCGGTGCACCAGGGGATTCCCCAGGCCCCCCACACCGCCCCGCACGCCGCTCCTCACGCCGGCGCGCACACCACCCCGCACGCCGCCCCGCCCGGCGTTTCCCAGGGCGGCATACCTCAGGGCATACCCCAGGGCAGACCGCAGGGCAGACCGTCGCGCGGGCCCGTGCCCGTGGGCGCGCCCGGGCCCGCCGCGTCGCGGGGCCGGCGAACCCAGCCGCCCGCCGAGAACCCGCTGGCCGCGATCTCGCGCCGCCGACCGCGCAGGACCGCCGCCGTCGCCGGGGCTGTCGCCTTCGTCGTCTTCCTCCTCATCGGGATGGCCTGGCTCAGCTGACCTCTCAATAGGCGCGGGGGGCCATCACATGGCCCTCCTGGTCCTCCGGGCCGATCAGCAGACAGCGCGGCATGCCCGGGCCCGGGGTCGCGCGGATGGTCACCGGAGTCGGCGGATCCGTCGGCAGCTCGACCTGGACGGTGGCCGGGCGGTCGGCGTGGGTCGTGGCGTGGCCCGTCTCCTTGCCGTCGACGAGGACCTCGACGACCGGTTTGTGGCCGGTCTGGATGGTGGCGCTGACCGAGTGGCCCCGGTAGTCGATATGGAAGTGGTGTCGCGCTCTCATGACGTCGCCTCCGGGCCTTCGGGCTGACCGGCCTCCGCACCTGCGCTCGCTGCCTGGCGCCGCCGCGCGGCGGCGCCTCTGTCCGGCTCCGCACGCCGTCCTCGTTCCGCGCCCGGCGTCTCCTTCAGCGTAGGGCGCCGCCGGATGTCCGACACGTGGGAGCACTCCGCGGTGGTACTCGGGGACGATCCGTCGGGGCGGTCGTCGGTGCGGTCCGTCGGTGCGGTCCCGTCACGCCAGGACGTACGCGAGGCAGCCCATCAGGACCAGGGCCAGGCAGATGCCCAGGTTCACCGCCCGGTACTCCAGGAAGACCGCCGCGAACTCGCGCATGGTCGCGCTCGGCCAGAAGTACGCGGCGGTGGGCGAGCCCACCACCTGGCCGTTCACGCCGGCCTTGCGAGCCATCAGGGCGGCTCGGAAGGCGTGGAAGTTGTTGGTGACGATCACGCACTCGGCGCCGGGCCGCTCCGCCTCCATGAGGGCCTTGCTGAAGAGCATGTTCTCCTCGGTGGTGCGCGAGCGGTCCTCCCGCACGATCCGGTCGGCCGGGAAACCGCGCTCCACCAGGTAGTCGGCCATCGCGTGCGACTCGGGTATCTCCTCGTCGGGGCCGCGACCGCCGGACGTGAGGAGCACCGGGATCCGGTCCACCTCCCGGCGCTCGGCCAGCGTCTCGTACACCTGGCGGCCCCGCTCCAGACGGCTCGCGAGCAGCGGCGGTACGCGGCGGCCGCCGATCAGGCCGGAGCCGAGGACGACCACGTAGTCGGCGTCACGGCGGATGCGCATCCGGCCGTAGAGGAAGGCGTAACCGATGAAGCAGAGGAAGAGGAAGGAGACGTACCCGAGGACCATGAGCAGGGTGCCGACGACGATGGCGAGCGTCTTCGAGTGGGAGACGACGGCGGCGGCCATCAGGCCCATGACGCCGAAGATGCCGAGTCCGGCGAGCAGCGACAGCAGGTTGGACGGGCGTCTGCCCTCCTTGCGGACCATCTTGACGCCGTTGGCACACAGCAGCCCGGCGAGGGCGACCGGGCCGAGGGCGAGCACGAGCAGCACGACGACCGTGGCCGTGACGGCGACACCGGGCGGGGCGTCGGCGAGACCGGCGAGCAGGCCGAGGCAGAGGAAGGTGACGGCCAGCCCGAGGTACACCGCGTTGCTGAAGCGCCGCCGGTCGCGCAGCACACCGGCCCCGAAGAGGGCGAGGAAGACGGCGGCCACGACGTAGGCGAACATGCCGTCATCGTAGACATCACCTCTGACAACCGGCCCTGGTTCGCGGGGAGCTGGGCGGCAAGGGGCCGGTGGCCGGGCGGTACGGAGTGAGGGTCACGGCTCGGCGGCTAGGGCGTGCAGGCCGCGCCGCGCACCCACCTCGTACGCCCGGCGCAGTGCGCCGTACGAGAGCTTCGCGCGCAGCACGGTCTCGGTGCGCGCACGCGCCGGGAAGCAGAAGGGGGCGAGTCGGTAGCCGTCGCCGAATGCGGTCGAGCGCAACGGGTCGACCGCGCGGAGGAGATGGGCGGCGGGTGCGGTCCGGCGCGCAGGATCCTCCGCTGGGCGAGGACTTCGGCGGCGCGGGCGGCCCCGGTGACGCTGCCGAGCCGCAGCTGGAGGTGACGGCGACGGCCGCCGCCCTGGCCGGGCTGCGGCAGACCCGGCTGGTCACGTCGGTGACCGGCGGGCACAACCTGGCGATCGGGGCGTGGCTGCGCTCGGTCGGCGAGCTGCACGAGATCACGACGGGGATGGAGCGGGCGGCGCCGTCGATACGGATCACCGGGACGTCGCTGTCGCTGCGCATCCACAAGGCGGGCGCGCGGGTCCTCGGCCCGGACGGGCGGCGGATGCATCACGTACGGCCGGACATCCGGCGTCCGCTCCGCGTGCCGGATCGTTTCCGCTGAGCGGGTCCGCCGGGTCCGAAGGGTCCGCCGGGTCCGGGCACTGGCCGGGAGTTATCCACAGGTTGGGGGCGCGGCGGACGAATTGTCGGGCGCGCGGAGCATGATGGCTTCATGACTGAGAGCAAGGACGACCACACGGCGGACCGCGGCACGGCGGACGCGACGACGGGGGACGCGAGCACGGCGGCGGACGGCGACACGGCGGCGAGCAGCGGCACCGCGTTCGAGAAGTTCGCGGACGCGCCGCTCTGGGAGCAGCGGTTCCGCGCGCCGCGGATCTCGCTGCCGGAGTGGGCGGAGGAGGCCCCGGACCGCTCGCTGTTCGTGTCGAACGCGACGGGGACGTACGAGCTGTACGCGTGGGACCGGGCGACCGGCGGGCAGCGGCAGGTCACCGACCGGCCGAACGGGACGACGGACGGCACGCTGAGCCCGGACGGCCGGTGGATCTGGTGGTTCAACGACACCGACGGCGACGAGTTCGGCGTGTGGATGCGCCAGCCGTTCGAGGGCGGTGCGGACGAGGCCGCCGTGCCGGGGCTGGCGCCCTCCTATCCCGCGGGGCTCGCCATCGGCCGCGACGGCACGGTCGTGGTGGGCCGGTCGACGGACGAGGACGGGTCGACCGTGCACCTGCTGCGGTCGGGTGCCGACGCGCCGGTGGAGATCTACCGGCACCGGCAGTCGGCCGGGGTGGGCGACCTGTCGTTCGACTCGACCCTGATCGCCGTCGAGCACACCGAGCACGGCGACGCGATGCACTCGGCGATCCGGGTCCTGCGCGCGGCGGACGCCTCGGTGGTGGCGGAGCTCGACGACACCAAGGGCGGTACGGAGGAGCTGGGCCTGAGCGTCCTCGGCTTCGCCCCGGTGGCCGGGGACACGCTGCTCCTCGTGGGGCACCAGCGGCGCGGCCGCTGGGAGCCGATGCTGTGGGACGTGGCCACGGGCAAGGAGACCGACCTGCGGCTCGACCTGCCGGGCGACGTGTCGGCCGAGTGGTATCCGGACGGTTCGGGGCTGCTGATCGTGCACAGCTTCGAGGCCCGCAGCGAGCTGTGGCGGTACGAGATCGCCACCGGCGCCCTGGTCCGGGTGGAGACACCGGCCGGGTCGGTGTCGAGTGCGACGGCCCGGCCCGACGGCTCCGTGGAGTACCTGTGGTCGTCGGCCGCCCATCCGCCGGTGGTGCGGTCCACGGACGGCTCGGTCGTGCTCGACCCGCCGGGCCCGAAGGCGCCAGGATCCGTGCCGGTGGAGGACGTGTGGGTGGAGGGACCCGGCGGGCGGGTGCACGCGCTGGTGCAACGCCCGGCGGAGGGCGAGGGCCCGTTCCCGACCGTCTTCGAGGTGCACGGCGGCCCGGCATGGCATGACAGCGACGCCTTCGCCTCCGGCCCCGCCGCCTGGGTCGACCACGGCTATGCGGTGGTGCGGGTGAACTACCGCGGCTCCACCGGCTACGGCCGGGAGTGGACGGACGCGCTCAAGCACCGGGTCGGCCTGATCGAGCTGGAGGACATCGCCGCGGTCCGTGAGTGGGCGGTGGACAGCGGCCTCGCCGACCCGGAGCGGCTGGTCCTGGCCGGCGGCTCGTGGGGCGGCTATCTCACCCTGCTCGGCGTCGGCACCCAGCCGGACGCCTGGTCGGTCGGCCTCGCCGCCGTGCCGGTCGCCGACTACGTGACGGCGTACGAGGACGAGATGGAGGCCCTGAAGGCCCTCGACCGCACCCTGCTCGGCGGCTCGCCCGAGGAGGTCCCGGAGCGGTTCGCGGCCTCCTCGCCGCTGACGTACGTGGACGCGGTGAAGGCTCCGCTGCACATCTCGGCCGGAGTCAACGACCCGCGCTGCCCGATCCGCCAGATCGACAACTACGTGAACCGGCTCGCCGCCCGCGGCGCGGTGCACGAGGTGTACCGGTACGACGCGGGGCACGGCTCGCTGGTGGTCGACGAGCGGATCAAGCAGGTCGCCCTGGACCTGGACTTCGCCGCCCGTCACCTGGGGACGCGGGGCACCGGCGCGAGCGCGGGGACCAGGGGGACCAAGGGGACCCGGAAGGAGGTGGGCTGAGCGGCCTTGCGTACCGTGGGAGCGTGTACCGGTTCCTGAGAACGCCCCGCTGGTGGGGGATCAACGTCTTCGTCCTCCTCGCCATCCCGTTCTGCCTGTTCATGGGGACCTGGCAGATGGGCAAGTTCGAGGACCGCGTCGACTCCCACCGGGAGGCGGAGCGGCGGCCCGATCCGGCGACCCGGTCGGCGGAGGCGCTGGACGCGCTGCTGCCGGTGGACAAGGAGACCTCGGGCCGGATCGCGCGGGCGAGCGGGCGGTACGGGGAGCAGTTCCTGGTCCCGGACCGTGATCTGGACGGCCGCTCCGGCTCGTACGTGCTGACCCTCCTGAAGACGGACGGCGGCAAGGCGCTGCCCGTGGTCCGGGGCTGGCTGCCGTCGGGCGGCCGGGCTCCGGCCCCGCCGGTCGGCGACGTCACGGTGACGGGTGCGCTCCAAGCCTCGGAGAATCCGGGTACGAAGGGGGTCCGCGCGGCCGGCGGACTGCCGGAGGGTCAGCTCGGCATGATCAGCGCCGCGTCCCTGGTGAACGTGGTGTCGGACGACGTCTACGACGCCTGGATCACCCTGACGGACTCCCCCGCCGGGCTCACCCCGGTGCCGGCGACGGCCGCCGCGGGCACGGGCCTGGACGTGAAGGCGTTCCAGAACCTGGGCTACACGGCCGAGTGGTTCGTCTTCGCCGGCTTCGTGGTCTTCATGTGGTTCCGCCTGTTCCGCCGGGAGGCGGAGGCCTCCCGGGACGCAGCCCTCGGGCTCTAGGGGCTCCGCCCTGGCAAAGCTCCAGGGTCGCAACGCCGTCAGCGCCTCCCGGGCGGCCGGCCGGGGCGCCCGGACTCAGCGCCCGACCGCGTAGCCACCGACCGCTCAGGCGGCAGGAGGGGTCAGGAGGCGTCCAGGACCCCGGTCCGGTAGATCGTGCCCGCGCAGGCGTTGGGGATGGTCGCCGCCGCCACCGGGCCGCCCGGTTCGGCGGTGTGGGTCACCTCGACGCTGCCGTCCGCCGGGACGCCGTCCGTCGCGAGCTGGGTGGAGACCGTGTTCTCGTCCGGGCTCGTGCCGGTCGAGCCGGTGGCGCCGCCGCTCGACGACGAGCCGCCGTCCGGCGTCGGAGTCGGGGTCGGCGTCGGGTTGGGGCCCGTCGTGGGGCAGGTCTCGCTGGGGACCCAGGCGAAGCGCACCTCGTACGCGTTGTCCGGGGTCAGCAGCAGCGGGTGCGACTCCTGCGAGGGGTCGGGCAGGCCGCTGGCGGCGTCGCCGGAGGTGTGCTCGACGACCGCGATCTTCGACTGGTCGGCCGCGCCCCGGGCCGCGAAGCCGACCCGGCCGTCGCCGCCGACCAGACAGTCCCGGCCGGAGACGTTGGCGATGCGGAAGGTGCCGTAGACCTTCCCCGTGGAGTCGGGCGCGCCCGTGTGCACGGAGCTGACGGCGAGCTGGTCGGCCTCGCAGGCCGGCCGGGTGTCCGAGGAGCCGGAGGGGGCGGTGCTGTCGCCGTCCGCGCCGCCGCCGGGGTCCTCGGCCGACGCGGTCGGCTTGCCGGCCCCCTCGGCCCCGCCCTGGCTGGGCTGTGCGGTGCCGGACGGCGGGAGGGCGCTGTGCTGGCCGCCCTCGATGCCGGTCTCGGTGCCCGTGCCGCCCTGGGCCTGCTCGCCGTGGCCGGCGTTGACCGGCTGGTCGGCGGAGATCCCGCCGGACGAGGCCACGTGCACGAGGGCCGGTACGGCGGTGCCGACGAGGACGATCGCGGCCGCCATGCCGACCACCGCCTGCCGCTTGCGGGCACGGCGGGCGGGCACGGCACGGCGGAGGTGGTCGAGCGCGCCCTCCGTGGGTTCGAGACCGGCCACCGCGCCCTGGAGCAGCCGCCGCAGCGCCAGCTCGTCGGGCGTGCCGTTCTCCGGCGCTTCGTTCACCATCCCGCGTCCACTCAGGTCGTCCCGGTCGTCGCCGTGCCGAACGCGCTGATCGCGCCGATCGCCCCGGCCGTGCTCGTCGTGCTCGTCCCGCGCCGCAGGCCCGTCCTGCCCGCCTTGTGCCTCCCGCGCGTCCCGCACGGCAGGCTCCACGCCCCCCGCGTCCGGCTCGTCGCGCTCGCCCAGTGGCCCGCTCATGACGTGGCCTCCATGGCGATCCGCAGGGCCGCGATGCCGCGCGAGCCGTAGGCCTTGACCGAGCCGAGCGAGATCCCGAGGGTCTCGGCGACCTGCGCCTCGGTCATGTCCGCGAAGTATCGCAGCACCAGGACCTCGCGCTGCCGCCGCTGGAGCCCGCGCATGGCCTTGATCAGCGCGTCCCGCTCCAGCTGGTCGTACGCGCCTTCCTCGGCGCTGGCCATGTCGGGCATGGGCTTGGAGAGCAGCTTGAGGCCGAGGATGCGCCGACGCAGCGCCGAGCGCGAGAGGTTGACGACGGTCTGCCGCAGATAGGCCAGGGTCTTCTCGGGGTCGCGCACCCGGTTGCGCGCCGAGTGGACGCGGATGAAGGCCTCCTGCACGACGTCCTCGCAGGAGGCGGTGTCGTCGAGGAGCAGCGCGGCGAGGCCGAGCAGCGAGCGGTAGTGGGCGCGGTAGGTCTCGGTGAGGTGGTCGACGGTGGTACCGGCAGCCATCGCGTCGTCAGCGCCCTCGCGGGGCGCCGGAATGCCGCTCACGGCGGTCGGACGGGTCCTGATGGGCATCGGCGCGATCACCGGCATGCCGCTGACCGGGCGCGGCCGCCTGAGCGGGCGCACCGCGGTGCTGTGCAACGGGATGACCGCCGCGATGTCGAGTACCTCTGCCACGCCTGTTGGACACGCTTCCCCCCGTCAGGGTTGTACGCGTACGCCACCGTTTTTGACGGTGCGTGGTTTGCCCTCATGCGTACCCGTTCTCCCCCGATGCCCCGCTGGTGCGGCGTGCTCCACGTCACATGCTCCTGGGTGCCCGCGAAGACGCTCCCGCCCGACCGCTGGTTGCAGAGGGAGGGAAGAGCATCGTCGTCCAGGACATCTGACCTGATCAAGAGGCATCCGACGCCGATTTGCTCACAAGGCCTTCACAGAGCCTACAAAGATGACCGGTGCGGCGTGGCCGATTTCCGGACACCCGGGGGAACTACGGACGAAGGGCCTGCCCCAAGCCGTCCCCCACACCCGACCCCGCGCTCTGTCCCACGATGCGCTCGGCGATCTGTACGGCGTTCAGCGCGGCGCCCTTGCGCAGGTTGTCCCCGCACACGAAGAACTCCAGGGCCCGCTCGTCGTCCATCGACCGCCGCACCCGCCCGACCCACGTCGGGTCGGTGCCCACCACGTCCGCCGGCGTCGGGAAGTCACCCGTGCCGGGATCGTCGTACAGCACCACACCCGGCGAGGTCGCCAGGATCTCGTGGGCGCGCGCCACGGTGACCGGCCGCTCGAAGCGGGCGTGCACGGAGGCGGAGTGCCCGGTCACGACGGGGACCCGGACACAGGTGGCCGCGACCCGGAGTCCCGGCAGGTCCAGGATCCTGCGGGTCTCGTCACGGATGCCCAGCTCCTCCGAGGACCAGCCGTCCGCCGCGAGCGCGCCCGACCAGGGCAGCACGTTGAGGGCGAGCGGTCCGGGGAAGGGGCCGGTGTGGTCGCCGACCGCCCGCCGTACGTCTCCGGGGTGGGTGCCGAGCTCGCTGCCGGCGACCAGGGCCAGCTGCCGGCGCAGGGCCTCCGTGCCCGGGCTTCCGGCGGCGCTGGCGGCCTGCTGGGCGGTGACGACGAGCTCGGTGAGCCCGAACTCGGCGTGCAGGGCTCCCACGGCGACGATCAGCGCCAGGGTGGAGCAGCCGGGGCTCGCGACGATGCCGCGCGGCCGTACCCGTACGGCGTGCGGATTGATCTCGGGCACCACCAGCGGCACGTCCGGGTCGGCCCGGAACGCCGTCGAGGTGTCCACGACCACCGCGCCCTTGGCGGCGGCGATCGGCGCCCACCGCGCCGCCACGGCCTCGGGCACGAGGAAGAGGGCCAGGTCGACGCCGTCGAGGGCTTCCTCGGTGAGGGCGAGGACCTCGCACTCCTCCCCCCGTACGGCGAGCTTGCGGCCGGCCGAGCGGGGGGAGGCGAGGAGACGGATCTCGCCCCAGACGTCCGCGTGGTGCGTGAGCGTCTGGAGCAGCACCGCGCCGACGGCCCCGGTCGCTCCCACGACCGCGAGCGTCGGCTTGGCGCTCGTCAAGGTGTCACCCGTGTCATGACGAGGTCAGCGACCGGTGCCGCCGTAGACGACGGCCTCGTCGGAGTCGCTGTCCAGACCGAAGGCGGTGTGGACGGCGCGCACGGCCTCGTTGACGTCGTCGGCGCGGGTGACGACCGAGATGCGGATCTCGGACGTGGAGATCAGCTCGATGTTGACGCCCGCGTCGGACAGCGCGCGGAAGAAGTCCGCGGTGACGCCCGGGTTGGTCTTCATACCGGCGCCGACCAGGGAGATCTTGCCGATCTGGTCGTCGTAGCGCAGCGAGTCGAAGCCGATCGCGCCCTTCGCCTTCTCCAGGGCGTCGATGGCCTTGCGGCCCTCGGCCTTGGGGAGGGTGAAGGAGATGTCCGTCAGACCGGTGGAGGCCGCCGACACGTTCTGCACGATCATGTCGATGTTGATCTCGGCGTCCGCGACGGCCCGGAAGATCGCCGCGGCCTCGCCCGGCTTGTCCGGCACGCCGACGACGGTGATCTTCGCCTCGGAGGTGTCGTGGGCGACACCGGAGATGATGGCCTGCTCCACCTTGGAGTCCCCTGTCGGTTCGTTGCTGACCCACGTGCCCTGGAGCCCCGAGAAGGAGGAGCGGACGTGGATCGGGATGTTGTAGCGGCGTGCGTACTCGACGCACCGGTGCAGCAGCACCTTGGAGCCGGAGGCGGCGAGCTCCAGCATGTCCTCGAAGGAGATCCAGTCGATCTTCTTCGCCTTCTTCACCACGCGCGGGTCGGCGGTGAAGACGCCGTCGACGTCCGTGTAGATCTCGCAGACCTCGGCGTCGAGCGCGGCGGCCAGGGCGACGGCGGTCGTGTCGGAGCCGCCGCGGCCGAGCGTGGTGATGTCCTTCTTGTCCTGCGACACACCCTGGAAGCCGGCGACGATGGCGATGTTGCCCTCGTCGAGCGCGGTGCGGATGCGGCCCGGCGTGACATCGATGATGCGCGCTTTGTTGTGGACGGAGTCGGTGATGACACCCGCCTGGCTGCCCGTGAACGACTGGGCCTCGTGGCCCAGGTTTTTGATCGCCATGGCCAGCAGGGCCATGGAGATCCGCTCTCCGGCGGTCAGCAGCATGTCGAATTCACGCCCGGCAGGGATCGGGGATACCTGCTCGGCGAGATCGATCAACTCGTCCGTCGTGTCGCCCATCGCGGAAACCACGACGACCACCTGGTGGCCGTTCCTCTTGGCATCCACGATCCGCTTGGCGACGCGCTTGATGCCTTCGGCATCGGCAACGGAGGAGCCTCCGTACTTCTGCACGACAAGGCCCACGTGCGCTCCTCGCTCAGTCCTTGCCACAGCTGGCACTGCGGTCGGTTCAGTCTAACGAGCGACTGAAAAACACCACCGTGATATCGCATGGTGAGATTCACTGCTCGCAGATCGGATACGCGGAGGGGGCGGCGACCCGTCCGACCAGGACCGGGCACCCCGGCCGACCAGCACCGGAGGGGCGAAACACGCCCTTCACAAACGTCCGCCATCCGAGACCACACGCGCGTGACCTGGACACCTTCCCTTCCCGGGTGCGAATCTCCCGCCATGCGTCATCCGTCTCCCCTCGCCGCCACAGCCGCGGCCTCCGCGCTCGTCGCCCTCGCCGTGTCCGGCTGCGCGCCGCAGCCCGAGAACGGCGGCGGCTCCGGCCCCTCCGGGGCCGCGTCCGGATCCGCCTCGGCCGCCGGCAAGCCCGCGTCCTGCGCAGCGGACACGCTCGCCACCAAGGCCCGGGGGAAGCTGACCGTCGGCACCGACACGCCCGCCTACGCCCCCTGGTTCCAGGACGACGACCCGGCCAACGGCAAGGGCTACGAGTCCGCCGTCGCGTACGCGGTCGCCCAGAAGCTCGGCTTCGCCAAGGGAGACGTCGTCTGGCAGAAGGTCGCCTTCAACAACGCCTTCGCCCCCGGCGAGAAGACCTTCGACTTCGACATCAACCAGGTCTCCATCAACGAGGACCGCCGCAAGGCTGTGGACCTGTCCTCCGGCTACTACGACGTCCGCCAGGCCGTCATCGCGCTCAAGGACTCCAAGGCGGCCGAGGCGACCACCCTCGCCGAGCTCAAGGGCGCCAAGCTGGGCGCGCAGGTCGGCACGACCAGCCTGGACGTGATCAAGGACCAGATCAGGCCACAGCAGCAGCCGTCGGTCTTCCAGAAGAACGACCTCGCCAAGGCCGCCCTGAAGAACGGCCAGGTCGACGCGATCGTCGTGGACCTGCCCACCGCGTTCTACATCACCGGCGCCGAGGTCCCCGAGGCCAAGGTCGTCGGCCAGTTCGAGACCGCGGGCGGCGCCGCCAAGGAGCAGTTCGGGCTCGTCCTCGACAAGGGCTCCTCGCTGACCACCTGCGTCTCGCAGGCCGTGGACGCCCTGCGCGCGGACGGCACCCTCGCCGCCATCGAGAAGCGGTGGCTGTCCGACGCGGCGGGCGCGCCGGTGCTGAAGTGACGACCCTCGCCAAGGAGGCCACGCCACCGGAGCCCGGGAAGCCCGGGGAACCCGGGGGCCCGACGAGCACGCCGGGCGAGGACGACGACGCCTACCGGCCGTCCGCGCGGCGGATCGAGCGCGAGCGCTACAAGCGCTCCCGCACCCGCCGCGCGACGGCCGTGGCCGCCCTCAGCACCCTCGCCACCCTGGCCGTCCTCTACCTCGTCGTCACGGGCTCCCCCGGCTGGCCGCGCACCAAGGAGACCTTCTTCGACGGGGAGTACGCGCGCCAAGCGCTCCCCCTGGTCCTCGACGGGCTGTGGCTCAACCTCCGCCTGCTCCTCGTCTGCGGCGCCGTCACCCTCGTCCTCGGCCTGCTCCTCGCCGTCGCCCGCACCCTGCGCGGCCCGGCGCTCTTCCCGCTGCGCGCCCTGGCCACCGCGTACGTCGACTTCTTCCGCGGCCTGCCGCTCATCATCTGCCTGCTCGCGGTGATCTTCGGCCTGCCCGCGCTGCGCCTCCAGGGCGTGCCCACCGATCCGGTCGTCCTCGGCGGCATCGCGCTGTCGCTGACCTACTCGGCGTACATGGCCGAGGTGTTCCGGGCCGGCATCGAGAGCGTCCACCCCAGCCAGCGGGCAGCCGCCCGCTCGCTCGGCCTGTCGAGCGCGCAGACCATGCGCTTCGTGGTGCTGCCGCAGGCCGTACGACGCGTGGTGCCGCCACTCCTCAACGACCTGGTCTCGCTCCAGAAGGACACCGGCCTGGTCTCCATCGCGGGCGCGGTCGACGCCGTGTACGCGGCGCAGATCCTGGCCGGCAAGACCTTCAACTACACGCCGTACGTCGTCGCGGGCCTGGTGTTCGTCCTGCTCACCATCCCCATGACCCGGTTCACCGACTGGGTGACGGCACGCATGAACCGGCGCCAGTCGCAGGGAGGCACGGTATGACGCAGACCTACGACACGACGGCGCCGGTGCTCCGCCTGGAGTCGGTCCGCAAGACGTACGGCAAGGCGCACGGATCCCGATCCGGCTCCGGCTCCGGCTCCGGCTCCGGCTCCGGCTCCGGCGCCACCGTCGTCCTGCGGGACGTCGACCTGGAGGTCCCGCAGCACACCGTCACCGTGCTCATCGGCGCCTCCGGCTCCGGCAAGTCGACGCTGCTGCGCTGCTCCAACCTCCTGGAGGAGATCGACGACGGCGCGATCTTCCTCGACGGCGAGGAGATCACCGACCCGCGCACGGACCCCGATGCCGTACGGCGCCGGATCGGCGTCGTCTTCCAGGCGTACAACCTCTTCCCGCACATGAGCGTGCTCGACAACATCACGCTCGCCCCGCGCCGCGTCCACCGCACCGAGCGCCGGGAGGCCGAGGAGCGGGCCCGCGAGCTGCTCGACCGGCTCGGGCTCGCCGACAAGGCGGGCGAGTACCCGGACCGGCTCAGCGGCGGCCAGCAGCAGCGCGTCGCCATCGCCCGCGCCCTCGCGAGCCGGCCGCGCCTGCTGCTGCTCGACGAGGTGACGGCGGCCCTCGACCCGGAGCTGGTCGGCGAGGTCCTGAACGTGGTGCGGGACCTCAAGGAGGAGGGGATGACGATGGTCATCGCCACCCACGAGATGGGCTTCGCGCGGGAGGTCGCCGACCAGGTCTGCTTCCTGGAGAACGGCGTGATCCTGGAGCGCGGCACCTCGGCCGACGTCTTCGGCGCGCCCGCCCACGAGCGGACGCGCCGGTTCCTGAGCCGCATCGTGGAGGCGGGACGGCTGTAGGGGACGACGACTGTCCCCCTGGACCGAGACCGAGACCTGGACAGAGACCGAGATCTAGACCTGGGCCTGGGCCTGGGCCTGGACCTAGACCTTGCGGCGCACCAGCCCCAGCGGTCCCGCGATCTCCTGGGCCATCACGCGCCCCGCCTCCTCCGCGAGGTCCTCCTCCGTGAGGTCCTCGTCCGTGTCCAGGCCGTCGAGCTCGGCGAGCGGCTGGTCGAGGCGGATGTGGGCGATCAGGGACTGCAGCGCGCGCAGGGTGGCGGAGGCGGTGGGGCCCCAGTTGGAGAAGTAGGAGAACTGCCACCACCACAGCGCCTCGCTCGTCCGGCCCGCCCGGTAGTGGGCGAGGCCGTGCCGCAGGTCCGTGATGACGTCGGCGAGGTTGTCGGAGATCCGGGCCGGGACCGGCGCCTTGCGCGGCTCGTACGGGTCGAAGACCTCCGAGAAGACGTCCACCGGCTCCAGGAGTGCCGCGAACCGCTCGCGCAGGTCGTCCACGTCCATGTCGGGCCCGGTGTCGGTCTCGTACTGCTCCTCGGGGACGAAGTCCTCGTGCGCGCCGAGCCGCCCGCCCGCCAGCAGCAGCTGCGAGAGCTCCAGGAGCAGGAAGGGCACGGCGCTGCCCGGCTCGTCGCCCTTGGCGACCTCGGTCGTCGCGACGATGAAGCTCTCGATCGAGTCCGCGATCTGGACGGCGAAGTCGTCCGGATCCTGCGTGATGGAGTGCAGCGTGGGATCAGACATCGAGGAGCCTCCCTGCGAGTGCGCCGTCGCGCGCACGGACCCGGTCGTTGTCATACATCTAGCAGCCGCCGCCCCTCGAAGGCACGTCCCAGGGTGACCTCGTCGGCGTACTCCAGGTCACCGCCGACCGGCAGACCGCTGGCCAGACGGGTCACCTTCAGACCCATGGGCTTGATCATCCGCGCCAGGTACGTCGCGGTGGCCTCGCCCTCCAGGTTGGGGTCGGTGGCGAGGATCAGCTCCGTGACCGTGCCGTCCGCGAGGCGCGCGAGGAGCTCGCGGATGCGCAGGTCGTCCGGGCCGACGCCCTCGATGGGGCTGATCGCTCCGCCGAGCACGTGGTAGCGCCCGCGGAACTCCCGGGTCCGCTCGATCGCCACGACGTCCTTCGGCTCTTCGACCACGCAGATGACCGTCAGGTCCCGGCGCGGGTCGCGGCAGATGTTGCACTGCTCCTGCTGGGCCACGTTCCCGCAGACCGCGCAGAACCTGACCTTCTCCTTGACCTCCAGGAGCGCCTGCGCGAGCCGCCGCACGTCGGTCGGCTCGGCCTGGAGGACGTGGAAGGCGATCCGCTGGGCGCTCTTGGGACCGACGCCGGGCAGCCTGCCCAGTTCGTCGATGAGGTCCTGAACCACGCCTTCGTACAACGGAACGCCCTTCGCGAGTGCTTGATTCTTACGGTAGTGGCTGGAAACCAGCCGCAGAAGGTGTGCGGGTCAGAAGACGGTGTACGGGTCGGAAGACGGCGTACGGGTCAGAAGCCCAGGCCCGGCATGCCGCCGAGGCCCTGCGCCAGCGGGCCCAGCTTGGCCTGCTGCAGCTGCTGCGCGTTGTCGTTGGCGGCCTGGACGGCGGCCACGATCAGATCGGCCAGCGTCTCGGTGTCCTCCGGGTCGACCGCCTTGGGGTCGATCACCAGGCCGCGCAGCTCGCCGGAGCCGGTGACGGTCGCCCTGACCAGGCCGCCGCCCGCCTGCCCCTCGACCTCGGTCGCCGCGAGCTCCTCCTGGGCGCGGGCGAGGTCCTGCTGCATCTTCTGGGCCTGCTGGAGGAGCTGCTGCATGTTGGGCTGGCCACCACCGGGGATCACGGTCACTCCAAACGTTCGGTGTCTCGGTAAACCGAGCCTACGTGCTCGCGGACCGGGGTGCCGACACAACTCTTTCGAGTGAGAAACTGCGTGCTCCTCTACCTGATCAACACCCTCTTGCGGGCGGAAATCCCGGGATTCCGGGCCCACAGCCCACCATTCGGCGGTAGGAAGGGCAGGCACCACGTGCACCGCACGTCACAGAAGGACACGAGCGCTGAGCTGAACAGAGGAGTTCCCCGGTGAGCCAGCAGCCGGACATGCAGCCGCAGCCGGGGAACCCCGAAGGCCCGGGAACGCCCGGGCGCGCGGGGGAGCCCGGCGGCCCGGGGAAGCCCGGACGTCCGGCCGCCCACCGCGACCTGACCGGGTCGCCCTTCCCGCTGGGCGACTGGGGCGAGCCCGCCGAACGCCTCGACGAGCTCTACCGCTGGGTCGAGTCGAACGCCCTGCGCACCGCCGAGTGGTATCTGTCCGACCGCGTCTGGAAGCGCCGCTGCGCCCGCATCCTGCGCGTCGGCACGGCCCTCGGGGTGATCGCCGGTGCCGCGCTGCCGCTGCTCGACCTCACCGGGGCCGCCGAGGGGACGGCCGGCTGGGGCTACCTCTCGCTGCTCCTCGGCGCCGCCTGCCTCGCCTGCGACCGCTACTTCGGCCTGACCTCCGGCTGGATCAGGGACATGGCCACCGCCCAGGCGGTGCAGCGGCGACTCCAGGCGCTCCAGTTCGACTGGGCGTCGGAGAGCGTGCGCGAGGTCCTCGGGCCCACCGAGGGCACGGCCAGCGAGGCCGCCGAGCGCTGTCTGGGCGTGCTGCGCCGCTTCTCGGAGGACGTGACCGAGCTCGTACGGGCGGAGACCGCGGACTGGATGGTCGAGTTCCGCTCGGGGCCGGCGCCACTGGCCCTGCAGTCGGTCGGCACGACGCCGGCCCGGCCCGAGAGCGGCCACCCCTCGGGCCGCTTCCCGCTGCCGCCGGGCACCCGGCCCAACATGCCGCGCCAACGCCCGCCGGAGCCGCGCTGACGGCCATGCTGACAGCCGCGCTGACGGCCGTGCGGGGCCGTCGGGGCGGTAGAGGCGAGTGGGGCGGGCTGGGCGGGCTGGGCGGGCTGGGCGGGCTGGGCGGGCTGGGCGGGCTGGGCGGGCTGGGCGGGCTGGGCTAGCTCAGGATGATCATGGAGCCCTGGCCGAGGCTCCGGGTCGCCGCCGCGTGCAGGCCCAGCCACACGTGGCGCTCCCGGGCGAAGGGGCTGTCGTCCTGGTACGGGACCGGGGCGGCGGGTTCCTCCAGGGCGGTGGGCCGGTCCGGGGGCCGCGGGGCGGCGGGCGGGTTGGCCGGGTCGATGCCGATCGAAGGCGCCACGAACTCCAGCTCGCGCAGCAGCCCGTGCGAGGAGCCGAGCGGACCGCCGCCCTCCAGGAGCTGGTCGTTGGACAGCGGCACGGGGAAGTCGACCGGCACGTAGGCACCGGCGTGGTCGTAGTGCCAGACCAGGTGGGACTGCTGGGCGGTCGCCTCGAACATCTCCAGGAGCTGCTCGTAGTCCCCGCCGAGCTCGCCGACCGGCTCCACGGGCAGCCCGCACATCTGGAGCAGGTAGGCGCGGCGCAGGAAGTGCAGGGCCTCGTAGTCGAAGCCGGCGACGGGGGCGACGTCCCCGGAGAGCCCTGGCATGTACGCGTAGACCGGCACGGTGGGCAGACCGGCCGCGGTCAGGGCGTGGTCGTAGGAGGCGATCTCTTCGGCGAAGGGGTTGTCGGGGCTGTGGCACAGCACGTCGACGAGGGGGACCAGCCACAGGTCACAGGCCAAGGGACGCTCGCTCTCCGTCAGTTGCGCGGGTCGGCCGCGGGATCATCGTTCGTGGGGACGGCCAGATTAGTCCGGCCGCGCCGTCCGGGGGGACGGGTACGAGGGGACTGCCCCCGGAAGGGCCGCCTCAACCCGCCCTCGCGCCTGGCTCGACCCGGCTCAACCCGCGCGGGCGTCCAGCCGGTCCGCCCACTCCAGCGACCGCGCGTTGTACTCCCGTACGACCGCGACGGCGCCCTCCGCGTCGCCGCGGGTGATCGCGTCCACCAGATCGACGTGGCCGCTCCAGAGCCAGCCGAGCAGATCGCGGTCGGAGCGCAGGTAGGGAACGGAGAACACCCAGGCCTGGACCCGCAGCCGGTGCAGGAAGTCGGCGATGTAGTCGTTGGCGGAGACCAGCCGGCCGAGCTCGCGCCAGTAGCGGATGTCGTAGCCGATGAGGATGTCCAGATCGCCGGCCCGGGCCGCGCGGGCGGCCGCCTCGCCCCGGCGCCGTATCGACACCAGCGCGACCCCGACGGAGACGTCGGGATCGGCGGGATCGGCGCCCGGCGGGGCCTGCGGGGGCGGTGGCGTGGTGCGCGGGGCGTGGTGGCGGAAGATGCCGTCCACGACGAGCATGCGGGCCTCGACCATGCCCCGGTAGTCGTCGACCGAGAACTGGTGGACGCGGAAGCCGCGGTGCTGGTCGGAGTCGAGGAGTCCTTGGGCGCAGAGGTCGACGAGGGCCTCGCGCACGGGTGTCGCGGACACCCCGTACTGCTCGGCGATCTGCTTGACGGTGAATTCCTCGCCGGGCTGGAGACGCCCCGCGAGGACCTCGTCACGGAGCGCGTCCGCGATCTGCCGGCGCAGGGTGTTGCGGGTGACAGCTCCGCTCGCGGGCATGTGTTCGACCCCCTCCGTCCGGTTCCCGGACACCCTAGTCGAGACCACGGAGAGGGCCGATCACGTCACCCGCCGCACAGGAACGCCGTACAGGGCCGCCGTACGGGCCCCCGTGCAGGGTGTGGGTGTGGACGGCGGGCGTCAGACCGTGTGCCGGTCCGCCACCGTGAGCGCCGCGTCGAGGGCGGCGAGGCCCTCCTTGGCCTCCGCCTCGCTGACGTTGCAGGCGGGGACGGCGTGGGTGCGGTTCATGTTCACGAAGGGCCACAGGCCGTTCTTCTTCGCCTCGGCGGCGAAGGCCGCCATGGGCGCGTTGGCCTCGCCCGCCGCGTTGTACGGGACGAGCGGCTCGCGGGTCTCCTTGTTCCTGACCAGGTCGAGTGCCCAGAAGACCCCGAGGCCGCGCACCTCCCCGACCGACGGGTGGCGCTCGGCGAGCTCGCGCAGGCCGGGCCCGAGGACGGTCTCGCCGATGTGGGCGGCGTGCTCGACGACCTTCTCGTCCTCCATCACCTGGATGGTGGCGACGGCGGCGGCGCAGGCCAGCGGGTGACCGGAGTAGGTCAGTCCGCCCGGGTAGGGCCGCTTGTCGAAGGTGGCGGCGATCTCCTCGCTGATGGCGACGCCGCCGAGCGGCACGTAACCGGAGTTGACGCCCTTGGCGAAGGTCATCAGGTCGGGCACGACGTCGAAGTGCTCGGAGGCGAACCACCTGCCGGTGCGTCCGAAGCCCGCCATGACCTCGTCGAGGATGAAGACGATGCCGTACTTGTCGCAGATCTCGCGCACGCCGGCGAGGTAGCCGGGCGGCGGGGTCATGATGCCGGCGGTGCCGGGGACGGTCTCCAGGATGATCGCGGCGATCGTCTGCGGGCCCTCGAAGGCGATGGTGTCCTCGAGGTGCTGGAGGGCCCGGGCGCTCTCCTCCGCCTCGGTGGTGGCGTAGAACGGCGAGCGGTAGAGGAACGGCGCCCAGAAGTGCACGACGCCGGCGGAGGCGGTGTCGGAGGCCCAGCGGCGCGGGTCGCCGGTGAGGTTGATCGCGGTGGAGGTGGCGCCGTGGTACGAGCGGTAGGCGGAGAGCAGCTTCGTACGGCCCGTGTGCAGCCGGGCCATGCGGACGGCGTTCTCGACGGCCTCGGCACCGCCGTTGGTGAAGAAGATCTTGTTCAGGTCGCCGGGGGTCCGCTCGGCGATGAGGCGTGCGGCCTCGGAGCGGACGTCCACGGCGAAGGCGGGCGCGAAGGTCGCGAGCTTCCCGGCCTGCTCCTGGATGGCGGCGACGACCTTGGGGTGCTGGTAGCCGATGTTGGTGTAGACGAGGCCGCTGGTGAAGTCGAGGTAGCGGTTCCCGTCGTAGTCCCAGAAGTACGAACCCTCGGCGCCGGCGACGGCGAGCGGGTCGATCAGGCCCTGGGCGGACCAGGAGTGGAAGACGTGCGCACGGTCTGCGGCTTTGACGGCCGCACCGGCCTGGGGGTCGGGCTCGACATGAGGGGTCATGCGTCGAGCGTAGGTATGCGCAGGTGGGAGCGGCCATGACCATCTTGTCCACCGAGACGGCGGCGGACCCGACATCTTGCACTCCCCCGCCGCATTCCCGGAACTATTGACAGCATGCTGTCGACATGACAGCCTTCTGTCATAGGGGCGAGGTCCCCGTCCCCCCGGAGCCTGGGAGGCCGCCATGACCAGCACCGCCCGCACCACCGACACCCGCACCACCGACGCCCGTACGACCGTCCATCTCGCCGTCTACGACACCCTCGCCGACTGGGAGACGGGCCACGCCACCGCCTGGCTCGCCCGCGCCGGCTACACCGTCCGGACCGTCGGCCCGGCCGCCGGGGAGCCCGTCACGACCATCGCCGGCATCCGGATCGTCCCGGACCTCTCCCTCGCCGAGCTCGACCCCGAGGACAGCGCGCTGCTGATCCTCCCCGGCGCCGAGAAGTACGACGAGGGCGACGAGCTCGCGCCCTTCACCGCCAAGGCCCGCGCCTTCCTCGACGCCGGCGTCCCCGTCGCCGCGATCTGCGGCGCCACCGCGGGACTCGCCAAGGAGGGCCTGCTCGACGACCGCCCCCACACGAGCGCCGCCTCCTTCTACCTGGCCGCCACCGGCTACAAGGGCGGCGAGCGGTACGCGGAGGCCGACGCCGTCAGGGACGGCGACCTGATCACCGCCGGCCCGACCGAGCCGGTCGCCTTCGCCCGCGAGATCTTCGCCCGTCTCGGCGCGTACGAGGGCAAGCGGGACGCCTGGTACCGCCTCTTCCACGACTCCGATCCGGCGGCCTTCGCCGAGCTCGACGCGGACGAGGAGTGACCGCATGAGCCGCGAGCAGCAGGAGGCGCTGTCCCGGACCGCGCTGGGTGTCTTCCGCCTGGGCGGTCAGTTCCTCGCCGTCTCCGAGAGGCTGGCCGGGCCGGCCGGCCTGACCGCCGCCCGGTGGCAGGTCCTGGGTGCGGTGCTGCGCGAGCCGCTGCCGGTCGCCGGGATCGCCCGCGTCATGGGCATCACCCGCCAGAGCGTCCAGCGCGTCGCCGACCTGCTCGTACGGGACGGGCTGGCCGTCTACGAGCCGAACCCGGCCCACCGCCGCGCCAAGCTCCTCGCCCCGACCGAGGCCGGCCGCGCCGCGATCGGGCGGATCGACCCGGGCCACGCGGAACTGGCCGCCCGCCTCATGCGGGAACTCGGCGGCCAGGACGCCTTCGACGAGACCGTACGGGTGCTGGAACGGCTCTCGGAGGCGATGGACGCGCTGGAGGAAAGGGACACGCTGAAGGAAAGGGACACGCTGGAGGCGACGGAGGCGCTGGAGGCGATCGGCGAGGAACGACCGCCGGCCCCCTGAGGGGCTTTGGCCAAAGCTGGCCGGATCCGTCGCTGTCCGCCCGGCGGCGAGCGCCTAGTCTGCCCGTCTGCCCTACCGTACGGACACCCCGGGGGAGGCCGGATGGCAGGCGACGACGACGGGGCGACCCGGCGGGAGCGGACCTGCGTGGGCTTCGCGGTGGACGAGGCGTACGCGCTGCCGATGGCCGTCGCGGGCCGGTCGCTCATCGACCACTACGCCGGTACCGCACCCCTGGAGATCGTGGTCCTCGACCTCGGCATCACCGCGCCCACCCGCGCCCGCGTCCTCGCCTCCTGGCCGCCGGGCACGCGGGTCCGCTTCGTCCCGCTCCCCCGCGAGAACCTCGACGGACTCCCCCTCTCGGACCACGAGTTCGTGCTCCACCTCAACCGCAACGTCTACGGCCGCTGGTTCCTCCCCGAGCTCCTCCCCTCCTCCTACCGGCGCCTGATCTACCTCGACGCCGACATCCTCGTGCTCCGTGACCTGTCCCCGCTGTGGCGGATCGGCCTCGGAGGGCAGCCGTTCGCCGCCGCGCAGGACAAGGGAATCCCTTACGTCTCCTCGGAACTGGGCGTGCCGGACTACCGCGACCTCGGACTCCCGGCGAGCACCAAGTACTTCAACGCCGGCGTCATGGTCATCGACCTCGACCGCTGGCGGACCGCGCGCATCCGCGAGCGCGCCCTGCACTACGCGCGGAGCCACCCCGCCATGCGCTTCGCCGACCAGGAAGCGCTCAACGCGGTCAGCGGCGGCGCCTGGACCGAGTTCCCGAGGGAATGGAACTGCCCGGTCGAGGAGGAGCTCCTCGCCGCCCATCACAAGGCCGACCCCCGGATCATCCACTTCCTCGGCCCCGACAAGCCCTGGGTCACCGACGTCACCTGGGCACCGCACTGCCAGGCCGCCTATGCGACGTACCTGCGCCGGACGGCCTGGGCGACGGAACTCCCTGCCTGACGACCGTCAAGGCAGCAGCTCCCTCACGGCACTGCGCAGCAGCAGCGGATGGACGAAGCGGTCAGGGGCGGTCGGAGGGAAGCGCCAGGCGAGCGGCCAGGTCTTGCCCGTCAGCGCGGGCACCGGCACGTAACTCACATGGGCGGGACCGGCATTGAACCGGGTCACCCCACGGGGCCACGACCGGTGCGCCGTCGTACCGGGCGGGAGGAGGAAGTAGACCCCCCGCCGCCCGTTCTCCTCCACGACGACGGGCCCGGGCTCGCCCCCGGTCAGAACCGACATCCACTCGGCGAGGCGGCGGCCGTCGTCTCCGTCGACGCGGATGGCGTCGAATTGCACTCCGGCCTTGCGGA
Organism: Streptomyces sp. NPDC012769; assembly: GCF_042901205.1. Taxonomy (NCBI): domain Bacteria; kingdom Bacillati; phylum Actinomycetota; class Actinomycetes; order Kitasatosporales; family Streptomycetaceae; genus Streptomyces; species Streptomyces sp. NPDC012769. The sequence continues at coordinate 487,608 of NZ_JBIBCP010000005.1, read as the reverse complement.
GCTGGAAACCGGAATGGGGAATCCAATCACACGAGGACGCATTCCGCTCAGGTTTTGAGGCATTCACAGGGACATGTTCCCGCGTCGACGCTAGCGTTTTCCACGACTGCGGGGGCGCGTCGGCAACCCGTTGACCTGCGTCAATGCGCCTGGCACGCGGTCGAATTCGGCGGGGAGCAGTTGAGACCGGTTGAGATCGGTTGAGTCCGAATGGGGACGCGAATGGCGCGATCGGAAAACAAGGAAACGGCAGGCCCTGCGGCGCGCATGGCAGCGGTGCTGGCAAAACGAATGCGCCAGCGCGCAGGGCTCACTCAGGAGCAGTTGGGGGCGCGCATGGGTTACAGCGGCGCGGCGGTGAGCGCGATGGAGACGCTGGCGCAGCCGGTGAGCGACGAGATGCTGGTGAAGCTGGAGGAGGTGCTGGGGGACGGGACGGGCGTGTTCGAGGAGCTGCGGGAGCTCGTACGACTGGAGAGGCTGCCGGAACAGTTCCGGAAGTACGCGCCGATCGAGCAGAAGGCGGTGGCGCTGTGGTTGTACGCCACGCACGTCGTCCACGGCCTGTTCCAGACGGAGGAGTACGCGCGGGCGTTGATCGCGGGCGGCTATCCGGAGCCGACGCCGGAGCGGGTCGAGGAGCTGGTCGTAGGCCGGATGGCGCGGAAGAAGCTGTTCGACCGGAAGCCGACGTGCGAGGTCGAGCTCGTACTCGATGAGTCCGTTCTTCTGCGGCCGATCGCAAGTGAGGAGCTCATGCGTGAGCAGCTGATGTACTTGGCAGACTGCGCACGGCGGAGGAACGTAAACCTGCAAGTGCTGCCCCTGAGGGCAGCACTGGGTGGCGAGTACGCGGGTGACCGAGGCAACCTGACCGTCATCGAGACACACGAGCACGACCTCGTGACCTACCTGGAGATCCAGGGTGAGAGCGTGCTCGTCACCGACCGTACGAAGGTCAGTGCACATGTACAGCGGTATGCGAAGATCCGGGCACAGGCCCTGAGTCCGCGCGAGTCACTGGGTCTCATCGAACGGTTGGCGGGAGTACAGAGATGAGCGACACCCTGCACTGGTTCAAGTCCAGCTACAGCGACAGTGGCGGCGGCGAATGTGTCGAGGTCGCCTTCGCCCGGCACAAGTCCTTGAAGAGCGGCGACGCCGTCCACGTCCGTGACTCCAAGGTGCAGGACGGCCCGACGTTCGTCGTCGAGCCGTCCGCGTGGTCCTCGTTCGTCGCCTGGCAGGGCTGACCGGCCCGGTCTAGCAGTAGAGGTTCGAACCGGTGGGGACGCCCAGGATCTGGGTGAACTGCTGGTACTTGGTGACCCGGCTCTGCACCTGGGCCGGGTTGCCGCCGTTGCATTCCAGGGCGCCGTTGATCGAGCGGATGGTCTCGCCGAAGCCGGCGCCGTTGACCATGGCGTTGTGGGCGGTCATGGTGCCGGGGCCGTTCTGGGTGTTCCAGTACCAGAGGCCGGTCTTCCAGGCGACGGCCGGCTCGCGCTCGACGCGGTAGGGGTCGTTCAGCAGGTTGATGCCGAGGGCGTCGCCCGCCGCCTTGTAGTTGAAGTTCCAGGAGAGCTGGATGGGCCCGCGGCCGTAGTAGGCGGCCTGGCCGGCGGGGCAGCCGTAGGGCTGGGTGGCGTCGCAGTAGTGCGGGTAGTTGGCGGTGTTCTGCTCGACGACGTGGACGAGGCCGCCGGTCTCGTGGTGGACGTTGGCGAGGAAGGCGGCGGCCTCCTGCTTCTTCACGGTGTCGCTGCCGGTGGTGGCGAAGCCGGGGTACGCGCCGAGGGCGGCGGTGAGGCCGGCGTACGTGTAGAAGGAGTTCCGGCTCGGGAACATCTGGTTGAACTGGGCCTCGGAGACGACGAATCCGGACGGCGTGGGCGGCGGGGTGGTGCCGCCACCGCCGCAGGCGCCCTCGTCGCGCCAGACGTCGGCGGAGCCGGGGCGCTCGTTCTGGGTCCACCACTTGGCGTACCAGTTGCGGCCGTTGTACGAGGCGGTCATGCCGCCGGTGTAGACGCTGGAGGAGTTCCAGGCGGCGACACAGGCGGGGGCGGCGCCCGCCTGTGCGGTGGGGAGGAGTACGGCGAGGCCGACGACCGTACAGATCGCGGCGAGGACTGTGAGCAGACGTCGCAGCATGCGCTCGTCCTTCCGGTGGGGGAAGGCCAGCGAAGCGCGATTGGTCTGAACCTGTCAATGGTCTGGACCGGACGGAATCCGTCCGGACCGCTCCGGACCTCTTCCGCTCAGCGGGTCAGCACACGCTCCAACAGGCCGACGAGCAGGGCCCGTTCGGCGACCGAGAGCGGCTCCATCAGGTCGTTCTGCGCGTCGGCGAGGACCTTGTCGAGGCGCTTGAGGCGCTTGCGGCCCTGTGGGGTGAGGGTGACGACATTGCGACGCCGGTCGTCGGGGTCAGGGGTGCGGGCGACATGGCCCCGCTCCTCCAGCTCGTTGATGACCGACACGAGGTCGCTGCGGTAGATGCCGGTGCTGCGGCTGAGGCCGGCCTGGCTCGCGGGGCCGTGCTCGTCGAGGGACACCAGCACCGCGTAGTGCCACTTGCGGGCGTCCTCGGCGGCGAGGCGCTCGCTCACCATGCGGTCGGCACGGGCGGAGGCCAGGGCGAGCAGACGGCTGGGCAGACCGCGGAGGCGGTCGGGGGCCTGCCGCTCGTCCGCGTCGTGCGTCGCGGGGCGCTCGGGCCGGTCGGAGGTCTCGCTCATGCCGTGCAGATTACCTCTTGCGTTAGTGGCCCGAACGATCTAACGTCGTTAGTGCCACGAACGTTAGGCGAGTGAACGTTAGAGGAGTGAACGAGCATGTCCGAGATCAGCACCCTCGCCCCGACCGCCACCGCTTCCGCCCCCACGCCCACGCCCGCGCTCGCGCCCTCGCCCGCTTCCACCCTCCCTTCCGGCCCCGCGTCCGCGCCCCGCGCCGACTCGCGCCTCCTGGGGCTGGCCCACTACGCGGCCCGGGGCGTGCTCGAACGGGTCCTGGCGCGGCACGGCCTCACCTTCCAGCAGCAGCTGACCCTGCGCGCCGCCGTCACCGCCGACGCCCCGCAGACGGAGGAGGAGCTCGTCGCCCAGCTCCGGGCGTCCCTCAAGGCGGATCCGGCCGCTGTCCGCACCACGCTCGACGAGCTGCTGACCAGGCGGCTGCTCGTGGCGGACGGCACCCACGTTCGCGCCACGGAGGCGGGACGAGAGCTGACCGCCGCCGTCGGGGCGGAGATCGCTCCCGTCACGGCCCGGGTCTGGGGCGGGATACCGGAGGAGGACCTGGCCGCCGCCGGCCGCGTCCTCGCCCTCGTCACCGAGCGCGCCGACGCGGAGCTCGCGGCGCAGACGGGTCTCAGATCATCAGGATGATCCGGCCGGGGCGGCGCCCCGCCTCCGCGCGGCGGTGGGCCTCGGCGACCTCTTCCAGGGGCATGACGTCGGCCACCCGGGTGATGAGCTCCCGGTCCGCGACCTTCTGGAGGATGTCCTTCAGGGCGCGGGGGTCGGGCTCGGCGAGGACGGTCTCGACGCGGATGTCCCGCTCGGGGGTGGGGGCGCGGTCCGGGGCGAGGGCGACGAAGACGCCGCCGTCCTTCACCGAGGCCAGCATCGGCGGGCCGATCAGGGCCCCGTCGAAGACGCCGTCCACCCGTTGCGGGGCGTGTTCGAGGATGTTCGCGAGCACCTCGGCCGGTTCGCCGCGGGTGACGCAGTGCTTGGCGCCGAGGACCTTCAGCTCGCTCTCGTCGCCCTCGTAGGCGACGGCCACCACGTCCAGGCCTGCCGCCGCCGCGAACTGGACCGCGAAGCGGCCCACGACGCCGCTGGCGCCGGTGACGAGCAGCGTCGACCCGGCGGGCAGCAACAGCCGGTCCAGGGCCTGGCGGGCGGTGACGGCGGCGAGGGGGACGGAGGCGGCCGCGGTGAAGTCCACGTCGTCCGGGATCGGTGCCAGCCACTCGGGGTCGACCTGGGCGACCTCGGTGTAGGTGCCGTGGCCGGTCAGCTCCCGGAGCCAGGGGATGAAGCCCGCCACCCGGGTGCCGGCGGGGAGGCTGCCCTCGGGGCCGGGGGCAGGGTCGAGGAGCCGGCCGGCGAAGTCCGTGCCCAGGACGAAGGGGGGTCGCAGATCGCCGGTCTCGTGGACGTACAGGCCGGCGCGGATCCTGAGGTCCGCGATGGTGACACCGGCCGCGTTCAGCCTCACCCGGACACGGCCCGGCATGTCCCCGGCCTCGGGCTCGGGGCGGCGGGCCATCCTCAGCACCTCGGGTCCGCCGTAGGCGGTCACTTCGACGACACGCATGGGGTTCTCCTCCTGCGGCAGCCCCCTCGGGGCCATTACACCCAGGCCCGCGACCCCCGGCAACAGATGACGGAAGACGGAACTCCAGGTGGCGGTGTGCCGGCTCCCGCACCGGACCGCACACACGTCCGTACGGTGGCGATCGTGGACTGGGTCAGCCCCGAGAACGTCATCGCCGTCCTCACCGCGCTGCTCGGTGTGGCCGTCACCCTCGCCGTGCTCGTGATCGAGCGCCGGATACCGCGCCGCAAGCGGATCGGTTACCGGATCCAGCTGGACACCCCGGTGGGTGAACGGGACGACGCCCGCCTGGGGCTGTTCAACGAGCAACCGAACATGGCGGACGCCACCCTCGTCCTGCTGCGGATCGAGAACGACGGCGGCGTCTCGATCGGCCGGGAGGACTACAACGGGGAGAGCCACGGCCTGACGGTCGCCTTCGCCGGCCGGACCGTACGGGCCGCGGCCGTCACCCACGCCCCCTTCGGCACCGCCACGCCCAGCCAGCACGGCTCCGAGATCCGGCTGCCCAAGGTGCCGCTCAACCGCGGCCAGTACTTCAAACTGCTGGCCCTGCTCACCGGCGGCCCGGTCGGCAGCCCGGTCACCGTCACCGGCGAGATCCGCGACGGCGACATCCACGTCAACCACAGCACGACCTTCGACGACAAGCCGCCCACCTTCAGCCGCGCCGCCCGCGCCGTCACCGTCGCCCTCACCGCCTGCGTCATCGCCCTCGCCTCGATCATCGTGGCCGGCGACGACGCCCCGCCGCCCATGGGCTGCGCCCAGGGCACCCTGACCGTCACCGGATCGACCGCGTTCGCCCCCGTCGTCCGCGACCTCGCCCGGCAGTACGAGAAGGACTGCGAGGGCGCCACCGTCGTCGTCGACGCCCACGGCTCCGCCGCCGGCATACGGGAGCTCGCCGCGCGGGGTGCCGAGACCGCCCACGGCTCCCCCGCCCTCATCGCCCTCTCCGACGGCCGCAAGCCCGGCGGCCACCCGCAGCTGCGGGAGAACATGGTCGCCGTCTCCCTGTACACCCTCGTGCTCAACGACGCCGTCCCGCTGGAGAACCTCACCCTGGAGCAGGTCCGCCGCCTCTACTCCGGCGACATCACCAACTGGCGTGCCCTCGGCGGCCCCGACCTGCCCGTCCGGCTGGTCAGCCGCGACGCCAACTCCGGCACCCGCGAGGTCTTCCAGCGCCGGGTCCTCGGCCGCAACGAACCCGCCCACTCCTCCCGCGACTGCGCCCACAAGGACGACCCCGGGGCCCGGGTGGTGCGCTGCGAACTCGACAGCACCGAACAGGTCCTGTCCATGGTCGCCGCCCTGCCCGGCGCCCTCGGCTACACCGAACTGCGCTCCGGCACCGGCCTCGCGGGCCTGCACCGGATCGCCGTCGACGGCCGCCGGCCAAATCTCGACGAGATCGGCGCCTCCCCCTACCCGTACCGGGAGATCGAGTACGCCTACACCTGGGGTCAGCCGCCCGCCGACTCACTGACCTCCAGCTTCCTCACCTACCTCAGTCGGGGCGCCGGCCAGGCCGTCATCTCCACCCACGGCCATCTGCCCTGCTCCACCCCCAGAGGGCTGAGGATCTGCGGCGAGGGATGAGGCCCGGTCACCGGACGGCCGGCCTCCGGTCGATCGGTCGCCGGACGCCCGGTCCCCTCGGACAGCGCGTCTGGCATCCTCTTGCGACGTGGATCCCTTGAACGCGGAAGACCCGGTCACCATCGGTCCGTTCCGGCTGCTCGGCCGGCTCGGCGTGGGCGGCATGGGCCGGGTGTACCTGGCCCGGTCGGCGGGCGGCCGTGCCGTCGCCGTGAAGGTCGTGCACCCGGAGCTGGCCGCCCAGGACGAGTTCCGGCGCCGGTTCGCCCGCGAGGTGGCCGCGCTGGAGCGGGTCGGCGGCACCGGCACCGCGCCGGTGCTCGGCGCGGACACCGACGCCGAACTCCCCTGGGTCGCCGTCGGATACGTCCCCGGGCCGTCCCTGCGCACCGTCGTCAACGACGAGTACGGGCCGCTGCCGCCCGCCAGCGTGCGCACCCTCGCCTCCGGCCTCGCCCGCGCGCTCACCCACATCCACAGCTCGGGCCTGGTCCACCGCGACCTGAAGCCGTCCAACGTGCTGCTGACCGTCGACGGCCCGCAGATCATCGACTTCGGCATCGCCCGCGCCGTCGACACCGTCACCGACGGCGGTCTCACCAGCACCGGGGCGGTCGTCGGCTCGCCCGGCTTCATGTCCCCCGAGCAGGTGCGCGGCGAGAAGCTGACGCCCGCGTCGGACGTGTTCTGCCTGGGTTCGGTCCTGGCGTACGCGGCGACCGGACGTTCCCCGTTCGGCGGGTCCGACAGCGGTGTCCACGCCACGATGTTCCGCATCGCCCACGACGAGCCCGACCTGACCGGGCTCGCGCCCGAACTGGCCGGTCTCATCCGGGCCTGCCTCGCCAAGGACCCGGCGGCGCGGCCCTCGGCCACCGAGCTGGTCGACACCCTCCAGGTCACCGACCCGTGGCTGCCCGCCGATGTCCTCGCCCGGCTCGGCCGCCATGCCGCCCGGCTCCTGGAGGCCGAGAACGGCGCGCCCGACCAGGCCGGCGACCCCACGCCGGCGACCCCCCTGCCGGCGACCCGCGAGAGCGGGCCGCGGCGCCGCCGTACGGGCCTGGTGGCCGCCGTCACGGCCCTCGCCGTGGCCGCCGCGGCGGGCCTCGCGTACACCGTGTGGCCCGGCTGGTTCGGAGGCTCCGGCGGCGGCGCCGACGGGCAGCAGGACAAGGGGCGCGGCACCACCGGCTCCACCTCCGCCCGGCCGGCTCCGGGAATCGTCCCCGACGCGTTCCTCGGCGCCTGGGAAGGCGTCCTGCGCGGCACGGCGAACCACCCGTACGAGACCAGCCGGATCGAGATCTCCCAGGGCGCGGCGGGCGCCAGGACGGCCGTCTACACCCACGTCACCGGCGAGCGGATGTGCATCGGCCGGGCCGTGCTGCTCTCCGCCACCGACAGCGAACTGGTCCTCGGCGAGGCCGAGATCACCGAGTCCGTCCCCGCCCAGCGCTGCACCCCGGCCGCCCGGCAGACCCTCCGGCTGCGGTCCACCGATGTCGTCGAATGGACCTCGGGCGTCGCCAAGAGCACTTTCCAGCGGGTCAAGGCAGGCGCGAACGTCGTCCCCGCCGCGCTCGTCGGCTCCTGGAAGCAGACCCCGCTGCACGCGATCCCGCCGGACATGGTCGACCGCTACGTCTACCGGGTCACCATCAACCAGGGCCCGATCGGCGCGCCCCTGGTCCGCTTCGAGCAGTCCTACCCGCGTACGGACAACGAGGGCAATCCGACGTCCGAGGACATCAGCTGCGCCTCCACCGCCGTCGTCGCCGGCGCGGGCTCCCTCCTCGTCATCGGCCCGGAGACCCGCGACCCGGACGTCTGGGACCCGGACTGCGCCGAGAACGGCTCCGGCAACTTCCGCATCGTCCGCTACAAGGGCAAGGAACTGCTCCACCTGTACGGCATGTCGGCGGACGGGGAGCCGGGCGAGTACGTCCGGGACTAGGGGGATGTCGTCAGGATCACGGGGGCCGGGGCGCCGGGCCCCGGCCCTCCGTGATCCGCCGTCTCGATCCTCGTCTCACTCCTCGTCGCGAAGCCGGGCCGCCAGGGCGGTCAGCGGCTCGGACTCCTCGGTGCGGCCCAGGGCGGTCAGGCGGGAGACCGCCGCGTCGAGGCGGGCCAGGGCGGGGGCGGTGCGTTCCAGGTAGATGCCCTCCATGGCGGCCGCGAGACGGACGCACTCGGCCCACTCGCCGGCGCGGTCGTCCTCCGGTCCGGGCTCGCCGAGCAGCGCGAGGGCCTTCTCCAGGGCGGTCAGGGCGTCCTCGTACGCGCCGGCGTGGGCGTTCACCCGCCCGTACTCGTACGCCAGGGCGGTGTCCAGGGAGCGGCCGTGGGCCTCGTAACCGGCGGCGCGGGCCTCGTCGGCGACCTTGCCCGCGTCGGCGAGGAAGGCGAGGGCCTGCGGCAGGCCGTCGGCGCCCTGCTGCTGGGCCTGGAGGCGGGCGAGTTCGCGCAGGCAGCCGCTGAGCTGCTCGTAGCGCGGGGCCCGGGCGTGGGCGGCGATCGCCTGGTCGGCGGCCTCGCGGGCCCGGTCGAAGTCACCGGACTCGCCGAGGAGGACGGCCGTCTCACCGGCGATCATGGCGTGGCTGCCCGGGTCGTCGTCCCAGCCGGCCGACTCGGCCGCGAGGGCGACGAACTCCGCCGTGGCCGCCTTCAGGTCCTCCCCCGCGTTCAGCGCGCGGGCGCGGATCAGACGCAGCTGGGCGACGAGCCGGTCGTCCAGTTCGCCGGCGGCGACGTCCGGCTCGGCCAGCAGGGAGTCGAGCAGGGCGATGCAGTCCTCGACGCGGCCGAGGTCCAGGCTGAGCTGGGCCGCGTTGCTGTAGGTGCAGAACGCGTCCGTACGGCTGCCGCGGCGAAGGTCCGCCTCCGCCGAGCGCGTCAGGTGCCGCAGTGCCTCCTCGGGGCGGCCCAGGTGTATGCAGGCCTCGGCCAGATCGCCGTGGAGGCGGCCGGTGTCCATCGCGTCGGCCGGCCAGTCGGCGGCCAGGCGCAGGGCCTCGGCCAGGTCCGCGTACGCGGCCTGCGCGTCCCGCAGGCCGAGCTGGAGCCGGCCGCGCAGTCCGAGCGCGTGCGGCAGGTGCCAGGCGGGCCCGTGCTCCCTGAGCCGGTCGAGGAGTGCGTCGATCTCGGTGACCGCGGCGGGCAGGTCACCGGAGAGGGCGTACGTGCTGGCGCGCATCCGCAGGGCGCTGGAGATCTGCCCGACGACGTCGTGCCGGGTGGCGAAGGCGTGCATCAGGTCCACCTCGGCGAAGACCGGCGCGACGTCCTCCTCACGGCGCGAGGTCTGCAGGCGCAGGGCGAGCGCGGTCACCCGCAGCCGCAGCAGGCGGGCCTCCTGGTACGGGGTGAGGCCGGAGGTCTCCTCCTGGAGGCGGACGATGGCCTCGTGGGCGGCGGTCATCGCGGCGGCCTTGGCCGCGTCCGCGTCCTCGGCGCCCTCCGCTCGGAGCTCGGCGGAGGCCACCAGGGCGCAGGCGCGGGCGAGCGCCGCGTGTCCCGGCAGGCCGGCGTCGTCGTACAGGGCCGCGGCGTCCTCGTGGAGGGCGGCGGCCTCGGCGTACTCCTCCTTCTCCCCCGCCAGGCCGGCCTCGTCGTCGAGCAGGTCGGCACGCAGCCGTACGAGCGGGCCCACGGCCGGGTCGTCGGGATGGGCGTAGTCGCGTGCGGCGGCGAGCGTCCGCAGCCGCGTCCAGCAGGCGTGCGCGTCCGGGTGTCCCTGCTCGTCCAGTTCCCGCGCCCGCACGATGAGCTCGGGCAGCGACTCGGGGACGGCGGCAGCCGCACGGGAGGCGGGGGAGGCGACCGGGGCGGCCGGGGCCACCTCGTCGAGGCCGCGGGTGCGCAGGGTCAGTTCCAGCGCGTCCAGGAGCGGGGCGCGGTCGAGACGGGCACGGCGGCGGTCGGCGTGGGCCGTGGTGCCGTTGCGGGCGTCGAAGCGGGCGGCGAGGTCGTCGGCGCGGCCGCGCACCTCGGCGCGCAGGCCGGCCACCGTCCAGGTGCGGCCCGCGTATCCGGCGGCGGGCAGTTCGCCGTGGCCGAGGGACTCGACGCGCCGGAGGAGGACCTCCACGCCGGTGAGGAAGTCGAGCTGGTCCAGCGGCGAGTCGACCTCGTCGAAGAGGCTCCGGTTCTCGGCGAGCAGTTCCAGGCCGCGTGCCTCGTTGCCGGTCAGCGCGCAGAACTCCAGGTGCCGGCCGACCTCCCCGGACATCGAGGGGTTGCGGCGGCAGGCGCGGTAGCCGGCGAGGTGCATCTCGCGGGCCTGGTCGGTGCGGCCGGTGCGCAGCAGCGGCAGCAGCGCGTACGAGACGGAGCGGGCGGGCTCCTCCTGGCAGGACTCCTTGCCGGCCAGCACGGGCTCCCAGGTGCGCAGCGCCCGTTCGTCGTCGCCCGCCGCGAGGTGGTGGCGGGCGCGCTCGCAGATCTCGCAGGCCTCGCAGTCGCTCAGCCGGGTGCGGGTGCGGCCCGCCCACAGCTCGTAGGCGGGCGTGGTGTCCTCGCCCGTGTGGGCGGCGAGCTGGTACGCCTGGCCGTAGTAGGGCTGGAGGCCGAGCCCGGCCTTCTCGTAGCGCTCGCGCATCTCCGTCAGCCACTGGCGCAGGCTGGTCAGCGGGATCTCGGGCAGCGCCCGCAGGGCGTTGGCGACCCACTTGAAGCGCCAGAACAGCAGGTGGCGCAGCCGCTCGTCGAAGGCGTCGGGCTGCTCGTCGAAGAGGGTGAGCAGGCGGGCGAAGACGACGGGCGACTTCCGGGGCTCGGAGCCGTAGGTGTACGCCTCCTGGAGTTCGAGGAGCGCGTGGACGAGCGGGACGGTCTCCTCGAACTGCTCGGCGGCCTCGACGAGTTCCTCGGCGGTGATGGTGCGGGTGCGGCCGTAGGGGCGCTGGTCGTTCTCGTGGAGCGCCTGGTACAGCTCGTCCGTGCTCTGGGGGTGGGGTGCGGTGGGCATCGTCAGCTGTCCTTGCGGAGGGCGTGGGCGAGGAGGTCGAGGAAGGAGCGGTTGATGAGGCTCGACTCGGCGGGCCTGAGCGGGCGCCGGGACAGCAGCGCGGCCTGGCCGTAGAGGGCTTCGGCGCTGGTGCGGGCCAGCTCGGGCTCGTCGATGGCGACGGCGGTGCGGACCAGCGGGTTGAGCTGGTTGAGGATCAGCTGGGCCCGCGGGGCCTCCTGGCGCAGGGCGCCGAGGATGTCGCCCCACAGGCCGCCCTCCTGCTCGCGGGCGAGCTGGGAGCGGGTGCGCTCGTGCCGGGCCTCGCGGCTGTCGACGAGGAGGGCGGGGGCGGAGGCGGGCTGGAAGGTGCGCAGCGCGACGTCGCAGTCGAAGACGGCGAGGGCGTCGCGGGCCTGGGCGAGGTAGGCCGCGGCGGCCAGTTCCGTCTCCCGGTCGACGGGGTCGAGGTGGGCGGTGAGGGTGGCCGGGTCGAGGTCGGCGACCGTGACCTCGGGCCTGATCTCGGGCAGCCGGTGGACCAGTTCGCGGTCGTAGGTGTAGCCGCCGTTGACGACGCCGAGCCCCGCGGCCGAGGCGATGGCCGCGACCTGCCGGAACTCCTCCACGCTGGACGTCACGAGCACCGTGCGGTGGGTGCGGGCGAACTCGTCGAGGGTGGTGTGCCCGTCGGTGGTCTCGAACGGCAGCCACGGCAGCAGCATCCGCAGGATCTCGTCGTCGTGCACGGCGAGCGACTTCACGGCCAGGTGGTGGGTCTGCAGGAAGCGGGCGAGCAGGTCGGGGTCGCTGGCCGCGGCCCGGGCGATCCAGGCGCGCAGCCGCTCGGCGAGGGCGTCGCGGACGGCGGCGAGCGTGTCGTCCTCGTACAGGGACTCGCGGGACGCGGTCGGGCGCAGGCTCTCGGCGTCGACGACGCAGCGGACGAAGAACGCCCAGTCGGGCAGGATCTCCTCCGCCTGCTCCGACAGCAGCATGCCCTTGACGTGCACGCGGTGGCCGTGGCGGCGCCCGGCCGGCACCGCCTCGGGCAGCACGCACGCGATGCCCTTGAGGCCCACGGCCGGCAGGTCGAGCTCGATGGTGTCCAGCGGCGTGAAGCCGAAGACCTCCTCGCCGTACGCGGCCAGCGCGCGGGAGCGGGATCCCGGGGTGGGGTACGTACGGGCCCAGGGCGCGGGCTCGGGGTTGACGGGAGCACCGGGGCCGCCGGTGCCGTCGTCGAAGGTCACCGGGTGGCGCAGCAGGGACCCGAAGTGGCGGGCCAGCGCGTGCACCCGCGCCGGGCGGGTCCACTCGCCGGCGTCGACGCGCGGGGTGAGGGTGACGGTGGTGCCGGGCCGGGGGCGGGCGGAGGCGGGCAGGGTGCGGACGGTGTAGCTGCCGTCGCCGCGGCCCCGCCACTCCACGGCGGGCGCGTCGGGGGTGCGGGCGGAGCGGCTCAGGACGTGGATCTCGTCCGCGACCAGGAAGCAGGAGAGCAGGCCGATGCCGAACTGGCCGATGAAGTCGCCGCGCTGCTCGGCGATCCGGTCCGCGCGCTTGCTGCTGCGGCCGATGGTGGCGAGGAAGGTGTGCACGTCGGCCTCGGTGAGGCCGACGCCGTCGTCCTCGACGCGTACGACCGAGCCGTCGGCGAAGAGGCGGATGCCGAAGGCGTCGGCGGGGGCGGCCGGTTCGAGGCCGTGCCGGGCGGTCAGCGCGTCCACCGCGTTCTGCAGGAGTTCGCGCAGGTAGACGCGCGGGCTGGAGTAGAGGTGGTGGGAGAGGAGGTCGACGAGGCCGCGCAGATCGACCTGGAAGGTGCGGTCGGCGCCGGCCGGGTTCGCGGCGGAATCGATGTCGGGCACAGTCATCGGGCAGTCCGGGGTGGTGAGGGCGGTGGGTGCGGGGCGGGCCGGGCGCGCCGGCCTGGGCGGAGGCGCCGGCCTGGGCGGAGGCGCCGGCCTGGGTGGGGGCGCCGGCCGGATCAGGCGAGCCGCCAGGTCCGGACGGGCCGGGTGGGCCGGCCGGCTCGGGGCGCGTCGCCGGATCGAGCGAGTCGCCCGGTCCGGCCGACGGGCCGGTGTCGGGCTCGGGCCCGGCGGCGCGCACGGGCACGGGCACGGCGGTCGACTCGGACAGGGCAGCGTCGACGCGAACGCGCCGGTGGCGGGTCAGGCGCGGCGCTGGCGGCGGGCGAATTCCTTCTCGGGCTCCGCGAAGTACGTCCACGGCCAATTGGTGTAGGCGCCGTCGAGGGCCTGGAACACCCGGCGGATCGTGTGCCGCTCGCCCGCCAGCGACAGGGCCATGGCGAACATGTTGAAGTCGTTCTGCCAGCCCAGGCGCCGCACATAGGCGGGGTGGAGGATGCTGTGGTCGGCCGCGGCCCGCAGCTCGGCCTGGATCGCCGGATCCACGAGGCAGTCCCCGTCGTCCGACTCCACCCAGTCCTCGATGTGCGCCATGGCGATCACACAGCCGAGCGGGTGCCCCTGCGGGGCGCGGGCGAGCGCCTCACGGGCGAACGCCATGGCCTCGCCGGCCTCGCCGCCCCAGCGGGGCTGGAGCTGCGAGAGCCACTCCAGGTGGGTCTCCAGGTCCAGCGGGTCGCGGCGCAGGGCGGCGTCGCGCCGGGTCTCGTTGACGGCGGCGCCCAGCGACATGCCGCGCCCGGAGGTGAGCAGGCGGCGCCACGGCGTGACCCAGTCCGGCCGCAGCTCGGCGGCCTCCAGGAGCTGCTCCTCGGCGATGTGGAGCCGCTCGTGGAAGATCCGCCACTGCTCCTGCGTGACATCGGCGGCCCACGCGGAGGTACGCGCCTCCCAGCCCCAGATGATGTGGCGCGCGCCGGATATCAGCAGGGCGATCGCCCGGTGCTCCTTGTCCTCCTCGACGGCCCGGCCGATCCACTCCTCCACGCCGTCCACGTCCGCGACCACACCGAGGACATCGTGCTCGTGGCCGAGGTCGAAGGGGGCGAGCGCCGCCTTGACCTCCTCCCAGTCACCCGCGTCGGCCGCCTCCACCAGCGCGAGCACCCGGGTGTCCCCGAGGGCGCGCAAGGCGTACATGCCGTTCTTGCGCTTGCGCGGGGCCGGGAGGGCGTACGGATCCGCCGCCGGTCTCTCCGTATCCCTGCCGAACAGCTTGCCGAGCATGGCCGCGCCCTCCCCTGGTTCCGCGTGCGAGTCCGTGCAGCATAGGCGGGACCACCGACACCGCTGCCACCGGGTTTCCGCCGGTGCTTCACATGACATCCCCTGCCCGTCCGGACGCCGTGGCGCGCGTCACGCGGGCCGCCGCGCGGGCGTAGTCGCGGACCTCGGGGCGGGTGTCGTCGGCGCGCCAGGCGAGGGCGAGGCGGGACGGCGGGACGCCGTCGACGGGGCGGGTGACGACACCGCCACGGGTGAGCAGCGGGGCGTTGCCGGTGGCGACCAGGCAGATGCCGAGACCGTCGACGAGGGCTTCGTAGGTCTCGTCGGCGGAGGCGATCTCCGCGCCGATACGGGGCGGGCGGCCGTCCCGCGCGTCCAGGGCCAGCCAGTGGTCGCGCAGCTCGGGGGCGGCGGCGGGCAGGGCGAGGAAGGGTTCGTCGAGGAGCTCGGCGAAGGCGATCCGGTCGCGGACGGCCAGCGGGTGGGATTCGGGCAGGGCGATCAGGCGGGGCTCGGTGGCGACGACGACCCAGCGGTAGCGCTCGGCGCCGGCCAGGGGCAGCCAGACGAAGGCGAGGTCGCAGGCCCCGTCGGCGAGCCCGGCGGTCGGGTCCTCCCAGCCGACCTGGCGCAGCCGGAGCCGGACGCCGGGGTGGTGCTCGGTGAAGCGGGAGCGGATCGCGGGGAGCATTCCGCCGCGGCCGGGGCTGGTGGACATGCCGATGACGAGGGTGGCGTCCTGCGCGGCGCGGGCGGCCCGGACCGCGTCCTCCGCGTCCGCCCAGGCCGCGAGCACGGCGCGGGCGTGCGGGAGCAGGGCGGTGCCGACGGGGGTGAGGCGGACGCCGTGCCGGTCGCGGTCGAAGAGGGGGGCGCCGAGCTGCTGTTCCAGGGCCCGTATCCGCTTGCTGAGCGCGGGCTGGGAGACGTACAGCCGCTCGGCGGCGCGGGTGAAGTGCAGTTCCTCGGCGACGGCGAGGAAGTACCCGAGATCCCGTCCGCGCACATCCGTGACTGTCATTCCCCCTGGTTATCACGACGGATCTTGGACGCCCAACCTGCTTTGCGGGCAAGGTTGTTGGCGCGAGGAACACGAGGGACCGAGAACGAACCGAACGAGGGAGACAGGGACGATGAGCAAGGTCTGGCTGATCACCGGTGCCAACAGCGGCTTCGGGCGCGCCTTCACCGAGGCGGCGGTCGCCGCCGGTGACGTCGTGGTCGCCGCGGCCCGCCGAGCGGGCACCCTGGACGAGCTGGTCGCCGCCCACCCCGACCAGGTGGAGGCCGTGACGCTGGACGTCACCGACCTCGCCGCCGTCGAGCGGGTGGTCGGCGAGGTCGCCGAGCGGCACGGCCGCATCGACGTCCTGGTCAACAACGCGGGCCGCACCCACGTCGGTTCGGTGGAGGAGACCGGCGACGCCGAGCTGCGCTCGCTCTTCGACGTGCACGTCTTCGGGCCCGCGGCGCTGACCCGGGCCGTGCTGCCCCACATGCGGGCCCGCCGCTCCGGCGCGATCGTCCAGCTCAGCAGCGTCGGCGGCCAGATGTCGATGGCCGGCTTCGGTGCGTACAGCGCGACGAAGTTCGCCCTGGAGGGCATGTCGGAGGCCCTGGCCGCGGAGGTGGGCCCGCTCGGCATCCGGGTCCTGATCGTGGAGCCCGGAGCCTTCCGCACCAGCCTCTTCGGCAACCACAGCCTCAGCGAGGGCGCCATCGCCGACTACGCGGACACCGTCGGCGCCACCCGCACCTATGTGGAGACCGGCGGCGGCACCCAGGTCGGCGACCCGGCGAAGGCCGCCGCCGCCGTCCTGGCCGCGCTCGACGCCGACGAGCCCCCGCTGCGGCTCGCCCTCGGCGAGGACGCCATCGACACGATCCACGGCCACCTGGACCAGGTCCGCGCGGACCTGGCCGCCTGGGACAAGGTCGGGCGGGACACGAAGCTGGACGCCTGAGAGCGAAAAGGCAGGGGGCGGGGGCTCCCCCGCCACCTGCCCTCCGGTCAGTTGCCGATGAGGCCGAGGATGCCCCGGACCGCCTCGGCCACCGGCTGGCCCAGCGTCGCCGCGAGCGAGGCGACGCCCAGGACCGTCATCAGGGCCTGCCGGCGCTCCTGCGGCTCGGCCTCCGCCTCGCCGGTGATGACCGGCAGGCTGGCGTCCACGGCCTCGGCGTCCTGCGGCGAGAGCTGCGGGCGCAACTCGGCGAGCAGCCGGACGAGTTCCTGTACGGCGCGGGTCAGCTCCTCGCCTCCCGCGCCGGACTCGTCGGCGGCCCCGGACCGCTGGAACACCATGCCGGTGTTGCCGGTGCCGCCGTGCATGTTCACCGTGTTGCCGTAGAAGTGGTTGGTGTTGGTGTCGCCGCTCATGCCTGCATCCCCACGTTGCCCGTACCGCCGTACATGTTGACGGTGTCGCCGAAGTAGTAGTTGCTCGGGCTGCCGATCATCAGCCGCTCGACCCGCACCTGGAGCTCGGTCTCCGGGTGCTCGATGGCGTGCGCGATCGAGCCGACGAGCTGGTTCAGCGTCCCCGGATCGGGGGCGGTGACCAGCGCCGTCGACCGGCCGTTGGACTCGACGGCCAGGACGAAGTGGGACTTCGCGGTGAGCACGATGAGCAGGTCGACCAGGAACCAGACGAGACAGCCGACCGCGATCCACCAGATCAGCGCCAGCAGCCCGCCCAGATCCCCCTGGGCACCGAAGGAGGCGAGGCCCGCGAAGAAGGTGAAGGCCATCGCCGCGCCCAGGGTGATCACCAGCCGCTTCAGGAAGATCCGTACGGCCTCGCCCCGGCGCGGGTGGAGCATGAAGGTGTAGACGCGGGCGATGTTGTGCAGCGGATAGGCCGCTCCGGCGACCCACAGCAGCCGCTTGCTGATGACGAGGTCCACGGCGTTGAACGTCGTCGTGGCGGGCACGGGGGCCGAGCGCTGCGGCGGGACGGACGGCGGAGGCGGCGCCGCCGGCGCCGGCGGCGGTGATCCGGACGGGGCCGCGGACGGTGATCCGGATGGTGGCGCGGACGGTGGCGCGGACGGCTTGTCGGGTGTGGTCATCGGTGTCCCCCTGAGGCCACGGGAAAGGAAAGGACGAGACAAGCGAACTTCCCGGTGGCCCCACAAGGCGTGATCAAGCCGTTCTGGCAGGCGGGGACGGCGAAGGGCCCGCGCCCCGGCGAACCGGGGGCGCGGGCCCTTCACACGAAAGGGGTACCGCCTGGCGCCTGGCGCCCAGCGCCTAGAGGAAGGAGTTGATCTCGATCGTCTCGGTGCGGCCCGGGCCCACGCCGATCGCGGAGATCGGGGCGCCGGACATCTCCTCCAGGGCCTTCACGTAGGCCTGGGCGTTCTTCGGGAGGTCGCCGAAGGTCTTGGCCTTGGTGATGTCCTCGGACCAGCCCGGGAGCATCTCGTAGATCGGCTTCGCGTGGTGGAAGTCGGTCTGCGAGTAGGGCAGCTCCTCGACGCGCTTGCCGTCGATCTCGTACGCGACGCAGACCGGGATCTGCTCCCAGCCGGTCAGCACGTCGAGCTTGGTGAGGAAGAAGTCGGTCAGGCCGTTGACGCGGGTCGCGTAGCGGGCGATGACCGCGTCGAACCAGCCGCAGCGGCGGTCACGGCCGGTGGTCACACCGCGCTCGCCGCCGATGCGGCGGAGGTCCTCGCCGTCCTGGTCGAACAGCTCGGTCGGGAACGGGCCGGCGCCGACACGGGTGGTGTACGCCTTGAGGATGCCGATGACCCGGCTGATCTTCGTCGGGCCGACGCCCGTACCGGTGCAGGCGCCGCCGGCGGTCGGGTTCGAGGAGGTGACGAAGGGGTACGTGCCGTGGTCGACGTCCAGGAGGGTGCCCTGGCCGCCCTCGAAGAGCACGACCTTGTCCTCGTCGAGCGCGTTGTTGAGGATCAGGGTGGTGTCGGCGACGAAGGGCTTGATCTGCTCCGCGTACTGGAGCATCTCCTCGACGATCTGCGCGGCGTCGATCGCGCGCCGGTTGTACAGCTTGGCGAGGAGCTGGTTCTTGCCCTCGAGCGCCGCCTCGACCTTCTGGGTGAGGATCGACTCGTCGTAGAGGTCCTGGACCCGGATGCCGACGCGGTTGATCTTGTCGGCGTAGGTCGGGCCGATGCCGCGGCCGGTGGTGCCGATCTTGCGCTTGCCGAGGAACCGTTCCGTCACCTTGTCGAGGGTGACGTTGTACGGCGTGATCAGGTGGGCGTTGCCGCTGATCAGCAGCTTCGAGGTGTCGACGCCGCGCTCGTTGAGTCCGCTCAGCTCGGAGAGCAGGACCGCCGGGTCGACGACGACGCCGTTTCCGATGACCGGGGTGCACCCCGGCGAGAGGATTCCGGAAGGGAGCAGGTGCAGCGCGTACTTCTGGTCGCCTACGACGACCGTGTGGCCGGCGTTGTTGCCGCCCTGGTAACGCACCACATAGTCAACGGACCCACCGAGCAGGTCGGTGGCCTTTCCCTTGCCCTCGTCACCCCACTGAGCACCGAGCAGCACAAGTGCGGGCACAGGCGTACACCCCTTCCGGGCGGGGCATGTCCAAGGTCAGGGGGCCGACGCCGCCTCACCGGTGTGCCCCGGAATAGACGAAGCCCCTGGCGCAATAGCGCAAGGGGCTCTTGCACAAAGAGACTACCCGAGGAAGGACCGAGGTGTCGGATCACGACCAGCTGCTGGTCATCATCGACCCGGTCGCCCGCCGAATGGACGGCGAGTCCGTGCGAATCGCGAAAGATGTGCTGTCCGCGGGTGCGGAGACGAAGATCTGTCTTCCGGAGGGTCCCGAGGAATTCGCCCGTGCCCTGGCCCGGCGTGGCGCCCGGCGCCCCGTCGTCCTCGGCGACGACCGCGCGCTGCTGCGCACGGTGACCCTGTTGCAGCGGGAGCGGGAGGCCGTCGGCGGGGCGTTCGCCGTCGTCCCGATCGGCGCCCCCGACCGCCTGCGGACGGCCCGCGCGCTCGGCGTGCCGACGGGCACGGTCGCCGCGGCCCGGGCGGTCCTGGACGGGGCGGTGCGCCGGCTCGACCTGCTGGTCGACGACAGCGACGGCGTGGTCCTCGACCGTCTCGACGTGCCCGCCTCCCGCGTCCTCGCCCCCGTGGCGCCCACCGTCTGGGACACCTGCCGCTCCCTGGTGCGCACCCTGGTCCGCCCGGACCCGACGGCGCTCGCGGACCGCGCGCACCGGCTGCGGGTGGAGGCGGACGGGGTGCTGCTCACGGACGTGGACGTGCCGGTGGAGGGCATGACGGTCCGCGCCCTCGGCGGCGCGGCGGCGCTCACCCTGATTCCCGCGGGCGCCCCACCCGTACGGGTCACCGCCCAGACCCTCACGGTGACCGGCCCCGACTTCCGCTACCGCGCCGACACGACGGTCTCCGGCCCGGTGCGACGGCGGACCTGGACGGTCCGGGCGGGAGTGTGGGGGCTGACGCTGCCGGTGAGCACCCTCTAGACGCCCGCCCGACCCTGGAACAGCCCCGGGCATCCCCTAGGCTCGGCGCGGGGCTTCGAGGGGGGATTTCTCGTGGGTGGGGAGAGCGGCACCGCCGCGTTCGACGTGCCGGCGTCGCCGGAGACGCGAGGGGCGCTGGGGCGCTATCAGGAGCGGGCGCGTGGTCTGGTGATCGGCGGGGTGTTCGCGCTCCTGGTGGCGGCCTGGCAGCTGACGCACCGGTGGGACACCGCCTGGGCGCCGGTCGTGGCGCCCGCGTTCCTGCTGCTCGGTCTGGCCGCCGGCGCCGTGGGGCTGCGCTCGCTGTCCCTCGCCCGCCGGATGGGCCGGGCCCTGGCGTGGGGGTCGTGGTCGGCGCACCCGGCCGTCCTCGTGCCGCTCGGACCGTTCACGACCGGTGCGGTCCTGACGGACCCCGTCTCGGGCGAGGCCCGGCCCCTGCTCGTCCGGGCGCTGCCGTGGCGCCGGCGGCTGGCGCGGCCGGGGACCGGCGGCGAGCTGTGGTGGTGCGGTGGCCCGGCCGGGGGCGGGGTGCTGACCGCGCAACGCGGCGGCGGGCTGCTCTGGGCGGAGTCCGTACGGGACGGGGGGACCCGGGACCGGTTGGCGGCTCGGGCGGGCGCCCCCGGGCGGGATGTCCCGGAGCCGCGGTCGACGGAACCCCGGACGACGGAGGCGGGTCCGCTCGGTCCGGTGCGGGCCCCGCGCCGCAAGGGGCGGTGGCGGTGGGTCGCCCTGGTGGGGGTGCTGGCTCTCGGCTTCGCGTTCCTGTGCGCGGAGTCGGCGAAGGAGGACCCGCGGGTCGACGTCACCGTCCTCGGCCGGGGGCCCGGCGACAGCTGCACGGTGGCCTGGACGGACCCGTCCGACGGCAGCCACAAGACGGGGCCGTTCCGGTGCGCTCCGGCCCCGAAGCCGGAGCCGGAGTGGAGCCTGTGGCCCGAGCCGCCCGAGGAGCGGCCGCAGACCGGTTACGTCGTCTCGTACGGGCCCTGGGAGGGCGAGCTGTACAACGCCGAGCGGGAGGGGACGAGCGCCTTCCGTGACGCCGAGGCCATCCGCGTCCTCGGCGTCGTCGCCCTCCTGGCCGGGCTCGCCGGCGGCGCGGCCGGCCTGCTGACGCGCCGGCGGCGCGCCGGGCGCGGCGCCGTGGAGGACTAGGAGGACTCCGCCCCGCCTTCCTTGCGGGCCCGCCAGCGGTCCATGATTCCGGCCATCTCGCCGTGGAGGAAGGCGAAGAAGTCGGCGGTCTCGGCGGTGCGGCGGCCGGCGGGCGTCTGCGGGCCGAGGGTGGCGGCGCCCTCGCGGAGCATCTTCTCCCAGCGGGTGAGGATCTGGTCGCGGCGGGTGAAGGTCTCGTACCAGAGCTCGTTGTGGAGCACATAGCGGTCCCGGCGGGTGCCGGGGTCGCGCTCGCGGCTGACCATGCTCACCTGACTGAGGTAGCTGATCGCGCCGGAGACCGCGGCCGGGCTGATCCGCAGCTGCTCGGCGAGTTCGGCCGAGGTCATGGAGCCGGTCTCGGAGGCGAGCAGGGCCGCGAAGACACGGCTCGCCATGCGCTGCATGCCCGCGGCGGTCATCTCGGCCGCGAAGCGTTCCACGAAGCGGGAGACGGCCTCATCGTCGCCCTTGCCGCTGCCGTTGCCGCCGTCCTCGTCGTTCGTCGTCATCTCACTCACCCCTCGACTTTATACGCTTCCTTAACTTCACAAATTTGTGAAACTAGCGTAGGTTCTGAAACATGACGAAGGCAATCAGCATCGCCGGGCTCCACAAGACGTTCGGCCGCACCCAGGCGCTGGACGGCCTCGACCTCGCCGTCGAGACCGGCGAGGTCCACGGCTTCCTCGGCCCCAACGGCGCCGGGAAGTCGACCACCATCCGGGTCCTCCTCGGCCTCCTCCGTGCCGACTCCGGCGCCGCGCGGCTGCTCGGCGGGGACCCGTGGGCCGACGCGGTCGCGCTGCACCGGCGGCTCGCCTACGTCCCCGGCGACGTCACCCTGTGGCGCAACCTCTCCGGCGGCGAGGTCATCGACCTCTACGGTCGCCTCCGCGGCGGCCTCGACAGGACCCGCAGGGCCGAGCTGATCGAGCGCTTCGAGCTCGACCCGACCAAGAAGGGCCGGACCTACTCCAAGGGCAACCGGCAGAAGGTGGCGCTCGTCGCCGCCTTCGCCTCCGACGTCGACCTGCTCGTCCTCGACGAGCCCACCAGCGGCCTCGACCCGCTGATGGAGGAGGTCTTCCAGGACTGCGTCGGCCAGGCCCGCGACCGCGGCACCACCGTGCTCCTGTCCAGCCACATCCTCAGCGAGGTCGAGACCCTCTGCGACCGGGTCAGCATCATCCGCAAGGGCCGCACGGTCGAGTCCGGCTCCCTCGCCGAGCTGCGCCACCTCACCCGTACCAGCGTCACCGCCGAGCTGGCCGGCCCGCCGAACGGCCTCGCCCACCTCCCCGGCGTCCACGACCTCGAACTCCGGGCGACCGAAGGGGGGCGGGGCCACCGGGTCCGGCTCCAGGTCGACACCGACAAGCTCGACGCCGTGCTCCGGTCGCTCACCGCGTCCGGCGTACGGAGCCTCACCTCCACCCCGCCCACCCTGGAGGAGCTCTTCCTCCGTCACTACGCCGAGGAAGTGGCCGCGTCATGAGCAGCGCCGGCCTCACCGCCACCGGAGCCCTCACCCGGCTCGCCCTGCGGCGCGACCGGCTGATGCTGCCGGTCTGGGCCCTGGTCACCGGCGGCATGGTCGCCAGTGGCGCCGGATCGCTCGAGGGCCTGTACGGCACCACCGCCCAGCGCGCCGAACTCGCCGCCTCCATGAACGCCAACAGCTCCATGCGCTCGCTCTACGGGCCCGTCTTCGACGACTCCCTCGGCGGGCTCGTCGCCTGGCGCTTCGGCACCTTCGCCGCCGTCCTCGCCGCTGTCATGAGCCTGATCATCGTGGTCCGGCACACCCGCGAGGAGGAGGAGACCGGCCGCCAGGAGATGCTGTCGGCCGCCGCGGTGGGCCGCCGGGCCCCGCTGACCGCCGCCCTCCTCACCGCGCTCACCGCCAACGCCGCCGTCGTCCTGATCGTCACCGCCGGGCTCGCCGGTCAGGGCGCGGCCGGGGCGCTCGCGCTCGGCCTCGCGATCGGCGGGACCGGCATGGTCTTCGCCACCCTGGCGGCGATCGTCGCCCAGCTCACCGAGAGCGCCCGGCTCGCCAAGGGCCTGACGGCGGGCGTCCTCGGCCTCGCGTTCGTCCTGCGGGCGGCGGGCGACTCCGGCGGCGCGGACGGCGGCTCACCGCTCACCTGGCTCTCCCCCGTCGGCTGGGCCGAGAACGTCCGCGCCTTCGCCGGCGAACGCTGGTGGGTGCTCCTGCTGCCCGCCGCCGCCGCACTGGTCCAGACGGCCCTGGCGTACCGCCTCACCGCGCGCCGCGACCTCGGCATGAGCTTCCTGCCGACCCGGCCCGGGCCCGCCACCGGCCGGCTCGCGACGGCGGGCGCGCTCGCCCTGCGGCTCCAGCGCGGCACGCTGCTCGGCTGGTCGGCCGGCTTCCTGCTCGGCGGCCTCGTCTTCGGCGGCATGGCCGAAGGCGCGGCCGACATCGTCGGCGACAACGAGCAGGCCCGGCGGATCTTCGAGCGGATGGGCGGCCAGAGCGCCCTCACCGACGCCTTCCTCGCCACCATGGTCGGCCTCTTCGGCATGGTCGCCGCCCTCTTCGCGGTCGGCTCCGTGCTGCGGCTGCACGGCGAGGAGACCTCCCAGCGGGCCGAACCGCTGCTCGCGGGGCCGGTCGGCCGGCTGCGCTGGGCGGCCGGGCACCTGGCGGTCGCGTTCGCCGGGCCGGTGCTGATCATGCTGCTCGCCGGGCTGGGCCTCTACGGCGGACACGGCGAGGACCTCGGCCCGCTCCTGGGCGCCTCCCTCGTCCAGCTCCCCGCGATCTGGACCCTGGCGGGCCTCGCGGTCCTCCTGTGGGGTGCCTTCCCGAAGGCCGCCGTGGCCGGCTGGGGGGTCGCGGGCACCTGTCTGGCCCTCGGCTGGATCGGCCCCGCGCTCGACCTGCCGCGGGCGGTGCTGAACCTCTCGCCCTTCGGCCACCTGCCCAGGCTCCCCGGCCAGGAGATGGCCTGGACCCCGGTCCTCGCCCTCACCGCCCTCGCAGCCGCCCTGGTCGCGGCCGGGCTTGCGGGGCTGCGCCGCCGGGACATGCCGAGCTGAACCGGGAGCCCAGGCCGAGGCCCGCGGCCCCGTCACACCTCCACCATCAGCGCCTCGAAGCCCCGGATCACATAGCCCGGCTTGCGGACCGGTTCCGCCGCGAGCCGCAGGTCCGGGGCCTGGCGCAGCAACTCGCCGAAGACTGCCGTCAGTTCGAGTCGGGCGAGCGGGGCGCCGAGGCAGTAGTGGACGCCGGCGCCGAAGGAGAGGTGGGGGTTGTCGGCGCGGGTGAGGTCGAGCCGGTCGGCGGTGGGGCCGAAGCGGGCGGGGTCGCGGTTGGCGGAGCCGAAGAGCAGGGCGACCTCGGAACCGCGCGGGATGACCTGGCCGCCGATCTCGATGTCGTCGAGGACCCAGCGTTCGAACATCTGGAGCGGGGTGTCGTGGCGCAGAAGTTCTTCCACAGCTGTGGACAACTTTTCGGGATCGGGGCGCACCTCGTGCCGCAGGAGCGTCCACCAGCCGTTGACGGTGGTGTTCACCGTCGCCTCGTGGCCGGCGTTCAGGAGCAGCACACAGGTGGAGATCATCTCCTGTTCCGTCAGCTCCTCGACGCCGATCAGCGCCGAGATCAGATCCGCTCCCGGGTCCCTGCGCCGCCGGACGATCAGCTCCCGCAGATAGTCGGAGAACTCGATCGAGGCACGCACCGCCCGGCGGGCCGTCTCCTCCGGGGGATTCAGCTCGAACATCCCGCAGATGTCCGCCGACCAGGGCCGCAGCCGCCCCCGCTCCTCCTCGTCCTCCGGGATCCCGAGCATCTCGGCGATCACCGCCACGGGCAGGGGCTCCGCGACGGCGGAGAGCAGATCGCCGCCGCCCGCCGCCACCAGCTCCCCCACCAGACCGGCGGCGAGCCGCCGTACCGTCGGCGCCAGCTCCTCCACCGTGCGCGGGGTGAACGCCTTCGACACCAGCCGCCGAATCCGGGTGTGGTCGGCGCCCTCCAGATCGAGCAGCCCGTGGTCGTTGAGCGTGTGGAAGGGCTCGTGGGCGGCCGGCGGGGCCTGACGGCCGAACTCCTCGTGGGTGAAGCGGTGGGTGTACGTACGGCCCAGGCGGCGGTCCCTGAGCAGCGCCGACACGTCCTCGTAGTGCGGGATCAGCCACTGGCGGGTCGGCGCGAACCAGTGCGCGCGGCCGGTGGCCCGCAGCCGCTCGTACGCGGGACAGGGGTCGGCGACGAACTCCGCGGACCAGGGGTCGAAAGCAGCGTCCATGGACGGACGCTACCCCCGCGGCCGGGCCGGTGACCGGGTCATCCGCCGACCCGCACCAGCCGCGCCTCGTACGCGAAGACCGCCGCCTGCGTCCGGTCGCGCAGGCCCAGCTTCACCAGGATCCGGCTCACATGCGTCTTGATGGTCGACTCGGCGACGACGAGGTGGTCGGCGATCTCCGCGTTGGACAGGCCCTGGGCGATCAGCACCAGCACCTCCGTCTCGCGCTCGGTCAGGTCGCCGATCCGCGCCAGCGCGGGCGGTCGCGGCGAGACGGCCGAGGACTTGGCGAACTCGGTGATGAGCCGCCGGGTGACGGTGGGGGCGAGCAGCGCCTCACCGGCCGCTACCACCCGGACGCCCTCCGCGAGCTGCCGGGCCGAGGCGTCCTTGAGGAGGAAGCCGGAGGCCCCGGCGCGCAGCGCCTGGTAGACGTACTCGTCCAGGTCGAAGGTGGTCAGCACCAGCACCTTCGCGTCGGCGTCGGCGGCGACGATCTCGCGGGTGGCGTCGATGCCGTTCAGCTCCGGCATGCGGATGTCCATCAGGACCACGTCGGGGCGGAGGGCGGCGACCTGGGCGACGGCCTCGCGGCCGTTGACCGCCTCGCCGACGACCTCGATGTCCGGCATGGCGCCGAGGAGCACGGAGAAGCCTTCGCGGACCATCATCTGGTCGTCGACGATCAGGACCCGGATCACGGCCGCGTCTCCTCTCGGACCTCGCCACGGGCCGCGTCATGGGCCTCGTCACGGACCTGCTCCCGGGCCACCGGGACGAAGACGGTGACCTCGTAGCCGCCGTCGGCGGTCGCCTCGGCGGTCATCTCGCCGCCCAGCATCGTGACCCGCTCGCGCATCCCGGTGAGGCCGTGCCCGGCGCCCGGCGAGGCCTTGACCAGACCGCGGGCCGGGCCGTTCGCGATGCGCAGGCCGAGGCCGCCGAGGACATGGCTGACCTCCACCTGCGCCGGGGCGCCGGGCGCGTGCCGCAGCACGTTCGACAGCGCCTCCTGGACGATCCGGTACGCCGACAGCTCCACGCCCTGCGGCAGCTCCCGCACCGAGCCCGTCACCGTGAGGCCGACCTCGAGACCGGCCTCCCGGACGTTCGCGATCAGGCCGTCCAGGTCGGCGAGCGTGGGCTGCGGCGCGTCGGGCGCCTCGTAGTCCTCGGCCCGTACGACCCCGAGGATGCGGCGCAGCTCGGTCAGCGCGGCCACCGCGTTCTCGCGGATGGTGGCGAAGGCCTGCTCCAGCTCCGGCGGCGGGTTCTCCACCCGGTAGGGGGCCGCCTCGGCCTGGATGGCGACCACCGACATGTGGTGGGCCACCACGTCGTGCAGCTCGCGGGCGATGGTGGTGCGCTCCTCGAGCTGGGTGCGCCGGGAGCGCTCGACGGCGGTCACCGACTGCTGGACGCTGACCTCGCGGGCGGCGTCGCGGCGGACCTGGCGGAAGGCGACGACCAGCAGGAACAGTGCGGAGAAGAACATCATCTGCGGCGCGTCCGTGCCGTAGCCGCCGAAGACGATGGTGGCGAAGAGGGCGTAGCAGCCCGTGACCAGCCACATCCAGCCGGCGGTACGGGGCCGGGTGCGGGCCGCGACGACGACCAGCACCACGAGGTGCGCGGCGAACGAGTTCGGCGGCCAGGGCCAGCCGTCGCCGTATCCGCCCGCGTACGCGAGGAAGGGCGTGGTGGCCAGCGAGGCCCAGAACGCGAGGACCGGGCGGACGAGGGTGAGCAGCACGACGACGGTCGGCACCGACGCGTACACCAGCACCAGGGGGGCGAACTGGCCGTGCACGGTCTCGTAGCCCATGAAGAAGACGATCAGCGCCAGGAAGGCGACGACGGCGTGCGGCAGCAGGCCGGCGTGCGCGCGTATCCGCTCCGGCAGGAAGCGGGTCGGGCCCTTCTCCACGTCCATGCGTGGTAGCGGGCGGTAGGCGAAGGCGTCGTCGAAGAGGTCCGCGCGCAGACCGCCGAGCGCCTTCAGCGTCAGGCGGAGCTCGGGGCTGCGGCTCGATCCGGTGGTCTGGGTCTCGGTCACGCATGCCACCGTACGGGGAGCGGAGGACGGGGGCGTCCGGCTGGATGCGGATCCTTCCCCGTCCCCCCTGAGGACTACGCGCCCCCCGCCGGACCACGCGCCCGTCGGCCTCGGCGGCCCGCTCGCCGGTCAGGCCCGGAAGGCGTCCGCGTGCTCGGCGGCCCACTGGGCGAAGGTCCGCGCCGGGCGGCCGGTGACCCGTTCGACGGTGTCGCTGACCGTACGGCCGACCTCGGGGGTGTCCCCGTACGCCCCCAGCAGGAACCCGATGACCTCGTCGGGCAGGCCGGCCGACCGCCACTGCGCCTCGGCCTGCTCCTGGGACAGCTCGACGAGCCGGATCGTCCTGCCGCTCGCGGCGGCCAGGGTGTCGACCTTGTCCCGCAGGGTGAGCACCTCGGGCCCGGTGACGACGTACGACCGGCCCGCGTGGCCGGCCTCGGTGAGGGCGACGGCGGCGACCGCGCCGATGTCGCCCTCGTGCACCATCGCGCTGAGCCGGTCGGTGAACGGCTCGCGGACCTCGCCGTCGGCGAGGACGCCCGGCGCCCACTCCAGGGCGTTGGACATGAACTCGACGGGCATGACCACCGTCCAGTCCAGGCCCTCGCTCTCCCGCACGGCCCGCTCCAGCGGGGTGTCCTCGCCGCCGTGCAGCACGGTCACCCGGCGCACACCGGCCTTCCGCGCCAGTTCGACGATCCGGGGCCCGGTCTCCAGCGGGCTGAAGGCGGCCCCGCCGAAGGTGATGAGGTGCAGGCCGGTGACGCCGTCGAGGGCGCCGGTGAGCGCGTCGGGGTCGGTGAGGTCGCCGACCGCGATCTCCACCTCGGCGGGGAGCACGGCGCGGGCCCGGTCCGCGTCCCGGGTGAGGGCGCGGACCGCGTGGCCGCGGGCGAGGAGCTCGGCGACGACCTGGCGGCCGACCGTTCCGGTGGCGCCGCTGACGAGGATCTTCGTGGTGTCTGTCATGTGGTCGACGTTAGGAGGGATCGCGGTCAGCCTCTGTCCTCGATTCCCGTCCCCGCGGGCGGATTTCGTCCGCGTCCTCAGAAGGCCAGTTGGGCGATCTCCTCGGCGACCACCGCGCAGGCGTCGGCCGCCGGGTCGATCAGCGGGAAGTGGCCGACGTCCTCCAGGAGCGTCAGGCCGACCGTCTCGCCCGCCTTGGCCGCCGCCTCCACATAGGCGTCCGCGACGGCGGCCGGGACGTCGACGTCCTCGCGGCCCTGGACGACGGTCGTGGCGATGCCCGTGGGGAGGAGGAGGGACGGGTCGGCGAGGGCGGAGCGCGCCGCGAACTGGTCGGCGCCGCCGAGCAGTTGGGTCACGGCGCCGCCGCACACGTCCAGCTCCACGGCCCGGTCGAAGTGGGCGATCGGGGCCAGTGCCACGACGCCCCGCAGCGCCGGCGCCTGGGGCAGGCGCCACGGCGAGCCGGCGGGCAGGACGTGGCGGGCGGCGGCCCACAGGGCGAGGTGGCCGCCGGCGGAGTGGCCGGTGAGGACGATCCGGCGCGGGTCGGCCTGCGGAAGGTGCTCCGCGGCGAGGCCGGCCACGGCGTCCAGCGCCGCCGCCACGTCGTCGAAGGTCTCGGGCCAGCGGCCGGCGACCGGGCCCGTCCCGCCCTGGCGGGGGATGTCACCGCCGCGCCGGTACTCGACGTTCGCCACGGCGAAGCCGCGCCGGGCCAGGAAGTCCACGAAAGGGGTCAGATGCTGCCGGTCGTACGGCGCCCGCCACGCTCCGCCGTGCAGGGCGACGACCAGCGGCGCGGACGGACGGCCGTCGCGCGGGGCGTAGAAGTCGACGACCTGGTCGGGGTGCGCGCCGTAGGCGGCGGAGGCGTCCGGGGCGACGGCCGGGTGCGAGAAGGCCGACGCTTCTTCGGCGGCGTCGCGCGCGGCGGGGTCCGGCATGCTGCTTCCAACCTCCTCGAACGGGGCCGACTTTGACGAACTCATCGGCCTGACCTGCGGGGACCGTACCAGGAGTACGGCACCCGCAGATCACGCGATCAGGAGATGATCCGACCTATGCCGGAGGGATGTCCCGCAGCACCTCGCCCAGCACCCGCGCCGCCCGCTCCGCGTCCGCGAAACCGACGTACAGCGGGGTGAAGCCGAACCGCAGGACGTCCGGACGGCGCAGGTCGCCCACCACCCTGCGCCGGATCAGCTCGGCCATCACCGCGGGCGCCTCGTCGCAGCGCAGGGCGACCTGGCTGCCGCGTTCCCCGTGCGCCTCGGGGGTCACGGAGACCACCCGGCCCTCGGGGGCGTAGGCCCGTACGCACTCCAGGAAGAAGTCGGTGAGGGCGAGGGACTTGGCCCGCACGTCCTCGATCCGGACCCCGTCCCAGACGTCGAGCGCCGCCTCCAGGGCCAGCATCGACAGGATGTCGGGCGTGCCGACCCGGCCCCGGAGCGCGCCCTCGGCGGCCCGGTAGCCCGGGGTCATGCCGAACGGGTCGGCGTGCGAGTTCCAGCCGGGCAGCGGCGAGTCGAAGCGGCCCTGGTGGTGCTCGGCGACGTACAGGTACGCGGGCGCGCCGGGGCCGCCGTTGAGGTACTTGTACGTGCAGCCGACGGCCAGGTCGACGCCGTGCTCGTCCAGGCCGACCGGCAGGGCGCCGGCGCTGTGGCACAGGTCCCAGACGGCCAGCGCGCCGGCCGCGTGGAGGGCGGCCGTGAGGCCGGGCAGGTCCTGGAGCCGGCCGGTGCGGTAGTCGACGTGGTTGACGAGGGCGAGGGCGGTGCGGCCGCTCACCGCGCCGGGTATCTCGGCCGGGTCGAGCGGCACGATCCGGTGACCCGTCATGCGGGCCGCCGACTGGGCGATGTACCCGTCCGTGGGAAAGGTCGTCGCGTCGACGAGGATCTCGTCCCGTCCCTCGCCCGCGAGGCGGGTGCCCGCGACGACCGCCTTGAAGACGTTGACGCTGGTCGAGTCGCCGACCACAATCCGCCCCGGGGCGGCGCCGACGAGGGGCGCGATCCGGTCGCCGATCCGCTCGGGCGCGGTCCACCAGCCGGACTCGTCCCAGGAGCGGATGCGCAGCTCGCCCCACTCGCGGGCGATGACGTCGGCCATGCGGGCGGGGACGTGGGCGGGCAGCGCGCCGAGCGAGTTGCCGTCGAGGTACGTCGTGTCGTCGAGGGCGAACTTCTCGCGGTGCTTGCCCAGTTCGTCGGCCGCGTCGAGCCGTGCGGCCCGCTCCATGAGGCCGTCGGTGACGCGGGAGGTGTCAGACATGGCTGCGCGCCGTCCACAGCTCGGGGAACACGTTCTTCTGGGCCCGCTTCTCCAGCCAGGCCACGCCCGCCGAGCCGCCGGTGCCGGTCTTGGCGCCCATGGCGCGCCGGGTGGCCACCAGGTGGTCGTTGCGCCAGCGCCAGACCAGCTCGGCGACGTCGCTCAACGCCTCGCCAAGGCGGACGAGTTCGCCGTTCTGGTCGGGGTCGGCGTAGATCCCGGCCCAGATCCGCTCGACCTCGGCGTTCGGCTCGTAGCGCAGCGCCAGGTCACGGCCGAGGACCTCGGCGGGCACCGGCAGGCCGCGCCGGGCGAGCAGGCGCAGCGTCTCGTCGTAGAGGCTGGGCTCCTGGAGCGCCTTCTCCAGCTCGGCGTGGACGCGGGGCGCGCCGCGGTGCGGCACCAGCATGGACGCCGCCTTCTCGCCGAGCAGGAACTCCATGCGCCGGTACATCGCCGACTGGAAGCCCGAGCCCTCGCCGAGCGCGCCGCGGTAGGCGTTGAACTGGGCCGGGGTGAGCTGGGCGAGCGGCCGCCAGGAGTGGTTCAGGGCCTCCAGCTCGCGCACGGACCGCTTGAGCGCGTCCATGGCGACGGGCACGTCGTCGCGGCGCAGGGCGTGGCTCGCCGTCTCCCACTCGTGGACGATCACCGTGAACCACAGTTCCATGACCTGGGTGGTGACCAGGAAGACCATCTCGCCCGGGTCGTCCGAGCGCAGGTGCTGGAGGTGGGTGAGGACGTCCGCCTGGACATAGTCCTCGTACGGCGTGGTGCCCGCGAAGTCGAGGTTCGGCGCGTCGACCGCACCGGCTCCGGAGGCATCGGGGAAGGCTGACATTTCTGTCTCCTCGATACGTACTTCCGGGTAGCGGTCCGCTCCTTCCGTGTGACGACGGAGCCCCGGTCCCCTCGGGAGGCGGGCGTCGTCGCGCGCACTCCCACGCGCATCATGACACGATCGGCCCGGTGATGTAGATCCCGTCTTCGTCATACGGATACGCGTTCGAACGGCAGCCGTGCAGGCCCTTGATCTGCTGCATCATCACGGGTGCGAGCCTGCCGGGCCCCGGGCAGCCCATGTGCTGCCGGATGCCGATCTCGTGCCCGACCTCGTGGTTGATGATCAGGTGCCGGTATTCGGCGGCCGGGCCCGCGAAGGTCGGCGAGCCGAGCAGCCAGCGCTTGAGGTTCACCACGACGCCGGAGGTGGTCTCGCAGTTCAGCTCGCCGCGGGTGTTCATGCCGTTGGCGGCGCACAGCCGGTCCGCGGTGTCCGGGGTGGCGATCCGGATGACGAAGTCGGCGTTCTCGGTGACCAGCTGGAACCGGCCGCGGCCGTGCGCGGCCCAGCCGCGCGGATGGGCGAGGATCCGCTGGATCTCCTCGGCGGCCTCGCCGGCGGAGACGTCGATGCCGTCCTCGACCTGCACGCGGTAGCGGCGCAGCGAGCCGCCGGTGCCCACGGCGTCGCCGGTGGCACGGGCCGTGGTGAAGGTGCCGGCGCCCGCCCTGGGCACATCGGTCTTCTTCGGCGTGGGCTTCGGGGTCGGCGTGGGCTTGGGCGTCGGGGTGGGAGTGGGCCTCGGTGACGGCGGGGGCGCCGTGGTGGTCTGCGTGCTCGGCCCGGCGGCCGGCGGACCGGGCGCGGGAGCGGCGACGTCGGCCCGGCCGTTGTAGTGGGCGAGCGCGGCCCCGCCGCCGAGCGACACCAGCGCGAGGGCGAGCACGGGAAGGACCAGCCGTCTCTTCGACCGCCGTGCGCTCCGCTGTCTCCCTCTCCGGCGACTCCCCGTCGCGGCCCGCTTCCCCAAGACAGTTCCCCCCTGCGTGCGGTCCGAAGGATCGTACCGGCCGTTTCGAACACGCTCGAACGCCGCGAGGAGGTTCTGTCCGGAATGCCCCCACCCCGAGGACGGGGCGGGGGCATTCCGTGAAGGGTGCCCGGAGGGCTCGAGCGCGTCAGCCCAGCGTGTCCGCCGCCGTCTGCGACGAGTCCCGCAGGAAGGTCGAGCAGCGCTCGTGCTCGTCCTTCTCGCCGATCTCACCGGCCGCACGGGCCAGCGCGTGCAGGGCGCGCAGGAAGCCGCGGTTCGGCTCGTGCTCCCACGGCACCGGGCCGTGGCCCTTCCAGCCGTTGCGGCGCAGGGCGTCGAGGCCCCGGTGGTAGCCGGTACGGGCGTAGGCGTACGACTCGATCACGCGACCGCCCTCGTACGCGTCGTCGGCGAGCTGCGCCCAGGCGAGCGAGGAGGTCGGGTACTTCGCCGCGACGTCGGCCGGCGCGGTCCCGGCGGCCAGGAGCTCACGCGGCTCCGGGTCGTCCGGCAGGTGGGTGGGGGGCGGTCCCCCCAGCAGGTTCTCGTGGATGGCCATGCGCCCCAGTCTGCCTCAGCCCGCGCCGCCCTGGCCGCCGGGCGGGCCGGGCCGCTCCTGGGACGCCCCGGGCGGGCCCTTCTCCCCCGCACGGCCCGGGTCGAGTGGCGGGGCCGTCACCCCGCAGTGCACCCGGCACTCCGGGTGGCAGCCGGGCCGGGCCGGGACGCGCAGGGTGAACCAGGCGAGCACCGCGCCCGCCACCAGGACCCCGGCGCAGATCGGCATGGCCCGCCGGAAGGTGGCACCGAACTCGGCCGCCGAGCGGTACGCCTCCGGGCCCATGCCCGCGAGCAGCGGCAGCGCCGCGACCGCGACCAGGCCCGCCGCCCGCGCCGCCGCGTTGTTGATGCCGCTCGCCAGGCCCGCCCGGGAGACGTCCACGGAGCCGAGCACGGTCGCGGTCAGCGGCGCCACCAGCGTGGTCATGCCCAGACCGAGGACGAGCAGGGCGGGCAGCACGTCCGCCACGTACGAGGGGGCCTCCCCCGCCCGCAGCATCAGCAGCATGCCCGCCGCGCACAGCAGCGACCCCACCGTGAGCGGCAGCCGCGGCCCGGTCCGCTCGCCCAGCTCGCCGGACTTCGCGGACAGCAGCAGCATCAGGACCGTCGTCGGCAGCAGCGCCGTGCCGGCGCCCAGCGCCGAATAGCCGGACACCACCTGGAGCTGGAGGGCCGCCAGGAAGAAGAAGCCGCCGAACGCCGCGTACACGCACAGCGTCACCAGGTTCACCGCGGTGAACAGCCGGGACCGGAAGATCGAGGCCGGCACCATCGCGTCCTCGCCGCGCCGCCGCTCCACGGCCACGAACCAGGCGCCGACCACCGTCCCGGCCACGCCCGCCCACCACGCCTCGCCGATCAGCGCGTAGGTCACCAGCGCCAGCGCCGAGGCACCGAGGACCGCGCCGAGCACGTCGAACCGGCCGTGCGCCGTCTCGTCCCGCGACTCGGGCACGTGCCGGACCGCCACCGGCACGCAGACCAGGGCGAGCGGCACGTTCAGCAGGAAGACCCACCGCCAGCCGGGACCGTCCACCAGCCAGCCGCCGACGAACGGCCCGACCGCCGCCCCCACCCCGCCGAACCCGGACCACAGACCGACCGCCCGCGCCCGGTCGTCCTCGTGGAAGCTCGCCTGGATGAGCGCCAGCGAGCCGGGCGTGAGCAGCGCCCCGCCGACGCCCTGGAGGGCGCGGGCGGCGATCAGCACGCCCGCGTTCGGGGCGAGCCCGCACAGCAGCGAGGCGGCCGCGAACCACACGGTGCCGATCACGAAGACCCGCCGCCGCCCGTACCGGTCGCCGAGCGCCCCGCCGAGCAGGATCAGGCCCGCGAGGGTGAGCATGTAGGCGTTGACGGTCCACTGCAGGGCGGCCAGATCGGCGCCCAGGTCCTCGCCGATGTGCGGCAGCGCGACATTGACGACGGTGGAGTCGAGCAGCGCCATCCCCGAGCCGAGGACGGTCGTGAACACGATCCACCGCCCGGTTCCCGAGGCGAGCCGGATGTCCATGCCTGCATGGTCCCGCGCGCGAGAGGGCCCCGCCCGCCGGAACGGCGGACGGGGCCCTCGGGTCGGAGCGGTGATCAGCGCGTGAAGTTGAAGTGCTTCCACGGGCCGTAGACCGTGGCGTTCACGTTGTCACCGGAGGCGCCGTCGATGTACGCCGAGCGGACGCGGAAGCGGTATCCGGCCGCGCCGTCGCCGTCGAGCGACACGTACGACTTGCCGTACCGGTCGAGCCCGAAGAAGTCGGACGCGACCGGGTGCCAGGCGCCCGCGTACCAGAACTGCAGGTCGAGCCTGGTGTGCCGGCCCGGGTAGGCGTTGTGCCAGGTGGTGATCTGCGGGTCGGCGGTCTGGCGGAAGGTCTGGTACCAGGTGTTGCCGATCTTGGTCCACTTGTAGTGGCGCTGCAGCGAGGTGGAGACACCGGCCTTGGTGTACACGCCGGACTTGGCCCCGGCGACGTCGCTGCGCGAGTCACCCGCGAAGACCGCGGTGACGGTGGTGTCGCGGTTCATCCACATCGACGCCGACAGCTTGCCGACCGAGTTGACCGTGCCGCGCTTGAGCAGCCGCTTCGGCTCCGGCCCCCACGGGTCGGCCCAGATCTCCACCGTCCGGTTCTTGTACGTCGGGCCGAGCGTGGCCGTGTACGTGACGGTGGTGCCGTAGTTGACGAGCGTGCCGTTGCGGTCGAGCGTCAGGGCGGTCCGGTTGCGGGACACCTTGACGACACCGGTGCCGGCGGCGGCCGTGTGCTCCGCGTCGCCCGCGTACGCGACCTTGTACGTGACGGTGCCGCCGGCCTGCGGGACGTCGGTGAACGAGAACGCCCCGTTCGCCCCGAGGGTGACGGGCGCGAGCGCCTTGCCCTGCGGCGACTCCAGGTCGTAGCGGGTCACGGAGACCTGCGCGCCGGCGGGCAGCGCGACCGACGACGTGACGGTGCCGGTGACGGTGAGCGCCTTGGCGCGGACCGCGGTGGCGGGCGCCTTGACGGTGACGACCGGCGCGGAGAGCGCGGGACCGTCGTAGACGCGCAGCGTGCGCACGCCCGGGTAGTTCTCCGAGACGGCGAACAGCTTGCTCTTGTCCGGCGCCCAGGCCAGGGCGCTGTTCGAGAGGGTGTCCCCGCCGGTCGTGCCGCCCGTGTTCGGGAAGTCGTACTGGCGGACCGCCTTGGTGTCGCCCTGACGGTAGATGTGCAGGTCCGGGCCGTACCAGGAGCTCGTGCCCGCGGCCACCGTGCCGTCGGCGGCGATGTCCACCGCCCGGCCGGAGTCGTTGCTCGGGTAGCGCAGGGCCAGGGAGAGGTCCTGCGTCGAGAACACCGGGTGGTCGTGCGGGGAGCCGCTCGCCGTCACGACGTGCTTGCCGTCGGGCGTCACGTCGAGCTCGTCCAGGTAGCTCATGATCTCGCTGCCACCGCCACCGGTGGCTCCCCGCTTGGCAGTACCGGTCGACACGTCGTACACGGCGAGGGTCACCGGGCTGACGCCAGCGGACCCCACGACGAGGACGTTGGGCGCGGCCGGGTTGGAGCCCAGTCGGGACGAGGTGAAGCTCATGCCGTCGCCCTGGGCGAGCGTGACGACCGGCTCGGCGCCGCTCAGGTCGAGCGAGCCGATGTCGCCGTGGTAGCCGAACCAGATCTTGCCACCGGCGATGGCCAGGTCGGCCGGCTTCTCCGCCTCGCCGAGGTCGTAGGCGACGAACTCGGACGGCGTCTGGGTGTTCACCGCGACGATCGTGCCGTTGCCCGCCACGGCCGCGTAGACGCGCGACGAGTCGGCCGAGATCTCCAGGCCCTCGACGCCGGGCAGGCCGGGAACGGTCGCCAGGACCGTGCCGGCGTAGTCCGTGACGACCAGCTGACCACCGACCGGGTCGCTGATGAAGACCTTCTGGTGGACGCCGTCCACCACGATGTCGCCCGTGGACGACACCGGCAGCACCTTCGCGGTGTCGGCGGACGCCGTGCCCGCCGTGCCCGCGACCAGTGCCACGGAGCTGAAGAGGACCGCGAAAGCCGTCGCGGTCGAGAGAGTGCGCTTGCGCACGATGATGTGACCCCCCACATGATCCTTCGCACCCCGAGAGCGGGGCACGGTGAGCGCAGCCTAGATCACGCCTCTGACGGCGCGCCTCCCGGTATCCGTTCACGCGTCAAGTTCAGGAAAGTCGATAAATCAGCCAGGTCGTCGCTTCATGTCCGCAGCCGCGCCGCCGCCCGCCCCAGCGCGTCGACGCCCCGCTCGGCCTTGGCCCGGGGGCAGCCGAGGTTGAGCCGGACGAAGCCCGGGGTGCCGTAGACGCCGCCCGGCATGATCGCGACCCGCTCGGTCGTCACCAGCTCCTCCTGGAGCGCGGACTCCTCGACGCCCAGCGGGCAGGTCGATCCAGGCGAGGTAGCCGGCCTGCGGCGGGGTCCGGTCGTCCTCCGGCAGGCCGTCGGCGAGCCGTTCGCGGACCAGCTCCATGGTTCCGGCGACATACGCCCGGAGCGCGTCCAGCCAGGGCGCGCCGTGCCGGTAGGCGGCGATGTGGGCGGTGAGGGACAGCACGGCCGGGGGGGGCCAGGCCCTCGCCGGTCTCCATGCGGCGGACGAAGGCGGCGCGCTCGTCGGGGTCGCCGAGGAAGCCGTACGAGCCGGAGAGCGCGGGAAAGTTGTAGCCGAACACCCCGTGGTCGACCCGCGCGCGCAGGGCGTCGAGGACGGCCGGCGGGGAGGCGAAGTCCATGTCGGAGATGGTGAAGGGCAGCAGGTCGGGGACGCCGAAGCGGTCGGACAGGCCTTACCCTTCCCCTACCTTCGGTGGGGAGACCCCAAGCACCGACCAGGTCCCGCGCCGGTCCGTCTCGCGGTCGAAGTCGAAGTCGAAATCGACGTCGAAGCCGAGGGATTCCACGTCCGGCACCACGCCTCACTTCCGGATACGACGACGGGCCCGGCACCACCTTCGTGGCGCCGGACCCGTTCGCACAAGCGGGCGGCTACTTCAGCTTGGT
Source organism: Streptomyces sp. NPDC012769 (assembly GCF_042901205.1). Taxonomy (NCBI): domain Bacteria; kingdom Bacillati; phylum Actinomycetota; class Actinomycetes; order Kitasatosporales; family Streptomycetaceae; genus Streptomyces; species Streptomyces sp. NPDC012769. The sequence continues at coordinate 450,392 of NZ_JBIBCP010000005.1, read as the reverse complement.
GCCGGCCGAGCGCAGCGCGACACACGCCTCGGCGACCCGCTGGGCCATGCCGGCCTCGGCGAGCTTGCCCCAGGTGCGCGGGTCGTAGGTGGACTTCTTGCCGACCTCGCCGTCGACCTTCAGGACACCGTCGTAGTTCTTGAACATGTGGTCCGCCACCGGACGCGTGAAGGCGTACTGGGTGTCGGTGTCGAGGTTCATCTTCACCACGCCGTTCTCCAGGGCGGTGGCGATCTCCTCGGCGGTGGAGCCGGAGCCGCCGTGGAAGACGAAGTCGAACGGGGAGGCCTTGCCGAACTTCTCCGAGACGCCCGCCTGGAGGTCCTTGAGCAGCTCGGGGCGGAGCACGACGTTGCCCGGCTTGTAGACGCCGTGGACGTTGCCGAAGGACGCGGCCAGCAGGTAGCGACCCTTCTCGCCCAGGCCCAGGGCCTCGGCGGTGCGGATGGCGTCGTCGACGGAGGTGTAGAGCTCGTCGTTGATCTCGTGGCTGACGCCGTCCTCCTCGCCACCGGTCGGGGTGATCTCGACCTCGAGGATGATCTTGGCGGCCGCGGCCTTGGCGAGCAGCTCCTGGCCGATGGCCAGGTTGTCGGCGAGGGTCTCGGCGGAGCCGTCCCACATGTGCGACTGGAAGAGCGGGTTCACGCCGCGGGACACGCGCTCGGCGGAGATCTCCAGCAGCGGGCGGACATAGCCGTCCAGCTTGTCCTTCGGGCAGTGGTCGGTGTGCAGCGCCACCGTGATGTCGTACTTCGCGGCGACGATGTGCGCGAACTCGGCCAGGGCGACGGCGCCCGTGACCATGTCCTTGTTGTGCTGGCCGCCCAGGAACTCGGCACCACCGGTCGAGATCTGGATGATGCCGTCGCTCTCGGCCTCCGCGAAACCGCGCAGGGCCGCGTGGAGCGTCTGGGACGAGGTGACGTTGATGGCCGGGTAGGCGAACTTGCCTGCCTTCGCCCGGTCGAGCATCTCGTTGTAGACCTCGGGGGTTGCGATGGGCATTCGTCCGCTCCTTGTGATGTGCGGGGGTGTGCGTTGCTTGTCCCTGACCATGGGGGCGACGTCATCGTCGCCCCCATCCTTCCAGACTCTTCCCCGGGGTCCCACAGGCAGGACGCGGCGAGGGGTGGAGTGTTTCACGTGAAACACTCCACCCCTCGGCAAAACAGCAGGTCGGACAAGGTTCGGGCCCGCTCGGGGGCCCAGGTCACGACTTCGTGGCGGCTACGCCAGTCCGAGATCCGACAGCTCGTAACCGGTGAGGTACGGAAGGCCCGCCTCCGCGATGGCACCGGCGGCGCCGCGGTCCACGATCGTGGCCACCGCGACGACCTCGCCGCCGGCCTCGCGCACGGCCTCGACGGCGGTCAGCGGCGAGCCGCCGGTGGTCGAGGTGTCCTCGACCACCAGGCAGCGACGGCCCTTGACGTCCGTTCCCTCGATCCGGCGCTGCATGCCGTGGGCCTTCTGCGCCTTGCGGACGACGAAGGCGTCGAGGCGCTGCCCGCGCGCGGCGGAGGCGTGCAGCATCGACGTGGCGACCGGGTCGGCGCCCAGGGTGAGGCCGCCCACGCAGTCGAAGTCCAGGTCGGCGGTGAGGTCCAGCATCACCTGGCCCACCATCGGCGCGGCCTCGCCGTCCAGCGTGATCCGGCGCAGGTCGATGTAGTAGTCGGCCTCACGACCCGACGAGAGGGTCACCTTGCCGTGCACCACGGCCTTGTCCTTGATCTGCTGGAGCAGCTCAGCGCGTACGTCAGTCATGCGCACGAGCTTAAAGCCGCCCGCTCAGAGCCGCCGCCAGGTCCAGGTCGTCTCGACCTCCAGCGGGTCGATCGCGGTGACCAGGCGCGGAAGGGTGTTGAGGCCGTTCGGAGGCCCGGACTGCGGCTCGACGCAGACGGCGTCCTCCGGCTCGTCGTAGATCACGACCCACTCGGCCCGGCTGGTGAGCCGCAGTTCCAGCTCGCCCGGCCAGGTGAGCGTGACGTCCACGCCGCCCGGCATGCCGAAGCAGTCGTCCCAGGGCCGGGGCGTCGGATCGATCCGGCGCCCGGTGGGCAGGTGGTTATCGCCGCGCTCCTCCTGCCAGGCGGGGCTGAAGTCGATCTCCACCTCCGCGCCGCCGAGGCTGCGGCGGAACCACGGGTGCCAGCCGGCCTGCGCCGGGAAGGAGGCCCCGGCCGTCTCGACGCCGAGCCGGAGGGTGAGCGCGTCCTCGGTGAGCTCGAAGACCTGAGTGACCGTGCCCTCGTACGGCCAGGGGTCGGTGAGCTCGGTGGTGAAGGCGGCCGTCGTCCCGGTGACCTCGGCGGTCTTCCAGGCCACGTCCCGGACGGTGCCGTGCAGGGCGTGCGGAGCGGCGTTCTCGCTGACGGGCAGCCGGTGGACGGTGGCGCCGTCGCGGAAGCGTCCGTTCTCGGTCCGGCCGGCCCAGGGGGCCATCACGAAGGACCCGTAGCGCGCTCCCTGGAGGAGCAGTTCGGTACCACCGATGCGGAGGCTGTCGATGCGGCAGCCGCGCTCCGGGTCGATGGTCAACTCGGCATCACCGGCCGTCAGTCGCGTCAGATTGCTCACGCCTCGACCTTAGGGGATCTCGGCCTCGGGGGGCCGTGCCGATGCCGTGGCGGGCCGTCAGCGACGGCGGCGCAGGGCGCGCCCGACGACGACGGCGGAGGCGATCGCGAGCGCGGCGGCGGGGGCGATCCAGCGCAGGGTGGCCGTGGCGCTGGAGGTCTCGGCGGCGGGGACGGGCGCGTAGCGGCCGCGCGGCGGGGCGTGGTCGACCTCCTCCGCGCTCCGGCCGATCATGGTCCGCCGGGCGTGCGCGGCCTCGGCGGGCGGGCCGCCGCGCCGGAGACCCGCGTCGTCCTCGTCCTCGCCCGCGCCGAGGGGCCCGCCGACCGACCCGTCCACCGGTCCGTCGAGGGGTGCGTCCAGCGGGCCGTCGAGCGGCTCGGCGGCCGCGTCGAAGGACTCGTCGGCGAGCGGGTCCAGGGACGGCGGCGGGACCGGGGTGTCGAAGACCGAGGGACGGCCGGGTTCGTCCACCCCGTCGTCGACCCCGTCGTCGTCGCTCGCGGCCTCCGTCTCCGCCTCCGCCTCGCGCGCCTCGGCCGCCATCTCGGCCTCCACGTCCGCGACCGCGACCAGGGCCTCCGCGAACCGGTCGAGCAGCCGGGCTCCCGCGGCGGCCCGCGCCTCGGTGTCGGTCTCCGCCAGTCGGCCGGTGGCCGCCACCTCTCCGGTGAAGCCGAGCGTGGTGCCCTCGGCCACCGGGGTGAGCGCGACGGTGAGCGTGAGCGCGGCCGTGCCCTTGCCGCGGACCTCGGTGCCCTCGCCCTCGACGGCGAAGCGCCCGTCCTTCTCGGCGATCCGCAGCGACCCGCGGTAGGTGATGGTGTGGCCGCCGACCCGGACCTTCAGCCGGCCCGTCGGCGGACCGTCCCCGAGGCCCTTCGGGGCGGGTGCGCCCGCCTCGTCGACGTCCTGCTGGAACCCGGGGACGCAGCGCGCGACCCGGGCCGGGTCGGTCAGTGTGGCGCGCAGGACCTCGGCCGGGACCGGAACGAACACCTCATGCTCCATGGGAGTCGAGCCTACTCAGCCGGGGCCCGCCCGTCGCGTGTTCGAGCACTCAGTACCGCGGGTGCACCAGTGTCGAGGGCGGCAGCCCGGCGGACCCGCCCGTGCGGGTGCGCTCGACGCGGGTCCCGGCCGCGGTCAGGGCGGCGGGGGTGAGCGAGCGCAGCCGGGGGGCCCGCGGCGCCAGGCCGAGGGCGGGCGGCCGGTCACCGGGGGCGGCGAGCAGGAAGCCCCACTCCCCCGCCGCCCGGTCCATGCCGGCCGAGGCACGGGCGGCCCGGTCGGGTCCGCCGGCGAAGCCGGAGCCTTCCCCTCGGGCTCCCCCCGGGGTGGATCCCCCGCCGGCTCCGTACGGGCGGGTGGCGAAGCCCGCCGCGCGCAGGGTCGCGTCCACCGTCCAGTACGTACGGGGCCGGGCGGCGGCGGATCCGGCGTGGACCACGAGCCGGCCGCCGTCGGCGAGGACACCGGCCGTGAGCCCGTAGAACTCCGCCGAGTAGAGCTTGGCGCTGGCGGTGATGCCAGGGTCGGGGAGGTCGGAGATCACCACGTCGTACCGTTCCCGCTCGGGCAGGGAGCCGCGCAGCCGGCGGAAGGCGTCCCCGTGGACGACCCTCACCCTGGGGTCCCGGAAGGCGTGCGCGTTGAGCGCGGCCAGGTCGGGGTCGGTGCGGGCGAGCCGGACGACGCCGGGGTCGAGCTCGACGACGGTGACCGCGCGGACGTCCGGATAGCGCAGCACCTCGCGGGCGGCGAGGCCGTCGCCGCCGCCGAGGATCAGGACGCGGGCGTGCCGGCCGTTCATCGCCGGGTGCACCAGGGCCTCGTGGTACCGGTGCTCGTCATGGCCGCCGACCCGCAGCCGGCCGTTCAGGAACAGGTAGGGCGGGCCGCCCCGCTCGCCGGTGACCACCACCTCCTGGAGCCCGGTCTGGACGGCGACCCGGATGCTGTCCCCGTACACCGCCCGCCGCGCGGCCCGCTCGAAGTCGTCGACGAGCACGGTCGCGGTGGCGAGCACGGCGAGCACCACGAGGTTCGCGCCGATCAGCAGCGCCCGCGAACGGGCCGACAGGTCGTGCCGGAACAGCCACAGGACGAGACCGCCGCCCGCCACCGCGTTGACCGCGCCGGTGACGAGCGCGCCGGTGAGCTGCCCGAGCCACGGCAGGAGCAGGAACGGGAAGGCGAGTCCGCCGACCAGCGCGCCCACGTAGTCGGCGGCGAACAGGTCGGCGACCGTCCCGGCCGCGTCCTGCTGCTCCGGCCGGTCCCGCCGGTCCGACCCGTCCTGCCCGTCCTGCCCGGCATGCCCGTCCTGCCCGGCATGCCCATCAGACTGATCCCCCCGCTCCCGCCGCTCGTGCCCGGCCCGCTGGATGAGCGACATCAGGAGCGGGATCTCCGCCCCGATCAGCACGCCGATGGCCAGCGAGAACGCCACCAGGACGTACCGCGACTCGCCCAGCCAGGCGAAGGCCGCGTACAGCACCATCGCCGAGCAGCCGCCGATCAGCGCCAGGCCGCACTCGACCAGACCGAAGCCGACCGCGGCTCGGCAGCGCAGCCGCTTGGCCAGCAGCGAGCCGACGCCCATCGCGAAGACCATGACGGACAGCACGACAGACGCCTGGGTGACCGAGTCGCCGATCAAGTAGGAGGCGAGGGCGACCAGTTCGAGCTCGTAGACCAGACCGCAGGCGGCGCAGACGAAGACCACCGCAAGGACCGGATACCGCACCGCACCCGGCCGCGCCGGCAGCCGCGCCGCCCGCTCGGTCGGCAGGGGCATGGGCACGGGCGGGTCGGTCATGCCGTAACGCTACGTCACACACGTATCGCGCCCTGTCGCCCGAACGAGTGCACCTGAGGCATGTGTGCGTCCGGCGGCGGCCGGAGGGTCAGAGCGTCGCGGGCATCCGCGCGCCGATCCGGGTCCGGGTCACCACCAACTGCCCTTCCTGCGGGTACGCGTGCCAGGTGCGCCAGCGCACCTGCCCCTCGTGGCACTGCGCCAGCATCGCCGTGAAGGCGTGCGGCGAACCGGGGAACGTCCCCGCGAGCCCGTGGGGATGGTCGGCGACGAGGGCGAGGAGCTCCTGGGCGCGGCCCGCGAACGAGCCCTGCGTCAGGGTCTCGACGCGCGCCGCGAATTCGTACTCCCACTCGCCCACCCGCTTGGACACGCCCAGCGGCAGCGGGGTGCTGCTGCCGGGCATGCAGGCGACGGTCTCCGAGCAACTGCGGTCCTCCTCCTCCAGGAGCACCTGGTGGGAGGCCCCGAGCAGCCGCAACTGCAGCTTTGCTCCGGCGAGTTCGAGGTCGAGCACGGCGAGCGCGGGCAGCGGGTCGCGCCCCAGCGCCCAGGCCAGATCGGCCGCGCGCGTATCGGTGTAGGTGGTTTTCAGGGTCGTGAGCATGGGTCGGCTCCGCAAACACGGTTTGACGGGTGGGCCGGGGCGTCCCGGTGAAGGGTTTCGACCGGGAGTGGGGATCGCCGGCTCGGTTCCACACACGGTCCGAGGGCTGGATGTTCTCGACAGCGAGGGAACCATGAACCGTGGGCAGCTCGCTCTGTTTTTACCCAACTTGACGTGGTTTCCATCCCCTCGGGGGCTCTTGGGTTCAACTGTTCAGTAAGAAACGCTCGCGTGGTGCCCACCATCGCCAACGGAAAGGTGCCCGGCGGGCGTTGCGCCACCCGCCGGGCCACCCCACCGCCTCCGCGGGGCTCGCTCAGTCCCCGCCGCCACCTCCGCCGCCGCAGCCCCCGCCGCCACCTCCGCACGAGGACGACCCGCAGCCGCTGCCGCCGCTGTCGCCGCCGCCCGACCATCCGCCCCGCCGGTTCCGCCGGCGGGACCCGCCGCCCGACACCGCCGCCGTGAAGCCGATCACCACGATCGCGAATGCCACGATCAGAAACGCTTCCATGGATTCCCCCGTGAGTTCGTCCGCGTACGTCCCGTACGCCGGTTCTCGTCGTGCGAGGGGGATTCCCGCCCCGTCACGGGCCCAAAGCGCACTTGAGGAAGTCCAGAGCTTCACCCGAGGATGACCGGCATGACACGACCGCTGCTCAATCGCCGGCTCGCGGAGTTCGGGACGACGATCTTCGCCGAGATGTCCGCGCTGGCGGCCCGGACCGGTTCGATCAACCTGGGCCAGGGCTTCCCCGACACCGACGGCCCCGAGGAGATCCGCGAGGCCGCCGTCCGGGCCCTGCGCGACGGCCGGGGCAACCAGTACCCGCCGGGCCCCGGCGTCCCGGAGCTGCGCACGGCCGTCGCCGAGCACCAGCGGCGCTTCCACGGCCTGAGCTTCGACCCGGACACGGAGGTCCTGGTCACGGCGGGCGCGACCGAGGCGATCGCGGCGACCCTGCTCGCCCTGCTGGAGCCCGGTGACGAGGTGATCGCCTTCGAGCCGTACTACGACTCGTACGCGGCCTGCGTCGCGATGGCCGGCGGCCGGCGCGTCCCCCTGACGCTGCGCGCCCCGGACTTCCGTCCCGACCTGGACGCCCTGCGCGACGCGGTCACCGACCGCACCCGGCTGCTGCTCCTGAACTCGCCGCACAACCCCACGGGCATGGTCCTGACCCGCGAGGAGCTGACGGCGATCGCGGAGCTCGCGGTGGAACGGGACCTGCTCGTCGTCACGGACGAGGTCTACGAGCACCTCGTGTTCGACGGCGAGCACGTGCCGCTGATCTCGCTGCCCGGCATGCGGGAGCGCACGGTCTCCATCTCCTCGGCGGGCAAGACCTTCTCCTTCACCGGCTGGAAGGTCGGCTGGGTCACCGCGGCCGCTCCGCTGCTCGCGGCCGTCCGCTCGGCGAAGCAGTTCCTGACGTACGTCTCGTCCGGGCCGTTCCAGTACGCGGTGGCCGAGGCGCTGGCCCTGCCCGACGCCTACTTCACCGCGTTCCGCGCCGACCTGGCCGCGAAGCGGGAGATCCTCTCGGCCGGTCTGACGGAGGCGGGCTTCGAGGTCTACCGCCCGCAGGGCACGTACTTCATCACCACGGACGTCGCCGTGCTCGGCGAGAAGGACGCCCTCGCCTTCTGCCGCTCCCTCCCCGAGCGCTGCGGTGTCGTCGCGGTCCCCAACTCGGTCTTCTACGACGCCGAGGACGCCGGCCGCACCCAGGTCCGCTTCGCGTTCTGCAAGCGGGAGGAGGTCCTGCGGGAGGCCGCGTCCCGGCTCAGGCGGCTGTAAGGGCCGGGGGCCGGAGCCCCCTCCCCGGCCGTCGGGGCGCCGCGGCGGGTGCGGGTAGGGTCCCCCTCGCCCGGTCGCACGACCGGCGCGTTCTTCGCCCATGGGGGGTCCCGCATGTCCGCACCGCTGTCCCGGCCGAGCCGCAGAACGGCCCTGATCGCCCTCGTCGGCGCGGCGGCCGGCGGCGCGCTGCCGGTGGCCGCCGCGCCGACCGCCGCGGCGGCCACGACCGCGGAGACGACCGCGGAGACGACCGCCGGAACGACCGCGGGGGCGGTGCCGGCGGGCCCCGGAGGGCGGCTGCCGATGCTGGTGGACCCGACCGACGCCTGGCACTTCGCCCCGCACCCGGCCGGCGCCCTGATCACCCGCACCGTCACCGGCGGTCTGGAGGTCTCCGACGACCGGGGCGTCCTCGCCACCCTCACCACCGGGGCGCGGACGGTGACGCTGCGCGGACCGAAGCGCTGGTTCACGGAGCAGAAGAAGCCCGTCGCGGACGCCTTCGACCGGGTCCCGCCGACCGGAGGCTGGGGCATGTCGCCCGGCGGCGGCACCTGGTCGCACCACAACGGCGTCGCCGGGGACTACTTCGTGGAGAGCGGCCGGGCCGTCATCACCCTCGCCGCCGGCAAGAGCCGCTACTCCCTGCTGCCCGACGAGGCGATCGGCGACGTGTACGCGTCCGCCCGCTTCTCCTTCGACCGGCTGCCCGCCGGCGCGCCCGTCTCGCTCGCCCTGGTCTTCGCCGCCCAGGACGTCAACAACCACTACCGCGCGCGGCTGATCGTCACCCCCGCCGGAGAGGTCCAGCTCGCGCTGGAGAAGGAGCTGGCCGACACGCCGGTCACCCTGGGCGCGCCCGTCACGGTCGGCACCGGCTTCGCCGCCTACGACCACTGGTGGGTCCGGATCGAGAAGACCGGCGACCTGCTGCGGGCCCGCGCCTGGAAGCACGGCACCGGCGTGGCGGAGCCCGGCACCTGGCACCACAGCGTGTACGACCCCGAGAAGGACCCGTCGAAGGTCTTCCGTACGGGCGCGGTCGGGGTCCGGGGGCTGGCCTCCACCGGCGCCGCCGTGATCCCGCAGGCCCGGATCTACGACGTCACGATCGACTCGGCCACCTGGGCCGAACCGCCGCTGATCACCCACGACACCTGGGTACGGGTCCTCCCGGAGCCCTTCGCCGGCACCTGGACCCCCGAGGTCGAGCAGCGGATCCGCGCCTGGGCGGGCGACACCTCCCCCGACGTCCTCGCGTACTCCTCCATGTACCGGCCCTTCGCGCCCGCGATCACCGACCCCGCCCGGCAGGGCGCCCGGGTCCTCGGCCAGTCGGGCTACAGCAAGCCGGACCCGACGACCGGTCTGCGCAAGGTCGGGGCCGACTTCCACCAGTACATGGGGCTCGACTGGGACTTCACCGCGAGCGGCGAACAGGCCGTCGCGAACCCGGACTTCCAGGGCCAGCTGGACTGCTCGGGCTTCGTCCGGATGGTCTACGGCCACCACATGGGCATCCCGATGGTCCGCTACCGGCAGTTCGACGGCCGCAACCTGCCGCGCGAGTCCAAGGACCTGGCGGCCTCCGGCCCCGGCGTGAAGATCGCCGACGGCGGCACCGGCCAGGTCCCGCCGCTCGACGGCCTGCGGATCGGCGACACCGTCTTCTTCGACACCGACGAGGACTCGGACCTGGGCGGCCACATCGGCATCTACATGGGCCGGGACCAGCACGGCAAGCGGCGCTTCGTCTCCAGCCGCAAGACGCCGGACGGGCCGACCCTCGCGGACCTCGGCGGCCGGTCGATCCTCGACGGCGCGCCGAGGACCGAGACCAGCAACGGCGACCTGTACACCAACACGCTGCGGGTGATCCGCCGCTTCTGATCCGCGCGCCCCCTCCGCGCCCCGCCTCTTGTCCGGTAAACCGATTTGTCGGATAGATACCGGATTCCCGCGCACGGAGGTGCCCCCTGTCCGCCGAGACGCTCGACCGCCCGGCGTCCACCGCCGCCCCCACCCGGCGGCTGCCCCGCTGGCGGGCCTCGCTGCACCGGGCGGCGCCCGCCCTCGGGCTGTTCGCCGCCGCGCGGGTCACCGGGATGCTGGTGCTCGCGCTGTGGGCCTGGCACACCGGGCGGTCGCCGCGCGCGCTGCTCGCGAAGTCCTGGGACTCGGACTGGTACCTCCGGATCGCCGCCCACGGCTACGGACGCACGCTGACCTGGCCCGACGGGGCGGTCCAGTCGGACCTGGCGTTCTTCCCGCTGTACCCGGGGCTCGTCCGGGCCGTCACCACCGTGCTGCCCGTCGCGGGCGGCACGGCCGGGCTGCTGCTGTCCTGGCTCGCCGCCGGCGCCGCCGCCTGGGGGATCTACCTGGTCGCGGAGCGGCTGGGCGGGCGGCCCGTCGCCGTCCTGACGGTGCTGCTGTGGGGGCTGCTCCCGCACTCGATCGTGCTGTCGATGGCGTACACCGAGCCGCTGATGACGGCCTTCGCCGCCTGGGCCCTGTACGCCGTGCTGACCCGCCGCTGGCTTTGGGCGGGCGCCTTCGCCGCGCTCGCCGGGCTCTCCCGGCCGAACGGGGTCGCCGTCGCCGCGGCCGTGCTCGCCGCCGTCGCCTTCGAGCTGTGGCGGCGGCGCGGCCGGGTCGGGTGGCCGGTGTGGGCGGGGGCCGTCCTCGCGCCCACGGGCTGGCTCTCGTACGTGTTGTGGGTCGGCGCCCGCCGCGGTGACCTCCTCGGCGGCTACTTCGCCGTCCAGGAGGGCTGGACCTCCCGCTTCGACTTCGGGCGGGGCGCTCTGGTCTTCGTACGGGACATGCTGACCGGCCCGACCCAGTTCGGCTACGCGATGGCGCTGGTCATCACGGCGGCCGGGGTGCTGCTCTTCGCGCTGCTCGCGCTGTTCGAGCGCCCGCCGCTGCCGGTCCTCGTCTACACCGCCGTCCTGGTGCTCATCACCGTCGGCGGCTCGGGCTTCTTCGAGTCCAAGCCGCGCTTCCTGCTGCCGGCCTTCCCGTTGCTGCTGCCGCTCGCCCGTGCCATGACGAGAGCCCGGCCGGGCGCCGCGGTCGTGGTGATCGCGGGCCTGGCCGGGCTCTCGTTCGCCTACGGGGTCTATGTGCTGGCGTTCGCCCGCATGGCCCTGTGAGGCGGAGGACTCCTCGGCGGAGGACTACTCGGCGGAGTCGCCGGGCTCCTTGTCCTCGGGGGTCTCCAGACCGAACTGCTCGACGATCCACTTGTCGAACTCGATCGAGGCGCGGACCCAGCTGACGGTGGAGGACACGAAGTGCTCCAGCGCCACACCGGTGCCGATCAGCATCTGGGCCTCGCCGATGAGACGGAGGGTGGCGGAGCCGTCCTCCTCCTCGTGCAGGTGGGTGTAGACCTTGGGCCACAGGGTGCGACGGTTCCAGTCGTCGATCGCGTCGAGGATCCTCGCGCGGTCGTCCGCCGCGTGCGGGCGGTCGTAGAACGTGCGGACGGAGAAGACCTGCTGCTCGTCCTCGCCGCGGAACATGAAGTACGTGCGGAATTCCTCCCACGGCGCCGCGAGGTCACCCTCGTCGTCGACGACGTACTTCAGCTCCATCTGGTCGAGGAGCTGCTTGACCAGGTCCTGGTCGGGGACGACGGGGCCCGCCGGTCCTGCTGCCTGAGGCTGGGGCTGGGCCCCGAAATTCGGAATCGAGGACGGGTCGATGCTCACCGGGTTCTTCCCTTCGTACGGATGCCCGCCATCCTCCCCCATGCCAGGCGGTATGTGGCAAGTCCCCACGGCGCGGATCCGCTGCGGGCTGACAGGATCCCGCCCGTCGGGGTCATCCGGAGGACCGGCCGACGATCCGCCTACCCCGGACGAGGGCGGGGACACCGCCCTCGTCGGGGTCGTCGGCTTCTGGGGCCGGGGCCGGGGGCTATTCGGCCCGGCCCACGAGGAGGCCGTCCTCGAAGCGGTCCACCCGGACCGTGTCGCCGTCGCGGACGTCGCCCGCCAGGATCTCCTTGGCGAGCCGGTCGCCGATGGAGGTCTGGATCAGACGGCGCAGCGGCCGGGCGCCGTACGCCGGGTCGTTGCCCCGGTCGGCGAGCCAGGCCAGCGCCTCGGGCGTGACCTCCAGGGTGAGCCGGCGGTCGGCCAGGCGGCGGGCCAGGCGGTCGATCTGGAGCCGGGCGATGCGGGCCAGCTCGCCCTGGTCCAGGGCGGAGAAGACCACGATCTCGTCCAGCCGGTTCAGGAACTCCGGCTTGAAGCTGGCGCGCACGACCTCCAGGACCTGCTCCCGCTTCTCCTCCGGGCTCGTCAGCGGCTCCACCAGGAACTGGCTGCCCAGGTTGGAGGTGAGGATCAGGATCGTGTTGCGGAAGTCCACCGTGCGGCCCTGGCCGTCGGTGAGCCGGCCGTCGTCGAGGACCTGGAGCAGGATGTCGAAGACCTCCGGGTGGGCCTTCTCCACCTCGTCGAGGAGGACGACGCTGTACGGCCGGCGGCGGACGGCCTCGGTGAGCTGGCCGCCCTCCTCGTAACCGACGTAGCCGGGAGGCGCGCCGACGAGCCGGGCCACGGAGTGCTTCTCGCCGTACTCCGACATGTCGATGCGGACCATGGCCCGCTCGTCGTCGAAGAGGAAGTCGGCGAGCGCCTTCGCCAGCTCGGTCTTGCCGACGCCGGTCGGGCCGAGGAAGAGGAAGGAGCCGGTGGGCCGGTCGGGGTCGGCGATCCCGGCGCGGGTGCGGCGCACGGCATCGGAGACGGCCCGCACCGCCTCGCCCTGGCCGATCAGCCGCTTGCCGAGCTCGTCCTCCATGCGGAGCAGCTTCTGCGTCTCGCCCTCCAGGAGGCGGCCGGCGGGGATGCCGGTCCAGGCGCCGACCACATCGGCGATGTCGTCCGGGCCCACCTCCTCCTTGACCATGGTGTCCTTGGCGGCCTCCTGCTGCGCCTCGGCCTCGCTGGCCTCCTCCAGCTCCCGCTCCAGGGCCGGGATCTCCCCGTACAGCAGCTTGGAGGCGGTGTCGAAGTCGCCGTCGCGCTGGGCGCGCTCGGCCCGGCCGCGGAGCTCGTCGAGCTGTTCCTTGAGCTCGCCGACCCGGTTGAGGGACTCCTTCTCCTTCTCCCAGCGGGCGGTCAGGCCGCGCAGCTCCTCCTCGCGGTCGGCGAGGTCGCGGCGCAGCTTCTCCAGACGCTGCTTGCTGGCCTCGTCGGTCTCGTTCCTGAGCGCCAGCTCCTCCATGCGCAGCCGGTCGACGGAGCGCTGGAGCTCGTCGATCTCGACCGGCGAGGAGTCGATCTCCATGCGGAGCCGGGAGGCGGCCTCGTCGACCAGGTCGATGGCCTTGTCGGGCAGGAAGCGGGAGGTGATGTAACGGTCGGAGAGGGTCGCGGCGGCCACCAGGGCGGAGTCGTTGATCTGCACCTTGTGGTGGGCCTCGTAGCGGCCCTTGAGACCGCGCAGGATGGCGACGGTGTCCTCGACGCTCGGCTCGGCGACCAGGACCTGCTGGAAGCGGCGCTCCAGGGCGGGGTCCTTCTCGATCCGCTCGCGGTACTCGTCGAGCGTGGTGGCGCCGACCATGCGCAGCTCGCCGCGGGCCAGCATCGGCTTGAGCATGTTGCCGGCGTCCATGGCGGAGTCGCCTCCGGCGCCCGCGCCGACGACGGTGTGCAGCTCGTCGATGAAGGTGATGATCCGGCCGTCGCTCTCCTTGATCTCGGACAGGACGGTCTTCAGGCGCTCCTCGAACTCGCCGCGGTACTTCGCTCCGGCCACCATGGCGCCGAGGTCGAGCGCCACCAGGCGCTTGTCGCGCAGCGACTCGGGGACGTCGCCCTTCACGATCCGCTGGGCCAGGCCCTCCACGACGGCGGTCTTGCCGACGCCGGGCTCGCCGATGAGCACCGGGTTGTTCTTCGTGCGGCGGGAGAGGACCTGGACGACGCGCCGGATCTCGTGGTCGCGGCCGATGACCGGGTCGAGCTTGCCCTCGCGGGCGGCGGCGGTGAAGTCGGTGCCGAACTTCTCCAGGGCCTTGTACGAGCCCTCGGGGTCGGGGGTGGTCACCCGGCGGGTGCCCCGGGTCTGCTCGAAGGCGTCCTGGAGCCGGCGGGCGGTGGCGCCCTGCCGGTCGAGGACCTCGCCGGCCCGGCCGCCCTTGGCGGCGATGCCGATGAGCAGGTGCTCGGTGGACAGGTACTCGTCGCCGAGCTTCTTCGCGCGCTCGGCTGCGTCGGCGATGACGGCGAGCAGCTCGCGGTTGGGCTGCGGGGGCGCGACCGTGGATCCGGTGACGCTGGGCAGGGCGGCGAGCAGCCGCTCCGCACCGTTGCGCACGGCGGCCTGGTCGGCCTCGACGGCGGCGAGCAGGTCCGTGATGTTCGCGTTCTCCTGACCCTCCAGCAGCGCGAGCAGAAGATGCGCGGGGGTCAGATCGGCGTGCCCCTGGGACACGGCGCGGCTGCTGGCCGCGTTCAGCGCGTCCCGGCTCCTGTTGGTCAGTTCGGCGTCCACGACCGGGGTCTCCTCCTGAAGCTCGACTCACTTGCTCTTCGGACCGAGTCTTACGACTCCATGACTCTTCCAGCGTACACAAAGTTGAGTCTATTCCGCTCAATGTATCGAAGGCGGTGCTCCCGGGAGTAGTTTCCGGGGCATGGCCATCGACCCGAGCAAGCCGAGCGACTCGTATCTCGCCTTCTGGCGCGAGTACCACATGTGCACGCTGACCACACCCCGCGCCGACGGAACCCCGCACGTGGTGGCGGTCGGCGTGACGTACGACCCGGAGGGCGGCGAGCGGGGCATCGCCCGCGTCATCACCAACAAGCACAGCCGCAAGGTCGCCAACGTCCTGGCGGCCGGCGCGGACGGCGCGCGGGTCGCGGTCTGCCAGGTGGACAAGGGGCGCTGGGCCACGCTCGAGGGCGTGGCGCGGATCCGTACCGAGGCGGAGGTCGTCGCGGACGCGGTGGACCGCTACGCGGCCCGCTACAACCGGGTCCCGGCGCCGAACCCGGACCGGGTGGTCATCGAGATCGCGCTCACCCGCGCGATGGGCCGGGCCTGAGCCGGCCGGCCCTGAACCGGCCGGAAAAGCACAGCGGCGCCATCGCGTTTCAGGTCCGCGATGGCGCCGCTGTGTGGGGGAAGCACCTGAACGATCTACAACGACGGGGGAATCGTTCAGGCACTGCGGGGGGTGGCGGTGATGGTCTCGGGTTCGACCAGCTGGGGTTCGACCAGCTGATGGTCGCGCTGGTCGAGATTGACGAAGATCATGCCGTACCGGATGGCACAGCGGACGGGTTGCGGGGCGCCGCGCGGGCGGCGAAGGCACCGGTAGGCGCGAATGTCCTCGTCGTCTTCGCGGACGACGACGATCGGCTCCCCGAAGAGGGTGACCATCAACGACTCGCCACGGCGCGGCACCGCGGTGACGAGATCGATGAAGTGCCACCCGGACCGGTAGGCGCTCGCCATCTCGCGACGGAAACGAGGATCTTCGGGAACCGTCATGCCCCCTCGGACTCCCATCCAGGGTCGGAGGCAGGTCCGACCTCCCAGCCGGGATCACCGACCGCGGCCGGAGCCACGCCCCAGCCCGGGTCGCCGTTGAGCACCGGCGACAGTCCCCAGCCCGGGTCGGCGTTCACGACCCTCGTCTGCGAACCCCACCCCGGGTCCTCGGTTGCCGTGACCGCTCCCACAGCGGCAGCAGCCATCAGTGCGACACCGGCTACGGTGCGTATGAGCTTCTTGGACATGACCGAGCAACCTCACTTGAAGGTGTGTAACAACCTGCTCCCCCGCAAGTCACGACGATGGCTCACTCATCCCGTTTCCACCACTCGCTCAATGCATCATGTTCCTGTAATGCAAAA
This sequence comes from Streptomyces sp. NPDC012769, assembly GCF_042901205.1. NCBI lineage: Bacteria > Bacillati > Actinomycetota > Actinomycetes > Kitasatosporales > Streptomycetaceae > Streptomyces > Streptomyces sp. NPDC012769. The sequence goes on along the minus strand of NZ_JBIBCP010000005.1, from coordinate 434,685 downwards.
GCCTGGGGGTGTACGTATGCGAATAGAACCTGAAGAAACGGGACATTCTCACACGCACGCAGACCTGTGCGAAGCGGGCACCCGGCTCTACACCGAGGCGCTTCGATCAGGTCGCATCGCCCGATCCGAGATCGGGCCGGCCCCCTGCCTGATGGACCTCGACCTGCTGCGTCCCGACCCCGACGACGCCGAATGGCTCCGCCCGGTCGCCCCTTCGGCCGCGCTCGCCCGGCTGCTCCTGCCCATCGAGAAGGAGATACAGGAGCGGCGACGGCTGACCCTGACCCTTTCCGACGCGTTCGAGCCGTTCATGACCCTCGGCGCACGCGACCCCTCGATGACCCACGCCATCACCGTCCTCGAAGGCCTGGAACGGATCAACGCCAACCTCGACCGCGCCGTCGCCGAGTGCACCTCCGAACTGCTCACCGTACAACCGGGGAAGGGCCGCAGCGCCCACACCTTCGGCGAAGCACTCCGCCGGGTCCGCCCCCTGCTCGGCAAGGGCATCAAGATGCGCACCCTCTACCAGCACACGGCGCGCCACCAGCCCATCACCCTGGCCTATCTGGAACGCATAGGGCCCGAGGTCGAGGTCCGCACCCTCGAAGAGATCATCGACCGGCTCATCATCGTCGACCGCAAGGTCGCCTTCGTGCCGGCCAGCCGCGACCGCACCATCGCACTCGAACTGCGCCACCAGGGGCTCGTCGAGTATCTCGGCGGCGTCTTCGACCAGTTCTGGCTCCAGGCCACCCCCCTCGACGCCCCCGTCGCCTACCAGCCGCTCCAGAACGGCATCAGCGGCGTCCAGCGCTCCATCGCCAAACTCCTCGTCGAAGGACACGTCGACGAGGCCATCGCCCGCCGCCTCGGCATGAACGTCCGCACCTGCCGCGCCCACATCGCCAAGCTCGCCGCCGCCCTCGGCAGCGGCAGCCGCGCCCAGCTCGGCTACCTCATCGCCCAGTCCGGCATCCTCGGACGGGACAACTGACCCGCGTGTACGTCCACATCGACCTCGACGGCCCCGCCGGCACCCTGCGCGTCTCCGGTCACGGGCTGCCCACCGTGGAGCTCCGGCGGGACCCCGGAGCCGCCACCGACCGGCTCGTCCCCATCGGGACCCGCGACCCCGCGCGGCTCACCCTCACCGTGGCCGGCGAACCCGCCCTCGTCCGGCCCGCCAAGGGCCGCCTCTCCCGCCGCTCCTACCGCGTCGACGCGGTCCTGACCGGGACGCGCTCCGAGACCCGCTACCGGCTCGTGCCCTGCTCGTACGGCGAGAGCCGGCTCAGCCGCGACGGACGCCCCCTCGGCACCCTGGAATCGGCCGGAGACGGCCGCGTGGACGCCGACTGGACCTGCGGCGTCACCCCGCGGGACCAGGCCGTCGGCACCGCCCTCGCGGCCGCCTTCGGGACCGGCGCACAGCCCTGGTGGCAGACCGCCGCCGACATCGTGGCCGAGCTCATCCCGTGACGCGGCCCCGGTCCCGCACACGCGAAGGACCCCCTCCGAAGAGGGGGTCCCGGAAGCTCCGTGCGAAGGGCTACTCGCCGCGCTTGTGACCCGGCCGCCACACCACCAGGGCGCTCGCCTGCTGCACGTCCTGGTACGGGACCAGATCGCGCCGGTACGAGGCGTGCACCTGGGCCTCGCGCTGGCGCATCGCCGCCGCCGCGCCCTCGACCGCCGACGAGAGCTCGGCGATCCGCTGCTGCAGCGCCGCCACCTGGTTCTCCAGCTCGATGATGCGCTTGATGCCGGCCAGGTTGATGCCCTCGTCCTGCGACAGCTGCTGCACCTGACGGAGCAGCTCGATGTCACGGGCCGAATAGCGGCGCCCGCGGCCCGCCGTGCGGTCCGGGGACACCAGGCCCAGACGGTCGTACTGACGCAGGGTCTGCGGATGCAGACCGGAGAGCTGGGCCGCCACCGAGATGACGTACACCGGCGTCTCGTCGGTCAGTTCATAAGGATTGCGGCGACGGCCGTCCATCTCCTCAAGCTCCCTTCGCGGCCTGGAACAGCTCTGCCCTGGGGTCCTCGCCCGCCGTGGCCTGACGGTAGGTCTCCAGGGCCTCGCGGGCCTTGTCGTCCAGCTCCTTCGGCACCGCGACCTCCACCGTCACCAGCAGGTCGCCGCGCGTGCCGTCCTTGCGGACCGCGCCCTTGCCCCGGGCGCGCATGGTGCGGCCGTTGGGGGTGCCCGCGGGAAGCTTGAGCGTGACCGCGGGGCCGCCCAGCGTCGGCACCTTGATCTCCCCGCCGAGCGCCGCCTCGTCGAACGCGACGGGCACCGTGACGGTGAGGTTGTCGTCCTTGCGGCCGAACACCGGATGGGCGTCGACGTGCACGACCACGTACAGGTCGCCGTTCGGCCCGCCGCGCTCGCCGGGGGCTCCCTTGCCGCGCAGCCGGATCTTCTGGTTGTCGCTCACGCCCGCCGGGATGCGGACCTGCATGGTGCGGGAGGACTTGGCGCGTCCGCTGCCCTTGCAGACCTCGCAGGGCGTCTCGGCGATCAGGCCGCGCCCCTTGCAGTCCACGCACGGGTCGGTCAGCGAGAAGCCGCCGCCGCTGCCGCGCGAGATCTGCCCGGTGCCGACGCAGGTCGGGCACACCCGGGGGGTGCCGTTCTTGTCGCCGGTGCCCGAACAGGCCTTGCAGGGCTGCTGGCTGGACATCCGCAGCGGGACGGTCGCGCCCTCGATGGCCTCGGTGAAGCTGAGCGTCACCTCGGACTCGATGTCCTGGCCGCGACGCGGCTGCGTGCGGGTGCCCGCACCGCCGCCCCGGTTGAACAGGCCGCCGAAGACGTCCCCGAGACCGCCGCCGAAGCCGCCGGCCCCACCGGGACCGCCCTGGGCGCCGCCGAAGAGGTCGCCCAGGTCGAAGTTGAACGAGCCGCCGCCCGGACCGGCGGCCCGGAAGCCGCCGTTGCCGAAGAGGGCGCGGGCGTCGTCGTACTCCTTGCGCTTCTTCGGGTCGCCGAGGACGTCGTTCGCCTCGGAGATCTCCTTGAAGCGCGCCTCGGCGCCGGCGTCGTTCTTGTTGGCGTCCGGGTGGTACTCGCGGGCGAGCTTCCGGTACGCCTTCTTGATCTCCGCGTCGGTGGCGTCCTTGGGGACGCCGAGAACCTTGTAGTAGTCCTTCTCGACGAAGTCCTTCGTGCTCATCGACGTCCCTCCTCTCGGACGATCACAGCGCTAGCCCTCTTCGGGGCCACCGCTCTCCTCGTCGGCCTTCTTGTCTTCCTTGCCGGCCGGGGCCGCGCCCGGCTGGGGCTCGGCGACGGCCACGCGGGCGGGCCTGATGGTCCGCTCGCCGATCCGGTACCCCGGCTGCAGAATCGCCACGCAGGTCGTCTCGGTGACGTCCGGCGCGTAACTGTGCATCAGGGCCTCGTGCACGGTCGGGTCGAAGGGCTCGCCCTCCTTGCCGAACTGCTGCAGACCCATCTTGGCGGCGACCGTCTCCAGCGACTCGGCGACCGACTTGAAGCCGCCCACGAGCTCACCGTGCTCCCGGGCACGGCCGATGTCGTCGAGCACGGGCAGCAGCTCGGTCAGGAGGCTCGCGACGGCGATCTCCTTGACCGTGACCCGGTCCCGCTCCACGCGGCGGCGGTAGTTCTGGTACTCGGCCTGGAGCCGCTGGAGGTCCGCGGTGCGCTCGGAGAGCGCGGTGCGGGCCTGGTCCAGCTGCGCCAGCAGGGCTACGTCCGTAGCGTCCCCGGCCGGGGCCGCCCCCTCCGCCTGGTCGGCGGAGTCGGCGGCCTTCGGCTCCTCGGGCGTGCCGTCGGCGGGGACGTCGGGCTTCTCCTCGAAGCCCGGGGTCTCCTCCGACATCAGGCAGCGCCGCCCTTCGGCTTGTCCTCGTCGACGATCTCGGCGTCGACGACGTCGTCGTCCTGGCCGGCCTGGGCCTGGCCGGCGTCGCCGCCAGCGGCCTGGGCGCCCTGGGCGTCGGCGTACAGCGCCTGGCCGAGCTTCTGGGAGACGGCCGCGACCTTCTCGGTGGCGGTGCGGATCTCCGCGGTGTCCTCGCCCTTGAGCTTCTCCTTCAGCTCGGTGAGCGCGGTCTCGACCTCGGTCTTGACGTCACCGGGGACCTTGTCCTCGTTGTCCTTGAGGAACTTCTCCGTCTGGTAGACGAGCTGCTCGCCCTGGTTGCGGGTCTCGGCGGCCTCGCGGCGGCGGTGGTCCTCCTCCGCGTACTGCTCGGCCTCCTGGCGCATCCGGTCGACCTCGTCCTTCGGCAGCGAGGAGCCGCCGGTGACGGTCATCTTCTGCTCCTTGCCCGTGCCCAGGTCCTTCGCGGTCACGTGCATGATGCCGTTGGCGTCGATGTCGAAGGCGACCTCGATCTGCGGGACGCCGCGCGGGGCCGGCGGGAGGCCGGTCAGCTCGAACATGCCGAGCTTCTTGTTGTACGCCGCGATCTCGCGCTCGCCCTGGTAGACCTGGATCTGGACGGACGGCTGGTTGTCCTCGGCCGTCGTGAAGATCTCGGACCGCTTGGTCGGGATCGTGGTGTTGCGCTCGATGAGCTTGGTCATGATGCCGCCCTTGGTCTCGATGCCGAGGGACAGCGGGGTGACGTCGAGGAGCAGGACGTCCTTGACCTCGCCCTTGAGGACACCGGCCTGCAGGGCGGCGCCGATGGCGACGACCTCGTCCGGGTTCACGCCCTTGTTGGCCTCGTTGCCGCCGGTCAGCTCCTTGACGAGCTCGGCGACGGCCGGCATGCGGGTCGAGCCGCCGACGAGGACGACGTGGTCGATCTCGGAGAGCTGGATGCCCGCGTCCTTGATGACGTTGTGGAACGGGGTCTTGCAGCGCTCGAGCAGGTCCGCGGTGAGCTGCTGGAACTGGGCGCGGGTGAGCTTCTCGTCCAGGTGCAGCGGGCCCTCGGCGGAGGCCGTGATGTAGGGAAGGTTGATCGTGGTCTCCGTGGAGGAGGACAGCTCGATCTTGGCCTTCTCGGCGGCCTCGCGCAGACGCTGCAGCGCCATCTTGTCCTTGGACAGGTCGACGCCGTGGCCGTTGGCGAACTGCTTCACCAGGTAGTCGACGACGCGCTGGTCCCAGTCGTCACCACCGAGGTGGTTGTCACCGTTGGTGGCCTTCACCTCGACGACGCCGTCGCCGATCTCCAGGAGGGACACGTCGAAGGTGCCGCCACCGAGGTCGAAGACGAGGATGGTCTGGTCGTCCTTGTCGAGGCCGTACGCCAGGGCGGCGGCGGTCGGCTCGTTGACGATGCGCAGGACGTTGAGGCCCGCGATCTCGCCGGCCTCCTTGGTGGCCTGACGCTCGGAGTCGTTGAAGTACGCCGGGACGGTGATGACCGCGTCGGTCACCTTCTCGCCCAGGTAGGCCTCGGCGTCGCGCTTCAGCTTCTGGAGGATGAAGGCGGAGATCTGCTGCGGGTTGAAGTTCTTCCCGTCGAGCTCGATCTTCCAGTCGGTGCCCATGTGGCGCTTCACGGACCGGATGGTCCGGTCGACGTTGGTGACCGCCTGGCGCTTGGCGACCTCGCCGACGAGCACCTCACCGTTCTTCGCGAAGGCGACGACGGACGGCGTGGTCCTGGCGCCCTCGGCGTTGGTGATGACGGTGGGCTCGCCGCCTTCCAGAACGCTGACGACGGAGTTAGTCGTGCCCAGGTCGATGCCGACCGCACGTGCCATTTCGATTCCTCCAGCTGACTGACTTGAGTGGAACTGACTCAAGGATGCACGAGGGTCGGGCGAGAGTCAAAGGACCTGAGTCGGGGTGACTCAACTCTTCGCCGCCATGCCTGCTCAAAGGGCGCGTCGCTACGGCACGAAAGCGCGCCTCCGTGAGAAGGTCCGGACATATCCCATGATTCCCGCCGGAAGGTGTGAACGCATGACGGCCAAGCGCGCGCTGGACGTGATCGGCGGACTGGTGCTCGCCGTCCTGCTCTCCCCGCTGATCGCCGTCGTCGCCCTGCGGGGTTCGGCGGGCGGGGCCGGGCTGCTGCGCCGCCGGCCGGTCGCGGGCCTGGACGGCCGCGTCTTCGGGATGCTGACCTTCCGCACGAAGAGCCCGCTGGCCGCCCTGCCGCAGCTGTTGCACGTCGTACGGGGCGAGATGTCGCTCGTGGGGCCGTGCCCGCTGGCGCCGGGACACCGGGAGTCCACCGGGGACGGGCGGCGCCGGCTCTCCGTACGTCCGGGGATGACCGGGCCGTGGCAGATCAGCGGGCGCTCGGAGCTGCCGTGGGAGGAGCGCGCGCTCCTCGACCTCCACTATGTGGACCACCACTGGCTCGGCATGGATCTGGCGATCCTGGCGCGTACGCTTCCAGCAGTCCGTAAACGTCGCCAGGCGACTCGCACCGCAGGCCGGACTCCGGGACACACGGGCGACGCAGGCCGCGCGGCAAGGGTTGCCTGAGCGACACAGATCACCGTGAGCCCCGCTACAAGAGCGGCGCTCCCACCGGTAATCTCGGCACGGACTGAATAAGTTACCGCTTAGTAGGCGTCCAGCTTAGTAGGCCCGCCCGAGGAGCCCCTCATGCAACTCGCCGCGATCATTGTGTCGCTGACCCTGACCGTGGTCGGCGTTGCGCTGCTCGCCCGCGCCATCGGCCAGTTCGTCCGGTACTTCAAGCTCGGCCAGCCGGTGCCCGCCGGCACCCGCACCGACAACCCGTACCAGCGCAGCGTCACCCTGGTGCGGGAATTCCTCGGCCACACCCGGATGAACCGGTGGGGCATCGTCGGTTTCGCGCACTGGTTCGTGGCCGTCGGCTTCCTGACCCTGCCGCCGACGATCGTCACCGCGTACGGCCAGCTGTTCCAGGCCGACTGGACGCTGCCGGTGATCGGCGGCTTCCTGCCGTACGAGCTGTACATCGAGTTCATCGGCGCGATGACCACCCTCGGCATCGCCACCCTGATGGTCATCCGGCTGCTCAACCTGCCCTCGCGCCCCGGCCGCAAGTCCCGGTTCGCCGGATCGAAGATGGGCCAGGCGTACTTCGTCGAGTACGTCATCCTCACCATCGGCCTCGCCATCTACGTGCTGCGCGGCCTCGAGGGCGCGATCCACCACGTCGAGCACTACGAGGCCGCGTACTTCGCCTCGTACCCGCTGGTCCTGGCCTTCAAGGGCCTGAGCGTCGCGACCCTCCAGAACCTGGTCTACGTCTTCGCCATGATCAAGCTGAGCACCACCATGATCTGGATGATCACGGTGTCGCTCAACACCAACATGGGCGTCGCCTGGCACCGCTTCCTCGGCTTCCCGAACATCTGGTTCAAGCGCAACGCGACCGGCGAGACCGCCCTCGGCGCGCTCCAGCCGATGACCTCCGGCGGCAAGCCGATCGACTTCGAGGACCCGGGCGAGGACGACGTCTACGGCGTCTCCCAGGTCGAGCAGTTCTCCTGGAAGGGCCTCCTCGACTTCTCCACCTGCACCGAGTGCGGCCGCTGCCAGTCGCAGTGCCCCGCCTGGAACACCGGCAAGCCGCTCTCGCCGAAGCTCCTCATCATGTCGCTGCGCGACCACGCGCACGCCAAGGCGCCGTACCTGCTGGCCGGCGGCGGCAAGACCATGGAGGGCGAGGAGAAGGCGTCGGCCGAGGCGCTCGCCGGTGTCCCCGCCGCGGCTCTCGCGGAGGCCGAGCGCCCGCTCATCGGCACCGTCGAGGAGAACGGCGTCATCGACCCGGACGTCCTGTGGTCCTGCACCACCTGCGGCGCCTGCGTCGAGCAGTGCCCGGTCGACATCGAGCACATCGACCACATCGTCGACATGCGCCGCTACCAGGTCATGATCGAGAGCGCGTTCCCGTCCGAGGCGGGCACGATGCTCAAGAACCTGGAGAAGAAGGGCAACCCCTGGGGTCTGGCCAAGAAGCAGCGCGTCGAGTGGACCAAGGAGGTCGACTTCGAGGTCCCGATCGTCGGCAAGGACGTCGAGGACCTCACCGAGGTCGACTACCTCTACTGGGTCGGCTGCGCCGGCGCCCTGGAGGACCGCGCCAAGAAGACCACCAAGGCCTTCGCCGAGCTGCTGCACATCGCGGGCGTCAAGTTCGCGATCATGGGCGGCGAGGAGAAGTGCACCGGTGACTCGCCGCGCCGCCTGGGCAACGAGCCGCTGTTCCAGCAGCTGGGCCAGGAGAACGTCGCGATGCTGAACATGGCGTTCGGCGAGGACGACGAGGACGAGTCGACCAAGAAGCCGAAGTCGGCGAAGAAGATCGTCTCCACCTGCCCGCACTGCTTCAACACCATCGCCAACGAGTACCCGCAGCTCGGCGGCGAGTACGAGGTCATCCACCACACCCAGCTGCTCCAGCACCTCATCGACGAGGGCAAGCTGATCCCGGTGACCCCGGTGGACGGCCTGATCACCTACCACGACCCGTGCTACCTGGGCCGCCACAACAAGGTCTACACGCCGCCGCGCGAGATCATGTCGGCCGTCCCGGGCCTGCGCCAGCAGGAGATGCACCGCCACAAGGAGCGGGGCTTCTGCTGCGGCGCCGGTGGTGCCCGGATGTGGATGGAGGAGCGGATCGGCAAGCGCATCAACACCGAGCGCGTCGACGAGGCCCTGTCCCTCAACCCGGACATCGTCTCCACCGCCTGCCCGTTCTGCCTCGTCATGCTCACGGACTCCGTGAACGGCAAGAAGAACGACGGCAAGGCGAAGGAGAGCCTCCAGGTCGTGGACGTCGCCCAGCTGCTGCTCGACTCGGTGAAGACGCCGGTCGACCCGGAGCCGGAGGAGACGGCGGTCGAGCCGGAGCCGGAGCCGGCTTCCTGACCCCGGTCATGAGCACGTGCCGGAGGGCCGCCCCGCGGATGACGCGGGGCGGCCCTTCGCCGTCGTGGCGTGTGGCCGGGTGACCCAGCGCTGGACGGGGTTCCTTCCTGCCGGACCTTCCGGGCTCTCTGGGACCCGTCCCGGACTCGTCCCGGACCCGTACCGGACCCTTCCCGGGCCCCTAGGGGATGTCACAGCTCTGCCCCACTCTCCCGCCGAGGCGCGAGCGGGGGGCGGGACCGGGTACGTTCATTGACGTGGCTGGATTCAGGAACGGACGCGGCCGGGCCGGCGGCCCCCCGCGACAACAACCGCAGCAGGCGCCGTACGGGTACAACGCGCCCCCGCCGGCATACCCGCAACAGCAGCAGCAGTGGTCGCAGCAGCAACATCAGCAGCAGCCACAGGCGCAGGCGCACGGGGAGCCGGAGTACTTCGGCGACCCCTACGCCCCGCAGGCGCCGCACCCGCAGCAGCACTACGCGGCCAACAACCCGGGCCACACTCAGGTCTTCAGCGTCCATGACGACCCGTACGGGGACGGCGCGACGTACCAGGCCGGAGCCGCCCCGGTCCCCACGGGCCCGCGGCTGCCCTGGAAGGCCCTCCTGAGCGGCATCGTGCTGCGCCCGGCGGACACGTTCCTGCGGATGCGGGACCACGCCGTGTGGGGCCCGGCGCTGGTCGTCACCTTCCTCTACGGGCTCCTCGCGATCTTCGGCTTCGACAAGGCGCGCGACGAGGCCATCAACGCCACCCTGTCCAACGCCGTCCCGTACGTCGTGCTGACCGGCGTCGGCTTCGTCATCGGCGGCCTGGTCCTCGGCGCCGTCACCCACACCCTTGCCCGTCAGCTCGGCGGCAACGGCTCCTGGCAGCCCACCGTCGGCCTGTCCATGCTGATCATGTCCCTCACGGACGCCCCGCGCCTGCTCTTCGCCGTCTTCCTGGGCGGCGAGAACGGCCTGGTCCAGGTCGTCGGCTGGCTGACCTGGCTGGCCGCCGGAGCACTCTTCACCGTGATGGTGAGCCGCTCCCACGACCTGCCCTGGCCGAAGGCCCTGGGCGCGTCGGCGATCCAGCTGGTGGCGCTGCTGAGCCTGATCAAGCTGGGAACGCTGTAGTAGCCGCAGTCGCACGAGAAAGGCCCCCGCCGACGATTCGGCGGGGGCCTTTCCGATGAGAATTCCGGCGTCTCGGGCGGACGTCACAGGGGTCCTGAGGGCCGAGTAGCCGAATTTGCAGCCTATTGCTCATTCTCGGCGACTTTTTGGCGAGGGTGACACTCTTCCGCATTTCACTCTGCCAATACTCGGGATCGATCAGGCCCGGGCGTCGAAGGAGAGCCGGGTCCGGCACCGAAAAGGTGGAGCATCTTCATGGCACTAATCGCGAGACGCCCGAGGCGGGCCGCGCGCAGGGCGTCACTCATCGGCCTCGGGCTGGCGACGGCACTGGCCGCGCCCTTCGCCGGTCTGGCATCCGCCGCCCAGGCGGTTCATCCCGGACCGCCGAGTGGGGACGGCGTGCAGCCCACACTCCGGGCGGGCAACCCGGACTGCGACGAGCTCCTGCCCGGCTCGTTCGAGTTCCGCTACGAGCCGGTCCAGGACGGGACGAACGTCCCGCTCAGCCCGCTCAGCCCGCCCGCCCCGAACGGACTGTCCGGAAACCTGGACATCGATGTCCGGAACACCAACCAGGGGCCGGTGTTCGACTTCAACCTCGACGGCGACTTCGTCGCCGCCGGTGTCATCGTCAAGGGCGGCCCGGACGCCAACTTCTACGACTACGGGCCCACCGGCAACCGGAACGACACCAATCTCCACGCGCCGGTCAACCACAACAACAACCGGTTCTTCGGTCTCAGCCACATCTCGTTCTGCCTCATCGAGGCACCGCGGGTCGGCGCGCTGAAGATCGTGAAGAACAGCGTCAAGGGCGGGCTCGTCACCCGCGACGGTGCCGTGTTCTCGGTGAGCGGCCCGAACGGCTTCAACACCAGCGTGACGGACGACACGACCATGGCGGCCCCCGACGAGGACGCGACCACGGGCGAGGTCTGCATCTCGGGGCTGGTGCCAGGCGTGTACACGGTCAACGAGACCACGCCTCCGCCCGGATACGGCGCTGCCACCCAGACCAACGTGCAGGCGACCGTGGTCGGCGGCACGACCTGCGCGACCGTCGGCACCGGCGCCACCGCCACGTTCACGAACGCGCCGCTCGCCGACCTCCTGGTGCGGGTGGACGACCAGGGATCGGGCGAGACCCAGTCCGAGATCACCTGCAACGGCAACCACACCGGTCCGTCGAACCCGGCCATCCTGAACGTCAACAACCTGCCGCCGGGCACCTACAACTGCCAGATCATCATCGACCCGTGACGCGCTGAGCGCGCCCGGAACGACCCCTGACCGATCTACCCGGTCAGGGGTCGTTCCCCACCTCGGGCGAGATCGCCCCTCGTCAGAGCGCTTCCCCGTTCTCCCGGGCGCCTCAGGCGTCGAGGACCTGGCCCTCGCGGCGGACGACGGGCGGCTCGACGGACCAGGGGAAGTTGATCCACTCGTCGGTCTTCTTCCAGACGTACTCGCACTTCACGAGGGAGTGCGACTTCTCGTAGACGACCGCGGAGCGGACCTCGGCGACGTGGTCGACGCAGAAGTCGTGGACGAGCTTGAGGGTCTTGCCGGTGTCGGCGACGTCGTCGGCGATCAGGACCTTCTTGTCGGAGAAGTCGATCGCATTCGGGACGGGCGCGAGCATGACGGGCATTTCGAGCGTAGTGCCCACACCGGTATAAAATTCGACATTTACCAGGTGGATGTTCTTGCAGTCCAGGGCGTAGGCCAGACCGCCGGCGACGAAGACGCCGCCGCGGGCGATGGACAGGACGATGTCCGGCTCGTAGCCGTCGTCGGCGATGGTCTGGGCGAGCTCGCGGACCGCGCGCCCGAAGCCCTCGTACGTCAGGTTCTCGCGTACTTCACTCATGCCGGCTACCGCCTCACACCTGGGTCCGATGGAAGTTCATGTACGAGCGGGAGGCCGTCGGCCCCCGCTGGCCCTGGTACCGGGAGCCGTACCGCTCGCTCCCGTACGGGTACTCGGCCGGCGAGCTGAGACGGAACATGCACAGCTGCCCGATCTTCATGCCCGGCCACAGCTTGATCGGCAGGGTGGCGAGGTTCGACAGCTCCAGGGTCACGTGCCCGGAGAAACCGGGGTCGATGAAGCCGGCGGTCGAGTGCGTCACCAGACCGAGCCGCCCCAGGGAGCTCTTCCCCTCCAGTCGGGAGGCGATGTCGTCCGGCAGGGTGATGACCTCGTAGGTCGAGGCGAGCACGAACTCACCCGGGTGCAGGATGAACGCCTCGTCCCCCTCCGGCTCGACTTCGCGCGTCAGGTCGAGCTGCTCGACGGCGGGGTCGATGTGGGGGTACCGGTGGTTCTCGAACACCCGGAAGAAGCGGTCAAGCCTCACGTCGATGCTCGAGGGCTGCACCATGGATTCGTCGTACGGGTCGATGCGCACCCGCCCGGCATCGATCTCGGCCCGGATGTCCTTGTCTGAGAGAAGCACGCTCCCACGATACGCAGAGGGCGCGGAGCTCCCCCAATCGGGAAGACCCACGCCCCCGCCACGCCATCAGCGCCGATCGAGCTCCACGGGCACCGCGTGCCGCAACCGCGCACACCGTGGACACCGAACGAGCCGCCCGGGCCCGATCCGCCCGGCCCCGAGCTGCTGCAGCGGGAACGAAGCGGTGCTGAATACGTGCCCCTCGGCACAACGGACGACGGTGCGCTCCATCGAACCCATCAAGTCCCTTCCCCGACAAGTGGTGGACGAGACAGCCACATTAAGGGATCAAGAGGGCGCCACCCCACGCGGCACTCCGCAGGACGCGCTTCGTCTGAAGTGCCGGATGGGGTACAGTGTGCAACGATGCCGCATCGATCTTCGGGCGGCACTGCGGATGTAGTTTAATGGTAGAACATGAGCTTCCCAAGCTTATAGCGCGGGTTCGATTCCCGTCATCCGCTCCATCACAAAGCCCCAGGTCAACGACCTGGGGCTTTGTCGTTGTCCAGACCGGGCCAGGTCCGGCCCGCGGTCGTACGATGGAAACTGGATCGAACACGCTCACGTGTGTCGATCCGGAAGGGCGGCCCCGGCGGAGTGAATGCGCTGGGGCCGTTGCGAGCACCGCCGCCATGAGGCGCATGCGCTTCGACGACGCCGACGCCCCGCACCGCGACGACCGACCGCGTCGCCGGGAGCGTCACGCATGGCGCGCTCCCCAGGTCCTCTTCGCGTGAACCGGAAGCCACCGCCAGGGCGGAGGTCACCGGAGCGGGCGGTGGCGGGCGGAGTGGCGGGTGCGCAGGGCCATGTAGATGAGGTCCGCCACGAGTACCGCGATGCCGATGAAGAGCAGGAAGAGGAGTCCGTCGACGACGACGCCGATGAGGCCCAGGATGATCGCGACGATGATCAGGGCGAGGAAGAGTGTCATGGGGGCCGCCTCCCCGGCGGTCGGGGGCTCAGCGTCGGGCGAGTTGGCGTTCGCCGTTCGCACCGGGTTCGTAGGCGAGGCCGTAGTGGCGGAAGACGGCTTCCTCGTCCTCGAAGGGCAGGACGTCGTCGGGACCGATGGAGGGGCTCTGCTTCACCAGTTTCCTGTCGTGGGCGACCCGCACGTACCCCGGCCCCACCGTCGCCCCCTCCAGGGGGACGAACACCAGGCGGTGCCGGGTGGGCAGGCCGACGCGGACCGTGGCCATGGCCGGTTCGTCGGTGCTGGTGTCGACGTAGACGGATTCCAGTTCGCCGATCTTGTGGCCGTCGGGATCCACCACGTCCTGGTCGCGCCACTCGCGGATGTCCGCTGTCTGGATCATGCCGCTCCTCCCTGCTCGGTCGTCGGTGCGGGAAGCGTGGCGACGAGGAGCTCGGCGGCCTGCGTGATGTTGTCGGCGTGGACCGCGCGGGCCATGGCCGTGCGGGCGGCATCGGCCTCCGTGTCCGGCGGCACCACCATCAGCGCGAAGTGGTCCTTGTCGCCACGGGTGATCAGGACGGTGTCGTCGCCGACGGGGAAGGAGTCGAGGTGGACGACCCGGTCGTCGATGATCAGCCGGGTCGGAATCTCGTCCCAGGCGGTGGCGTCCAGGCCGACCCGGGTGATGGGTCCGAGGTGTTCGGCCAGCACGGACACCAGCGCGGGAACCTCCTGCTCCGCGTCGCGGGTGCGCGGCCACCATGCCCCGTCGAGGACGCCCTGCCGGGAGTGCGTCGTCTCCAGCCGGAGCAGCGCCGTACCAGGTCGTACCGCCTGGTGGATCTCGTCCGGCAGGAGCAGCGGGGCCGGGATGTCGGAGTCGGCCATGATGGATCCGCTCGTCTACGAGTGAGGTGCCGCGGCCCGTCCCTGCCGCGCCCGAGGGGGCGACAGGCGCCGGCGGGGCGACTGTGCCGTCATCTCACGGTACCCCCGGCTCCTGTACGTCCGCCCGTCGCGGCACACGCGTTCGCGCGACCCGGAAGTCTCTCCTCGTATCGGACCGTAAACGGACTGATCAGACGTACGCTGGAAGTACCGGAAGTACTTCGAGCACCAGCTTCCACGCAGGTGTCATTTCCGGGGAACACGAAAAACCGGGCTGCCGACGGGCAGCCCGGGGGCAGGTCCGTTATGACCACCCGCCTCGACAGGACAGCGAACCGCGCCCTCTCCCCAGGACTTCCGGCCCGCTTCTCACTTACTCCGAAGACCACCCTTGCCGGTCGGCTCGACGGTGCCTGGTGGCCCCGTTCACGCGACCTGGCAGCCGAGCTGCCGGCGCTGACCGACGCCCTCGCAGGACGCTGGGGCCGCATCACCCGTGTGCTGGTGCACCCCGGTCACTGGCTTGTCGTTCCGCGCAAGGTGGCCATCACCGGCCACGTCCTGCACGTGGGCTGGTTCACCGAGCAGGACCCGGACAAGGTCATCCTGCTGTCCTACAGGACCGGCCGCTGCGACCTGCTCGTGATTCCGCCCGAGACCGAACCCGCCTCCGCGGCCCGGTTGATGACCGCCGCCGCACTCCCCGGCAGCATCCTCACGGCGGGCTCGCTGATGTCCGGCGAGGCCGCGACCAGCCGCCGCACGCGGGAGGCACGGAGCGGCGAAGACACGTGGGAGAGTGAGGGTGGGGCCGGCCCGACGCCCCAGCCGTACCCAGCGGCGCACCCCGTCGTCGGCGCGCGGATGATCCCCCTGCCGGGGTACATGCGGGTGACGACATGGAGACCGTGATCGCGCTCGGCACCCGCCTGATCCACCGGCTCAACGCCCAGCACGACGCACGCATGGCGGCCCACCACTTCGGCGACCCCTACCCCTTCAGGGCCAGGTGCCCGTAGGCCGGCGAACGGCTCCACCTCCCCTCTACACGGCCACCGAAGGCAACCGCCTGCTCGGCGTCACCGGCGCCGTGCTCAACCACGACCTGCGCATCCCGAAGCAGGACCTCGCCGCCGCCTGCTCCAGCCGAAGGGCTGACGGGCGGCGAGCCGCTGTCCACCGCCACTCTCGTCCTGGTCGAGTGGCGCGGCTGGTCTGCCGCCGTGCACAACGTGCCAGCAGGGGCGGTCATCAGCGGACACCAAGGGGGCCGAGGGGGCGGCGAAGAAGCGGCGCCAGGCCTACGTATCCGCAGGTCGGAACCTATTTGCGGGCCCAAGTGCCGGGTGATTCCCAAGCTTATAGCGCGGGTTCGATATCCCGTCATCCGCTCCATGACAAAGCCCCAGGTCAGCGACCTGGAGCTCTTGTGTTGTCCGGTCGGGGAAAGATTTTGACCTCTGAGTCAAAAACGCTGCTACGGTGGGGCCATGGGCAGGCCGAAGCAGTTCGATCCGGACGTCGCGGTGGAGCGCGCGATGGGCGTGTTCTGGCGTAAGGGGTACGCGGCGACGACGCCCCAGGACCTCGTGGACGAGATCGGCATCGGCAAGGGCAGCCTGTACAACGCCTTCGGCAGCAAGCACGCGCTGTTCGAGCGGGCGCTGGCACGGTACCGCGACTCTCAGGCCGCGTGGCTGGAGGCGCTTCTCGATCACCCCGGATCGGCGAGGGACCGGCTGCGGGGAGCCCTGGAGGCCCTGATCCACCTCGACCTGGGCGATCCGGACCGGCGCGGCTGCATGGCGGTGAACACCGCCGCCGAGCTGGCCGCATCGGACGCCGGAACCGCTGACGCGGTGCGCAGGATGTTCGCGCGTACCGAGAGCGCGTTCAGGGCCACCGTCGAGGAAGGCCAGCGGGCCGGCGAGATCGCCGGCGACCGCGACGCGGCGGCGGTGGCCAGCTGGTTGCTCGCGACAGTCATCGGGATGCGCGTGCTGGCGAAGACCGCCGAGGACGCCACACAGTTGAGGCGAGTCGTGGACGCGGCGATGAGATCGCTGTAGCGGGAGCCGGCGACGGCAGCCCTATTTTTTCGGGCTCATTTTGTACCTCTGATTCAAGAATACGTGGGGAGTGGGACATGGAACTCGATCTCGCCGGCAAGACCGCGATCGTCACGGGGGCCAGTCGGGGTGTCGGCCTCGCGATCGCCCGGCAGCTCGTCGCCGAGGGCGCCCGGGTGGTCGGGGCAGCCCGGACGATCACGCCCGAGCTGAAGGAGATCGGCGCCCACCCGGTCGCGGCCGACCTGAGCACGCCGGAAGGTGCCGAGGAGTTGGGGGCACAGGCGCTGGCCGCGCTGGGTGGTGTGGACATTCTGGTCAACAACCTCGGCGGTGGCGACGAGTTCACCCTGAACGGGTTCCTCGCGACCAGCGACGCCCTGTGGGCGCAGAGCTTCGAGGTCAATCTGTTCGGCACGGTCCGGGTCACCCGCAGGCTGCTGCCGAGCATTCTGGAACGCCGCGGCTGCGTGGTGAACGTCTCGTCGATGAGCGCGCGCCTGCCCGGCACGGGCCCCATCGAGTACGCCGCCGCGAAGGCGGCTCTCAACGCGTTCGGCAAGGCACTGTCCGAGGAGTTCGGACCGCAGGGCGTACGCGTGAACACCGTCTCCCCCGGACCGACGCGCACCGGCATGTGGGAAGACGCCGACGGCTTCGGGGCCCGGCTGGCGCAGGCCAACGGCGTCGACCACCGCGACTTCCTGGCCTCGGTGCCCGCGGCGATGGGCATGAGCACCGGGCGCATGGTCGAACCCGAGGAAGTCGCGGCCGTCGTCGCGTTCCTCGCCTCGGACCGCGCGGCAAGCGTGACCGGCGCCGACTACGTGGTCGAGGGAGGCGGCATCAAGACGGTGTGAGACGTACTGCCTGGCACCGGCAGGGGCTCGTGGATCCGGTCAGAACTCCAGCACCTCGCGGTCGAGCGGATACCGCGCACGGTGGAGTCCGTCGTACGGCGAGGGCGTGATCGGGAGGACGCCGGTCGGCTGGGTGCCCAGGTTGTCGTCCCAGAGGCGGGGTTCGACCTGTCCGACGACGCGGAACTTCCGGAAGGTGAACGGCGGGCTGTCGGTCGGGAAGAACTCGGGCGTGGTCATCACCTGGAAGTGCAGGTGCGGCGTGGTCGAGTTGCCGCTGTTGCCGATCAGCCCGAGGACGCGGCCGGGTTCCACGTGGTCGCCCTCCCGGACCTTGAGCGAGCCGGGCGTCAGGTGGGCGTAGAGCAGGTAGCGGCCGGGCGCGACCTCCACGGTGACGTGGTTGCCGACGGTCTCCTCGATCGGCGGGACCGGGGGCGTGACGGGCGGCGTGTTGTCCGGGATCCCGTCCTGGACCTCCACCACCCTGCCGCCGGCCGCCGCCACGACGGGCTGCCGGTAGCTCAGGTAGCTGGTGAGCCGCGTGGGGTCGCCCTCCCAGGTCTGTCCCTGCTCGCCGACCCGGTACCAGTCGATCGCGAAGCGCTGCGGCACGTAGAAGCGGCCGTTGATCGGACCGAGGCCGCGCCGGTGGTGGGTGTTGCCGCAGCACGACTCGCTGGAGTACCAGGTGCCGGGACGGACCGGCGCGTCCAGGTTCAGCGGCGCGGTGCGGTCGGTCGGGGTGATCTGGACCGTCTCCTCGAACAGGGAGGAGCCGGAGGCGGTGAGGACGGCACCCGAGAGGTGGTGCTCGAGGACCTTGGGCACCCGCTGACCGCGGTCGAGGACCAGGTCGAGCCAGACGACCCACTGCTGGGAGCCCGGGATGACGGTCGGCGTCGGTCCCGGAGGCGCCGGCGTGTACCCGTCCGCCCCCGGCAGGGGGTCGCCCACCGGGTTGGCGGCGTCGGCCAGCGCCTGCCCGCTCAGTGAGCCCACCACACGGTGAGTGCGGGCGTCCCGGACCTCGACACGGTCCAGCCGCACCCGTGCGCTGCTGGGCAGCGCGTTCGTGGTGAGCAGTTCGTACGAGAGGTGCGTCTTGCCGTCCGTGGCGTCGAACGGCGCCGGTTCGGTCAGCACGGCCGCCGTCAACGGCGTGAACTGCGGGCCGGGCGCCGGCGTGGTCGGGCCGGTGCCGTATCCGGGTGCGGTCGAAGCCGTCAGCATGCCGACCGCGAGCACGGCGGCGGCGAGCCCGCGACGTAGCGGGCCGCGGCCGGTGCGGTTGCGAGGGTGGCGCTCTGCCATGGTGCTCTTCCAGTCGTCGGGTCCGGGACCGTGAAGGACACCGGCACGCCCCGCGCCGAGGCGCAGGCCCATGTAATCCGGCCGAGCGGCGCACCCGGCGGACGGCGCCGGAGTCGGATACCGAACTACACCCGTCCAGCCGCACCGGACCGCCGGGCGGGAGCCGGCACGTGCCCCAACCGTGTCCTCCAGGGCGGTGAACAGCGGTCAGCTCGGGTGTGAGCAGAGCCTCCCGGGAGGTCCCGTGACGAACGAAGCCCCAGGTCAGCGACCTGGGGCTTCGTCCTTGCCCAGTCCTCACCCGGCGTCAGGGCCGAGGTGGCGGGCTTCCGCGCGATCAGCGAGCCAGGAAGGCCAGGATGCGCTGGTTGACCTCCTCCGGCTTCTCGGAGAGGAGGAAATGGCCGGCGCCCTCGATCATCGCCCCGTCCGAACCCGGCGGCAGCATGGCGACGATGTCGGCGAGCGTCTCCGTGTCGACCACGGGGTCCTCGGTCCCGTGGAGGTACAGGGTGGGCTGGGACGGCAACGTGTCCAACACCCGGGCCATCTCCCATTCCGGGGTGCCGAAGGTCGCAGCCGGGAAGTTCTGCCGGTAGAGCTCGAGGCCGAGGTGGAGCCGCTCCGGCGTGTTGAGTCCCTCCTTCATCGCCTTGCGGTCCTCGGTGGAGTCGTAGCCGGGGACGGTTCCCGTCCAGTGCTCCCAGAGCCAGTCGAGGTACGCGAGGTCGTCGGCCGCGACGAGGCGGTCGGCTATGGCCATCTGGAAGAAGTAGAAGTGGACGTATCGCTCGATCCTGCCGGGGTCCGCGCTGTTGCGGTCGTAGAACTTCAACGGCGGTACGTCGTTGACGACCACCTTGGCCCACCGCTCGGGTGCGGCCGCGGCGGCGCCCCAGGTGGCGAAGCCGCCCCAGTCGTGCCCGATCAGGACCGCGTCGGAGCCGCCGCCGAGTGCCTCGTGCAGGCCGTTGGCGTCAGCGATCAGATCGGCAAGACGCATGCTGCCGTCCGGCGGCACCTGGGACGGGGCGAACCCCCGCATGGTGGGGGCCACGGCGTGGTAGCCCGCCTCGGCCAGCGCGGGCAGGAGGTACCGGTACAGGTGAGGCGTGTCGAAGCCGTGCAGCATCAGCGCGAGCGGCCCTTCTCCCGCCTCGACGTAGGCCAGGTCCAGGCCGTTGACGGTGATTCGCTTGTGCTTCATTTCCCGCTCCTTGGCATCCGAGAGTAGCTAGAAAGAACGTTCTAACTAGTCGGAAGCTAGCACGATGATCACGGCATCCACAAGCTAGAACGAACGCTCTATCCAGCGGATTGCGCAAGGAGGAGTGGGGCGTGGCCGCGGTCCAGCGGCCGAGTCAGGAGTGTTCGGAGTGACAGTGGCCCTCCGGATCCCGGCGGCGTGGCGGGCTCAGCCGGTCTCGAGGGAGTCGATCCAGGCAATCAGGCGAGCGCCTTCCCGCTCCATGACCGCCGGGTCTCGCAGGGCGTTGGCCAGCAAGGACATGCCCTGGTACGCGCCCACCAAGGTGAGGGCCAGGCCCTCGGGCTCCGGCTGGCCGAGCTCACGGAACTGACTCTCCACCCAGGTCAGCAGGAGCCGGACGACCCTGCCCGCCTCGACGTCCAGGCCACCCTGGTCACGCTTTCCCAGCTCCGCGGCGAGGGTGCCGGTCGGGCAGCCGTAGCGGACGGCGAGGTCACGCTGAGCCACCCAGCCCTCGACAAGGCCTTTGAGGCGCTCGCGAGGACCGGGGAGCCGGCTCAGGTCGCCGACGAGCAGGTCCAGGTGCCGCTCGTGCTCCGACAGTGCGGCCGCGACGAGCTCGTCCTTCGTCTTGAAGTAGTAGTAGACGTTCCCCACGGGCACCTCGGCCGCGCGCGCGATGTCGGCGATGGTGGTGCGCTCGGCGCCCTGCCGGTGCACGACGTCGGCCGCGGCTTCCACGAGCCGCTGCCGCTTCGCACCGGCGGCTCGGGCACGGGCGGGCCCCTTTGAGTGAGTCACCCGACTGACTATACGACCTCGACGTGCTACGCTCCCCAAAATTAGTCAGCTGACTAACTAACTAACCTGATGCGAGGACCGCTCATGATCGTTGTCACCGGTGCCACCGGAAATGTCGGCCGTACGCTCGTCCGCCTGCTGACCGATCAGGGACACGAGGTGACCGCGGTCTCGCGCCGCATCACCCGGGCCGATGTCCCGCCCGGCGTGCGCGCCGTCACCGCCGACCTCTCCCGGCCGGTCGCCGACCTGCCCGCCACCGCGGATGCGGTCTTCCTGCTCGTCGCCGGGGACCTCATGATGACCGGCGACCCCACCGCCGTCGTCGCTCCGTTCGCGAACTACGGCAGGATCGTCCTGCTGTCCTCCCAGGGTGTGGTCACCCGCCCGGACTCCCTGTCCCACGGACGGGCCTTCGCCGCCTACGAAAAGGCCGTCATGGACTCCGGCGCCGACTGGACCATCCTGCGCCCGGGCGGTTTCGCCTCCAACGCCTACGCGTGGGCGCCTTCGGTCCGGGCGAGCCGGACGGTCGCCGCGCCCTTCGGCGACGTCGGCCTCCCGGCCGTCGACCCCGACGACATCGCCGCCGTGGCCGCCACCGTCCTGACCCGGCCCGGCCACACCAAGGCCGGCTACGAACTCACCGGTCCCGCCTCGACCACCCCGCTCCAGCGCGCTGCCGCCATCGGCGCTGCCATCGGCGAACAGGTCACCTTCATCGACCAGACCCGGGAGGAGGCCTACGCCCAGCTGCTCACCTTCATGCCCGCGCCGGTCGCCGACACCACCCTCGACATCATCGGCACCCCTACCCCGCGCGAGCAGACCGTCAGCCCCGACATCGAGAAGATCCTCGGCCGCCCCGCCACCACCTTCGCCGACTGGGCCAAGCGCAACGCCGCCGCCTTCGCATGACCGAGCCGTGACGGCGCCCAGCGGTGCCCTCCGGGGCGGTGAACCGCGGAGGGCCACTCGTCGCCTTCCGCTCTCCTAGAGCGGTGGCTTCCTGGCGACCGGCGGCAGGGGCCAGCTGACGCAGGCCACCAGCGCGCCGCCGTCCTCGGTAAGGAAGAGCAGGGTGAGCCGCGTCCGATTGTCGGGATCTATCAATGCACTGCGCACGGGCCGGCCATACTCCCTGATGAGCCGCACTGCTCGTTCCAGCCCAAGAGGTTCGAATCCGTGCATCCGCATACGCCGAAGTCGGCGACTGAACACTCCGGCATGCGCACCAGTGGGTTGCGCCCGCTCTTCCACCGAGTAGGGGACGCCGCGACGGAGGGCGGCCAGAGCTATCACGGACGCCTCGTCATCGCCGGTCAACAGCGATTCCAGCACATGCCGTTCCATGGTCACCCCCGTTTGAATCGTGGGATACAGCACCCAGGTACCGCAACCCTGACCGGGACAACGACCGCGAAGCCCAAACCAGAGACCGGGGGCTGTCGTTGTCTCCCGATGTCGGTGTCCCGGGCCGGCTGGATGTCGAAGAATGAGCGCATGGCTGATGCTGGGCAGTTCCGGGAAGGGCTCGCCGCGCGCATCGCGCGGTTCGATCGGGAGGGGGCGCGACGGGCCGCCGGGCTGGCGGAGGAGGAGCGGCAGCGGGTGCTGGCGTCGTTTCCGCTGTCGGACTGGGGGGACCTGGACCTGGAGCGGTATGCGTTGGGGCCC
Source organism: Streptomyces sp. NPDC012769 (assembly GCF_042901205.1). Classification (NCBI taxonomy): domain Bacteria; kingdom Bacillati; phylum Actinomycetota; class Actinomycetes; order Kitasatosporales; family Streptomycetaceae; genus Streptomyces; species Streptomyces sp. NPDC012769. Next base: position 412,539 of record NZ_JBIBCP010000005.1, on the reverse strand, counting down.
GACAGCCGCCGGAACGGACTCTCCTTCTGCCGGCTGATGGAATACGGCACCGACCATTTCGGCAGCATCCGCGGCGGCAGCGCGGCGAAGCACATCGTCTACCAGCACCGGTCGGGTCAGTGGCGAGTCGTGCCCAGCGCATTGCGCGGGCTCGAGGTGAAAGCGGCCTGGGCCCAGGTGCGCTCCGAGTTCGTGACGGCATTCGACGCGGCGGGCCGGGGGGCCTACGAACGGCTGGACGACCTGGAGTCGCTGTCGTACGGCCAGGCGCTGACCACCAAGGCACTGGCGGTCTACTTCCCCGGGGAGTTCCTGCCCGTCTTCTCGGCCGCTCACGTCCGCCACTTCACCGCCTTGCTGGGCGGCGAGCCACGTGCGTACTCCTCGGGCGTACGTACGTGGCGGGCGAACCGCGAGCTGCTCGGACTCCTACGTGAGCACGAGGAGCTCGAGGGGTGGAGTCCGCACGAGGTGGTGGACTTCCTGTACGCCTTCCACGATCCGCGCCCGCAGGACCGAGTGGTCTGGAAGATCGCGCCCGGAGAACGGGCCGGCCTCTGGGACGACTGCCTCCAGAACCGTCGCATCCGGATCGGCTGGGACGAGGTCGGCAGTCTGGGGCAGTACGAGAGCGACCAGGAGCTCAAGGCCGCACTGGACCAGCACTGGCCGCGCAGCACCGGCGGAAACCTGCGGCTCGCACGGCAGATGCTGGCCTTCCGCGACCTGGAGCGCGGCGATCTCGTCGTCGCCAACCGGGGAAAGTCCGAGGTGCTGGCCGTGGGCACCGTCGTGGGCGGCTACGCGTACGAACCAGGTGTACCGACGCACCGCCACACCGTCGGCGTGGACTGGGACACCTCGTACGCCCAGAGCTTCGATGCGCCCCGGCACGCCTGGCAACAGACGCTCGCAAAGGTGCCCGCCACGCTGATGCGGGAGATCCGGAACGGGCGGGGGCGGCGCGGCACCGCCGCAGCTCTCGGCCCGGCGCCTGAGGCCGAGGGAGTCGACGAGACCGGCGCCCTGCCGAGCGGCTCGGTGAAGGGAGCCGTGCTGCTCGATGACGAGCTTCCCGACGACGTGCGGAACGTACGCGATCTGCTGGAGCACAAGGGACAGGTCGTGCTCCAGGGCCCGCCCGGCACCGGAAAGACCCGGCTGGCCCTCAACGTCGCCCTGGCCCTCGCGGGACGCGCGGACCTGATCGAGGCGACTCCGGCAGAGCGGGCCGCGGTTCTCGCGGAACTGTCCGCGGTACCCGAGGATGCGAATGAGCCCGAGGAGGAGCGGGCCGCACGGCTCACGATGGTGACCTTCCATCCCTCCTACGGTTACGAGGACTTCGTCGAGGGGTTCCGGCCGGACACGGCGGCGGACGGGGCCGGCCTTCACCTGAAGATGAAGAAGGGTGTCTTCCTCCGGGTCTGCGCGGCCGCCGAGAAGTCGCCGGACGAGATCTTCCTGATAGTCGTGGACGAGATCAATCGTGGTGATCTACCCCGCATTCTCGGTGAGTTGATCACCCTCTTGGAACTCGACAAGCGGGGATCGGTCTCCATCACCCTGCCGACCAGCGGGCGACAGCAGACCGTTCCGCCGAACATCCGCATCATCGGGACCATGAACTCCGCCGACCGCAGTGTGAGCCACATCGACTCCGCTATCCGGCGCCGATTCGCCTTCCTCGACGTGCCACCGGACCTGGACGCTCTGGACGGCGAGGTGGAAGGGCTCGGGCTGGCCTCCTTGCTGGAGGGCCTGAATGAACGGCTCGACACGCATTTCGGCCCGGACCATCTGCTCGGCCAGGCGTACCTCCTCTCCGACGACCGGCCGCTCGCCACCGTCGAGCAGTTGTCCCACGCCTTCCACCACGAGATCGTGCCGCTCGTGACGGACTACTGCCTCGGCCGCCCCGAGATGCTGCGGGCCGTACTGGGCGAGCTGGTGGACGACAAGACGGGGCGGGTCGTGCAGACGAACCCGCAGGACCTTCCGGGAATGCTGGCGAAGGTCTTCGTCACCGCCGGGATCGCCGACGAGGACGGCGTGTCGGTCGAGCCCGAATGGAACGAGGAGTAGCCGGTGGCATCGGGAGCCGCGCGGAGGGAGGTGACGCTCGACGAGTACGCGTCCGGGAGAGTGCCGAAATCCGATCTGACCTCGTCCGATCTCCACAGACTCCGTGCCCTCAAGTCCGTCGGACTGACGGAGAAGCAGGACCACTACGTACTCACGGCACGGACGGTCACCGGAGTCCTGGAGCTCAGTCGCATCCGGCTGGTGCTCCGCCCCAAGTTGCCGATCGCGGGCAACCGACTGATCGACTGGCTCTCGTACGCCAACGGACAGAACAGCACCATCGACGAGGCGCTGCGCAATTGGCCTCTCGGCAAGGACGGCTACGCGGGACTGGTGCCCGCCGCCCTGCTGTACGAGTGCCGCCTGCTGTTGCGCCGCGGCCTGCGCCGAGACTACGTACGCCGACAGCGCGTGGACACCACGCTGCGGGGCCGGCTGAACGTGGAAGCACAGGCCACCAGGTGTTTCGGCGCGGTCGACCAGTTGCACGTCAGCACCTTCGAGTACGAGGACGGGGGCTGGGAGAACCTCGTATGCGGAGCCGCCCTGACCGCCGCGGCCGCACAGGCGACCTCTCCGCTCCTCAGGCACCAACTGGCCTCCGCGGCAGCGGACTTCCCGAACGCGCTGCGATCCCGTGATGTGCTGCCGGTGCTGGCCCGTGCGCAGTACTCCGCGTTGAACGCCCACTACCGGCCCGCCCACGCGTGGGCGCGCATGGTGCTCGGCGGCGGCGGACCGAACGATCTGCTGAATCCGTACGGCTTCGGGGCTCAAGGGCTGCTGCTCAAGCTGGACGGTCTCTGGGAGAGCGTGGTCCAGCGGATGGCGGCAGAGGCAGCGGCTGCTGTCGGTGGCCGGTGGGCCCGGGATGCGGACGACCACATCCGGACACACGGGAGGCACGGAAGCAGCACCCCGCCCTTCGTGCCCGACGCACTGCTGTCCTTCGCCCCGCCCGGCGCGTCCTCCGCGACCTACCTGGCCGTGGACGCGAAGTACAAGAACTATGCGAAGAAGAACGTCTCCCGCGAGGACCGCCACCAGCTCCTCACCTACATCGCCGGCTACACCGACCCCGCGAACCCCCTCGCCCTCGTGGTCCACCCCGACCCTCAAGGGCCGTCCAGCCACCAGCTGGAATTCCGGGGACCGCGCGGCCTGGTGGGCCGCATCCTGGTCCTCGGTCTGGACACCCGCTCCGATCCGAGGACCGCGGCCGAACCGCTGCGGAAGGCGATCGCCGACTTCGCCGCAACCGTGGCCGCGATCTGACCGTGGGAGTGCGGGGGCGAATCTGGCTGCTAGAGCGCCGCCGTTGTCCTGGTGTAGGTCCGGGTGGGCAGCTCTTGGGACGTAGGGGGAGTTTGGCCGCGCGCGGCGGCATCGGCGGCGGCATCGCAGGCGGCCCCCAGCACGCCCCGGACGAAGCGCACGGCGTAGAGGGCGACGAAGCAGGCGGCGGCGCACAGGCAGACGCCGAGGATCCATTTGATCAGGAGGGTGCCGTCCGCGGAGACGACCATGACGAGGAGGGTGGCGAGCTGGCCGAAGACGCCGGCCAGGGTGGTGGAGGCGGAGGCGACGAGTCCCCAGCCGTGGCCGACGGCTTTGAATTGCCGCTCGACCGGCTTCGGCGGGGTGGTGGGCGCATCCGGACACCCGAGGTGCCACCAACGCCGGCGCTTGCTCTCGTCCTTGTCCTTGTCCTTCTCCGTGTCCGCGGTCGGCTCAGGCTCGAGCGGCGACATGCGCCAGGAACACGATGTCGCGTAGATGACGGGGGCGAAGAGGATCAGCGCCCCGAAGAACAGGTTGAGCCCGAGGAACCGGGCGGTCGAGATCCCTGGCAGCCACTCCGTGAGCACATGGGAGGCTCCCAGGACCGTGCCGAGGAGGGTGCCGACGGAGGCGACCGTCGTCAGCCAGCTGTCCTTGACCCCGAACGGCGCCTCGATCGGCAGTTCGACGGACAGCCAGCCGCGTCGGACGTCGCCGAACCAGCTGCCCCGCACGACCATCAGGGGGAAAGCGAGAAGGGTGGCCCAGAACGCGGCGAGCAGCGCGTTTTCGTATTCGGGGGTGTTCTCCACACCGCGGACCAGGGTGAATCGCAGGGTGGCCGGGGTGCTGCCCTGCGTCGAGAAAACAAGCGTTCCGGCCCGGTCCACGCACTCCTTCGCGAGGTTCAGGTCGACGACCGCCCCCGCGGCGACGTTGCTCGTCAGGCTCACGGGTGCGGCCAAGGACGCCTGCACCGCACCGGGCTTCGTGCACGCGTCCGAGGCGTCGCCGTCGGCGTCGAGGAATGCGCCGACGGCGAGCGGTGAGCCCGTGGACCCGGTCGCGCCGGCCTTACCGGCCTCCCCGGCGGAGACCACGACGTGCACGCGGCCGCGGAACCGGCCCGGCCGTGCGCTGTCCGCATCGAGCTCCACCGTCGCCGATTTCTCCGGCCCCGTGACCGTCACCTTCCCTTCCGCCGCCGCAGGGGAGGCAGTCAGGCCCGCCCATACGAGCAGGAGTGCGGCGGCCAGGCACCGTACGGCGAGGGTCCGCGACGGCGAAGGAGTCATGTCTCGCAGTCAAACAGCGGCACGGCGGTATCCGTGGACAGCACGCTCCCGTCGGTCGCGACGCCAGCCGGAAGGACTACGCGGGGCGGCCGCCCGGGTGGGCGGGAGGTCAGAGGGTGGTGGAGAAGGTGCGCTCGAAGTGGTGGAAGGCGGTCTCCTGGCGCCATTGGACGGCGGCCTTCGGGCTGGAGGTCAGGAGGCGGCGGCACTCCGCGGTGGGTTCGGTGAGGCCGGGGTGGAGGCCGCGGCAGACGGGGGTCATGCGGTAGCCGTCGCGGGTGGGGTTGCCGCGCCAGAGGCTGGTGCCGGGGAGGAAGGCGTATTCCAGGGAGGCGCGGGCCAGGTCCTTCAGCTCCGGGTAGGACAGGCCGTAGGTGCGGGCTGCGTACTCGTACTCGTGGCTGATGTCGATCCGGCTGATGCCGGGGTCGTCGGTGGCCAGGACGACGGGCACGCCGTGGGCGCGGTACGTCTCGAAGGGGTGGTCGTCACCGCGTACGCCGAGGATCTGGGCGTTGCTGGTGAAGGGCACCTCGACGGCGATCTCGCGGGCGGCCATCGTACGGGCGGTCCGCTGCCAGTCGTCCTCGTGGACCAGGTCGACGCCGTGGCCGATGCGCTCGGCGCCGGCGATGTCCACGGCCTCCTTGATGTGGAACTTCAGGTCGGCGGGCTTGACCAGACCGGGCCACAGCTCGCCCGCGTGGAGCGTCACGCGGGCCTTGGGATAGACGCCCCGCAGGTACTTCACCATGCGCATCTGCAGGCTGTAGTTGTCGAGCGAGCTGTCCCAGTCCTCGGGCTGTACGAGGTTGATCGCGACGAACCGGGGGTCGCGTTCGGCCAGGCGCATGCCGAGCGCCATCTGCGTGAAGACCCGCTCCGGTGAACTGCCGCGCGAGACCTGGGAGATCCAGCGCACCGGGAGCCGGCAGCCGGGCCGGGGACGGTTGGTGCCGCACCGCGCGGCGGTACGGAACTCGGTGTCCGCGTCGTCGGCCTCGGCGCGGGCCTCGGTGACCAGCTCGTCCAGCTTGCCGCCGGCGGTCAGCCTGCCGTGCAGCCTGGCGAGGTCGGCGTCCCAGCCGACCTCGGCGGCGAGCTTCCTGGCGCCGTCGGAGGCCGGGCTGACCATGGTCTCCAGAAAGAACTGGTTCTGCGCGGCCACGTCGTCCGCGACCTCGGCGAGGAGCTTGCCGCGGTGGCGCCAGGTCACTTCGCCGAACTTGCCGAAGGCGTCGAAGAAGTGGTCGTGGCCGTTGCCGCCGGGCGGGAAGTCCTGCATGGACCAGGCGCGTACGAGCGCGTCGTGGAAGGCGCGGTCGGTGCGGGCGTCGGCGGCCGGCCGGGTGCCGGCACCGCAGGGCGGGGCGACGGCGGTCATCGTGGCGGTGTCGACGCACATCCCGTCCTCGGCGGCGAGCTCGATGAGGTACTCGGTGGAGACCGCGCCGGAGAGGTGGTTGTGCAGTTCCCCGCCCTTGGGCAGGTGGCGGAAGAAGCCGCGCAGCAGGCGGGGATCGTCACGGAGGGCGTCCAGGTAGGCGGCCGTGCCCGCCTCCAGGGCGGTCATCGGACGCGCCGGAGGCGCGGCCCGGCCGTTCCCGTCCTGGGCGGCGGGAGGGGCGGGAGAGAGGGGAACGGCGTGGGCTTGCGCACCGGACGCCGAGAGCGACGACAGCAGGGTCAGGGCGCTCAGGCCCACGGCGAACGGGGAGCGGCACCGGCGCCGGCGGCCGGGAGGAGAAGCAGTCACCCCGCATGATCACCGGCGGGGCGGCCGATGTACGGGACCGCGGCGGCGTGTGCGGCGGCGACCACTCGCGTGGGTGACCTCACCCGTACGCGGTGGGCGACTTCACCCGTACGCGGTGGGCGACTTCATCCGTGAGCGGTGGGCGACTTCACCCGTACGCGGTGGGCGACTTCACCCGTGAACGCGCGTGGTCGCCGCTTCCGAGGGCGGTCGGCCGTCGGCGCGCGTCAGGCGGGCCTGGAGGCCGTCGAGGAGGGACTGGAGGCCGAAGTCGAAGGTGTCGTCGGAGGCTTCGGCGTAACCGGTCCCGGTGGCGGAGGCGATCCGGGAGCGCAGGCGGGGGAAGTGCGACGCGGCCTCGGCGGCCTCCTTCAGCACGGCGCCGAACGCCTCCTCGACGTCACCGCCCTCGCGCTCGATGCGGCGGGTGAGGGAGGTGCGCGTCGGAGTCATCACCGCGGGCCAGGTCTTCGCCACCGCCTACACCCGCGCCGCCTTCGCCCGCTCGGCCGACCCCGCCCTGCGGACCGTCGACGCCTCCGCCCTCGTCCTGGTCCTGCTCCGGACCTGAACCGCCGCCGCCCGCCCAAGGCCGTCACACAGACCTCCCGTCACGACAAAGCCCCAGGTCGGAGACCTGGGGCTGTCGTGTGTCCGGACGCGGGCCTACGAGGCGCCGCTGCGCAGTTGCTCGTTGATGCGGCGGGCCTCCTCGAGCTGGTCCTCGAGGATGACGATGCGGCAGGCGGCCTCGATGGGCGTGCCCTGGTCGACGAGCTCACGGGCACGGGCGGCGACGCGCAGCTGATAGCGGGAGTAGCGGCGATGACCGCCTTCGGAGCGCAGGGGGGTGATCAGGCGGTGTTCGCCGAGGGCGCGGAGGAAGGCGGGGGTGGTGGCCAGCATCTCGGCGGCCCGGCCCATCGTGTAGGCGGGGTAGTCGTCGTCGTCGAGATTGTCGGCGGGGCGGGGACTGCCAGGGGGCATAGACCTCTTCTTTCGGGAACGCGTCGGGGGGCCCGGGTGCCGTGACGGCACCCGGGCCCCGAGCTTTTCAACACCATCTGCCGGCCGACTGCGCCGGCCTCCTCATGTCCGCAGGTCGCGCCCGGAAGGGCGGGACTGCGGGGATCGCGGATGCGTGACCGGGGACCACCTTCCCATCGGGGCCTGCGGTACCCGGGCGGACTGCTTCCTCGCCCGGGCGATCCTGACGGTGTCAGCTCCTTACCTTCGGTTACTTGTACGGGACTGCAACTAGGGGTACTGCTCGCGCGGCAGTTCGTCTCTGCCGCGCCCACCTGACTTCTTGGGTACGGCAGCAACAGTAGGGCAGCTGTCGGCGAATGTCTACCTTCGCCGCGACAGCTTTTCTGGAAGACCGACTAGCGGCTTTCTGTCGCACACGCATCCGCAGGCCCCCGGCCGGGGGACGCCGGGCGCACCGGCGACGCCCCGCGACCCGGACCCCGGCCGCGCCACCCGCCGCGGCCGACGACCGCGCCCGGGCGGTATCTGCGTCGGCGAAATGAGGATTTGCGGGGCCGCTCGGTAAGGCTTTTTGCCGCCGAAAAAGAGCGGCGCAATTGGCCCGGCACCGGGCCCCGCGGCGTGCTAGCCTCGGTTTCAGTTGCAGTTGTGGTTCCCGAAAAACTTAGGTCCGGTATTGCCGGCGGGGTAATCATCACGCGACGCGGTATCCGCGCAGTGCGGACGCCGATGAGCCCCGAAGGGATATGACATGGCTACTGGCACCGTGAAGTGGTTCAACGCGGAAAAGGGTTTCGGCTTCATCGAGCAGGACGGTGGCGGCCCCGACGTGTTCGCCCACTACTCGAACATCGCCGCCCAGGGCTTCCGTGAGCTGCAGGAGGGCCAGAAGGTGAGCTTCGACATCGCTCAGGGCCAGAAGGGCCCGACGGCGGAGAACATCACCCCCGCCTGATCTGACGCGTACGACGTAGCTGGGGCCCGCATCCTTCGGGGTGCGGGCCTCAGCTGCACGTGTTTTACGTCTCCACTTCCCCGCACGCGACCGGCTCCCACGCACGTCCGGCGAATCGGCTTTCATGCACCATTCGACGACGTCCAGGAATTCACCACGCCACTCGGCCGCCGCGGGAATTCCTTGATGCGCGCCGTATCAAGGAAGGATCCGCATGAACAGCACGCCCATGACCGGGACCGACGCCTCCGACGAGGCCGGACCACACGTCTGGGACGACATGACCGTCGAGGTGGCGCTGGCGGTCATGAGAAGCGCCCGCGCCGGCCACCTGGTCGTCCGTGACGGCGACGACCGGCGCACCGGCCTGGTCACCCGGGCCCAGCTCGCCGGTTTCCGCGCCAGTGCCGCGTACACCGATCGGGTGAGACTGCGCGCCCTTCTCACCACTCCGCCCAATCCGCTCTCCGTCTTCCCTCTGGAGGTCCCATGCGCTGCGTCATCGCCCGTTTCCCGTTCGAGCTGACGAAGAACGGTGTCCTGGAGACGATGAAGGGCGTCAAGCCCGAACCGCTCACCGGCGAGACGGTGATCATCGGACGCCGTGAGTACCCCGCCAAGCAGGTCGGCGCGGTCATCACCCGCCAGGACCGCCGTGACTTCAGCGCCGGCGAGGTCGTCCGGGCCATGACCCGGCTCGGCTTCACCTGCCGTACCGCGGAGGAGCCCCGCGCGGCCGCCGCCGACCTCAGCCCGGTCGAGCGGGCGTCCGCCCTGCTCGGCACGTACGGCACGTCGACGGCCGTCTGACCACCGACCGGCGGCCTCTGACCGCCGTACGTGACGCACGTGACCGCACGTGAAAGGAAGGGCCCGACCGGTGCGCACCGGTCGGGCCCTTCTCATGCTCGTCTCTCGTTCCGGCTCACTGGTCGGAGTAGCTGAAGTCCCCCACTGTCCAGGCGCTGACGTCCGCGATCGACACGCGGTACATCCCGCCCGTCTCCGGGATGCCCACCGTGCCCTGGATGATCCGGGCGACGTGGAAGTGCAGATGCGTGGGCGGCCCGTCGCTCCCGGACGGCTTCTCGAAGACACCGGCGAACTCGCGCAGCCGGGACGAGTCCGTCAGGACCTCCGTCACCCGCTGCCGCCACACCGCTTCGGGGGCCAGGCGCCCCGTGATGACGGCCCCGCCCGTGATCACGGTCAGGGACATCTGATTGCTCTGCCCGGACTCGACCTTGGCGGCGATGTCCACGAGCAGTTCGTCAGGATTCGACATGAGAGTCGATTGTATTCACCTCACCCTCCGCCCGTCATGGCCCGGGCACGGGCACCCTCGCCGGCGACACGGCGCCCGGCCCGGTGTCCGCCCCGCTACCACCCGTGCCGCCCGGCGCATTACCCTCGGTGAGTGCGCCGGGACCGCCGGCGCCCGCACCGGAAGGTTCGATGGAGAGGTCCCGAGCCGGATCAGGCACAGCGAGGGCGACGGGGCCGCTACCGGCGCGTGGCGCCGTGCCGAGGCCGCCAGCAGTGCGCAGCACCTCTTCGGGGCCCCGCGACGCGTCCTTGGACGCGTCCTCCAGAGAGGTGAGAATGACAGCAGACGATCCGCTCGGCCGTCTCGAAGACGACGACTACCCCGCCTACACCATGGGCCGGGCCGCCGAGATGCTCGGTACGACCCCCGGGTTCCTCCGCGCCCTCGGCGAGGCCCGGCTGATCACCCCGCTCCGCTCGCAGGGCGGTCATCGCCGCTACTCCCGCTATCAGCTGCGCGTCGCCGCCCGCGCCCGTGAACTCGTCGACCAGGGCACGCCCATCGAGGCCGCCTGCCGCATCATCATCCTCGAGGACCAACTCCAGGAAGCCCAGCGCATCAACGCCGAATACCGCCGCACGGTGGGCGAACCACAGCCACCGGCCGCGGACTGAGCACGGGGCCCGGCCCCCGCCGCCGCGGTCACCGCCGCGCGGGGCCGGCCGGGCCCCACGCTCAGTCGGAGGCGGCGGGGGCGGAGGCGGAGGTCACGGCCCATTCCGGGCTGTACGGGCCGTAGGAGGGGCTCTCCGGGCCGTCCTCGGCTCGTGGCCCGGGCACGTCGGTGAGCCAGTACCGGTCGGCCTCGCCGTCGGCGCCCCAGAGCCCCTCGAAGGCGTCCGGGCCGGTGATACGCGTACGGGCGGACGGCGCCCAGTCGTCCCCCTTCGCCTTCCACAGCTGGAACCGCACCGGCCGGCCGAAGTCCGCCGGCACGGGGATCGTGTACGTGGCGGTGCCGCCCGCCTCGAAGTCGTCGTGGTCGGGGGTGTCGAGGACCGTCCACGCCGAGGTGCGCCCCTGAGCGTCCGTCAGGCGGCCCTGGACCTCGCTGTCCGTGCCCGCGCCGTCCTCGTCCGAGGTCTCGACGGTGATCCGGTAGCTCGTCTCCGGCGCCCCGGACCGCCCGGTCGGCCCGGGGCCGGCCTGAGCCCCCGTCGTGCCGTCCCGCCCGGCCTCCTCCCGCCCGGTGTCCTCCCGGCCGACGAGTCCGCCGAGGAACAGACCCGCGCCCGCGCACGCCAGCAGCACGGCGCCGCCGACCACCGCGCGGGGCGCAACGCGGCGCGGGCGGGCGGCCGGTGGACGGTCCTGGTCGATTCGCGGCAGGGGCCGGGTCGTCGTGACCTCGTCGGGAAGAACGGCGGACGCCTCGGGCACCGGGCGGGTGACGCGGGGAAGGACCTCGGTGACCTCCGGGTCACCCCACCGCGCGCCCGCCCCCGGCCCGTGCCCGTACCCCTCCCCCGGCCCCTGACCCGCCCCGTACCGATGCTCCACCACCGAACCCCCGCATCCGGATCACGTCAAAAACGCCGAGGAGCGTAACCGACGGTCACACCGCACCGGTCTTCGTGACCACCCTTCGGACGCCTCCCGCGCACCGGCCTCGGCACGGGCCCGACCTGACGGGCGATACGATGCGCCATCGCGACCGACCTTTCACAAGATCTGCATGGGGGATTCCGAAAGATGAACGTCCCGCGTACGCCCTCGGTCTCACTCGTCATCCCCGTCTACAACTCGATGCCGTACCTGGAGCTGACCCTCCAGTCGATCGAGCAGCAGACCATCGGCATGGACGCGCTCGAGATCGTCGCCGTGGACGACGGCAGCACCGACGGCAGCGGTGAGCTGCTCGACGCGTGGGCCGCGCGGTACCCCGAGGTCGTGAAGGTCGTGCACCAGGAGGCGTCCGGCGGGCCCAGCAGGCCGCGGAACGTCGGCATCGAGAACGCCACCGGCACCTACGTCTTCTTCGTCGACGGCGACGACTGCCTCGGGCCCGAGGCCCTGGAGCGGCTGGTCGCGATGGCCGAGAAGAACGGCTCCGACACCGTCCTCGCCAAGCTGATCGGTGTCGGACGCCGGGTGCCGAAGCAGGTCTTCGCCAAGAACGTGGACAAGGTCGACCTGTCCAAGGGCGACGCCTACTACACCCTCATGCCGTTCAAGCTGTTCCGGCGCTCGATGATCGAGAAGCACGCCATCCGCTTCCCCGAGCACATGCGGATCAGCGAGGACCAGTACTTCGTCGCCCAGGCGTATCTGCACAGCAAGGTCATCTCGATCGTCGGCGACTACGACTGCTACTACGTCGTCAAGCGGGGCGACGAGGGCAACATCACCGCGAACGGCATCGACTTCACCGTGGCCGTCGAGCAGGCCGACGAGATGGTCACGCTGGTCACCGGCCTGACCGAACCCGGCCCGCTGCGGGACCACCTGGTCGGCCGTCACGTCAACGTCGAGATGATCCGCCGCTTCGACCAGCGCTTCCTCGACGCCGACGGCGACGAGCGCAAGCGCATGGTGGAGCTGGCCAGCCCGTACGCGCGGAAGTGGGTCAACCCGGCGATCCTCGCCAAGATGCCGGTGAACGAGAAGCTCGTCGCCCACTGCCTGCGCGAGGGCCTCGTCGACGAGCTCGCCGAGGTCGTGGCGTGGCAGCTCGCCGGCCGCCCCGGCAAGGCGCTGGTCCGTGACGGAAGGCTGTACGCCACGCCGCCGTTCCCGGCCGCCGACTCCCCCGTGTTCGAGGAGCTGTGCGACATCACGGCGGCGGCGATCGGCGTCAGCCCGCGCCGTCGCGTCGACCGGCTCGCCTGGCGCGGCACGGTCCTGGAGATGGCCGGTTACGCCTATCTCGACCAGGTCGACACCGACGACCTGGTCACCGAGGTGGTCCTCACACACGCCGGCACCGGCCGCGAGATCGCCGTCACCGCCGAGCAGGCGCCCTCGCCGCACCTGACCGTCAGCCGCGGCAAGGAGACCTACGACTACGGGCGTGCCTGCTTCCGCGCCTCCGTCGACCTCGCCGCCGTCGACGACGGCGCCGCCCTCCCCAAGGGCGACTGGCACCTCTCGCTGCGCTGCTCGGCCCACGGCCTGACCGCGAGCGGCGGCCTCGGCACCGCCCTCGGCGGCAAGGTCAGCAAGCGGGCCGACGAACACGCCGTGTCCCTGCCGGGGGCCGGGAAGAAGCTGCACACCGTGCGCGTCGGGCCCCGTGACGGCAAGCTGCTGCTCCAGCTGAAGCCGGCGCCCTCGGCGGTCTCCGCGTACGCCGTCAGCTTCGGCTGGAAGGCGGCCCGCGCGGTCAAGGCCCGCATCAGCTGGAAGTAGCCCCCCAGCGGCCGCCGTGCCGGCCGCGTGCGCGATCATGCGGTGCATGAACTCTGCCGCACCGGCGCTGCGTTGCGCGATCCTCGACGACTACCAGGGCGTCGCCCTCTCCTCCGCCGACTGGAGCCGGCTCGACGGCGCGGGCGATGGCGCGGGCGACGGTGGGGGGCCGGGCGGGGTCGAGGTGCGGGTGCTGCGCGAGCACCTCACCGACCGGGACGCGCTGGTCGCCGCCGTCGAGGACTGCGAGATCCTCGTCGTGATGCGCGAGCGCACCCCGGTCGACGCCGAGCTCCTCGGACGGCTGCCGCGGCTCCGGCTGATCGTCACCTCCGGGATGCGCAACGCGTCCATCGACGTGGCGGCGGCCCGCGCGCGGGGCGTCACCGTCTGCGGTACGGAGAGCAGTTCGGTGCCGCCGACCGAGCTGACCTGGGCCCTGATCCTGGGGCTCGCCCGGCAGGTGCACGTCGAGAGCCGGGCGATGCGGGAGGGCGGGCCGTGGCAGTCGACGGTCGGCATGGACCTCGCGAGCCGCACGCTGGGGCTCGTCGGGCTCGGAAAGATCGGCAGCGCGGTCAGCCGGATCGGGCAGGCCTTCGGCATGGACGTGATCGCCTGGAGCCCGAACCTGACCGACGAGCGGGCCGCCCGCTGCGCCGTACGGAGGGCCGGGTCGCTGCGCGAACTCCTGGGCGCCAGTGACGTGGTGTCCCTGCACCTGGTGCTCTCCGACCGCACCCGCGGCCTGATCGGGGAGCCGGAACTGCGGGCGATGCGCCCGCACGCGCATCTGGTCAACACCTCCCGTGCCGGGCTCGTCGACGGGCCGGCGCTGCTGCGGGCGCTGCGCGAGGGGTGGATCGCGGGGGCGGGCCTGGACGTCTACGAGACGGAGCCGCTGCCGGCCGACGACCCGCTGCGGACGCTGCCGAACGTGCTCGCGCTGCCGCACCTGGGGTACGTGACCGAGGCGAACTACGCCCGCTACTTCGGGCAGGCCGTCGAGGACATCGAGGCGTTCCTGGCCGGGGCGCCGGTCCGCGAGCTCCAGCCGCCCTCCTGAACGCCGTCGGCCCCGTACACCGCAGGGGGTGTACGGGGCCGATGGCGCGTCACGGAGGACCGGGCGGCGAGATCAGGCGGCGGCCGTCGCCCCGACCGCCTGGGCCGAGGCGGGCCCCGGCGCGAGCAGCCGCTGGGCGAGCAGCCCGAAGGCGAGTGCGAAGACCACCCACAGGGCCGCCTGGATGCCCAGCGTCGCGAGCCGGAAGTCCCACAGCACGGCGGCCGGGAAGTCCGCGGCGACCGCGTCCTCGTTGCCGGGCAGGAACAGACAGGCGATCGCGACCGCGGCGACGAAGCCCGCGCCCGCGACGACGGTCGCGTTCCAGTTGCCGAGCTTCGGGGCGAGACGGCGGCCGAGGACGACCGCCGCGACGCCGAGCAGCACGCTGAGCAGGATCATCAGGAAGAAGAGCGTGGTGCGCTTCCCGATGGTGTCCGGGTTGCCGACGGCCGGAGGGGTCGCCGGGTACTTGAGGAACGGCACCAGATAGACCGTGGTGAAGGCCGCCGCCGCGACGAGCGCCGCGGTGGCCTTCGGGGTGAACCGGCCGAGCCGTCCCAGGACGAAACAGAACGCCAGGGACGCGATGCCGCCGAGCGCGACGCCGTAGACGAGGACACCGGTGGCGAGGCCCGCCGTGGACTGGAGGTCCCGGCTGACGAGCTCCTCCTCGGCCTCCTCGGCCGCCCCGGCGCCGGCCTCGTGGCCGCCGCCGTGGGTGTGACCGGGCGCGGAGGCGTGCTCCGCCTTGGCGGCGGCCTCCTCGACGGCGATCGAGGCGTTGACGGACGGCTCACCGACGACGTACGCGACGGCGAAGGCGAACAGTCCGGCGATCAGGCCCGCGAGCATGCCGCGGACCAGGAGCTTTCCGACGAGCGAACCCGTGGGAGCGGAGGGAGTGCTTGGAGCGGTTGGAGCTGACACGGTGCGGTGGCCCCTCAGTGGCAGGGGAAACCGAGCAGGTGGCGACCGTCGTGCACCCACTCGTGCACGCCCTCGCCCGCGAAGAGCGAGGTCGCCCCCTGCTCGGCACCGACGAAGTAGAGCGCGACGAGCGCCAGGATGCCGACGAAAGCCGCCCACGGGAGGACCGCGCGGACCGGCAGCGAGACCGGAGCGACGGACGGGGTGGACGTGACGGCGGGCGACGCAATGGCCTCGGCCATGGTGGAACCTCCTCGGGAACGCGCGTCCCATACGGTGGTGCGCGACGACGGTCGTCGGGTCTGACTCGCCCTCCCCGGCGTACCGTTGGGCTCCGGGGGCGGGCTCACAGTGGCGCGACCGTGCCGGACTTGCACCGGACTTCCGTCTCGCCGTCGTCGTTCTGTGGAAATGTCGACTGACCGTACCGCGCCGGCCACTCCCCGCCAAGACCGGCCGGATCGCGGACTTGTGAAGTGAGGGATGTATCACCCATGCCGGAGTCCATGACCGTGCACCTGACGTTGATCGCCCCGGCCATGAACGCGGCGCTGCGGGAGGCCCGGTTCGACGACGACGGGCCGCTGGAGCCGGTGCGCGACGGGCGGGTGAGCCCGCTGTGCCCCGCGCGCTGGGTGCGGACGGTCCGGTCGCCCTCCACGCGCTGCCGGGAGACGGCCGAACTCCTCGGCCTCGCGGGCGTGGCGGCCGAAGCGGCCCTCGCGGGCTGCGCGATGGGGCGGTGGCGGGGCCGCGGCCTCGACGAACTGACCGCCGAGGAGCCGGAGTCGGTGGCTTCCTGGCTGTCCGACCCGGACGCGGCCCCGCACGGCGGGGAGTCGCTGCGGGAGCTGCGCGAGCGGGTGGCGGCCTGGATGGAGGCCCAGGAGCCGGGCACCGTCTTCGCCTTCGCCGAGCCCGACGTGATCCGCGCGGCGGTCGCCCACGCCCTCGGCGCGCCGGAGGCCGCCTTCTGGCGCCTGGACGTGCGCCCCCTGCACGGCGTCGAACTGTCCGGCCGGGCCGGCCGCTGGAACGTACGGCTCGGGGCCCCGCTCGGATGACGGGCGGGAGGCCGGCCGCCCCGGCCCCTCAGGGCCCCTGACCCCGCCCCCGTCAGCCCAGGCCCGCCCGTGCCAGGTCCAGGAACTCCTCGTCGGTCAGGCCCAGTCGGCGGGCGTCGGCGACGAGGGCGCGGAGGCCCTCGACGAGGTGGGCGCGGTCGGGGGTCCGGGCGCCCGGGACGATGACGGCGCCGCGGCCGCGGCGCAATTCGATCAGGCCCTCCTCGCGCAGCCGCTGGTAGCCGCGCAGGACGGTGTGGACGTTCACCCCGAGCGAGTCGGCGAGCTCGCGGGCGGCCGGCAGGCGTTCGCCGGGCGCGGCGCTGCCGTCGGCGAGCGCCCCTCGGACGCAGGAGGCGATCTGGTCGCCGAGCGGCACGGAGGAGGCGGGGTCGACGCGGAAGAGCACGGTCAGATCCTCTCACCGGGCGCGGCGGCCGCCCGGGCCCGTTCCGCGAGGGTGTTCAGGAGGGCCGTGGCCGTCTCCGCGCCGGGGACGGTCACGGCGAACTCGCGGCCGTTCTCCCGACGTACGAGGAGCGCTTCGCCGGAGCGGAGGACGAGGCCGGTGCGGTGGGCGCGGACGCGGTAGCCCCAGCCGCCGAAGTCGGCCACCGGGTCGACGCGCAGGACCGAGGCCGAGGCCACGTCGTCGAGCGGGATCCGGACGCGGGGGCGGGGCAGCAGGGCCGGCGTGACGGTCAGCCCGCGGCGGTCGACGGCCACCCGGATCCGGGACAGGGCGAGGCCGGGCACGCCGACGAGCAGGCCGACGAGGGCGATCGGCCCGTACGGCAGGAGGCCGAGGAACAGCGCGAGCACGCCCGCGGTGGCGCCGACCAGCAGGAGGACGGCGGCGATCGCGGTCAGCGGACGGGAGCCGGTGGCAGCGGACCAGCCGGCGACCTCGTGCGCGCCGAGGGCGAGGCGGGGTTCGCGCGCCTCGACGGGGGCGGGCGGCGCGGCCGGCCGCGCCGGTACGAGCCGGGTGAGCGCCAGTCCGGCGAGGGCGGCGAGCCCGGCGGCGCCGGCGGCCAGGGAGAGGACGGCGAGCGGGTACAGCACCTCGGGTGCGTCCGCCGCGTCGAGGTTGCTCCTCAGGAGCAGGACGAGGAGGCCGGCAAGCAGGCCCGCGGTGGCCCAGGCGCCCCAGAGCGTGGTGCGCCGGACGAGCAGGGTCCAGCCGGTGCCGAGGGCCAGGAGCAGGCCGGAGGCGAGGGCGGCGTAGGCGCCGAGCCCGGTGAAGCCGTCCGCCTTGCCGCCGTCGTCGGGGGCGAAGTGCGTGGCGAGGGGGTCGGGCAGGCGGTCGTGCCAGAGGGCGAGCAGCAGGAGGTGGACGGCGAGCGCGAGGACGAACGGTGCCGCGGCGAGCGCGCGGAGACGGTTCACAGGACCCTCCCTTGGTTCTAGTTGTTAGCACTCTAATAGAACAATCCTCGGGATGCGGGGCTCCGCGACCAACGGTTGACTGGGGCGAACACGCCTGAATGGGGAGAAATACATGCGTCGTCGGCCCGCCACCGCCACCCTCGCCGCACTCACGGCCCTCACCGCCCTCACCGCCGCCGTGACCACCGGATGCGGCAGCGACGCCGACGACAAGCCCGACCCCCTGCGCGGACAGCAGTGGGCCCTCGACGCGTTGAAGCTGCCGGAGGCCTGGGACACCGCCGAGGCGGACGACACGGTCATCGCCGTCGTCGACACCGGAGTCGACCCCGATCACCCGGATCTGAAGGGCCGTCTCGTCGACGGCCACGACTTCGTCGAGAACGACGACGACCCCCGGGACCTCAACGGCCACGGCACCCATGTCGCCGGCATCGCCGCCGCGCACACGGACAACGGCATCGGCGTCGCGGGCGGCGCGCCGGGCGCCAAGATCATGCCGGTGCGGGTGCTCGGCGCGGACGGCAGCGGCACCAACGAGAACATCACCAAGGGAATCGTCTGGGCCGCGCAGCACGGCGCCGACGTCATCAACCTCTCCCTCGGCGAGTCCGGCCTGATGGCACGGCTGCTCAAGGGCGGTGTCCTCAACCAGGCCATCGCCACGGCCAACGGCAGGGGCGCGGTCGTGGTCGCCGCCGCCGGCAACGACTCCACGATCCTCCAGCCCTACAAGCTGGACACCCCGGTGCTGGTGGTCAACGCGGCCGGCGAGAACGGCGCGCCCGCCTCCTTCACCAACTTCGGCGCCCAGAACGCCGTCGCCGCGCCGGGCGTGGACATCCTGAGCACCTTGCCGACGTACCGGACGAAGGAGACCGCGAAGAACACCTCGGGCTACGGCACCCTGTCCGGCACCTCGATGGCCTCGCCGTACGTCGCCGCCGTCGCCGCGCTCCTCCACCAGCAGGGCCTGGACCCCGCGGCGATCATGAAGACGATCCGCGACACGGCGGCCAACCCGCAGAACCTCCCGAAGCTGGGCCTCGGGAACGTGGACGCGGCGGCCGCCGTCAAGGCCGCGAAGGGGTCCTCGTGACGACGGGGGCGGCCGCCGTCACGACTTCTTCGGCGGGAGCGTCTTCTTCTGCCAGGTGGGCCTGCCGGGCTTCACGCCCTGGCTGGACGGCACGGTCGTCGGCGTGGCCTCGTCCGGTGCCGAGCTCGGCGCCGGCGCGCTCGGCGTACCGGACGGGCCCGGGGTGTCCGGCGCGCTCGACGTCGCGCTCGGCTTCGGGGCCTTGCCGCCGTCGCCCGCGTCGCCGCCCGAGCAGGCCGCCAGGGCCAGGGTCAGCCCCAGCACCGCCGCCGCCATCACCGTTCCACGGGCCCGCACGCCCACCACCCCACCCCAGGTCACGCCCGGATCGTAACTCAGCCGTCCGAACCGTCCGCGCCGTCCGTGCCGCCTTCGAGGTCGCCCTCCGTCTCCAGGAAGACCTGCCGCAGCGCGGCGAGGGTCTCCGGGTCCGGCTTCTCCCACATGCCTCGGGACTCGGCCTCCAGGAGCCGCTCGGCGATGCCGTGCAGCGCCCACGGGTTGGCCTCCTTCAGGAAGGCCTGGTTCTCCGGGTCGAGGACGTACGCCTCGGTCAGCTTGTCGTACATCCAGTCGGCGACCACGCCGGTCGTGGCGTCGTAGCCGAAGAGGTAGTCGACCGTCGCCGCCAGCTCGAACGCGCCCTTGTAGCCGTGGCGGCGCATCGCCTCGATCCAGCGCGGGTTCACCACGCGGGCGCGGAAGACGCGCGAGGTCTCCTCGACGAGCGTGCGGGTGCGGACCGTCTCCGGGCGGGTCGAGTCGCCGATGTACGCCTCCGGGGCCGTGCCCCGCAGCGCGCGCACGGTCGCCACCATGCCGCCGTGGTACTGGAAGTAGTCGTCCGAGTCGGCGATGTCGTGCTCGCGGGTGTCGGTGTTCTTCGCCGCGACCGCGATCCGCTTGTACGCCGTCTCCATCTCCTCGCGCGCCGGCCGGCCCTCCAGGCCGCGGCCGTACGCGTAACCGCCCCACACCGTGTACACCTCGGCCAGGTCGGCGTCGGTGCGCCAGTCGCGCGAGTCGATCAGCTGGAGCAGACCCGCGCCGTACGTCCCCGGCCGCGAGCCGAAGATGCGGGTGGTGGCCCGTCGCTCGTCACCGTGCTCGGCCAGGTCGGCCTGGGCGTGGGCCCGGACGAAGTTCTGCTCGGCCGGCTCGTCCTCCAGACCCGCCACCAGCCGGACCGCGTCGTCGAGCAGTCCGATGACGTGCGGGAACGCGTCCCGGAAGAAGCCGGAGATGCGCAGCGTCACATCGACGCGCGGGCGGCCCAGCTCGGCGAGCGGGATCGGCTCCAGGCCGTTGACGCGGCGGGAGGCGTCGTCCCACAGCGGGCGGACGCCCAGCAGGGCGAGCGCCTCGGCGACGTCGTCGCCCGCGGTGCGCATCGCGCTGGTGCCCCACAGGGACAGGCCGACGGACGTCGGCCACTCGCCGTTGTCCGCGCGGTAGCGCTCCAGGAGCGAGTCGGCGAGGGCCTGGCCGGTCTCCCACGCGAGGCGGGACGGCACGGCCTTGGGGTCGACCGAGTAGAAGTTGCGGCCGGTCGGCAGCACGTTGACCAGGCCGCGGAGCGGCGAGCCGGAGGGGCCGGCCGGGACGAAGCCGCCGTTCAGCGCGTGCACGGCGTGGGTGAGTTCGTCGGTGGTGGCGGCGAGGCGCGGCACGACCTGCTCGCAGGCGAAGCGCAGCACGGCGGCCACGTCGGGGCCGTGGGCGGCGGCGACCGACTCCACCGCGTCCACGGACCAGTCCGCCGCCTCCATCGCCTCGACCAGCGCGCGCGCCGTCGCCTCCGCCTCGTCGGCGCCTGAGCGGGTCGCGGCCGACTCGTCCAGGCCCAGGGCCTCGCGCAGGCCCGGCAGCGCCTGCGTACCGCCCCAGATCTGACGGGCGCGCAGGATCGACAGGACCAGGTTGACCCGCTCGGGGCCGGTCGGGGCGCCGCCGAGGACGTGCAGACCGTCACGGATCTGGGCGTCCTTGACCTCGCACAGCCAGCCGTCGACGTGCAGCAGGAAGTCGTCGAAGCCGTCATCGTCCGGGCGGTCCTCCAGGCCCAGGTCGTGGTCGAGCTTCGCGGCCTGGATCAGCGTCCAGATCTGGGCGCGGATCGCCGGCAGCTTCGACGGGTCCATGGAGCTGATCTGCGCGTACTCGTCGAGCAGCTGCTCCAGGCGCGTGATGTCGCCGTACGACTCGGCGCGGGCCATCGGCGGCACGAGGTGGTCGACGAGGGTGGCGTGGACCCGGCGCTTGGCCTGGGTGCCCTCGCCCGGGTCGTTGACCAGGAACGGGTAGACCAGCGGCAGGTCGCCGAGGGCCGCGTCGGGGCCGCAGGCGGCGGACAGGCCCGCGTTCTTGCCAGGCAGCCACTCCAGGTTGCCGTGCTTGCCCAGGTGCACCATGGCGTCGGCGCCGAAGCCGCCGTCCTCGGTGCGGGCGGCGATCCAGCGGTAGGCCGCCAGGTAGTGGTGGGACGGCGGCAGATCGGGGTCGTGGTAGATCGCGATCGGGTTCTCGCCGAAGCCGCGCGGCGGCTGGATGAGGATCAGGAGGTTCCCGCGCCGCAGGGCGGCGAGGACGATGTCGCCCTCCGGGTTGCGGGAGCGGTCCAGGAACATCTCGCCCGGCGGCGGACCCCAGTGCTCCTCGACCTCGTCGCGGAGCTCCTGCGGGAGGCCGGCGTACCACCGCTTGTAGTCGGCGGCGGGGATGCGGACCGGGTTGCGGGCCAGCTGCTCCTCGGTGAGCCAGTCCTGGTCGTGGCCGCCGGCCTCGATCAGGGCGTAGATCAGCTCGTCGCCGTCACCGGACACCAGGCCGGGGATCTCGTCCTCGGGCCCGAAGTCGTAGCCCTCGGCGACGAGGCGCCGGAGCAGGGCGACGGCGGAGGCGGGGGTGTCGAGGCCGACGGCGTTGCCGATGCGGGAGTGCTTGGTCGGGTACGCGGAGAGGACGAGCGCCAGCTTCTTCTCGGCGTTCGGGATGTGCCGGAGGCGGGCGTGGCGGACGGCGATGCCGGCGACGCGGGCGGCGCGCTCGGCGTCCGCCACGTACGCCGGGAGGCCGTCCTCGTCGATCTCCTTGAAGGAGAACGGGACGGTGATGAGCCGGCCGTCGAACTCGGGGACCGCGACCTGGCTGGCGGCGTCCAGCGGCGACAGGCCCTCGTCGTTCTCCTCCCAGGCGGACCGGGATCCGGTCAGGCACAGCGCCTGGAGGATCGGCACGTCGAGCGCGGCGAGCGCGCCGGCGTCCCAGGCCTCCTCGTCGCCGCCGGCCTGCGCCTCGGCGGGCTTGGTGCCGCCGGCGGCCAGGACGGTGGTGACGATCGCGTCGGCGCCGCGCAGCTCGTCGAGCAGCTCCGCCTCGGGGGCGCGCAGGGACGCCACGTACAGGGCCTTCGCCCGGCCGCCGGCCTCCTCGATCGCGTCGCAGAGGGCGCCGACGAAGGCGGTGTTGCCGCTCATGTGGTGGGCGCGGTAGTAGAGCACGGCGACGGCCGGGCCCTCGGTGGCCTTGGGCGTGCGCTCCAGCGGGCCCCAGGTGGGGGCGGGCGCGGGGGCCTCGAAGCCGTGGCCGGTGAGCAGCACGGTGTCGGAGAGGAACCGGGCCAGCTGCTCCAGGTTGGCCGGGCCGCCGTGGGCGAGGTAGGCGTGGGCCTCGGTGGCGACGCCGATGGGGACGGTGGAGGTCTCCATCAGCTGGGCGTCGGGGGCCTGTTCGCCGCTGAGCACGACCACCGGCTTTCCGGCGGCGAGGACCGCGTCGAGGCCCTCCTGCCAGGAACGCAGGCCCCCGAGGAGGCGTACGACGACGAGGTCGGCGCCGTCGAGGAGGCCGGGGAGGTCGGCGAGGGGGAGCCGGGCGGGGTTCGCGAACCGGTACGGGACCGGGCCATCGGCCGCGCGGGCGCTGAGCAGGTCGGTGTCGGAGTGCGACAGCAGCAGGAGCATGGCGAGCTCGGGCCCTTCCTCGGGGTTGTCCGCGCCCCGGGTGGTCGTATGGACGGCGGGAGTTCCTGGCTCACCGGTCGCGGGTCGCGCTGGGCGCGCGGCCGGACCGGCTCACAGTGGCGGGACCGCGCCGGATTCTCACCGGGCTTCCTCCCCGGGGCCCTGGGACCCCATGCCGGTCTGCATCCTAGATCGTGCGGTCGGCGGGCCGGAGGGGGCCGGAGAGTCGGCCGGATCACACCCGGTGGTCGGCCGGTTCCCCGTGGGTATGCTCGCCGCCATGCCGCCCACCCCACCCTCGACGCCCGAACCGGGCGAAGCTCGCATACGGGACCGTGGCGACGCCTGCCCGGGGGCGCTGCGCCTGCACCCGGCCGATGACGGCCGGCTGGCCCGACTGCGGCTGCCCGGTGGCCTTCTGACGGCTCGTCAGGCCGAGCTGCTCGCCACGGCGGCGGAGTCCCTGGGCGACGGGCGGATCAGCATCACCTCGCGCGGCAACGCCGAACTGCGCGGCCTCGCCGACGACTGCGGCGCCCGCCTCGCCGCCCTCCTCGACGACGCGGGCCTGCTGCCCTCTCCCGGCCACGAACGCGTCCGCAACATCGTCGCCTCCCCGGCCGCCGACCTCACCGGACTCGGCCACGCGACGGCCCAGTTGTGGGCCCGCGACCTGGACTCCCTGCTCTGCGCGGAACCCTGGACGACGGCGCTTTCCGGCCGTTTCCTCTTCGTCCTGGACGCCGGCCGGGGGGACGTGGCGGGGCTCGGCGGGGATGTGACCTTGATCGCAGTGGGGGCGGAGGCCCTGCCCGGCGGTGACGCGGCGGGACCGGCCACCGGGGCTGCCGGTGGCGCGGCGGGCGGCGAGGGCGCCGCCGGAGGCGACGCGAGCGATGCCGACGCGGCCGCCAGGGGCGCCCTCGGCTCCGCCGGAGCGCACGCCCCGGCGGGCGGCAGCCCGGCTGCCGCCGGAGGCGGAGCGGGGCCGGGCGCTGGGCGCGTGCCCGCGCCTCAGGCGCAGGGCTGCCCGGTGTCGTACGCCGACGGCGCGGCCGGACCGCATACCGGGCGCGGTCACGAGCCCGCACCCGAGGCGCTGCTGTACGTCGGAGGGCAGTTCTTCCGGGTCGCGGGCGAGGACGCGGCGCGTGCCGCGCTGGCCGGGGCCGAGGCGTTCCTCGCGGCGGCGCGGGAGGCCGGGAACGGGGCCTGGCGGGTACGGGAGCTGCCCCCGGGAACGGTGCTCGACGTGGCCGGCGCGCTCGCGCGCGCCGCGATCGCGGCGGAGCCCGTACCGGACGCGCGGCTCCCGCACAGGGATCCGCCCGAGCCCGGGGTGCTGGGCGCGACCGGCCTGTACGTGCTCGCGCCCCTCGGCCGCCTCACCGCCGCCCAGCTGCGGGCCCTGGCCGACGGGGCCGAGGAGCTGCGGTTCACGCCGTGGCGCGGGGTGGTCGTGGTCGGCGCCGCGCACCGGCCGGCCGACGCCGGGGGCGGGTCCGGCATGCCCGGCACCGCCCCGTACGGGAACACCAACCAGCCCGTCGGCGCGGGGGACATGCCCCACCACCGGTACGACCCGTCCGCCCGGCTCCGCGCCCTCGACGCGCTCGGGCTCGTCACCTCCGCCCGCGCCCCCCTCGCCGGGGTCTCCGCCTGTACCGGGCGGCCCGGTTGCGGCAAGGCACTGGCGGACGTCCGGGCGGACGCCGAGGAGGCGCCGGCCGGGGGGCTGCCCGTGCACTACTCCGGGTGCGAGCGCCGCTGCGGGCACCCGCACGGCGCCTGGGTCGACGTCCTCGCCGTCGCGGACGGCGGCTACCTGGTGGACGGCGCCCCCACCCCCCGTACCTCCCTGACCGAAGCAGTGGCCACGTCCCGCACCACGAGATGAGCGAGAGCAACAGGATGTTCGAGTACGAGAAGGACGGCGCGGAGATCTACCGCCGGTCCTTTGCCACGATCCGCTCCGAGGCGGATCTCGCCGGCCTGCCCGCCGACGTCGCCCAGGTCGCGGTGCGGATGATCCACGCCTGCGGCATGACCGACCTCGTCAAGGACGTCGCCCACTCCCCCGGTGTCGTGACCGCCGCCCGCGCCGCGCTGCGCGCCGGCGCCCCGATCCTGTGCGACGCGCAGATGGTCGCCAGCGGCGTCACCCGCAAGCGGCTGCCCGCCGACAACGACGTGCTCTGCACCCTGTCCGACCCGTCCGTGCCCGCTCTCGCCGCCGAGCTCGGCACCACCCGCTCGGCCGCGGCCCTGGAGCTGTGGCGGGACCGGCTGGAAGGCTCCGTGGTCGCCATCGGCAACGCGCCCACCGCGCTGTTCCACCTCCTGGAGATGATCCGGAAGGGCGCCGGCCGGCCGGCCGCCGTCCTCGGCATACCGGTCGGCTTCATCGGCGCGGCCGAGTCCAAGGACGCCCTCGCGGAGAACGCCCTCGGCCTCGAGTACCTCGTCGTCCGGGGCAGGCGCGGCGGCAGCGCGATGACCGCCGCCGCGATCAACGCGATAGCGCACGAAGCGGAGATCCAGGCATGAGCGGCACGTCGACCGACACCAGCACCACGACCGGGGCCCCGGCCGGAAAGCTCTACGGCGTCGGGCTCGGCCCCGGCGACCCGAACCTCATGACCGTGGCGGCCGTCAAGGCCATCGCCGGGGCCGACGTGATCGCGTACCACTCGGCCCGCCACGGCCGTTCCATCGCCCGGTCCATCGCCGCCGAGCACATCCGCGAGGACCACATCGAGGAGCGGCTGATGTACCCGCTCACCGTGGAGACCACCGATCACCCCGGCGGCTACCGGGGCGCGCTCGACGACTTCTACGAGGAGGCCGCGGCCCGCCTCGCCGCCCACCTGGACGCCGGCCGCACCGTCGCCGTCCTCGCCGAGGGCGACCCGCTCTTCTACGGCTCGTACCAGCACATGCACAAGCGGCTCGCGGACCGCTACGACACGACCGTCATCCCCGGCGTCACCTCGGTGAGCGCCGCCGCGGCCCGCCTCGGGGAGCCGCTGTGCGAGGCCGAGGAAGTGCTCACGATCATCCCCGGCACCCTGCCGGAGGACGAGCTCACCGCCCGTCTCGCCGCCACCGACTCGGCCGTCGTGATGAAGCTCGGCCGCACCTTCCCGACCGTGCGGCGTGCCCTGGAGCGGGCCGGCCGGCTGGACGACGCCCGGTACGTGGAGCGGGCGTTCATGCCGGGCGAGCGGACGGACGCGCTGTCCGACGTGGACCCGTCGACCGTCCCGTACTTCTCCGTCGCCGTCCTCCCCTCCCGTATCGACGCCGTCGCACCCGAGTCCCGGGAGACCGGCGGCGAGGTCGTGGTCGTCGGCACCGGACCGGCCGGGGCGCCCTGGCTGACCCCCGAGTCGCGCGGCGCGCTCGTCAACGCCGACGACCTGGTCGGCTACACCACCTACCTGGACCGGGTCCCGGTGCTGCGGGCCGGACAGCGGCGGCACGGCTCCGACAACAAGGTCGAGTCGGAGCGGGCCGAGTTCGCCCTCGACCTGGCCCGGCGCGGCCGGCGCGTCGCCGTCGTGTCCGGCGGCGACCCGGGCGTCTTCGCCATGGCCACCGCGGTCCTGGAGGTCGCCTCGGAGGAGCGGTACGCCGACGTGCCCGTACGGGTCCTGCCGGGCGTGACCGCCGCCAACGCGGCGGCGGCCGCCGCGGGCGCGCCGCTGGGCCACGACTACGCGACGATCTCGCTCTCGGACCGGCTCAAGCCCTGGGACGTCATCGCCCGCCGGCTGCGCGCCGCCGCCGAGGCCGACCTGGTCCTCGCGCTCTACAACCCCGGCTCCCGGTCCCGCACCCACCAGGTGGCCGCCGCCCGCGACCTGCTCCTGGAGGTCCGCTCCCCCGACACCCCGGTGGTCGTCGCCCGTGACGTCGGCGGCCCCGAGCAGTCGGTCCGCGTCCTCACCCTGAAGACCCTGGACCCCTCCGAGGTCGACATGCGCACCCTGCTCCTCATCGGCTCCTCGCAGACCCGGGCGGTCGAGCGCGCCGACGGGAAGACGATCACCTGGACGCCGCGCCGCTACGGGTGAAGGTCCCCAGGCCCTCCTTGTCCAGGTACTCGACGGTGAAGGACTTCCCGTCCGGGGTGAAGGTGACCCCGGTGCGGCCGACGGCGTTCTCGCCGGCGGTCTCGAAGCTGAAGGTGTCGCCGTCGTAGTGCGTGAGCGGGTACGTCTGGGGCTTCGGCCCCAGACGGAGGGCCAGGGCGCCGTCCGGGCCGGCGACGACCTGCGCGCGGCCGTAGTAGGCGTTGTCGAAGGTGCCGGTGTAGCTGTCGGTGGCCTTCGCGGGGGTGGCGTCGGCCGGCGGGCGGGCGTAGTCGGTCTTCGACCGGTCCGCGTCGGCCTGTTGCTGGTAGAGCCCGTCAACGAGGGGGATCCAGTCGCGGCTGACCGCTCCGGTCTCGGCGATGTCGAAGAAGTCGAGGGCGACGGCGTCGGCGACGCCGACCGGTGAGGTGTTGGTGAGGACGACGATGCCGAGCTGCTCGCCGGGCAGCATCGTGACGTTGGTGTGCGCGCCTTGTGCGAAGGCTCCGGTGTGGGAGACCTTGAGCCGGCCCGCGTCGTCGTAACTCACGTTCCAGCCGAGGCCGTAGAAACCGGTCCGGCCGGCCGGGGCGCGGGCGGGACTCGAGACCGACTCGGGGTGGTGGGTCAGCTGGAGCGCCTCGGCGTCGACGATCTTCCTGCCGTCGAGCGTGCCGTTCGCGAGCTGCAGCCGCATCCAGGTCGCCATGTCACGGGCGGTGGAGCTGACGCCGCCGGCGGGGGACTGGGCGTCCGGGTCCCGGACGAACCGCGCCTTCCAGGCGCCGCCGACCTTCACATGGCCCCAGGCACGGTCCGGCGCCTTCACGAAGTCCTCGAAGCGCGAGCTGGTGGAGTCCATGCCGGCCGGCTTGTAGAGGACGTCCTCGGCGAGCTTCTCCCAGGGCACGCCCTTCTCGTCGGCGACGGCCTCGGCGGCCGCCGTCAGGCCGAAGTTGGTGTACGCGTAGCTGGCGCGGAACGGGGTCAACGGCTCGTGGCGCAGGTGGGACAGGATGTACGCCCGGTCGTAGCCGAGGTCCTCGAGCAGGTCACCTGCGTGGTCGGGCAGACCACTGCGGTGCGAGAACAGGTCGGCGGCCGTCACATGGGAACTCACCCACGGGTCCTTGAGGCCGAAGCCCGGCACGTTCGGCGCGACCGGCTTCGTCCAGCCCTCGGCGCCGACGGCGCCGGAGACGACCGTGGAGGCGATCGGCTTCGACACGGAGGCGAGCTGGAAGACGGTGTCGGCGTCGACGGCGGCGCGCTCGCCGGCCTTCCGCACGCCGTATCCCTTGAGGTGGAGCACCTTGCCGTCGTGCACGACGGCGACGGCCACGCCGGGCGCTCCGGTGCGTTTCATGGCCGCCTGCACCACCCCGTCGAGCCGGTCGACGGCCCGCCGGACCTCCGCGTCGTCGAGCTCGGGCGGCGGCTGGGCCGGTGGCGGCGTGGGCCCGGGGGTGGCGGCCGGGGGGACGGCGGGGGCGATCGCCGTGGCGCCCAGCAGCGCCGACAGTCCCGCCGCGGCAAGCCATCGAACGGTACTCATTCCTCCATTGAACGGGCCCTGAGGGCGTCTGTCGCGCGCAGCCAGGCGGCGGCCTCCTCGGGGGTCGCCGCCGTCGGCACGCCCTCCGGTACGGGCGGGCGGCGGACGATCACGACCGGGACGCCGGCCTCGCGGGCGGCGGCGAGCTTGGGGGCGGTGGCGGCGGCGCCGCTGTCCTTCGTCACCAGGACGTCGATGCGGTGACGGCCCATCAGCTCGCGCTCTCCGGCCAGCGTGAAGGGGCCCCGGTCCAGGAGGACTTCGGTCCGGGCGGGCATCGGTCCCTCCGGGGCGTCCACGGAGCGGACCAGGAACCACTCGGGGCGCCCGGCGAAGGCCGCGAGGCCCATCCGGCCGGTGGTGAGGAAGACCCGGTCGCCGAAGGCGTCGAGCGCGGCCGCGGCCTCGTCGAGGGACGTCACCTCGTGCCAGTCGTCGCCCTCGACCGGGACCCAGCCGGGGCGGCGCAGTGCCAGCA
This sequence comes from Streptomyces sp. NPDC012769, assembly GCF_042901205.1. Taxonomy (NCBI): domain Bacteria; kingdom Bacillati; phylum Actinomycetota; class Actinomycetes; order Kitasatosporales; family Streptomycetaceae; genus Streptomyces; species Streptomyces sp. NPDC012769. The sequence continues at coordinate 383,883 of NZ_JBIBCP010000005.1, read as the reverse complement.
GGGGAACATGGGCGGTGGCGGCCGCCCGGGCCGCGTTGAAACTGATCCGCTCCGCGAAGGGATGGGTGGCGTCGATGACCGCGTCCACGGCGTGCTCCCGCAGCCACGCGGCGAGCCCCTCCGCGCCGCCGAAGCCGCCGATCCGCACCTCGCCCACCGGCAGCCGGGGCGCGGCGACCCGCCCCGCGAGCGAGCTGGTGACGCGGGCCCCCGGGTGGAGCAGCCCGGCCAGGGCGCGGGCCTCGGTCGTCCCGCCGAGGATGAGTATGTGCATGGGAATCCTGGGAGTCCGTTCATGAGTTCCGGCATGAGTTCCGGCGGGCGTGCGGCCCAACTCAAGCACACCGGTCTGCGGCCCGGCTGGACGACCGGTGCCTGCGCGACGGCGGCGACGACCGCCGCGTACACCGCGCTGCTCACCGGCGACTTCCCGGACCCCGTGACGATCACCCTGCCGAAGGGCCAGACGCCGTCCTTCGCGCTGGCCGCCGAGTCCCTGACGGGCGGGGCGGCCATGGCCGGGGTGGTGAAGGACGCGGGCGACGACCCCGACGTCACCCACGGGGCACTGATCCGGTCGACGGTACGGCTCCTGCCGGCCGGCTCCGGCGTGGTGTTCCGGGCCGGCGAGGGCGTCGGCACGGTCACCCTGCCCGGCCTGCCGCTGGAGGTCGGCGAACCGGCGATCAACCCCGTGCCCCGGCAGATGATGCGCGCGCAGGTGGCGGAGGTCGCGGCGGCCCACGGCGCGACCGGCGACGTGGAGATCACGATCTCCGTCGACCACGGCGCCGAGATCGCCCGCTCCACCTGGAACCCGCGGATCGGCATCCTCGGCGGCCTGTCCATCCTCGGCACTACCGGCGTCGTCGTGCCCTACTCCTGCTCCGCCTGGATCGACTCCATCCGGCGCGGGGTCGACGTGGCCCGCGCGGGCGGCCTCACCCACGTCGCCGGCTGCACCGGCTCCACCTCCGAGCGCACGGTCACCGAGTTGTACGACCTGCCGGAGATCGCCCTGCTCGACATGGGCGACTTCGCGGGCGCCGTCCTCAAGTACATCCGCCGCCACCCCGTGGACCGGCTCACGATCTGCGGCGGCTTCGCGAAGCTCTCCAAGCTGGCCGTCGGGCATCTGGACCTGCACTCCGCCCGCTCCCAGGTCGACAAGGTCTTCCTCGCCGAGCTGGCCCGCACGGGCGGCGCGTCCGACGCCCTCGCCGACGAGATCACCGCCGCGAACACCGGCCTCGCCGCCCTCCGCCTCTGCGAGGCCGCCGGCGTCCCCCTGGGCGACCTGGTCGCCGCCCGCGCCCGCGACGAGGCCCTGGCGGTGCTCCGCGGCGCGCCGGTGACCGTAGACGTGGTGTGCATCGACCGGGCGGGCGTCGTGGTGGGCCGGTCGGCACCGGCGGGCCCGGGGCACTGAAGAACGGCACCAGCGGGCCGGTCGGCGGCGTGAACCCTGCCCTCGCTGCCTGTCGAGGCCCAGCCCGCACCTGGCAGACCGCGTGAGCCTCCGTGGGGCCCGTCGTGGCCTCAGCCCACGAAAGCACGCCACGGCGGCGGGATAGCCGGGCGGTCGTCCGCCACGTATGCCTCCATCAGCCACCCCCGACACCGGCCACGCCTCCTTGGAGCGACGGCCCTTACGGCGGCCCCCTTTACGTATTAAGACGGACCGACCACGGCGCGCCGCTGACCTGCGAAGACATGGCCGCCGCCATGCACCAGTGCGAGATGCTTATGCGAAATCGCATGCAACGTTACCTTCTAGCTTCCCCGCAATGCTGAACTGCATAGAATGATTCGCAGAACCGGGGTCTTCCATGCGGCCCCGGATCGCCTCATCCAGCCACGGAGGTAACCTGTGCGTGCGGCCCGACGAGTGACCAAGATCGAGACGGTCAACCGCAGCACGGGCGAGGTTCAGGACCTCACCGTGCACTCGTCGGTCAGCGCAGGGTCCGGGCTCTGGTTCCGAGGAGGTGGCTACACCACGATGGGTTACGAGGCGCACAACGCCCTCGCTGAGGCCGACCTCAGCGGAGCGGCGTACAAGCTGTTCCACAAAATGTGCGCTCTGCAGAACCGTAAGGACCACGGTCTGGTCCGCGTCGAGACGCAGGCAAAGTTCGCGGCGCAGGTGGGGATGCAGCAGCCGACCGTGTCGCGCGCGCTGAAGCAGCTCTCCGAGCACGGCTTCATCTACCCCGACGGACGGGACTGGCGGCTGCGTGCCGACTTCGTCTTCAACGGCAACGGGACTGCCCAGGGGCAGGCCATCCAGAGCATCCCCGACGGCGCCCCCGACCCGTACGCCAGCGCCAAGAACGTCGGAGGACTCACCGTCATCGACGGCGGCGACCAAGAGCGGCCCGACAACCGGACATAACGCGCCAGTCCGCGCCCGTCCCCACGGCCCGCCCCCCATGCTGGGGCCCGGACCACCGTCGCAGCCTGGGCCGTTCACCTCATGCCGACGAGTCAGGTGCGGTTGTCAGGGTGAGGTCCGTCATGAGGGACTTCTCGATGGCCTCGAAGATGTCCGCGTCCGTTTCCTGCTGCCAGGACGGGAGGTCAGGCCAGTCAGCGACGTAGCCCGGCTTCGGTTCCTCGAAGTGCTTGAACATCTGGGCTGTCCAACAGACCGCGACGAAGCGACTCTTCTGTTCACGGGTCAGCCTGGACGTGGTGCCGCCGCTGAGCTCGATGAATTGGCGGACCTGCTCGTACACGGAGCCCGCCGCCTCCCGCTCCCACTCCGGCGTGTCCGCCCAGGGGGTCACGTAGCCGGCCTTCGGCTCGCCGGGGAAGTGCTGGCGCACGCCCGCGATCCAGGCTTCCCGGAACAGTCGTGCACCTTCGGTCTGCGACATGCCAACCCCTCTCGTCACGGCGTCCTCAGCATGGCGATCTCCGCCCCCAGCTCCGCTACACGGCGGTCCCGACTCAGGGGGCCGAACTCGTCGCTCAGACTTTGGAGTCTACGGGCGACATACCCGGACGAAGACGCGTGAGCCAGGTCCAGTGCTTCGCGGGCGTACATCACAACCTGCTCGGCGTCACGACGCTTCGTCCCGACTATGGCCAGATCGGCGAGGACGGCTCCTCTCCGGCGATATGAGCAACCGGGAGCAAGGGAGATCTGATCCAGGGCCCGTCTCAGCACCTCCTCGGCCAGGTCGAGGCGTCCGAGCTGCACGTACCGTGCCCCGCGCTCCTCTGCCAGCCGAGTGCCGTCGAAACGGAGCCACCCGCCGTTCGTGCTGCCATCGGGCAGGTTCTGTACCGACTCGGCCTGAATGAGTGCACGCTCGCACCCATGCAAGTCCCCCATGCCAGCGTGCACTTCAGCTTGCACCGACGCCACCCACTGTCGGGTGGACAGACTTCTGTCCCCCCGTGCGGCAATGCGTTCCGCCGCCCCGAGGATCTCGGCTGCCTGCCGGTACCGCCGTTCGGACATCTCCACGTAGGCATGGCGCACAAGTGCACAGGCCCACAGATCGAATGCTCCCGCCTCCTTGCTCATCGACGCCGCAAGCGCGTATGAGGCTGCCGAGTCGGTGTACCGGTTGGCGTCGTATGCGACTTCGCCGGCGAGCTGGAAAAGGTCGGCTGCCGCGTGGAGCAGAGGGAGCGAGTTACCCCGGCTGCCACCGGCAAGAGCCTCGTCTTCGCGGACACCCTTCGAGCGGCCCACACCGGAGACTTCCTGCCCTACGACAAGGACCGGCGCTGGGGCGGCAAGAAGGACGAGAAGGTCCTCCGCGAGGACGTGGTGCACCAGCCCGAGCACACCCTCATCCCCACGCTGACCCGGCGGGGACGCGGCACTGTGAAGGTCTTCGCCTACGGGCTCCGTGACAGCGTCGTGGATGAAGCCGCCGAACTGGCCGCGAAGCTCGCCGCCGCACACGACGTGGCGGGCGCAAGGGTCGTACGCCCCCTCAGCCCCGCCACCGCACACCCGCGCGGCACCCGCATCCAGCTGAAGGACTTCACCACCGGCCCCTGCCCCGCGCCCGACGGCCCCGTCCGTCCCTTCACCGCCTGGCCGGCCGCCGTACAGGAGACCTTCGTCCCCTTCGCCGAGGCGATGGCCGCCGACGGCCTGGCCTTCCTCCACACCCGGATGCAGACCGACCGCTGCGGCCCGGTCCTCGCCGCCGCCGCCGAGAACAGCATTGTGGGCGCGATCGGCCCCATGGAAGTACGACCTGACGCACACGGACGCCCCCAGCTCATGCCCCAGTACTTCGCCGTCCTGCCCGAGGTCCGGGGGCAGGGTCTCGGACGGCTCCTGTGGCGCGCCGCCATGCACTGGGGCCAGGACCACGGCGCCGCCTACCAGCTCCTCCAGACCGAGGTCGACGGCCCCTCCGACCGGCTGTGCCAGTCCGAAGGACTGGCTTCCCTCGGCTTCACCCACACCACGCTCGCCCCCATGGGGTGCCATCCCTAGGAAAAACGCGCGACAGTCGGCGGGCAACGGCAGACAATCCCCGGATGGCCGACTTCTCGATCAAGCCCACGCTCACCGGCGACCTCGTCGTCCTCCGCCCCGTCACCGAGGACGACGTCCCCGCGCTGCTGCCGATGTTCGACGACCCCGAGATCGCCCGCCTGACCGGCGCCCACACCGACTTCGACGAGCCCGCCCTCCGCCGGTGGTACGGCTCCCGGGGCGCCCAGGACGACCGGCTCGACCTGGCGGTGGTCGAGCGGGCCACGGGCCGGGTGGTGGGCGAGGCGGTGCTCAACGAGTGGGACCGCGACAACGAGAGCTGCGCCTTCCGGATCTGCTTCACCCCGTCCGGCATCGGCCGCGGCCTGGGCACGGAGGCGACCCGCCTGATCGTCTCCCACGCCTTCGAGGCGCTCGGCCTCCACCGCGTCTGGCTGGAGGTCTACGCCTTCAACCCGCGCGCCCGCCGCGCCTACGAGAAGGCCGGCTTCCGCGTGGAGGGCACCCTGCGGGGTGCGCTGCTGTGGGAGGGCGAGCGGGTGGACGCGACGGTGATGGCGGCGCTGGCGCCGGAGTGGGGGGCGTCTGGGGCGGCCGTCACACCTTGACGACGAGGATCCGGTCGGGAACCAGCTTCTCCAGGTCGTCCACGTCCGACGTGAACACCACGACCTCGCCCGCCTGTCGGCGTGCGACGACGGCGAGAACGGCGTCGATGGCGTACTCGTGCCCGCTCAGGCCCGCGTCGGCCAGGAGTCGACGGGCCTGCCGGGCTTCCTCTTGGCCGATGTCCGCCACACGGACGCGGGACAGGACCCAGTCCCATCGCCGCTCGGTCGTCCTGCCGTCGTACGCCTCGACGAGAGTCATGGGGGACGTCACCACGTCGGCCTCCCCACGGGCGGCCCGGGCGAGGCGGGCCATCATGGCGCGATCGCCCCGCACCGCGAGCGACAGCGCCTCACTGTCCAGGACGAAGACCTGGAGTGGTCGGTCCGCCCGCGGCGTCACGCGGCCTCACCCGCGTGCGCCTCCCGCGCCCGCCGACGACGTTCGTGTTCGGCGTGGAATTCGTCCATCTCCGCGCCGGCGGCAGCCAGCTCGTCCTCCGTGACCGGGCCGTACTCCTCCTCCAGCCAGTCGACGAGCTCCCTGAGCCGATCGCGGTCCCGCCGGAGACGCAGCGCCTCGGCGATGTACGCCGACAGACCCTGTTCGGCCGCCTCGGCGCGGACCTCCTCCAGGAGGTCCTCCGGGATCGTCACCGTCACCTTCTTCGTGGCCATACCTTCGACCATACTCCCCGTACCCACCGCCGTATCGTTTCTCCCCAGACCCGATCCGGATGCGGCCTCCCGCACCCGAATCTAGGCTGGCGCCACGGCAGAACCTCCTACCGAGAGGGTGACCCATGGCGAAGCGCGGCAACAAGAAGCGGGCCCGCAAGAAGAAGAAGGCCAACCACGGCAAGCGGCCCAACGCGTGAACCAGTGCCCGGGACCGAGCGCCTCAGCAGGTGTGGCGGTCCCGGGCCGGGTCGTAGAGGTGGCTGTCGCGGAACTCCGAGGCGGCCAGCGTGCGGCCCACGACGATGACGGCGGTCTTGGTGATGCCGGCCGCCTTCACCTGCTCCGCGATGTCCTCCAGGGTGCCGCGCAGCACGACCTCGTCGGGCCGGCTGGCCATCGCGACGACGGCGGCCGGACAGTCGGTGCCGTAGTGGGGGACCAGCTCGGAGACGATCCGGTCGACGTAACGGGCGCCGAGGTGGAGGACGAGCAGGGCGCCGCTGCGGCCGAGGGTGGCGAGGTCCTCGCCCTCCGGCATGGGGGTGGCCTGCTGGGCGATGCGGGTGAGGATGACGGTCTGGCCGACGGTCGGCACGGTCAGCTCCCGCTTCAGCGCCGCGGCCGCGGCCGCGAAGGCCGGGACGCCGGGCACGACCTCGTACGGGATGCCGGCCGCGTCCAGGCGCCGCATCTGCTCGGCCATGGCGCTGAAGACGGACGGGTCGCCGGAGTGCAGCCGGGCCACGTCCTGGCCGGCCTCGTGGGCGGCGGCGATCTCGGCGACGATCTGGTCGAGGTCCATCCGCGCCGTGTCCACCAGCTTCGCGTCCGGCGGGCACTCGGCGAGCAGTTCGCGCGGGACGAGGGAGCCGGCGTAGAGGCAGACCCCGCACTTCGCCAGGGTCCGCGCGCCGCGCACGGTGATCAGGTCGGCCGCGCCGGGGCCCGCGCCGATGAAGTAGACGGTCATGCTTCTCCAGAACCTTTCGTTACGGACCACTGCGTGACCGGCATCGCCTGGCGCCAGCCGGTGAAGCCGCCCACGGGCACGGCGGCCGCGACCGCGAGCCGGATCAGCTCGCCGCCGTGACGCCGGTGGCGCTCGGCGAGCACCGCCTCCGACTCCAGGGTCACCGTGTTGGCGACGAGCCGGCCGCCCGGCGGAAGCGCGTCCCAGCAGGCGTCGAGCAGACCGGGCGCGGTCAGGCCGCCGCCGATGAAGATCGCGTCGGGCGTCTCCAGGCCGGTCAGCGCCTCGGGCGCGCCGCCCGTGACGACCTTCAGGCCCGGCACACCCAGGGCGGCCGCGTTGCGCGCGATGCGGGCGGCCCGCTCGGGCGACTTCTCGACGGCGATCGCCCGGCAGGCGCGGTGGGCCCGCATCCATTCGACGCCGATGGAGCCGGAGCCGCCGCCGACGTCCCAGAGCAGTTCGCCGGGGGCGGGGGCGAGCGCGGCGAGGGTGGCGGCGCGGACGTAGCGCTTGGTGAGCTGCCCGTCGTGCTCGTACGCCTCGTCGGGCAGGCCGGGGGTGGTGCCGAGCCGCAGGGTGTCCGGGTCGCGTACGCAGTCGAGCGCGAGGACGTGCAGGGCGTCGGCCCGCTCGTGGGGCCAGTCGGCGGCGGTGCCGTCGAGGAGCCGCTCGCGGGGGCCGCCGAGCTGTTCGAGGACCCGGATCCGGGTCCGGCCCCAGCCGCGTTCGCGCAGCAGGGCGGCGACCCGCGCGGGCGACTCGGGGCCCTCGCCGAGCAGCAGCAGGCGGCGGCCGTCGTGGAGGGCGGCGGTGAGCGCGTCGAGGGGCCGGGCGACGAGGGAGACCGTCTCGGTGGCCTCCAGGGGCCAGCCGAGCCGGGCGCAGGCGTACGAGACGGAGGACGGGTGCGGCCGGACGTCCAGCCGGTCGGGGCCGACGAACTCGGCGAGGGTGCGGCCGATCCCGTAGAAGAGGGGGTCGCCGCTGGCCAGGACGGCGATGCGGCGGCCCTCGTGGGCGGCGAGCAGGCCGGGCACGGCGGGGCGCAGCGGGCTCGGCCAGGGGACCCGGGTGCCGGGGCAGGCCCCGGCGGGCAGCAGGTCGAGCTGGCGGGGGCCGCCGATCAGCACCTCGGCGGCGCGCAGGGTCCGGCGGGAGGCCTCGGGCAGTCCGTCCCAGCCGTCGGCACCGATCCCGACGACCGACACCACCGGCTCGGGCGCCTGCCCCTGCTCCGGCTGCACCGGCTCCTCCGATATCGCGGCGTTCACATCGGCCGACTCTACGGGAGGCCGGAAACCGGCCGCTCACGGGCTACTTCCGGGCGTTCTGCCCGATGTGGAAGAGCACCAGGAATAGGGAGGGAAGTGGCACCGTTGGACGTGGTGATTTAAGATTCAACCAAAACCAGGAAGGCGAGAGGTGAGCACGATGCAGTTCGGGATCTTCACCGTCGGTGACGTGACGACCGACCCCACCACCGGCCGCACCCCCACCGAGCACGAGCGGATCAAGAACACCGTCGCCATCGCGCTCAAGGCCGAGGAGGTCGGCCTGGACGTCTTCGCGACCGGCGAGCACCACAACCCGCCGTTCGTGCCGTCCTCCCCGACCACCCTCCTCGGGCACATCGCCGCCCGCACGGAGAAGCTGATCCTCTCCACCTCCACGACCCTCATCACCACCAACGACCCGGTGAAGATCGCCGAGGACTACGCGACCCTCCAGCACCTCTCCGACGGCCGCGTCGACCTGATGACGGGCCGGGGCAACACCGGCCCGGTCTACCCGTGGTTCGGCCAGGACATCCGCCAGGGCATCCCGCTCGCCATCGAGAACTACGCGCTCCTCCACAGGCTGTGGAGGGAGGACGTCGTCGACTGGGAGGGGAAGTTCCGCACCGCGCTCCAGGGCTTCACCGCCACCCCGCGCCCGCTGGACGGCGTCCCGCCCTTCGTCTGGCACGGCTCCATCCGCTCCCCCGAGATCGCCGAACAGGCCGCGTACTACGGCGACGGCTTCTTCGCCAACCACATCTTCTGGCCCAAGCAGCACACCGAGAAGATGGTCCGCCTCTACCGCCGACGGTACGCGCACTACGGCCACGGGACGGAGGAGCAGGCGATCGTCGGCCTCGGCGGCCAGGTCTTCATGAGGAAGAACTCCCAGGACGCGGTACGGGAGTTCCGCCCGTACTTCGACAACGCGCCCGTCTACGGCCACGGACCCTCCCTGGAGGAGTTCAGCAGCCAGACCCCGCTGACCGTCGGCTCGCCGCAGGAGGTCATCGAACGCACCCTGTCCTTCCGCGAGTACGTCGGCGACTACCAGCGCCAGCTCTTCCTGATCGACCACGCGGGCCTGCCGCTGAAGACGGTCCTGGAACAGCTCGACCTGCTCGGCGAGGAGGTCGTCCCGGTCCTGCGCAAGGAGTTCGCGAACCTGCGGCCGGCCGGCGTGCCGGAGACCGCCCCGCTCCACCCCGCCGTGCAGAAGAAGCGGGAGGCGTGAGCCATGCGCACCCTCAAGCTGGTCGCCGTCTCGGCCGGACTCAGCAGCCCCTCCTCCACCCGGCTGCTCGCCGACCGGCTGCTCCAGGCCGCCCGCCACCGGCTCGCCGAGCAGGAGTACGCCGTCGACGTCGAGGTCGTCGAACTGCGCGACCTCGCCGTCGACATCGCGAACAACCTCGTCACCGGCTTCCCCTCCGAAAAGCTTCGGGCGGCGATCGACGCGGTGACCGGCGCGGACGGGGTCATCGCCGTGACCCCCGTCTTCACGGCCTCGTACAGCGGTCTGTTCAAGTCGTTCTTCGACCTGATCGACCCGGCCGCGCTCACCGGCACGCCCGTCCTCGTCGGCGCGACCGGCGGCACCGCCCGGCACTCGCTCGTGCTCGACCACGCCCTGCGCCCGCTCTTCGCCTACCTGCGGGCCCTCGTCACCCCGACCGCCGTCTACGCGGCCACCGAGGACTGGGGCTCCGGCGGCGACGAGTACACCGAGGGCCTCCCGGCCCGCATCACCCGGGCCGGGAACGAGTTCGCGGACATGGTCGCGGCCCGGCCGGGCAGAAGGGCGGAAGAGGACGAAATCGTCCCCTTCGAGAAGCAATTGGCCGGAGGTCCGTGATGAGCGGCAGGATCGTGGTGGGCGTGGACGGTTCGGCGCCCTCCCTGAAGGCGCTGAAGTGGGCGGCGCGGCAGGCCGCCCTGACCGGGGACTCCCTGCACGCGGTGATCAGCTGGGAGTACCCGGCCTCCTGGGCGACCGTCATGCCCGGCGTGCCGGCGGGGTTCGACCCCGAGGAGCTCGCCAAGCAGATCCTGGACGAGTCCCTCGCCAAGGCCCTCGCCCCCGAGGTGGCCGCCACGGTCACCCGCACGGTGGCCGCCGGCAACCCGGTCCAGACCCTGGTCGACCAGTCGGAGGGCGCCGAACTGCTCGTGGTCGGAGACCGCGGCCACAGCGGCTTCAAGGCCGCCTTCCTGGGCTCCGTCTCGACGAACGTCGCCCAGCACGCCCCCTGCCCCGTGGTGGTCGTACGGGGCAAGGTCGCCGAGCAGTAGGCCCCTGGGGGCGGGGGCGGGCGCGGCCCTCTCTACGAGGCGGCCGGCACCACGTCCGCCACCACGCACGCCACGTTGTCCGGGCCGCCCAGGTCCCGCGCGAGCGCGACCAGCGCCTCGGCCGTGGCGTCGGGGCCGTCGCCCCGCGCGAGCCCGCGCTCGACGTCCTCGGCGGGGAGCAGGGCCGAGAGGCCGTCGGTGCACAGCAGCAGCCGGTCCCCCGGCCGCGCCTCGCGCACGGCGAGCTCCGGCTCCGGCGGCACGTCCCCGCCGTCGAGGGCCTTCAGCAGCAGCGCCCGGTCGGGGCGGTCGGCCGCCTCGGCCGGGTCCAGCTCGCCCGCGTCGACGAGCGCCTGCACCACGGTGTGGTCACGGGTGAGCCGCACCAGGACGCCGTCGCGCAGCAGATACGCCCGCGAGTCGCCCACATGGGCCAGCGCGAGGCGGTTCCCGGCGAGCAGCGCGACGGTCAGCGTGGTGCCGGACCCGGAGAGGCCGGCCACGGCGTCGTTCGCGCCGCGCACCCCGTCCTCCAGGGCGTTGAGGACATCACCCGCCCGGGCGGCACCGGAGGAACCGGCAGACCGGGGCACGGCCTCCAGCGCGGTGAGCGCCGAGGTCGCGGCCCGCTCGCCCTCGGGGCCGTAACCGTCGGCGACGGCCAGCAGCTGCGGTCCGGCGTGGGCGGCGTCCTGCTGGACGGCGCGCACCAGGCCGGTGTCGAGCCGTACGGCGGCGCGCAGGACGAACGGGGAGGGAGAGGAGGGAGAAACAGGAGGGGGCGTCGTCATGTCAGTGGGGCCCTTCAGTCGGTCCACCAGGGAGGACGCCAGGTCCCGCCGCGCCGCCGTCTCCGACTCGACGCCCACCCAGTACGCACGGATCGCCCGGGCCGCGCCCGCCGCGTCGTCCGCCTCGTACAGCGCGCACACCCGCCCGACCTCGGCGAGCGGCATCCCGATCCGCCGCAGCCAGCCCACCAGCCGGGCCCGCTCCACCTGTTCCTCGGCGTAGTAGCGGTAGCCGGTGAACGGGTCGACGCGGGCGGGCGGCAGCAGGCCCAGCTCGTCGTAGCGGCGCAGCGCCTTGGCCGTGAGCCGGGAAACGCGGGCGAAGTCCCCGATGGTCAGCACGTGTCCTGTCCTCCCCGTGCCGGGCTCCCTGCCCGGCCCGACCGATGCTGGGCCTTCCCCGCGCGGGAAGGTCAACCGCGGCGGTCGAGAACGCTACTTGCGGTTGTACAGGCGCATCGTGACCGCGCCGAAGACCATCACGAACAGCGCCGACCAGCCCAGCGACCAGGCGATGTCCGCCGCGGGCCAGTTTCCCGCCATCAACTCCCGTACGGCCGTCGCCAGATGCGTCACCGGACTGTTGTTGACGAAGGCCTGGAGCCAGCCGGGCATGGTCCTCGGGTCGACGAAGACGTTCGACAGGAAGGTCAGCGGGAAGATCACCATCATGCTGACGCCCATGACCGACTTCTCGCTGCGCAGCATCAGTCCGAACATGGTCCAGATCCACGAGAACGCGAACGAGAAGACCAGCAGCAGCGCGACCCCGAGCAGCACGCCAGCCGCCCCGCCGTCCGGCCGGTAGCCGATGACGATGCCGACCGTGAGCATCACGGCGGAGGCGATCAGATAGCGCACCACGTCGCCGAGCAGGTAGCCCACCATCGGCGCGGGCCGCCAGATCGGCAGCGTACGGAAGCGGTCGAAGACGCCCTTCTCGATGTCCGTGTTGACCGAGACACCCGTGTACATGGTGATCATCACGACGCTCATCACCAGGATCCCCGGCAGCAGGAACTGGATGTACGCCGAGACCGAGCCGGCCAGCGCGCCTCCGAAGAGGTACGTGTACATCAGCACCATCATGATCGGGAAAGCCGTCACGTCGAACAGCTGCTCCGGCACGTGCTTGATCTTGAGCATGGCCCGCCAGCCGAAGGTCAGCGAGGCGGAGAGCGCGCTCGGCCGCGGCGGGCGGGTGTGTCCCACGAGCAGCGCGGCGAGCTCGTCGGCCTTGGGGGCGACGAAGTCCAGGGTGTCGGTGTTCTGCGGGTCCTGCGCGTCCTTGCCGGTGGTGACGGTGGTCATGCCGTCGTTCCCTTCCGGTCGGGGTTCGCCGTGCGGGGAGCACGGTCCGTCAGGGCGAGGAACACCTCGTCCAGGCTGGGCTGCCCGAGCCCGAAGTTGTCGACCGTGATCCCGGCCCTGGCCAGTGCGGTGAGCGCCCGCGCGGCCTGTTCGGCGGCGCCGAGATCGGTTCCGTGGCCGCCGACGGTGGCCGTGAGCGCGACCGGGTCCGGGTCGAGCTGGACGGTGGCGTCGAGGGCGGTGGTGAGGATCCGCTCGGCCTCCCCGCGCTGCTCGGGGTCCCGGAGGCGTACGTGCACGGAGCCGGCGCCCACCGAGGCCTTGAGCTCACCCTTGGTGCCCTCCGCGATGACCTTGCCGTGGTCGATGACGGCGATCCGGGCCGCCAGCTGGTCCGCCTCGTCCAGGTACTGGGTGGTGAGCAGGACGGTGGTGCCCTGCGCGACGACGGCGCGGACGATGTCCCAGACCTGGTTGCGGCTGCGCGGGTCGAGACCGGTGGTCGGCTCGTCGAGGAACAGCAGGTCGGGAACGTTGAGGATGGACGCGGCGATGTCGATGCGGCGCCGCATGCCGCCCGAGTAGTTCTTGACCTGCCGGTCCGCCGCCTCCGCGAGACCGAACGCCTCCAGGAGCTGCGCGGCACGCTCGCGCGCGGCGGCGCGGCCGTGGCCGAGGAGCCGGCCGAGCAGCACCAGGTTCTCGGTGCCGGTGAGGTCCTCGTCGACGGAGGCGTACTGGCCAGTGAGGCTGACCCGGCCGCGTACGGTGTCGGCGTCCTCGACGACGTCCTTGCCGAAGACCCGGGCCCGGCCGCCGTCGGGGCGGAGGAGGGTGGCGAGCATCTTGACGGCGGTGGTCTTCCCGGCGCCGTTGGGACCGAGGACGCCGTAGACGGTGCCGGCGGGGACGCGCAGGTCGATGCCGTCGACGGCGCGGTTCGTGCCGAAGACCTTGACCAGGCCTTCGGTCTCGATGGCGAGGTCGGTCATACGCCTGTCCTCCCTGAGGGCACGGGTCCCGGCGGTCGTCGGTCGGCCGTCATCGGTCGGCGGTCGGTTGCGGGCCCGTCCTGGAGGGCCGGGGTTGGGGTCCGCTTCAACCAGTTTCCGACGGGGGCGCCGTGCGTGCCAGGGGACCAGCCCGGCGAGGCCTCTCCGCCGGGCGGCGGAGGCGATCGGCCCCTCGGGAGGACGTGCGGGGCGGGCCACGGGCGGACGCTGAGGTCATGGTCATGCTGAAGATCGTCGCGCTGCCGGAGGTGCCCCGCTGGGCCGCCGTGGCCGCCCATGCCGTCCCTCTGGTCGTCCTCCCCTCGGGACTGTGGCGGCTCGCGCTCGTCGCCGGGCTCCCGGTCACCCAGGACGCCGGCGACGGCTCGCTGGGCCTCGGGGAGTCCGCCTACGTCGTCTCCCTCAGCGTCGTCTCCGAGCTGCTCGCGTTCCTGACGCTCGGGCTCGTCCGCTCCTGGGGCGAGGTGTTCCCGCGCCGGCTGCCCTTCCTGGGCGGGCGCCGGGTGAACCCGGCCGCCGCGACCGGGGCCGCCCTCGCCGGAGTCGCCGCGCTGTGCGCGATCGCCGGCTGGGGCTTCTACGCCGCGCACGCCGGTCTCGGCCCGGGCATCCCGGCCTCACCCGCCCAGGACGCCCTGCTCCTCGTCTGTTACGCGCCCCTGCTGGCCTGGCCGCCGCTGCTCGCGGCGGTGGCGGTGGCGTACCACCGGCGTCGGGCCGGCGGGGGCCTGGCCTCGCGGGCCTGTCAGTAGGGCGCGGGGCGGCCGGCCGCGTCCTCGTGTGTGTAGAAGAGGTAGAAGGCGGCGGCGAAGACGGCGCCCGCGACCACCAGGCCGAGCACGGTCGCCGCGTAGACGCTGGCGTCGGAGAGGCTGAAGAGGAAGCCGATCGCGATGCCGGCGAGACCGCCCCAGGCGACCGCGCGCAGCTCGCGCGGCAGGACGCGGCCGTAGCGCCGGAGTCCGTAGACGGCGACGGCGAGGACGAGCCCGCTGACGACGCCGAGCCAGAACTGGCCCCAGCTCGGTTCGCCACCGCGTCGGACGACGGTCGGGGCGTACAGGCCGTAGACGATGCCGAGGGTCACGGGCAGCCCCCAGCCGTGGGTCATCGTCTGCTGCTGCCCGCGCTGACCGCGCAGTTCACGGTGTCTGCGTCGGTCGGGTATCGCTGCGTGTGCGGCCATGGCGGAGGCTCCTTCCGGGCGCCTTTCCTGCACCCTCCAGAGCACACCCGTGCCGTACGGCCCGCAAGTGGATCAGCCGGCCGTGGCGCTCTTCGCGGGCCGCACCGCCACCGCGTCGATCTCGAAGAGCATGCCGGGCAGGGCGAGGGAGGCGACGCCGCTGAGGGTCTGGGCCGGCAGCCGCTCTCCGAAGGCGGCGTGCAGGGCCTTGCCGAGGACCTCCAGCTTGGCGAGGTCGTGGTCGACGACGTACGAGCCGAGGCGGACCACGTGGGGGAGGCCGAGGCCCACGCCCTCCAGGGCGAGCCGGAGGTTGGTCAGGGCGAGCTCGACCTGGGCGGTGAAGTCGCCGGGAACCGGGGCGCCGGTGGCGTCCGAGGCGTACTGGCCCGCGATGAAGACGAGTTCGCCGGGCGCGGAGGCGGCGTGGCTGTAGCCGAAGGGGGTCGGGTCGTGGAGGGTGGCGGGGTTGGTGAGGGTGCGCTGGTCGTGGTGGCGGTCGGGGTCGATGCTCATGAGGTACGTCCTCCGAGGGAATTTGGGGGCGGTCAGGTGTTCGCGAACCAGCGGCGGATGCGGTCGGGCGCGTCCGGCGCCTGCCGTTCCGCCTGGAGGCGCACGTCGTCGAGGGTCCGGGCCGCCAGCTCGCGGCGCCAGGCCAGTTCCGCCCGGCCCATCGCACCGGCGATGGCGCACTCGACGGCCGGTCCGCGGCCGTTCTCGGCCGCGCCGGGGCCCTGGGCGCGGATCTCGGTGCAGCGGAAGGCCTCGTCGGGGCCCTCGATCGCCGTGACCACGTCCATGAGGGTGATCCGGTCCAGCGACCGTGCCAGCCGGAAGCCGCCCTTGGGGCCGGAGACCGAGCTCAGGATGGCGGCCCGGACGAGGGCCTGGAGCTGCTTGTTGAGGTAGGGGGCGGGCAGTTCGTGGTAGGCGGCGAGCCGGGCCGCCGTGACCGCCCGGTCCCCGCCGAGCCAGGCCAGGTTGAGGCAGCTGTGCAGTGCCCACTCCACGCCCTCGTTCATCCTCATATCCTGGATACTAGATATCCAGGATAGGTTCCGGCAACCCCCCGAACGGAGCAGCAAAAGGTTCGCGATCGAACAACCGCTCCCACGATGAGGCCATGAGCCAGAACAAGACAACGACACGGGACAAGACGTCGACCCGGGGCGCGTGGGCCGCCGGCGGAACCCTCTTCGCCGGTGTCCTCATGCTGGTCACCGGCGTCATGGACGTCCTCCAGGGCATCGCGGGCATCGCCGAGGACGACATCTACGCCCGCGTCGGCGACTACGTCTTCGAGTTCAACCTGACCACCTGGGGCTGGATCCACCTCTGCCTCGGCATCGTCGTCGCGATCGCCGGTTACGGCATCCTCACCGGCGCCGAGTGGGGCCGGGTCGCCGGCATCGCGCTGGCCGCGCTGAACCTCGTCGCCCACTTCCTGTTCCTGCCGTACCAGCCGTGGTGGGCGCTGTTCTCCATGGCCGTGTCGGTCTTCGTCATCTGGGCGCTCGCCGTGGACGAGTCGTACGGCGGCGAGCGGCGGTGAGCCGGGGTCGTACCGCCCGTGGGGCCGCCGCCGCGCTCGCGCTGGGCGGCCTGGCCTGCGTGGCCCTGACCGGCTGCGAGCAGGTGCAGCAGCAGGCCGGGGAGATCGTCTCCTCCGCGACGGGAGCGGTGGCCTCGGCGGCCCAGGAGAAGATGAACGAGGTCAAGGACGGCGTGAACGCGGCGCGGGACGTCCGGGCCGGGCCGACCTCCACGGACGGCGACCGCACGGTCGCCGAGGTCACCGCGACCAACCCCGACGACAAGGACGCCGACTACACGATCTGGGTCAATTTCCGTGACGACCAGGGCAATCTGCTGGACGCGGTCGTCGTGAGCGTCAACGGGGTCGGGCCCGGCGCGTCCAAGAGCGGGACCGCCCGCAGCAACCGGAGTCTCTCCGGCGCCACGAAGGCGGAGATCGCCCAGGCCCTGCGGCACTGACGGCTCCGCTCGACCTGCAGGGCGGGCGGGGATCGGCCACGCTGAGGGCATGGACAACGACGAGATCCTCGAGAACATCGGCGCGCTCGTCGAGGAGGAACGGGCCCTGCGGCAGCGCACCGGCGGCCTCCTGGACGAGGAACGCACCCGGCTCGCCGAGCTGGAGGTCCAGCTCGACCAGTGCTGGGACCTGCTGCGCCAGCGGCGCGCGAAGGCCGAGTTCGGCGAGGACCCGGACACGGCGGCCCTCCGCCCGGCGGCCGAGGTCGAGGGCTACCGCAGCTAGCCCCTGGGCGGGTGCGGCCGGATCGGTGCCGGGCCTGGCCCCCGTGGGCCCACCGCCCATGCGGGCCTCCACGCCGCCGGGGCCTGCGCCCCGCCCGTACAGCCCGTCGCCCCTCGCCCCGGCTGGCGCGCCCGGCCCCGTGCGGCCCGCCGCCCATGCGGGCCCACGCTCGTGAGGGCCCGCGCCCGCCCACCCATGTGGGCTTTCGCCCCGCTGGAGCCGCCGGCCGGCACGGGCCGGCACCGCACCACCGAAATCAAGGCCCACCGGCGCGGCCCGCACGGGCTCGGGGCGACGGGCCCACGACGGCCCCGCACCCGGCGGCGGGCGGGCGGTGGGGCGGCCTACCGTGGGCGGATGGGAAACGCCGCACGGTTGTCACCGCCCGCCTGGCTCACCGCCGGTCTCCGCCCCCAGCCCACCCCCGTCCCGTGGGCCGCCGTCGCCCGTGCCTCCGTCGCGCTCGGCGCGCCGCTCGCCGTGGGGATGGCCGCCGGACAGCCGGCGTACGGCGCGCTCGTGTCGATGGGCGCCCTCTCCGGCGTCATCGGCGACACCGCCGACGCCTACCGCATGCGGATCTTCAACATCGCCGTGCCCCAGCTCTTCGGCGCCCTCGGCGTCACCCTCGGCACCCTCGTCTTCGGCCAGGGCTGGCCCGCCGTCGCCGCGCTCACCCTCATCGCGCTCGTCTCCGGGATGATCTCCTCGATCGGCGCCGTCGCCTCCGTCTCCGGCCTGCTGCTCCTCCTCAACGCCGTCGTCGGTGCCGGCCTGCCGATGCCCGACCCCTGGTGGAAGGCCCCCCTCCTGCTGACCCTCGGCGGGGTCGTCGTCCTCGTGCTCACGCTGCTCGGCTGGCCCCTGCGCGGCGGGCAGCCGGAGCGGAGGGCGGTCGCCGGGACGTACCGGGCGCTGGCTGAGCTGTTCGAGGCCGCCGGCACCGACGCGTACGACGAGAAGCGGCAGGCGGTCACCGCCTCGCTCAACCAGAGTTACGACCTCGTGCTCGCCCGCCGCGCCCGCCAGCACGGCCGCGCACCGACCCTCGTGCGGCTGCTCGCCCAGCTCAACGTGCTGATCCCGCTCCTGGAGGCCGCGCCCGCCGCCCACTTCGCGGCCCGCCGGTTCCACCGGGCGCTGCCGCCGGAGATCCCCGCCGCCGTGCGCACCCTCGCCGAAGCGGTCGAGGAGGGCCGCACCGGCACCCCCGAGCTGGCCCTCCCCGAGGCCCGCCGGCCCTCGGAGAAGGCCGTCGACGAGGCCCTTCGCTACGCGGCGACCGTCGTCCACAAGGCCGAGCCGCGCCCGTACAACGTCGACGACCGGCTCGGCCGGCCCGCCGCCCTGCGCGTACGGATCCGCCGCACCGCCCGGAGCGTGCTGCTGTCCGGCGCGTCCTGGCGCTACGGTCTGCGGCTCGCCCTGTGCATCGGCCTCTCCCAGGCCCTGGTCTCGTTGATCGCCGTACCCCGCTCGTACTGGGTCGCCCTCACCGTCACGTTCGTGCTGAAGCCGGACTTCGGCTCGGTGTTCTCCCGGGCGGTGCTGCGCGCCTTCGGCACCGCCGCCGGGCTGCTCGTGGCCGCGCCCCTGCTCGCCGCGGTGCCGCGCGGGTGGTGGGACGTGCCGGTGATGCTGGCGCTGGCCGCGCTGATCCCGGCCTTCTCGGCGAAGGGGTACGCCTTCCAGACCGCGGCCATCACGCCGGTGATCCTGCTCCTGTCCGACCTGCTCAACCACCAGGGCTTCCACCTGGTCCTGCCGCGCCTGTACGACTCGCTGATCGGCTGCGGCATCGCGCTGGTCGCCGGCTATCTGCTGTGGCCGGAGTCCTGGCACACCCGGGTCGCGGACCGGCTCGCCGACGCGGTCGCGGACACCGCCGCGTACGTCCGTCTCGCCTTCGCCCCGGAAGCGGGCGACGGCAACGGCAACGGCAACGGCGAGCCGGCCCGCGACCCGGCCGTCCGGCACCGGGCCCGCCGCAAGCTGTACCGGGACATGTCGACCGTGCGGTCGGAGTTCCAGCGGGCCCTGACCGAGCCGCCGCCCGCCGGCGACCTGGCCGCCGCCTGGTGGCCGCTGGCCATCGCCGTGGAGCGGATCGTGGACGCGACGACCGCCGCCCGGATCCGCGTCGACCACGGCGCCCCGCCGCCCGACCCGGCCGAGGTCGCCGCCGTGGAGCGCCAGTTGCGGGAGCTCGCCGAGGGGCTGCGCTCCAGCGACGTCCTGGTGGAGGTGCGGGCGGACCTCGGCGGGGACGAGGAGGGAGTGCTCGCCGCCCTGCGCCAGGAGGTACGGGCGGCACGCGCCATCGCGACCCCCGGCCACGACCGGGACCCGAGCCACCAGGACCCCGCCACGGGCCAGGGCCGGGACCAGGGCCGGGACCGGGGCGGGGACCGGGGCCAGGACCCCGCCCCGGAACGGCGACCGGAGCCGTAAACCTCTCCAAAGGGGCGTACCGGAGCCCTTACCGGCGGTTGCGGAACCCAACCCTCCCACCGCCGTTACCGGATCCCACGTGTACGACTACGATGCGCTCGAATTCACCGTGATCCACGCCCCTCCCCCTGGCCACAAACGGCCTGGTGGCACGGTCACTTCACCCTGCGTCGTCCCTCCCCCCTCCTCCCCCGCCTCCTCGCCCTCCCCACACCCCCCACCCCTCCCGCGCCCCGAGGACACCGCCATGCGCACTACCCCCGGCAGAGGTCTCCAGCCCAACGCCCTCGGCACCTTCGACACCATCGTGATGGCCGTGGCGGGCAGCGCTCCCGCGTACTCGCTCGCCGCCACCACCGCCGTCCTCTTCGGCGCGGTCGGACTCGCCGGACCCGCGGCGCTGCTGTACTGCGCGATACCGATGCTCGGCATCGTCCTCGCCTACGCCCGCCTCGGGCGCATCGACGTCAACGCCGGCGCCGGCTACTCCTGGGTGGGCCGCACCCTCCACCCGTTCCTCGGCTTCCTCTCCGGCTGGGCCCTGGTCTTCGCCGCCACCGTCTTCATGGTCGCGGGCTCGCTGCCCGCCGGCTCCCTCACGCTCTCCCTCTTCGACCCGGAGCTCGCCGAGAACACGGCGCTGGCCTGCGCGGTCGGCGCCGGCTGGTTCCTGATGATGCTGCTCGTCGTCCTCGGCGGCGCGCGCCTCACCGTACGGGCCCAACTCCTCATGTCGGGCGTGGAGATGGTCATCCTGGTCGTCTTCGTGCTGGCCGCGCTGCTGCACCGCGGGCACGCCACCGCCTTCGACTGGTCGTGGTTCGGCCTCGGCCACTTCGGCGGCGCGCCCGGCTTCGCGTCCGGCGCGCTGATCGCCGCCTTCTACTACTGGGGCTGGGACGTCACCAGCAACCTCAGCGAGGAGACCCGCGACAGCCGCCGCACCGCCGGGCTCGCCGCCCTCGTCGGCATCGGCGTGGTCTTCCTCCTCTTCGAGGCGTTCACCGTCGCCGTCAACGTGCTGCTGACCGCCGAGCAGATCGAGCGGGGCGGCGCGAACGTGCTCGCCGTGCTCGGGCAGGAGATCTGGCCGGGCGCCGGCGGCAAGCTGCTGGTCCTGGCGGTGCTGCTGTCGACCGTCGCCACTCTGGAGACCACCCTCATCCAGGTCACCCGCTCGCTCTTCGCCATGGGCCGTGACCGCACCCTGCCGGCCGCGCTCGGCACCGTCCACCGCCGCTGGAACACCCCGTGGGTGGCGGTCGTGGTCGTCGGCGCCGCCGCCCTCGTCATGTTCGCGGCCTCCGCCGCCGCCGGCTCGGTCGAGCAGGTCCTCGGCGACGCGGTGAGCGCGATCGGGCTGCAGATCGCGTTCTACTACGCCCTCGCGGGGATCGCCGCCGTCGTCGCGTACAAGGGTCTGCTGCTGTCCTCCGTACGGGACTTCGTCCTGGGCGGGGTGTGGCCGCTGCTCGGCTCGGCGTTCATGCTGTGGGCGTTCGTCGAGTCGCTCGGCGAGCTCACCACGGCCTCGCTGGCGATCGGTCTGGGCGGGCTGGCCGCCGGGGTCGTCCCGATGCTCGTGTACTGGCGCAAGGGCAGCGCCTACTACCGGCCGGCCCGGCTCGACGCGGCCCGGGTGCTGGCCGCCGCGGAGTCCTTCGCCTCACCCGACTCGCCGCGCGCGCGGCGGGTGGACCAGTCACCGGCGACCGACTTCTGACTCCGCCCCTTGGACTTTTCGCTCACCCCCGACCCTCCGCTCACCCCCGCACTCACACCGCACCCGAGGGAGGTACCCGGATGGCCGCGCTGCGCCGCCCGTCCCGCCCGACTCGTTCCACCCGCTCCACCCGCTCCACCCGTGCCACCCGACAGGGCCGGTTCACGCCGGACTTCGACCCGGACTTCGGCGACCGGGCGCTCACCGAGGCCCGGCACGACATGGTCATCGGCCGCTGGCAGGGCGTACGGGACCTGCTGGAGGCGACCGGCGACGACTGGCGGCTCCGCACCCACCGGCTGCGGCTGCTCTCGCACGCCGCCGCGGGCAGCTCCACCGTCGAGGCGTGGCGGGCGGCCGAGCCGGGCAACCCGGACGCGGCGGTGCTGCGGGCGGCGACCGAGGTGGTACGGGTCTTCGACGCGGCCATCGCGGCCGGCCGGGGCGCCGCGCTCGACCGGGGCAGGATCGACGCCTCCGTCGACGCCTGTCTCGCCGCGGCCGCCGCCGCGCCCGCCGACCCCATGCCGTGGGTGTCCCTGCTGTCGGTCGCCCGGCTGTACGAGGGCGGGGTGCCGCGCCGCCAACTGCGGCACTGGTTCGACGAGTTGCGGCGCCGCGACCCGTACAACACCGAAGGTCACACGCAGGTGCTGCGCTACTGGTCGGCCCGGTGGCACGGCACCCACGGGGCGATGTACGACTTCGCGCGCGACGCGGCGGGCGTGGCGCCGCCCGGCTCCGCGCTGCCGATCCTGGTGCAGATCGCACGGGTCGAGGAATACCGCTACATCGCGGACGGCGCGCTGGGCCGGGGCCCGGTGCGCGGCTTCGACCAGCACTGGAAGCACGAGCTCGCGGTGACCGAGCTGCGCCGCACCCACGCCCGCTGGATCGGCGGCCGGGAGGCGGGTTCGCCGGTGCGCCCGGAGGAGGTGGCGGAGCTCAACTACCTCGCCCACGCAGCCTGCTACGCCGGACAGGCGGAAGTGGCGCGGGAGGTGCTGGGTCTGCTCGGGGCGCGGGCGGCGTGGGTGCCGTGGGTGTACACGGGGGCGCCGGAGGAGCAGTTCACCCGGTTCAGGGAGGGACTGGGAGGGGGGCTGGACTGACGGCCACCCCCGCTCACCGTGATCGGGGGTGGCCGTCGGGTCAGGGGACGGGAGTGGGGGCGGGGCTGACGCACCCACCCCCAGTCCCGGCATCCGCGTCAGACGCCGATGTCGCGGCCGTCGGCGCGCCAGACCGACACGACGGCGGGACGGACGATCTTCCCCGGCCCGTCGGGCCAGACGGAGGCAGGCTTCTCGACGGAGGCGCCGTCGAGCTCGCCCGGGTGCTGGACGGCGACGACGACCCGACGGTCCTGGATGATCGGTCCGCAGGTCTCGGCGCCGCGCGGCACGGTCAGGAACTGCTTGAGCTCACCGCGACGCTCGCCGTGGGTGGCGACGCCGAACAGGCCGTCGTGCGAGCCGAGCTGGTTGCCGTCGGTGGAGATCCACAGGTTGCCGTGCGGGTCGAAGGCCACGTTGTCCGGGCAGGAGATGGGGCTGACCTTCTCCTTCGGGAAGCCGGCGAAGTAGGTGGCCGGGTCGTTCGGGTCACCGGCGACGAGGAAGAGGCGCCAGGCGAAGCCGTCGCTCGCCGGGTCGTCCCAGTGCTCGGCGAGCTCCAGGACCTGGCCGTGCTTGTTCAGGTTGCGCGGGTTGGCCTCGTCGGCGCCCGGGTTGGTGCCCTTGCCGCGGTTGGAGTTGTTGGTGAGGGCGACGTAGACGCGGCCGGTGCGCGGGGACGGCTCGACGTCCTCGGGGCGGTCCATCTTGGTGGCGCCGACCTTGTCACCGGCGAGACGGGTGAAGACGAACACCTCCTCGGCGGTCATGCCGGGCACGTGCGAGACGGCCTCGTCCGGGCCGGCCGTGGCGAGCGGGATCCAGCTGCCGGAGCCGTCGAACTCGGCGTCGTTCGGGAGCTTGCCGGTGCCGTCGATGTCGGCCGGGGAGTCGCCGGTGAGCTTGGCGACGTACAGGGTGCCCTCGTCGAGGAGGGTGAGGTTGTGCTCCCGGGCCTTGCGGGAGGCGCCCTTCATCATCCGCTTCGAGGAGACGAACTTGTAGAAGTAGTCGAAGCGCTCGTCGTCGCCCATGTAGACGACGGGGCGGCCGTCGGCGGTCAGGCGCGGCTGCGCGGCCTCGTGCTTGAAGCGGCCGAGCGCGGTGCGCTTCCTGGGCGTGGAGTCGGGGTCGTACGGGTCGAGCTCGACGACCCAGCCGAAGCGGTGGACCTCGTTGGGCTCCTGCTTCAGGTCGAAGCGCTTGTCGAACCGCTCCCACTTGCGCTCGGAGGCACCGGTGCCGACGCCGTACCGCTTGTCGGTCGCGCTCGAGCCGTTGGCGAAGTACTGGTTGAAGTTCTCCTCGCCGTGGAGGGTGGTGCCCCACGGGGTGGTGCCGCCGGCGCAGTTGTTGAGCGTGCCGAGGACGGTACGCCCGGCCGGGTCGGCGGAGGTCTTCACGAGCGCGCCGCCGGCGGCCGGGCCGGTCAGCTCGAACTCGCTGGTGGTGTGCAGGCGCCGGTTGAGGTGGTGGCGGGTGACGGGCGTGAGGCGGCCGCTGCGGTGCTCCTCCTGGACCACCACGACGGACAGGCCGTGCGCGGCCCAGGCGATCTCGACCTGCTCGCGGGTCGGGTTCTCGGCGTCGTAGCCGCGGAACATCAGGACCTCGTCGGTGTACTCGTGGTTGGCCACGAGCACCTGACGGTGCGGCTCGCCGCGCAGCGGGAGCAGGGAGAGGAAGTCGTTGTTGTAGCCGAACTGCCCGGCCTGGGCGCGCGCGGTCTGGTTCTCCGCGTCGAAGGCCGGCGCGCCGCGCAGGATGGGCTCGCCCCAGCGGATGACGACGTTCTGGGAGTAACCGGCGGGCACGGTGACCTGGTCGGCGGTGTTGGGCGCGACGGCCTCGAAGCGGAGGCCGCGGGCGCCGGAGGCCTTGGACGCGGGCTTCGTCCCGGTCCCGGGCCGGTGCGCGCCGTGCGCCTCGGCGGCGGGCGCGTTGCCGAGCACGACGGCCCCGCCCGCGGCGGAGGCGACGGTCACGACGGCGGCGGCCCGCATGACGGAACGGCGCGAGAGCGCCCCGGCTATGACGTCGCCGACGTACTCGTTGTCACTGGTGTTGGGCACCTCCTGGAAACAGGCGTCCCCGCACCGGAACCGGCAGGTCATGGCGGAACGACCGCCTCCGTGTGAGTGGTTGCTCAGCATCGGCAGCAGTTTGCGCACTTCGTCCTCCATGGCTTCGGCTTTCGTCCGGCGGCGACGTTATGTGCGCACATCTGCACGGTGGCGGCGATGGAGTGAACGCGCGATGAATGCACGGCGTCCGGGGGCGCCCGGGTCGTAGGGCGGAGGGAGGGTGGCCGCTAACCTTACGTGTCCGCCCTGGCCAGGGATGAAGGACGCATACGCACCCAACTCATGCGAAGGGGTTCTCCCGTGGGTATTCGGAGTTTGCTGCGCAAGGTATTCGGCCGCGACCGCGCGAACATCGCCGAACCGGACGTTCCGGCAACCTCCGTCCCGCCCCAGGCAGATGCCCCGGCGCCGGAATCCAGGGCGACCGAGACGGTCACGGCCGGGGCGACGGCGGGAACGGCGGGAGCGGCGGGAGCGGCGTCTACGGAGTCGCCGGAGGCCCCGGCGGAGACCCGCGCCGGGACGGCCCCGAAGACCGCGGCGCCCACCGCGCCCACCGCGCCCACCACCGAGTCGTCCGAGGCGTCCGAGACGGCAGCCGAGCGCGCGGCGGCGGACCTGGTGGCGGCGGCCTTCGACAACCCGAAGATCCCGCCGGCCCGACGGGCGTCGTCGCCGGCGGAGCCGGGCGAGGCGGCCGAGGACGCAGAGGCAGGGACGGCCCCTGCGGCTGCGGCGAAGACCGAGGCCAAGCCCGCCGACAAGCAGACGACCGTCGCAGGCGACGCGGCGGAGGCCGAGACGGCCCCGGTGGCTGTGACGAAGGGCGAGGCCAAGCCCGCCGACGAGCAGACGACCGTCCCGGGCGGCGCGGCGGAGGCAGCAGAGACGGACCCCGCGGGTGCGGCGAAGGCCGAGGAGGCGGAGGAGGCGGAGGCGGAGCCGACGTCCGCCGCTGCGACGGAGACCAGCGCCGTGGCCGAGGAGCCGGCGGCCGCCACCGCTGACAAGGAGACCGCGTCGGCCGAGGCGCCCCGCGCGGCGCAGGAGGTGGCCCCGACCACCACCGCAGACGACGAGCCCGCGAGTGCGGCGAAGGCCGAGGAGGCGGAGGAGGCGGAGCCGACGTCCGCCGCTGCGACGGAGACCAGCGCCGTGCCCGAGGAGCCGGAGGCCAGCGGCGCGGCCAGGGAACCGGCGACCGCTACCGCCGACGAGGAGACCGCGCCGGCGACCCCCCAGAGCGCCGTCGTAGAGGCAGACGCCGACGCGTCCCCGGAGGACGCCGGTGACACGCCGCAGGCAGCCGCGGACGCCACCGCGCCGGAGGGCACCGCCCCGGCGCAGCCGGCAGCTGAGACGCCCGCGCAGGCGGAGGCGGCCCGCGACGCCGCCACGACCCCCGACGACACCTCCACGCAGGCCACCGCTGCCGTTACGGCCGACGACACCGCGGCGGCGCCGGAGGCGGAGCCCGTCGAGGCGAGCGCCGACGAGTCGGCCACGCAGCCGGAGGCGGAGGCGGAGTCCGCCCCGCAGGCCGTACCGGCCGAGACCGAGACCAAGACCCCGGAGGGGGACGCGGACGCGGTCGTCGCCGACGAGCCGGCCGCCCAGGCCCCCGCGGAGGCCACGGAGCCGGAGTCGACCGAGGCCGAACAGCCGGCCGCCGAGGCGCCGGTCGCCGTCGAGGCCGACGCGAACACCCCGGCGGAGCCGTCGGCCCACGCCGAGCCCGGGCCGGAGGCCGAGGCCACGGACTCCGCCCGCCCCGCGCTGACCCTCGCCCGGCTGAAGGCCGACGCGCCGCACCTCACCGACGCCTACAAGGCGGCCGGCACCGTACTCAAGAAGCAGGGGCTCACGGGGGCGCGGGCGGCCGTGTACCTCGTGGTCGACCGGTCGGGGTCGATGCGGCCGTACTTCAAGGACGGTTCCGTGCAGCGGCTCGCCGAGCAGACCGTGGCGCTCGCCGCGCACCTGTCGGAGGACGCCGCCGTGACCGCCGTCTTCTTCTCCACGGACATCGACGGCACCGCCGAGCTCCGGCCCGCCACCACCACCCCCGACCGCGTCGAGACGATCAACGCGACCCTCGGCCGGATGGGCCGCACCAACTACCACCGCGCGGTCGAGGAGGTCCTCGCCCTGCACGAGAAGTCCGCGGACCCGGCCCTCCCCGCCCTCGTCGTCTTCCAGACGGACGGCGCTCCGGAGTCGAAGACGGCCGCGACGCAGGCGCTGACGGAGGCCGCGGACCGCCCGTACGCGACGCACTGGCGCTTCACGGTGTGGGGCGAGGAGGACACCAAGGCCTTCGACTACCTCCGTAAGCTCGCCACTCCTCGTACGGGTGTCCACTTCGCGGGCCCGGCCCCGGTCGAGACCCCGCACGCCGCGTTCTACCGGGGCCTGCTCGCCGACTGGTCCCTCTGACCGCACCGGGCGACCACGCCCGGCCGAACCCGGGCCTCGGCGGGCAGACCGCCGGGGCCCGGGTTTTAACCGTGTGAGGACAGCTCTCCCCGGCCGTTAAAATTCGCACCATGGCGGCCACTGGATCAGAGAAGCAGGGAACGACGGCGTACTACGTCTCGACCCCCATCTACTACGTCAACGACGCTCCTCACCTGGGCCACGCCTACACGACCGTCGCAGGCGACGTGCTCACCCGCTGGCACCGCCAGCGGGGCGAGAAGGTGTGGTACCTCACCGGCACGGACGAGCACGGTCAGAAGATCATGCGCACCGCGGAGGCGAACGGCGTCACTCCGCAGGAGTGGTGCGACAAGCTCGTCGAGGAGGCCTGGAAGCCCCTCTGGGAGCACCTGAACATCGCGAACGACGACTTCATCCGCACCACCCAGAAGCGTCACACCGACCGCGTCCAGGAGTTCGTGCAGGACCTGTACGACAAGGGCGAGATCTACAAGGGCGGCTACGAGGGCCCGTACTGCGTGGGCTGCGAGGAGTACAAGCTCCCCGGCGACCTCATCGAGGCGGAGGACGGCACGAAGCTGTGCGCCGTCCACAAGAAGCCGGTGGAGATCCTCAAGGAGGAGAACTACTTCTTCAAGCTCTCCGCCTACGGCCCGAAGCTGCTGGAGTTCTACGAGGCGAACCCGGGCTTCATCCAGCCGGAGTCGGCCCGCAACGAGGTCGTGAACTTCGTCAAGCAGGGCCTCGACGACCTGTCGATCTCCCGCTCGACCTTCGACTGGGGCGTCCCGGTCCCGTGGGACGACAAGCACGTCATCTACGTGTGGATCGACGCGCTCCTGAACTACGCGACGGCGGTCGGCTACGGCTCGGACCAGGCGAAGTTCGACGAGACCTTCCCGGCGAACGTCCACCTCATCGGCAAGGACATCCTCCGCTTCCACGCGGTGATCTGGCCGGCGATGCTGATGGCGCAGGGCCTGCCGGTCCCCGGCCGGGTCGCGGCGAACGGCTGGCTGATGGTCGGCGGCGAGAAGATGTCGAAGTCGAACCTGACCGGCATCAAGCCGCAGGACCTGACCTCGCACTTCGGCGTGGACGCGTACCGCTGGTACTTCCTGCGGGCGATCGCGTTCGGCCAGGACGGCTCCTTCTCGTGGGAGGACTTCTCCGCCCGCTACACCTCCGAGCTGGCCAACGACTACGGCAACCTCGCCTCCCGCGTGGCGGCGATGGTCGGCAAGTACTTCGGCGGCGAGCTGCCGGCGTCGACGGCCGACGGCGACGCGGAGAAGGCGATCCAGGAGGGCCTGGCGAAGGCCGTCGCGGTCGCCGACCAGAAGATCGGCGAGGAGCTGGACTTCCAGGCCGGCATCCTGGCGATCTTCGACTTCGTGAAGCAGGTCAACGGCTACATCACGGAGCAGGAGCCCTGGAAGGTCGCGAAGGACGAGTCGGAGGAGGGCCGGGCCCGCCTGGCGACCATCCTCTACACGGCCGCCGAGTCCCTCCGCGCGGTCGCGGTCCTGCTGAACCCGGTCATGCCGGAGACCTCCCAGAAGCTCTGGGACTCCCTGGGCGCCGAGCCCGCCCTGGGCGCCCTCGCCACCCAGCCCGTCCAGTCCGCCGCCACCTGGGGCAAGCTCCCCGCCGGCGCCACGATCACCAAGGGCGCGGTCCTCTTCCCGCGCCTGGAGGACCCGAAGAAGGACTGACGCCGGGGCCCTCCCGCACGCACGAAACGAAGGCCGCCGCTCCGCCCGGGGACGGCGGCCTTCGCCGTCCCCGGCGACATGACAGACAAGCGACCCGTCGTTGCGACCGGAAACTCCGCCCTGCCAGCATCGTCAGTTCACGCATCCGCGGGGGAGCGGGGGGACGTGCGTGGGGGGTGGGTGAGCGATGAGTGGGAACGATCCGGATCTCCAGGCGTCCGACGACGCACTGGCAAAGATCGCGAAGGGTATCGACAAGGCGCACGCGGAGCTCAAGGACCTGTCGACCGGCCAGTCGGCCGTCACGGGCCGGGGCTTCTCGAAGCTGTCACTGACCGGGGTGCAGCTGGGACATCAGGGGCTGGCCGAACAGCTGCAGACGTTCTGCGAGCGGTGGGGCTGGGGAGTGCGCGACCTCATGCAGAAGGCGAACGCCTTCACGGCGGCGCTGGGGCTGTCCGCCGGCGCCTTCGGCGAGCAGGAACGCTACGTCAAGGACACGTTCAAGATCGTCATGAACGCGGGCAACGGCAACCCCCACCTCTCCGAGGACGAGGTCAAGGGCAAGAGCTGGGACGAGCTCGAGCGGCAGTCCCCGTTCGACGGCGCCGACTGGAGTCCGGAGTCCTTCTCGCAGGCGCAGGGCGAGGTGGAACAGACCTGGCGCGACACCGCGTACGACGTCCGGGACGGAGCGCTCGGAACGTTCCGCCTCGCACAGGAGCCGAACCAGGGGGATCGCTGACCCATGCCGGACTGGGGAGGGCTGTTCGACAAGGGCGCCGACGCCGTCGGCGACGGCATCGACTGGGGCAAGCGCAGGATCGGCGAAGGCGTCGACGCGGCGACGGACGTGGCCGGCGACGGCCTGGAACGCGTGGGCGCCGAGGGCTGGGCGGACAAGGTCGAGGACTGGGGTGACGGGGCCGCGTCCTCCCTCGGGGCGGGGGTGAGCGAGGCCCGGCTCGGGCAGACCGACGACCCGGACGAGCTGATCCACGGCAAGCCCGGGGACATCACCGCCACGGTGACGGACCTCCGTGACTTCCAGTCGGCCTTCGACAGCGTCGGCAAGGGCCTGAAGGGGCTGGACTCCGACCGCTGGAAGGGCGAGGCCGCACGGGCCTTCCAGGAAGAGTTCGGGGCGCTGCCGCCCGACTGGCTGCGCGCGGCGGACGCCTTCGGCGCCGCGGCCGCTGCCCTGGAGGCGTACGCGCACACGGTGACCTGGGCCCAGGGCAAGGCACGCGAGGCGATCGAGCTCTACAGGGAGGGCGACGACGCGTCGCGGGCGGCCGCCGCCGCGTACGAGAAGCAGTACGACGCCTACCGGGCCGCCTTCCACAGCGACCGTCCGCTTCCGGAACCCGCTCCCTCCACCGACCCGGGTGACGCCCACCGCGCCCGTGCCCGCGACCTGCTCGCCGACGCCCGGCGTCAGCGCGACGAGGCCGCCGAACGCGCGCATGCGGCCCTCGCCTCCGCTCTGGCCCACGCCCCGTCGGAGCCGTCCGCCGCGGACCGCCTCGGCATGGGCCTCAAGGACCACGCACTAGGCACGGGCACGGAGCTGCTCCATGTCGCGGGCGGCGTCACGAAGGGCGTCGTCGGCCTCTCGAACTACCTCCGCGCGACCAACCCGCTGGACCCGTACAACGTGACGCACCCGGCCGAGTTCTACCAGAACGTCACCATGACACTGGCCGGTCTCGCCTCCAGTGCGGCCCACCCGGACCGTGCCCTGAAGAACGCGTGGGAGACGGCGAAGGGCGACCCGAGCGAGTTCGTGGGCCGCCTGATACCGGAGCTTCTCGGCACGAAGGGCGCGGGCGGTCTCAAGAGCCTCACCCGGCTGAACAACGCCGACGGGCCTCCCGCCGGCGGCGGCAAGGGGACGGCCCGCGCCCAGCAGTCGGAGGCCCCGGACCCCACCTCGCGTCAGGGGAACGACAAGAAGGAGTGCAACGACCCCGTCGACATGGCCACCGGCCGGGTCACCCTCCCCCAGACGGACCTGGCTCTGCCCGGGGCCCTGCCGCTGGTCCTCGGCCGGTACTTCGAGTCGTCCTTCCGCGCGGGCCGCTGGTTCGGTCCCCGGTGGGCGAGCACGCTCGACCAGCGCCTGGAGATCGACGCCCAGGGCGTGGTGCAGCTGTGCGAGGACGGCAGCATCCTGGCCTACCCGCATCCGGCACCCGGTGTGCCGGTGCGCCCGACGCACGGCATCCGCCGCTGGGCACTGGACCGCAGCCCCGCAGGCGACACGTACACCGTGACCGACCCGGAGACGGGCGTCGTCCGCCGTTTCGCGACCACCGCCGAGGGGGACGAGGCCGTCCTCGTCCAGATCGACGACCGCAACGGCAACTGGATCACCTTCGGTTACGACGCGGAGGGCGCCCCCACGGAGGTCGTCCACCACGGCGGGTACCGGCTCCGCCTGACCACGGACGGATCCCGGGTCACGGCCCTGTACCTGGCCACGGAAGGGTCCCGGGGCACGCCGCTGCACCCGGACGAGCAGGAGATCCGCCGCTACGACTACACCGACGGCCACCTGACCTCCGTCGCCGACTCCGCCGGCCGGCCGCTGTGCTTCGGCTACGACGAGCAGGGCCGGATCACGTCGTGGACCGACAGCAACGGCCACCGCTACGACTACGTCTACGACGAGCGCGACCGCTGTGTCTTCCAGTCGGGCCGGGACGGCGTCCTGGCCGGCCGCTTCACCTGGGGCGACGGCGAGACGACCTTCACGGACGCCCTCGGCCGCACGACCCGCTTCCAGGTGGACGACCGCGCCAGGATCACCGCCGAGACCGGCCCCGACGGAGCGGTCACCCGCTTCACGCACGACGCCCGGGGCCGGCTGCTCTCCCGCACGGACCCGCTGGGCCACACCACCGTGTTCGCCTATGACGAGGAGGGCCGGCTCACCTCCGTCACCCGCCCCGACGGCCGGACCATGTCGGCGGAGTACGACGCCCTCGGCCTTCCGGTCCGGGTGCGGCGGGCGGACGGCACGACGATCCGGCAGACGTACGACGAGCGGGGCAACCGGACGTCGGTGACGTCTCCCTCGGGCGGGCGCACCGTGTTCTCGTACGACGACCGGGGACGCCTCACGGCCGTCACGGACCCGCTGGGCGCCGTCACCCGCGTCCGCACGGACGAGCGGGGCCTGCCGGTCGCGGTCACCGACCCGCTGGGAGCGACGACGACGTACGAGCGCGACGCCTTCGGCCGTACGGTCCGGATCAGGGACGCGGTGGGCGCGGAGACCCGGCTGGAGTGGACGCCCGAGGGCCGCCTCACCCGCCGGACCCACCCGGACGGGGCCGTCGAGTCCTGGACGTACGACGGCGAGGGCAACTGCCTCACCCACACGGACCCCGTCGGCGGCACCACGGCCTACACGTACGGGGCTTTCGACGTCCTCGCCTCCCGCACCGACCCGGACGGGACCCACTACTCCTTCGACCACGACGCGGCGCTGCAACTGACCCGGGTCACCAACCCGCAGGGACTCACGTGGGAGTACACCTACGACCCCGCGGGCCGCCTGGCCGCCGAGACGGACTTCGACGCGCGGACACTGACCTACGCGTACGACGCGGCGGGCCGTCTGGTGAGTCGTACGAACGCGCTCGGCCGGCCGGTGACCTTCGAGCGGAACGAGCTCGGTCAGGTCGTCCGCAAGGACGTGGACGGCACGGCCACGACGTACGAGTACGACGTCTTCGACGAGCTGGCGGCCGCGGTGAGCCCGGACGTGACGCTCACCCGACTGCGCGACCGCTACGGCCGGCTCCTCACGGAGACCGTCAACGGCCGCGCCCTTACCTTCTCTTACGACTCTGTGGGGCGCCGGACGGGTCGTACGACGCCGGGCGGCGCGGTCAGCGCGTGGTCGTACGACGCGGCCGGCCGCCGCACCGAGCTCACCACATCAGGCCGGACGCTGTCGTTCACCCACGATGCCGTGGGCCGCGAAACCGCCCGCGTCGTCGGCGACTTCGCCACCCTCACGTCCGCCTTCGACGAGGTGGGCCGGCTGACCGCGCACGAGGTCACGAGCTGGGGCCGCCGCGTCCAGCACCGCGCGTACCACTACCGGGCCGACGGGAACCTGACCGGCATCGACGACCAGCTCGCCGGCCCGCGCCGCTTCGACCTGGACGCGGCGGGCCGGGTGACCGCCGTGCACGCCGGCCGCTGGACGGAGCGGTACGCGTACGACGAGGCCGGCAACCAGACGCGGGCCGAGTGGCCCCGCGAACCGGAAGCGACGGGCCCCCGCTCGTACACCGGCACCCGCATCACCCGGGCGGGCTCGATCCGCTACGAGCACGACGCGCAGGGCCGGGTCACCCTCCGCCGGAAGCCCCGCCTGTCGAAGAAGCCGGACACATGGCGCTACACCTGGGACGCGGAAGACCGCCTGACGTCGGTCACCACTCCCGACGGCACGGAGTGGCGGTACGTCTACGACCCCTTGGGCCGCCGCATCGCCAAGCACTCTGAGACGGAGACCGTCCACTTCACCTGGGACGGCACCACGCTGTGCGAGCAGTCCACCGAGACCCTCACCCTCACCTGGGACCACGACGGCCTGCGCCCCCTGACCCAGACGGAGCACCGCCGCGACACCGACGAGACCCGCTTCTTCGCCATCGTCACCGACCTGATCGGCACCCCCACCGAACTCGTCGACGAGTCGGGCACCCTGGCCTGGCGCGCCCGCAGCACCCTCTGGGGCACCACGGCCTGGACCCGCGACGCCACGGCCTACACCCCGCTGCGCTTCCCGGGCCAGTACTTCGACCCGGAGTCCGGCCTCCACTACAACTACTTCCGCTACTACGACCCGGCGTCGGCGCGGTACCTGAGCCAGGACCCCCTGGGCCTGACCCCGGCCCCGAACCCCACGACGTACGTCGACAATCCGCACACGTGGGCGGACCCTCTGGGGTTGTCGCCCGAGGGATGCCCGAACAGACGCGGCCCTTTCGACTTCAGGCAACCCAACCCCGCCTTCCCGCCGGACGAAGCAGCAACGGAGGCCATGCGCCGCGCCCCCAGAGGCGGGAGCATAGACTGTTCAGAAATCGCCGAAAGGGTACTCGAAGGCTCCTCAGGAAACGGCAAGATAATCAATTTCACAACCCACGGTGACGGTTGGGTAAGAATTCCACAGGCAATGGGATCCAGGGTCGAAGAATACCGATACCATGACGTATACACAGACGGCAGATATGTCTACGATCCCGAAATGAGCGACAACCCGATTCCCTACGGGGACTATGATCGGGCCATCAGGCTCATGAACCCCGGAAAGAAATTGATCGTCACTGACGGCGGCTACGCTGGACCGCTCTGGTGACGAGGAGGTCGGCTCAACCCATGTCAGAACGCAGCCGTCTGATCGGCGAGACCCTGAACCGTCTGGGAACCCTTCAATGGATTCGTCTCAGCGGCGGAAAGCACCCGGTCTACGGTTACTACCAGGTTCCCTTTCTCGGGGTCAGGTTCGAGATCGCTCGCCGGGAGCACCTTCGACTCATCGAGCGAGCCGTGCGCGACACACCGACCAGTGAGGGCTGGATAATCGATGCGTCGCGCCGGAATTGGCTCCTGGCCCCCTCGGCCATTCTCGAGGGAGGCGACAACCCCGCCGCATCTCCCGGCTTCGACGAGAGCGTCGAGTCGGCCATGCTGGACCAGGATTTCTGTATCCGGGCGTTGGCCGACTTCGATGCGATTATCCGAACGCTGCGGGACCTCATCGCAGAATCGGAGAACTCCGGCGGCTGAGCACGACCACCATGCCGGGCAAACACACCCCTGCTGGAGCAGGACTGATGCCCCGCACCTCCGCTCTACGCTCGGCGCGCTCGGCGCCACCCACGACGAGGCGCTGCTCGACGAAACCCTTGCCGCCCTCGGCGGACCAGGCTCTGCGTGGGGAGCTGGCGGCGCTGCTGCCCGTGTCCGAGGCGGAGTTGGGGGTCGTGCGGCCGGCCGACCGGGTCGCCGTGGCGCTCAGCAGGGACCGGCTGCTCTCCGCCGTCGGTGATCTCTGGTACCCGGGGGCGGACGACCTCGTCATCGTCCACCGCAGTGGCGACCACACGCTCGTGGTCGTCCTCGACCACGAGGAGCGCCTGATGGCCGCCCGCCTCGCCCCGCCCCCGCCCGCGTGACCTCGCTCCTCGTCGACGCCGAAGGCATCCACCGGGTCTACGGCGGGCGTCCGCCCGCGCTCGCGTCCGTCCGGCTGCACGCGGTGTCGATGGACGGCTTCGGGGTCGACCCGGTCCTCCTCGGTCGGGCCGGCTCCGGGGTGGAGCTGGACGTCCGGTCGGACGTGGTGCGACTGCGTGCGGTCGCGGAGATCGCGCACCTCACACGGATCTCCGCCTACGCGTCCGTCGGGTGAAGCAGCACGGCGAGGGGCCCGGAACCGTACGGGTACGGTTCCGGGCCCCTCGAGCAGACGTCAGGCGGGTCAGCCGCGCGCCGCGTCCGGGTGGACGGACTCGGTCACCGGGCGGGCGCCCTCGACGACCTTGGTCTCGGCCGGCTTGCGCAGGGCGATGTGGAGCTCCTTCAGGCGGGACTCGTCCAGCTCCGTCGGCGCGCCCATCATCAGGTCCTGGGCGTTGCCGTTGAGCGGGAAGGCGATGGTCTCGCGGATGTTGGGCTCGTCGGCGAGGAGCATCACGATGCGGTCGACGCCCGGGGCGATGCCGCCGTGCGGGGGGGCGCCGAAGCGGAAGGCGCGGAGCATGCCCGCGAACTCCTGCTCCACGGTGTCGCGGTCGTAACCGGCGATCTCGAAGGCCCGCAGCATGATCTCGGGCTCGTGGTTCCGGATCGCGCCGGAGGACAGCTCCACGCCGTTGCAGACGATGTCGTACTGCCAGGCGAGGATGTCCAGCGGGTCCTTCTCCTCCAGGTCCTTCATGCCGCCCTGCGGCATCGAGAAGGGGTTGTGGGAGAAGTCGATCTTGCCGGTCTCCTCGTCCTTCTCGTACATCGGGAAGTCGACGATCCAGCAGAAGCGGAACACGCCCTCCTCGAAGTGGCCGGCCCGCTTGGCGGCCTCCACGCGGACGGCGCCCATGATCTTGGAGACCTCGTCGAAGTCGCCCGCGCCGAAGAAGATGGCGTGGCCGGGCTTCAGGCCGAGGCGCTCGACGAGGGCCTTGACGTTGTCCTCGGTGAGGAACTTGGCGATCGGGCCGGTGAGCGCGTTCTCCTCGCCGACGCGGACCCAGGCCAGGCCCTTCGCGCCCTGCTCGACCGCGAAGTCGCCCATCGAGTCGAAGAACTTGCGCGGCTGGTCGCCCGTGTCCGGCACCGCGAGGGCGCGCACGTGCTTGCCGGCGAAGGCCTTGAACTCGGAGCCCTCGAAGACGTCGGTGACGTCGACGAGCTCCAGCTTGGCGCGCAGGTCCGGCTTGTCGGAGCCGTACTTGAGCATCGCCTCGCGGAACGGGATCCGCGGGAAGGGGGAGGTGACCTCGCGGCCGCCGCCGAACTCGGTGAAGAGTTCGGTCATCAGCTTCTCGATCGGCTGGAAGACGTCCTCCTGCTCGACGAAGCTCATCTCGACGTCGAGCTGGTAGAACTCGCCCGGCGAGCGGTCGGCGCGGGCGTCCTCGTCGCGGAAGCAGGGCGCGATCTGGAAGTAGCGGTCGAAGCCCGAGATCATCAGCAGCTGCTTGAACTGCTGCGGGGCCTGCGGCAGCGCGTAGAACTTGCCCGGGTTGAGGCGGGACGGGACGACGAAGTCACGGGCGCCCTCGGGGGAGGTCGCGGTGAGGATCGGGGTCGCCATCTCGTTGAAGCCGAGGGCCACCATCTTCTCGCGGATCGCGGCGATCACGGCCGAGCGCAGCATGATGTTGCGGTGCATGCGCTCGCGGCGCAGGTCGAGGAAGCGGTACTCGAGCCGCCGCTCCTCGTTGACGCCGTCGTCGGTGTTGATGGTGAAGGGGATCTGCTGGGCCGCGCCGAGCACCTCGACCTCGGCGGCCTCGATCTCGATCTCGCCGGTGGCGAGGTCGGGGTTGACGTTCTCGGCGCCACGGGAGACGACCTTGCCGTCGACGCGGACGACGGTCTCCTTGGTCAGCTTGTCGAGGACCTCGGCCGCCGGCGTGCCGGGGCGGGCGACGAGCTGGGTGATGCCGTAGTGGTCGCGCAGATCGATGAAGAGGATGCCGCCCAGGTCGCGCCGATTGTGCAGCCAGCCGCTCAGCCGGACGTCGGTGCCGACGTCAGAGGCGCGGAGCTCGCCGCAGGTGTGGGACCTGTACCGATGCATCGTCGTTCATCCAGTCTTCGGGATCAGGGGTGGGGCTGGATGTATCCAGCCGCCCCAGCCTACCGGGACACCCAAGATCGCGATTCGAATACTCTCGGTGGCGACCTGCTGTCCGATATTCATAAAGTGGGGCAATGCGCACCGAGGACGTCCTGGCCGCGATCGCGACCGGCCTGTGGCGCTGGGACAACGCGTCCGGGATCGTCACGCTCGACGCCGAGGCGGCCCGGCTCCTCGGGCTGCCCGCCGAACCCGTGCGGCTCACCGAGGCGGCGGTGCGGTCCCGCTTTCATCCCGTCGACTGGAACGAGATCGACGGCGTGGTCAACCTCGCCGTCGCCGAGGGCACCCTCGCCGAGGCCCGGCTGCGGATCATGGACGGCCAGGGCCGGGTGATCCGAACCGTACGAAGCAGATCGAAGCCGCTGATCGAGGGCAACGACTACCAGCTCGTCGGCACCCTCCAGGAGGTCGCCGAGCCGCAGCCCGGCACCGCCGCCCGCACCCCCATCACGGGCGACTGGCGCCGCTCCCGCGAGGCGTTCCTCCTCGACGCCGGCCGGGCGCTCGCCGAGGCGCGGTCGACGGCGGAGGTGCTGCGGGTCGCGGCGTCGCTGTCGATGCCGGGGTTCTCGCCGGACGGGCTCGCCGTCTTCGGGATGTCGGGCGACCGGCTCACGGTCATCGGTCACCACGGGCACGGCGACGGCGACGAGGGCCCGTTCACGTCGATGACCCTGGACACCGACTACCCGGCGGCCGAGGTGGTGCGGACCGGGCGGGCGCTCTATCTGCCGACCCCGGAGGAGTACGCCCGCCGCTTCCCGATGACCTGGCCGCTGGCGCAGCGCTTCGGCCGCCGCTCCTGGGCCTTCGTCCCGCTGGTCGTCGCCGGCCGGACGATGGGCGCGTGGATGGCCGCGTTCAAGCATCCGGTGGCGTTCACGCCCGACGAGCGGTCGGTCCTGACGACGGTGGCGCGGATGCTGGCGCAGGCGTTGGCCCGCGCCGGGGTCGCGGAGTCGGAGCGGGAGCTGTCGCTGGGGCTCCAGCGCACGATGATGCCGGTGCTCGGCCCCGGCATCCCGGGGATCCGGGTGGCCGCGCGGTACGTCCCCACGGGCGGCGGTCTCCAGGTGGGCGGCGACTGGTACGACATGATCCGGCTGCCCGGCGGTGCGGGCGCCGGCCGGATCGCCCTGGTCATCGGCGATGTGCAGGGGCACGACGTCCGGGCGGCCGGGCTGATGGGACAGCTGCGGATCGCGCTCCGCGCGTACGCCTCCGAGGGGCACCGGCCGGACGCGGTGCTCTCCCGCGCCTCCCGTTTCCTGCACGGGGTCAACGACGGCGCCGACGGGGGCGGCCACGGGAGCGCCGGAGCGGAGGAGGACGGCGGCGGGCCCCGGTTCGCGACCTGCCTCTACCTGGAGGTCGACCTGGGGACCGGCACGGTGGAGATCGCCCGGGCCGGGCATCCCGATCCGGCGGTACGGATGACCGACGGAACGGTTCTGCTGAGGCCCACGGCCGGCGGACTGCCCCTCGGCATCGACCCGGACAGCGACTACCCCACCACCCGCCTCACCCTCGAACCCGGCGAGACCCTGATGATCTGCACCGACGGCCTCCTGGAGACCGGCGGCCACGACCTGGACAGCGGCTGGGAGCGCGTCAGGAAGCTCCTGGAGTCGGACGACGGCGAGGACCTGGAGGCGCTGGCCGACCGGCTCGTGGAGGCCGTCCACGGGCCCGGCTCCCACCACACCACAGGGCCGCTCGCCGACCGCCGCGAGGACGACATCGCCGTCCTGCTGCTCTCCCGCCAGGGCACCGCCGTACGGGAGGCCCCGCGCCGCACGATGATGACCGTCGCCCAGGCCGAGCCGGAACGTATCGCCGCCGCCCGCGAGCAGGTGCGCCAGCTCCTGCACGACTGGTCGGACGCCGAGCAGGTCGACTCGGCGGTTCTGATGGTCTCCGAGATGGTCACCAACGTCCTGGTCCACACGGACGGCGACGCCCTGCTCGTGGCCGAGGTGGTGTGCCTGGAGGACGCCCGCCGGCTACGGGTCGAGGTGGCCGACACCAGCGACGACCTGCCGCACAAGCGGCACCCCG
Source organism: Streptomyces sp. NPDC012769 (assembly GCF_042901205.1). Lineage (NCBI taxonomy): Bacteria > Bacillati > Actinomycetota > Actinomycetes > Kitasatosporales > Streptomycetaceae > Streptomyces > Streptomyces sp. NPDC012769. The sequence continues at coordinate 345,016 of NZ_JBIBCP010000005.1, read as the reverse complement.
GCGAGATGGCGTCCAGCGGGCGCGGGCTGCTGCTGATGGAGATGCTGGCGCACACGTGGGGCGTGGACCCGCGGGGCGAGGGCAAGGCGATCTGGTTCGAGCTGCACGAGCCGCCGTCGGAGGGCGGGTGCTGCGCCTGACGGGGAGCGGGTGCTGCGCGTGACGGTGGCGCGGTGCCTCTGCCGTGCCGGGCCTCTGACGCACGGTCTGCCGTGCCGGGCCTCTCACGCACGGGCCCTCTGCCGTGCCGGGCCTCTCACGCACGGGTCCTCTGCCGTGCCGGGCCTCTCACGCACGGGTCCTCTGCCGTGCCGGGCCTCTCACGCACGGGTCCTCTGCCGTGCCGGGCCTCTGACGGACGGGTCCTCTGCCGTGCCGGGTCTGCCGAGCGGGGCCCCTGCGCGGGGCGCAGACTGGTGGAGTACGGCCGCCGGGGGGACCACGGAGTTCGACATGGATATCCACAAGGTCGGCAGCGACACCACCGTCCTGGCAGACAGCCTGGAGGTCCCGGGCGTCGGCCACATCCCCGCCAACGCCTACGTCCTCACGGCCCGTGAGCCGGTCGTCGTCGACACCGGGCTCTCCCTCTCCGACCGCGACTTCGTCCCGGCGGTCGGCTCGGTCGTCGACCCGGCCGACATCCTCTGGATCTGGCTCACCCACCCCGACCGCGACCACACCGGCGGCATCTTCGACCTGCTCGTCGCGGCGCCCCGGGCGCGCGTCGTGACCACGTTCATCGGTGCCGGGATCATGAGCACCGAGCGGCCCCTCCCCATGGACCGGCTGTACTTCCTCAACCCCGGCCAGTCCCTCGACGTCGGCGACCGCGAGCTGCGCGCCTTCCGGCCGCCGCTGTTCGACAACCCGGCGACCGTCGGCTTCTACGACGACAGGACGCGGATCTGCTTCAGCTCCGACTGCTTCGGCGGCCCGATGCCGACCGCCGAACTCGCCGAGAGCGGGCACGCCAACGACCTCAAGCCGGAGGACCTGCGGGCCACGCAGCTGCTGTGGGCGACGCTGGACAGTCCCTGGGTGCACGTCGTCGACCCGGCGAAGTACCGGGCGACGATCGAGCCGTTGCGCGCGATGGACCCGGAGATCGTGCTGTGCACGCACCTGCCCCCGGCGGTACGGATGACCACCCGCATGATCGAGACGATCACGATGGCCCCGGACTCGGACCCGTTCGTGGGCCCCGACCAGGCGGCGCTGGAACAGATGCTGAAGTCCTTCGAACCGGGCGGCGCCCCGGCGGCGGCCACCTAGGGCCGGCTCCGCGGAACAGGTCCCTCCCCGCCCGAGTCGCCGTACCGCTCGCGCAGCACGCCGATCACCCCGAAGAACGCGGCCGTCAGCGGTACGGCGAGCAGCATGCCCAGGATCCCGGCGACGGAAGCCCCTGCGGTGATCGCCAGCATGACCACCGCCGGGTGCATCTGCACGGTGCGGCTCTGGACCATGGGCTGGAGGACGTTGCCCTCGATGACCTGGACGGCGAGGACGACGCCGAGCACCCACAGCGCGATGACGAAGCCCCGGTCGGCGAGCGCGACGAGCACGGCGACCGCGCCGGAGAGGAAGGCGCCGAGGTACGGGATGTACGCGGTCACGAACACCAGCGCGGCGAGCCCCACCGCCCCCGGCACCTTCAGGACCAGCAGCCCGACGCCGATGAGGACCGCGTCGACGAGCGCGACGAAGGTCGTGCCCCGCATGAAGCCCTCCACGCCCTCGTAGGCGCGCCGCCCCATGGCCTCCACCGTGTCGCCGGTGGAGCGGGGGGCGAGCGAGCGCAGGACCTCGGCGGCCCGGTCGGAGTCGCGCAGGAAGAAGAAGATGAGGAGCAGGGCGAGGAGGGCGGTGGCGGCCGTCTGGCCGACCACGCTGAGCCCGGAGATCACCCCGGAGGCGGCGGTGCCGCCGAACTTCTCCAGGAGCTGCCGGGAGTTCTTGGCGAGGTCGTCGAGGGAGGTGCCGGCCGCGCCGAAGTGCTCGGCGATGTCGGCGGCGGCCTGTCGCAGCGAGGCGATGATCTGGTCGCCGGTCTCGATGAGCGCGGCGACGACGATGTACGTGGCGCCGCCGACGACCGCGAGGACGGCGACCACCGTGAGCCCGGCGGCGAGCGAGCGGTGCACGCCCGCGCGGACCAGGCGGCGGTGGAGCGGGCCGAGCAGCGCGGTGCCGAGGAGGGCGAGCAGGGCGGGGGTGACGGCCGTCTTGAAGACCACGCAGAGCCAGACGAGGACGGCCGCGACCCCGGCGACGAGCAGCGCGACGGCACACCAGGCGGCGGTGCGGCGGGCACCCTCGGGAAGCAGCGGTCGGTCCATGGCCACCCGTCCACCGGACCACGCCCCCCGCCCGCCGTCGCGCGCTGGACGCCGTACGGGTCGCGCTGGGCGCCGTACGGGTGACGCGCCGTCAGGGGCGGGGGCTGCTGCGAACTACTCGCCCATGCCGTGCACCGCCGGGATCGTCCCCAGGCGGCCCGCCTGGAAGTCCTCGAAGGCCTGGCGGAGTTCGGCCTGGGTGTTCATGACGAACGGGCCGTAGTGCGCCATCGGCTCGCGGATCGGCCGCCCGCCGAGGAGGACGACCTCCAGGTCCGGGGTGTTGCCGTCCTGCTTCTCGTCGGCGCGGACGGTGAGCCTGCCGCCCTTGCCGAAGACGGCGGTCTGGCCCGTGTGGACCGGGCGCCGCTCCTCGCCGACCGTGCCGCGTCCGGCCAGCACGTACGCGAGGCCGTTGAAATCCTCGCGCCACGGCAGCGCGATCTCGGCGCCGGGCCGCAGGGTGGCGTGGATCATCGTGATGGGGGTGTGGGTGATGCCCGGGCCCTGGTGGCCGTCGAGCTCGCCGGCGATGACGCGCAGCAGCGCGCCGCCGTCGGGCGAGGTCAGCAGCTGGACCTGGCCGCCGCGGATGTCCTGGTAGCGCGGGGCCATCATCTTGTCGGAGGCGGGCAGGTTGACCCACAGCTGGAGGCCGTGGAAGAGACCGCCGCTGACGACGAGGTGCTCCGGCGGGGCCTCGATGTGGAGGAGGCCGGCGCCGGCGGTCATCCACTGGGTGTCGCCGTTGGTGATGGTGCCGCCACCGCCGTTGGAGTCCTGGTGGTCGAAGACGCCGTCGATGATGTAGGTGACGGTCTCGAAGCCGCGGTGCGGGTGCCAGGGCGTGCCCTTGGGCTCGCCGGGGGCGTACTCCACCTCGCCCATCTGGTCCATCATGATGAACGGGTCGAGGTACTGGTAGTTGATGCCGGCGAAGGCTCGGCGCACCGGGAAGCCCTCGCCCTCGAAGCCCGAGGGCGCCGTGGTCACGGCGAGCACGGGACGGGCGGCGGCGTCCGCGGGGGCGGCGACGCGGGGCAGGGTGAGCGGGTTCTCGACAGTCACGGCAGGCATGACGGACCTCCTAGTGCGACCTTGTACGTCCACTTTAGTTGAACGATGAACTTCCTGCCACCCGGAACGCGGAACGCCCGGGAGGAATTCCTCCCGGGCGCTCTCCAGGCCGAGTCACGAGCCCCGCTCAGCCGTACATGCGGCGCATCGCGTAGTCGACCATCTGCTCCACGGCCTTGGCGTCGAAGACCATCCGGTGGTCGCCCTCCATGTCGAGGACGAAGCCGTAGCCGGTCGGCAGCAGGTCGATCACCTCGGCGCCGGTGATCACGAAGTACTTGGACTCCTTGCCCGCGTAGCGCCGCAGCTCCTTGAGCGAGGTGAACATGGGGATCACCGGCTGCTGGGTGTTGTGCAGGGCCAGGAAGCCGGGGTTGTCGCCGCGCGGGCAGTAGACCTTCGAGGTCGCGAAGATCTGCTGGAAGTCCTCGGCGGCGAGCGTCCCGGTCGTGAAGGCCCGCACCGCGTCCGCGAGCGAGGGCGGCGACGGCTCGGGGTACAGCGGCGCCTGCTGCTGCCCGTACCCGCCGCCCGGCATGCCCTGCATGCCCGGCTGCCCCTGCTGCGCATAGGGCTGCTGCGGAGGCGGACCGTACTGCTGCTGGGCACCCGGGGTCTGCTCGTAGCCGTACATGCGGCCCAGCCTATCGACCGTCAGGGGTCGGCCGGGACCCCTCCCCGCCCGCTACTGGGGCGTGACCTCGCGCGTCAGGCGCGACGTCCAGGGGCAGTAGACGAGCCCGGGCAGGAAGGCCCCGCCCGCCTCGTCGAGGTGGTCCTCCACGTACGGGATGGTGGCGTCGCAGACCTCGATCGCGACGTCGAAGAAGTCCACCGTCTCCGGACGGAAGTGGAAGCTCCAGCGCGGGTTGTACGAGGCCTGGGACTTGGCGATCCGGCCGACGAGGTGCGGCCGGTCCGTCGTCTCGCCGTTCACGAGCGCCCGGGCGTGGGCGATCTTCGCGGGGTCGTCGAGCCGCACCACCGCCGTCTCCCGGGTGATGTCCGTGAACTCGAAGTAGGCCGGGTCCGCCGCCCCGGCCGGCGCCGAGGAGGCCGCCGTACCGGTGACCGCCATCAGCAGACCCGCCGCGAGGGCACCGAGCTTCGCGAACGAACGCCGCATCACAACACCTTCCGTGAACAAGATCGAACCGTCGAGAACGTCGATCACGGAATGTAGTGCTCCGGTTACGCGACACACGGAGGGTGCCGGGCGGGCGTCCCCTCAAGGGATGCAAGGCGGGGGCGCGGGTTGACGCACGCGATTGACGTCACAGATGTCCCGAAAGGGGTTGCCCTTATTACCGGCGGGTAGCATCATCGTAGAGAGCGTGGGCTACTCACGGGTAGCCACCGTAGACATCCTCCTCCCCGAGCCTTTACGGAGCCGTCGCCATGGGGCACTACAAGTCGAATCTCCGCGACATCGAGTTCAACCTCTTCGAGGTGCTCGGCCGCGACAAGGTGTACGGCACCGGTCCGTTCGAGGAGATGGACGTCGAGACCGCGAAGAGCATCCTCGACGAGATCCGCCGCCTCGCCGAGAACGAGCTCGCGGAGTCCTTCGCCGACGCCGACCGCAACCCGCCGGTCTTCGACCCGGAGACCAACACGGCCCCGGTCCCGGCGTCCTTCAAGAACTCCTACAACGCCTTCATGGAGTCCGAGTACTGGCGCCTCGGCATCCCCGAGGAGATCGGCGGCACCGTCTCCCCGCGCTCGCTCATCTGGGCCTACGCGGAGCTGCTGCTCGGCTCGAACCCGGCCATCTGGATGTACTCCTCCGGCCCGGCCTTCGCCGGCATCCTCTACACCGAGGGCAACGAGGCGCAGAAGAAGGTCGCCAAGATCGCCGTCGACAAGCGCTGGGGCTCCACCATGGTGCTCACCGAGCCCGACGCGGGCTCGGACGTCGGCGCCGGCCGCACCAAGGCCATCCAGCAGGAGGACGGCTCCTGGCACATCGAGGGCGTGAAGCGCTTCATCACCTCCGGTGAGCACGACATGGAGGAGAACATCCTCCACTACGTCCTCGCCCGCCCCGAGGGTGCCGGCCCCGGCACCAAGGGCCTCTCCCTCTTCCTCGTCCCGAAGTACGAGTTCGACTGGGAGACCGGCGAGCTCGGCGCCCGCAACGGCGTCTACGCCACCAACGTCGAGCACAAGATGGGTCTCAAGGCCTCCAACACGTGCGAGATGACCTTCGGCGACAAGCACCCCGCCAAGGGCTGGCTCATCGGCGACAAGCACGACGGCATCCGCCAGATGTTCCTCATCATCGAGTTCGCCCGCATGATGGTCGGCACGAAGGCGATCTCCACCCTCTCCACGGGCTACCTCAACGCCCTGGAGTACGCCAAGGAGCGCGTCCAGGGCACCGACCTGGCGAACTTCATGGACAAGACCGCCCCCAAGGTCACCATCACGCACCACCCCGACGTCCGCCGCTCGCTGATGACGCAGAAGGCGTACGCCGAGGGCATGCGCTCCCTCGTCCTCTACACCGCCACGATCCAGGACGAGATCGCGATCAAGGAGGCGGCCGGCGAGGACGCCAAGGCGCTCCACGGCCTCAACGACCTGCTCCTGCCGATCGTGAAGGGCTACGGCTCCGAGAAGGGCTACGAGCAGCTCGCCCAGTCGCTGCAGACCTTCGGCGGCTCCGGCTTCCTGCAGGAGTACCCGATCGAGCAGTACATCCGGGACGCCAAGATCGACACCCTCTACGAGGGCACCACGGCCATCCAGGGCCAGGACTTCTTCTTCCGCAAGATCGTCCGCGACCAGGGCGCGTCCCTGAACGCGCTGGCCGAGGAGATCAAGAAGTTCCTCGCGGTCGGCACCGGCGGCGACGAGCTGGCCGGCGCCCGCGACGCGCTCGCCAAGGCGGCCGTCGACCTGGAGGGCATCGTCGGCGCGATGCTGACCGACCTCACCGCCACCGGCGAGGACGTCAAGAACATCTACAAGGTCGGCCTCAACACCACCCGCCTGCTGATGGCCTCCGGCGACGTGGTCGTCGGCTACCTGCTGCTGCGCGGTGCCGCGGTCGCCGCCGAGAAGCTCGCGGCCGGCGCGTCCGGCAAGGACGTCGCCTTCTACCAGGGCAAGATCGCGGCCGCGAAGTTCTTCGCCGCCAACGTCCTGCCCGGCGTCACCGCCGAGCGCGTCCTCGCCGAGAGCGTCGACGGCTCGCTGATGGACCTGGACGAGGCCGCGTTCTAGTACCGCACAGGTACGCGACTTCGTCCGCGCGAGGAACGGCTCGCTCCCGGGGAGGGGGGCGGGCCGTTCCGGTTTTTCGTGGCTCGGTTCGCCTCCGGGGTGCTTGAGCCGGACTCACACCCCCGTACGTGCTCGCCCCGCTCGTTCCTCACGGGGCTGCGCGCGCTCGGGGCTGTTCCCCCGGCGCACCCCTTCGGCTCACTCGCCGAGGTACTCGGGGGCACCGTCGGGTTCTCGGAGGCATCGCCCGGTCCTCGGGCATCGTCAGGGGCTCCATGGGCCACCCCCGGTCCTCCGCGTCAGGGAGTGGATACCCCCCGTCCGCATGCCGAGACCTGCGTAAGGTGAACGGCATGAGTAGCGCACCCTCCCGCTTCGACCGCGGCCACACCGATGACCTCATGACCTTCCTCGCGGCCTCGCCCTCGCCGTACCACGTCGTGGCGAACACCGCGGAGCGGCTGGAGAAGGCCGGCTTCCGCAAGGTCGAGGAGACCGACGCCTGGGACGGGACGACCGGCGGGAAGTACGTGGTCCGCGGCGGTGCGATCATCGCCTGGTACGTGCCCGAGGGCGCCGCCCCGCACACCCCGTTCCGGATCGTCGGCGCCCACACCGACTCCCCGAACCTGCGGGTCAAGCCGCAGCCGGATTTCGGCCGCGAGGGCTGGCGGCAGGTCGCCGTCGAGATCTACGGCGGACCGCTGCTCAACAGCTGGCTGGACCGCGACCTGGGCCTGGCCGGCCGGCTGACCCTGCGGGACGGCAGCCACGCGCTGGTGAACGTCGACCGGCCGCTGCTGCGCGTGCCGCAGCTCGCCATCCACCTGGACCGGCAGGTCAACGAGGGCATGAAGCTGGAGCGCCAGCGCCACATGCAGCCGATCTGGGGCCTGGGCGAGGTGCGGGAGGGCGACCTGGTCGCGTTCGTCGCCGAGGAGGCGGGCGTCGACGCCGAGGACGTGGCCGGCTGGGACCTCATGGTCCACGCCGTCGAGGCCCCGGCGTACCTGGGGCGCGACCGTGAGCTGCTGGCCGGCCCGCGCATGGACAACCTCATCTCCGTGCACGCCTGCGCCGCCGCCCTGGCCGCCGTCGCCGCGCACGGCGACGACCTGCCGTACATCCCGGTCCTCGCCGCCTTCGACCACGAGGAGAACGGCTCCGAGGCCGACACCGGCGCCCACGGCCCGCTGCTCGGCACCGTCCTGGAGCGCTCGGTCTACGCCCGCGGCGGCGGTTACGAGGACAAGGCCCGCGCCCTCGCCGGCTCGGTCTGCCTGTCCTCCGACGTCGGTCACGCCGTGCACCCCAACTACAGCGAGCGCCACGACCCGACACACCACCCCCGCCCCAACGGCGGCCCGATCCTCAAGGTCAACGTCAACCAGCGCTACGCCACCGACGGCAGCGGCCGGGCCGTGTTCGCCGCCGCCTGCGAGAAGGCGGGCGTGCCGTGGCAGTCGTTCGTCTCCAACAACGACATGCCGTGCGGCACGACGATCGGCCCGATCACCGCCGCCCGCCACGGCATCTCCACCGTCGACATCGGCGTGGCCTGCCTGTCGATGCACAGCGCCCGCGAGCTCTGCGGCTCCGACGACCCGCACCACCTCGCGAACGCGCTCGTGGCCTTCCTGGAGGGCTGAGCCGGTGCCGGCCCCGGCGGAAGAGCGGCCCGCCCTCACCGCGGACCTCACCGGGGCGGCAATCCTGCGCTGGTACTGGACCCTCGCCGAGCTGACCGCGCTCGCCCGCACCATGGGGCTCGCCACCGGCGGCGGCAAGGCCGCGCTCACCGAGCGGCTCGCCGCCGCCCTCGACGGCCGCCCGCTGCCGCCCGCGCCCGCCCGTCGGCGCGCGGGCGGAGCCGGTCAGCTGACCGCGCCGGTCGACGGGGACACCGTGATCCCCGAGGGCCAGCGCTGCAGCCAGGTGCTGCGCGCCTGGTTCCGGGCCGAGCTGGGGCCGGTCTTCCACTTCGACACGTACATGCGCGCCTACATCGCGGAGAACGCCGGCCGCACCCTGCGCGACGCGGCCCGCCACTGGCGGGAGACCCGGGACGAGGCGGCCCGCCCGCAGGAGATCGGCGCCCAGTTCGAGCTCAACCGCTTCCTGCGGGACTGGCACACCGCCCACCCCGACGGCAGCCGGGCCGAGGCGCTGTCGGCCTGGCACGGCCACCGCTCACGCCCGCGCCACTGAACGGACGCGAACCGGGGCCTCAGGCCCCGGCGCCGTCCATGCCCGCCAGGATCAGCGGGAGGCGCGTGGGGGCGCCCTCGGTGATGCGGACCGGGACGCCCCAGTCCTGCTGGTGGACGTGGCAGGCTGGGTACTCGTTGTCCGGGTCGTCGTCGCAGGACGCGGCCATCGCCGAGACGTGCAGGACGCCCTCGGTGAGGGCCGGGTTCAGCTCCAGGTCCCGGAAGAGGTCCGTGCCCTTGCCCTCGCCGGAGAGCAGCAGCTCGGGCGGGGTCGAGGAGACCAGGAGCCGGGTCGAGGGGCCGTAGCGCTCGTCGAGCTTCTGGCCCTTGGGGGCCTGGAAGACCACGTCGAGGCGGAGCCGGCCCGGGGCGACCTCGGTGGCCTCGCGCCGGGTGCGGTGGGCGACCGACGCGACCTGGACGGCCTCCTCGGGCAGCCGCAGGCGGGTGAGCCGGTGCCGGGCCGACTCGACGACCACGACGTCCTCGCCGACGACGACCGCGTCGCTGGGCTCGCGCAGATCGGTGGCGAGGGTGGTGACCTCGCCGGTCGCCGGGTCGAAGCGGCGCAGCGCGTGGTTGTACGTGTCGGAGACGGCGACCGAGCCGTCGGGCAGGGCCGTCACGCCCAGCGGGTGCTGGAAGAGCGCCTGGTCGGCGGCGCCGTCGCGGTGGCCGAAGTCGAACAGGCCGGTGCCGACGGCGGTGTGGACGTGCCCGTCGGTGTCGACGAAGCGCAGGGCGCTGGTCTCCGAGTCGGCGATCCAGAGCCGGTCGTCGGTCGCGGCGAGGCCGGACGGCTGGGCGAACCAGGCCTCGGCGGCGGGCCCGTCGACCAGGCCCTCGTTGGTGGTGCCGGCGGCGACCTCGACGGTCCCGGTCTCCGGGTCGTACGTCCAGATCTGGTGGACGCCCGCCATGGCGATCCACACCTTGCCCTGCCACCAGGCGACGTCCCACGGCGAGGACAGGTCGACCTCCAGGGCGGGGCCGGAGGTGGGGGAGCCCTGCCACCACTGGCGGCCGGTGCCGGCGATCCGCTCGATCGCCCCGGTCGCCGGGTCGAACAGCTTCAGCGCGTGGTTCACGGTGTCGGCGACGACGACCGTGCCGTCGGGGAGCAGCGCGAGGCCCTGCGGCTCGCGGAACTCGCCCTCGCCGCCGATCCGCCGCACGACGGTCTCGCCGTCGGGCGCGAGCTCGACGAGCTGGTGCCGGGTGGTGTCGGAGACCAGGAGGTTCCCGGACGGCAGCAGGACCGCCTTGCCGGGGAAGCGCAGATCGGTCGCGACCGGCTCCGGCGGCACGTACGGCCCGTCGCCGCGGCGCAGCGTGCCCTTCGCCTCGTGCTCGGCCTCCAGTTCCTCGACGAGCGTGCGGATCGCGTTGGCGTGGCCCTCGCCGGCGTGCTGGGCGACGACATAGCCCTCGGGGTCGATGACGACGAGGGTCGGCCAGGCCCGTACGGCGTACTGCTTCCAGGTCGCGAGCTCCGGGTCGTCGAGGACGGGGTGGTGGACCTCGTACCGCTCGACGGCGTCGACGACGGCCTGGTGCTCGGCCTCGTGGACGAACTTGGGCGAGTGCACCCCGATGATGACGAGGGTGTCGCGGTGCTTCTCCTCCAGCTCGCGCAGCTCGTCGAGGACGTGCAGGCAGTTGATGCAGCAGAAGGTCCAGAAGTCGAGCAGAACGATCTTTCCCCTCAGATCGGTGAGGGTCAGATCGTCTCCGCCGGTGTTGAGCCAGCCGCCCTTGCCGATGAGCTCGGGGGCACGGACACGGACGCGAGCGCGCGCGGAGTCGTCGTTCATGGCTCAAGGGTGCCGCACGGTTCGGCGGACGGGTGAAAGAGGGGTCCGGGCGGGGTGGGTGACGCGTGTCCTGCCCGGGGCACGTGCGGAAGGCATGGCGAGCATGGCGTGCGGACCGATCATCCGACTTTTCGGCCGGCCCGGTCGTCCGGCCCGCCGGCCGTACGGCAGTACGCCCGACCGAGCGACAGGAGGTGCCCGTCATGCGGCTGCGGCACGCCCCGCTGTTACTGCTGCTGCTCCTGCCCTCGCTCCTGCCCGTGGCGGCGCCGCCCGCGCGGGCCGGCGGCGCCGGGGACGGCGCCCTGGAGATGACCGTCACCGTGAACACCTCCCGTACGGAGCCGGCCGTGCGGGCCGGGGCGGTGGTCGTCAAGCGCTACCACCTGGTCAACCGGGGCGAGGCCGACCTCCACCGGGTGCGGGTCACCGACCCGGGGGTGCCGGGCGGGCGGGTCAGCTGCCCGGCGCGGCCGCTCGGGGCGCTCCGGTCGGCTCAGTGCACGGCCCGCTTCCTTGCGCTGCCCGGCCGCCACACCGGCAAGGCCCGCGCGACCGGCGAGATCCCCTCCCTCGGCCGGCGCCTCACGGCGACCGCGCGCTCCGGTTACGGGGGTGTCGTCGGCGCCCTCGCCCTCACGGAGGCGGTACGGGTGACCGGCCCCGGGCAGGCCGTGGTGCGCTACACCGTCGCCAACCGGGGCAACCGGCCGGTCCACGGCATCCGGCTCACCGACCCGCCCCTCGGCGCCGTGCCGGGCGGCATCGTGTGCGGGACGCGACGGTCCGCGACCGTGCCCCGGCTGGCTCCCGGAGCATTTGCCGACTGCACGGCGACGGTACGGCGCGGGCCCGGGACCTACCGCAGTGCGGGGCTCGCCGTCGGCAGCGACCGGGTCACGACGGTGGGCGAGCGCGGCGAACGCCTCCCGGCCCCGCTCCTCACGGCCCGTGCCGCCGCCGCCTTCCGGCTGGACGCCGTGCCGCGGGCCCTCCCGACGCGACCGAACGGCGCGGCGGGACCGCAGCCTCCGGTAGGGAGCCGGCCGAGGCCGACGGGGGCGGCGGGGGCGGCCGGGCCGACGGGGGCGGCGGGAGCCATGGGTGCTTCTGGGGCTGCCGGTGCTCCCGGGGCGGCGGGGGCGGCAGGGGCTGGTGCTGCTGGAGTCACCGCCGGGGCCGGTGCCGCTGCCGGGGCGGCAGGTGCCGTCCCCGCACCGGCCGCGCCGCCCCCCGGTCCTCCCGCCGCACCGGCCGCACCACCGCCCGCCCCACCGGCAGCAGCGGCGGCGGCAGCCGCAGACGCCGCGGCGGCGGCCGCTGCCGCGCTGACCGAAGCCGCCCTCGAAGCCCTGACCGGCGGTACGGCTCCGGGCGCGGCCCCGCCGCCGGGAGCCCTGCCGCCCGGGGCCGGCCGGCCACCCGGGGCGGCGCAGCCTCCCGGTGCCGTACCGCCACCCGGTTTCGTACTGCCACCCGGTTCTGTACCGCCGGGTGCCGTGCGGCCACCCGTTCCCGCGCGGCCGCCCGCCGCCGTACTGCCACCCGTTCCCGCGCGGCCCCCCGCCGCCGTACGGCCTCCCGGCAGACAGCCGCCTCCCGCCGTCGCCGAGGTGCCGGGCGAGGCCCCCGCCGAGGTGCCGGCCGGCCGGCGTCCCGAGGCGGCGGCCGGGGAGGAAGGGATCCTGCCCCGGCTGCACCGCCGCTACCGCGAACTCCCGGAGCTCGGCATCGTCCTGACGCTGCTGCTGATCCTCATCCCCGCCGCGGTCGCCGCCGCCCTGCTCGGCTCCCGCCACCACTGAGAAAGCCGTCCGGAGATCTCATGGTCCTGCTGGAAACCCTCGTCGTCGTCTTCGCCGTCGCCGTGGTCGCCGCGCTCGCCGTGGTGGCCAAGACCAAGCTCTTCCCGCGGCGGGAGGGCGATCTGCCGCGGGAGGACGTCGCCGAGTACATCTCGATGATGGTGTCGGTCTTCTACGCGCTCGTGCTCGGCCTCTGCCTCGTCTCCGTCTGGGACAACCGCGCCACCGCCGACGACCGGGTCCAGACCGAGGCCAGCGCCCTGCACCAGACCTATCTGCTGGCCGAGGCGCTGCCCGCCGGCCAGCGGCAGCCGGTGCGGGACGCCGCCCGCGCCTACGCCGCCCACGTCGTGGACGTCGAATGGCCCAGGATGGCCGACCGCGAACCCCTCGGAACGGAGGGCTGGGTCCTGCTCGACCGGCTGCGCACCGCCGGTGAGCTCACCGGCCGCGCCACCATGGCGCAGCAGATCGCCGCCCAGGAGATGCTGGCCCAGATCGGCTACGTCGACGACGCCCGCCGCGGCCGGGAGGCGGCGGCGGCCGACCGCCTCTCCGTGATCCTGTGGACGGGCCTGATCATCGGCGGCGTCCTGACCGTGGGCTTCATGTTCCTGTTCGGCCTCGACCGCAACACCACCCATGTGATCCTCGTGATGGGCCTGTCCGGGTTCATCGCCTTCACCGTCCTGCTCATCCACCAGCTGGACGCCCCCTTCGGCCCCACCCTCGGGGTGACCGCCGACCCCTTCACCCGCTACTTCCCGCTGTGACGGGGAAGGCATTCCGCCATGAAATACCTGGTACGGGACAAGATCTTCGCGATCGGCGACGACTACTGGATCGAGGACGAGCGGGGCCGGCGGGCCATCCTGGTCGACGGCAAGGCGCTGCGGCTGCGCGACACCCTGGAGCTGAAGGCCCCCGACGGACAGGTCCTGGTCACCCTGCGGCAGAAGATGTTCAGCCTCCACGACACGATGACGATCGAGCGGGACGAACGGCCCCTGGCCACCGTCCGCCGCAAGCGGCTCTCGCTGCTGCGCAACCACTTCCGGGTCACCCTGGTCGAGGGCACCGAACTCGACGTCAGCGGGCGGATCCTGGACCGCGAGTTCACCGTCGAGTACGACGGCGAGCTCCTCGCCCACATCTCCCGCCGGTGGTTCCACGTCCGCGACACCTACGCCGTGAACGTGGTCCGCGAGGACACCGACCACGCCCTGCTCATCGCCGTCGCCGTGTGCGTGATCCGAATGGCCGAGCGGGAGCGGGAGGACTAGGGAGCGGGAGGACCAGGGGCGGCCCGGCACGTTCGCCTCAGGCCGGGGACCACACGCCGAACCACTGCTCGGCGCCGTACTCCTCGAACCGCTCGACCTCCGTGAAGCCCAGCTTCGCCGCGAGGCGCATCGCGCGTTCGTTGGCGGTCCGGGTGCACAGCACCACCGGCTCGCCGGGATGCGCGCCGGCGAACCAGTCGAGGGCCGCCGCGCACGCCTCGGCGGCGTAGCCCCGGCCCCAGGCCTCCGGCAGGAACAGATAGCCGAGCTCGGCCTCCCCGGCCTCGGGGCGGACGTGTCCCGGGCGGCCCGGGTCGCGCCGGTCGAGCGTGACCATGCCGGTCATCGCCCCGTCGAGCTCGACCACGAAGAGGCCGGTCCTGCGCCCCGGCACCTCGGGCATCGCGCGGTCGAGCTCCTCACGCGGACGGGCGCCCCCGGTGTGGGCGCCCACCTCCGGCGAGGCGAAGAGCTCGACGAACGCCGGGCGGTCCCGGGCCTCGGACTCGCGCAGCACGAGCCGTTCGGTCCTGATCGGTGCGGGCGGCCAGGCGGCGGGGCCGGACCCGGGTCCGGGTCCCGGTGCGGGTGCGGTCATGGCGGGCAACCTATCGCCCGTCCGAGTGATCCGAAAGGAGAGCCCTGGGGAGCGGCCGGGATCGGCCGTACCGGCTAGAGCGCCTTGGCCAGCGCCTGCTCCAGGTCCTCCCACAGGTCCTCGACGTGCTCGATGCCGACGGAGAGCCGGACCGTGCCCGGCGCGATGCCGGCCGCTTCGAGGGCCTGCTCGTCCAGTTGGCGGTGGGAGGTCGAGGCCGGGTGCATGACCAGGGTCTTCACATCGCCGAGCGAGACGCTGAGCGAGGCCACCCGGACCGCCTCGACGAAGACCCGGCCCGCCTCCCGCCCGCCCGCCAGGTCGAGCGAGACGACCCCGCCGCCACCCCTCGGCAGCAGCCGGGCCGCCACCTCGTGGTCCGGGTGCCCCGGGAGCGCCGGGTGACGCACGGCGGCCACCGCCGGATGGGCGGCGAGGCGCCCGGCGAGCTCGGCGGCGCTCGCGCTCTGCCGCTCGATGCGCAGCGGCAGCGTCTGCAGGCCCCGCAGGGTCAGCCAGGCGGCGAACGGGTCGGTGACCGCGCCCTGTTCGACCGCGTGGTGGCGGATCCGGCGATGCAGCTCCGCGTCCTTGAAGACGGCGACGCCGCCGAGGACGTCGGCGTGGCCGGCGAGGTACTTGGTCGCCGAGTGCACCACGACGTCCGCGCCGTACTCGATCGGCCGGCACAGCAGCGGCGAGGCGAAGGTGTTGTCGACGACGGACGGCACCCCGGCCTCGTGGGCGGCGGCGATCAGCGCGGGCAGGTCGGAGACCCGGGTGGTGGGGTTGGCGATGGTCTCCAGGTGGAGCAGCCTCGTCTCGGGGCGCAGCGCGGCGCGCACCTCGTCCGCGTCCGTTCCGGAGACGTACGTGACCTCGACGCCCCAGCGCGCGGCGAGGTCGGTGAGGAGGGCGTAGGTGCCGCCGTACAGGCAGCGCTGGGCGATGACGTGCCCGCCGGTGGAGAGCAGGCCGAGGAGCACGCTGTTGATGGCGCCCATGCCGGAGGCGTACGAGAGGGCGTCCGCGCCGCCCTCCAGGCGGGCGACGGCCATCTCCAGGGAGCGGACGGTGGGGTTGCCCATGCGGCTGTAGAGGAAGGCGTCCGGCGACCCGAAGGCCTCGGCGAGGGCGTCGGCGCTGTCGAAGGCGAAGACGTGACCCTGGTGGAGGGGCACGCCGAGCGGCCGGCTGCCGCGGATCTCCGCCTGCGGGGAGTGGACGGCGAGGGTCTCCGGACGGGTGGTGGACGAACGGGAGTGTGTGTCGGCGCTCATGACGCCCAGTCTGGGGACGGAGGGCTTGCGTCCACAGGACCAATCCCGGCAGATTGGTTTGCCGATGGATCCAATGACACCCACCGTGGGCGAGCTGGTCGCCTGGCTCGGCCGCTGGTCGGCCGGGCGGGGCCCGCTGTATCTGCTCCTGGCCGCCCGTATACGGCAGTTGATCGACGAGGGCCTGTTGCCGCCGGGAGCTCCGCTGCCGCCGGACCGGCGGCTCGCGGCCGCGCTGTCGGTGGGCCGGACGACGGTGGTCGCCGCGTACGAGACGCTCCGCCAGGAGGGCCGTCTGGTGCGCCGCCAGGGCAGCGGCACCCGGGTGGCGCCGGCCGCGCTCGCGCCGCCCGGTCCGCGGGTGACGGAGACCTCCAACCCGATGTTCCTGCATCTGCTCGACCCCACCCCCGACGACGTCATCCTGCTGAGCTGCGCCGCGCCGCCTTCGCCGCCGCGCGAGCTCGCCGAGGCGTACGCCGGTCTCGTCCTGCCGACGTCCGACCTCGGCTATCACCCGGCCGGGCTGCCGGCGCTGCGGGAGGCCGTCGCCCGGCGGTACGAGGAGCGGGGCGTGCCGACCTCGGCGGCGCAGATCCTGGTCACCACCGGTGCCCAGCAGGCGATCGGCCTGCTCACCCGGCTCCTGGTGGCGCCCGGCGACGGGGTCCTGGTGGAGGCGCCGACCTACCCGGGGGCGCTGGAGCTGTTCCGGGAGGCGGCGGCCGTGCCGTACCCGGTGGCGGTGGGTCCGGACGGCCTCGACGTGGCGGAGGCGGCGCGGCTGATGGAGCATCACCGCCCGGCGCTCGCCTATGTGGTCCCGCACCTGCACAATCCGACCGGCACGGTCCTGCCGCCGCTGCCCGGGCGGCGCCTGGTGGCCGCGGCGGAGGCGTACGGGGTCCCGCTGATCGAGGACGAGGTGCTGAGCGAGCTGGCCTTCGACGACCGCCCGGGGCCGCCGCCGCTGTCCTCGTACGGTACGGAGGTCGTCGGCGTCGGCTCGCTCAGCAAGGCGGTCTGGGGCGGCCTGCGGATCGGCTGGGTGCGCGGCCCGGCGCCGCTGGTGGCACGGCTTGCCCGGCTGAAGGCCCTGCACGATCTCGGCAGTGACGTTCCGGCGCAGCTGGTGGCGGTCCGGCTGCTCGGTTCCTTCGCCCCGCTGGTCCGGGCGCGGGTGGCGGAGCTGCGCGCCGGGCACGATCTGCTGCGGGCGGAGCTGCGGCGCCGGCTGCCCTCGTGGAGCGTCCCGCCGGCCACGGGCGGCCAGACCCTGTGGGTCGGGCTGCCGTACGGCGACGGGGTGTCCTTCGCCCAGGTCGCGCTGCGCCACGGGGTGGCGGTGCTGCCCGGCTCCACGATGGACGCGCTGGGCGGCAGCACCCGGATGCTGCGGCTGCACTTCCTGCTGCCCGGTGACGTGCTGTCGCAGGCCGTGTGCAGACTTGCGGAGGCGTGGGAGGAGTACGCGCCCGGGCCTGAGGTCCGGCCCGGATCCCGGCCCGCCGCCCTGAACGCCCTCACCGTCTGAAGGAGCCGCATCCGTGCACAGCACCGTCACGCCGTTCACCCTGCACCGCTGGCAGGAGGGCAGGAGGCCCGAGCGCCTGAACGGCTGGCGGGGCGTCTCGCCGGAGTTCGGCGAGATCACCCTGGTCGCCCCGGTGCCCCGTACGCTCCCGGAGGTCGTGGTGTCGGAGATACGCGGCGGACTGCTCCCGCCGGCCGTCTACGAGTCGCGCGGGATCCACGCCGAGAACCTCACCCTGCCCACCCTGAACCGGGCCACGCTGCGGGTAGCCGACCGCATCGTCCCCATGAGCCGCAACCGGATGGGCGCCACGCTGAACCAGCGCGCCCTGTCGCTGCGTCACGCGGGCGACACGTACCGGCTCTCGGCCCTCGACAAGCGCGGCTACGTCCTGTCCCGCGCGGCCGACGCGGAGGACCCGGGCGTCACGATCACCGTCCGCGAGAGCGGCCGGGGCAAGGGCCGGAAGCTCACCGTGCGGGCGGCCGGCCGGGCGGAGGGCGGCGACCTGTCCCTCGCGCTGATCTTCGCGGGGGTGGACCGCTCGGCCCTCACCCGCTTCGGCGCGGTGCGGGCGGGCGTCCGCCGGGCCACGGAGCTGTGGGCGGAGGCGAACGCCTAGCGGATCGGGGGGCCGGCTACAGCACCCGGTCCTTCAGGGCCGGGAACTGCTCGCGGGTGGCCGTCACCTTCGCCGGGTCGAGGGTGACGCGGAGGGTCTCCTCGGCGGGGCCGGCCTCGGCCAGGACCTCGCCCCAGGGGTCGACGACGATCGAGTGGCCGGCCTGTTCCACTCCCGCGTGGGTGCCGGCGGTGCCGCAGGCCAGCACGTAGGACTGGTTCTCGACGGCCCTGGCCCGGGCGAGCAGCGTCCAGTGGCCGAGGCGCCGGGCGGGCCAGCCGGCCGGGATCACGAAGGCCTGGGCGCCGGCGTCGACCAGGCCGCGGAAGAGCTCGGGGAAGCGCAGGTCGTAGCAGGTGGCGACGCCGACGGTGAGCCGCGGCAGGTCGACGGTGACCAGGTCGTCGCCGGCCGCCATCATCACCGCCTCGCCCTTGTCGAAGCCGAAGCGGTGGATCTTGCGGTAGCTCGCCGCGAGCTCCCCGTCGGGGGAGAAGACCAGCGAGGTGTTGTGGAGGGCGCCCGTGGCGGCCTCGACGATCGAACCGGCGTGCAGCCAGACCTCGGCGTCGCGCGCGGCGGCGGCCATCGCCTCGTAGGTGGGGCCCTTGAGCGGCTCGGCCTCGGCGACGAAGTCCTCGTAGGCGAAGGCGCCCGTGGTCCACAGCTCCGGCAGGACCACCAGGTCGGCGGCGCCGCGCTCCTCGCGGACCAGGCGGGCCACCCTCGCGCGCCGCGATTCGACCGTCTCGTCCGAATTCACCGCGATCTGGATCAGTGAGGCGCGCACACTACCACCGTCCTGGCATTCGAGCCGTCAACTCCGGCCTACGATCGTCACACGAAAGCACTGCCGGGGTGCCTTCGGGCAGCGTAACTTAGCGACCGAGCCTCCCACGAGTCATGTTTTCAGCCCGCCAGCTAGCCAGCCCGCGCACCGAAGAACCGCCGAGGGGTCCCGTGACCGTCCATCCCAGCCTCCAGAACTACGCCGACGCCTGGACCCACTCCGTGGAAGCGATAGCCGAGCTGGTGCAGCCGCTCGTCGAGGGCGAGTGGAACCGTGCCACACCGTGCCCGGGCTGGTCGGTCCGCGACATCGTCTCCCACGTCATCGGCATGGAGACGGAGATGCTGGGCGACCCGCGCCCGATCCACAGCCTGCCCCGCGACCTCTTCCACGTGCGCAGCGACTTCGCCCGCTACATGGAGATGCAGGTCGACGTGCGGCGGCACCACACCGCGCCGGAGATGACCGCCGAGCTGGAGTACGTGCTGATCCGCCGGGCCCGTCAGCTGCGCAACGAGAACCGGTCGCCCGACACCCTGATCCGCGCCCCCCTCGGCGCCGAGCAGACCCTGGAACTGGCCTACCGGATGCGCGCCTTCGACTGCTGGGTGCACGAGCAGGACCTGCGCGCCGCGCTCGGCGTCCCCGGCAATCTGGACTCCCCCGGCGCGTACATCACCCGTGACGTGCTCCTGGAGGCGCTGCCGCACGTGGTGGCCAAGGACGCCGGGGCCCCGGCGAGTTCGGCGGTCGTGTTCGACGTGAGCGGCCCGGTGGAGTTCCTGCGGACGGTGCGGGTGGACGCCGAGGGCAACGGTTCGGTCGACGGCGCGCCCTCGCTCGGGCCCGCGGTGACGCTGGCGACGGACTGGGAGACGTACGTGCGGCTGGCCTGCGGCCGGGTCCGGCCGGCCGATGTGGCCGACCGGGTGAAGACCGAGGGCGACGAGGACCTGGCACGGGCGATCCTGGACCACTTCGCGGTGACCCCGAACTAGCCCCGTACCCGGATCTCCCGCCCGGGCCGGGCCGTCACACCGGGACGTGCACGGCCTCCACGCGGCTGGCGACCAGCCGTTCCCGCTCCCGGCGGGCGGTGCGTGCCTTGAGGCGGAGGATCTGCACGACGCCGAGGGCCTCCAGGACGAAGACGGAGGAGAACGCGATCCGGTAGTCGTCGCCGGTCGCGTCGAGCAGCACGCCCACGGCGAAGAGCGTCGTCATGGAGGCCACGAAGCCGCCCATGTTGACGATGCCGGAGGCCGTGCCCTGCCGCTCGGGCGGGTTGGCGGGGCGGGCGAAGTCGAATCCGATCATGGAGGCCGGGCCGCAGGCGCCGAGGACCGCGCAGAGGGTGATCAGCAGCCACATCGGCGCCCGGTCGGCCGGGTACGCGAGCGTGGTCGCCCACAGCAGGGCGGTGACCGCGATGGTGCCGAGCGCCAGCGGGGCACGGGCGGTGTGGTGCCGGGCGATGATCTGCCCATAGACGAGCCCCACCACCATGTTGGAGAGCACGACCAGGGTCAGCAGCTCCCCGGCGGTCCCCCGGTCGAGTCCCTGGTCCTCCACCAGGAACGGCATGCCCCACAGCAGCAGGAACACCATGGCGGGGAACTGGGTGGTGAAGTGCACCCACATGCCGAGCCGGGTGCCGGGCTCCCGCCAGGACTCGGCGATCTGCCGGCGGACGAACGCGGCGCCGGCGTGCGAGGCGGGCGCGGGCTCGTGGCCCTCGGGGTGGTCCTTGAGGAACAGCAGCAGGAGCACGAGGACGAGGACGCCCGCGGCGGCGCTCCCGGCGAAGGCGGCGGTCCAGCCGACGCCGTGCAGGAGCCGGGAGAGGACGATCGTGGAGACGAGGTTTCCGGCCATGCCGACCAGTCCGGCGAGCTGCGCGACGAGCGGCCCGCGGCGGGCGGGGAACCAGCGGCTGCCGAGCCGCAGCACGCTGATGAAGGTCATCGCGTCGCCGCAGCCGAGCAGCGCGCGGGAGCCGAGCGCCATGCCGTACGTGGGGGAGAGGGCGAAGCCCAGCTGGCCGAGGGTGAACAGCAGGACGCCGATGGTCAGCACCTTCTTGGTGCCGAGCCGGTCGACCATGAGGCCGACGGGTATCTGCATTCCGGCGTAGACGAGCAGCTGGAGTATGGAGAACGTGGACAGGGCCGAGGCGTTGACGTCGAAGCGGTCGGCGGCGTCGAGTCCGGCGACGCCGAGCGAGGTCCGGAAGATGACGGCGACGAAGTAGACGGCGACGCCGACGCCCCAGACGAGGGCGGCCCGCCGCCCGCCGGGCGGGTCCCCCGGCAGGCTGACCGCCGGTCCGTATCCGTCGCGGCTCACCGCTCCTCACCCCGGACCAGCACCTTGACCCAGCTGAGGTGCTGCCGCACGCAGTGCGCGGCCCCCTCGACGTCCCCGGCCCTGATCCGCTCCAGGATCTCGGCGTGCTCGGTGATGTTCTTGGCGATCCGGTCGGGCTGCGACTGCATCACGGCGACGCCCATCCGCAGCTGCCGGTCCCGCATCTGGTCGTACAGCCGGGCCAGGATCTGGTTCCCCGCGTGCTGGACGATCTCGGCGTGGAAGCAGCGGTCGGTCACGGCGACCGCGGCGAGGTCCCCGGCCTCGGCCCGCCGCCGCTGCTCCTCCAGGAGCTCCTCGAGCCGGGCGATGAGCGCGGGCGGCGCGGGCACGGCCCGCCGGACGGCGAACTCCTCGACGAGTAGCCGGGTCTCGACGACGTCCGCGATCTCCTGCGCGGACACGGCGAGCACGAGCGCGCCCTTCTTGGGGTAGAGCTTGAGCAGCCCCTCCATCTCCAGCTTGAGCAGGGCCTCCCGCACGGGCGTCCGGGACACCCCGACGGCCTCCGCCAGCTCTCCCTCGGTGAGCAGGGTCCCGCCCTCGTAACGGCGGTCGAGCACGGCCTGCTTGACGTGCATGTAGACGCGATCGGCGGCGGGGGGCTGCCTGGTGGGGAGCTGCTTGGTGGGAGAAGGCGGGGCTGAGGGCATGCGCACAGCTTAGATACAACAGGGGTGCAACAGACAGGCCCGTCCGCATCGCGGACGGGCCTGTGCGGTCGGCTCAGTCGCTCCGAGGCGAGTCCGGCGGCATCAGATCGCTGTCGCTGACGGTGTACGTCAGCGGCGGGTAGACGAAGTCGGTCTCGTCGTTCTCGCGGCGTCGCAGCCGGTAGAACTCCCGCCGCTGCTCCTCGTCGGCCGCCGTGAGGCGCGTTCCGCCGGGGAGGTACACGTGTCCGTCGCGGTACCGGACGAGGGTCTTCGACACCCGGAAGGTCACGCCGAGCCAGGGGTTGTCCGGCGCCTTCGCGGGCGCGTCCCAGAGGATCCGGTGCCTGAGGCGCCGGTTCGCGTCGACGGAGAACGCCACGACGCCGTTGTGGGCGAGGGGGATCTCGAGGGTCTGCGCCCCGGGCCCCTTCGTCTCGAGGACCAGCTTCCTCGACTGGCCCGCCGCGGGGTCCCGATAGCAGGAGAACACGGCGACGAAGGAGTCCTCGGCCAGGTCGAGGGCCTGGTCGGAATGGCTGCCCATCGTCCGGTAGGCGTTCGTGTAGGTCTCGACGAGAGCGTTGTTGAATCCGCCCGGAAGGCCCGCGTGTTCGTGGATCAGTCGCGCCAGCCGTTCGTGCACCGGCCGGAAGGGCTGTGCAGGGCTGCCGTATCGCGTGGTGGTCCGCACGAGGGGCACGGCGCCCGTCTCGTCGATCCTGGTGAGCACGGCGCCTCGCCGGCCCTTTCCCACGTCCTCGAAACGAACCGCCGTGGAGAGCTCCGCGAAGAGATCCTCCTCGGTCGGCAGGCCGCACGAGACGATCTCGTCCGAGATCCTAGATCCGAGGGGCAACGTAGTCTCCCGCGTTCATGCTGAAGAGGAATTCCTCGCCGTAGTCGACGAAGGACGAGGTCCTGTTCTCCTCGGCGTACAGCCGGCGCAGCCGGTCCATGCCGGCCTGCGTGGGCGGCTCCAGCCTGACCGGGCCACCGGCCGTCTTGAGAAACGTGTGGCCGTTCCTGTGCACGGCTTCGGTGCTCGAACAGCGCACCACGTACCCCAGGCGGGTCGGAAGCAGCTCGGCGTCCAGTGCCGCGGGCCGGATCTCGTGCGTGTACAGGCGGTTGGTGGACAGCGGCATGAAGAACACGGAGCCGGGATGGAGGGTCAGGCTGAAGCGCGAGGGGAGTGCGGCGCCGTCATGTCCCGCGGCCGGCTCCTTGAGCCGGAAGCGGAGCGTGGTGAGCGCGCTGACGCCCTTCACGCCGAGGTCGAAGGGGTCCTCGGCCAGGGGCCGCAGATCGTCGAGCCGGTCGTAGAAGGTGCAGAAGGCCATGACGCCGTTGACGGGCATGTCCTTGGTCTTGTCGGCGTGGGAGGAGATCCTGGCCTTGGACTGTCTGCGCTCCGCCGTGGCCCGGGTGTTGTGGTAGATCTGGGCGAGCACGTGATTGAGCGGTGCCTGGCCGCGGAAGACCACGGCGGCCTCGCGGTTCAGGTCCTCGACGATCTCCGTGTCGGTCGGACGGAAGCCCTCGGTCGGTCCCGAGAGATTCGTGGAGCACCGGAGCAGGCGGAAATGCAGCTCGTCCCCGTCGCGCGTGACGGGCGTCAGATAGATGCCACTGCGATGAGCCGTTCCGGGTTTGGTGGACTCCGTCAGGGACTGGAACGCGTGCTCCGCGCGGATCCGTCCGAAGTGATCGCCACCGGGTTCGAAGAAGCGGCGGTAGTACACGCCGACGCCGTGGACGCGGAGGGGAACGCGACCGAGTCCGACCGGGGTCCATGGCGCGTCGGCATCCTCGCGGTGGCCGTGTGACCGCTCCCGGACGACGAACACCCGGGCGGCCGCCCGCAGATGATCACCACTGGTCGCGGTCGTCGCGGATATGTCGCCGCACAGGTAGACGGTCCTCCCCGCCAGGTCGGCCGCACCGGAGGCAAGGTCCTCAGGGGTGAGAACGGTCCCGAAGAAGTCCCTGATCAGGTCGTCGTCGTGCAGCGCCGGAGGCGCGACCAGGATGTTGCTCGCCTCCTCGATGCGGGCTTCCGTCAGCTCTGTCGTGTGCATCGCCTGGCAACCGCCCTTCGCGGATCGTCTGTCGGCCGCAGCCTACGGGCGAAAGCCGCGAACGCCCGGCCTGGGACGTCGCCGTCCCGGACCGGGCGTTTCACGTGAAACAACGTCGGGCGTCAGGCCCAGGTGATGAGCCTCTTCGGCTCTTCCAGGATCGCGGCGACGTCGGCCAGGAACTTGGAGCCGAGTTCGCCGTCGACCAGGCGGTGGTCGAAGGAGAGCGCCAGGGTGGTGACCTGGCGGGGCTTCACCTTGCCCTTGTGGACCCAGGGCTGGAGCTTGATCGCGCCGACCGCGAGGATCGCGGACTCGCCCGGGTTGAGGATCGGCGTACCGGTGTCGACACCGAAGACGCCGACGTTGGTGATGGTGAAGGTGCCGCCCTGCATGGCCGCCGGGGTCGTCTTGCCCTCGCGGGCGGTGGCGACCAGCTCGCTCAGGGACCGCGACAGCTCGGGCAGGGTCTGGGCGTGCGCGTCCTTGATGTTCGGCACGATCAGACCGCGCGGGGTGGCCGCGGCGATGCCCAGGTTGACGTAGTGCTTGAGCACGATCTCCTGGGCGGCCTCGTCCCAGGCCGCGTTGATCTCCGGGTTGCGCCTGACCGCGACCAGGACCGCCTTGGCGATGAGGAGCAGCGGGTTGACCCGAAGGCCGGCCATGTCCTTGTCGGACTTGAGCTCCTCGACCAGCTTCATCGTGCGCGTGATGTCGAAGGTCACGAACTCGGTGACGTGCGGCGCGGTGAAGGCCGAGCCGACCATCGCCGCCGCCGTGGCCTTCCGTACACCCTTGATGGGGACACGGGTCTCCCGGGCGTCCGCCGACAGCGCGGGAGCCGCGGCGGCCGGAGCGGGAGCCGCGGCCGGGGTCGCGGCGGGGGCCGGGGCCTCGGCGACCGGCGCGGGCGCCGGAACGGTGGGAGCCGGGGCGGCCGCCTTGTGGACGTCCTCCCGGGTGATGATCCCGTCCGGGCCGGTCGGGGTGACCGTCGCCAGGTCCACGCCGAGGTCCTTGGCGAGCTTGCGCACCGGCGGCTTGGCGAGCGGCCGGGCCGCGGTGGCGACACCGCCGTGCCCGTTGAGCTCGCCCTGGATCGCGGCCGAGGCCTGGCCGGGCACGACGGCGCCCTTGCGGGCCCGGCGCTTGGTGGAGGTCGCGGCCACGCCGTAGCCGACGAGGACCGGCTGACGGCCCTCCGGCGCGGACTCGGCGGCCGGCTCCTCGGCCTTCGCGACCGGGGCGGGGGCCTCGGCCGGGGCCTGCGCCTGGACCGGGTCGGCGGCCTCGGGGGCAGCGGCCTCGGGGGCGGCTCCGCCGCCCACGTTCACCGAGATGATGACCTCGCCGACGTCGACCGTCGTGCCCTCGGGGAAGCGCAGCTCGTGGACCGTGCCGTCGAACGGGATCGGCAGCTCCACGGCCGCCTTCGCCGTCTCGACCTCGCACACGACCTGCCCGTCGGTGACGGTGTCACCGGGCTGGACGTACCACTTGAGGATCTCGGCCTCGGTCAGGCCCTCGCCCACGTCGGGCATCTTGAATTCGCGGATCGTCACGATGCTCTCCTCAGAACGCCAGCGAGCGGTCGACGGCGTCGAGCACGCGGTCCAGACCCGGCAGGTACTCCTCCTCCAGGCGCGCCGGCGGATACGGCGCGTGGTAGCCGCCGACCCGCAGGACGGGGGCCTCCAGGTGGTAGAAGCAGCGTTCGGTGATCCGGGCGGCGATCTCCGCGCCGGAACCGAAGAAGACCGGGGCCTCGTGCACCACGACCAGCCGGCGGGTCTTCTCGACCGAGGTCTGGATGGTGTCGAAGTCGAGCGGGGAGATCGACCGCAGGTCCACGACCTCGATCGACCGGCCCTCCTCGGCGGCGACGGCCGCGGCCTCCAGGCAGGTCTTCACCATCGGGCCGTAGGCGACGAGCGTGAGGTCGGTGCCCTCACGGGCCACCCGCGCCTTGTGCAGCTCGCCGGGGATGGCCTCGGTGTCGACCTCGCCCTTGTCCCAGTAGCGGCGCTTGGGCTCGAAGAAGATGACCGGGTCGTCGCTCTGGATCGCCTGCTGGAGCATCCAGTAGGCGTCGGAGGAGTTCGCCGGGGTGACCACCTTGAGGCCGGCGACGTGCGCGAACAGCGACTCGGGCGACTCGGAGTGGTGCTCGACGGCACCGATGCCGCCGCCGTACGGGATGCGGATGACGACCGGCATCTTCACCGTGCCGAGCGAACGGGCCCGCATCTTCGCCAGCTGGGTGACGATCTGGTCGTACGCCGGGAAGACGAAGCCGTCGAACTGGATCTCCACGACCGGCCGGTAGCCGCGCAGCGCGAGGCCGATCGCGGTGCCGACGATGCCGGACTCGGCGAGCGGGGTGTCGACGACCCGGTCCTCGCCGAAGTCCTTCTGCAGCCCGTCGGTGATCCGGAAGACACCGCCGAGCTTGCCGACGTCCAGGCCCATGATGACGACCTTGGGGTCGGTCTCCAGGGCCTTGCGCAGCGACTCGTTGAGCGCCTTCGCGAGGGGAAGCTTCTGAACAGCCATGATTACTCGCCCTCTCCGCCCTCGAAGGACGCCTGGTACGCGGCGAACTGCGCGCGCTCCTCGTCGACGAGCGCGTGCCCGTCCGCGTACGTGTGGTCGAACATCGCCATGTGGTCCGGGACGGGCATGGCGCGGACGACCTCACGGACGTGCTTGCCGAGCGCCTCGCTCTCCGCCTCCAGCTCCTCGAAGAAGGCCGCGTCGGCGAGACCCTCGCGCTCCATGTACGCCTTGACGCGCTGGATCGGGTCCTTGGCCTCCCACGCCTCGCGCTCCGCGTCGCGGCGGTAGCGGGTCGGGTCGTCGGAGGTGGTGTGCGCGGCCATGCGGTAGGTGAAGGCCTCGATGAGCGTGGGGCCCTCGCCGCGGCGGGCGCGCTCCAGGGCGGAGCGGGTCACGGCGAGACAGGCCAGGACGTCGTTGCCGTCGACGCGGACACCGGGGAAGCCGAAGCCGCGGGCGCGCTGGTAGAGCGGGACGCGGGTCTGCTTCTCGATGGGCTCGGAGATGGCCCACTGGTTGTTCTGGCAGAAGAACACGACGGGGGCGTTGTAGACCGCGGAGAAGACGAACGACTCGTTGACGTCGCCCTGGCTGGAGGCGCCGTCACCGAAGTACGCGAGCACGGCCGAGTCCGCGCCGTCCTTGGCGATGCCCATGGCATAGCCGGTGGCGTGCAGGGTCTGCGAGCCGAGGACGATCGTGTAGAGGTGGAAGTTGTTGCTGCTGGGGTCCCAGCCGCCGTTGTTCACGCCGCGGAACATGCCGAGCAGATTGGTGGGGTCGACCCCACGGCACCAGGCGACACCGTGCTCGCGGTAGGTGGGGAAGACGTAGTCGTCGTCCCGCAGGGCCCGGCCGGAGCCGATCTGGGCGGCCTCCTGGCCGAGCAGCGAGGCCCACAGGCCCAGCTCGCCCTGGCGCTGCAGGGAGGTGGCCTCGGAGTCGAAGCGGCGGGTGAGGACCATGTCGCGGTAGAGGCCGCGCAGCTCCTCGGCGCTCAGGTCGATGTCGTACTCGGGGTGCTGGACGCGCTCGCCTTCGGGCGTCAGCAGCTGTACGAGCTCGGGCTCGGCCGGCGACGCGGCCTGGGCCTTCTTCGCGCTCGCGGCGCTGGTGGTGCGCTTGGCGCCGCTGCTGCGTCGCGTCGTCTTGCGCGCGGCAGTGCTCTCCACGGTCACGTGCGTGCTCCTCCGTCGGTCCGGCCCCCGGGTTCGCCGGTGAGGCCAGTGCGGCTCCGCCTTCTCCGTACCCTTCGCACGGGGTGGGTGCGACGCGGCCGGGGTGGGGCGTGACAGGTGCCCCGGCGAGCGCCGTCATAGGCACGTTACCCACAGTGCGGCATTCCTGCGAAACCCCGTTTGACCTGCGATTTTGCTTGGATTTCCAAGTAAATCGAGAAAAGCGGGATTCGCCGCTGGTCAGCGCATGGGACAGCGGCCCGACGACGTCGTCGGAACACCCGGCACGTTATCCCGGGCACCCCGGGCGCGGGAAGAGCCAATATGTGAGACTGACCGCGTGCGCGAAGAAGGAAAAATCCGGGTATTTCTGCTGGACGACCACGAAGTCGTCCGGCGCGGCGTCCACGAGCTGCTCTCCGTGGAGGACGACATCGAGGTGGTCGGCGAGGCCGGTACGGCCGCGGACGCCCTGGTCAGGATCCCCGCGACGCGTCCCGACGTGGCCGTGCTCGACGTGCGGCTGCCGGACGGCAGCGGCGTCGAGGTGTGCCGCGAGGTCCGCTCGCAGGACGACGAGATCAAATGCCTGATGCTCACCTCGTACGCGGACGACGAGGCCCTCTTCGACGCGATCATGGCCGGTGCGTCCGGCTATGTCCTGAAGGCGATCCGCGGCAACGAGCTGCTGAACGCCGTCCGTGATGTCGCGGCCGGCAAGTCGCTGCTCGACCCGGTGGCCACCGCCCGGGTCCTGGAGCGGCTGCGGGACGGCAACAACCCGAAGGGCGACGACCGGCTCGCCCACCTCACCGAGCAGGAGCGCCGGATCCTCGATCTGATCGGCGAGGGCCTGACCAACCGGGCCATCGGCGAGCGGCTCCACCTCGCCGAGAAGACCATCAAGAACTACGTCTCCAGCCTGCTGTCGAAGCTGGGCATGGAGCGGCGTTCCCAGGCCGCCGCGTATGTGGCGAGAATGCAGGCCGAGCGGCACTGACCTGCCGGTTTCCCGCCCCGATCCCGCATTTCGGGACCTACGTCCCTACCGACCGGGGCAGGGGCCCCTTTTCCGGCTCGGTGCCGTGGCGGAGAGTGGAATCCATGTCCACCGAGGAGATCCGCGCCATCGAACTCTTGACCCGCGTGTCGTACGGGCGGGTGGCCACGAGCATGCGGGCGATGCCGTTCGTCGCCCCCGCCCGTCACATCGTGGCCGACGGCGGCGTCCTGCTGCGACTCCACCGGGGACTGGGCTACCACCACGCCTGCGACGGCAGCGTCGTCGCGTACGGGGCGGACAACCTCACCTCCGGCGCCGAGAACCTCTGGTCCGTCCAGTTCACCGGCACCGCCGAGATCGTCGAGCCGACCCGGGACCAGCTGTCCGCCTTCGGCCCCGGCCCCCGCTCGGTGGACGGCGAGCCCTTCGACCCGGTCTACATGCGCGTCGAGCCCCAGTTCGTCACCGTGCACACCCTGGACTACGCAACCGTCGAGCAGTCGGCCGGCGGCCTCCCCCAGGAGCCTGGCTCCTGGGGGCGACACCTCCATCACGTTGCGTGATCTAACATCTGGCGAGTGCCGCGCTCATCTGTACTACAGGCTGCTCACCCTGCCGCTCCCCCGGCCCGCCGCCCCGCCGCCCCCCAGGCCCCTCCCGTCGGCGCCCTGCTGCGGCGCTACGCCTACGCGGGCGAGCCGCTGTCCTGCCAGCCGGTCGCCCAGGGCCTGCTCAACCGGGGCTACCGGCTCGCCACCACCCGCGGCGCCTACTTCCTCAAACAGCACCTGGACGCCCGCACCGCCGACCGGGACACCATCGCCCGCCAGCACCGGGCCACCCAGCGCCTGCACGCCCTCGGTCTGCCCGTCGCGCCGCCGCTGCCGGACTCCGCGGGCCGCACGGTCGCCGTCATCGGCGGCCACTGCTACGCCCTGCACCCCTGGATCGACGGCCGGCACCGCGACGG
The DNA here is from genome assembly GCF_042901205.1 of Streptomyces sp. NPDC012769. Classification (NCBI taxonomy): domain Bacteria; kingdom Bacillati; phylum Actinomycetota; class Actinomycetes; order Kitasatosporales; family Streptomycetaceae; genus Streptomyces; species Streptomyces sp. NPDC012769. The sequence goes on along the minus strand of NZ_JBIBCP010000005.1, from coordinate 315,622 downwards.
GGCCCAGCTCACCCGGGCCGGCTGCCGGCACCTGGGCACCCTCCTCGGGCACGTCCACACCTGCCTGGACCGGGTGATGGGAGCGCCGTCGCCGGACCCCGGTCATGCGCCGGACGCCGGTCACGAGAGCGCCCGCCCGGAGGACACCTTCCGGCTCATCGACGAGCTGCTGCGCCTGGTCCGCGCCCGCCGCCCGCGTGACGGCTTCGACGAGCTGGCCGAGCACCGGCTGCGGGAACGCCGGGTGCTGCTCGCCGCGCACGCCCACCGCCGGCCACCGGCCGCCGCGGCGACCGGCTGGGTGCACGGGGACTTCCACCCGCTCAACCTGCTCTACCGGGGCGCGGAGCCGGCCGCGATCGTCGACTGGGACCGCCTCGGCGTCCGCCCGCGGGCCGAGGAGGCCGTCCGGGCCGCCGCCATCTTCTTCGTACGGCCGGCCGGTGAGCTGGCCCTCGACAAGGTGCGGGCGTACGCGCGCGCCTACCGGCGCGCGGCGGGCGCGGACGGCGCCGAGCTGGCCGCCGCGGTGGACCGGGTGTGGTGGGAGCGGCTCAACGACTTCTGGACCCTGCGCTGGCGCTACCAGCTGCACGACCGAAGGGCCGATCCGCAGTTCCCCGCGGTGTCGGCCCTGGCGGTGTGGTGGACCCGTGAGTACGAGGCGGTGCGCGACGCGTTCACGGGGTGAGGGTCAGCCGGTGCCGTTGCCGGTGCCCGTGCCGCTGCCCGTCGTGGTCCCGGTGGTGGTGCCCGTCGAGGTCCCGGTGGACGTACCGGTCGAGGTGCCCGTGGTGGTGCCCGTCGAGGTCCCGGTGGACGTGCCCGTCGAGGTGCCCTCGGAGGAGCCCTCGGTGCTGCCTTCCGTGGAGCCCTCGGTCGAGCCCTCCGTGGAGCCCTCGGTCGAGCCTTCCGTGGAGCCCTCGGTGCCCGTGCCGCCGTCGGTCGTGCCCGTCGGGTCGGTCGACGGCGTCGGCTCGGTCGACGGACGGTACGGCGGCCGGGTCTTCGGCGGCCAGGTCTGCTGGTCGCCGCCGCCGGTCGAGGAGTCCGGGGTGCCGGTCTCCTTGGACGGCTCCTCGGACGGGGTCGGCGAGTCCTTCGTCGTGGACGGGGAGTCGGTGACCGCGGGCGGCTTGGTGTTGCCGCCGCCCTTCTCGCCGGCCTTGTCGAGCGCGTAGACGACACCCGCGACCATCGCGACCAGCGCGAGCGCCACGAACAGCAGCAGCTTGCCGCGGCCGCCCTTCCGGCCGCCCGCGCCCTGCGGGCCGTAGCCGCCGTCCTGCCCGTAGCCGCCGTAGCCGCCGTCGTAACCGCCGTCGTCCGGGTTCACCGGCGGCAGGATCGGCCGCGGCGAGGTCTCGTGGTGCATCGGGTGGCCCATGACGGCTGTCGCCGCCGCGCCGCCCGGCGGGGTGTGGAAGCCGTCGTGCGTCTCCACCGGTCCGGTGTTCCACATGCCGGTGTGGCCGCCCTGCTCCTGGAGCATCTGCAGCCCGTACTGGACCAGTCCGCGCATCTCCTCGGCGCTCTGGAACCGGTCGTCCGGGTCCTTGGCGAGGGAGCGCATGACCAGGCCGTCGAGCTCCGGCGGCGCCCCCTGGGCGACGTCGGACGGCGGGACGGGAGTGTCCTGGACGTGCTGGTAGACCACCGACAGCGGGGTCTCACCGGTGAAGGGGGGCCGCAGCGCCAGGAGTTCGTAGAGCAGACAGCCCGTCGCGTACAGGTCGGAGCGGTGGTCGACGGCCTTGCCGAGCGCCTGTTCGGGGGAGAGGTACTGCGGCGTGCCCATGACCATGCCGGTCTGGGTCATCGTCGACTGCGCGCCGTGCAGGGCGCGCGCGATGCCGAAGTCCATGACCTTGACGGCGCCGGAGTGCGTGATGATCACGTTCGCCGGCTTGATGTCCCGGTGCACGATGCCGTGCTGGTGGGAGTAGGCGAGCGCCTCCAGGACGCCGGAGACGATGATGAGGGCCTGCTCGGGCCCGGGCGCCTCGGCGCTGATCAGCAGGTCGCGGATGGTGCGGCCCTCGACCAGCTCCATCACGATGTACGGCACGGACTGGCCGTTCACCAGGTCCTCGCCCGAGTCGTACACGGCCACGATGGCGTGGTGGTTGAGGCCGGCGACCGACTGCGCCTCCCGCGTGAAACGGGCCTTGGAGACCGGGTCCTCGGCGAGATCGGGGCGCAGCAGCTTCACGGCGACCGTGCGCCCCAGGCGCACGTCCTCGGCCGCGAACACCTCGGCCATGCCGCCGCGGCCCAGACGGTGGGTCAGTCGGTAACGTCCGTCGCCGACGACTCCGCCGACGCCCCACGACTCGGCGGAAGCGTCCGGCACACCGCCACCTGCTCCGGATTCGGGTGCCATCAGTCCTCGCCGTCGTCTCTCGTGCCGTCTCCAGTCGTCACGCTACAGGCTCCCTACGACATCACGGTCCCCGCAGGACCGGCCGACGGACCGCCCGCCCGGCACCCGGCACATACGCCTGTGCAAATCCGATCCCGTTCCTGTCACGGTTCGGGGACACGATCTGCGCGGAGGGTCACGGATCGGGCACCGAAGTGGTGCCCGGCTTGACGTGTCACTGCCCTCGGGCAGACTTGGCCAGGAAATTCCGGATCAGCGCCGCCACGCGCGCGTAGGGGGAAGCACGAGATGAGCCAGGACGGCGCACAGGGCCGCTATGCGGGCGGTTCGGTCGCGAACGGCCGCTACCAGCTTCGCGACCTTCTCGGCGAGGGCGGCATGGCGTCGGTGTACCTGGCGTACGACAGCGCGCTCGACCGCCAGGTCGCCATCAAGACGCTGCACACCGAACTCGGTCGCGAACAGTCCTTCCGCGAACGGTTCCGCCGCGAGGCGCAGGCTGTTGCGAAGTTGTCGCACACGAACATCGTCTCGGTCTTCGACACCGGCGAGGACACCCTCGACGGCGCCGTCATGCCGTACATCGTCATGGAGTACGTGGAGGGCCAGCCGCTCGGCTCGGTGCTCGCCGCGGACATCCAGAGCCAGGGCGCGATGCCGGCCGACAAGGCGCTGAAGGTCACCGCCGACGTGCTCGCCGCCCTGGAGACCAGCCACGAGATGGGGCTGGTCCACCGGGACATCAAGCCGGGCAACGTGATGATGACCAAGCGCGGTGTGGTCAAGGTCATGGACTTCGGCATCGCCCGCGCCATGCAGTCGGGCGTCACCTCGATGACGCAGACCGGCATGGTCGTCGGCACCCCGCAGTACCTGTCGCCCGAGCAGGCCCTCGGCCGCGCGGTGGACGCCCGCTCCGACCTGTACTCGGTCGGCATCATGCTCTTCCAGCTCCTGACGGGCCGTCTGCCGTTCGACGCGGACTCGCCGCTCGCCATCGCGTACGCGCACGTCCAGGAGGAGCCGGCGCTGCCGTCCTCGGTGAACCGTTCGGTCACCCCCGCGATGGACGCCCTGGTGGCCCGCGCCCTGAAGAAGAACCCGAACGAGCGTTTCCCCAGCGCCGCCGCCATGCGCGACGAGTGCCTGCGGGTGCTCTCCGCCGGCCAGACCGGCGCGCCGGTGATCGTCGCGGGCGGTCCGGTCAACAGCGGCTCGGGCGTCGGTTCGGCGGTCTTCCCGCCGGTCGGCCAGACCCCGCCGCCGTCCGCGCACGGCATCCAGACGCCGTACCAGCCGACCCCGCAGCCCGGCCCGTACGGCGTGCCGACCCCGGCCCCGTCGTACGGCTACCCGCAGCAGGTGCCGACCCCGCCGCCGGCGTCGGTCTACCAGACCCCGGCCCCCCTGCCCACGCCCGGCCCCTACACCGTGCCGCAGCAGCAGGCCGCGCCGGTCGTCGCCGGCGGCGGTTCGTCCGCCAACGGGATGAACAAGATCCTCATCGGGGCCGTCGGGCTGCTGGCCGTGATCGGTGTGATCGTGGCCGTGTCGCTCATGGACAAGGAACCGGAAGGCGGCAACACCGCGGGCGGCGACCCGAGCACGAGCACCGCGCCCGGTCACAAGGGCCCGGACCTCACCAAGGTCATCGAGGTCAAGAAGTGCACGGAGCCGCAGGAGTCGAGCAAGGACCCGAGCAAGTTCGTGGTCCCGAACTTCACGTACAAGAACATCAAGTCCGTGAAGGAGTGCATCCAGAAGGCCGGCTGGAAGGTCGCGGCCGAGTCGTCGATCGACGAGGCCACCTACGGCCAGGGCACGGTCATCACCCAGTACCCGCGCCAGGGCACGGACATCGCCCCCGAGGACGCCGAGTTCACGTTCCAGGTGTCCACGGGCAACCCGCCGCAGCAGTAGCGCCGCCCCGGACCCGTCCGGATCATCCGGGATGCCGGGTCCGTCCCGTCATGTGACGCTGAGTTGAACAGCTCGGCGGCTCGGTACGGGAGGGGGTCACGCGGTGACTCCAGGACCACGTCCTCGTCCTCGTCCTCGTCCTCACCCGCATGCGCGTGCGTGCGCGCGGGGGTTGGCGGTCGCGTCGGTGCTCGCGTCGGCGGCGTTCGGGCTGCTCGCCTACGGGTCGGGGGCGCACGGACCGGTGGGCGACGAGCGGCTCGCGTACGCCTCGGGCGCGTACGGGCCGGGGGCGCACGGACCGGTGGTGTACGCGCCTGGCATGTACGGGCCGAGGGCGAACGGACCGGTGGTGTACGCGCCGGGCATGTACGGGCCGGGGGCGAACGGACCGGTCGTGTACGGGCCCGAGGGCGCGCCCGTCGCCTCGGAGAGCGCCGGCGCACCGGGACCGACGGCCGCCGTGCGCGGCCCCTTCGCTCCGCCCCCCGCCACGACCGCCCCGCGCCCGGGCCCGGCCGCCTCCCGCCCGGCCACGGCGACCGCGACCCGCTCCCCCGCGGCTCCCGCACCGGCACAGGCACCGAGCGGTTCCGCCACCAGCAGACCCACCCGGTCACCGTCGCCCTCCGCTGCCTCCTCCGCTTCCGCGCCCCCTGTGTCCGGGCCGTCGGGGCCGGCCGGACCGGCTGGGCCGTCCGGATCGCCCCAGGCTCCGGCGCCCAGGGACTCCGCCTCCCTCGCGGGGCGGCCGGCGGGCGAGGGCAGGGAGCGCCCCGGCCGGCCGGCCGACCCCTCCCCGTCGCCTTCCGCCACGCTCCCGGAGGACCCCGCTCGTACCAAAACGGCAACAGAGGAGGAGCCCGCCGCGGAGTCGGACGACGTGTTCGAAGCGGTACCGGAGACGGACGCCCCGGCCGCCGAGACCTCGCCCGCACAGCCACCGGCGGCCGCGAACCGCGTCGGCACCGACGCCGCCGTGGACCTCTCCGACCGGCGGATTCCCGTGCTGACGCTGGGCGTGGGGCTGGCGCTCGTCGGTCTCGGCATCGGCTTCCTCGGGGTGCGGATGCGGCGCCGCTGAGCGCCGCGCGAGGCCCCGGGTCCCTCTTGAGTCGGACCCGCGGGGTCCCTCTCAGGACGCTTGTCGGCGGCGACTTACTCGGTATACATACTCGGTATGTCCATCCGCCACGGGCTTCTGGCCCTCCTCGAACGCGGCCCGCGCTACGGCTCACAGCTCCGTACGGAGTTCGAGTCCCGCACCGGTTCCACCTGGCCGCTCAACGTGGGCCAGGTCTACACGACGCTCAGCCGGCTCGAACGCGACGGCATGGTCGTCCAGGACGGCGAGGACGAGGCCGGCCACGCGCTCTACGTGATCACCGACAGCGGTCGCGCGGAGCTGCGCAGCTGGTTCGAGAATCCCGTCGACCGCACCAGCCCGGCCCGCGATGAACTGGCCATCAAGCTGGCCATGGCCGTCGGCGCGCCCGGCGTCGACATCCGTGACGTCATCCAGTCCCAGCGCCGGCACACCGTGAAGGCCATGCAGGACTACACCCGGCTCAAGGCGCAGGCCCTCGCCGCCGTCGAGCGGAGCGGGGCCCGGGAGCGCGACGAGGTCGCCTGGCTGCTCGTCCTCGAACAGCTGATCTTCCAGACCGAGGCGGAGGCGCGCTGGCTCGACCACTGCGAGGCCCGTCTCATCCGCCTCTCGGCGACCGCCGCCTCGGCCGCGGAGGCCGCGGAGGCCGCGCCTGCACCGCCCGTGCCGTCACCAGCCGTGACGTCACCAGCTGCGCCGTCACCGCACGTGACGTCCGCCCGGAAGACGCGGCACTGACGCCGACGTCTGCCGCTCCACCACCCACACCCCAGACCCACCACCCCAGACCCACGACCCACGACCCATACCGCACGCTCGGCACCGCCGACGACCGTCCGACACACGGCCGTCCGGCACACGACCGCCCGACACACGGCCGTTCGCCGGCGTACGCCCGAGGGGGAACCATGTCCATACAGCAGCAGCCCGTGCTGCGTCTGCAGAACCTGACCCGCGTCCACGGATCGGGCGCCACCGAGGTCCACGCCCTGCGCGGCATCGACCTCGACGTCCACCCCGGCGAACTCGTCGCCGTCATGGGCCCGTCCGGCTCCGGCAAGTCGACCCTGCTCACCATCGCGGGCGGCCTCGACACCCCCACCTCCGGCCGGGTCGTCGTCGAGGGCACCGACATCACCACCGCGGGCCGCAAGGAACTCGCCGCCCTGCGCCGCCGCAGCATCGGTTACGTCTTCCAGGACTACAACCTCATCCCGGCCCTCACCGCCGCCGAGAACGTGGCCCTGCCCCGCGAACTGGACGGCGTCTCCGCCCGCAAGGCCCGCGCCGAGGCCCTCGCCGCCCTCGCCGAGATGGACCTCGGCCACCTCGCCGACCGGTTCCCCGACGAGATGTCCGGCGGCCAGCAGCAGCGCGTGGCCATCGCCCGCGCCCTGGTCGGCGACCGCCGGCTCGTCCTCGCCGACGAGCCCACCGGTGCCCTCGACTCCGAGACCGGCGAGTCCGTGCTCGCCCTGCTGCGCTCCCGCTGCGACGCCGGCGCCGCCGGCATCCTGGTCACCCACGAGCCGCGGTTCGCCGCCTGGGCCGACCGCGTCGTGTTCCTGCGGGACGGCGCCGTCGTCGACCAGACCGTACGCAGCGAGGCCGACTCGCTCCTGACCGGCCGGGCGGCCCAGCAGTGACGAACTGGTTCCACTCCTGGCGGGCCGCCGTCCGCATAGCCCGCCGTGACGCCTGGCGCTCCAAGGGCCGCAGCTTCCTCGTCCTCGCCATGATCGCCCTGCCGATCCTCGGTGTGAGCGCCTTCGACCTGACGTTCCGCAGCTCCGAACTCACGCCCGCCCAGCAGCTGGAGCGCACCATAGGCGCCGCCGACGCCCGTCTCCTCGACGCGCATGTCGGCGGGATCGCCGTCCTCCAGGACCCCAAGGGCGAGCAGTACACACCGGCCGCGGACCAGGAGTCCCCGGACAAGCCCTGGCCCGAGGGCGACACCGACGTCACCAAGGCCGTCCCGGCCGGCTCGACGGTGCTCACCGACAGCACCGGCAGCGCCAAGCTGACCACCGCGCACGGCCTGCTGCGGACCGACGTCCGCGAGCTGAAGGCCGCCGTTCCCGTCGCCCGGGGCATCATGCGGCTGCGCGAGGGCCGCTTCCCCGAGAAGAACGACGAGATCGCCGCGACCACCCGGTTCCTGGAGAGCAGCGGGCTGAAGATCGGCTCCACCGTCTCCGCCCGCGGCTTCGACCGTACGTATGTGATCAGCGGCGCGTACGAGCTGCCCAGCGAACTCACCGCGGAACAGGTCAACGCCCTGCCCGGGGCCTTCCTCGCGCCGTACGCCAAGGCCGTCGAGAAGGCCGGGATGCAGAAGCCCGACGTCTCCACCTCGTACCTGGTGAAGAAGTCCGGTGGTTTCACGTGGAACACGGTCCAGGAGATCAACACCAAGGGTGTCGTGGTCCACTCCCGCGCCGTGGTCCTCGACCCGCCCGCCGACTCCGAGGTGCCGCTCTTCCAGAAGGAGGGCTGGGGCAACTACGAGAGCAGCGTGGCGGCCGACGCCGCCGCGCTCGCCGCCGTGGGCACGGTGGTCGGCCTGGCGATGCTGGAGATCTGTCTGCTCGCCGGACCGGCCTTCGCCGTCGGCGCCCGCCGCTCCCGCCGCCAGCTGGGCCTGGTCGGCGCCAACGGCGGTGACCGGAGCCACATCCGGGCCATCGTGCTCAGCGGCGGCCTCGTCATCGGCGTCGCCGCGGCCGTGGTCGGCACCGTCCTCGCCCTGATCCTGACCTTCGCCCTCCGGCCGTGGCTGGAGGAGTACATGGGCCAGCGGTTCGGCGGCTTCACCGTCCGCCCGCTGGAACTGCTCGGCATCGCCGCGATCGCCGTCCTCACCGGCCTGCTCGCCGCGATCGTCCCGGCGGTCACCGCCTCCCGGCAGACCGTCCTCGCCTCCCTCACCGGCCGCCGCGGCGTGCGCCGCAGCAGCCGTGTGCTGCCCCTGGTCGGCCTCGGCGCCGTCCTGCTCGGCGCGGTCATCGCCCTCTACGGCTCCGTCGTCACCGACCAGTTCGTCATCGTCGCGGGCGGCTCCGCCATCGCCGAGCTCGGCGTGGTCGCCATGACCCCCGCCCTGGTGGGTCTGTTCGGCCGGACCGGCCGCTGGCTGCCGCTCTCCCCGCGCCTGGCCCTGCGCGACGCCGTGCGCAACCGGGGCCGTACGGCACCCGCCGTCGCCGCCGTCCTGGCCGCCGTCGCGGGCACCGTCGCCGTCTCCACGTACGCCGTGAGCCGGGACGCCGAGCAGCGGGCCGGATACGAGGCCACCCTGCCGTACGGCGCCGTCGCCGTCCTCGCCCCCGAGGAGGGCGGCCGGGACGCCGCGGCGGCCCGGGAGGCCGTGCAGCGCCTCCTGCCCGTCGATGTCCGCGCCGATGTCGCCCGCATCTCCGTCGGCAAGGCGAGCTGCGCGCCCTGGGGCGAAGGAGCCGGCTGCGGCCGCTCGGAGGTCGTCATCCCGCCGGCCAACGAGTGCCCCCTGTGGGCCAGCACTCCCGACGGCTCCGACCCCGCGGAGAAGTTCACCAAGGAGCAGCGGCGCGCGCTCGCCAAGGACTGGCGCTGCATGAACGACCCGAGCAGCGGCTTCCTTCCCCTCTCGGACGGCATCCTCGTCGCCGACGCCTCGCTGCTCACCGTCCTCGGCATCGACGACCCCGGCGCCGCCCGGGCCCTCGCCGACGGGAAGTACGTGAGCTTCTCCCGGACCCAGGTCGACAAGGCGGGCAAGGTCGGCGTGAAGCTGATCACCGATGTCGACGCCGCCAACCGGGCCGCCGAGCAGCGCAAGCCGGTGCCGGGCGAGGTGAAGTCCTTCACCGCCTACGAGGTACGGGACGTCACGCGCAGCTACGGCGTACGGGGGGTGATCAGCCCCGCCACGGCCAAGGCCGCCGGGCTGACCACGGCTCCGCTGGGCGCGTTCTTCACCACCGATCACCTGCCCAGCAGTGAACAGCGGCAGAAGCTCGACTCCGAGATCGCCAAGCTCGGCGGCGACGTCAACCTGACCGTCGAGGAGGGGTTCACCAGCGACAACAGCATCGTGCTGCTCGCCCTGACGATCTTCGCCGGCCTGGTCACCATCGGCGCGGCCGGCATCGCCACCGGTCTCGCCCAGGCCGACGCCGAGGCCGATCTCAAGACGCTCGCCGCGGTCGGCGCCCCGCCCCGGGTCCGCCGCACCCTCAGCGGCTTCCAGTGCGGCGTGGTCGCGGCGATGGGCGTGGTCCTCGGCTCGGCGGCCGGTGTCCTGCCGGCGATCGGGCTGCGGCTCACCGAGGAGCGCGAGCAGCTGCGCTTCTACCAGGAGGCCCTCGACAACGGCTGGGGCGGCAACGAGACCCCGCCGTACGTGCCGATCGTCGTCCCCTGGGAGACGCTCGGCGCCCTCCTCGTGGCCGTGCCCCTCGGCGCCGCCCTGCTGGCGGCCCTGGTGACCCGCTCGCGCGGGGCGCTGGCCCGCCGCGCCGCGCACTGACCCGTACCGGCTCGCACCGACCCGTACGGAGCGGTTCGTTGCCGTGCTGTGCCCCCGGACGAGGGTGGATCACCCTCGTGCGGGGGCACACCGTCTGGGAAAGCATGCGTGCGAGAGAATGGCGGCATGGAGATGCCGAGGAATGACAGGTCGCAGGAGAGCCCCCAGGTCCTCATCGTGGGCCAGGACGGGATGGCGCTCGGCGGCACTCAGGGTGACGACGAATCCCGCGAGGTCCCGGTGACGGAAATGGTCGAGCAGCCTGCGAAGGTCATGCGCATCGGCAGCATGATCAAGCAGCTTCTGGAGGAGGTCAGGGCGGCACCTCTCGACGAGGCCAGCCGTGTGCGGCTCAAGGAGATCCACGCCAGCTCGGTGAAGGAGCTGGAGGACGGACTCGCTCCGGAGCTGGTGGAGGAACTGGAGCGGCTCTCCCTGCCGTTCACCGACGAGGCCATTCCCTCCGAGGCGGAACTGCGCATCGCGCAGGCGCAGTTGGTGGGCTGGCTCGAAGGACTCTTCCACGGCATCCAGACGGCGCTGTTCGCCCAGCAGATGGCGGCCCGTGCCCAGTTGGAGCAGATGCGCCGCGCCCTGCCGCCGGGCGCCGCCCACGACGATGACGACGAGCCGGGCCCCGGCCGCGGCCGCGCGGTCGGATCGGGGCCGTACCTGTAGGCCTGGTCCCGGAGGACAGGGCCGAGGGCCCGGCACCCGCGGAATCCACCGCGGGTGCCGGGCCCTCGGCCGTGCTCGGGGCTCGTCCGGGCTCAGGGCCCTCGGCCGTGCCCGGGGGGCTCGGCCGTGCTCGGGCGCCGGGCTCGGGCGCCGGGCTCGGGCGCCGGGCTCGGGCGCGGCTCGTGGTGACGCTCTCAGGGCGCCAGGAGCAGGACCTTGCCGACGTGGGCGCCTGCCTCCACGGCCCGGTGGGCCTCGGCGGCGTCCGTCATCGCCACGGTGCGGTCCACCACCGGTGCGACAGTGCCCGCGCCGATCAGCGGCCACACGTGCTCGCGGACCGCGGCGACGACCGCCGCCTTCTCGTTCAGCGGGCGTGACCGCAGCGTGGTGGCCAGCAACGCGGCGCGCTTGGCCATCAGGGCACCGAGGTTCAACTCGCCCTTGACGCCGCCCTGGAGGCCGATCACGACCAGCCGGCCGCTGACGGCGAGGGCCTTGATGTTCCGGTCCAGGTACTTGGCGCCGACGATGTCGAGGATGACGTCCGCCCCGGCCCCGTCGGTCGCCTTGCGGAGCTCCTCGACGAAGTCCTGCTCGCGGTAGTCGATGAGGATGTCGGCGCCCAACGCGGCGCAGCGCGCCAGCTTCTCGGGCCCGCCGGCCGTGACCGCCACCCGCGCGCCGACCGCCTTGGCCAGCTGGATCGCCATGGTGCCGATGCCGCTGCCGCCGCCGTGCACGAGCAGCGTCTCGCCCGGCCGCAGGTGCGCCAGCATGAAGACGTTCGACCACACCGTGCAGGCCACCTCGGGCAGCGCCGCGGCCGTCACCAGGTCCACGCCCTCCGGCCGGGGCAGCAACTGGCCCACGGGCACGGCGACCTTCTGCGCGTAACCGCCGCCGACCAGCAGCGCGCACACCTCGTCGCCGACGGACCAGCCCGAGACCCCGGGGCCGAGCGCGACGATCCGGCCCGAACACTCCAGGCCGGGGTACGGGGAGCTGCCCGGCGGCGGGTCGTAGTAGCCCTGGCGCTGGAGCAGATCGGCACGGTTGACGGCGCTCGCCACCACCTCGACGAGAACCTCGCCCTCGGCGGGGACGGGCTCGGGCACCTCGGCCCAGACCAGCGCCTCGGGCCCGCCGGGTTCGGGAATCGTGATCGCATGCATGTCGGCGAGGCTACTCCGGGGGCCGCCGGCGCGCCCCGGGAGCCTGTGGCCGCCCCGGGAGCCTGTGGCCGCCCCGGGAGCCTCGGGTGCCTCGGCCGGGCGGCCCCTAGGTCGTGTCTTTTGGATCAGGCCGGATCAGGGAGCGGCGTCTGGTGCGTGCGATCGCAAGGCGGAGGAGGGAGTCCATGCGGTGGGGCCCCTCCCGGGCGGAGCCTGGGGGACATCGGCGACCGACGACAACGCGGCGGGCGTGCGTGCGCATGGGGGCACCTCCCAGGCGAAGCTCTGGGGGAGTCGCGAGCCCGGCAAGATCCGAAAGACACGGCCTAGTCGTCCGTGGGCGTGGTGAGCGGGGCGACCGGCGCGGCGCGGACGATCGTGATCACCCGGTCGGTCAACTGGAGCGGGCTGGCGGCCGGATCGTCGTAACTGATCAGTCGGTGGCCGCGCAGCACGCTCACCACCAGGTCGTCGGTCTCCCGGGGGCTGCGGCCCGCCTCGGCCTTGGTCACCGGCCGTTCGACGAGGTCGAGTCCGGAACCCTGCTGGATGAGGTCCTCCATCACCGTGCCCGCGCTCGGGCTGAGCACCGAGAGGCCCAGCAGCCGGCCGGCGGCGCTGGCGCTGGTGATCACGGCGTCGGCGCCGGACTGCCTCAGCAGCGGCGCGTTCTCCTCCTCGCGGACCGCGGCGACGATCTTCGCGCCCCGGTTGAGCTGGCGGGCCGTCAGAGTGACCAGCACGGCGGTGTCGTCGCGCTGGGTGGCGATGACGATCTGACGGGCCTTCTGCACCTCGGCCCGCAGCAGCACGTCACTACGGGTCGCGTCACCGATGACACCGACGAACCCGTCGGAGTTGGCCGCCTCGATCACCTTGTTGGAGGGATCGACGATGACGATCTGGTCCTTGCGCAGCCCGGTCGCGCACAACGTCTGGATCGCCGAGCGACCCTTGGTGCCGAAGCCGACGATGACGGTGTGGTCGCGCAAGGTGGACCTCCAGCGGTTGAGTCGGAACTCCTCCCGGGTGCGCTCCGTGAGGACCTCGAGGGTGGTGCCGACCAGGATGATCAGAAAAAGGACGCGCAGCGGCGTGACCAGCAGGATGTTCGCCAGTCGGGCCGAATCGCTGTACGGGACGATGTCGCCGTAGCCGGTGGTGGAGAGGGTGACGGTCGCGTAGTAGACGCAGTCGAGGAAGTCGAGCGTCTCATTGGCGTTGTCGTGGTACCCCTCCCGGTCCAGGTAGACGATGAGGACGGTCACGACCATCACGCCCAGCGCCATCAGCAGGCGTTTGAACACCTGGCGCAGCGGGTTCTCGACCACGCGCCGGGGAAGCCGGACCCGCGAGGCCGTCACCTTCTCGTCCGCCTGCCGGGCCATCACGTCACGGCTGGGCAGTTTCACGTGAAACACACTCCTTCGTCCTCGCCCTGATCCGCTTGCTGTGCCTGCTGCGCTTGCTGTGCCCGGTGCACCTGGTGTGCCGACCAGGGGAGATCGAGGACGTCCAGCGACTGGCCGGGGCGGGCACCCCCGGGCGGAACCACGGCCATGCCGTCGGCGACGGCGATGCCACGGAGCATCGCCGGCCCGTTGTAGTGCAGGGGCACGGCCTCGTCGCCACGCTGGACGACCGGGACGAGCCGGGTGTCGTACGGGTGCCCCTGGATCTCCTCGCGCACGCCCACGCGGTACGGGACGGGGGCCGGCAGGCCCGCGAGGGTGCGCAGCAGCGGCTCGGCGAGCGTGAGGAGCCCGGAGACGGCGGCCAGCGGATTGCCGGGCAGCCCGACGAGATGACGCGGCCCGGGCCGGGCGGACGCGGTGGAGACGGTGCTGGTGGGGCTGGTGGGGCTGGTGAGGCCGGCTTCGGGGTCGAACTCCGCCAGGAGCATGGGGTGGCCGGGGCGGACCTTCACCCCGTCCACGAGCAGGGTCGCGCCGGCCTTGGTGAGCACCGGGTGGACGTGGTCGACGGGCCCGGCCGCCGTGCCGCCGGTGGTGACGACCACATCGGCGGCGGAGCCGGTGACGGCCGCGTAGAGCGCGTCGGCGTCGTCGCCGATCCGCCGGGTGCCGAGGACCTCGGCGCCGAGCGCCCTCAGCCACGGGCCGAGCAGGGGGCCGAGCGCGTCGCGGATCAGGCCCTCGTGCGGGAGCCCGGAGGTGAGCAGCTCGTCGCCGAGGACGAGCACCTCCACGCGCGGGCGCGGGTGGACGGTCAGCTCGTCGTATCCGGCCGCGGCGGCGAGCCCGAGCACGGCGGGCGTGACGGTGCTCCCCGCGGGCAGCAGCCGGTCGCCCGACCGGCACTCCTGGCCGCGGGGGCGGATGTCCTGCCCGGGGACGACCTCCCGCCGGGCGTGCAGCCGGCCGGCGCTGTCGGTGTGGGCGTGCTCGCTGCGGACGACCGCGGTGGCCCCGGACGGCACCCGGGCGCCGGTGGCGATGCGCACCGCCTCGCCGTCGGCGAGCACGGACGCGGTGGCGCGTCCGGCGAGGACCGCTCCGTCGGGGTCGATCCGCCACGGGCCGGGGCCCGCGACCGCCCAGCCGTCCATGGCGGAGGTGTCGAAGGAGGGCAGGTCGGTGAGTGCGTGCAGCGGCTCGGCCAGCACCCGGCCGAGCGCCCGCGCGAGCGGGACCGGCTCCGGTCGCCGGGCGGCCGCGGCCTTCGTCCCGGCCCGGGCGGCCACGGCGCGGGCCTCGGGCCAGGGGGTGGCGCGGTGGGCCTCGTGGGGCGCACGGTCCCGGTCGCGCCGGCCGACGAGGGCGAGGGCGTCGTCCACGCCGTAGTCGGGTTGGGGCTCCCGCCTGGTCATCCGGCCTCGTCCTGCTCGGCGGCCCAGCGCTGGGCGAGGGCGGCGGCCTTGGCCGCGGCCTCCCGGACGGCCTCGGACCCACCGTCCGCACCGGCCGCCTTCGCCGCCGCGTAGCCGACCAGGAAGGTGGTCAGCGGCGCCGCGGGCCGTGCGACGCCGTGCGCGGCGTCACGGGCCAGGTCGAGCAGCACGGCGGTGTCGACGTCCAGGTCGATGCCCAGTTCGTCCTTGACTGCGGTGATCCATTCATCCAACACGTTCCCATGCTCCCTGATCCGCGCCCGGGCGATGGCGATGTCCTCCCAGGTGTCGCAGTCGAACGACACGTCGACGTCGCCCGCCGCGTCGACCCGGACGATACGCAGGCCCGCTGTGACCTGGCGCAGCGGAGCCCCGTCCACCCCACCGCGCTCGGCGGCGACCCGCTCCACCTCCCGCCGCAGCGCCTCGGCCCGGTAGGCGGCGACCAACGGCTGCTGCCGCCCACCGGAGTCGACGGTCACGGCCGCCTCGGCCCCGGGCACCCCGTCGAGCGCCGCCACCAGCCGCCGCGCCGCCCCGCCGTCGAAGAACGGCAGGTCGGCGGAGAGGACGAGCACGATGTCCCCGGCCGCACCGGCCGCATCGGCCAGTGAGGGGGCGCCGGCCGGTGAGGGGGCGCCGGCCGGTGAGGGGGCGCCGCCC
The DNA here is from genome assembly GCF_042901205.1 of Streptomyces sp. NPDC012769. Classification (NCBI taxonomy): domain Bacteria; kingdom Bacillati; phylum Actinomycetota; class Actinomycetes; order Kitasatosporales; family Streptomycetaceae; genus Streptomyces; species Streptomyces sp. NPDC012769. The sequence goes on along the minus strand of NZ_JBIBCP010000005.1, from coordinate 300,334 downwards.
GTCGTCTCGGCGAGATGGCGCAGGCCCGCCGCGAGCGCGGCGACGGGGCCGCCGCCGGGCGGGTCCTCGCGGGCCCACTCGACGGGGCGGGCGGTGGTCCGGGGGTCGGCGACGACGACGGTGCGGCGGGCGTCGCGGCAGCCCGCGAGGACCCGGTCGAGCAGGGGGCGGCCCCCCACCCTTACCGCGGGCTTGTCGGCACCGCCGAGGCGCCGGGCGGCGCCGCCGGCGAGCACGAGGGCGTCGTACGCGGTCGTCATCCCAGCAGTATGGTCCGTCCCCGGTCGCGGGGATCCGGGACGGGCGGCTCGTCTCACGGAGGGAGACGCGACGGCCGGGCGGCCGAAGGGCCGCCCGGTCCGATCGAGCGTGTCCGGGACCCGGCATGGGGTTGGGTCCCGGACGAGGCCGCCGGGTGCCGCCGGGGCCCCGTGCCCCGGCCGGCGTACGCCCCGGCGGAGTCCCGCCGCTCGCGGCGCCGTCGGCGCCGCGGGCGGCTCACAGGGTGCGCAGCAGCACCGCCGGGTTCTCGACGCAGTCCGCCACGTAGCGCAGGAAGCCGCCGGCCGTCCCACCGTCGCAGACCCGGTGGTCGAAGGTGAGCGAGAGCTGCACCACCTGACGTACGGCCAGTTCGCCCCGGTGCACCCACGGCTTGGGGACGATCCGTCCCACGCCGAGCATGGCCGCCTCGGGGTGGTTGATGATCGGCGTGGAGCCGTCGACCCCGAACACCCCGTAGTTGTTCAGGGTGAACGTGCCGCCGGTGAGGTCCGCCGGGGTCAGCGTCCCCTGCCGGGCCGACTCGGTGAGACGGGCGAACTCGGCGGTCAGCGACTCGGCGGTGCGGCCGCCCGCGTCCTTCACGACGGGCACGACGAGACCGCGGTCGGTCTGGGCGGCGAACCCGAGGTGGACGGAGGGCAGTCGGACGATCTCCCGCGCGGCCGTGTCGACCGTGGAGTTGAGCTCCGGGAAGCGAGCCAGGGCGTGGGTGCAGATCCGGGCGAGCAGGGCGAGGACGGAGATCTTCGGTCCGCCCGCCGCGTTCATCGCCGCGCGCGCGGCCATGAGTTCGGTCGCGTCGGCGTCGACCCAGCAGGTGGCGTCCGGGATCTCGGTGCGGCTGCGGGACAGCTTGTCGGCGACGGCGCCGCGCACTCCGCGCAGCGGCACCCGCTCACCGGCCGTGGCGGTCGGCGCGGCCACGGCGACGGGCGCCGCGGCGGCCGGCACGGGAGCCTGCGCGGCGACCGGCCGGTCCCGCTCGGCGAGGGCCGATTCCACGTCGGCGCGCAGGATCAGTCCCTCGGGTCCCGAGCCGCGGACCTGCCGCAGGTCGAGCCCCTTGTCCCGGGCGAGCTTGCGCACCAGCGGCGAGATGACGGGTACGGGGCCCAGCGGCGCGGCCGGAGCCGCGGGAGCCGGAACGGACGCCGCGACGGAGGCGGTGGCGGCGGGAGCGGCGGCCGGCACGGCGACCGGTGTCTCGCGCCGCACCCGGCGGCGCCGGGCGGCCGGCCCGGCGGTGCCGTAGCCGACGAGCACATTGCCCGAGTACTCCGAGGACTCGGCGGCCGCGGCGTCGGAGCGCTGCGCCGGGGCCGGGGTCGCCGAGGCGGTGGTGGCGGGCGCGCCGTCGCCGTCCTGGGCGCCGCCGACGGCGACCGTCAGGAGCGGAGCCCCTACGGGCAGTTCGCTGCCCTCGTCGCCGAAGCGGGCGGTGACCACGCCGCCATAGGGGCAGGGCACCTCCACCATCGCCTTGGCCGTCTCGACCTCGACGACCGGCTGGTCGATGGCGACGACGTCGCCGACGTCGACGAGCCAGCGCACGATCTCGGCCTCGGTGAGTCCCTCGCCGAGGTCGGGCAGCTTGAATTCGAGCACCTGGGCCATCAGCTGCCCGCCTCCCACTGGAGTCGCGCGACCGCGTCGAGGACCCGGTCCACGCCCGGCAGGTGGTGCCGCTCCAGCATCGGCGGCGGGTACGGGATGTCGAAGCCCGCGACCCGCAGCACCGGTGCCTCCAGGTGGTGGAAGCAGCGCTCGGTGACCCGGGCGGCGATCTCCCCGCCGGGGCCGCCGAAACCGGCCGACTCGTGCACCACGACGGCCCGGCCGGTGCGCTTCACGGACGCGCACACGGTCTCGTCGTCGAAGGGCACGAGCGAGCGCAGGTCGACGACCTCCAGGTCCCAGCCCTCGGCCCTGGCCGCCTCGGCCGCCTCCATGCAGACCGGCAGGGAGGGGCCGTAGGTGATGAGGGTGGCGCTGGTGCCGCGGCGGCGCACGACCGCCTTGCCGATCGGCTCGACGGCGGTCGGCGCCTCGGGCGACCAGTCGGCCTTGGACCAGTAGAGCCGCTTGGGCTCCAGGAAGACCACCGGGTCGTCGGAGGCGATGGCGGCCCGCAGCAGCCCGTAGGCGTCCTCGACGGTCGCCGGCGTGACGACGTGGAGGCCGGGCGTCGCCATGTAGTACGCCTCGGAGGAGTCGCTGTGGTGCTCGACGCCGCCGATTCCGCCGCCGTACGGCACGCGGACCGTGATCGGCATCGGCATCGTGCCGCGGGTGCGGTTGCGCATCCGGGAGACATGGCTGATCAGCTGCTCGAACGCCGGGTAGGCGAAGGCGTCGAACTGCATCTCCACGACCGGCCGCAGCCCGTACATGGCCATGCCGACGGCCGTGCCGAGGATGCCCGCCTCGGCCAGCGGCGTGTCGGTGCAGCGGTCCTCGCCGAACTCCTTGGCGAGGCCGTCGGTGATCCGGAAGACGCCGCCGAGGGTGCCGACGTCCTCGCCCATCACATGGACGGTGGGGTCCTCGGCCATCGCGTCGCGCATGGCCCGCTGAAGGGCCTGCGCCATGGTGGCGGGCTTGGCGGCGGCCTTCGTGGCCGGCCGCGCGGTGGCGTGGGTGGTCATCCCGCCTCGCTCTCGGCGTCGAGCTCCGCACGCAGCTGCGCCGCCTGATCGCGCAGCTGCGCGGTCTTCTCGGCGTACACGTGGGCGAACAGGTCCATCGGGTCGAGCACGGGGTCGGCGTTCATCCGCTCGCGCAGGCGCGCCGCCATCGTCTCGGCGTCCTCGGCGGCGGCGCGGCGGCCGTCCTCGTCGAGCAGTCCGCGCTCGGTCAGCTCCCGCTCCAGGATCAGGATCGGGTCGTGCGCCCGCCAGGTCTCGACCTCGGCCGAGCCCCGGTAGCGGGTGGCGTCGTCGGCGTTGGTGTGGGCGTCGATCCGGTAGGTGACGGCCTCGACGAGGGTGGGGCCGCCGCCGCGCCGGGCGCGGGACACGGCCTCCGTGAGCACCTGGTGGACGGCTATGGCGTCGTTGCCGTCCACGAGCCGGCCGGGCATGCCGTAGCCCACGGCCTTGTGGGCCAGGGAGGGGGCCGCGGTCTGCTTGGCGAGCGGCACGGAGATCGCGAAGCCGTTGTTCTGCACGAGGAAGACCACGGGGGCCTGCCATACGGCGGCGAAGTTCAGCGCCTCGTGGAAGTCGCCCTCGCTGGTGCCGCCGTCGCCGACCATGGCGAGCGCGACGACGTCGTCGCCCTTCAGGCGGGCGGCGTGGGCGAGGCCCACGGCGTGCGGGAGCTGGGTGGCGAGCGGGGTGCTCAGCGGCGCGATGCGGTGCTCGTGCGGGTCGTAGCCGGTGTGCCAGTCGCCGCGCAGCAGGGTCAGGGCCTGCACGGGGTCGAGGCCGCGGGCGACGGCGGCGAGGGTGTCGCGGTAGGAGGGGAAGAGCCAGTCCCGCTCCTCCAGGGCCAGCGCGGCAGCGACCTCGCTGGCCTCCTGCCCGGTCGTGGAGGGGTAGACGGCGAGCCGGCCCTGCTTGGTCAGGGCTGTCGCCTGCGCGTTGTACCGACGGCCCCGGACGAGCTCCCGGTACAGCCGGCGCAGCAGCTCGGGGTCGGCGTCGGCGACCGCTTCCGTGCCGATCACGCGCAGCGGCTCGGCGTCCGGCAGCAGCGGGGCCGGGTCCATGCGCGGCTGCCATGCCGGGGGCGGAGTGGGCCGGTAGGAACCGGGGGGCTCTTGGACTGTCGAACTGCGCTGTTGCAACGAGTCCACCTCCTCGTGGGAGCGGGCATAAGACCCGAAGACGGGTGGCGCGGAATGTGGCGCGCCTCACCTACCGATTGTTCGGTCGTGGAGGCATTTTGGCTACAGGCACCTCCAGCCTGTGGACAAACGGTTCTCCACAGCTTGGGATGGGTGCAGGTCGTCCACGGGAGAGAGGCGGGGGGACATGGCGGATGAACAAATGGCCGACGTCGACGAGCAGGCGGACACCGAGCCGTTGAACGCGCCCCTGAACGCGCCCCCTGGCGCCGCCCTCCCGGCGGGGTCGGCGGCCGGCCCTGCCATGGTCTCCCCGATGCCGCCGGCCCGCCCGCTGGACGCGATCGACCGGGACATCCTGCGACTGCTCCAGGCCGACGGCCGGGCCTCGGTGCGGTCGGTGGCCGAGCGGGTCCACGTCTCGCGGGCCAACGCGTACGCGCGGATCAACCGGCTGATCGACGACGGGGTGATCCGGGGGTTCGGCGCCCGCGTCAACCACGAGCGCGCGGGGCACGGCGCCTCCGCCTACATCACCCTCAAGATCGTCCAGAACTCGTGGCGCACCGTGCGCGAACAGCTCCAGGCCCTGCCGGGCGCCGCGCACATCGCCCTGGTCAGCGGCGACTTCGACGTCCTGCTGCTCGTGCACACCCCGGACAACCGGACCCTGCGCGAGCTGGTGCTCACCCGGCTCCAGTCCATCCCCGAGGTCCTGTCGACCCGCACCCTGCTGGTCTTCGAGGAGACCGATCTCGACCCGGACCCGGACCGCCGAGTCTGACGGGTGCGCGACCGCCGCCGCGGCGGACGCGAGAACGCGCGAGCCCGGCCGGGGTGGCCCCGGCCGGGCTCGTGGCTCCTCGGGCCCGCCTCAGCGGGCCGTACGCAGCCCGTCGAAGGCGAGGTGGACGACGGTGTCCGCCAGCTGGTCCCGCTCCGCCGGGGAGTCCGGGTGCGGCCGGTACCACTCCACCAGCGAGTTGATCATGCCGAAGAGCAGTCGGGTGGCGAGCCGTATGTCCACGTCGGCCCGCAGGTCGCCGTCGGCCGCCGCCGCCTTCATGAGGTCGGCCACGCGGTGGTCGAACTCGCGGCGCCGCTCCAGCGCCCACCGCTCCGTCTTCGTGTTGCCCCGCACGCGCAGCAGCAGCGTCACGTACGGCAGCTCGGCCATCAGCACGTCGACGGTCCGCCGGGTCACGTACTCGACCCGCTCGATGGCCCGGCCGCGCCCCGCGGCCGGCTCGTCCAGGACCGCGAAGAGCCCGTCGAGCGCCCGGCTGACGGCCCGCTGCAGCAGCTCCTCCTTGCCGGCCACATGGTGGTAGATCGACGACTTGGAGATCCCCGCCGCCTTGGACAGGTGCTCCATGGAGGTGCCGTCGTAGCCGCGCTCGTTGAAGACCCGGACGGCGACCTGGAGCAGCGTCTCGGGGGTGTAGGTGTCGCGTCTCGCGGTGGTCATCCGGTCTCCTCCTGGATCGCTTCCGCGAAGCCGCGCCGCGCGAGGCCGATGCTCGCCGCGTACCGCCCGGTCGGGTATCGCTTGTGCATCCGCACCAGCAGGGAGCAGGTGCGGCGGAACCCGATCCTCGCCCCCCACTCGAGTGGTCCGGCCGGGTAGTTCACGCCGAGCCGCATGGCGGTGTCGACGTCCTCGGCGGTGGCGACGCCCCGTTCGACGGCGTCGGCCGCGAGGTCCACCAGCATCGCGACCGTGCGGGCCACGATCATGCCGGGCACGTCCTTGATGACGGAGACCTGCTTGCCGAGCGCCTGGAAGAGGCCCACCGCCTCGGCGAACGCCTCTGCCGGGATGCCCTCGCGGGCCGAGACGACGATCCGGCCGGCCGCCGCGTAGTCCAGCGCCAGGTCGAAGTGGACAATCGTCTCCCGGTGGCGCTCGAAGGAGGTCCTCCCGTCCGCGAGGCGGAGCACGGCGCCGCCCGGCAGCTCGATGCCGCCGGTGTCGCCCTCGCCCCGCTCGACGGTGATCCCGGCCTGCTCGACGAGCCCGACCAGCTGCTCGGCCGGCCCCAGGTCGCCGCGGACCACGATCGACTCCGGGGCCTTCGCCGGCGGCGCGGTGTGCGGCTCGGGGCGCTCGGCACCCTCCGCGTACGAGAACCAGCCGTGCCCCGACTTGCGGCCGAGCCGTCCGGACTCGACGAGCCGGCGCTGCGCGAGCGACGGCGTGAACTTGGGGTCCTGGTGGAAGGAGTCCCACACGGATCGGGTCACGGCCTCGTTGACGTCCTGGCCGATGAGGTCGGTCAGCTCGAAGGGGCCCATCCGGAAGCCGCCGGACTCGCGCAGCGCCGCGTCGATCGTGGCGGGGTCGGCGACGCCCTCCTCGTAGATCCGCAGCGCCTCCGCGTAGAAGGGGCGGGCGACCCGGTTCACGATGAAGCCGGGGGTGTCGGCGCAGCGCACCGGCGTCTTGCCCCAGCGCCTGGCCGTCTCGTACGCGCGTGTGGCGGCGTCCGGGTCGGTGGCGAAGCCGCTGACGACCTCGACCAGCGGCAGCAGCGGGGCCGGGTTGAAGAAGTGCAGACCCACGAACCGGCCGGGCAGCCGCAGTCCTCCCGCGATGGCGGTGACGGACAGCGAGGAGGTGTTGGTGGCGAGCACGGTGTCCTCGCCGACGACCTCCTCCAGGTCCGCGAAGAGCCGCTGCTTGACGGGGAGCTGTTCGACGATCGCCTCGACGACGAGGGCGGCGTCGGCGAGCTCGGCGAGCGAGTCCGCCGCGTGCAGCCGGGCCAGCGCCGTGTCCCGCTCCGACGCGTCCAGCCGGCCCTTCTCGACGAGCCGGTCCAGGCGGCCGGCGACGGCGGTCACGGCCTCGGCGGCCCGGCCCGGGGCGCTGTCGTAGAGGCGCACGGGGTGGCCCGCGACCAGGGCGACCTGGGCGATGCCCTGGCCCATGGTGCCCGTGCCGACGACGGCGACGGTGCGGCTGGGGTCGATGGGCCCGGCTCCGTCGGCCGACAGCTCGTCGCTCCCCGGGCGGACGTTCGCGTTGGCGGTCATAGGAGTGATCCTCCCCGATGGGTTTTCCACAGGATCGACGGACCCCCTTGTCCCGACCGATCGTTCGGTTACTCTAACTCCGTACGCGTCTCCCTGCCCAGCTCGACGAGGAGTTGGTCCATCCATGGCCACCGCTCAGCTGACCACCGACCGTCTGGCCGAGAAGCACCGGTCCACGCTCGACCAGGCCCTCGCCACCATCCGCACCCGCGCCTACTGGTCCCCGTACCCGGAGCACCCGAAGGCCTACGGGGAGAACGGCTCGCTGGACGCCGCGGCCGGCCTCGCGGCCTACCAGGAGCTGCTCGGCAAGCGCTTCGAGCTCGACCAGCCCGGCACCGACGGCTGGACCGACGGCGAGACCTCGCCGTACGGCCCGGCGCTCGGCATCGAGTACCCGCACGCCGACATCGACGTGCTGCTGCCCGCCATGCGCGCCGGCACGGCCGCCTGGCGCGACGCGGGACCCGAGACCCGCGCCCTGGTGTGCCTGGAGATCCTCGCCCGGATCTCCGCCCGCACCCACGAGTTCGCGCACGCGGTCATGCACACCAGCGGCCAGGCCTTCATGATGGCCTTCCAGGCCGGCGGCCCCCACGCGCAGGACCGCGGCCTCGAGGCCGTGGCGTACGCGTTCGAGGAGCAGACCCGCACCCCGGCCGGCCGCACCGACTGGTCCAAGCCGCAGGGCAAGCGGGACCCGCTGGAGCTCAGCAAGGAGTTCACGCCGGTCGGCCGCGGCATCGGCCTGGTCATCGGCTGCAACACCTTCCCGACGTGGAACGGCTACCCGGGCCTGTTCGCCTCCCTCGCCACCGGCAACCCGGTGCTGGTCAAGCCGCACCCGCGCGCCGTCCTCCCGCTGGCCCTCACCGTGCGCGTCGCCCGCGAGGTCCTCGCCGAGTCCGGCTTCGACCCGAACCTGGTGGCGCTGGCCGCCGAGCGTCCCGGCGAGGGCATCGCCAAGACGCTGGCCGTCCGCCCCGAGATCCGGATCATCGACTACACCGGCTCGACCGCCTTCGGCGACTGGCTGGAGGCCAACGCCCGCCAGGCCCAGGTCTACACCGAGAAGGCCGGCGTCAACACGGTCGTCGTCGACTCCACCGACGACTACAAGGGCATGCTCTCCAACCTGGCCTTCTCCCTGTCCCTGTACAGCGGCCAGATGTGCACCACCCCGCAGAACCTGCTGATCCCCCGCGACGGCATCACCACCGACCAGGGCCCGAAGTCGTACGACGAGGTGGTCACCGACCTCGCCGCCGCCGTCGGCGGCCTGCTCGGCGACGACGCCCGGGCGAACGCGCTGCTCGGCGCCCTGGTCAACCCGGACGTCAAGGCCCGCCTGGAGGCGGCCGCGGACCTCGGCGAGGTGGCGCTCGCCTCCCGCGAGGTGACGAACCCGGACTTCCCCGACGCCGTCGTCCGCACCCCGGTCATCGTGAAGCTGGACGGCTCCAAGCCGGACTCCGAGGCCGCCTACTTCTCCGAGTGCTTCGGCCCCGTCTCCTTCGCCGTCCAGGTCGACTCGACCGCCGACGCCCTGGAACTGCTGCGCCGCACGGTCCGCGAGAAGGGCGCCATGACGGTCGGCGCCTACACCACCTCCGCCGACACCGAGCGCGCCATCGAGGAGGTCTGCCTGGAGGAGTCGGCCCAGCTCTCCCTGAACCTCACCGGCGGCGTCTACGTCAACCAGACCGCCGCCTTCTCCGACTTCCACGGCTCCGGCGGCAACCCCGCCGCCAACGCCGCCCTCTGCGACGGAGCCTTCGTCTCCAACCGCTTCCGCGTCGTAGAAGTCCGCCGCCAGTCCTGACCCCGCTCCCCGGGGCCCCGTCCCTCCGCCAGGAGGGACGGCCCTGGGGGACACCCCGGGTCACCGGTCCCGGCCCCAGGCGCCCCCTTAACCCCCACCCCACGCCGCCAGGCGTAGGGGTGCGGGGAGGGGCGGAGCGTCGAGTCCCTCAGGGTCCCCGGCCCAGGGCACAGAGCAGCGGCGCCGAGCCCGGCCACCGGCCTGGACGCGGCCCCACCGCCAGGCGTAGGGGTGCGGGGGGGTCGGGGGCGGAGCCCCCGGTCCCGTCAGGGTTTCGGGAAGGGGCGGGGTGGGGGAATCCACCCACGCCCAGGCCCCGGCTCAGCACCGCGGCCCCGCCCCGTCAGTCGATCTCCGCGTACCGCTGCACCCACGCATGCATCGCGATCGCCGCCGCCGCCCCCGCGTTGATCGACCGCGTCGACCCGAACTGGGCGATCGAGCACACCCTCTCCGCCCGCGCCCGCGCCTCCTCCGTGAGCCCGGGCCCCTCCTGCCCGAACAGCAGCACACACCGGCGCGGCAGCACGGTCCGCTCCAGCGGCACCGCGCCCGGCAGGTTGTCGATGCCGATGATCGGCAGGCCCTCGGCCGCCGCCCACGCGGTCAGCGCCTCGGTGTCCGGGTGGTGCCGCACATGCTGGTAGCGGTCGGTGACCATCGCCCCGCGCCGGTTCCAGCGCCGCCGGCCCACGATGTGGACCTCCTTCGCCAGGAAGGCGTTGGCCGTCCGCACCACCGAACCGATGTTGAAGTCGTGGCCCCAGTTCTCCACCGCCACGTGGAAGTCGTGGCGCCGGGTGTCCAGGTCGGCCACGATCGCCTCACGCGTCCAGTACCGGTAGCGGTCGACGACATTGCGCCGGTCGCCGCCCGCCAGCAGCTCGGGGTCGTAACGCTCACCCCGCGGCCACGGCTCCGGATGCGGCCCGACGCCGACCTCGGGGCCGAACCCCTCGTCGTACTGGATCGGCTCGTCACCCTGGTCCGGGACGGGCTGAACCGGGACGGGCTGTTCTTCGGTGGTGCTCACCCGACGAGGGTACGGGGACTGGGCTCGTCACCCGAACGGCCCTGCTCCGGCACCGGCACCACCGCGTCGGCCCCCGCCCCCGCCCGCGTCCGCCCCAGCAGCCGGTCGCGGCCTCCCGCGACCCGCGCGCCCAGCCACACCAGGAACACCGTCGGCAGGAAGACCGCGTCCGCCGCGATCATCGCGAGCGAGAAGAACGGCAGCCCGAGCAGCACGGCGATGCCGGCGTGCTCCAGGATCATCGCCGCGAGCAGGACGTTCTTGACCTTGCGGTTGAAGAGCGTGAAGGGGAAGGCGACCTGCACGATCACGGTGCCGTAGGTCAGCAGCAGAACGATCAGCCCGCTCGCGCCCAGCAGGTCGGAGAGGGCGGGCCAGGGGGAGAAGTAGTCGAGCTGGAGGGGGTAGTAGAGCGCGGTGCCGTCCTGCCAGCGCGAGCCCTGGACCTTGTACCAGCCGGCCGTGGCGTAGATCAGACAGACCTCCGCCATGATCACGACGAGCGTGGCGTTGTGGGCGAGGTTGGCCACCACGTCGAGGAGCGTGCGCGGCTCGTCCGAGGCATAGCGGCTCACCAGCCACCACAGCCCCTGTCCCAGCCACAGCACCCACAGCAGCACCAGCAGCCACCACTCCCCGGTGGCGCCGGCGAAGTAGGTGGCGGCCATCAGGAAGCCACCGAGCACGACCCACAGCAGCGGCCCGACAACCCCGCCGTCGCCACGGCCGCGCGCCGCGCGCCGCGCGTCGAGCGACCAGACCTGCGCGCAGCGGGTGAGGACGAGGTAGAGCGCCATCAGGTGGATGACGTTGTCGCCGCCGTCGCCCATGAAGATGGAGCGGTTCTGCAGGGAGAGCACGCCGCACATGAAGACCACGGAGACGGCCCGGGTGTGCCAGCCGAGGAGCAGGAGGAGGGCGGAGAGCAGGGCGAGGCCGTAGACGATCTCGAACCAGAGGCGTCCGTCCGACCACATCAGCACGGTGAAGGCGTGGTTGTCGGTGATCAGCCGGTGGCCCATCTCCCACGACCAGGGGCCGTCGGGGCCGTACAGCTCGAGCCGGTGGGGCCACTCGCGCAGCAGGAAGAGCAGCCAGGTGGCGGAGAAGCCGATGCGGACGATCGCCGTCTGGTAGGGGCCGAGGGCGTTCGCCGTGACCTTCTGGACGGCGCCGGCGAGCCGCCGGTCGAAGGGGACGCGGGGCCGCTCGGCGGCCGGGGTACTGCTCATCGGACGGCCTCCGTACCCTTCAGGGCCCCGCTCTTGCTTCCGGTCCCGCCCTCGCCGCCGGCCTGGGTCCCGGCCCCTGCGGGCCGGTCGCCGGGGGTGATGCGCCACCAGGGCGCGGCGCGGAAGACCGGCGCCGTGTCGACCTTCTCGGTGCTCCACACGGGGGCGGGGACGCTCCGGGTGGCGGAGCGCAGCTGGATCTTCTCGACCCTGCCGCCGAGTGCCCGCTCGTCGAGGCGCAGCAGCACGATCCGCCGCATGTACTCCTCCGAGAGCTCGCCGCGCAGCCCGTTGGGGCGGTGGTCGTCGGTGTGGGAGTTGAGGTAGAAGTCCCAGGCCCGGCGCAGCTCGTTCTGCGCGGTGTGGCTGGGCAGGAGGCTGCCGCGGATGCGCGTCGCGTCCTGGGCGGACAGGTCGATCCAGCCGGTGGTCGTGCGGCCGCCGTCCGCCCCGGAGATCTGGGCGCGGACCTCGACGGAGATGTTCTGCTGGAGCGGATTGGGAGCGAAGAGCTTCCAGTTCTGCTCGAACTCGGGGTAGATCCAGTCGTCGACGGCCTCGCCGTGCTTCTTCGTCAGCGTGTTCGAGGGCGCGACGTGCAGGAAGACCATCGCGAGGTGGACGCAGGCGAAGACGCCGAGGACGGCGAGCGCGACGGCGGCGACCACCTGGTACGGCATGGACAGCGCCGCGATCCCGGCCCTCGGCCCCTCCGTCACCCGTTCGGGCGAACCATCCGGCTCGGACCCGTCCGGGCCCCCGTCGTCGTACGAGTGCATCGCGCCCCGCTCCCGCTCACACCTCGGCAGTTATCCACAGGGTTGACACCATACGGGCCGCCGAACGACCATTGAAGTCATTCAACCGAACGATCGGTCGGTAGGGGGTCCGATGACCGCAGGTACGGCAGAGACGACAGCGACAGCGGAGACGGAGGCGTCCCGGGCCGCCCTCGAAGCGGTGTTCGACGCCGCCGTCGCCGCCGACGAGCGCATCGAGCCCCGCGACTGGATGCCCGACGCCTATCGGGCGGGCCTGATCCGCCAGATCGCCCAGCACGCCCACTCCGAGATCATCGGCATGCAGCCCGAGGCGAACTGGATCACCCGCGCGCCCAGCCTGCGGCGCAAGGCGATCCTCATGGCCAAGGTCCAGGACGAGGCCGGCCACGGCCTGTATCTGTACAGCGCGGCCGAGACCCTCGGCGCCAGCCGCGACGAGCTCCTCGACAAGCTCCACTCCGGCCGCCAGAAGTACTCGTCGATCTTCAACTACCCCACGCTGACCTGGGCCGACGTCGGCGCCATCGGCTGGCTCGTCGACGGCGCCGCCATCACCAACCAGGTCCCCCTCTGCCGCTGCTCCTACGGGCCGTACGCCCGCGCGATGGTCCGGGTCTGCAAGGAGGAGTCCTTCCACCAGCGCCAGGGGTACGAGGCACTGCTCGCCCTCTCCCGCGGCACCGAGGCCCAGCACGCCATGGCCCAGGACGCGGTGAACCGCTGGTGGTGGCCCTCGCTGATGATGTTCGGCCCGCCGGACGACGAGTCGACCCACTCCGCCCAGGCGATGGCGTGGAAGATCAAGCGCCACTCCAACGACGAGCTGCGCCAGCGCTTCGTCGACATCGCCGTCCCCCAGGCCGAGAGCCTCGGCCTCACCCTCCCCGACCCCGACCTGAAGTGGAACGAGGAGCGCGGGCACTACGACTTCGGCCCGATCGACTGGGCCGAGTTCTGGGACGTCCTCAAGGGCAACGGCCCCTGCAACGAGCAGCGGCTGACCAAGCGCCGCCAGGCACACGAGGACGGCGCCTGGGTCAGGGACGCCGCCGCGGCGTACGCGGAGAAGCACCAGAAGCACACCGGGAACACCACCGGCGACCAGGCCGGACAGCACCGGGCCGGACAGCACCAGGACGGGGAGGCACGCGCATGACCACCGACGGATGGCCGCTGTGGGAGGTGTTCGTGCGCTCGCGCCGCGGACTGTCCCACACCCACGCCGGCAGCCTGCACGCCCCGGACGCCGAGATGGCCCTGCGCAACGCCCGCGACCTCTACACCCGGCGCAACGAGGGCGTGTCGATCTGGGTCGTCCCCTCCACCGCGATCACCGCCTCCTCGCCCGACGAGAAGGACCCCTTCTTCGAGCCCTCCGCGGACAAGCCCTACCGCCACCCGACCTTCTACGAGATCCCGGACGGGGTGAAGCACCTGTGACCGGTCCCACCACCACCGTCCCGGCCGCGACGCTCGCCCTCGGCGACGACGCCCTCGTCCTCGCCCAGCGCCTGGGGGAGTGGGCCGGCAGCGCCCCCGTCCTCGAAGAGGAGGTCGCCCTCGCCAACATCGCGCTCGACCTCCTCGGCCAGGCCCGCATCCTGCTCTCCCTCGTCGGTGACGAGGACGAACTCGCCTACCTCCGCGAAGAGCGCGCCTTCCGCAACTGCCAGCTCGTCGAAAAGCCCAACGGCGACTTCGCCCACACCATCGCCCGCCAGCTGTACTTCTCCACCTACCAGCGCCTTCTGTACGGGCGGCTCGCCGCCACCGAAGGCCCCCTCGCCGGACTCGCCGCCAAGGCCGTCAAGGAAGTCGCCTACCACCAGGACCACGCCGAGCACTGGACCCTGCGCCTCGGCGACGGCACCGACGAGAGCCACAGCCGGATGCAGCACGCCTGCGACGCCCTGTGGCGGTACACCGGCGAGCTGTTCCAGCCCCTCGACGGCCTGGACCTCGACATGGAGGCGATGGAGCGCGCCTGGCTCGACTCCGTCACCGCCGTCCTCGACAAGGCCACCCTCACCGTCCCCTCCGGCCCGCGCACCGGGGCCTGGAGCGCCGGCGCCGGCCGCCAGGGACTGCACACGGAGTCCTTCGGCCGCATGCTCGCCGAGATGCAGCACCTGCACCGCAGCCACCCGGGGGCGTCATGGTGACCGGCACGCCGACCACGGCCCCCACCCCGCTCGAAGAGGAACTCGCCCGGATCGCCGGCGCCGTCCCCGACCCCGAGCTGCCCGTCCTCACCCTCGCCGAACTCGGCGTCGTCCGCGGGGTCCACGTCCACGGCCCCGGCCGGGTCGAGGTCGAGCTCACCCCCACCTACACCGGCTGCCCGGCCATCGAGGCGATGTCCTCCGACATCGAGCACGCCCTCCACCAGCACGGCGTGCCCGAGGTGTCCGTCGTCACCGTCCTCAGCCCCGCCTGGTCGACGGACGACATCACCGAGGAAGGCCGCCGCAAACTCGCCGAGTTCGGCATCGCACCGCCCCGCCCCCAGGGCCCCGGCCCGGCCGGCGGCCCGGTCCCGCTCACCCTGGCGATCCGCTGCCCCCACTGCGGCTCCACCGACACCGAACTCCTCAGCCGCTTCTCCTCCACCGCGTGCAAGGCACTGCGCCGCTGCACCGCCTGCCGCGAACCGTTCGACCACTTCAAGGAGTTGTAGATGCCGTCCCCCAGCGCCGCACGGGCCGGGTTCCATCCGCTCCGGGTGAGCGAGGTCGAGCAGCTCACCGACGACTCCGTGGCCGTCACCTTCGCCGTCCCGGCCGAGCTGCACGACGCCTTCCGCCACACCCCCGGCCAGCACCTCGCCCTGCGCCGCACCGGACCGGACGGCACGGAGATCCGCCGCACGTACTCGATCTGCGCCCCCGCCGCCGGCGAGGGCGAGACGCCCGTCCTGCGCGTCGGCATCCGCCTCGTCGACGGCGGTGAGTTCTCCACCTACGCCCTCAAGGAGCTCGCCGTAGGCGACACCGTCGAGGTCATGGAGCCGATGGGCCGGTTCGTCCTCGCCCCGCGCCCCGGCCACTTCGCGGCCGTCGTCGGCGGCAGCGGCATCACGCCGGTCCTGTCGATGGCCGCCACCCTGCTCGCCCGCGAACCCGAGGCACGGTTCTGCCTCGTCCGCAGCGACCGCACCGCGGCCTCCACGATGTTCCTCGACGACGTCGCCGACCTCAAGGACCGCTTCCCCGACCGCTTCCAGCTGGTCACCGTGCTCTCCCGCGAGGAACAGCAGTCGGGCCTCCCCTCCGGGCGCCTCGACCGCGAGCGACTCACCAGCCTGCTGCCCACGCTCCTCCCGGTCGGCGAGATCGACGGCTGGTTCCTGTGCGGCCCCTTCGGCCTCGTGCAGAACGCCGAACAGGCCCTGCGCGGCCTCGGCGTCGACCGCGGCCGCGTCCACCAGGAGATCTTCCACGTCGACGGCGGCTCCGCCCCCGCCCCGGCCCCCACGACCGACGCACCCGCGCACGCCACCCTGACCGCCACCCTGCACGGCCGGTCCGGCAACTGGCCCGTCCAGCAGGGCGAGACGCTCCTGGAAACCGTGCTGCGCGCCCGGGCAGATGCCCCGTACGCCTGCAAGGGCGGAGTGTGCGGCACCTGCCGCGCCTTCCTCGTCTCCGGTGACGTGCGGATGGACCGCAACTTCGCCCTGGAACCCGAGGAGACCGACGCCGGCTATGTGCTGGCCTGCCAGTCCCACCCCGCCACACCGGAGGTCGAGCTCGACTTCGACCGCTGACCGGCCTCGCCCGCCCATTCCCTTCCGGTAGAACCTGTTCTATCTTGACGATCCGTCAGATCGCAGCGGGCACCACCGGGAGGGGCAGGACAGTGGACTTCACCTTCACCGAAGAACAGCACGCGGCCACCGAAACGGCCAAAGCCGTCTTCGCCGACGTCCCACCCGACGCCGTCCCCAGCCCCGCCCTCACCCCGGGCGCGGTCGCCGACGACTTCGACCGCGCCCTCTGGGCCCGCCTCGCCGACACCGACCTGCTCGGCCTCGTCCTCGACCCCGCCCACGGCGGCGCCGGACTCGACGCCATCGCCCTCTGCCTCGTGCTGCGCGAATCAGCCCGCGCCCTCGCCCGCGTCCCACTCCTCGAAACCAGCGCGGTCGCCCTCACCCTCCAGCACCACGCCCCCGCCGGGACCGCCGACGCCCTGCTGCCCCGCGTCACCCGCGGCGAACTCGTCCTCACCGCCGCCGCCCACGGCCGCACCGGCCACGACCCGGCCCCCCTCGCCGTCACCGCCCACCGCGACACCACCGGCTGGACCCTCGACGGCCACACCAGCGCCGTCCCCTGGGCCCACCAGGCCGACCGCATCGCCGTCCCCGCACACACCCCCGACGGCAACACCGTCCTCGCCCTGCTGCCCCGCACCCACCCCGGCCTCACCCTGGCCGACCAGTACGCCACCCACGGCGAGCTCCTCGCCGCACTCCACCTCGACGACGTCCACCTCGACCCCACCGACGTCATCGACACCGAAGGCGCCTGGGAAGAACTCCACGCACTCCTCACCACCGGAACCTGCGCCCTCGCCCTCGGCCTCGGCGAACAGGTCCTGACCATGACCAGCCAGTACACCGGAAAACGCGAACAGTTCGGCCACCCCGTGGCCACCTTCCAGGCCGTCGCCGTCCAGGCAGCCGACCGCTACATCGACCTGCGCGCCATGGAAGTCACCCTCTGGCAGGCCGCCTGGCGCCTCACCACCGACGCCGGCGGCCCACTCCCCGCCACGGGCGACATCGCCGTCGCCAAGATCTGGGCAGCCGAAGGCGTACGCCGCGTCGTCCAGACCGCCCAGCACCTCCACGGCGGGTTCGGCGCCGACACCGACTACCCCCTGCACCGCTACCACGCCTGGGCCAAGCACCTCGAACTCTCACTCGGCCCCGCCGCCGCCCACGAGGAAGAACTCGGCGACCTGCTCGCCGCCCACCCCCTCGCCTGACCCGCAGACCGCAGACGCGGACCCGCAGACCACAGGCGCCAGGGGACCCGCAGCGGACCTACAGCACGTACGCCGGGCTTCCGTCGTCCGTCACCATCGGACGCCCGGCACCATCCCAGGCCAGCATCCCGCCGTCCACGTTCACCGCGTCGATGCCCTGACCCACCAGATACTGCGTGACCTGCGCGGAACGGCCACCCACCCGGCACATCACGAACGCCCGCCGCCCCTCCGCCACGGCCTCGGTGACCTCACCGAACCGCGCCACGAACTGGCTCATCGGAACGTGCAGCGCGCCCTCGACATGACCGGCCGCCCACTCGTCGTCCTCACGGACATCCAGCACCAGGGCATCGGCCGGCACCGAAGCCACGTCGACGGACGGCAGCGGGGCGAAATTCATGGACCAGGCCTTCTCTCTCGAAAACTCCGCGCCCCCACGGGCGCACACCATCGAACCTACTGCACCCGGCCTACGCCACGAGCGACGCGAGCTCCGCCTCACGCTCGGCGACCTGCGCGAGCAACTGCTCGGCGATCTCCTCGAGCAGCCGATCCGGATCGTCCGGCGCCATCCGCAGCATCGCGCCGATCGCGCTCTCCTCCAGTTCCCGCGCGACCACCGACAGCATCTCCTTGCGCTGCGCCAGCCACTCCAGACGCGCGTAGAGCTCCTCGGCCTCGCTCCGCCGCGCCTCCGGCACCGGCCCCGCCGCCCACTCCTCGGACAGCTCCCGCAGCAGCCCCTCGTCCCCACGGGCATAGGCCACGTTCACCCGCGTGATGAACTCCTCGCGCCGCCGGCGCTCGTCCTCCTCCCGCGCGAGATCCGGATGCGCCTTGCGCGCCAGCTCCCGATACAGCCTGCGGGCCTCGTCGGACGGCCGCACCCGCTTCGGCGGCTGCACCGGCCGGTCCGTCAGCATCGCCGCGGCCTCCGCGGACAGACCGTCGGAGTCGACCCAGTCGTGGAACAGCTCCTCCACCCCGGGCATCGGCATGACCGCGGCCCGCGCCTCCTGCGCCCGCCGCACATCCTCCGGGTCTCCGGTACGCGCCGCCCTGGCCTCCGCGATCTGCGCGTCCAGCTCGTCGAGCCGGGCGTACATCGGGCCGAGCTTCTGATGGTGCAGACGGGAGAAGTTCTCCACCTCGACCCGGAAGGTCTCCACGGCGATCTCGAACTCGATCAGAGCCTGCTCGGCCACCCGCACCGCCTGATCAAGCCGCGCCTCCGGCCGCTCCCCCTCAGGCTGTACGTCCTCGGGCCGCGCTTCCTCCGCCCGTACGTCCCCGGCCTGCGCGTCCTCGGCCCGTACGTCGTCGGGCCGCACGCCCTCAGGCCGCTCACCGTCCGGCCGCTCAGCCTCGGGCCGCTCCTCGGACCCGCCACCCACGCCCTGGTCCACGCTCACGTCCACGCCCGTCCACGTCCTCGTTCCGGCTCGTCCCGTCCAGCCTACGGTCCCTCCTCCGGGGGGGCTCCCCCCTCCCTCCCCCTCCCCCCTCCCACCCTCCCCCTCGTTGTCGCCCGTTGTCTCAGACGCCCTGTTCCGCCGCTATGCGACCGGAGCGGATCGCCGACAGCAGGTCGGCGTGGTCCGCGGTGGTGCGGTCCGCGTAGGCGACGGCGAAGGACGCGACGGCCTCGTCGAGCTCCTCGTTCTTTCCGCAGTAGCCGGCGATCAGCCGCGGGTCCGCGCTGTGGGCGTGGGCGCGGGCGAGCAGGGCGCCGGTCATGCGGCCGTAGTCGTCGAACTGGTCGGCGGTGAGCGCGGCCGGGTCGACGCTGCCCTTGCGGTTGCGGAACTGGCGGACCTGGAAGGGCCGCCCGTCGACCGTGGTCCAGCCGAGCAGGATGTCGCTGACCACCTGCATCCGCTTCTGCCCGAGCACCACACGGCGCCCTTCGTGCCCGGTGTCGCCCGTGGGGAAGCCGACGGTCTTCAGGTGGGGCAGCAGCGCCGAGGGGCGGGCCTCCTTGACCTGGAGGACGAGGGGCTCGCCCCGGTGGTCGAGCAGCAGCACCACGTAGGAGCGGGTGCCGACGCTGCCGGTGCCGACGACACGGAAGGCCACGTCATGGATGGCGTACCGGGCGAGCAGCGGAAGCCGGTCCTCGGAGACGGTCTCCAGGTAGGGGCCGAGGGAGGCGGCGACGGCGGCCGCCTCGGCGTCGGGGACGCGGCGCAGTACCGGTGGTGCGTCGACGAAGCGTCTGCCGCCGCCTTCGGTGGCGGGTATGGCCTCGGTCGAGCGGGCGGCGAAGCGGGCGCTGGTGTTGTTGCGGGCTTTGGCCGAGACCCGTTCGAGGGTGCCTATGAGGTCGCGGGCGTCGGTGTGGGAGACGAGTTCCTCGTCGGCGATGGCGTTCCAGGCGTCGAGGGCGGGGAGCCGGGCGAGCAGGCGCATGGTGCGCCGGTAGGCGCCTGCGGTGTCGAAGGCCGCGGCCCGGCAGGTGTCCTCGTCGGCGCCGGCTTCGCGTCCGGCGAGGACGAGGGAGGTGGCGAGCCGTTTGAGGTCCCATTCCCAGGGGCCGACGACGGTTTCGTCGAAGTCGTTGAGGTCGATGACGAGCCGGCCGCGGGCGTCTCCGTAGAGGCCGAAGTTGGCGGCGTGGGCGTCGCCGCAGATCTGGGCGGCGATGCCGGTGACGGGGGAGTCGGCGAGGTCGTGGGCCATGAGGCCGGCGGCGCCGCGGAGGAAGGCGAAGGGGCTGGCGGCCATCCTGCCGACTCTGATGGGGGTGAGTTCGGGGACCCGGCCGCGGTTGGACTCCTCGACGGCGCTGATGGCGTCGGGGCGGTCGTGGGCGGGGGTGAGGGTGGCGTGGGCGGAGCGGGGGAGGTCCTGCCGGATTTCCTTGCCGCGCCGTCGGGCGGTGGCGGCGGCTCCGTCGGCGGCGCGCCGGGCGAAGCCGGGTACGTGCGGCAGGCGGGCGAAACCGTCGGCCGCGGGCTCGCTGTCCGCCGCGTGGTCGCGTTGTCCCGGTACCGCCGCTGTCCTGGTGTCGTCCATGGACGTCCTCCCCCGCCGTTCCTCGTCCTGTTGACCGTGCTGCCAACATCAACTGCGTCGGCTGGCCATGACGGTACCGCCGGGTCCACGAGGCCGTCTCCCCCTGTGGACAACGGCCTGTGGACAACTCCCCGTGGCCCGTTGAGAGCGTGCTCGGCCGGGGCCCGGGTGGGTCAGACGGCGACCGCCTCCTCCATTTCCTCCTCGGCTTCGTCGGCCTGGGCCCGCTTTTCCGCGGCGGGGGCCGCGGCGGGGTGGCGGCGGGCTTCGGCGCGGCCGGCGGTGACGGTGAGGGCGAGGCCGGCGAGGAGCCAGAGGGTGAGCACGAGGACGTTGCCGCCGAGGGCGTTGCCGTCGAGGTAGACGTGGCCTCGGACGCCTTCGACGAATCCGGCGCCGTTCCAGAAGGCGTGCAGCGAGCCGAAGAGGCCGGGCTGGAGTTCGGGCCGGTAGATGCCGCCGGAGCTGGTGAAGTTGAGCATCACGAACAGCACCATCACGCCGAGGGTGGTCCAGCGCTTGAGGAAGGTGTGGAGTCCGACGCCGATCAGCAGGATGCCGGCGCTGTAGAGCCATGACAGGGCCCAGAGGCCGCCGAGGCCGTGGTCGACGAGGTGGAAGAGGGGTCCGGCGAAGACGGTGCCGATGAGGCTGACGACGAGGGACATGCCCGCGGCGAGGAGGGCCCTTGTGCGCATGGGGAGGACGGCTCCGGCGCCGCCGATGACGGCGACGGAGGCGTAGGAGCCGATGCTGAGGGCGACGAGGAGGAAGAAGATGCCTTGTCCCGTGGGGTCGCCGGAGGCGACGGGGGCGACGTCGGTGACCTGGAGCGGGTGTCCGTCGGTGGCGGCGACCTTGGTGAAGACCTTCTCGACGGCCATGGCGCTGGTGTCGGAGGAGGCGGAGGCGACGAGGAGTTCGGGGGTGTCGGTGGCTTCGCCGGGGATGTAGGCGCCGAAGCTGGCCCGGTCGCGCAGGGCGGCGGTGGCGGTGGCGCGGTCGGGGACGGTGCGGACGTCGAGGGCGCCGGCGCTCTTGTCCTGGAGGGTCTGGGCGAGGACCTGGGCCTGGGGGCCGGAGCCGACGATGTCGACGCGCAGGTCGTGGGGTTCGGGGGCGTGGAAGGCGCCGAGGTAGGCGAGGCCCATGCCGATGCACATCAGCAGGGGGGTGAGCAGGTGGCCGAGGACGTGGCGCAGTGCTCCCTTGGTGGTCGGTCCGGCGGACACCTGAACCTCCATGGTTGGCTTTTACAACTACATAACCGTTGTACTATACAACTGCAAGTGAAGGTCCGGCCAGCCGACGAGGCCCGGCCCGCGGCGACAAGGAGCGCACCATGAGCGACGGCGCGCGGGAGACGTCCCTCGACACCATCCAGCGGGAACTGACGGCCTTCGCCCGCCGGGCGCGGGCCGCCGCGGCCCGGCTCCACCCGGAGCTGTCGCTGGTCTCGTACACGCTCCTGGCCCACATCGACGACCGGCAGGGCTGCCGGGCCACGGACCTCGCGGCCCACTACCTGCTGGACAAGTCGACGGTCAGCCGCCAGATCGGCGCCCTGGAGAAGCTCGGCCTGGTCGAGCGGCGGCCCGACCCGGACGACCACCGGGTGCAGGTGCTGCACCCGACGGAGGCGGGCCGGCAGGTCCTCGCCGCCACCCAGGCCAGCCGACTCGCCGCGTACGAGGAACGCCTCAAGGACTGGTCGGCCGAGGACCTCGCCGCGTTCGCGGCCTATCTGCTCCGCTACAACGCGGCGGGCGACACCGGCCTGCCGACCGCCCCCGCCTCCCCCGCCGCCCCGCACCCCAGGCCCTGACGCACGGTCCCCGGACGGCTTCCCCCGGCGCCCCTACAGCCGGAGCCGGGCCACCAGCCCGAGCCGGCCCACCAGCCCGAGCCCGCCCCTACAGCCGGGCGTCGCGGGCCAGCAGCGCCGCCTGCACCCGGTTCTCGCAGTTCAGCTTGGCCAGGATCCGGCTCACATACGTCTTCACCGTGGCCTCGCTCATGTGCAGCCGCCGGCCCGCGTCGGCGTTGGAGAGTCCCTCCCCGAGCAGCGCGAGCACCTCGCGCTCCCGCTCGCTGAGCGCGGTCAGCCGCCGCCGCGCCTCCTCGGCGCGCGCCGCCTCGCGGCCCGAGGCGAGCTGCTCGACCACATGGCGGGTGGCGGCGGGGGAGAGATAGGCGTCACCCGCGGCGGCGGCCCGCACGGCGCGGATCAGCTCGGCCGGCGCGGTGTCCTTCAGCAGGAACCCGGCTCCGCCGTGCTCGAGGGCGCGCAGCACGTTCTCCCGCTCGCCGAAGGTCGTCAGCACGATCACTTTCGTCGACGGCGCGGCCCGGCGCAGCTCGGGCAGGGCGGAGAGCCCGTCGAGCACGGGCATCTGGATGTCGAGCAGCACCACGTCCGCCGCGTGGGCGCGGGCCAGGTCGATGGCCTCGCGGCCGTTGGTGGCCTCGGCGGCGACCTCGATCTGCGGATCCGAGGTGAGGATCATCCGGATTCCGGCTCTGATCAAGGGCTCGTCGTCGGCGACCACGACTCTGATCCGCCGCTCCGCCCCGGCGGCGGCCATCGCACCCGCACCTGCCCGTGCCTCGGCCCCTGCTCCGGTCCCTGCCCCGACCCCTGTCACAGCCTCTCCCCAACGGCTCGCGGTACGAACCGGCCACGCCCCCCGTCGGGGCCCGTACCCGGCGCCCGGGCGCCGACCGCCCTAGCGCACGACGTCGTACGACTTCTTCTCGATCAGCTTGCCGTCCTTGAAGCAGAACCGGAAAACGGGTTCGGCCTCGATGGTCTCCCCCACCTCCGAGCTCATCAGCACCAGGCACTTCGATCCCTCGGGCTCCGCGGGGCCCTTGCCGTGCAGACCGGTCGTGGTGATGGTGTCGCCCGAAGGAAGTCGGTCGCGGACCTCCTTCTCGCTCTGACCGACCTTGACGGCGTCGTACTCGGCCGGGTCGATCATGCCCTTCGACATCGAGCCCATCAGGAAGTAGATGCCGAAACCGCCCGCGACCAGCAGCAGCACGAGCGCCGCGAACGCGATCCCGCAGCCCAGCGCTATCCCGCCGCCCGTGCTCCTGCCCCTGCCCGCCTGCATCGCCATCGCCAGCTCCCGCTCCGTCACCGTCCAGTCGGACGGTCCGACTGCGACCCGACCACGGTGGCCTCGCGGGCCCTTCTTCGACTGCTGCCGGAAGTCGTCGGCCGCATCGACGAAAGACGCGGCGTGCGGGACGGCATGCGGGACGGCGTACGGCAGTGCGTAGGGGACCAGGTGCGGCAGCACGGTGCCCCCCTGGGCGGCCGCCGCGTCCGCCGACGGATCGGCGTACGGGTCCACGTAGGGAGCCGCCTCCACCGCCCCGTACGGCAGGACTCCGGCGACCCGGAAGCCACCGCCGTCGGCGGGGCCGGCGTGGACGATGCCGCCGACGAGCCGGGCCCGCTCGTGCAGCCCGGTCAGTCCCTGCCCGCCGCTGACGACCTCGGCGGGCCGTTCGGCCGCGTCCTCGTTCAGGACCTCGACGACGAACGCGTCCGGCTCGTAGCGCACCTCCACGGTGATCGGGGCGCCGGGCGCGTGCTTGTAGGCGTTCGTCAGGCCTTCCTGGACGATCCGGTACGCGGCGTGGTCGACGGCCGGCGCGAGCGCCCGCGCCTCGCCGCGCCGGGTCAGGCCGATCGTGGTCCCGGCGGACCGGGCGGCCGTGACGAGCCCCTCGATGCCGGCGGTCCCCCGCGCCGCCCGCCCCGTCTCGTCGCCGGGCCGCCCCACCGGGGCACCCGGCCCCTCGTCCGGGGCCTCGACCCCGTCACGCAGGATGCCGACGACCTCCCGCAGCTCGTGCATGGCGTCCACGGACGCGTTCCGCAGGACCGCCACCACCTCCCGCTGGCGATCGGTCAGATGGGGATCCACCTCCAGGGCGCCGGTGTGCACGGAGATCAGCGCCAGCTGGTGGCCGAGGCTGTCGTGCATGTCCTGCGCGATCCGCTGGCGCTCCCGCATCCTGGCCTGACCCACGATCATCGCCCGCTCCCGCAGCAGCTGGACGTTGCGCTCCTGGAGCGCGTGCAGCAGCGTCCTGCGCTGGGCCCAGTAGCGGTGGGCGAGCCCGGGGGCGAGCGTCGTCGCCAGGAAGTAGAGCGTCGAGATGAACGTCACCGTCAGGATCCGGTGCCCGTCCCACATCTCGATGACCGTGCCGGCGATGTTCAGTACGTACGCGGCGGTTCCCGCGGCCAGGGCCCGGCCGGCTCCCGGGATGTAACGGCCCGCCGACCAGCCGACGAGGATCAGCAGCGCCAGGAAGCCCGGCAGGAACGGGGCGAGGAACGACGTGACGACGAGCGCGGTCACGGGCAGCCGGCGCCGCAGCACCGACAGCACGGCCGAGGCCAGGGCGACGCCCGCGAGCGCCCAGCCCTCCCCGCCGAGGAGGTCCTCGGTGCCGGCGGCCAGCAGCGCCATGACGACGGCGAGCACCGCCTCGCCCGCGGTCCTGCGCCGCGACCACTGCCCCGGCACCGCGAACCAGCGCCACCCGGCGGCGAGCCAGGTCCTCACGGCCCGGATCTTCGTAGGAGCTTCCACGCTCGCACGATAGGCGCGGCCGCGAACCGGCCGCCGTCCTCTTTCGTCTCGGCCCCCACCGACGAAGGTCGCACCCCGCCCCCGCGCCGCGCCCTCCGGCACCCCGCCCCCACGTCCCGCCCGGGCACACGCAGAAGCCCCGTAGGTCATCGACCTACGGGGCTTCCGTCTTGTGCGCGAGGGGGGAGTTGAACCCCCACGCCCTTTCGGGCACTGGAACCTGAATCCAGCGCGTCTGCCTATTCCGCCACCCGCGCATTGGGTGGTCTCCGGGCTCCCTCACCTTTCGGTGCGTTCGCCTGGCGACATCTGAAGATTAGCACGTCGGAGACGGCGGATTCACATCCGTTGTTTCGACCCCTCTCCGACGGTGGAGGAGAGAGGGAAGAGGGAACGGGCGGTGCGGCGAGCGGAACGGAGAGGTGACGCATGGGGCACTCCTGCTCCGGTCCCGGGTGCGGGACACTGTCCACAGGCCGCCTCTACGATCCCTGGGGAGAAGGCCCGCGGAAGGTCTGTGAGAGGTGACACTCGTCCACAGGGCAGAGAAGGGGAACCAGCCGATTTCCCGACGCGTGGATACGATCAGTAAGCAGTACCAGGACGACAACGACGGAGGAGGTGCCCCATGGGAGTCCTGAAGCGGTTCGAGCAGCGACTCGAAGGTCTGGTCAACGGCACCTTCGCCAAGGTCTTCAAGTCCGAGGTCCAGCCCGTCGAGATCGCCGGCGCGCTCCAGCGCGAGTGCGACAACAACGCGACGATCTGGAACCGCGAGCGGACGGTCGTCCCCAACGACTTCATCGTGGAGCTGAGCGCGCCGGACTACGAGCGCCTCAGCCCCTACTCGGG
The DNA here is from genome assembly GCF_042901205.1 of Streptomyces sp. NPDC012769. NCBI lineage: Bacteria > Bacillati > Actinomycetota > Actinomycetes > Kitasatosporales > Streptomycetaceae > Streptomyces > Streptomyces sp. NPDC012769. The sequence goes on along the minus strand of NZ_JBIBCP010000005.1, from coordinate 274,882 downwards.
CCAGCTCGGCGACGAGCTCGCCGGCCTGGTCAGGGACTACGCCAAGCAGCAGCGGTACACCTTCATGGGCCCGATCAAGGTCCATCTGGAGAAGGCCGACGACCTCGACACCGGTCTGTACCGGGTGCGCAGCCGTACGCTCGCGTCGAGTACGTCACAGCCGCAGCCCGCCGCCGGCGGCGCCCAGCATCCCGGCCAGGGTCACCAGCAGCCGCCCCGCGGCGGCTACGGCTACCCGCCGGCCGGTGCCCCGCCGATGCCCGCGGCCCCGCCGCCGGGTGCCCCGGCGATGCCCGGTCACCGTCCGACGGCCGCGGCCCGGCCCGGTGGTCCGGCGCCCGTGCCCGGGGCGGCCGGCGGGCAGGTCCGCCGCTGGATCGAGATCAACGGCACCCGTCACCAGATTTCCCGCCCGACCCTGGTCCTCGGCCGCAGCACCGACGCGGACGTGAGGATCGACGATCCCGGCGTCTCGCGCCGGCACTGCGAGATCCGGACCGGAACGCCCTCGACGATCGCGGATCTCGGGTCCACCAACGGCATCGTGGTGGACGGGCAGCACACCACCCGCGCTACGCTCCGCGACGGCTCGCGGATCGTCGTGGGCAGCACCACCATCGTTTACCGGCAAGCCGAAGGGTGAAGCGGGGGCAATGTCAGAGCTGACCCTGACGGTCATGCGGCTGGGTTTCCTGGCCGTTCTGTGGCTGTTCGTCATCGTGGCCGTCCAGGTCATCCGTAGCGACCTGTTCGGCACGCGGGTCACCCAGCGCGGTTCGCGGCGCCAGGAAGCGCGCCCGCAGCAGGGCGGGCGCCAGCCCGCCGCGCCTCCGCAGCAGCGGGGCGGCCAGCAGGCCGCGGGCGGCGGGCGGCAGCGCCGCGGCGCCCCGACCAAGCTCGTCGTCTCCGAGGGCACCCTCACCGGCACGACGGTCGCCCTCCAGGGGCAGACCATCACGCTGGGCCGCGCCCACGACTCGACGATCGTGCTGGACGACGACTACGCCTCCAGCAGGCACGCCAGGATCTACCCGGACCGGGACGGTCAGTGGATCGTCGAGGACCTCGGGTCCACCAACGGCACGTATCTCGACCGGACCCGCCTCACCACCGCCACACCGATTCCGCTGGGCGCGCCGATCCGCATCGGCAAGACCGTCATCGAGCTTCGGAAGTAGTGCTACATCATGAATGAGCGCGAGCGGAGCGAGCGCGCCGGGACGGTCCCCACGACGGGCCGCCCCGAGGACCGCGCGGCGGCCCGGGCAGCGGGCCGGGGCGGGTACGGGCTCCCGACCGGAGGGTGGGCAGTGTGGCTCGAGACCGGCGGCACCCCGAGGCGGCGCCGACAGGGCAGGTGGGCATGAGCTTGTCACTGCGTTTCGCCGCGGGCTCGCACAAGGGCATGATCCGCGAGGGCAACGAGGACTCGGGTTACGCCGGTCCGCGGCTGCTCGCGATCGCCGACGGCATGGGCGGCCAGGCCGCCGGTGAGGTCGCCTCGTCCGAGGTGATCTCCACCCTGGTGACGCTCGACGACGACGTCCCCGGCTCCGACATCCTCACCTCGCTCGGTACGGCGGTGCAGCGCGCCAACGACCAGCTGCGGATGATGGTCGAGGAGGACCCCCAGCTGGAGGGCATGGGCACGACGCTCACCGCCCTGCTGTGGACGGGGCAGCGCCTCGGTCTCGTGCACGTCGGCGACTCGCGGGCGTATCTGCTGCGCGACGGCGTGCTCACCCAGATCACGCAGGACCACACCTGGGTGCAGCGGCTCGTCGACGAGGGCCGGATCACCGAGGAGGAGGCCACCACCCACCCGCAGAGATCGCTCCTCATGCGCGCTCTGGGCAGTGGCGACCATGTCGAGCCCGACCTGTCGATCCGCGAGGTGCGGGCCGGCGACCGCTATCTGGTCTGCTCCGACGGCCTGTCGGGCGTGGTGTCGCACCAGACGCTCGAGGAGACCCTCGCCAGCTACCAGGGGCCGCAGGAGACCGTGCAGGAGCTGATCCAGCTCGCGCTGCGCGGCGGCGGCCCGGACAACATCACGGTGATCGTCGCCGACGTCCTCGACGTCGACGGCGGCGACACCCTCGCCGGCCACCTCAGCGACACCCCGGTGATCGTGGGCGCGGTCGCCGAGAACCAGGCGCAGTTGCACGACGGCGGCGCGATGCACACGCCCGCGGGCCGCGCGGCGGGGCTCGGCCGGCCGGCGCCGCACCAGCAGCCGCCGGCGGGTGGTTTCGGCCCGCCCGGCAGTGGCGACGACCACGGCTACGGCGGGATGCCGCCGCAGGGTTCCTTCGGCGCGTACGCGGAGGACGACTTCGTGAAGCCGCGCACGGGCCGCAAGTGGATCAAGCGCTCCTTCTTCCTCCTGCTGGCGCTCGGCGTGATCGGCGGCGGTCTGTACGGCGGGTACCGCTGGACGCAGACGCAGTACTACGTGGGCACGAAGGACGAGCACGTGGCGCTGTACCGGGGCATCAGCCAGGATCTCGCCTGGCTGAAGCTGTCGGAGGTCGAGGCGGACCATCCCGAGATCGAACTCAAGTACCTGCCGGCGTACCAGCGCAAGCAGGTCGAGGACACGATCGCGGGCGGCAGCCTCGCCAAGGCGCAGACGAAGATCGCCGAGCTGGCGGTGCAGGCGTCGGCCTGCAAGAAGACCGAACAGCGCCAGAAGGCCGCCGCGGACGCGGCGGACAAGGCGAGCACGCCGCCGCCGTCGACGGACGGTTCCGCGGCGCCGAACCCCAAGCCGACCACAGCCGCGCCGTCCCCCGGGCCCACCCTGTCCTCGGAGGAGCAGAAGCTGGCCTCGAACTGCGGCAAGCAGTAAGCAGACCCGTAGGGGGCCTTTCACCACCATGAGCGTTGTCACCAACACGACCACCATCGGCGCCATCGAGGCGCCGAGCCGCCGGAACACCGAGCTGGCGCTGCTGGCGTTCGCCGTCGCCATCCCGGTGTTCGCGTACCTCAACGTCGGTCTGGCGATCGACGGGAAGGTGCCGCCGGGCATGGCGGGATACGGGCTGGGGCTCGGCCTGCTCGCGGGCGTCGCGCACCTCGTGGTGCGCAAGTGGGCGCCGTACGCGGATCCGCTGCTGCTGCCGCTGGCGACGCTGCTGAACGGCATGGGGCTTGTGCTGATCTGGCGTCTTGACCAGTCGCCGCGCATCATCGCCCGGTACAAGACCTTCAGTCCCGACGCCCCGAACCAGATGCTGTACTCGGCGATCGGCATCGCCATGTTCGTGGGTGTGCTGCTGCTCCTGAAGGACCACCGGGTCCTGCAGCGCTACACGTACATCTCGATGGCGGCCGCCCTCGTGCTGCTGCTGCTGCCGCTCGTCCCCGGCCTCGGCACGGATGTCTTCGGCGCCAAGATCTGGATCAACGTCGGTGGTTTCTCGATCCAGCCCGGTGAGTTCGCGAAGCTGGTCCTGGCCGTGTTCTTCTCCGGCTATCTGATGGTGAAACGCGACGCGTTGGCGCTGGCCAGCCGTCGCTTCATGGGGCTGTATCTGCCGCGTGGCCGTGACCTGGGCCCGATCCTGACGATCTGGGCGATCAGCCTGATGATCCTGGTCTTCGAGAACGACCTCGGAACGTCACTGCTGTTCTTCGGCATGTTCGTGATCATGCTGTACGTGGCGACGGAGCGGACCAGCTGGGTCGTCATGGGTCTGCTGATGTCGACCGCGGGCGCCGTGGTGGTCGGTTCCACCGCCGGCCACGTCCAGTCGCGTGTGGCCGCCTGGCTCGATCCCTTCGAGTGCCTGAAGACGGCCCCGGAGCAGTCGAACATGGCGGCCGCCTGCGACCAGATGTCCCAGGTGCTGATGTCCTTCGGTTCCGGCGGCATCCTCGGCACCGGCATGGGCCAGGGCAATTCCGACCTCATCGGCTTCGCCGCGAACTCCGACTTCATCTTCGCCACCGTCGGCGAGGAGCTCGGCCTGACCGGTGTGATGGTCTTCCTGCTGTTCTACGGGCTGATCATCGAGCGCGGTGTGCGCACCGCCCTCGCGGCCCGCGACCCCTTCGGCAAGCTGCTCGCGATGGGCCTGTCGGGCGCGTTCGCGCTGCAGGTCTTCGTCGTCGCCGGCGGTGTGATGGGCCTCATCCCGCTGACCGGTATGACGATGCCGTTCCTCGCCTACGGTGGTTCGTCCGTGATCGCCAACTGGGCGCTGATCGGCGTGCTGATCCGTATCAGCGACACCGCGCGCCGCCCCGCGCCCTCCCCCGCCCCGAACCCCGACGCCGAGATGACGCAGGTGGTCCGTCCGTGAACAAGCCGCTGCGCCGTGTCGCGATCTTCTGCGGCCTGCTGATCTTCGCCCTGCTGGTGCGGGACAACTGGCTCCAGTACGTGCGCGCCGACGAGCTGAACGCCCACCCGAAGAACAAGCGGGTCACGATCGAGCGCTACGCCAGCGAGCGCGGCAACATCATCGTGGACGGCAAGCCGATCACGGGCTCGATCGATTCCCAGGACAACTTCTACAAGTTCAAGCGGACCTACGTGGACGGCCCCATGTGGGCGCCGGTGACGGGTTACGCCTCGCAGGCCTTCGACGCCAGCCAGATCGAGAAGATCGAGGACGGCATCCTCACCGGCAACGACGACCGGCTGTTCTTCGACCGCACGCTGGCGATGTTCACCGGCGAGAAGAAGAAGGGCGGCGACGTCGTCACCACCCTGAGCGGCGCGGCGCAGAAGGCCGCGTTCAAGGGGCTGGGTTCGAAGACGGGCGCGGTCGTCGCGATCGAGCCGTCGACGGGCAAGATCCTCGCGCTGGCCTCGACGCCGTCGTACGACCCGGCGTCCTTCGCGGGCTACCACAACGCGGACGCCAAGGCGTGGCAGGCGCTGGAGAAGGACAAGAACAAGCCGAAGCTGAACCGGGCGCTGCGCGAGATCTACCCGCCCGGCTCCGTGTTCAAGGTGGTCACGGCCGCGGCGGCGCTGGAGAACGGCGCGGTCAAGGACATCAACGCGGCGACGGACACCCCCGAGGGCTGGAAGATCCCGCTGTCCACGGTGCCGATGAAGAACCACTCGGGCGGCTGTGCCAACGCCAGCCTGAACGAAGCGCTGCGGATCTCCTGCAACTCGGTGTTCGCCAAGCTCGGTGACGACGTCGGCCGGGACAAGATGGCCGAGATGGCGGAGAAGTTCGGTTTCAACTCCGAGCAGTTCACGCCGGTCCGCGCCGTCGCCTCGGTCTACGACAAGAAGGCCGACCGCGGTGGCAACGCGCTGTCGTCGATCGGCCAGTTCAACACGGCCACCACGCCGCTGCAGATGGCCATGGTGACGGCGGCGATCGCCAACGACGGCAAGCTGATGAAGCCGTACATGGTCGACAAGCTGGTGGCGCCGAACCTCGACGTCATCAAGCAGAACGAGCCGGAGGAGCTGAGCCGCCCGGTCTCGCCGGAGAACGCGCAGCTGCTCCAGACGATGATGGAGAACGTCGTCGAGAACGGCACCGGCGGCAAGGCCGACCTGGGCATGGACGGCGTGAAGGTCGGCGGCAAGACCGGTACGGCCCAGCACGGCGAGAAGAACGCCAAGCGTCCTTACGCGTGGTTCATCTCCTATGCCAAGACCGACCAGGGTTCCCCGGTCGCGGTGGCCGTGATCGTCGAGGACTCGGAGGGCACGGACCGCGAGGACATCAGCGGTGGTGGCCTGGCGGCCCCGATCGCGAAGGCCGTGATGAAGGCGGTGCTGAAGAGCAGGAGCTGATCTTCCGGAGCGGGATCGCCGCCGGTGTCGCCACCGGTGTCGCCGGTGGTGTCGCCGGTGGTGCCGACGCCGTGATCGTCGGCGTGATCGTCGGCGGGCAGGGCCGGATACCGGTCGGGTATCAGGTGGCGGTCGGCGGACGAAGTGCCTTCCCGCGGCCGGTAGCGTATGCGCGAACAGCACACACCGCCGGACCACACACGGGTGCGGTCGGGACAGACGGAGAGGGCTGGAGAAGCTATGGAAGAGCCGCGTCGCCTCGGCGGCCGGTACGAGCTGGGCTCGGTGCTCGGCCGTGGTGGCATGGCCGAGGTGTACCTCGCGCACGACACCCGGCTCGGCCGCACCGTCGCCGTGAAGACCTTGCGGGCGGACCTCGCCCGTGACCCGTCCTTCCAGGCCCGGTTCCGCCGTGAGGCCCAGTCCGCCGCCTCGCTCAACCACCCGGCGATCGTCGCGGTCTACGACACCGGCGAGGACTACGTCGACGGTGTGTCCATCCCGTACATCGTGATGGAGTACGTCGACGGCTCGACCCTGCGTGAGCTGCTTCACTCCGGGCGCAAGCTGCTGCCCGAGCGCACGCTGGAGATGACCGTCGGCATCCTGCAGGCGCTGGAGTACTCGCACCGCGCCGGCATCGTGCACCGCGACATCAAGCCGGCGAACGTCATGCTGACCCGCACCGGTCAGGTCAAGGTCATGGACTTCGGCATCGCGCGCGCCATGGGCGACGCGGGCATGACCATGACGCAGACCGCCGCGGTGATCGGCACGGCCCAGTACCTGTCTCCCGAGCAGGCCAAGGGCGAGCAGGTCGACGCCCGCTCCGACCTGTACTCCACCGGCTGTCTGCTGTACGAGCTGTTGACGGTCCGGCCGCCGTTCATCGGCGACTCGCCGGTCGCCGTCGCCTACCAGCATGTGCGGGAGGAGCCGCAGCCGCCGAGCGTCTTCGACCCCGAGATCACGCCGGAGATGGACGCGATCGTCCTGAAGGCGCTGGTCAAGGACCCCGACTACCGCTACCAGTCCGCCGACGAGATGCGCGCGGACATCGAGGCGTGCCTGGACGGGCAGCCGGTCGCCGCGACCGCCGCGATGGGTGCGGTCGGGTACGGCGGGGGCTACGGCGGTTATCCGCCGGAGGACCAGCCGACGGCCGCGCTGCGCCAGGCCGACCCGGCGGGCCAGACCACGATGCTGCCGCCGATGAACCCGGACGAGGGCGGCTACGGCTACGACGACCGCCCGGCCCGCCGACGCCAGAAGAAGTCGAACACCTCGACGATCCTGCTGGTCCTCGCGGGCATCCTGGTGCTGGTCGGCGCGATCCTCATCGGCCAGGCGGTGTTCAAGTCCAAGGACAGCACGGACCAGGTGCCGGTGCCGCTGCTCGTCGGCAAGACGCTGAAGGAAGCCGAAGGCCTCGCGCAGAACTCGCAGGTCAAGGTGGCGCAGTCCGGCACCGAGCGCTGTGACCAGCCGAAGGGCGCGATCTGCAGCCAGGTGCCGGTGGCGGACGGCACGGCGAAGATGGACGTCGGCGAGACGATCTCCGTGGTGATCTCCGAGGGTGCCCCGCAGATCGAGGTGCCGGACGTCACGGAGAAGCAGCAGGCGAGTGCCGAGGAGCAGCTGCGCGCCAAGGGCTTCAAGGTCACCGTGAAGTACGAGGAGTCCGACCAGGAGCCGGGCCGGGTGCTGAGCCAGAGCCCCGACGGCGGTTCGAAGGCGGAGAAGAACTCCGAGGTCACGATCACCGTGGCGAAGAAGGAGAAGTCGCGTCTGCCGGACGTCACCGGTCGTTCCTACGACCAGGCGGTCCAGGACCTCAAGCTGCTGGGCTTCGAGAACGTGGCCCGGCAGGACGTGGACTCCGACCAGCCGGCGGGCACGGTCATCGGGCAGAGCCCCAACGGCAACACGGACCAGCCCAAGGACGTGCAGATCGCGCTGAAGGTCTCCAAGGGCCCGCAGCAGACGGCGCAGCCGGTGCCGTTCATCGTCGGCCAGACCCTCGACGAGGCCCGCGCGACGCTCGCCGCCAACGGCTACCAGCTGGGCAGCGTCGACGGTTCCTCCGACGGCGACGCCCGCGTCCGGCAGCAGGACCCGATGCCGGGCACGCCCGGTCAGCCGAACCAGGCGGTCAACGTGAAGACCGAGAAGAGCGGCAACGGCGGCGGCTGGTTCGACTAGAGCCGCACGTCCTCATGGGTAAGCCCCGGCATCCTGGATGCCGGGGCTTACCCATGTCGTCGGGACGGTGGCTGCCGTGCTGGCTACCGCAGCTCGTCCGGCGGGGTGCGGGCGGCGTCGACCTTCTCGGTGCGCTCCAGTTCGCCCCACACGATGTAGCGGTAGTCCGAGGTGTACATCGGGGTGCAGGTCGTCAGGGTGATGTAGCGGCCCGGCCTGGTCTTCCCGGACTCCTTGGGCACGGGCTGGAGGACGTCCACGTTGTACTTGGTGGTCTCCGGGAGGGCCTTGAAGACCTTGTAGACGTACCAGGTGTCCTTGGTCTCGAAGACGATGGGGTCGCCGGTCTGCAGCTTGTGGATGTCGTGGAACTTCGCGCCGTGCCCGTCGCGGTGCGCGGCGAGGGTGAAGTTGCCCTGCTTGTCCTGGGGCAGGGCGGACTTCACGGGCTCGGTGTAGTAGCCGGCGACACCGTTGTTGAGGGTCTCGGAGTCGGTGCCCTTCTTCACCAGCACCTCGTCGCCGCCGAAGGCCGGCACGTGCAGGAAGCCGATGCCGTCCTTGGTGTCGAGCGCGCCGGGGCCGCTGTCGGCCCACTGGTCGCGGACCTGGTCGCCGTCCTTGTCGGCGGCCCGGTCGGCGAGGACGTTGGTCCACCACAGCGAGTAGACGACGAAGAGGCCGAGGACCAGGCCGGCGGTGATGAGGAGTTCACCGAAGACGCTGATGATCCCGGCGATCCGGTTACGCGCACGTGCCACTAGGTCGTCCCGTCGAGGTGTGGGTGGTCTCGGTCGTGGGGGTCAGCCTACGAGCGCGTCCGGCTTTCCCTTGCTGCGCGGGCGTTCCTCGACGAGCTTTCCCCACACGATCATGCGGTACGTGCTCGTGAACTCCGGCGTGCAGGTCGTCAGCGTGATGTAACGGCCGGGTTCCGTGAAGCCGGAGCCCTTCGGTACGGGGTCGATCACGGCGACGTTCGACGGCGAGGTCTGCGGCAGGATGCTGGCCATCTCGTACGTGTAGTAGGCGTCGCGGGTCTCGACGACGATCGGGTCGCCGGGTACGAGGCGGTTGATGTACCGGAACGGTTCGCCGTGGGTGTTGCGGTGTCCGGCGACGGCGAAGTTGCCCTGCTTGTCGGAGGGCATGGCCGTCTTGAGGCTGCCGTCGGCGTAGTGGCCGGCCATGCCCTTGTCGAGGACCTTGTTCTTGTCGATGCCCTCGGCGACGGGGACGACGACGTCCAGCTTCGGGATGTACATGATGGCGAAGCCCTCGCCGGGTTCGAAGGCGCCCGGCTTGCGGTCGTCCTGCGACCAGGAGTTCTCGATCCGCTCCTTGGCCTTGTCGGTCTCCTGGCCGGCGCGGACGTTGGTCCACCACAGCTGGTAGGTGACGAACAGCAGCATGACGACGCCGAAGGTGATGAACAGTTCGCCGACGACACGGCTGAGCACCACGCCGACGCTGTCCTTGGCGGCGCGGGCGGCACGGCGGGCCTCCACGCGGGAGAGCGGCGCGGTCGTCCGCGCGGGCGCGGCCGGCTCGGGGGCGGCGCCGCGGCCCTTGCGCTTGGCGGCGCGACGCCGTTCGGCCCGCCCGGGGCCGGGCAGCGGCGCGGCTGCCTGCTCGACGACGGTCCGCAGCGCCATCGTTCCGTCGTCCGGCTCCTGCGGCTCCGGCTGCGGCGGCTCGGGCTGCGGCTGCTCGTAGGAAGGCGCGTACGGGGCCGTGTACGGCTCCTGGAGGGCTTCGTACGCCTCCTGGGGGGCCTGGGGCGGCTGGGTGCCCTGATAGGCGTCCTGGTAGGCGTCCGGGCCCGGTATCGCCTCGTAGACGGCCGTCTCCGCCTCGTACAGCGGCTGAACGGCCGGCTGCGGTACGGGCTCTGGGGCGGGTATCGGCTGGGGCTCGGGCTCGTCCGGCAGGTTCGTCGCCCGGAACCACGGCGACCCGGCCGTCACGCGACGGCCTTGCCCACCACCGGCGCGAGTCCCGTCGACCGCGCGACCGCTCCCTTGTCGCCGCACTGCTCCAGCCAGTTGGCGAGCATCAGGTGGCCGTGCTCGGTGAGCACCGACTCGGGGTGGAACTGCACGCCCTCGACCGGCAGTTCGCGGTGGCGCAGCCCCATGATGATGCCATCCTCGGTGCGCGCCGTGACCTCGAGCTCGGCCGGCAGGGCGGCGGGCTCGGCGGCCAGCGAGTGGTAGCGGGTGGCGGTGAACGGCGAGGGCAGGCCGGTGAAGACGCCCTTGCCCTCGTGGCTGACGAGGGAGGTCTTGCCGTGCAGCAGCTCCGGCGCCCGGTCGACGACGCCGCCGTAGGCCACGGCCATCGACTGCATGCCGAGGCAGACGCCGAAGACGGGCACCCCGGTGGCGGCGCAGTGGCGCACCATGTCGATGCAGACCCCGGCCTGTTCGGGCGCGCCGGGCCCGGGCGACAGGAGCACCCCGTCGAAGCCGTCCTGGGCGTGGGAGAGCTCCACCTCGTCGTTGCGCAGGACCTCGCACTCGGCGCCGAGCTGGTAGAGGTACTGAACGAGGTTGAAGACGAAGCTGTCGTAGTTGTCGACGACGAGAATTCGCGCGCTCACTGGCCGTCCACCGTCACATCGTTGAACGGAAGCAGGGGCTCCGCCCAAGGGAACACGTACTGGAAGAGGACGTAGACGACCGCGAGGACCAGCACGACCGAGATCAGCGCCCGCACGAGGGCGTTGCCCGGCAGATGCCGCCAGATCCATCCGTACATGACGTCCGCCGCCCCTTCCGTTCGTTACGGCACCAGAGTACGGGTCGCGGGGGCGGTCGCGGGTCAGCTGTCCAAAGCCTGTGGACGACCGGCCGTCACGGGCTGGGTGGCGTCCAGGTGCGCCCAGGCGATCAGCCGGTGGCTGCTGCCCCACTCGGGGTCGCAGGTGGTGAGGGTGAGATAGCGGCCGGGCCCGGTGAGGCCGGAGCGGCGCGGTACGGGGTCGATCACGGCGGTGTCGGTGGGCACCGTGCGGTGGGGCGCGCGGACGATCCGGTAGGTGTACCAGGTCGTGCCGTCGGTGAGGACGACGGCGTCACCCCGGCGCAGGCGGGGGAAGTCCTTGAACGGGTCTCCGTAGGTGCGGCGGTGTCCGGCGACGGCGAAGTTCCCGGTGTCGCCGAGGCGGGCGGTGCCGGCGTAGTGGCCGAGGCCCTTCTTCAGGGTGTCCACCCGGGTGCCTTCGAGGACGGGCCACTCCCAGTCCTCGCCGAGCCGGGGGACGTACATGACGGCGATGCCCCGGCCGTCGGTGTAGGGAGCGGGGGCGGCGGCCGGGGCGCGGGGGGCGCCGGCCGGCTCGACCGGGCGGTCCACCCACTCCCGCTGGAGGCCGGCGAGCTGTCTCGCGGTGGCTTCGTCCGCCCGCACGCCGGTCCAGTGGAGGACGTACACGACGAAGAGGACGATCAGGGCGCCGACGGTGATGCACAGCTCGCTCACGGTCCGGACGAGCAGTCGCAGCGCCACCGGCCCTCCCAGGCAGTCGGCGTCAGCCCACGGGCTTCGCGTGGTGGAGGTCCACTGTGCCCGAGTACCCGGGAAGAGTCACCGCCCGGTGCTCGTCCACTTTCCAGCCGAGGCCGTACGCCTTCACGTAGAGCTGGTAGTTCTGGACGGCGGGGGAGCCGGCGAGGGCCTTGGTCAGCCGGTCGCGGTCACCGACAGCGGTGATCTTGTAGGGCGGAGAGTAGACGCGGCCCTGGAGGATCAGGGTGTTGCCGACGCAGCGCACGGCGCTGGTGGAGATGAGCCGCTGGTCCATGACCCTGATGCCCTGGGCGCCGCCCTGCCACAGGGCGTTGACGACGGCCTGGAGGTCCTGCTGGTGGATGACCAGGTCGTTGGCCTGCGGCTCGGGGTAGCCGGGTGCGGCCTGGGCGTTCGGCGGGGCGTCGTTGAGGGTGACGGTGAGGCCCGGGCCGCGGGCCTCGGTGGTCCCGGCGGCCGCCTCCAGGGCCCGCAGACGCTCGTCCTGGGCCTTGGTGGAGCCGTCGTCGCGGGCGGCGAGGGCGTCGACCTGGCGGCGCAGTGCGGCGGTGGTCTCGTCGAGGCCGGCGTTCTTGTGGCTCCGTTCCTCGATCAGGTCGGAGAGCCTGAGCAGGGAGGCGTCGGTGCGCAGGTTGGTGCCCTTGGCGGTGTTGAAGCTCGTGACGAAGATGAGTCCGGCGAGGGCGAACACGGCAGCGGTGAGCACCCGGACCGGGCGCCACCTGAGGCTTCGGCCCGGCCGTGCGGGAGTGTCGGCGGAATTGCTCAACGTACCCTGATCCCCTTCGGTGCCGCGGAAGCACTACGCTAACGGACGCCCGGGGGACGCAGCGGTCCTCCACGTCACATCCCGGCGCCAGCCACAGTTCCCTGCGCGGTCACGCAGCGCATCGACAGGAGAGTCCCTCGTGCCGAAGTCACGGATCCGCAAGAAGGCCGACTACACGCCGCCGCCCGCCACGAAGCAGGCCGCGTCCATCAAGCTGACCAACCGCAGCTGGGTGGCGCCGGTGATGCTGGCGTTGTTCGCCATCGGGCTGGTGTGGATCGTGGTCTTCTACGTCACCGACGGCACGCTGCCGGTCAAGTCCCTCAGTAACTGGAACATCGTGGTCGGCTTCGGCTTCATCGCCGCCGGCTTCGGTGTCTCCACGCAGTGGAAGTGACCCGTCAAGCTCTGCCCTAAGTTATCCACAGCGTTGTGCACAGCACTGGATAACTTAAGAAGATCTGTGGATAACTCCCGCGAGGTTGACGCCGGTACGACCACGAGATCTGCGGAACGTCCTGACACCGCCCTCCCCTTCTGACGGAAAACACCTGGTCAGAGGGGGAGGGCGCGGTCATGTCCAGACCAGTGTGGCCATACCGCCACGCACTGTGGATAACTCTGGGGAAAGCTTTCCATGGAGCTCGTCCACAGCACCCACCGCTCAGGTGAGCGCAGCGGTGCGGCCCAGCACCATCCCCAGGTCGACCAGGAGCAGCAGGCCGCACACCCCGTACTGCACGAGCGCCCGCCGGGCCCGGGGCGCGTGCACCAGGCCGTACGTGATCACGGCGCCGGCGACGAGGCCGCCGATGTGCGCCTCCCAGGAGACACCCGGCCGGGCGAAGGTGAGCACCAGCGAGATCACCACGAAGAGCAGGACCGGCCGCATGTCGTAGCGCCGGCGCCTGGCCAGCACCGCCCAGGCGCCGATCAGGCCGTAGACGACGCCGGAGGCCCCGAGCGAGGCCTGGTTCGGGGCGTCCACGAGGTAGACCAGCGCGGAGCCGGAGAGCCCGGACAGCAGGCACAGCACGGTGTAACGGACCCGGCCGAGCTCCGGCTCCACGATCCCGCCGATGAGCCACAGACCGAGCATGTTGAAGACGAAGTGCGCGATCTCCTGATGGAGGAACGCCGAGGTGATCAGCCGGTACCACTCGCCGTCCGCGACCCCCACGACCTCGCCGAGCGCCGGGTCGTACGCGTAACCGATCATGACCAGCTCGCTCGCGAACCGCTCTCCGGCCACCTGGACCGCGATGAACAGCGCGAGGTTGATCGCGATCAGGATCTTGGTGACGAACCGGCCGTCCGCCGCCACCCGGCCGCCCGCGAGCGTCCTCGGCTGGTTGGCGTCCGGGGCGTGGCCGGTGCCGGAGCCGTTGCGCACACAGTCCGGGCACTGGAAGCCGACGGACGCGGAGACCATGCAGTCCGGGCAGATCGGCTTCTCGCAGCGGGTGCAGCGGATGCCGGTCTCGACGTCCGGGTGTCGATAGCAGTGCATGAGGGTCCTCCGAGGACGGTCGGCGGGAACGGGTCAGCACGTCGCCCCGCCCTCCTGACGGACGGGCGGGGCGGGAAGGTTCCCGGAACCCTGCGGGTCAGCGGCTCTCGATGACGACGGTCTCGAGGACGACGTCCTCGACCGGGCGCTTGGTGCTCGGGTTGGTCTCCGCGGCGGCGATCGCGTCCACGACCTTCTTGCTCGCCTCGCCGACGACCTCGCCGAAGATCGTGTGCTTGCGGTTGAGCCAGGTCGTCGCGCCGACCGTGATGAAGAACTGCGAGCCGTTGGTGCCGGGGCCGGCGTTGGCCATCGCGAGCAGATACGGCTTGTCGAAGAAGAGCTCGGGATGGAACTCGTCGGCGAACTGGTAGCCCGGGCCGCCGGTGCCGTCCGCCAGCGGGTCACCGCCCTGGATCATGAAGTCCTTGATCACCCGGTGGAAGACCGTGCCGTCGTAGAGCGGCGCCGTGGAGACCTCGCCGGTCGCCGGGTGGGTCCACTCGCGCTCGCCGCGGGCGAGTTCGACGAAGTTCCTGACCGTCTTGGGAGCGTGGAACGGCAGCAGCCGAATCTCGATGTCACCCTGGCTGGTCCTCAGAGTCGCGTACAGCTGCTCGGCCACGATCCGCCCTTCTCACACCTCTGAACCCGGCGCGCTCGCGCCCGTGGTCCGATCCTCGCATGCCCCGGATGCCCGCCCCGCATGCCGGAGCGCGGTCCGACAGGCATGATTCCGAACAGGATGGAAAGGTGAAAAACCGACATCGCCACCGAGGAGGAGGAATCCCGTGACCCGCATGGACAGCGTGCGCGCCGCGACAGGTTCGGCGAAGGAGAGCGTCCTGCACGCCGCGGAAGTGGTGGCGCCGTACGCCGGCACGGCCAAGGACCAGGCCGTTCTCTATGCGCACGAAGCGCGCGTCAAGCTCGCTCCCAAAGTCTCGAAGGCCGCTCGGCAGGCCCGTGTTCAGGCACGTATGCAGTACGACAGCCATGTCGCACCGCGCGTACCACCGCGGGTCGACGATGCCGCGCATCGCGCTGCGGCCGTGACCCGCAAGGCCGCCCGTCAGGCGACCGACTACACCGTTCCGCGTGTCGAGCACGCGGTCGCCGCGACCGGTCCCGTCCTGGAGGAGGCCGGGTCGCGTTCGACTGCCGCCTGGGCCGCGCTGCGCGGTCAGGTGACGCCGAAGGACGTACGGAAGATCGTGAGGATGCACCGGCGTCGGGCCAGGGCCGGACGCCTCGCCAAGGGACTCGCGGTCCTCGGCGTGCTGGCCGGCGGCGCGTTCGCCGCCTGGAAGTGGTGGGACAAGCAGGCCAACCCCGACTGGCTGGTCGAGCCGCCCGCTCCCACCGAGGTGGATGCGTCCCTCGATCCCGAGGTGGCGGCCAAGGAGGCCGAAGCCGGGACGGAGGCTGAGGGCACGGACCGCGACGAAGAACGTCGCTGATCACCGGCCGGTCGACGTACGGACGACTGCTCCGGGGGTACGGGCGTGGGGCGCGGCGGAGGAATCCGCCGCGCCCTACGCGGCCCGGGCGGCCGTCGAGGCCGGAACGGCCGGCGTGGCCGACGTGGCCGACGTGGCCGACGTGGCCGACGTGGCCAGCGCCGCACCCGTCAGGTCGAGCGTGCCGGCCGGGTCCGCGCCGACCGGGGCGTCGGCGCGCAGGTGGCGGACGGACGGGGAGGAGCCGTGCGCCTCGGCGTGGATGCGCTGCTTGATGGTGGGCGGCAGGGCCCGGCCCCGCGCGGTGTGCCACAGGTGCGCCGACCGTTGCGCGGGTACGGAGGCGAGGGCGTGCGCCGGCCTCGTCGTGGGAGCGGTCGCGGGCGTGGCCGCCGGCTCCTCGCCCTGCTGGAGGGCGGTCTGCCGGGCGGCGCTGGCGGGGCTCGCCAGGCCGACGGCGGCGAGAAGGGCGAAGAGGACGGAGACGAAGGCGGTCCAGAACTGCTTGACCTTGGCGGTGGCCATGACCCCTCACTTTCGTGATGTCGAGGTTCGAGACGAGTCGGGCGTTCTCGGATGGTTCATTTCGGATTGCGCGCTTTTCGTACCTTCCTCATGATGAGGAGGAGCGCCCGCGAACCGTGGAGCGACGCCGTCGCCGCGCAGTTCTTCCGATGAACACCACTCGTCCGGCTCAGTGCGTCCCGCTCAGTGCGCCCCGGCCGGTTCGGCGGCCCGCCCGCCCGGCGCGTCCTCCGGTGCGTACGGGGCCAGGGAGCGCTCCGCCCACCGCACCGCCGGCTTCGTGGCGAAGCCCGCCACCACGAAGATCCCGCCGAGGACCAGCCAGCCCGCCACGCCCCAGCCGATCAGCAGCGTGGTGACGAGCAGCGGTCCCAGCGTCCTGGCGATCGGCACGCCCGTGCCGTAGAAGCCCTGGTACTGGCCGATCCGGTCGGCCGGCGCGAGGGTGAAGCCGATCTGCCACGACCCGGCGGAGTGGCGCATCTCGGCGATCACCTGGAGGACGGCGCCGAGGACGAGCACCGCGACCGTCGGCCAGGGCCCGAAACCGGCGGCCGTCACCGCGAACACCGCGCACGAGGCCAGCATCACCAGGCTGGAGCGGCCCACCGCCCGGGTGGCCTCGGCGAGCCCGGTCACCGAGCGCGCGGCCCGCACCTGGAAGAGCATCACCGCGCCGGTGTTGAGGACGAAGAGCGCCGAGACCGTCCAGCCGGGAGCCGCGGTCCGCTCCACGATCCACAGCGGCAGGGCCAGGCTGAGCAGCGGCAGCCGGAGCAGCAGCAGCGCGTTGAGGAGCGTGAGTACCGCGTACGGGCGGTCCCGCAGCACCACGAGCCGCGGCTCGCCGCCGGCCCCGGCCGGGGTGCCCGGCAGCGACGGGAGCCCGCGCAGCACCAGGGCGCAGACGAGGAAGCCCGCCGCGTCGAGGGCGAGGACGGCGAGATAGGCGCCGCGGGTCCCGGCACTGAGGGCGAGGCCACCGAGGGCGGCGCCGACGGCGAGGCCGGCGTTGAGGGTGGCCTGGATCCGGGCCAGCATGCCCACCCGGGCGGCCGGCTCGACCAGGCCGGCGAGCAGGGCCTGACGGGCGGCGGCGAGGCCGCTCTGGGCCGTGGCGTACACGGCGGCGGCGAGCAGGAAGGGCACGAAGGAGCGGATCAGGAGGAAGGACGCGACGGCCGCCGCGGTGGCCAGGGCGAGCAGGACGGCGCTGCCGCGCGGCCCGCGCCGGTCGGCCAGGTGCCCGAGCGGCACCCCGGCCAGCGAGCCGATCCCCCACGCCACGGCGAGCCCGGCCCCGATCTGCGGGGCGGAGAGGCCGACGATCCGGGAGAAGTAGAGCGCCGAGGTCACATAGAAGGCTCCGTCGCCGATCGCGTTGCTGAGCTGGGCCATGAGCAGCGCCCGCTGGGTCCGTGTGGTGCCGCCGGTCTTCTTCGTCTTCGCCATGGACACGACGCTAGGCCCGGGTGGCCCACCACACCTGGTCCGTTTCCGCCCCGGAGGACCGGGCCACTTCCCCACCGGCACGAAAAAGCTCCCCGCCCCGCGTTTCCGCAGGTCAGGGAGCTTCTGTCCGGAGTGGAGCCTAGGGGAGTCGAACCCCTGACATCTGCCATGCAAAGACAGCGCTCTACCAACTGAGCTAAGGCCCCGGAACGACAACAGAGTACCGGGTCACCCCCCGTATTCCGCAAAAGGATTGGGACTCCCCGTGGGAGACCACGCTCCGTAAGATGCTGACCGGGGTTCGCAGTGGCGAACCCAAGGGATGGGGAGAAGTAGTAATGGATACAGCGCAGCAGGAAGCCACGGCCAGAGCCAGAGAGCTTCAGCGCAGTTGGTACGGAGAGCCGTTGGGGGCGCTCTTCCGTCGGCTGATCGACGATCTCGGACTGAACCAGGCCCGGCTCGCGGCCGTGCTCGGTCTGTCGGCACCCATGCTGTCCCAGCTGATGAGCGGCCAGCGGGCCAAGATCGGCAATCCCGCCGTCGTCCAGCGTGTCCAGGCCCTGCAGGAGCTCGCCGGCCAGGTCGCCGACGGCAGCGTCAGCGCCGCCGAGGCCACCGACCGGATGGACGAGATCAAGAAGTCCCAGGGCGGCTCCGTCCTCACCTCCGGCAGCCAGGCCACCACCACCAGCGGCGCGCCCACCGTGCGCCGGGTGGTCCGCGAGATCCAGTCCCTGCTGCGCTCCGTGGCCGCCGCCGGCGACATCATCGAGGCGGCCGACTCGCTCGCGCCCGCGCATCCGGAGCTGGCAGAGTTCCTCCGGGTGTACGGCGCGGGGCGCACCGCGGACGCGGTCGCGCATTACGAGGCGCATCAGAACTGACGCCGGTACGGCATCATCCGAGACGGTACGGGGGGCGGGCGCAGCGCGATGGGTGAGATCTTCGCTGGTCGGTACGAGCTGATCGATCCGATCGGCCGCGGCGGGGTCGGCGCGGTGTGGCGTGCCTGGGACCACCGGCGCCGCCGCTATGTGGCGGCCAAGGTGCTCCAGCAGAGCGACGCCCACACACTGCTGCGCTTCGTCCGCGAGCAGGCGCTCCGGATCGACCACCCGCACGTCCTCGCCCCGGCCAGCTGGGCCGCGGACGACGACAAGGTCCTCTTCACCATGGACCTCGTCGCGGGTGGTTCCCTGGCGCACGTCATCGGGGACTACGGCGCGCTGCCGCCCCGCTTCGTGTGCACCCTGCTCGACCAGCTGCTGTCCGGACTGGCCGCGGTGCACGCGGAGGGGGTCGTGCACCGCGACATCAAGCCGGCCAACATCCTGCTCGAAGTCACCGGCACCGGACGGCCGCACCTGCGGCTGTCCGACTTCGGCATCTCGATGCGCAAGGGCGAGCCCCGGCTCACCGAGACCAACTACGTGGTGGGCACGCCGGGTTATTTCGCGCCCGAGCAACTGATGGGCGCGGAGCCGGACTTCACCGCCGACCTGTTCGCGGTCGGCCTGGTCGCGCTCTATCTGCTCCAGGGCCGCAGGCCCGACTCGCAGGCCCTCGTGGACCACTTCATGATGTACGGCACCCCGAGCGCCCCGCGAGGCATCTCGGAGCCGCTGTGGCAGGTGATCGCCGGACTGCTGCAGCCCGACCCGCAGGCCCGCTTCAAGACGGCCACGGGCGCGCGGAAGGCGCTGAACGCCGCGGCCGAGCTGCTGCCCGAGCCGGGTCCTGGCGAGGAGCGGGTCGAGATCTTCGACCAGATCGGCCCGCTGCCGGCCGGCTTCGGCCCCGACGGCCCCGAGCAGGCGCGGCCCGGCTCGTCCGGCGCACAGCCCCCGCAGAACCAGCAGGACCGGCAGGACGCGCCGCAGCAGCCGAACCCGTCCGAGACCGGCAGCTTCCACCTGCCGCCGCCGCCGAGGACGCCCACCCGGCCGGTGGCCGTCCCGCCCGCCCCGGCCTACGGACCGGCCCCGTCGCAGCTCGCCTCCCCGGCCGGGACTCCCCAAGCCGGGACCCCCGTCACGTCCCCCGCACAGCCACCGGCGCATACCCCCGCCTCCTTCGCCCAGGCCCCCACGGCCGCGGTGCCGTACGAGCAGGTCTCCCCTCCTGCATACACCGCTCGGGCCGCATCGGTTCCCGCACGCCGGCCGGGACCGCCCGCGAAGGTGGCGGTCCCGGTGCTGGTGGTCGCGCTCGTCTGCTACGCCGTGGGGATCTGGGCGCTCATCCAGGCGTAGGCCCCGCACCCGCCGCGCGCCGGGCCAGCAGCCACCAGGCGCCCAGCCCGAGGAGAAGGACCGTACCGGCACCGATCCCGGCCACGCCGACGACCTGGAGCGTGCCGCTCCTGGCCGCCTGGGGGCCGCTGTGCCCGCTGGCCGCCGCGTCCCGGTCGTCGTCGGTCACCGCGAAGGGCCCGGGATCGCCGTCGTACTCCGGTCCGGGCTTGGGCTGCCCGGTGACGTTCACCCGCAAGGTCAGCGGCAGCGGCTTGTCCCCGTACGCCTTGGCGATCTCGGGGCTGAGCGTGGCCGACAGGTAGTACCAGCCGGCGAACCGCCTGCCGCTGGTGCCGTCGTTCGAGGCGAAGCGGTTCTCGAAGGCCACCGGCCGTTCCGGGTCGAGCGCCAGGGTCGACGGATCGCCGTCGTAGGTGAGGTCCTGGCTGTCGACGAAACCGCGGGCCGGGTTCAGCAGGGACAGCGTGAGCGCGCTGCTGACGTAGGTGTCGGCGACGGGGCTGCTGCCCAGCTCGGCGGTGGCGAAGATCTGCTGGCCCCAGTCGACCGGGACCCGGTAGTAGATCGTCTGGCCGGGCCTGATGTCGGTGCGCCACTCACCCTGCCGCAGCGAGGTCGCGTCGTGGAACCCGCCGCCTCCGTCGCGCCGCTGCGGTCCGCCCGCGGGCGGCTGGGGCGTGCCCGAGGCCCAGCTCTCGGGCAGCGCCGTCGGGCCCGTCTTCTTCACGCCCGGCTCGGTCAGATAGAGGATCTCCAGCTCCCAGTCCGCGCTGTCGGACTGGGAGGTGCGCTCCACGAGGACGTAGTAGGCGCCGACCTGCTGGCAGCTGGAGGACTCCGGCTCGATCGTGCGGTGGGTGTACGCGGCGATCGGCCGGGCGTGGCCGGAGCTGCCGAAGCTCACCGTCTGATAGCCGCAGTCGGTCCCGGAGCCGTCCTGCATGCTCACCTTGAGACCGTCGCTGTACCCGGCCTTGGCGCCCGCCTTGGGGACCGCCACGACCGAGACGTACGCGTTCTGCTTCGCGTCGAGGTCGACGCGGTAGTAGAGCTTGCCGCTCTTCCGGATGGTGTCGCGGTAGCTCTGGCCGGCCTTCAGGCGCTCGGCGTCCAGGTTGGAGACGGCACCCTTCACCCGCTGGGCACCGCCGTCGAAGGCGTAACCACCGTCCTCACCGGCCGCCCACGCGCCGCCCGGCAGCGCGAGCGCCGCGCACACCGCCGCGGCCAGCACCCCCGCCGTACGACCGGTGGATCCCCGTTGCCTCTTCACGCGCTTCTCCTCGTCGTGTCCGTGCGCGCCCATCCTGCCCGCTTGCCTGACCGTGACCCTACAAATTTGCGGGAGCAAGCAATCCATTAGCGACCGCGAACAGAGTGAGGCCCCGACCGCTCACCGCGGCCGGGGCCTCACTCACTGACGCTCTTCGTCTCACACACCCGAACCTGCGGGCACGGAGTCGGTCGCCTCCGTCCACAGATCCTGCTCGGCGCGATCCGCCTGGATCTGGCGGTACACGAGGAGCCCGCCGATGGCGGCCAGTGCGACCAGGAGAAGCTTCTTCACCGCGCGACCTCGTCTTTCGTTGACGTAGGAGACTTCTGACGCCCACTCTACACACCGGCCGATACCGATCGGTGACCTAGGCCGACAACGCGTCCCCCAAAGCAATCGGCCCGGACGGGTGAACCGTCCGGGCCGATCTTCGATGTGGGGCTAACAGGATTTGAACCTGTGGCCTCATCCTTATCAGGTCGATCATGGGGGCTCTGGGATGTCGCTCAACGCGCTCCGCGCGTCGTCTGGCCTGCCGCTGATGTTCGGCGTCGATCGGCGAGATTCGCGCTCGTTGGTGTCAGCCACTGATGTCATCGCCGGACTGGAGCCTTGACAGGCGACGGGCCCGCTAGGACGCGGGGGTCTCTTCCATCCAATTGTGGACGACGGTCCGATAGCTGTCGGTGACCTCGTACTTTGCCGGACCGCCTCCGGTGCATCCGTCCATGAAATCTGCCTGCGAGCCGTCGCCGCCAAAGGCGTCGGGTACGTCTCGCTCCAGGGCGGTTAGCACTGACGCACATACCATCATGGCGTCGGCATAGTTGCCTTCGTCCTCGGCGATGACGCGCCCAAAGATGTATGCATCCTCGTGGGACAGCTCATGCGGGAAGCCAGGGCCAAAGACCAAGTCTTTGAGGAACCCCAGAGCGAACCAGCCGCCGACGAGCAGCACGACCAGGATGAGCCATGCCAGCAACTTGGACTCCGTTGCCTTTGCCATGATCGCTCGTCTCCCACTCCCGAGGTCGCAGGCAGTGATAGATCATCATCTAGTCACTCGCCCCCTGCCGAGGCGGATCGTAGCGTCTCAAGCGGTGGCTGATTCGTCATACGGAACTAGCGGGAGAACGTCGCTCCTGAGGTCGAACAAGCGGCTTCAATCTGGTGTCACGGGATTCAGGCCCACCGGCCTACTAGGACTGCCGAGTCCTGCCCGGTCGGCTCGTGCGCTCGCGACGTGGCAGGTGAGATACGGATGATCAGCGCTCCCACCACGTGCTAATTTGAACCTGTTCAAGATGGAGGGGGTAAGGGTAATGGAGGACGGTCGGAGAGTGTCCGCCCGGCAGCGGGCGTGGATCGTGGCAGGGGTGGTGACGGCGGGTCTCACAGCCGCCCTGGGGCTGCTCATCGCTCCGTTCCTGGGCGGGCTGTTCCTGATGACAGCGCTGGTGACCGCCGCGCCGCTGCTAATGCAGGACCACCCGAGGATCTGCGCGCGGACCTGCCTCGTCATCGGGCTGGGCCTGCTCGCCTGGGCGCTGATCGGCGCCGTCATCGGCATGTTCCTCTTCGTGCCGGCGGCTCTGCTGCTAGTGATCGCGCCCTTCGTGGACCCCGGCAACCGGCCGGATCCCTGGTTCTCGGCAATCACACCCGTCGTCGCCGCAGCGGCCTTCACCCTCATCGCCCTCCCGCCCGGCCAGGGCCACGACCCGGAGAACGAACCGCCGCCTTCCTTCCGCGCCGCCCTGGACTCCACGGACCGTTTCCGCGACCGGCAGTTCAACCAACGCAAGGAACGGCTGTGGGACTACGGCGCCACCCGGGTGGAGGTCTACGAGTACGCCGGACAGCTGATCCTCGATGTAGGCATGCCGGAGACCTTCACCGGCGGCCGGACCGAGGGTGACCTCAGGGACGAGATCGCCGATCTCCCCGGAGTCGTCGACGTCCGCCGCTGCACCTACCACACCTGCGCCGGGTGATACCGATGACCACGGACCACCGCGACTGGCACGACGACAGCGCCTACACGGACGCAGTGCAGCGCGCCGAACGGGCGACCCGCTTCGGGTGGACGGCGATCACCGCGACGACCGCTACGCTCGGCTGCGCGCTGATCGCCGCCATCGCCCTCTGCGCCGGCGCGGTTCTCGCGGGCATCTACCTGTGGATGACCGGGCTGACGGGCTAGGCCACAGCTCGCCCAGCTCCCATCCCGT
The DNA here is from genome assembly GCF_042901205.1 of Streptomyces sp. NPDC012769. Classification (NCBI taxonomy): domain Bacteria; kingdom Bacillati; phylum Actinomycetota; class Actinomycetes; order Kitasatosporales; family Streptomycetaceae; genus Streptomyces; species Streptomyces sp. NPDC012769. The sequence continues at coordinate 251,895 of NZ_JBIBCP010000005.1, read as the reverse complement.
CTGCCGTCGACCCACACGTACGTGGAGCGGGCGCGGGTCCTGGCGTCCAGGTGGAGCGCGCCACTGTACGAACGACCTGGACGCCAGGTTGGCCAAGCGTCGCCCCAACGGTGGGGGCGCCGCCTACGTCACCAACACGGACGGCCACCGCGTCCGCAAGTTCGTGTACGGGGCGACGTACGACGAAGCCGCCGAGAAGCTGGGCAAGCTCCAGGACCAGGAGCGCAACGGCGTCCCCGTGCCGTCCCGCTCCTGGACCCTTGGTGAGTGGCTGGCCTATTGGCTTGAGCACATCGTGGAGCCGGAGCGCGAGCACAATACGTACGCCAAGTACGAGTCCAAGGTTCGGCTCTACCTGGCGCCGCACTTGGGCAAGAAGCCGTTGGTCAAGCTCACGCCTGCCCAGATCCGGACCTTCATGGCCACGTTGAAGCGTGAGAAGGTCGGCGCCGCCACTCGCTTCGAGGTGCTGCGTATCCTCCGGAACGCGCTCAACCGCGCCATCCGTGAAGAACTGCTGACGCGGAACGTCGCGCTGCTCGTGGACATGCCCAAGGTCAGCAAGGCCAAGGCCAAGCCGTGGAACGCCCGGGAGGCAATCACCTTCCTGCGGTCGGCTCGGGCTCACCGCTTCTACGCGGCCTGCGTCCTGGTTCTTGCCCTCGGCCTCCGGCGGAGCGAGCTCCTGGGCCTGCGCTGGCAGGACATCGACTTCGAGAATCGGCAGTCCACCCCGGTCAAGCAGGTGCAGCGCGAGACGGGCAAGGGCCTGGTCCTCAAGGACCTCAAGACGGAGTCCTCACAGGCCGTCCTGCCGCTGCCCGAGTTCTGCGCTCGCGCTCTGGAGGAACGTCGGGAGCTGCAAGAGCTGGAGCGGAAGATCGTGGGTGACAACTGGCACCAGGAGCCGGATCACGACGTGATCTTCTCGTCGGAGCGTGGTGGCCTGACGGACCCCGTGGGCTTCTCCCGGACCTTCGATCGGCTCGTCTCCCGCGCCGGTGTCCGCCGGATCACGGTCCGCCTCGCCCGGCACACCTGCGGCACCCTGCTCGCGTTCCTGAAGGTGCACCCCAAGGTCGCTCAGGCGATCCTCCGCCACAGTCAGATCAGCATGACGATGGATGTCTATACACACATTGTGGGCGACGGTGAGCGGGAGGCCGTGGCCCTGCTCGCCGAGCTCTTGGAAGACCCGCTGATCGGCTGATGTCAGCCGTAGATGTCAAAGACCCCCAGTCGGTATCGACTGGGGGTCTTTTCGCTGGTGGGGCTAACAGGATTTGAACCTGTGGCCTCATCCTTATCAGGGATGCGCTCTAACCAACTGAGCTATAGCCCCGCCGCGCTTTGCGGTGTGTGTCCCGCGCGCTGACTCCTGAAGATTAGCGCACGTGGGGGCCAGTCCCAAAATCGGTTCCGGGACGGGCCCCGAGCCGGCACATCGCAGGTCACTCGTCCTCGGCGAGGGTGAGCTCCACACCGCCCACGAAACCGGCCGACAGGTTGTAGATGAACGCGCCCAGCGTGGCCAGGGCGGTCATCAGGACCACGTCGATCACCGCGATGACCGAGGTGAACATCAGCACCCGCGGCAGCGACAGGAAGGACTGCAGGTCGAAGCCGTTGGACTCGTTGGAGCCGGTGGCCTCGCTGATCGTGCCGCCGACGGTCGAGAAGACGCCCATGGCGTCCATGACCATCCACAGCACCGCCGCGGCCACCACCGTGCAGATGCCGAGCGCGATGGAGAGCAGGAAGCTCACCTTCATCACCGACCACGGATCGGCCTTGGCGACCCGCAGCCGCGCCTTGCGCGTACGCGGGGTGGTGCGCGCGCCGGTGCGCGGCTTGCGCGTGGCGGCGGCGCCCTGGCCGCCGGCGGGCACGCCCTGGGCGGGAGTGCCCTGCGCCGGGGCGCCGTAGGCCTGCGGCGGGTGGTAGGGCCCGCTCTGCGGCTGGGTCCCCCCGCGCTCGCCGGGCAGCGGCCCGTTGTACGTCTCGTACGAGGGCCTCTGCCCCCGAGTGTCCGTCACCGTAACCCCCTGGGAGTCCGTGGCGGAGCCACGGGCACCGCTCGATCCTTCGGACCGGCCGTCGGCCGAACCGGCGCCCGTGGCTCCACTCACGCTCTACTCCTCGTGCTCCCCGGTCGCGGGCTCCGTGCCCTCGACCGCCTCGGCCGTCTCCACAACCTCATCGGCGTCGACCGCGTCCTCGATCTCGTCCTCGCCGCCGGCCTCGGCGTTGCGGGCGATGCCGACGACGGCGTCGCGCTTGCCCAGGTTGATCAGCTGGACGCCCATGGTGTCACGGCCGGTCTCCCTGACTTCGTTGACTCGCGTACGAATCACACCACCGGACAGCGTGATGGCGAGGATCTCGTCGGTCTCCTCGACCACCAGCGCGCCCACGAGCGAGCCGCGGTCCTCCACGATCTTGGCGGCCTTGATGCCGAGGCCGCCACGACCCTGGACGCGGTACTCGTCGACCGCGGTGCGCTTGGCGTAGCCACCGTCGGTCGCGGTGAACACGAACGTACCGGGCCGGACGACATTCATCGAGAGCAGCTGGTCGTCCTCGCGGAAACTCATCCCCTTGACGCCGGAGGTCGCGCGTCCCATCGGGCGAAGCGCGTCGTCCGAGGCGGTGAAGCGGATCGACTGGGCCTTCCGGCTGATGAGCAGCAGGTCGTCCTCGGCCGACACCAGCTCCGCGCCGATCAGCTCGTCGTCGCTGCCGTCCTCCCGCTCCCGCAGGTTGATGGCGATGACACCGCCCGAGCGCGGGGAGTCGTAGTCCTTCAGCGCGGTCTTCTTCACCAGACCGGCCTTGGTGGCGAGCACCAGGTACGGCGCGGCCGCGTAGTCGCGGATCGCGAGGATCTGGGCGATCTGCTCGTCCGGCTGGAAGGCCAGCAGGTTGGCCACGTGCTGGCCGCGGGCGTCCCGGCCGGCGTCCGGCAGCTCGTACGCCTTGGCGCGGTAGACCCGGCCCTTGTTGGTGAAGAAGAGCAGCCAGTTGTGCGTGGTGGTGACGAAGAAGTGGTCGACGATGTCGTCCTGCTTCAGCTTCGTGCCGCGCACGCCCTTGCCGCCGCGCTTCTGCGAGCGGTAGTCCTCGGTCTTCGTACGCTTCACATAGCCGCCACGCGTGATCGTGACGACGATGTCCTCCTCGGCGATCAGGTCCTCGATGGACATGTCGCCGTCGAAGGGCACGAGCTGGCTGCGGCGGTCGTCACCGAACTTGTCGACCAGCGCCGCGAGCTCCTGGCTGACGATCGCCCGCTGCTTCTCGGGCGAGGCCAGGATCGCGTTGTACTCGTTGATCTTCGCCTGGAGCTCGTCGTGCTCGGCGACGATCTTCTGGCGCTCCAGGGCGGCGAGCCGGCGCAGCTGCATCTCGAGGATGGCGTTGGCCTGGATCTCGTCGATCTCGAGGAGGCCCATCAGGCCCTCGCGGGCGACGTCGACCGTGTCGCTGCGCCGGATGAGGGCGATGACCTCGTCGATCGCGTCGAGCGCCTTGAGCAGACCGCGCAGGATGTGGGCGCGCTCCTCGGCCTTGCGCAGCCGGAACTTCGTCCGGCGCACGATGACCTCGATCTGGTGCGTCACCCAGTGGCGGATGAACGCGTCGATCGACAGGGTGCGCGGCACGCCGTCGACCAGCGCCAGCATGTTGGCGCCGAAGTTCGTCTGGAGGTCGGTGTGCTTGTACAGGTTGTTGAGGACGACCTTGGCGACCGCGTCCCGCTTGAGCACGATGACCAGGCGCTGGCCGGTGCGCGAGGAGGTCTCGTCGCGGACGTCGGCGATGCCGCCGATCTTGCCGTCCTTCACCAGGTCGGCGATCTTCTGCGCGAGGTTGTCCGGGTTGACCTGGTAGGGCAGCTCGGTGACCACCAGGCACTGGCGGTTCTGGATCTCCTCGACCTCGACGACCGCGCGCATGGTGATGGAGCCGCGACCGGTGCGGTACGCCTCCTCGATGCCCTTGCGGCCGACGACGAGCGCGCCGGTGGGGAAGTCGGGGCCCTTGATGCGCTCGATGAGCGCGTCGAGCAGCTCCTCGTGGGTGGCCTGCGGGTGCTCCAGGTACCACTGGGCGCCGGCGGCGACCTCGCGCAGGTTGTGCGGCGGGATGTTGGTCGCCATGCCGACCGCGATGCCGGCGGATCCGTTGATCAGCAGGTTCGGGAAGCGGGACGGCAGGACGGTCGGCTCCTGGGAGCGGCCGTCGTAGTTGTCCGTGAAGTCGACGGTCTCCTCGTCGATGTCGCGGACCATCTCCATCGACAGCGGCGCCATCTTGCACTCGGTGTAGCGCATGGCCGCGGCCGGGTCGTTGCCCGGGGAGCCGAAGTTGCCGTTGGAGTCGACCAGCGGCATCCGCATCGCCCAGGGCTGGGCGAGGCGGACGAGTGCGTCGTAGATCGAGGTGTCGCCGTGCGGATGGTAGTTGCCCATCACGTCGCCGACGACGCGGGCGCACTTGTAGAAGCCCTTCTCGGGCCGGTAGCCGCCGTCGTACATCGCGTACAGCACGCGGCGGTGCACCGGCTTGAGGCCGTCACGGACGTCGGGCAGTGCGCGCGACACGATGACGGACATCGCGTAGTCGAGGTACGAGCGCTGCATCTCGGTCTCGAGCCCGACGGGCTCGATGCGCAGCTGCTGGTCCTCTTCTTCGGTCGTGGCGGGAGTGATTTCGTCGGCCATTGCTGGTCGTCAGTCCTTTCGTACGGTCAGCTGAGACCGACTCAGATGTCGAGGAAACGAACGTCCTTGGCGTTGCGCTGGATGAACGAGCGCCGCGCCTCGACGTCCTCGCCCATCAGCACCGAGAACAGGTCGTCGGCCTGCGCCGCGTCGTCCAGGGTGACCTGGCCGAGCACGCGGTGCTCGACGTCCATGGTGGTGACGCGCAGCTCCTCGGCGTTCATCTCGCCGAGACCCTTGAAGCGCTGGATCGAGTCTTCCCTGATCCGCTTGCCGTTCTGCTTGCCCAGCTCGACCAGCGCGTCGCGCTCACGGTCGGAGTAGGCGTACTCGAAGTCGTCCCGGCCCCACTTGATCTTGTAGAGCGGCGGGCGGGAGAGGTAGACGTGCCCGGCCTCGACCAGCGGCCGCATGAAGCGGAAGAGGAAGGTCAGCAGCAGGGTGTTGATGTGCTGGCCGTCGACGTCGGCGTCCGCCATCAGGATGATCTTGTGATAGCGGAGCTTCTCGATGTCGAAGTCCTCGTGCACACCGGTGCCGAAGGCGGAGATCAGCGCCTGGACCTCGGTGTTCTGGAGGATCTTGTCGATACGGGCCTTCTCGACGTTCAGGATCTTGCCGCGGATCGGCAGGATGGCCTGGTACATCGGGTTGCGGCCGGACTTGGCCGAGCCGCCGGCGGAGTCACCCTCGACGATGAAGATCTCGCACTTGGTGGGGTCGTTCGACTGGCAGTCGGAGAGCTTGCCCGGCAGGGACGCCGACTCCAGGAGACCCTTGCGGCGGGTCAGGTCACGGGCCTTGCGGGCGGCCACGCGCGCGGTGGCGGCGGTGATGCCCTTGCGGATGATGTCCGCGGCCTCGTTGGGGTTGCGGTCGAACCAGTCGGTCAGGTTCTCGAAGACGACCTTCTGGACGAAGGTCTTCGCCTCGGTGTTGCCGAGCTTGGTCTTGGTCTGGCCCTCGAACTGCGGCTCGCCGATCTTGACCGAGATGATCGCGGTCAGACCCTCGCGGATGTCGTCGCCCGTGAGGTTGTCGTCCTTCTCGCGGAGCAGCTTCTTCTCGCGCGCGTACTTGTTGACGAGCGTCGTCAGCGCGGCGCGGAAGCCCTCCTCGTGCGTACCGCCCTCATGGGTGTGGATCGTGTTCGCGAACGAGTACACGCCCTCGCTGTACGACGAGTTCCACTGCATCGCGATCTCGACCGAGAGCATGCGCTCCTTGTCCTCGGCCTCGACGTCGATGACGGTGGGGTGGATCAGGTCGCCCTTGCGCGAGTTGAGGTACTTCACGAAGTCGACGATGCCGCCCTCGTAGTGGTACTTCACCGTGCGCGCGGCCGGCTCGGCGGCGGCCTCGGCGTCCGGGTCGTCGGCGCCGACGGTGGCCTTCGCGGACTCGCGCTCGTCGGTGAGCGTGATCGTCAGGCCCTTGTTGAGGAAGGCCATCTCCTGGAAGCGGCGCGAGAGCGTCTCGAATGAGTACTCGGTCGTCTCGAAGATGTCCGGGTCGGACCAGAAGGTGACCGAGGTGCCGGTCTCGTCGGTCGCCTCGTGCTTCGCGAGGGGCGCGGTCGGGGCGCCCATCTTGTAGTCCTGCGTCCAGCGGTGGCCGTCGGTCTTGATCTCCACCGAGACCTTGGTGGAGAGGGCGTTGACGACGGAGACGCCGACGCCGTGCAGACCGCCGGAGACCGCGTAGCCGCCGCCGCCGAACTTGCCGCCCGCGTGGAGGACCGTCAGCACGACCTCGACGGCCGGCTTGCCCTCGGACTCGACGATGCCGACGGGGATGCCGCGGCCGTTGTCGACGACGCGGACGCCGCCGTCGGCCAGGATCGTCACGTCGATGGTGTCCGCGTGACCGGCCAGGGCTTCGTCGACCGAGTTGTCGACGACCTCCTGCACCATGTGGTGCAGGCCGCGCTCTCCGGTCGAGCCGATGTACATGCCGGGGCGCTTGCGCACGGCATCCAGACCCTCGAGTACCTGGATGTTGCTGGCGGTGTACTGGTTGTTCTCGTTGGGGTTGCCGGAATCGGCCACGAAGCGCCCTTTCTGGCACAGCACAAGCCGTTCTCCGGGCATACGGGAGCGGCTGCGTCGTTCGACATGTTCCGCAGGGTGGCGGGATTGTCTCCCAGTCTACCGGTACCACTGACACTCATGGGGGTTTGCCGGTACCTGAATGCTCATGTGCCGCCCTCGACGGGCGCGAGACGACTCCCCATATCCGGGGAGGGGCCCCAGAGGCCCCTGACGGCCACCTAGCGCTTCGAGCGGTGACGGCGAGTGGAGGCCGGCGGCGCGGACTCGAGCAGCCCGCGTTGTGGGCATACGTTCCGCGGGGGCGGAAGGGGTGGGCACAACGCCCACGCGCACGGCGCCCTCTGCCCGGACCCGCGCCACGACGGCGGCGTCCCGGCCCCGGCTACCCGTAGGTGTCGCCCGGCCCCGTCGACCCCGGCGCCCGCAGCGGCCCGTACCCCCGCCGGGGCCCGCCCGGCCCCAGGACCTTGATCATCCGGACCGTGCCCTGCCCCAGGTCCTCGTTCAGGCGCGCGACCAGGCGGGGCGCGAGCAGCCGCAGCTGCGTCGCCCACGCCGTGGAGTCGCACTGCACCGTGAGCACCCGCTCCTCCGGGTCCTCGTCGTACTTCAGCGGTACGCAGTGCTTGGCGAGGTCCTCGCCGACGATCTGCGGCCAGCGCCCCATGACCCCGCCGACCGCCGCCGGCGTCTCCCAGCCCCGCTCGGTGATCAGCCGGTTGATCGCGGCGCCGAGCGCCATCGGGTCGCGCCCGTCGGCGCGCGCGCCGGAGCGCAGTCCGCCACCGCGCCGGGCCTGCTTCTTCTGCTGGGCCGCCGCACCCCGCGCCTTGGCCTGCTCCTTGGCGGCGCGCAGGGCCACCCGGGCCAGGTCGACGCCGGAGGGCTCCGGTGCCGCCGCCGAAGTTTTGTCCACAGGCTGTGGGGAAGTTTCGCCGCTCATACCCGTCATGCCCGCGCCGGCCTCTCCACCGTGCCGCCGGCCACCACGTACCGCGTGCCCGCGAGCACCCCCGGTACGTCGTCGTCGACCGCCGCCGTGACGAGGACCTGCTCGCCCGGCGCCACCAGCTCCGCGAGCCGCTCGCGCCGGCGCGCGTCCAGCTCGGCGAAGACGTCGTCGAGGACGAGCACCGGCTCGTTCCCCTCGGCGCGCAGCAGGTCGTACGAGGCGAGCCGCAGCGCCAGGGCGTACGACCAGGACTCGCCGTGACTCGCGTAGCCCTTGGCCGGCAGGTCGCCGAGCTTGAGGAGCAGGTCGTCACGGTGCGGCCCGACCAGCGTGACGCCCCGCTCGATCTCCTGCTTGCGTACGTCGGCGAGCGCGGCGATCAGCTGTCCGTACAGCTCCTCGCGGCTGTGCCCGGAGCCGGGCGCGGACGGCTTGTACTCCAGCTGGACCGGCCCGCCGCCGGGGGCCAGCTGCTCGTACGCCTTGTCGGCGAGCGGCCGGAGCGTGCCGATGAGGTCCAGTCGCTGGGCCAGCAGCTCGGCGCCGGCCCGGGCCAGGTGCTGGTCCCAGACGTCGAGCGTGGACAGGTCCATGCCGCGGCCGCCGTGCCGCCGGGCCATGGCCGCGGACTTCAGGAGCGTGTTGCGCTGCTTGAGCACCCGCTCGTAGTCCGAGCGCACGCCCGCCATGCGCGGCGCGCGCGCCGTGATCAGTTCGTCGAGGAAGCGCCGGCGCTCGCCGGGGTCGCCCTTGATGAGCGCCAGGTCCTCCGGCGCGAACAGCACGGTCCGCACGATCCCCAGCACATCACGTGGCCTGACCTGCGAGGACCTGTTGATACGGGCGCGGTTGGCGCGGCCGGGGTTGAGTTCGAGCTCGACCAGCTGGGAGCGCTCGCCCTGGGTGACGGCCGCGCGGATGATCGCCCGCTCCGCGCCCATGCGCACCAGCGGGGCGTCGGAGGCGACGCGGTGGCTGCCGAGGGTGGCGAGATAGCCGACCGCCTCGACGAGATTCGTCTTGCCCTGGCCGTTCGCCCCCACGAACGCGGTGACGCCCGGATCGAGCGGGACCTCGACCCGGGCGTAGGAGCGGAAGTCGGCCAGCGACAGATGCGTGACATGCATGGTGGGCGCCGACCTTCCCCCGGCGGGCTGTGCACCGCCGGGTGCACAGCCTGTGGATTACTTCTTCGTCTCGACCGCGTGACCGCCGAACTGGTTGCGCAGCGCGGCGATCATCTTCATCTGCGGCGAGTCGTCCTGACGCGACGCGAACCGCGCGAACAGCGACGCGGTGATCGCCGGCAGCGGTACGGCGTTGTCGATGGCGGCCTCGACGGTCCACCGGCCCTCGCCGGAGTCCGACGCGTAGCCGCGCAGCCCGTCCAGGTGCTCGTCCTCGTCGAGGGCATTGACCGCGAGGTCGAGCAGCCACGAGCGGATGACGGTGCCCTCCTGCCAGGAGCGGAAGACCTCGCGGACGTCGGTGACGGAGTCGACCTTCTCCAGGAGCTCCCAGCCCTCGGCGTAGGCCTGCATCATCGCGTACTCGATGCCGTTGTGGACCATCTTCGCGAAGTGGCCGGCGCCGACCTTGCCCGCGTGTACGGCGCCGTGGGGGCCCTCGGGCTTGAGCGCGTCGAAGATCGGCTGGACGCGGGCCACGTTCTCGGCGTCGCCGCCGTACATCAGCGCGTAGCCGTTCTCCAGGCCCCAGACGCCGCCGGAGACACCGCAGTCGACGAAGCCGATGCCCTTGGCGGCGAGCTCCTCGGCGTGCTTCTCGTCGTCGGTCCAGCGGGAGTTTCCGCCGTCCACGACGATGTCGCCGGGGGAGAGCAGGTTCGCCAGCTCGTCGATGGTGGACTGGGTCGCGGCACCGGCCGGGACCATCACCCACACGACGCGCGGACCCTTGAGCTTGCCCACAAGCTCTTCGAGGCTGTGGACATCGGCGAGGTCCGGGTTGCGGTCGTATCCGATGACGGTGTGGCCTGCGCGGCGGATGCGCTCGCGCATGTTGCCGCCCATCTTGCCGAGACCGACGAGACCGAGCTCCATCAGAGATTCCTTAAGCGTCGTGTGCGGTTTACCCGGGTCCGAGCCTACGCCCGCACCCGGGTGCACACCTGTGGGGTCAGCCGCTCAGTCGTACCGGCATGATCAGGTACTTGTAGGCCTCGTCGGCCTCCGCGTCGACCGCCGGCCTGCCGCTCAGGAGCGCGGGCTTGGTGGAGGTCGTGAAGGACAGCTGGGCCACCGGGGAGTCGATCGCGCTCAGGCCGTCCAGGAGGAAGGTCGGGTTGAAGGCGATCGAGATGTCGTCGCCGTCCAGCTGCGCGTCGACCCGCTCCACAGCCTGTGCGTCGTCGCTGGAACCGGCCTCCAGGATGAGCACGCCCTGCTCGAAGCTGAGCCGGACCGGGGTGTTGCGCTCGGCCACCAGGGCCACGCGCTTGACGGCCTCGACGAAGGGCGCGGTCTCGATCACCGCGATCGAGTTGAACTCGGTGGGGAAGAGCGTCCGGTACTTCGGCAGGTCGCCCTCGAGCAGCCGGGTGGTGGTGCGGCGGCCCGCGCCCTCGAAACCGATCAGGCCCTCGCCCTTGCCGGAGCCGGACAGCGCCAGGGTGACGGTGTCGCCGCTGGTGAGCGCCTTGGCCGTGTCCAGGAGCGTCTTGGCGGGCACCAGGGCGACGGCGGAGGCGTCCGGGGACTCCGGCTTCCACAGGAACTCGCGGACGGCGAAGCGGTAGCGGTCGGTGGAGGCCAGGGTGACGGTGTCGCCCTCGATCTCGATGCGCACACCGGTGAGGACGGGCAGCGTGTCGTCACGGCCGGCGGCGATGGCCACCTGGGCGGCGGCGGCCGCGAAGACCTCGCCGGGGACGGTGCCGGTCGCGGTGGGCATCTCGGGCAGCGCCGGGTACTCCTCCACGGGCAGCGTGTGGAGGGTGAAGCGGGAGGAGCCGCAGACCACGGTCGCCCGCACACCGTCGGTGGAGATCTCCACCGGGCGGTTGGGGAGGGCGCGGCAGATGTCGGCGAGCAGGCGGCCGGAGACCAGGACCGTGCCGTCCTCCTCGACCTCGGCCTCGACCGAGACCCGGGCCGAGACCTCGTAGTCGAAGCTGGAGAAGCTCAGCGCGCCGTCCTCGGCCTTCAGCAGAAGGCCCGCGAGCACGGGCGCCGGCGGACGGGCCGGAAGGCTGCGGGCCACCCACGCCACCGCCTCCGCGAGTACATCGCGCTCCACCCGGATCTTCACCGGAACCGCCTCCTGCTTGTTGCTGGCTCTTCGTCGACTGCGGGAACCAGTCTGACGTACGCCACCCACACTCGGTGCGGCTCGGGGTCAAGTCGAGACAAGAGCTCGCCGACGCTCCGGCGTCGAGTTGTGCACAGGTCCCACTTCGAAGCGGATTCCGGGCTAACTATGAGTGGGAGTAGTAGTAGGGCCTGTGGAAACCGTGGATAACGTCATCCGCGCAGGTCAGACCCAGTTTTTTGTCCACCGCCCCTGTGCATGGCACCGGTGGACAACCGGGGTGTTCTGTGGACACACGAAAGTTCTACACACCCGATTCACAGGCCATGGGGAGTTCTCCCCAGTGCTGTCCCCAGCTTTCCCCACGTTCCCCACAGCCCAAACGTCTCCCTTGGTGTGACCGCTTTCACTCGGCCCAGTGAGCCCGGGCGTTTCGTTGCCGAACAGTGGACAGCGGTGTGGAGAAGCTGTGGGCAACCGCCGCTTGCCTGTGGGCGGCCAGTGGACAACCGAGCGGGGGCCCTGTGGACGGATCTTTTGTCCACAGGCTGTGGAGATCGTTTGCCAACAATTCCACACCCCTCTGACCTGCCGTGATGGCGTGTCACCAGGCCTGCCTGTGGATGCGATCCGGATAACTCGGCAGTCCCCACCCTGTGGACGGGAGATCATCCCCCAATCTGTGGAGAACCTGCCACCGGAACGGAGTAATCGAACAGCGGCTGCGGCGGCACCGGGGGCCGGGAACGCCGAAGGGCGCTCCAGGAGGTGTCCCGGAGCGCCCTCGGAGGGTCGCGGACGGCGTTCGTCAGCCGTTCTTGATGCGGTTGGTCAGCTCGGTGACCTGGTTGTAGATGGAGCGCCGCTCCGCCATCAGGGCCCGGATCTTGCGGTCCGCGTGCATGACGGTGGTGTGGTCGCGGCCGCCGAACTGCGCGCCGATCTTCGGCAGCGACAGGTCGGTGAGCTCCCGGCACAGGTACATGGCGATCTGCCGGGCGGTGACCAGGACGCGGCTGCGCGAGGAGCCGCACAGGTCCTCCACCGTCAGACCGAAGTAGTCGGCCGTCGACGCCATGATCGCGCCGGCGGTGATCTCCGGCGCCGAGTCCTCGCCGCCCGGGATCAGGTCCTTGAGGACGATCTCGGTCAGTCCGAGGTCCACCGGCTGCCGGTTGAGGCTCGCGAAGGCGGTCACCCGGATCAGCGCGCCCTCCAGCTCACGGATGTTCCGCGAGATCCGGGAGGCGATGAACTCCAGTACCTCCGGCGGGGCGTTCAGCTGCTCCTGTACGGCCTTCTTGCGGAGGATCGCGATGCGCGTCTCCAGCTCGGGAGGCTGCACATCGGTGGTCAGACCCCACTCGAAGCGGTTGCGGAGCCGGTCCTCCAGGGTCACCAGCTGCCGGGGCGGCCGGTCCGAGGAGAGCACGATCTGCTTGTTGGCGTTGTGGAGCGTGTTGAAGGTGTGGAAGAACTCCTCCTGCGTCGACTCCTTGCTCGCGAGGAACTGGATGTCGTCGACCAGGAGGATGTCCACATCGCGGTAGCGCTTGCGGAAGGCGTCGCCCTTGCCGTCGCGGATCGAGTTGATGAACTCGTTGGTGAACTCCTCCGAGCTCACGTACCGCACCCGGGTGCCCGGGTAGAGGCTCCGCGCGTAGTGCCCGATGGCGTGCAGCAGATGGGTCTTGCCGAGTCCCGACTCCCCATAGATGAAGAGCGGGTTGTACGCCTTCGCCGGCGCCTCGGCGACCGCGACGGCGGCCGCGTGGGCGAAGCGGTTCGAGGAACCGATGACGAAGGTGTCGAAGAGGTACCGCGGGTTCAGCCGGGCGTGCTGCTCGCCGGGCGCGCCGGAGCCGGCGCCCTGCCCGGAGGAGGAACCGCCCATGCCCGGTGCTCCGCCGACTCCGGGACGCGGCCCGTGGCCGACGCCATGGCCGCCGTGGCCCGGACCGCCGTGACCCTGGCCGCCGTGGCCGGAAGCGCCGGGGCCGCCGGAGCCCTCCGGCTCGGGAAGATCGGCACGCTCGGGTCGCTGCTGCTCGTACGGAGAGCGCTCGTCGTACCGCGGCTGCTGGGGCTGCTGCGGGCGGGCCGTCGCGTACGGATCACGCTCCTGGAAGCCGCCGAGCCGCTGCTGCTGCCAGGTGATCTCCTCCTGGGCGCGCGGCCAGACGCCCGGGTCGGGGCGCTGCTGCTGGTACTCGGGGTAGGCGGGGCGGGCGGTCGGCAGACCGTCGTCCGGCGTCGGACGCCCGTAGTCGTCGTACTTCTCGTACGGCTTCTCGTAGCCGTCGTACTTCCCGTACGGCTGCTGCGCGGGCCGGGCCTGGGGCGCGGGCGGGGACGGCTCGCCGACGGAGTCGTCCACGGTGATCGCGATCCGGATCGGCCGGCCGCAGGCCCGGCTGAGCGCCTCGCTGATCAGGGGGGCGAGCCGGCCTTCGAGGACCTGCTTGCCGTACTCGTTGGGGACCGCGAGCAGCGCGGTGTCGGCCACCAGTGCGAGTGGCTGGCAGCGCTCGATCCACTGCTTGTCCTTGGGCTCGATGCCCTGGCCTTCGCCGAGGAGCTGTTCCAGCACGCGCGGCCACACTGCGGCAAGATCGGCAGGTACGTCAGCCACGGGGCACGCTTCCTCGCAGGTCCCACGAATGTGTGGTTCTCGGGACGATGGGTCGAAGTCCGTAAGGACAGGTAAGGACAGAACGGAAAAGATTGCGGAGTCCAGCCACGGTAGTCGTGGCGGCTGACGTGGTTCAAGTTGTTGTCCACAGCCTGTGCACAATGGAGGGCGGCAACGGGCCGGTTTGACCGGATGGCGTAGCCGCGCGTACCGTAACCAGGTCGAGTTGTCGATGGCTGCTGCCGCCTGCCTCCGATGGGCAAAGATCACCATAGGTGATCACGAAGCGGTGCACTCGGGCGTATTGCGAGCTACTCGTGGGCGCACGGTGACAGCCAGGCGATGTCCCGCCACCACCCGAATCATTTCTGGAGCCCCCGAGTGAGCAAGCGCACCTTCCAGCCGAACAACCGTCGTCGCGCGAAGACCCACGGCTTCCGCCTGCGCATGCGTACCCGTGCCGGCCGTGCCATCCTGGCCGCCCGCCGTGGCAAGGGTCGCGCCCGCCTGTCCGCCTGATCCGCGTACAGGTCATGACGTGCTGCCTACCGAGAATCGGCTGAGGCGGCGCGAGGACTTCGCGACCGCGGTACGCAGAGGACGCCGGGCCGGACGCCCGCTCCTCGTCGTCCATCTACGCAGCGGTGCAACGGACCCGCACGCGCCTGGGGAGAGCGCTCCCCCGACGCGTGCGGGTTTCGTCGTGAGCAAGGCCGTAGGCGGCGCGGTCGTCCGCAACCAGGTGAAGCGTCGTCTGCGCCATCTTGTGCGCGAGCGGCTCACCGAGCTGCCCCCCGGTAGCCTGGTGGTCGTACGGGCGTTGCCCGGAGCCGGTGACGCCGACCACGCACAGCTGGCCCGAGACCTGGATGCCGCTCTCCAGCGGTTGCTGGGAGGGGGCACGCGATGAAGTACCCGCTGCTGGCTCTCATCAAGTTGTACCAGTGGACGATCAGCCCTCTTCTGGGCCCCGTCTGCCGGTACTACCCGTCGTGTTCCCACTACGGATTCACGGCCATCGACCGGCATGGCGCGATCAAGGGCACGGCCCTGACCGCCTGGCGCATCCTGCGGTGCAATCCGTGGTCGCCCGGCGGCGTGGACCACGTTCCCGCGCGCAAGCGGCCGCGCTGGCACGAGATGCTCAGGAACGCGCTGCGCGGTGACAAGGGCGGGATCTCCGCCGAGACGAGTCCGGCCGCAGAGACCTCGCCCAATGCTCAAGGAGCCTGATTAGTGGACACGATTGCCAGTCTGTTCGCGTTCATCACCACGCCCGTCTCATGGGTGATCGTCCAGTTCCACAAGCTGTACGGGGCGATCTTCGGCCCTGACACGGGCTGGGCCTGGGGCCTGTCGATCGTGTCCCTCGTGGTGCTGATCCGCATCTGCCTGATCCCGCTCTTCGTGAAGCAGATCAAGGCGACCCGGAACATGCAGGCGCTCCAGCCGAAGATGAAGGCGATCCAGGAGCGCTACAAGAGCGACAAGCAGCGTCAGTCCGAAGAGATGATGAAGCTGTACAAGGAGACGGGCACCAACCCGCTCTCCTCGTGCCTTCCCATCCTGGCGCAGTCGCCGTTCTTCTTCGCGCTGTACCACGTGCTGAGCAAGATCGCCGAGGGCGAGCGGATCGGCGCCCTGAACCAGCAGCTCGTCGACAGCGCGCGTGAGGCGCACATCTTCGGCGCCCCGATCGCGGCGAAGTTCATGGACTCGCCGGACAAGGTCGAGGCCCTCAACGCCTCGCTGACCGATGTCCGCATTGTCACCGCCGTCATGATCATCCTGATGTCGGCCTCGCAGTTCTTCACCCAGCGCCAGCTGATGATGAAGAACGTCGACCTCACCGTGAAGACCCCGTACATGCAGCAGCAGAAGATGCTCATGTACATCTTCCCGGTGATCTTCGCCGTCATGGGCATCAACTTCCCCGTCGGTGTCCTCGTCTACTGGCTGACCACCAACGTGTGGACCATGGGCCAGCAGATGTACGTGATCAACCAGAACCCGACGCCGGGCAGCAAGGCCCAGGACGCCTACCTGCAGCGCCTGCTCAAGAGCGTCACCCACCACGGTGAGGTCCGTGGCCGTGGCCGCAAGAGGGTCGTCAAGGCCATCGTCGCCAAGGGTTCGGACCGCAACGAGAACGAGCGCCGCTTCTTCGCGGGCCTGGCCAAGGCCGGCTTCGCCGCCCAGGCCGACGGCACCGTGATCAAGAGCGACACCCTCTCCGTCGAGGCGGAGGGCGGTGCCGGCACCCGGCGTCAGCAGCCCAAGCGTCAGACCAAGGCCCAGCGCCAGGCCGCGGCCGCCCAGCAGGCGAAGGAGGCCGACGACTCGGCTTCGACCGCCGAGGACCAGGCCGAGGGCAAGGCGGCTCCGTCGCTGGAGAAGGAGCCGAAGTCGTCGGCGAAGGGCACCAAGGCCGGTGCCCAGGACGCGGTGGACAAGCCGGCGCGGCCGAGCCGGGCCAACTCCGGTGGCGCCCGTCAGGGCAAGTCCGGCCAGCGCAAGGGCCAGCAGCGGCCCAAGCACCCCTCCTCCAAGAAGTAAGCCTCCACGAAGCAAGAAGGAGTCCATCCGTGACGGAAGGCACCACCTCCGCCGCCGAGGGTGGCGACACCCTGACCCGCCTGGAGCAGGAGGGTGAGATCGCGGCCGACTACCTCGAGGGCCTGCTCGACATCGCCGATCTCGACGGTGACATCGACATGGACGTCGAGGCGGACCGGGCGTCGGTCTCGATCATCAGCGACTCCGGCAGCCGCGACCTGCAGAAGCTCGTCGGCCGCGACGGAGAGGTGCTGGAGGCCCTTCAGGAGCTGACCCGGCTCGCCGTGCACCGCGAGACCGGCGACCGCAGCCGACTGATGCTCGACATCGCGGGCTTCCGGGCTCAGAAGCGGTCCGAGCTCGCCCAGCTGGGTGCCAAGGCCGCGGACGAGGTCAAGTCCTCCGGCCAGCCGGTCAAGCTGGACCCGATGACCCCGTTCGAGCGGAAGGTCGTGCACGACGCGGTCGCCGCCGCCGGTCTGCGCAGCGAGTCCGAGGGCGAGGAGCCGCAGCGCTTCGTCGTCGTGCTTCCTGCCTGAGCCCTCTCGTAGCGTCGGCCCCGTCTGTTCGCAGGCGGGGCCGAATTTTGTCAGCCTGATAGTCAGCGACCACAGTGCGCTCGCGCGGTACGCGTGCGGTACGGAAGGACGGTTCCCCGTGACGGAGGCAGCGGAGCTTCCCCAGGCGCCGGAGCAGGCGCGGACAGTGTTCGGCGAGTACTTCCCGGAGGCGGTCCGGTACGCGGAGCTCCTGGCGGACGCAGGGGTCAAGCGGGGCCTCATCGGCCCGCGAGAGGTCCCCCGGCTGTGGGAGCGCCATCTCCTGAACTGCGCCGTGCTCTCCGAGGTCGTCCCGGAGGGCGTCACCGTCTGCGATGTCGGCTCCGGCGCCGGCCTGCCCGGAATCCCGCTGGCCTTGGTCCGCCGTGATCTGAAGATCACGCTCCTGGAGCCCCTGCTCCGACGTACGACCTTCCTTCAGGAAGCCGTCGAGCTGCTCGGCCTCGACCATGTGACCGTGGTCCGCGGCCGGGCCGAGGAGATGATGGGCAAGCTTCCGTCGGTGCACGTCGTCACCGCGCGGGCCGTGGCGCCCCTCGACCGGCTGGCCGGCTGGGGCGTCCCGCTGCTCCGCCCCTATGGCGAGATGCTCGCGCTCAAGGGCGACGCGGCGGAGGAGGAGATCGTCGGCGCCCGTGCCGCGCTCTCCAAGCTCGGTGTGGTGGAGGCCTCCGTGCTGCACGTGGGTGAAGGAGTCGTCGACCCGCTGACCACCGTGGTCCGGGTCGAGGTCGGTGAGAGCCCCGGTGGTGTGAGGTTCGCCGCAAAGCGCGCCAAGGCGGCCCGGCCCAGCCGGCCCCGTCGGCGCCGCTGAGCCTTTTCCGTTCCGTACCCGCTGATCCGTACAAGCTGCGATACGTACATATTTCGGAGTGTCGAGCGGTCCCGGCCCTGCGGCGCGTGCATCGTGTTTCACGTGAAACGTCGCTCACTGCTGCAGGGGATCATCAGCCGCGGCCGCGCGGCCGCCACGCCCTGGGACCGCAAGCCTCTGGCGAAACCCCCCGTGAGGGTTAAGGGGTTGTCCACAGAGGTGGATTCATCCACAGAACCACGGGCCTCGCTGGTTCACGACCCCGAAAGCATGGCAGGCTCTGTGCATCGCGAGCCTGAAGCCGAGGAGAGTGAATCCTTGCGGTCCGACGCCAACATCGCGGGACCGATGACCGATCCGGTCCCCGGTCCCCGAACCGAATCGGTAGGGGCGGATGTTTCACGTGAAACACCGCCTCCGATGGACGACACCCCCATCGGTCGTGCAGCCCAGCTGGCCGCGGAAGCCCTGAGTCGCGCCGGTGAGGGGCTTCCCCGACCCGCGCAGACCCGGGTGATGGTGGTCGCCAACCAGAAGGGCGGCGTGGGCAAGACGACCACGACGGTCAACCTCGCCGCCTCGCTCGCGCTGCACGGCGCCCGGGTCCTGGTCGTCGACCTGGACCCGCAGGGCAACGCCTCCACGGCGCTGGGCATCGACCACCACGCCGAGGTCCCCTCGATCTACGACGTTCTCGTGGACAGCCGCCCGCTGTCCGAGGTCGTCCAGCCCGTCCGGGATGTCGAGGGCCTCTTCTGTGCCCCGGCCACGATCGATCTCGCCGGTGCGGAGATCGAGCTGGTGTCCCTGGTGGCGCGGGAGAGCCGACTGCAGCGAGCGATTCAGGCGTACGAGCAGCCGCTCGACTACATCCTGATCGACTGCCCGCCCTCCCTCGGACTGCTGACGGTCAACGCCCTCGTGGCCGGGGCCGAGGTGCTGATCCCCATCCAGTGCGAGTACTACGCGCTGGAGGGCCTCGGCCAGCTGCTGCGGAACGTCGACCTGGTGCGGGGGCACCTCAACCCCGCCCTGCACGTCTCGACGATCCTCCTCACCATGTACGACGGCCGTACGAGGCTCGCCTCGCAGGTTGCCGACGAGGTGCGCAGCCACTTCGGCGAGGAGGTCCTGAGGACCAGCATCCCCCGGTCGGTGCGTATCTCCGAGGCCCCGAGCTACGGACAGACCGTGCTCACCTACGATCCGGGCTCCAGCGGTGCCCTGTCGTATCTCGAAGCGGCGCGCGAGATCGCCCTGCGCGGTGTCGATGTGCACTATGACGCCACCCAGGCCCATGGGGGACACCCGTATCCGGGCCACCAGAACAGCCAGCGAATGTCGGAGGGGATCCAGTGAGCGAGCGACGTAGGGGTTTGGGGCGTGGGCTCGGTGCGCTGATCCCCGCTGCTCCCCAGGAGCGACAGGTGCCGGCCGTCGGGGTGGGCTCCGCCCCGGCCGCGACCTCCCCCGGTGCCATCCCCGCGCTGGGTTCGGACCGGGGTGTGGCCGCGGCCAAGCTGGCGACCCTTCCGGCCAGCCCGCAGTCCCCGGACTCGGTGGTGCCGGTGGCCGAGGCCGAACCGCTGCCCGAGTCTCCGGCCGGGGCGCATTTCGCCGAGCTGCCGCTGGACTCCATCACGCCGAACCCGCGTCAGCCGCGTGAGGTGTTCGACGAGGACGCCCTGGCCGAGCTGATCACCTCCATCAAGGAGGTCGGTCTGCTCCAGCCGGTCGTGGTCCGGCAGCTGGGTCCCGAGCGCTACGAGCTCATCATGGGCGAGCGCCGCTGGCGGGCGTGCCGTGAGGCCGGTCTGGAGCGGATCCCGGCGATCGTCCGGGCCACCGAGGACGAGAAGCTGCTGCTTGACGCCCTCCTGGAGAACCTCCACCGGGCCCAGCTGAACCCGCTGGAAGAGGCCGCCGCCTACGACCAGCTCCTCAAGGACTTCAACTGCACCCACGACCAGCTGGCGGACCGGATCGGACGCTCGCGTCCCCAGGTCTCCAACACGCTGCGTCTGCTGCGGCTCTCCCCGCCGGTGCAGCGCAGGGTCGCCGCCGGTGTCCTCTCGGCCGGTCACGCCCGTGCGCTGCTGTCCGTGGAGGACGCGGAGACACAGGACAAGCTGGCCTACCGGATCGTCGCCGAGGGCCTGTCGGTGCGGGCCGTCGAGGAGATCGTCGCGGTGATGGGCTCGGAGCCCTCGTCCCCGGTCAAGCCCAAGGGCCCGCGCGCGGGCACCCGGGTCTCCCCGGCTCTACGTGATCTGGCGACCCGGCTCTCGGACCGCTTCGAGACCCGGGTGAAGGTCGACCTGGGCCAGAAGAAGGGCAAGATCACCGTCGAGTTCGCCTCGATGGAGGATCTGGAGCGAATCCTGGCGACGCTGGCCCCGGGTGAGGGCCGTGTCCTGGACCAGGGGGCCTCCGAGCAGGATCCCGAGGAGAGTCCCGAGGGCTGAGCCCTCTGTTTCGGCTCCAGAGCTTCGGCTCCAGGGCGGGGCGTGTTCCGGCATCCACCGGGACACGCCCCGCCCTTTGCCTGTCCGCGGTATCGCCCTGTTCCGCTCGTCGTTACGATTCTGGGAGGCGTATTCGTACAGCGATGGCCGAGGGAAGCGAGGAACAGCTGTGGGGCGTCGGCTCGTACCGCTCACGCTGGACAACCTTCCGGATCTCCCCAAGCGATGTCGTTCCTGTGTCTTCTGGGAACTCGATCCGGTGAGTGGAGAGGCCGCTGTGAAGGCCGGCCGCCCGGAGCTGGAGAAGGAGGCCTGGATCTCCGCGGTGCTGCTCGAATGGGGGTCCTGCGGCCGGGTGGTCTATGTCGACGAGGTCCCCGTCGGGTACGTGCTCTACGCGCCGCCGGCGTATGTGCCCCGTTCCACCGCCTTTCCCACCAGCCCGGTCGCTGCGGATGCCGCGCAGCTGATGACGGCGTGGATCATGCCCGGTTACCAGGGACAGGGACTCGGCCGGACCATGGTGCAGACCGTGGCCAAGGATCTGCTGAGGCGGGGGTTCAGGGCGATCGAGGCCTTCGGCGATGCCCGCTGGAAGGAGCCGGCCTGTGTGCTCCCCGCCGACCATCTACTTGCCGTGGGCTTCAAGACGGTCCGACACCACCCGACCTTCCCGCGGCTCAGGCTGGAACTGAGGACGACGCTCTCCTGGAAGGAGGATGTCGAGATGGCCCTCGACCGGCTCCTCGGTGCGGTGCAGAAGGAGCCCGCTCTGCGGCCCCTCTGACGGATGCCGACGGCGCCCGGACGGACGACAGCGGCCCGCCCCCTCGGAAGGGGGCGGGCCGCCGATGTTTCACGTGAAACAGCGAGAGCGTCAGGCCTTCGTCTCGACGAAGTCCGCGAGGTCGCGCAGGATCGCGGCCTTCGGCTTGGCGCCGACGATCGTCTTCACGACCTCGCCGTCCTTGTAGACGTTCAGCGTCGGGATGGACATCACGCCGTACTTGGCGGCGGTGGCCGGGTTCTCGTCGATGTTGAGCTTCACGATCGTGATCTCGTCGTGCTCGGCGGCGATGGCCTCGAGCGACGGAGCGATCATGCGGCACGGGCCGCACCACTCGGCCCAGAAGTCCACCAGGACGGGCTTGCTGCTCTTGAGGACCTTCTCCTCGAAGTCAGCGTCGGTAACGGTGATAGTGGCGCCGGCCACGGCGGCCTCCTTCATTCGCGGGGTGTGGGGCGGGGGAGCTTAGGGGGGTCAGACCGCAGGGGTCTCGGCGAGCTTCTCGCTGTCGACGAGCGCGGCCAGGAAGCGCTCGGCGTCGAGCGCGGCCGAGCAGCCGGTGCCGGCGGCCGTGATCGCCTGACGGTAGGTGTGGTCGACGACGTCACCGGCGGCGAAGACGCCCGGGATGTTGGTGCGCGTCGAGGGGGCGTCGACCTTCAGGTAGCCCTCCTCGTCCAGCTCCAGCTGGCCCTTGAAGAGCTCGGTGCGCGGGTCGTGGCCCACGGCGATGAAGAGACCCGTCACCGGGAGCTCGCTGGTCTCGCCCGTCTTGGTGTTGCGCAGGGTCAGGCCCGCGAGCTTCTGCTCGCCGTGGATCTCGGCGACCTCGCTGTCCCAGGCGAACTTGATCTTCGGGTCGGCGAAGGCACGCTCCTGCATCGCCTTGGAGGCGCGCAGTGAGTCGCGGCGGTGGACGATCGTGACCGACTTGGCGAAGCGCGAGAGGAAGGTGGCCTCCTCCATCGCGGTGTCGCCGCCGCCGACGACGGCGATGTCGTGCTCCTTGAAGAAGAACCCGTCGCAGGTGGCGCACCAGGAGACACCGCGGCCGGAGAGGGCGTCCTCGTGCGGCAGGCCGAGCTTGCGGTGCTGGGAGCCCGTGGTGACGATGACGGCCTTGGCGCGGTGCACGGTGCCGGCGGTGTCCGTGACGGTCTTGATCTCACCCGTGAGGTCCACGGCGACGATGTCGTCCGGAACCAGCTCGGCGCCGAAGCGCTCCGCCTGGGCACGCATGTTGTCCATCAGGTCCGGGCCCATGATGCCGTCACGGAAGCCGGGGAAGTTCTCCACCTCGGTCGTGTTCATCAGGGCGCCACCGGCGGTGACCGCACCCTCGAACACGAGCGGCTTCAGCGACGCACGGGCCGTGTAGAGCGCCGCGGTGTAACCCGCGGGCCCGGAGCCGATGATGATCACGTTACGGACGTCGCTCACGGGTTTTTTCCTCGTCTCTGCAGACTGCCTACTGCCTACGGGGGCGGTCGGATCGGTCACTGTCACCCCACCCAACCGATCCTACGGGGCGGGCATTCCCGAACCCGCCGCCCGCCACGGGGCGAGACGTCAGGAGCGGGGAACGGATTCCTGCGTCAGCACCTCGGCCGTGCCGTTCCCGGCGCCCGAGGCACAGGAGGCGTCGAGCACGTACGCCTGGACCCGGGAGCTGTCCGTGGTGTCCGGCAGGACGACGAGATAGGCGGCCGTCCCCTGGTAGTCGCCCTGCTGGAAGGCGATGACGGCGTCGGTGCGCCCGGTCCCGGCCTTGACGCACTCGGGCAGGGTCGCGGGCAGGGTCCGCTTGTCGCCGGCTCCCCCGCCCTCGGCGGAGAGCGACGCGGGCGGCGCACTGCGGTCCTCGGGCGCCTTGAAGGTGCCGTTCTGCCGCAGGAGGTCCTGCACCGTGGACTCGACCGGCGCACCGTCGAACTGCGCCGCGTCCGCGGCGGCGACATCGGACTTCCGGTCGGCGGCCGAGTCGGCGCCGCCGAGGTTCAGGGCACCCGACTGGACGAAGAACAGACCCAGCCCGAGGGCGGCGGCGCCGAAGGCCGCGCCGACGGCGGCGACCCGGCGGCGCGACCTCCGGGAGCGGCCGGGGCCGGTGGCGGCCGCAGGACGCCCTGCGGGCCGGGCGGCGGTCGGCGTGGGTGCGGGAGTGCGGCTGCGGGATGTTTCACGTGAAACGTGGGGCTCGGCGGCCGGTGCCGGCGCCGTGGCGTTCAGGAGGGCTTCGGCGGCGAGGGCGGCATCGATGCGACCGGCGATCTCGGCGGGCATCCGGGGCGGCCCGGGGAGGGTGCCAAGGAGGCCCCGGATCTCCTCGAGCGAGGTCCGTACGTCCGCGCAGAGGAGGCAGCCGTCGAGGTGCCGGCGCACGGCCGCGCTGCGGGCGGGCGGGAGCAGCCCTTCGGTGAGGTCGGAGATCTCCGAGACGTCCGGGTGCTGAGTCGTGTCGGCCGTGGAAGTCACGCGCGCCCACCTCCGCCCTTCACAGCCGCTGGATTGCCCGGTCCGGTATCCGTCGGTCCCGGTACCGGTGGGACGGATGCCCCCGGCGTCCGGTTCCTTCCCCGGTCGAGCCCTTCGTTACCCACCGTGTCGCCGCGCAGATGAGTGAGCATCGGCAGCAGCTTGGCCCGTCCGCGCGCACAGCGACTCTTCACGGTCCCGGTGGGGACATCGAGGATACGAGCGGCCTCGGCCACCGGGTATCCCTGCATGTCGACGAGGACGAGGGCCGAGCGCTGCTCGGTGGGAAGCGTGGCGAGGGCGGCCAGGAGCTGGCGGTGGAGGTCCTGGCGTTCGGCCGGTGCCTCGGCGGACTCGTGCGGTTCGAGGAGCTGCTCGAACCGGGCGGTGTCGTCGACCGGCGAGGTCCGGCGCGAGGCGGTCTTGCGGGCCCGGTCGAGGCAGGCGTTCACCGTGATCCGGTGCAGCCAGGTCGTGACGGCCGACTGGCCGCGGAAGGTGTGGGCGGCCCGGAAGGCCGACACGAGGGCGTCCTGGACGGCGTCAGCGGCCTCCTCGCGGTCTCCGAGCGTCCGCAGGGCCACCGCCCACAGCCGGTCCCGGTGGCGGCGCACGAGCTCACCGAAGGCATGCGGATCGCCGGCCACATGGCAGGCCAGCAGTTCCTGGTCGCTGCGCTCGTCGCGTATGGCGTCGTCCAACGGTGAGCCCCTCCCCCCGGGTGTGGCGTCAGCTGGTGATCTTGATGTCCGAGATCTCGCCCCGGTAACCGCCACCGCCGTTCGGCAGGTCGGTCAGCCAGACGAGAACGTAGCGCGTCTTCACCGGTTTGGTGGGCTGGAGGGCCACCTGTGTGCCGTTCCCGCCGGCCTGGGTGGCGTAGCCGTCGGGCTGGTCGGGATGCGAGGAGGCGTTCTCGGGCGCCGTGCGCAGCTGGACCGAGGTCGGGCCCTGGAAGGTGACCTCCACCTTGGCGACCTGCTGGACCGTGCCGAGGTCGAGCACGATGCCCACGCCGGACTTGAGGTTGCCGAACTTCGAGTACCCGTCGTACCGCATGGTCTTCCATGTGGTGCTCGGGTCGCCGTCGTAGGCGTTCTTTATCTGATCCGGGTTCTCCGCGCCGTCGCCGAGCGGGTCGAAGTCGTGCGCGTCGACGATCGCGACCGGCTTCCCGATGGCCGCCGGCTCGTTCTGGTCGTCGTTCTTCGGCTCCGGGTTGGTCTGCTGCGGCTCGGCTCCCGTGCTCTGGTCCAGGAGCCGGTCCGCGATCTGCCAGCTGCCCAGGCCCAGGGCGGCGATCAGGAGGGCCGACACGGCCCACTTCAGCGCCTTGCCGGTACGGCTCTGCAGCGGCGGCGGCGGGACCGCCACGGGCTGCGTCACCGCCGGATGCGCCTGGGGACGGCCGTAGGTGCCCTGCTGGTAGGTGGTGCGCTGGTACTCGGGCGGGGCGGGGAGGGGGAACTCCGGCTCCGGCGGGCGGATGCGGGGCATCGCCGCGACGGCCTTGGCCAGCTCGTCCGGTGTGGTGCAGGGCGGCTCCTGGCGCGAGGCGGTGGCCCCGTCGTTCGCCAGGGCACGCATGGCGATCTCGGACAGACCGCGGTGGACGCCCGCCCGTACCTGGTCCGGGGGGAGCAGCCCGACACCCTTGGGGAGGCCGGAGAGGCCGTACGCGTCGTTCTCGTACGGCCAGCGCTGGGTGAGTGCCGCGTACAGCAGGGCGCCGATCGCCTCGGTGTCCGTGCGCTGCGGTCGCTCGACGCTGATGCCGCGCAGGGCGGCGTTCACGGCGAGGCCGCGGATGCGGTACTGGCCGGTGGAGCTGCGCAGTACGGCGCTCGGGGTGAGCCGGAGGTGGGAGAGGCCCTCGCGGTGGGCGGCGGCCATCGCCTGGGAGACCTGGCTGACGAGCTGGTAGGCGTCGTGCGGTTCCATCGGTCCGGCCGCGAGGAGCGCGGTCAGCTCGGTGGAGTCGGGCAGCCACTCGTGGACCACGTAGACGAGGTCGTTCTCCTCGACCGCGTCGAGGACCTGCACGAACCGGGGGTCGCCGAGGAGCGCCGCGGAGCGCGCGGCGGCGAGCACGGAGCGGGCCCGGCTGTGGTCGGCGGGCAGGATGTGCACGCCCACGGCCCGGCGCAGTTTCTCGTCGACGGCACGCCAGCTGCTGAATCCGTCCAGTCGGGTGACGCACTCCTCCAGCCGGTAGCGCCTCGCCAGCTTGTGGCCGCTGTGCAGCTCCGGTGCCGTGAGGGACGGCTGTTCGCCGCTCTGTCGTTCGACCGCCTTGTTCTCCGTGGCCTCGGCGGACGTGCCCGCCTTCTTCTGCGCTTTCGCCACCCCGTCGGTCGCGGCCTTGTCCGCCTTGGCGGTCAGCGGGTCTTCGCCGCTGTTGTCGGCCACGTCGACGGCAGCCGTGCTACGTTCCGCCACCGTCGTTCCTGCCTCCCCATCCGTTGCGCCACATCCAACAGCCATGCCAATTGTGCCCACAGTCCGGCGCTCTGCACGACACGCGTCGTCGGGCGATGGTTGTGCGAACCCCGCCCGCCCGTCCCGCGGCTAGCGTCCGAGCCGCCCGCGGACCATACCGACCATGGAGTTGAGCTCCGCGATCCGCATGCGCTTGGCCGCGACGAAGAAGACGCCGAGCAGCACCACGGAACCGGCGAACAGGGCGACGAGCGAGCCGAGGGCGTCCTCGCCGAGCACCTTCAGGAGGCCGAAGCCGGCGGCTCCGGCGACGATCGCGGCGGGCAGCGAGGCCAGGCACAGCCGGGCGTAGGTGCGCATCACGTGGGCGCCGTCCAGGTCGCCGCCGAGCCGGTTGCGCAGCCGGCGCCAGGCGACGCCGACACCGACCGCGTAGGCGAGACCGTAGGAGGCGGCCATGCCGACGACGGCCCACTGGGCGGGCAGCAGCACGTAACAGGCGGCCGAGGCGGCGGCGTTGACGGCGGCGACGATGACGGTGTTGTAGAAGGGCGTCCGGGTGTCCTCGTAGGCGTAGAAGCCGCGCAGGACGACGTACTGGACGGAGTAGGGGATCAGGCCGAGGCCGAAGGCCATGAGGATGAAGCCCATGCCCCGGGCGGCCTCGACGCCGCTGGAGGCGTAGAGCAGGGTGCACATCGGGACGCCGAGCGCCAGGAAGGCGAACGAGACCGGGACGATGGCCACGGCCGAGTTGCGCAGGCCCTGCGAGATGTCGTCGCGGACGGCGCCCGGGTCGTCGTCGTGAGCGGCACGGGAGATGCGCGGCAGCAGGGCGGCCATGACCGAGACGGTGATGATGGCCTGCGGCATGCCCCAGATCAACTGGGCGTTGGAGTACGCGAGGAAGCCGGCGCCGTTCTTGCCGGACTCCTCGCCGGCCGCGGTGGCCAGCTGGGTGACGACCAGGACGCCGGCCTGGTTGGCGAGGACGAAGAGCACGGTCCACTTCGCCAACTTGACCGTCCTGCCGAGACCGTGGCCCTTCCAGTCGAAACGGGGGCGGAAGCGGAAGCCGGCCTCGCGCAGGTACGGGATCATCGCCAGGGCCTGGACGACCAGACCGAGCAGGGTGCCGATGCCGAGCAGGCGGATGCCCTCGTCGGGGATGGTCTGGACGCCCATGTGGGACTCGGCGGAGGTGCCGTAGACCCAGATGAACAGACCGAACGTGGCGATCATGACGATGTTGTTGAGGACCGGGGTCCACATCATCGCGCCGAACCTGCCGCGGGCGTTGAGGATCTGACCCATCACCACGTGCACACCCATGAAGAAGATCGTGGGCAGGCAGTAGCGGGCGAAGGTGACGGCGACGCTGTTGGCCGCCGCGTCGTCGGCGATGGTGTTCGACATCAGCCGGATCAGCAGCGGGGCCGCGAACACGGCGATGGCGACGATGGCGCCGAGCGCGACCATGACGAGGGTGAGCAGGCGGTTGGCGTAGGCCTCGCCGCCGTCCTCGTCGTTCTTCATCGAGCGGACCAGCTGCGGCACGAAGACCGAGTTGAGGCCGCCGCCGACGGTGAGGATGTAGATCATCGTCGGCAGGGTGTAGGCGACGGTGAAGGTGTCACCGAGCAGTGCGGCGCCGAGGGCGCCGGTGATCACCAGGCTGCGGACGAAGCCGGTGAGGCGGGAGACGAGGGTGCCGGCCGCCATCACGGCGCTCGACTTGAGCAGCCCGGAGGCACGGCCGGCCTTCTTCGGGGCGGGCGCGGGCATGGGATTCGGCTCCGGTGACGGCGGAGGTACCTGTCCGGAGCCCTGCTGGTC
Organism: Streptomyces sp. NPDC012769; assembly: GCF_042901205.1. Lineage (NCBI taxonomy): Bacteria > Bacillati > Actinomycetota > Actinomycetes > Kitasatosporales > Streptomycetaceae > Streptomyces > Streptomyces sp. NPDC012769. Next base: position 224,334 of record NZ_JBIBCP010000005.1, on the reverse strand, counting down.
CCGGTACAGGTGGGCGAAGGCGTCGGGCTCCGGCTCCTCCTCCCCCGCCCGGGTCACCAGGTCGTCGACGCCGGTGAACTGGACCGTGCGGGCGTCGTCGCCGTACGGCAGGTGGCGGGAGGGCCCGTCGGGCTCGGGGGCGGGAGTCTGGGCCCAGACGCGGGGGTCCGGCGCGTGCTGGGGCACGGCGGGCTGCTGGTAGAGCGGCTGCGGGTCGGCGTAGGTGCCGGGTGGGGGCGGCGGGTGCGCGGCGCGGTCGTAGAGCGCCTCGCCGACCGGGTCCTGGGCGGACAGGTCGCGTGCCTGGTAGGGGTCGTGGCTGTAGGCGTCCTGGACGTAGGGGTCCTGGGCGTACGGGTTCGGCTGGTCCGGTGCGTACGGGTCCGGGGCGCCCTGCTGAGGCGGCGGCACCGGCGTGTGGCCGGTTGCCGGGGCCGCGGGCGTTCCACCGGACGGCGCGGTGCCGCCCGCGCCTTCGCCGCGGTCACCGTCGTACGGCGCGTTCATGGTTACCCCACCTCATCGTCCCCGGCCGACCGGCCACGACATCGCTCAACGGTCCACTTTCTCACCCGGGCCCGACGGGTCGCCGCTTTCGGGCCCGGTGTCCGGTGTCGGGTCACTCGGCTGCTCGGGTTCGGCCCCGTCGGAGGACGCTTCATCCACCGCCTCGGGTTCCGCCTCTGTCTCCGGCCCGGTCTCCGCCTCGGTCTCCGTCTCCTCCTCGGCTTCCGCTTCGGCTTCCGCTTCCGTGTTCCGGGCGGCGGCGCGCTTGCGCTGGCTGTACATCCGGATGCCGGCGAGGACGAGCAACAGCACACCGCCGGCGATCACGAGCATCACCGTGGGGGTGATCTCCGAGACCTTCACGGTGAAGGTCATCGGCTTGCCGTAGGGCGTGCCGTCCGCCGTGTAGAGCTGGGCCGTCATCGGCACCTGTCCGTTTGCGTTGGCCGTGGCGGTGAACTTCACCGACTGGCTGTGCCCGCCGTCGATCTTCACCGGCAGTTCGGAGACGGCCTCGCCGCCGTTCAGCTTCAGACGGTTCTTGTTGCCGGAGACCAGCCGCAGCACCAGGCCGTCCACACCCTGGAGCAGCTTGTTCTGCACGGTCACGGGAATGGTCGCGCTGCGGCCGGAGAGCAGGAGGTCCGACTTGTCGATCAGCTGCACTTCCGCCGTGAGGCTCCGCAGATAGGTGAGGACCTCGTTGCGGTAGAGGGCGGCCGAGGGGGCCTGACCGCGCCACGAGGCCGACATCTCGCGGCTGATCGCGTTGGTGAAGGGCGGCACCACACGGTCCGGAGCGGTCAGGATCACCTTGAAGTCGTCCAGCTCGTCGCGGGTCGTCTTCATCTGGTCGAAGGCGTCGGTGCCCAGCTCCTGTGCGCGCAGCTTCTTCGGGTACGCGCGGCTGCTCGGCACTCGCTTCGACGCGTCCGGGTCCGCCTTGACGGTGGTGACGGCGGCCATCAGGTCCAGCGGTTCGGTCCAGCGCTGGGCGGACAGGCCGTGCAACGCCGCCGCCATGCTCTGGGCCTGCGAGGTGGTCGGCATGCGCTGCGGGGCGACCACGACACTGCGCTGGTCCTCGGGCAGCTCCAGGGTGATCGCCAGGGACTGGGCGAGGAACTCCTGCACTGCCAGGGTGGAGTCCTCGGCCCTGATCATGTCGCCCTGGAAGGTCTTCGACAGGGTGGCGTCGGTGACGACCGCCGTCGTGCCGCCGCCGATGGGGCGGGCCGAGGTCGGTGTGTACGACAGGTCGTCGCGGAAGCTGTCGCTGCGGGCGATCACGTTGCGCGCGCCCGCGGAGGTGGCGACGGCCATGATCGACGGGTCGACGGCGCCGTCGACGGGCCAGGAGAAGTCGGTGGACGGCTTCACATGGAGGATCGTCTCGACGGTGGTCGAGGCCAGCGCGGTCGCCTGCTGGAGGTGGCTGAGGGAGCCGGGCACCTCCTTGCCGTGGTGGGCGAGGGAGGCCAGGTCGGGGTCGGCGAAGGGCAGCGCGACGACCTTGCGGCCCTGCACGGCCTTCTCCAGGGCGTTCAGCCACTGCTCGGCGACGACCTGGTTCCTGCCGGGGACCTCGGTCGTGCCGCTCTTGACCGTGTAGGGCTCGGTCATGGCGTTGACACTGGCCAGCAGGTCGGGATCGATCACCCAGGTGACCGGCAGGTCCTTGCCGAGCGCGACCATCTCGTGGAGCCGGCCGCCCGGGGCGAGCTCGGCGGCGAGCTCGTCGTTCTCGAAGACCGGGGTCTGCTGCACGTTCGCGCCGGTCTCGGCGGAGACGTGGGCGGTGGAGATCAGCGGCCAGAGGTAGGTGAGCTGGGTCTTCTTCTCGGCGGCCTCGGGCTGGTACGGCAGGAAGGTCCGCTCGATGCCGAGCACCCGGTCGTAGGACCGGCTTCCGGTCCGGCCCGTGAGGGAGACGCCCAGCTGGTAGACGCCGGCGTCGTCCAGCTCCAGCTTGGACACCGGTACGGAGAGCGTGAAGTCCCGGCTGAGTCCGGCGCCCAGCGAGGGAATCTTGACGGTGTAGGAACCGCCGAGCGGAGCCGGGTCCCGGCCGTCCCGATAGCCACCGCGACCGGACACGTCGTCGATCTCACTGCGGCTGGTCATCCGGGGGCCGACCCGGAGGTCGACCGTGGCGTCGGTCACGGCCTGCTTGCTCTCGTTGGTGACCGTGCCCGTGATGGTGAGGGTGTCGCTCTCGACAGGGGCGCTCGGCGCCATGGTGTCGACCGACACATCGACGGGCCCGGCGCCGTCGGAGGGCTCGGCGGCCGCCGCCGTGGAGGCAGGCACGCCCTGGAGGAGTCCGGCCAGCAGCGGGGCCGCGACGGCGAGGGAGGCCGTGCGCCGCAGCCAGCGGCGGGCAGGTGAGGGCACGGTCCCCTGGATAGCTGCCGCCTCGGCCACGCGTCGCCCGTCCTCGTCGTTGTCTGTGATGTCAGTGGTGTCGGTGGTTCCCGGTTGCTGTGTCCACGCATGGTAACGAGGCACGCGGCGGCCAAGTGCCGGGGACTGCTCCAGCCGATGCCGCGGAAAACGAGGACGTCGCGGTGAGCCGGGGCACGTACCCTTTTCTGTTGTGCCGAACGCCAACGAAGACACCCCGACTGCACTGAGCCAGGTGCAACGCCGCGCGGTCAGCGAACTGCTGCGCGTGTCCCCCGTCGCCGACGATCTCGCCCGCCGTTTCAAGGAGGCCGGGTTCAGCCTCGCGCTGGTCGGCGGCTCGGTGCGGGACGCCCTCCTCGGCCGTCTCGGCAACGACCTGGACTTCACGACCGACGCCCGCCCCGAGGACGTGCTGAAGATCGTGCGTCCCTGGGCCGACGCGGTCTGGGAGGTCGGGATCGCCTTCGGCACCGTCGGCTGCCAGAAGGAAGCGCGCGTCGGAGACGCGGTTCAGCACTTCCAGGTCGAGGTCACCACCTACCGCTCCGAGGCGTACGACCGCACCTCCCGCAAGCCCGAGGTGTCCTACGGCGACTCCATCGAGGAGGACCTGGTCCGGCGCGACTTCACCGTCAACGCCATGGCCGTGGCGCTTCCGGAGAAGGAGTTCATCGACCCGCACGGTGGTCTCGAGGACCTCGCCGAGCGAGTGCTGCGCACCCCCGGCACCCCCGAGGAGTCCTTCTCGGACGACCCGCTGCGGATGATGCGCGCCGCGCGCTTCGCCGCGCAGCTGGACTTCGAGGTGGCCCCCGAGGTCGTCACCGCCATGCGGGAGATGTCCGGACGGCTGGAGATCGTCTCCGCCGAGCGCATCCGTGAGGAGTTCAACAAGCTGGTCCTCTCGGCGAACCCTCGCAAGGGCCTCGGCCTCCTCGTCGACACGGGCCTCGCCGACCATGTGCTCCCCGAGCTTCCGGCCCTGCGGCTGGAGAGCGACGAGCACCACCGGCACAAGGACGTCTACGAGCACTCGCTCACCGTGCTCGACCAGGCCATCGCCCTGGAGGAGGGCGGCCCGGACCTGGTGCTGCGTCTCGCGGCCCTGCTCCACGACATCGGCAAGCCGCGCACCCGCCGCTTCGAGAAGGACGGGCGGGTGTCCTTCCACCACCACGAGGTGGTCGGCGCGAAGATGACCAAGAAGCGCATGACCGCGCTCAAGTACTCCAACGAGATGATCAAGGACGTCTCTCGCCTCGTGGAGCTTCACCTCCGCTTCCACGGTTACGGCGCGGGCGAGTGGACCGACTCGGCCGTCCGTCGCTATGTGCGGGACGCGGGACCGCTGCTCACCCGGCTCCACAAGCTCACCCGCTCCGACTGCACCACGCGCAACAAGCGCAAGGCCGCGGCCCTCTCGCGGACGTACGACAGCCTGGAGGAGCGCATCGCGCAGCTCCAGGAGCAGGAGGAGCTGGACGCGATCCGTCCCGACCTGGACGGCAACCAGATCCAGGAGATCCTGGGGATCCGTCCCGGGCCGGACGTGGGCCGTGCGTACAAGTTCCTGCTGGAGCTGCGGCTGGAGAACGGGCCGATGGGGCACGATGCTGCGGTGGCAGCGCTCCAGGAGTGGTGGGCGACCCAGAGCGACTGACGCGGGCTGCTTCACGGTCGATGTTTCACGTGAAACATCGACCGTGGAACACCGGGCAGGGGTGATGTTTCACGTGAAACATCACCCCTTTCTGTTGGCGCTGACCAGGCCGAGGGCGACGACGGCATAGAGCCCTCCCACCAGTGCCACGATGGCCGGAGAACGGCCGTCCGGCGGGAGCATCAGGGCGGCGACCCCGGCCGCACCGACGAAGGCGACGTTGAACAGCACGTCGTAGAGAGAGAAGACCCGCCCGCGGTAGGAGTCGTCCACCGAGGTCTGGACGACGGTGTCCGCGGCGATCTTCGCGCCCTGGGTGGTCATGCCGAGCACGAAGGCGGCCACGAGGAAGGGGGTGCGGGCGAAGGTCAGGCCCAGGGCGGGGGCCAGCACGGCGGCGACACCCGCGCACACGGTCATCCAGCCGAAGGGCCCGAGCCTGCCGATCGTCCACGGGGAGATCACCGCCGAGGCGAAGAAACCGGCTCCGGATGCGGCGACGGCCATCCCGAGGACGGCAAGCCCCTCCGATTCCGTGGTGCTCCAGGCGTACCGGCTGAGCATCAGCACCGTGACGAACAGGGCGCCGTAGCAGAAGCGCATGGCCGACACCGCGGCCAGAGCGCGAGCGGCCGGGCGCCGCTCGGACAGGTGCCGCAGCCCGCCGGCCAGTCCTCGCGCGGTGGAGGACAGCGCGGTGAGGATGCCGGGCTGGATCACTTCCCGGTCCGGCCCGAGGAGCTCACGGGACATGCGGAGCGAGGCCAGACCGGAGCAGAGATAGAGGACGGCGCCCAGGAGGACGACGACGGCGTCGGAGTCGCCGACGGCGAGGCGTGCTCCGAAGGCGAGCCCGCCGCCGGCCGTCGCGGCGAGGGTGCCGGCGGTCGGCGAGAGGGAGTTGGCGACGACCAGCCGCTCGTCGTCGACCACGCGGGGCAGCGCGGCGGAAAGGCCGGCCAGGACGAAGCGGTTGACGGCCGTGACCGAGAGGGCGGAGGCGTAGAAGAGCCAGTCGGGTACGGCGGCCAGGATGAGCACCGCGGTGCCGGCTGCCAGGAGGGCGCGCAGCAGGTTGCCGTAGAAGAAGACCTGACGCCGCCGCCAGCGGTCGAGCAGGACACCGGCGAACGGGCCCACGAAGGAGTACGGGAGCAGCAGGACCGCCATGGCGGCGGCGATGGCTGCCGCGCTGGTCTCCTTCTCGGGGGAGAAGACGACGTACGTGGCGAGGGCGACCTGGTAGACGCCGTCGGCGCACTGGGAGAGCAGGCGCACGGCGAGCAGACGGCGGAAGTTGCGCAGGCGCAGGAGGACGCGCAGATCACGCACGACGGGCATGGCAGCAAGACTCACATATGACGAGGGTCCCCGGGCAGTGCCGCCCGGGGACCCTTCTCATCGATCCGCTCGACCTTCAGGTCAGCGCTCGACCTCGCCCTTGATGAACTTCTCCACGTTCTCGAAGGCCTCGTCGTCGAAGTACTGCACCGGCGGGGACTTCATGAAGTACGAGCTGGCGGAGAGGATGGGGCCGCCGATGCCGCGGTCCTTGGCGATCTTCGCGGCGCGCAGGGCGTCGATGATGACACCCGCGGAGTTCGGGGAGTCCCACACCTCGAGCTTGTACTCCAGGTTCAGCGGGACGTCACCGAAGGCGCGGCCCTCGAGGCGGACGTACGCCCACTTGCGGTCGTCCAGCCAGGCCACGTAGTCCGAGGGGCCGATGTGGACGTTCTTCTCGCCGAGGTCCCGGTCGGGGATCTGGGAGGTGACGGCCTGCGTCTTGGAGATCTTCTTGGACTCCAGGCGCTCGCGCTCGAGCATGTTCTTGAAGTCCATGTTGCCGCCGACGTTCAGCTGCATGGTGCGCTCCAGGCGGACACCGCGGTCCTCGAAGAGCTTGGCCATGACGCGGTGCGTGATGGTGGCACCCACCTGGGACTTGATGTCGTCGCCGACGATCGGGACACCGGCCTCGGTGAACTTGTCCGCCCACTCCTTGGTGCCGGCGATGAAGACCGGGAGGGCGTTGACGAAGGCGACCTTGGCGTCGATGGCGCACTGCGCGTAGAACTTCGCCGCGTCCTCGGAACCCACGGGCAGGTAGCAGACGAGAACGTCGACCTGCTTGTCCTTGAGGATCTGGACGACGTCGACCGGGGCCTCGGCGGACTCCTCGATGGTCTGGCGGTAGTACTTGCCCAGACCGTCGAAGGTGTGGCCGCGCTGGACCGTGACGCCCGTGTTCGGGACGTCGCAGATCTTGATGGTGTTGTTCTCGCTGGCGCCGATGGCGTCCGCGAGGTCGAGGCCCACCTTCTTCGCGTCCACGTCGAACGCGGCCACGAACTCGACGTCACCGACGTGGTAGTCGCCGAACTGCACGTGCATCAGGCCGGGCACCTTGGTCGCCGGGTCGGCGTCCTTGTAGTACTCGACGCCTTGCACCAGCGAGGCGGCGCAGTTGCCCACGCCGACGATGGCTACGCGAACCGAACCCATTTCCGGTTGCTCCCTGTGTGATCGTGGAAGCCCTGCGAGGAGCAGGGTTTCACTTGGCGGTGTCGTCGGACGGATCCGGCCGGGTACTGCCCCCGTGCCGGGGCAGGCCGCCCGTTTCTCCAGATTCTCTGTTCTGCTGAGCGGTGCCCTCGGGGGCGTCGGGGCCGGATCGCTGATCCCGCCCCGCCCGCTCGCTCTCGATGAGCTCGTTCAGCCAGCGCACTTCGCGCTCCACGGACTCCATTCCGTGGCGCTGCAGCTCAAGCGTGTAGTCGTCGAGGCGCTCGCGCGTACGGACCAGAGAGGCGCGCATCTTCTCCAGGCGCTCCTCCAGTCGGCTGCGACGGCCCTCCAGCACCCGCATCCGCACCTCGCGCTCGGTCTGGCCGAAGAAGGCGAAGCGGGCGGCGAAGTGCTCGTCCTCCCAGGCGTCCGGACCGGTGTGGGAGAGGAGCTCCTCGAAGTGCTCCTTACCTTCGGCCGTCAATCGGTAGACGATCTTGGCTCGGCGTCCCGCGAGTGAAGCCGCCACGGCCTCCTCGGGGGCGCTGCCCGGCTCCTCGATCAACCAGCCGTTGGCGACCAGCGTCTTGAGGCAGGGGTAGAGGGTCCCGTAGCTGAAGGCCCGGAAGATCCCCAGCGAGGTGTTGAGCCGCTTGCGCAGCTCGTACCCGTGCATCGGGGCCTCGCGGAGCAGGCCGAGTACGGCGAACTCGAGGATTCCTGAGCGCCTGCTCATCCGCCTCCTCCTCCGCTCTCGGGACTGGTCTCTCGGACCACACGCGAAAAACTCGATATGACGAGCCGATGTGCCGTACTGATGTATCGACTCGATACATCCTGACGATAGAACGGGCCCTCGGTTGCGACAAGTGGGACTCGGGTGACCGGCGTCACATCGTCAATTCACAGCAATCGACTTGCCGGATTTGGGGTGAAGTTCGGCCCTAGGCGGGTTTTGGCCGTGCGTAGTCTGTGCGGCATGCAGACCACCGGGAACCACGCGATGCCGCAGAGCGTCAGTGAAGCGGGTGACCGGCTGCGGCACGGTGGGGCTTTGTCCGAGGTCCGACCGTGTGCATTTCGGGGGGACCGGAACTCAACTGCCGCTTCCAGGCGTACGCGCCTGCCCGAGGAGTAGTCGTTCGATGAGCGAGCATCGTCGCAAAATGCCGCAGCAGCCGCCGAGTGGCGGTCGTGCTGCGGCACGGCGCGCCGCCCAGCAGCCGATGGGCCGCAGGTCGGCCCCGGGCCACGAGGTCCCCACGGGGTCCCCGTCGGCCTCGTACGGACCGCCCTCTTCCTATGGGGAGGAGCAGCGCCCCTATGGAGGGCGCGCCGAGGCGCGGCGTGCTGCCCAGCGGGGCGGGCGCAGGCGCGCCCCCGAGGCCGGCGGCCCGGGCGGGCCGGGCGGTGGACGGCGCGGCGGGGGCGGCGGTCACGGCGGCCCCGGGCGGGGTCGGGGCGGCGGTCGCCCGCCGGGCAAGAAGAAGATCATCGACTACCCGCGGCACGGCAAATACGGCTGGCGTCGCTGGGTGCCCTCGTGGAAGCTGACGACGGGCCTCTTCCTGGCGTTCTGCGGTGGCCTCATGGGCGCGGCGACGATCGCGTACGCCATGGTCGGCATTCCGAACGAGGCCCTCAGCGCCAAGCAGCAGAACAACGTCTTCTACTGGTCCGACAAGACCGTGATGGCCGCGACCGGCGGTGAGGTCAACCGCCAGATCGTCGGTTACGCGCAGATCCCGAAGTCCATGCAGAACGCGGTGATCTCGGCCGAGAACAAGACCTTCTGGGACGACTCCGGCATCGACCCCATGGGTATCGGCCGCGCCGTGTGGAACATGGCCAAGGGCGGCGAGACCCAGGGTGGCTCGACCATCACCCAGCAGTACGTGAAGAACAACCGCCTGGACGACCAGTCTCAGACGCTGACCCGCAAGGTGAAGGAACTCTTCATCTCCATGCGCGTCGGCAACGAGATGGACAAGCCCGACATCATGGCGGGCTACCTCAACACCGCGTACTACGGTCGCGGCGCCTACGGCATCCAGGCCGCGGCCCGCACGTACTTCAACAAGAACGCCCAAGAGCTCGATCCCAGCGAGTCCGCCTTCCTCGCCTCGCTGCTCAAGGGCGCGACGTACTACGACCCCGCCGGCAACACGGACATCGACCCCGATGCCACTCCGCAGGCGAACACCGAGCGCGTGCACAAGCGCTGGTCGTGGATCCTCGACGAGATGGTCAAGGACGGTCACCTGTCGTCCTCGGAGCGGGCGAAGTACACCACCTTCCCCAAGGTGAAGGCGCGCACCCAGGGCCCGCAGCTCGGCGGCCAGATCGGCTACCTGGTGCGGACCGCGCAGTCGAGCATCCTCAACAACGACGAGCTGGGCATCAGCGAGCAGGACCTGGCCCGCGGCGGCTACGAGATCTACACCACCTTCGACAAGAAGAAGGTGAAGGCGCTCGAGACCTCGATCAAGAAGATCTACGACGAGCACATCGACCCGGAGAAGCGCCCCAAGACCGACACCCACGTCCAGTTCGGCGGTGCCTCGGTGAACCCGGAGACGGGCGCGATCGTGGCGATCTACGGCGGCACCGACGCCACCAAGCACTTCACCAACAACGCGGACGAGACCGGTGCCCAGGTCGGTTCGACGTTCAAGCCCTTCGTGCTGGCCGCGGCGATGCGCGACGGCGTGCGCAACCCGAGGCTGGGGCCGGTGCAGAGCGCCTCGTCGCGGACGCTCGTCGACCCGGACAAGAGCTACTACAACGCCCAGAACAAGCTGAAGATCAAGAACTACGACGGCACGATCTGGCGCGACGAGACCGGCAAGGAATGGCTCCAGGTCAACGACGACGACGCGAGCTACAAGAACATCAACCTCCGCACGGCCATGATGAAGTCCGCGAACTCGCCGTACGTACAGCTCGGCATGGACGTCGGCATCGACCAGGTGCGCCAGGCGGCCGTCGACGCCGGTCTGCGCGAGGGCTCGCTCGTCAAGGCCAACGTGCCCTCCTTCTCCCTCGGCATCTCCAGCCCGAGCGCGATCCGCATGGCCGGCGCCTACGCGACCTTCGCCAACAACGGTGAGCGCAACGACGTCTACTCGGTGGAGCGGGTCCTGAAGCAGGGCCAGGAGAAGTACAAGCACGAGGCCAAGCCCAAGCGGGTCTTCTCCACGGCGGTCGCCAGCAACATCACCGACGTCCTGAAGGACGTCGTCAAGGGCGGCACCGGCAAGAAGGCCGCGCTCGACGACCGTGAGGCGGCCGGCAAGACGGGTACCACCGACGGCAACAACTCGGCCTGGTTCGTGGGCTACACCCCGCAGCTGTCCACCGCGATCGACATGTACCGCTTCGACGACGACGCCACCAACACGAAGCGCAAGTTCGAGTCCATGTTCGGCACCGGTGCCCAGCCGAAGATCCACGGTTCGTCGTTCCCGTCGCAGATCTGGCACGACTACATGACCGAGGCGCTCAAGGGCACCGACCCGAAGAGCTTCCCGGAGCCCGAGGAGCTGGACGCCGAGGGCGTCTACGGCGGTGGCATGGTCAGCCCCACCCCGACCCCCTCGGACACGCCGTCGCAGACGCCGTCCATGACGCCGTCGACGACGCCGCCCACGACGAAGCCGACCAAGTCGCCGGACCCGGACAAGAGCTGCAGCGTCTGGGACTGGCCGTGCAACACGGACGGCGGCGCCACCACCGGCAACGACAACGGCGGGTCCAACGGAGGACCCACCACGACACCGCCACCGGATCCCTCGGACAGCCCCAGCGCCGACAGTGGCGGCGGCGGAAGGCCGAACGGCGGCACCTGGGGCACCCTGGGCGGCTGACCGGCCTGCCCCGTGGCCTTCGAGGGCCGTCGCGCCCGGTCCGTACCTCGTGTACGGCGCCGGGCGCGGCGGCCCTCACCGTTTTCCCGGGGCCGTACGGCAGGATGTCCCCCATGCCGAGCCTCCAGAAGACGAGCCCTCCGCAGGACCCGGTGGTCTGCCCCACGCGCACGGACGACGTGGCCGCCTCGGGCAGCGAGCTGATCGGCGGGCCGATCGGACGCCGGGCGCTGCTCGGCGCCGGGCAGCTCACCCCGGTGCGCGTCATCGTCCTGGTGGCCATCGGGATGTTCGCGCTCGGCATGGTGCAGAAACTGCCCTGCTACAACTGGGCCTGGTTCCGCGGGACCACCTCGCAGTACACCCACGCCTGCTACTCCGACATCCCGCACCTCTTCTCCGGCCGGGGCTTCGCCGACGGTCTGGTCCCGTACTTCGACCGGATCGGTGGCGACATACCGTTCCTGGAGTACCCGGTGCTGACCGGGCTGTTCATGCAGGTCGCCGCCTGGCTGACTCCCGGCGGCACGGATCTGACGGGGCGCGAGCAGGCGTTCTGGATGGTCAACTCGGGCCTGCTCATGGTGTGCGCGGCCGTCCTCGCCGTGTGCGTGGCGCGGACGCATCGCCGGCGCCCCTGGGACGGCCTGCTGGTGGCCCTCGCGCCCGCCTTCGCGCTGACCGCCACCATCAACTGGGACCTGCTGGCCGTCGCCATAACGGCCGCGGCGCTGCTGATGTGGTCACGGGGCCGCCCGCTCGGCTTCGGCGTCCTGATCGGGCTCGCGACGGCCGCCAAGTTCTACCCCGTACTGCTGCTCGTACCCCTGTTCCTGCTGTGCTGGAGGGCCGGGAAGTGGCGCGAGTGCGGTACGGCGGTGCTCGGCGCGGCCGGGGCGTGGCTGGTGGTGAACCTGCCGGTGATGCTCCTCGCGCCCGAGGGCTGGAAGCAGTTCTACGTCTTCAGTTCGGAGCGCAACGTCGACTTCGGCTCGGTCTGGCTGCTCATCAGCCAGATCACCGGCGAGTCCATCCGCCCGGAGACGGCGAACTACTACGCGCTGTTCCTGATGATGCTCGCCGTCGCCGGACTCGCCTATCTGGCGTTCAACGCGCCCCGCAGGCCCCGCCTGGTCCAGCTGGCCTTCCTGATCGTGGCGGCGTTCGTCCTCACCAACAAGGTCTACTCGCCGCAGTACGTCCTGTGGCTCATCCCGCTCGCCGCGCTCGCCCGGCCGCGCTGGCGGGACTTCCTGGTCTGGCAGGCGTGCGAGGTCATGTACTTCCTGGGCATCTGGCTCTACCTCGCCTACACGACCAGCGGCAACAAGCAGGGCCTGCCGACCGACGGCTACCAGTTCGTGATCGTCCTGCATGTGCTGGGGACGCTTTATCTGTGCGCCCTGGTCGTGCGCGACATCCTGGTGCCCGACCGGGACGCGGTGCGGCGGGACGGCTCGGACGACCCCTCGGGCGGCGTCCTGGACGGCGCGGAGGACGTCTTCGTGCTCGGCAGGGCGGCGCATCCGGCGCGGCACGCGGCGGTGGCCGTGGAGGGGCCGCGGGTGGACTGGGGCGTGCCCCGCGAGTGACGCGGTGAGGGAGAACGACGAGCGGCCCCCGGGAATCTCCGGGGGCCGCTCGTCGTTCGGGGGCGCTGTCGGCGGACGCGTCCGACGTCAGGAGCGTGGCGTCGGGCGCCCGGTGCCTCAGCGCTCGACGAGCCGGTCGTACTGGGTCGTGGTGTGGCGCAGGTGGGCGACCAGCTCGTCGCCGACCCTCGGCTCCTGGGCGTCGGCCGGCACGAACAGGATCGAGACCTGCATGTGCGGCGGCTCGGCGAACCAGCGCTGTTTGCCGGCCCAGACGAACGGCGAAAGGTTCCGGTTGACGGTCGCCAGACCGGCGCGGGCCACTCCCTTGGCGCGCGGCATCACGCCGTGCATCGCCTTGGGGGCCTCCAGGCCCACCCCGTGCGAGGTGCCGCCGGCGACCACCACGAGCCAGCCGTCGGAGGCGGCCTTCTGCTGGCGGTAGCCGAAGCGGTCGCCCTTGGCGACCCGGGTGACGTCGAGGACCGCGCCGCGGTACTCGGTGGCCTCGTGGTCGCCCAGCCACAGCCGGGTGCCGATCCGGGCGCGGAAGCGGGTCTGCGGGAACTGCTGCTGGAGCCTCGCCTGCTCCTCGGCGCGCAGATGGCTGACGAACATGGTGTGCAGCGGCAGCCGGGCGGCCCGCAGCCGGTCCATCCAGCCGATGACCTCCTCGACCGCGTCCGTGCCGTCCGTGCGGTCGAGCGGCAGGTGCAGGGCGAAGCCCTCCAGCCGTACGTCCTCGATGGCGGCGTGCAGCTGCGGGAGCTCCTCCTCCTTGATGCCGTGGCGCTTCATCGAGCTCATGCACTCGATGACGACGCGGGCGCCCACCAGCGCGTGCACGCCGTCCACGGAGGAGACCGAGCGGATCACCCGGTCGGGCAGCGGCACCGGCTCCTCGCCCCGCCGGAACGGGGTGAGGACGAGCAGGTCGCCGCCGAACCAGTCCTTGATCCTGGCGGCCTCGTACGTGGTGCCCACCGCGAGCATGTCGGCGCCGAAGCGGGCGGCCTCGTCGGAGAGCCGTTCGTGGCCGAAGCCGTAGCCGTTGCCCTTGCAGACCGGGACGAGGCCGGGGAACTGGTCGATGACGGTCTTCTGGTGCGCCCGCCAGCGAGCGGTGTCGACGTAGAGGGAGAGCGCCATGGCCGGCCCGGAACCTTTCTGATGGCTGCGGTGTATCAAAGGTGTGTACGAGACTACGCAAGCCTCGGTCGCGTCGTCAGCGACGCGACATGTAGATGTCCAGGGCCTTGTGCAGGAGCTTGTTGAGCGGGAAGTCCCACTCGCCGACGTACTCCACGGCCTCGCCGCCCGTGCCGACCTTGAACTGGATCAGACCGAAGAGGTGGTCGGTCTCGTCCAGCGAGTCCGAGATGCCCCGCAGGTCGTAGACCGTCGCGCCCATCGCGTAGGCGTCGCGCAGCATCCGCCACTGCATCGCGTTCGAGGGCCGGACCTCGCGGCCGATGTTGTCGGAGGCGCCGTAGGAGTACCAGACGTGCCCGCCGACGACGAGCATGGTGGCGGCGGAGAGGTTCACGCCGTTGTGGCGGGCGAAGTAGAGGCGCATGCGGTTGGGGTCCTCGTTGTTGAGGACGGTCCACATGCGCTGGAAGTACGAGAGCGGGCGCGGGCGGAAGTGGTCGCGGACGGCCGTGATCTCGTAGAGGCGCTGCCACTCGGCGAGGTCCTCGTAGCCGCCCTGGACGACCTCGACGCCGGCCTTCTCGGCCTTCTTGATGTTGCGGCGCCACAGCTGGTTGAAGCCCTTGAGGACGTCGTCGAGCGAGCGGCCGGCCAGCGGGACCTGGAAGACGTAGCGGGGCTGGACGTCACCGAAGCCGGCGCCGCCGTCCTCGCCCTGCTGCCAGCCCATCTTGCGGAGCCGGTCGGCGACCTCGAAGGCGCGCGCCTCGATGTGGGTGGCCTCGACGTCCCGCAGACGCTTGACGTCCGGGTCCTGGATGCCGGACTTGATGGCGGCGGCGTCCCAGCGCCGGATGACGACCGGCGGGCCCATCTTCACGGAGAAGGCGCCCTGCTGCTTCAGATGCGCGAGCATCGGCTGCAGCCAGTCCTCGAGGTTCGGGGCGTACCAGTTGATGACCGGGCCCTCGGGCAGATAGGCCAGGTAGCGCTTGATCTTCGGCAGCTGGCGGTAGAGCACCAGGCCGGCGCCGACGAGCTCCCCGGCCTTGTCGAACCAGCCGAGGCTCTCCGAGCGCCACTCGGTCTTCACATCGGCCCACGCCGGAACCTGGCAGTGACTCGCCGCGGGCCGGCTCTGGATGAATGCCAGATGCTGCTCTCGGCTGATGGTCCTCAGGGTCAGGCTCATGCGGGGCGCTCCTCGGCAGGTGTGTCCCCATCGGTTCAGGGGCTCCGGCTCTCGCGCCGAAGCCTACTGCGACCGGGGAGCGCTCCGGATGGCCGTGGTGACCCGTCCGGGCCACGTGGCGGGACGGATCTAGTTGATCACGATGCCGCTGAAGAGCCCTCCGTGGGCCATGCCGAGGTAGAAGCCCACTCCGGCGGCGCCCAGCCCGATGATCAGCAGGAACCGTTCCCGGGTCGTCGCGGAGATGAACTGGCCGTAGCCCCCGGCGAGGATGCCGATCAGGCCGGTCCACGAGCTCAGCACGTGCAGATGGTGGAACTGCGCCGTGACGAAGGACAGGACGCCGAGGACGAGGGTCACGGCGACCAGGGTGTCCTGGAGCGGGTGGGGCTTGCCGTCCGTGGCGAAGAGGGAGTGTCCGGGGTCGGGTCGCATTGCCTGTGCCATGGGGCACCTCCTGGCGTGCCGTCCGAACGGCGGCGCCCTGTGACGCCGCCGACATCCGTTGTGTACAGATTGCGGCCCCTCACCACCGGATTTCAACCGGAGGCCGATGTGCAGGTACTCTGTACGGTCTGCACCGGTGTCTGCCCAGGTCCGTCCTGGATCCCGACGGCACCCCCTCGCTGGTCGAGGGGGACTGTCAGTGGCGGCCGATACCGTTGCTCACGCATCACGACCCTCCTGCCACGGAACGACCGTGGCCGCTGAGTCCAAAGGAGGTGGGTTCCACATGCGTCACTACGAGGTGATGGTCATCCTCGACCCCGATCTCGAGGAGCGCGCTGTCTCCCCGCTGATCGAGAACTTCCTCTCCGTCGTCCGTGAGGGCAACGGAAAGGTCGAGAAGGTCGACACCTGGGGCCGTCGTCGTCTCGCCTACGAGATCAAGAAGAAGCCCGAGGGCATCTACTCGGTCATCGACCTGCAGGCCGAGCCTGCGGTCGTCAAGGAGCTCGACCGCCAGATGAACCTGAACGAGTCGGTCCTCCGGACCAAGGTCCTCCGCCCCGAGACCCACTGAGCCTTCCGCTCACAGGTACTCGGTTCCGAGTAGCAGTAAGCAGCCAGAAGCAATCCCGCCGAGAGGTTCACCCATGGCAGGCGAGACCGTCATCACGGTCGTCGGCAATCTTGTCGAAGACCCCGAGCTGCGCTTCACCCCGTCCGGTGCGGCGGTCGCGAAGTTCCGTGTCGCGTCCACTCCCCGCACCTTCGACCGTCAGACCAACGAGTGGAAGGACGGCGAGAGCCTGTTCCTGACCTGCTCGGTCTGGCGTCAGGCGGCGGAGAACGTCGCCGAGTCGCTCCAGAAGGGCATGCGCGTCGTCGTGCAGGGCCGTCTGAAGCAGCGGTCCTACGACGACCGTGAGGGCGTCAAGCGCACGGTCTTCGAGCTGGATGTCGAGGAAGTCGGCCCCAGCCTGCGGAACGCCACGGCCAAGGTCACCCGCACCACCGGTCGCGGTGGCCAGGGCGGCTACGGCGGCGGTCAGCAGCAGGGTGGCGGCGGTGGCGGCTGGGGTGGCAACACCGGTGGCGGCCAGCAGGGCGGCGGAGCTCCCTCCGAAGACCCCTGGGCCTCCGGCGCCCCGTCCGGCGGCCAGCAGGCCGGCGGCGGTGGCGGCTGGGGTGGCAACTCCGGCGGCGGCTACTCGGACGAGCCTCCCTTCTAGGGCTCGCGCCCCGGAAGCAGCTCGTACCCAAACTTCTTGATCACACAGGAGAAACACCATGGCGAAGCCGCCTGTGCGCAAGCCTAAGAAGAAGGTCTGCGCGTTCTGCAAGGACAAGGTCGCGTACGTCGACTACAAGGACACGAACATGCTGCGGAAGTTCATTTCCGACCGCGGCAAGATCCGTGCCCGCCGCGTGACCGGCAACTGCACGCAGCACCAGCGTGACGTCGCCACGGCCGTCAAGAACAGCCGTGAGATGGCGCTGCTGCCCTACACGTCCACCGCGCGATAAGGGAAGGGTGACCGAAAAATGAAGATCATCCTCACCCACGAGGTCTCCGGCCTCGGTGCCGCTGGCGACGTCGTCGACGTCAAGGACGGCTACGCTCGCAACTACCTGGTCCCGCGCGGTTTCGCGATCCGCTGGACCAAGGGTGGCGAGAAGGACGTGGCGCAGATCCGCCGCGCCCGCAAGATCCACGAGATCGCGACCATCGAGCAGGCCAACGAGATCAAGGCCCAGCTCGAGGGCACGAAGGTCCGTCTGGCCGTTCGCTCCGGCGACGCCGGCCGTCTCTTCGGCTCCGTGACCCCGGCCGACATCGCCGCGGCGATCAAGTCCGCGGGTGGCCCCGACGTCGACAAGCGTCGCGTCGAGCTCGGTTCGCCGATCAAGACCCTGGGCTCGCACCAGGTGTCCGTGCGTCTGCACCCCGAGGTTGCCGCGAAGCTCGGCGTCGAGGTCGTCGCCGCGTAACGCTGCCCTTGTGCAGTCTGCGCTCAGCAGTAAGGAAGGGCCGCACCCCTCGGGGCGCGGCCCTTCCGCCGTTTCACGTGAAACATGCCGACGGGCGCTGCACCGGTCAGCGGGTGGCGCCGGTGACGATCCAGCGGCCGGAGCGGGTGCGGAACCAGAGGGTCGCCAGGCGAACGGTCATCATCAGCGTCATCGCTCCCCACAGCGCGGTCAGGCCGCCTCCGAGCGCGGGGACCAGCAGGGCCACCGGGGCGAAGACAGCCAGGGTGAGCAGCATGGCCCAGGCGAGGTAGGGGCCGTCGCCCGCGCCCATGAGGACGCCGTCGAGGACGAAGACCACCCCGGAGACCGGCTGGGAGAGCGCCACGACCAGCAGGGCCGGGAGCAGGGTGTCCTGGACGGCGGTGTCGCTGGTGAAGAGCGGGGTGAAGAGGGGCCGGGTGAGGACGAGCAGCAGTCCGAGGACCGCCCCGGAGACCACGCCCCACTGGATCATGCGTCGACAGACCTGCCGGGCGCCGTCCGCGTCGTCGGCGCCGAGATAGCGGCCGATGATGGCCTGTCCGGCGATGGCGATCGCGTCGAGGGCGAAGGCCATGAGGCTCCACAGGGACAGGATGATCTGATGGGCGGCCACATCGGCGTCGCCGAGCCGGGCGGCGACGGCGGTGGCGATCATCAGGACGGCCCGCAGCGAGAGCGTACGGACCAGGAGCGGAACGCCGGCCTGGGCGCCGGCCCTGATGCCGGCGATGTCGGGGCGCAGGGAGGCGCCGTGGCGTCGGGCGCCTCTGACGACCACGAACAGATAGGCGGCGGCCATGCCGATCTGGGCGATGACCGTTCCCCAGGCCGAGCCCGCGATGCCGAGCCCGGCCCCGTAGACCAGACCGACGTTGAGGGCGGCATTGGCGGCGAAGCCGGCGATGGCGACATAGAGCGGGGTCCGAGTGTCCTGGAGGCCGCGCAGGACGCCGGTGGCGGCCAGGACCACGAGCATGGCGGGGATGCCGAGGCTGGAGATCCGCAGATAGGTGATGGCGTAGGGCGCGGCAGTGTCGGAGGCGCCGAAGACGTCGACGAGCCAGGGCGCGGTCGGCAGGGTGAGGGCGACCACGGCGGAGCCCAGAAGAAGGGCGAGCCAGATGCCGTCGATGCCCTGGCGGATGGCGGACGGGAGGTCGCCCGCGCCGACGCGGCGCGCGACGGCGGCGGTGGTGGCGTAGGCCAGGAAGACGAAGACGCTCACCGCGGTGGAAAGGAGCGTCGAGGCGATGGCGAGGCCGGCGAGTTGGGGAGTGCCGAGGTGGCCGACAATGGCGCTGTCGACCATGAGGAAGAGGGGCTCGGCGACGAGAGCGCCGAAGGCCGGGACGGCGAGGGAGACGATCTCGCGGTCGTGTTGCCGTCGAACGGCCTTGGGGGTCGCGGGAGCCTGGTGCACAAGCTCAATCTAATCTTCCACAGGTAAGAGATGCAATGACCCTGTGACCATTACTCTCGGCGCGACAGGGCCTTCGGCTGTGCGCCGTTTGTTCTGATCTTGGCGCCGGGGGAAAAGTTTTTCTCCCCCACAGCCCGTGGACGGAAAAGTCGCAGGTCGGAGGCCTTTCATGGGTGCGTCTATGAGTTTGTCCACACGGCTGTCCCCCGGTCCGTGCACAGGTTCCGGGGAGTTCTCCACAGCTTCTGGGTCTTCATTCACAGGCCCTGTGGATAACCAGATTGGCTGACGGTGCCCGCGGGCCTACCGTGGACCGGCGCCCGACGCGCCAGAAGCGGAGTCAACGCCTCTCGTTTGTCCGAGCCGTGGCGTAAGAAAGAGTGGCACGGTGACGTCCGCGGAGCGGACGGGAGGAGGTGGCTTGGTGAGCATTGCCGAGCCCATGGACGATCCCTGGGCCGACAGCGGCCCCAGCGACCGGCTGCCCACCCGTACCCGCGGTGAGGCCCGCGGACGGGGACGTGGCAGGGAGGACCAGCACGAGCGCGGCAGCGAGGCCGGCTGGGACGCCGGGCTCTCCGGCTTCGAGCGCGTCCCTCCGCAGGACCTGGACGCCGAGCAGTCCGTCCTCGGCGGCATGCTGCTCTCCAAGGACGCCATCGCCGACGTCGTCGAGATCATCAAGGGCCACGACTTCTACAAGCCGGCCCACGAGACGATCTACGCGGCGGTCCTCGACCTGTACGCGAAGGGCGAGCCGGCCGACCCCATCACGGTCGGCGCCGAGCTCACCAAGCGCGGCGAGATCACCCGGGTCGGCGGCGCCTCCTATCTCCATACGCTCGTCCAGTCGGTGCCCACCGCCGCCAACGCCTCGTACTACGCGGAGATCGTCCACGAGCGGGCCGTGCTGCGCCGCCTCGTGGAGGCAGGCACCAAGATCACACAGATGGGATACGCGGCCGACGGCGACGTCGACGAGATCGTCAACCGCGCCCAGGCCGAGATCTACCAGGTCACCGAGCAGCGGACCACCGAGGACTACCTGCCGCTCGGCGACATCATGGAGGGCGCCCTCGACGAGATCGAGGCGATCGGCTCCCGCAGCGGCGAGATGACCGGTGTGCCCACCGGCTTCACCGACCTCGACGCGCTCACCAACGGTCTCCACCCCGGCCAGATGATCATCATCGCGGCCCGTCCCGCCATGGGTAAGTCCACGCTCGCGCTGGACTTCGCCCGGGCCGCCTCCATCAAGCACAACCTGCCCAGCGTCATCTTCTCCCTCGAGATGGGGCGCAACGAGATCGCGATGCGTCTGCTCTCGGCCGAGGCCCGGGTCGCGCTGCACCACATGCGCTCCGGCACCATGACCGACGAGGACTGGACCCGGCTCGCCCGCCGGATGCCCGATGTCTCGCAGGCCCCGCTCTACATCGACGACTCGCCGAACCTGTCGATGATGGAGATCCGCGCCAAGTGCCGCCGCCTCAAGCAGCGCAGCGGCCTCAAGCTCGTGATCATCGACTACCTCCAGCTGATGCAGTCCGGCGGTTCCAAGCGCGCCGAGAGCCGCCAGCAGGAGGTCTCCGACATGTCGCGAAACCTCAAGCTCCTCGCCAAGGAGCTGGAGCTCCCGGTGATCGCGCTCTCCCAGCTGAACCGTGGACCCGAGCAGCGCACCGACAAGAAGCCGATGGTCTCCGACCTCCGTGAGTCCGGCTCCATCGAGCAGGACGCGGACATGGTCATCCTGTTGCACCGCGAGGACGCCTACGAGAAGGAGTCCCCACGCGCGGGCGAGGCCGACATCATCGTCGGCAAGCACCGTAACGGTCCGACGGCGACCATCACCGTGGCCTTCCAGGGCCACTACTCCCGCTTCGTCGACATGGCGCAGACCTGACCGACGCTTGTGTGGGTGCTCGTCGCTCGTGGCACGGTCTCAGCCGCAATGGCACGTGTGCCGGCACGGTGAGACCCCCTGTCGCGCCGAAGGGTGTCGGTTTCTCACCGGGCTGCGCAGCGAGCGGCAATGTCCGCCCCGTACATGAGGTTTCCGGCGCGGATTCCTCAGCCCTGGGCGGGGACGTCCAGGGCGGTCCCATACAGGCGCGAGACCCGGATCAGGATGGTCACCCGCCGGTCAGGCAGCGGCTGCGCGCCGGGGGCCGCCCCGTCGGCCGGGTCCACGATTTCCGCCTCTCCCTCCGCCACGGCGAATGACCAGACGTCCGGGCCGCTGACATGCAGTGAGGCGTGCGGGTCGCGGCGCAACTGGCGGACCTTGAGGCGGTCGGCGGTGGAGGAGACCCGCAGTACGCGCTCCTCGGCGTTCCAGTCGTAGAGGACGGTCGACAGGTGCGGGTGACCGGTGCTCCTGATGCTCGCGAGTACGCCGAACTGCTGCCGGCTCAACAGCTGGGAGAGCTCCTGGGCGGTGAGCACTCGGGGGGCCGGGCCGTCGTTCTGGGTGGTGCCGGCGGTTGCCTCAGTGGCGGTCAGCTCGCTCATGGCGGTCAGCCTTTCGGTGGTCCGAGTGTCGCAGCAATGGAGACCGTAGCAGATAGTCTTGTTGCAGACCATTTGTTTCGGTCTCTTTCGGGATTCGCTTGCGGGCCTCCTGGACCGGATCGCTCGGCGGGCGGCGTGCGGCGTGCGGCGTGCGGCCGGGCGGCAATCCAGAGCGGACAGGCCGGTTGGCACTCGTATACTCGGGCGAGCTCAACGAGGGGGAGGTGGGGACAGTGAAGCTTGCCGAGGCACTGGCGGAACGCGCGGCGGCGACGCGCCGGGTGGAACAGCTGCGAGAGCGCGTCGTCAGCAGCGCGCGGTACCAGGAGGGCGAGACGCCCGCCGAGGACGCGGCTCAGCTGTTGGCCGAGGCCGGTGAGGTGCTGGACACGCTGGAATCGTTGATCCAGCGGATCAACCGCACCAACGCCAGCGTGGAGATGGAGCCGGACGGGACGCTCACCGAGGCCCTCGCCCGCCGGGACGTCCTGCGGCTGCGGCACGCCGTGGTCACCGCCGCTGCGGACGCGGCGGCGGGCAAGGGCGAGCGCGGATACGGCCGGCAGCTTCGGTCCGAGTTGCTGATGCTGGCCGCGCTCCCGGTCGCGGAACTGCGCGGCCAGGCGGATGCGCTCGCCCGGGAGATCCGCGAGATCGATGTGCGCATCCAGCGCACGAACTGGGAGGTCGACCTGCTGGACTGAGCAGTCCAGCAGATCGGGACGATGTGGAGCAGGTAGCTGCTTCGGAGGCGTGCACACACCGAGGGCCGGCGGTTTTCCGGCCCACACCTGGCGCGTGAAGAGCAACGCAGGGGTTCGACTCCCCATCAACAGTGCAGCTCAGCACGGTGTACAGGTAAAGGTGCACATCGCACGGCACATCACCACGTGCAGATCCGAGGCGGCGAGGGCGGGTTCGGGGCTTTCCACACCGCAACACCTTGAGGGGATGGCGCCGCGCCGTTCCCTGACCGCTTCTCTGAGAACGAGCGATCGCAGGTTCCCCGGAGGACCCTCGCCCATGAACGACGGCAGTCCTGTCAGCGACGATCCCACCGACCTGGCGACCGAGGCGTTCGTCGCCCATCGCAATCTGCTGTTCACGGTCGCCTACGAGATGCTCGGGTCGGCGGCCGACGCGGAGGACGTCCTCCAGGAGACCTGGCTGCGATGGATCACCGTCGATCTGGAGCAGGTCGGTGATCAACGGGCGTATCTGGTCAGGATGACGACCCGGCAGGCCCTCAACCGGATGCGCGCGATGAAGCGGCGCAAGGAGGCGTACGTCGGGCAGTGGCTGCCCGAGCCGCTGATCACCTCGCCGGACGTGGCCGAGCACGTCGAGCTCGCCGAGAGCGTGTCGATGGCGATGATGCTCGTCCTCGAAACGCTGTCACCGACCGAGCGGGCCGTCTTCGTGCTGCGTGAGGCCTTCGACGTCGACTACGACGAGATCGCCGCCGCCGTCGGCAAGAGCCCCGCGGCCGTCCGCCAGATCGCCCACCGCGCCCGTCGGCACGTCGACGCCCGCCGCCCCCGCCAGACGGTCGCCCGGAGCGTGGCCGACGCGGCCCTGGAGTCCTTCCGGCGGGCCATCGAGTCCGGCGACCCACAGGGGCTGCTCGACGTGCTCGCCCCGCACGTCGTTCTCGTGAGCGACGGCGGTGGCTTCAAGCAGGCCTCGCCGCGGCCGGTCGCCGGGGCCGACAAGGTGGCCCGCTTCATGCTCGGTGGCCTGAACAGGGCCAGGACCAGGACCATGATCCGGATCGATCTGACTCCCACCCTGGTCAACGGCAGCCCCGCGCTGCTCGTCCGCATGGACGGCGAGGTCGACGGCGTCCTGGCGATCGAGGTCGAGGACACCCGCATCACCGGCCTCTACTACGTCCGCAACCCCGAGAAGCTGAGCCGTGTCGGCTCCGAGACTCCGCTCAGCCGCGGATGAACGGCGATGATGACCGCATGACCTCATCCTTCGAAGCCCTGTTGCCCAGCACCGCACGGGCGCTGCTCCACCGGATCGCCGTCGCACAGACCGAGGGTCGCTCACCCTCCTTCGCCGCCGGTGTGGTGCGCGAGGGGCGGACGGTCTGGTTCGGGTCCCGCAGCTGTGTCGACGGGCACGACCCGGATGCCGAGACGCAGTTCCGGATCGGCTCGATCACCAAGGTCTTCACCGCCGTCCTGGTGATGCGACTGAGGGACGAGGGGCTCCTCGCGCTCGACGACCCGCTGGAGAAGCACCTCAAGGGGACCGGCGTCGGCGAGGTGACGATCGCTCAACTCCTCGGTCACAGTGCCGGTCTGGCCGCGGAGACGCCGTCACCGTGGTGGGAGCGCACTCCGGGTGCGACGCGGCCGGAGCTGGCCGACGTGCTGGGGGAGCGGCCGATGGTGCACCCGGCCGGGCGTCTCCACCACTACTCCAACCCCGGCTACACGCTGCTGGGTTCGCTCGTCGAGGCCGTTCGCGGGGTGTCCTGGGCGGACGCGCTGCGCACCGGGATCCTGGAGCCGCTGGGCCTGAACCGGACGACCGTCCAGCCGGTCGCGCCGCACGCCGGTGGCTGGGCGGTGCACCCGTGGGCCGATGTGATGATGCCCGAACCGGCGGAGGACCTGGGGCTCATGGCGCCGGCCGGACAGCTCTGGTCGACGGTCGGCGACCTCTGCCGCTTCGCCGCGTTCCTGGCGGAGGGGGACGAGCGGGTGCTCTGCAGGGCTTCGGTGGAGGAGATGCGGACGCCCGCGGTGCCGCCCGCGGCCGGTGACGGGCAGGGAGGCTACGGTCTCGGGATCCAACTGCTGCGCAGCGGGGACCGGACGCTCGTCGGACACACGGGGTCGCTGCCGGGCTTCGTCGCCTGCCTCTGGGTGAGCGTCGAGGACGGAGTGGCCGCGGTGGCACTCGCCAACGCCACCTCCGGCCCCCTCACGTCCGTCGTGGCCGCCGATCTCGTGCGGATCGTGGCGGAGGCCGAGCCGCGTATTCCGGAGCCGTGGAGGCCCCTTCCCGAGGCCGAGGTGGACGAGGAGCTGCTCGCGCTCACCGGCCCCTGGTACTGGGGCACCTACGCGTACGGGCTCCGGCTCGGCGCCGGGCGCGGGGTGACTCTGGAGCCGCTGCGGGGCGCCGGGCGGCGGGCGACCTTCCGGGCCTTGCCCGAGGGCGGCTGGATCGGCCTCGACGGCTACTACCAGGGGGAGACGCTGCGGGTGGTGCGGCGGCCGGACGGCACGGTGAGCCATCTGGACCTGGGTTCCTTCGTCTTCACCCGTGAGCCTTACGAGCAGGGGGACGCCGTGCCCGGTGGTGTGGACGAGGCGGGCTGGCGCGGCCTCTGACCGGCTCGCCCTCGGGTGACGGAGTGCGACGTTTCACGTGAAACATCGCGCTCCGTCACCAGGATCGACCGCGGTCGACGGGGACCGGCCCGAACCGACCGGGTCCGACGAGGTCAGAGGACCAGCTTGAATCCCACGTGCGAGGGCTCGAAGCCGAGCCGCTCGTAGAACCGGTGGGCGTCGGTGCGAGTCGCGTCCGAGGTCAGCTGTACCAGTCGGCAGCCCTGCGTACGGGATTCCTCGACGGCCCATTCGATGAGCCGGGTGCCGAGCCCGCTGCCGCGCTCGTCCGTGTGGACGCGGACGCCCTCGATGATCGAGCGGGTGGTGCCCCGGCGGGACAGCCCGGGGATCAGGGTCAGCTGAAGCGTGCCGACGACCTTGCCCGCGCGGTCGGCGACGACCAGATGCTGGTTCGGATCCGGGTCGAGCCGCTCGAAGGCGGCGATGTACGGCGTGAGGTCGTCGGGGGACTCCCGCTGTGCGCCCAGGGGGTCGTCGGCGAGCATCGCGACGATCGCGGGAAGGTCTGCCCGCTCGGCGGGCCGGATCTCAAGATCGCTCATGGTGGGGAGGGTACGCCCCGCCCCGGTTGCCTAGACGGGCGTGCCGAGACCTTCGACGACGCGGACGAGCGGAGCCAGCTCAGGGTTCATGGCCGCCTCGTCGAGCGCCTCGCGCAGGGCGGAGTCATTGGTGGGGCGGGCCTCGTCGAGCAGCTTCTGGCCGGCCTCGGTGACATCGGTGTAGATGCCGCGCCGGTCAGTGGCGCACAGATACCGGGTGAGCAGACCGCGGTCCTCGAGGCGAGTGACGAGGCGGGTGGTCGCACTCTGACTGAGTACGACGGCGTCGGCGACCTGCTTCATCTGGAGGTGCCCGCCGGGACCGTCGTGCTGGCGGCTGAGGACGTCGAGGAGGGAGAACTCACGGACGCTCAGACCGTGCCGGGACTCCAGGGCGCGCTCGATGTGTGCCTCGATCCTGCCGTGCAGCAGGGAGAGGGCGCACCAGCCCTGGGAGAGGGCGGTCAGGGCGGGGTCCGTCGCCGTCATGGTCATTCCTCGCTTCCTCGGTCTCGCCTCGGTCCGGAGCGGCTTCCCACCAGCGTAGACGATGAAGCGCAAAAGTCGGCGTGCGCAATTAATTCCGGCCTGACGGCAAGACCCTTCAGCCTGCGGCGACGGTCAGCGGCGCGAACCGGCGGCTCCAGTCGCCCGGGAGGTCCGGCAAGGAGCGGATCATGAGGGCGTTGGTGGCGATCCGGTCGAGGCCGTTCGCCTTGAGCCAGGTCACCAGCGAGGTGTGGCGGACGTCGACGTCCGTGCGCAGCGGTCGGTCGGTGGCAGCGGCGAGCGAGGCGACCAGTGCCTGCGCCGTGCCGGGGTCCGGGGCGATCAGCGGGCCGATGACATGGGTGTCCATGTTGGGCCAGAGGGCGGCGAAGCCGGTGATCACGCCGTCCTGTTCGGCGACCCGCAGATGGTCGGCGAAGGCGGGAAGGCGGGTGATGAGGTGGGTGCGGTCGGCCCCGAAGATCTCGTGGTCGAGGCGCAGGACGTGCTGGAGGTCCTCCGCGGTCGCGGGCCGAACCGTGCGGTCGGGAGCCGGCTCGTTCGGCGTGAAACGGCCCTTGAGCATCTCCGCCCGGCCGGCCGAGGTGAAGCCCAGCTGTTCGTAGAGCGGCCGGCCGTTGCTCGTGGCGTACAGGCTGAGCGGAGTGTCCCCGGCCTCCGCGAGCACATGCCGCATCAGCCGGCGTCCCACGCCCTGCCGGGCATACGCCTCGGCGACGAGCACCATGCCGATGGCCGCCATGTCGGGCCCGTACGACGTGACCACGCAGGCCGTGACCAGTCCCTTGCCCGAGGGATCGTCGATGCCGTAACCCACGCCCGCCGTGAGCAGCAGCCCCCACTTGTGCTCCTCGCGCAGCCATCCCCGGTTCTCGGAGAGATCGGCGCAGGCCAGGAGGTCGTCGGAGGTGAGGCGTCGGATCGGAAGCAGATCGAGCGGAGGGTGCGAGAGGGGCATGGTGATCAGGCTGTCCGACCGGGCGAGCGCGCGTCCAGCGCTTTACCGGAAGTCGCTTTGCGGGAGGTCGCCGAGCTCCTCGTTCCCCGGGGCGCGGGCGACTCCCGCCGACGGCGGCCGCGCTTGGTCGGTCCCCAGGGCTTGAGCACCGAGACCGCCGTCATGAAGAGGTAGGCGGTCGTCGACACCGCCGGAGCCCCGATCAGACTGCTGTCCGGGACCCCGGCCGCCGCCGCGTGCGCGATCTCGGGACGGAGCGCGAAGATCGTTGCGGTCGCTGTGGCCAGCGTGATCCAGAACTTGATCCAGACCCAGCGATGCCGGGCGAGACCCCAGGGAGTGCCCAGGGAGAGCACCAGGCCGCTGCCGAAGGTCACCAGCGCCACCGGGGCCAGGAGCCAGTCCGCGAACACCTTCATGGCGCGGTAGGACGCCTGCGTCAGGGAGAGGTCCTGGGTGGTGTAGGCGGCGATGCCGAGGGCCAGCAGGCCCAGACTGAGGCCCAGCCAGGCCACGGAGACCGCCACATGGACCACGAGAAGCGCCCGACGTACGGGCCGCTGGAAATGTTTCACGTGAAACACCGTGCCGAACACCCGTTGCCTTCCGCGTCTGACCGCGGGAGTAACCGGCCGTACTAGCCTCGGCGTACATGACGACCCTCGACAGCGGACGCAGACTGCACCTCTTCGATCTCGACGGCACCCTGATCCGTGGCTCGGCCGCCGCGGTGGAGATCTCCCGGCAGCTCGGACTGAGCCGGGAGATCCAGAAGCTGGAGCAGGACTTCCTGCTGCGCGGGCTCACCCCGGACGAGTTCGCGGTACGGGCCCATGAACTCTGGGCCGGGCTCACCGAGGAGCAGGTGACGGCGGCCTTCGAGGGGGCTCCCTGGCTCACCGGTATCCGGGAGGTGTGGGCGGAGATCCGGGCCGAGGGGGGTCACTGCGCGGTCATCTCCCTTTCGCCGGACTTCTTCGTCGAACGGCTCCTGGAATGGGGTGCGGACGCGGCCCACGGCTCCCGCTGGCCCGCCGTGCCCTTCACCGAGCCCATCCACCGGCCCGGCATCCTCAACGCCTCGGCCAAGGTGCGGATCGCCGGCGAGCTCTGCGCGCGCTTCGGAGTCGAGCCGGCCGACTGCGTGGCCTACGGCGACTCCATGTCCGACGCGGAGCTCTTCGCCATCGTTCCCGAGACCGTGGCCGTGAACGCGGACCACCATCTGGCCCATCTCGCGCGGCACCGCTACTCCGGAGCCGATCTGCGCGAGGCCTATGCGCTGGTCCGAAAGAGCGCAGCCTAGCCGTACGCGAGGGGCGAATGGCCGGGAATCCCGCTTTCTGCCCGTTCTCGCCACCGGACTGCCATCCTGCGAACACGGAGGCCGACTGCGGGGAGGCAAGGACATGAAGGATGCTCCGGCTGCGGCCATGGACGCGCTGCCTCGAATACCGGCCGCACTGCCGGTCGAGGAGGAAGCGCCGGTCGAGGAGGAACCGTCGATCGAAGAGGAACCGTCGATCGAAGAGGCCGAGCCCCGGCCCTCGGCCGACGCGGTCCTGATCCGCCGCACCCTGGCGGAGATCGCCCCCGTGGCCGACCGGGTGACCTCGTACTTCTACGCCCTGCTCTTCACCCACCGCCCCGAGCTGCGGGCGATGTTCCCCGCCGCCATGGACACCCAGCGCGACCGGCTCCTCAAGGCGCTGCTCACGGCGGCCGAGCACCTCGACAACACCCCGGTGCTCACCGAGTACCTCCAGAACCTCGGTCGCGGACACCGCAAGTACGGCACCCGGCCCGACCAGTACCCGGCGGTCGGCGAGGCCCTGATCGGCGCGCTCGAGCGGTACGCCGTCTCCACCTGGGCCGAGGACACCCAGGCGGCCTGGGTCCGGACGTACACGACGATCTCGCAGATCATGATCGACGCCGCCGCCGAGAACGAGCGCCACGCGCCGGCCTGGTGGCAGGCCGAGGTGGTCTCGCACGATCTGCGGACCTCCGACATCGCCGTGATCACGCTCCGGCCCGACCAGCCCTATCCGTTCCTCGCCGGGCAGTACACGACCCTGGAGACGCCGTGGTGGCCGCGGATATGGCGGCACTACTCCTTCGCCTCCGCGCCTCGGCCGGACGGACTGCTCTCCCTGCACGTCAAGGCCGTCCCGGCGGGCTGGGTCTCCAACGCCCTGGTCCATCGCGCCCGCCCCGGGGACGTACTGCGGCTCGGACCGCCCGCCGGTTCGATGACCGTGGACCATTCCACGGACAACGGCCTGCTCTGTCTCGGGGGTGGTACGGGCATCGCGCCGATCAAGGCGCTGGTCGAGGACGTCGCGGAGCACGGGGACCGGCGGCCCGTCGAGGTGTTCTACGGCGCCCGCAGCGGTCACGACCTCTATGACATCGACACGATGATGCGGCTCCAGCAGACCTTCCCGTGGCTCGCCGTCCGCCCGGTCACCGAGAAGGAGGGACGGCTCCCCGACGCCGTACGCCGGTACGGGCCGTGGGCCGAGTACGACGCCTATCTCTCGGGACCCCTCGGCATGATCCGCAGCGGGGTCGACGCCCTGAAGGGCGCCGGCATCCCCACCGACCGGATCCGCCACGACTATCTGGGCGAGCTGGCCGTCCCGGCCTGATCCGAAGACAGGCCGGCCCTAGCCCAGATCCGGGGCGTGCATCGCGCGGACGCCCTCGATGTTGCCGTCCAGGTAGTGGCGCAGCGAGAGCGGGACGAGGTGGACGGCGGCGATCCCGACCCGGCTGAAGGGCACCCGCACGATCTCGTACTCGCCCTGGGGCTCGTCGACCTCGGGGCCGTGCCGCTGCGCGGGATCCATCGATTCGAGGCGGCAGACGAAGAAGTGCTGCACCTTCACGCCGGAGACGCCGCCGTCGACGATGTGCTCGACGGTGTCGACGAAACAGGGCACCACGTCGACGATCTTGGCGCCGAGTTCCTCGTGGACCTCGCGGTGCAGCGCTTCGACGACGGTCGCGTCGGTGGGTTCGACCCCGCCGCCGGGGGTCACCCAGTAGGGGTCCATGCCGGGCTTGGTGCGCTTGATGAGGATCAGGTCGTCCCCGTCGAGCAGGATGGCGCGTGCGGTGCGCTTGACCACTGGTCGTTCGGTCATGGGAAGAAAATGGCCGCTCCCCGGTGTCCTGAAACGCGCGGTGTCCCGAAACTCACCAGTCCCCCGCGGACCGCAGGAGCCGATCGTGGGCCCGCGCGATGTGCGGGAGGGCGAGGGTGCCGGTGCGGACGACGAGGAAGTAGGTGCGCAGCGGCGGCACCGGCGGGTCGAGCAGCGCCACGAGCCGCCCCCGCTCCAGGTCGCCCTCGCACAGATAGCGGGGCAGCACGGCGAGACCCGCGCCGGAGGCGGCGGACTCCAGGACGGCCCGCAGGTCGGGAGCGATCACGGTCGCCGCGGCGGCCGGCTTGGTCTCGAAGACGGCGGCCCAGTAGCGGGCGACGAAGGGCAGGGACTCGTGCACCTCGACCACGGGCAGCTGCTCCAGGACGACCGCGCCCTTGCTCAGCAACACGCCGGGGGAGAGCCGGGCGGCCCAGCGCGGGGCCGCGACCAGGACGTGCTCCTCGTCGCAGAGCGGGGTGGCGGCGAACAGACCGCCGCGGGGGCGGGCGGTGGCGACGGCCAGGTCGTGGTGCCCCGCGGCGAGACCGTCGAGGGTGTCCTCCGCGTTGTCCAGGAGGGAGGCGCGGACCGCAAGACCCTGGGCGACCAACGGGGTCAGGGCGGGCAGCACCCGCGCGGAGGTGAACTCGGGCGGTCCGGCGATGTGCAGGGTGCGCACCCCGCTCTGCTCGTCCAGGCCGGTCTCGGCGATCTCGACGAGCGCGTCCAGGTGCGGGCCCGCGCGGTGGGCGAGTTCGTCGCCGATGGTGGTGGGCGTGACCCCGCGGGCCCTTCTGAGGAAGAGGGGCCGGCCGAGTTGGCGCTCCAGGGTGCGGATCTGGCTGGTGACAGCCGGCTGGGAGAGGCCGAGCAGCGCGGCGGCGCGGGTGAAGGAGCCGGCCCGGTGCACCGTGACGAACGTGCGCAGCAGGGTCAGATCCATGTCCGCCCCCTCCCGGCCGGTGCGGCCGGCCGTTCGACTCAGGCGGTCCGCTGACGTCGCCTCAGGACCGTCCAACTATAAATAAGTCGATAGGCCGCTGTCGCTACCGTGATTGGACACTGACGCAGAGTCAACTAGCCTAGTTCAGAGGGGTCTCCGCGTGTTGATCCGTGGTGGACCAGGGGCGTTCCGAGCCACGAGGGGGGAGGTTCGGAACGCCCCTTTCCTCAGCGCGCGGCCTTGTCGAGGGCGTTCAGGACGTCCGCGACCAAGTCGTCCGGATCCTCCGCGCCCACCGAGAAGCGGACGAAGCCTTCCGGCACCGCGTCCCCGCCCCAGCGTCCGCGCCGCTCGGCCGTGGACCGCACCCCGCCGAAGCTGGTCGCGTCGTCGACCAGTCGCAGCGCGTCCAGGAAGCGGTCGGCCCACTCCCGGTCCGGCAGGACGAAGGACACCACGGAACCGAACCGCCGCATCTGCCGGGCCGCCACCTCGTGCGAGGGGTCCCCGGGCAGCCCCGGATACCGCAGCCCGGTCACGTCCCGGTGTCCGGCGAGCGCCTCGGCGAGCGCGAGCGCGGTGGCGCACTGGCGGTCGATCCGCAACGCCAGGGTGGCGAGCGAGCGGTGGGCGAGCCAGGCCTCCATCGGACCGGGGATCGCGCCGACGATCTTGCGCCAGCGCCGCACCTCGGCGGCCCGCTCCGGATCACGGCAGCTGACGTGGCCGAGCAGGATGTCACCGTGCCCGGTCATTCCCTTGGTGTCGCTGGCCACGGAGAAGTCGGCGCCCAGGTGGAGGGGCCGCTGGCCGAGCGGTGTGGCCAGGGTGTTGTCGACGGCGACGAGGGCTCCGGCCTCGCGGGCCGCGGCCACCATGCGGCGCACGTCGCACACGTCGAGCCCCGGGTTGGACGGGGTCTCGAGCCACAGCAGCCTCGCCCCGTCCAGGACGGACAGCTGGGCGTCCCCTCCGGTCGGCGCGGTGCGGACCTCGATCCCGTACGCCCGCAGCTGCTCGTGCAGCAGTGGCAGCGCCTGGTAGCCGTCGTCGGGGAGCACGACGGCGTCGCCGCTCCTGAGCTGGGAGAACAGGACGGCCGAGATGGCGGCCATGCCGGAGGCGAAGACCAGCGTCTCGACACCGCTCTCCCCCGGCGCCTCCAGTTCGCCGATCGCGCGTTCCAGATGGGTCCAGGTGGGGTTCTCGTCACGGCCGTACGTGTACGGGCCGGTCGGCTCCCCGGGCAGGTGGAAGTGCGCCGCGAAGACCGGGCCCGGCAGGGTCGGCTCGTACTTCACGGGCTCGGGCAGTCCGGCCCTGACCGCCCGCGTGCCGTCCCCGAGCGCGCGCGGCTCCCCGGCGCTCGTGCCGCCGCCGGTACCGCTCCTCGTGTTCATGTCGCTCATGCCGTCTGCTCCTGGACCTCTTCCCGGGCCTCTTCCCGGATGTGTGCCCGGACCGCTGCGAGCAGTCCCTCGCTCGCCGACTCCACCATCTCCAGGCACTCCTCGAAGCCGTCGCGGCCGCCGTAGTAGGGGTCGGGGACGTCGAGGTCGGCGCCCGCCCCGGGGTCGTAGGAGCGCAGCAGCCGTATCTTCGCGGCGTCCTCGGGCGTGGGCGCGAGCCGCCGCAGTGCGCGCAGATGGCCCTCGTCGAGGGCGATCACCAGCTCGAGTCCGGAGAACCAGGAGGCGCGGAACTGCCGTGCGGTGTGCTCCGACTCGTATCCGTGGTCGCCCAGGACGGCGACCGTACGGGGATCCGCGCCGTCGCCCTCGTGCCAGCCGCCGGTGCCGGCGCTGTCCACCGCCACGGCGTCGGCCAGACCGGCCTCCGCCACGCGGGCGCGGAAGACGTGCTCGGCCATCGGCGAGCGGCAGATGTTGCCCGTACAGACGAAACAGACGCGGTACGTCATGGCCGGCCCTCAGTCGCCGTCGGGCAGGACGACGTTCAGCGCCCACGAGACGACGGAGATGATCAGGGCGCCGAGCACGGCGGTCCAGAAGCCCTCCACGTGGAAGCTGAGGTCGAGCTTGTCGGCCAGCCAGGAGGTCAGCAGCAGCATCAGCGCGTTGACGACCAGGGTGATCAGACCGAGGGTCAGGACGAAGAGCGGGAACGTGAGCAGCTTCACGACCGGCTTCACCAGGAAGTTCACCAGGCCGAAAACAAGGGCGACCAGGATCAGGGTCCAGGCCTTCTTGCCGGTGCTGTCACCGGTCAGTGTGATGTCCTGGAGCAGCCAGATGGCGACACCCAGGGCGCCCGCGTTCGCGAGCGTCTTGACGACGAAATTCTTCATGTGTCAGATCGTGGCAGACATGATCTGGCCAAGGGCAGGGGCGGACGAGCGATGAAGGCATTCCGACTGGACGAGCTGGAAGCGGAGCGGGCGGCCAATGACGGCGCCTACCTCCAGTTCCTGCGGGAGCGCAATATGTCGGTCGGCCTGTACGCGCTCGACGCGGGCCAGTTGGACCCGCAAGCGCCGCACGGGCAGGACGAGGTGTACTTCGTGGTGAGCGGCCGGGCCGCGATCACGGTGGGGACGGAGACGACCCAGGTGGCGCGGGGCAGCGTGGTCTATGTGCCGGCCGGGGTGCCGCACAAGTTCCACCACATCACGGAGGACCTGCGGGTGATGGTGGTGTTCTCGCCGCCGGAGGCCTGAGCCCGGAGGCCCGAGCTCTGAGGCCTGTCTTCCGCACCGGGACCCCTTAGGGGGCGGATCAGGGAAGAGCGGGGGCCGCGAGGCCCCCGCCGGCTTGGTCCGCGCCCCTAGCATCGAGGGTGTCCGGCGCACAGCGTGCCGGCGTCCATCGGAGATGAGGTACGCGCAATGGCGGTGAAGGAGATTCTCGCGGGGATGCCGTGGTGGGTGAAGTGGGTCGCCATACCCCTCATCGCCCTGGTCGTGTTCGGCGGTCTGATCACCAGCGTGCTGACCTTCGTGGTCGGCCTGCTCTTCAAGCTGCTGGTCTTCGTGGCCCTGGTCGGCGGTCTCGTCTACGTGGTCCGGAAGTTCACGTCCTCGTCGACCTCGCGGGGGGACTGGTAGCCCGTAGCACTGGTTACCCGTCGGTATGAAGTCCTCGCCGGGCATTAGCCCGGCCGAGCGAACGCTCAGGTTGAAACCGACAATGGCCCTCAGACCTGCCATTAGAGTGGAAAAGCTCTGCCGCCCCGGGAGCCACAGGCGAAGACCTTCGGTGTCGACCTGCGTGATCGTGTCTGTCCCCGGACGGGTCCGCCACCGGGCCCACCGGTCCCAGGTCGCGGTGGGCGCGCGGGGGCGGCCCCCGCGGGCGGGTGCGACGCACTCGTCGACACGCCTGGGGGTGACCTTTGGCCACTGCTTCGCAGTCCGCTGCTCCTACGCTGATCGGCTCGGTGCAGAGGGCGCTGAGACTGCTCGAGGCCGTGGGCTCCCACGAGGAGGGGGCACCCGCGAAACAGCTCGCGCGAGAGGCGGGGCTTCCGCTTCCCACCGCGTACCACCTGCTGCGCACCCTGACGCACGAGGGTTATCTGCGTCGCGAGAAGGGTGTGTTCGTCTTCGGGGACGCCGCCGGCCGTCTGATGGGCGGCGGCGTTCTGCAGAATCGTCGCACCAAGATCGAAGACTCTCTCGCCCACTGGCGGGACGCCATCGGTGTCCCCGTCTACTTCGCGATCTACCGCGAGGGCGAGATCGAGCTCGTCGCCGTCGCCGACACTCCTTCCGCCCCCGCCGTCGAGGAATGGGCGGACTTCCGGGAGACCGGGCACGCGCACGCCATCGGGCAGTGCCTGCTGAGTCAACTTGATCTGAAAAGTCGTCAAGACCACCTCGACCGGCATCCGGTGGAGGCCATCACCCCGTATACGGTGCGTAATCGCCGTGCCCTTTTGGACCGTTTGGGCGGTATGGGGCGAATGGAACCCCTGGTGGAGCGCCAGGAATATGCGCTCGGCACGGTCTGTGCCGCCATCCCCATCACCGCGGGGTCCACGGCGGCCGCGATGGCGATTTCCGTCCCCCTTCACCAGGAAGAACGGTTGCTGCCAGCGATCGAGCAGCTACAGAACGAGATCGGAAGACTCTTCAGTTCGCTCGCGTTCTCTATCAGTATCTGAAAAATCACTCCTTGTGATCTGATAGCGCGTGCAGCACGATGGCGTCAAGAGGGCCATGGGGGATCATTCCTGGCCGTTTCGACCACAGCTTTCAGCAGCGTGTTCACACAACTGCTCCATCTACTGCGGGGTACAAGATGCGAGAGACGGTTCAGGCCGAGGTCCTGATGAGCTTCCTCGTCTCCGAGGAGCTCTCCTTCAGGATCCCGGTGGAACTGCGATACGAGACCCGCGATCCCTATGCGGTGCGGATGACCTTCCACCTTCCCGGAGACGCGCCCGTCACCTGGGCATTCGGCAGGGAACTGCTGGTCGACGGGATCAACCGGCCCAGCGGGGACGGCGATGTGCACATCGCTCCGACCGATCCCGAAGGGCTGTCGGACGTGATGATCCGGCTCCAGGTCGGCAGCGACCGCGCCCTGTTCCGGGCGAGCGCGCCACCGTTGGTCGCCTTCCTCGACCGTACGGACAAGCTCGTTCCGCTCGGTCAGGAACGGACACTCGGCGACTTCGAGGACAACCTGGAGGCCGCACTCGGTCGCATCCTGGCGGAGGAGAACGCCGGCTGAGGCGACGCGGCCCGCACGGAGCGCCGACGGCCTCGAACCCGACGGCCTCCCACCCGACGGCGTCACAGGCGCCGGGTCACTTGGCCCGGCGCCGCCGTCCGCCCCGGCCCGACCGCTGGCCCCCGGCCCCCGGCCGCTGCTCGGCGGCGCCCGGCCGGTCGGCCGAGACGACCAGCGCCGCCAGGCCGGTGGTCACGGGGACGGAGGCGACCAGACCGATCGAGCCGATCAGGGTGCGCACGATCTCCTCCGCGACCAGTTCGCTGTTGGCCACCGTTCCCACGCTGCTCTGCGCGATCGAGAACAGCAGCAGCAGCGGCAGCGCCGCACCCGCGTACGCCAGGACCAGGGTGTTCACCACCGAGGCGATGTGGTCGCGGCCGATCCGGATCCCGGCCCGGTACAGCGCCCGCGGGCCCATCTTCGGATCGGCCTGGTGCAGTTCCCAGACCGCCGAGGTCTGGGTCACCGTCACGTCGTCCAGCACGCCGAGCGAACCGATGATCACGCCGGCGAGCAGCAGACCGGACATGTCGATGTCCGGGTAGAGCCCGTGGATGAGACCGGTGTTGTCGTCCGTGTTGCCGCTCAACGAAGCCCAGCCGATGAACAGCGAGCCGAGCAGGCCGATGAGCAGCAGCGAGACCAGCGTCCCGAGCACCGCGACCGAGGTGCGGGCGGAGAGCCCGTGACACATGTAGAGCGCGATCAGCATGATCGCGCTGGACCCGACGACGGCCACCACCAAGGGGTTCGAGCCCTGGAGGATCGCCGGCAGGATGAAGAGGGTCAGCACCAGGAAGCTCACTGCCAGCGCGATCAGCGCCATCACCCCGCGCAGCCGGCCGACGACCACGACGGCGAGCGCGAAGATGCCGGCCAGCAGGCCGATCGGCAGTTTCCGGTTCACGTCCGTGACGGAGTACTGCAGGTCGCGCGGCGCGTCCGGGGCGTACGCCACCACCACGCCCTG
Organism: Streptomyces sp. NPDC012769; assembly: GCF_042901205.1. Classification (NCBI taxonomy): domain Bacteria; kingdom Bacillati; phylum Actinomycetota; class Actinomycetes; order Kitasatosporales; family Streptomycetaceae; genus Streptomyces; species Streptomyces sp. NPDC012769. The sequence goes on along the minus strand of NZ_JBIBCP010000005.1, from coordinate 187,908 downwards.
CCCCTCGTGGAGTTGCCGTGGAGCGTCCGGCTGGACGATCTCGGTGAACTTCCGGCCCTTGTCCGGCCCGGTGGTGACCTCGACGGTCGCCTTCTCGCACTGGCCCTGCTGGGCGTTGACCGCCTCGCGGCCCTGGGAGGTGGAGGTGTCCCCGGTCGGTGGGACCTGCGCGGCGTTCACGTCCTTGCAGTCGACCTGTTCGACGGCGACGACCTTGCCCTGTTCGGTCTGCCGGTCGAAGCCCACCCCGGTGCGCTCGTGCGCCGGGGTGCCGCCCGGCCACAACACCAGGAGCCCGACGACCACGGCGGTGGCGAAGGGGATCAGGACCGCGGCGATGACCTTGCGCAGATGCCGGGACACCGGCGCGGCGGGGCCGTGACTGTGCGCATGGGAATGCCCGTGGCCGGACCCATGAACAGGTCCATGGCCAGGTCCATGACCGGGCTCGTGCCCGTGCTCGTGGCCGTGCGGTTCGGGGGTCTGCTGCGAGGAGGTCACCGACCGATCATCGCAAGAACGTCAGGGCCCCCACTGTTCAGCACGCCAGTGATGACGCTAGCGTGGTGACACCTTTGCACACGCGGGAGCTCGGAGCACCGGGCTGAGAGGGCGCTGACGACCAGCTGCGCCGACCGCCGAACCTGTTACCGGGTAATGCCGGCGTAGGGAGATAGGTCTCATGACCATTCAGGACGCACGCACGCCTGCCTCCAGCCAGGACGAACAGAGCGGCAGCGGCCGACAGGAGCGCACGCCGGGCTGGCACAAGGGATACGTCGAGGGTTCCCGCCCCGACCTCCGGGTGCCGGTCCGTCAGGTGCACCTCACCAACGGCAAGGACGTGACGCTGTACGACACGTCCGGTCCGTACACCGACCCGACCATCGACACCGACGTACGGCGCGGACTGCCGCCGCTGCGCGAGAACTGGATCATCGCGCGCGGTGACACCGAGGAGTACCCGGGCCGCCCGGTCCGGCCCGAGGACGACGGCATCAAGCACACCTCGCCGCGCGGCGGCGGGCTGAAGAACCTCGACGCGGTCTTCCCGGGCCGTCCCCGGCTGCCCCGCCGGGGCCGCGACGGCCAGGCCGTCACGCAGCTCGCGTACGCCCGCCGCGGGGAGATCACCCCGGAGATGGAGTACGTCGCGATCCGCGAGAACGTCTCCCCCGAGGTCGTACGGGAGGAGATCGCGGCGGGCCGCGCGGTGCTGCCGGCGAACGTCAACCACCCGGAGATCGAGCCGATGATCATCGGCAAGCGGTTCCTGGTGAAGGTCAACGCCAACATCGGCAACTCCGCGGTCACCTCCTCCATCGAGGAGGAGGTGGAGAAGATGACCTGGGCCACCAAGTGGGGCGCCGACACGGTCATGGACCTCTCCACCGGCCGCAACATCCACACCACGCGCGAGTGGGTGCTGCGCAACTCCCCCGTGCCGATCGGCACCGTGCCGCTCTACCAGGCCTTGGAGAAGGTCGACGGCAAGGCCGAGGAGCTGACCTGGGAGATCTACAAGGACACGGTCATCGAGCAGGCCGAGCAGGGCGTGGACTACATGACCGTCCACGCCGGCGTGCTGCTGCCGTACGTGCCGCTGACCGCCCGCCGCAAGACCGGCATCGTCTCGCGCGGCGGCTCGATCATGGCCGCCTGGTGCCTCGCGCACCACAAGGAGAACTTCCTCTACACGAACTTCGAGGAGCTCTGCGAGATCCTGGCGGCGTACGACGTCACGTACTCGCTCGGCGACGGCCTGCGGCCCGGCTCGATCGCGGACGCCAACGACGAGGCGCAGTTCGCGGAGCTGCGCACGCTCGGCGAGCTGAACACGATCGCCAAGCGCCACAACGTGCAGACGATGATCGAGGGCCCGGGCCACGTCCCGATGCACAAGATCAAGGAGAACATCGACCTCCAGCAGGAGATCTGCGAGGAGGCGCCGTTCTACACGCTCGGCCCGCTCACCACGGACGTCGCTCCCGCGTACGACCACATCACCTCGGGCATCGGCGCGGCGATGATCGCCTGGTGGGGCACGGCGATGCTCTGCTACGTGACGCCCAAGGAGCACCTGGGCCTGCCGAACAAGGACGACGTGAAGACGGGCGTCATCACCTACAAGATCGCGGCCCACGCGGCGGACCTGGCCAAGGGCCACCCGGGGGCGCAGGAGTGGGACGACGCCCTCTCGGACGCGCGGTTCGAGTTCCGCTGGGAGGACCAGTTCAACCTGGCCCTCGACCCGGACACGGCCCGTGAGTTCCACGACGAGACGCTGCCGGCGGAGCCCGCGAAGACGGCGCACTTCTGCTCGATGTGCGGCCCGAAGTTCTGCTCGATGAAGATCTCCCAGGACATCCGCCGCGAGCACGGCGGCGACCTGAAGGCGGACGAGATCGAGCAGGGCATGGCCGAGAAGTCGGCCGAGTTCGCGGCGGCCGGCAACCGGGTCTACCTGCCGATGGCGGAGTAGCCCGAGACCGCCGCTCCGTACGGCGCCGGCCCGCGACCCCGGGGGAGTCGCGGGCCGGTCCGCCGTCTCCGGCCGAAAGACCGTGGGGGAGGGCGGTGCCCGGTGGTCACTGCGAACGGGTCTCGGGTGGGCCGAAGTCCGGGCCGGTGAAGTCCGGGCTCGTGTAGGTGGGGCGGGGGGCCGGGGCGCCCTCGTTGGGGCTGGTGAAGTCGGGACCGCTGTAGCCGACCTTGGGGATGCGGCCGGACGGGGGCGGGGACTGCTTCGGAATCGGCGGGGCGGCGGACGCCGAGGCCAGCGCGTCGCGGAGGAAGGGGAGGATGCCGCGGTCCAGGAGCGCCCGGCACCAGGCCTCCTTCGCGCGCGACAGCTCGTCGTCGGGGGTCGGGGCGGGGACCTGGGTGGCGCTGTTGCGCAGCGCGGTCATGAGCAGGCCGACGGCGGCGAAGAGGAGACCGGCCGCGCCGACGGCGCCGAAGAAGAGGCCCGCGGTGAGCAGGGTGTCGGCGAACGCGGGCGGCGGGTCCAGCATCTTCAGGACCGCCCCGACCAGCAGGAAGATGACCGCCGCCGCGCCCGCGAGGATCGGGGCGAGAACGGTGACGACGGCGACCGCGCCCGCGCCGGCCGAGTCGCCCAGCATCGCGCCCGTACCGGGAGCCGTCGAGCGGACCTGCTCGCGGACCTTCACGAAGTGGTCGTACTCGACCGCGGCGGGAGCCGTGATCAGCGCCGTCGCGTTCAGCGCCATGGAGCGCAGCTGGGCGGTGGTGAGCCGCTGCCCGACGCCGGCCAGATCCGGATGGTCGGGCGCGTTGCGCAGTGCGTCGTCGAGGACCCGCTCGAACTCGGCGCGGTCCTCGGTCAGCAGGTGCGGAGCCACGTTCATGTGCATCCCCCGATGCTCCGTAGGGGCCGGAACCGGCCGTCGGGAACGGCGGGTCGGGCGGAAACGGAGGAGAGCCTGCTACGGATGAGCCGATGGTATTGCGCCGACGGCACGCGGAGACAGGGTGTTTCGGGAAATCGACTTCCCCGGATGCGGAGTGTTATGCGTCAGGCGGGCAGCGGGAGTTGGACGACCAGCAGCTTTCCGGCCATGGTCACTCCCCCGTCCATCGCGATGGCCAAGCCGTCCGCGTAGACGTGCGGCCCGTCGACGACCGGGCGTTCGCCCTCTTCGCCGTCCTCCGTGCCGACCTGGCCGAGGAGGTACGGGATGGGGCTGTGGCCGTGGACGATCCGGCGCCCGCCGTAGGTGCCGAGCAGCTCCTGCACCGCCTGCGGTCCGGCGGCCTCGTCGCGGAAGGCGAAGCGCTTGGTGAACTTCCGGAAGAGGTCCCAGACCTGATCGGCGTCGTTGCGGGTGAGGATCTCGTGGACCTTGTCGTTGACGTCCTCGATGGTGCTTCCGTACTCCAGGTACGCGGTGGTGTCGGAGTGCAGGAGGAGGTGACCGTCCTCCTCCACCACGGCGTCGAGCCGGGACATCCACTGGAGGTGGACGTCCTGGAGGCGGTCCATGTCGTGCTTCTGGCCGCCGTTGAGCAGCCAGGCGGCCTGGAAGGTGGCGGTCCCGGCGCCGGAGCTCACCGGGGTGTCGCCGAAGCGCTTGGCTCCGATGAGGAGCAGCTCGTGGTTGCCCATGAGGGCCTTGCAGTAGCCGCCGGCCGCGGCGGCCTCGGCGGACAGGCGCATCACGAGGTCGATCACGCCGATGCCGTCGGGGCCGCGGTCGGTGAAGTCGCCGAGGAACCACAGACGGGCGTTGCCGGCCGACCAGACGCCCTTCTCGTCGATGAGGCCCTGGGCGTGCAGCGCCTGGAGGAGCTCGTCGAGATAGCCGTGGACGTCGCCCACGACGTAGAGCGGGCCGCGGCCGTCGGCCGGGGCGGGGGCGGCGGCCGGCTGGGTCACGGGGGTGACCTGGACCTGGACCGTGTCGCCCCGGTTGATGACCGGGAGGTCGCGCTCGGTCGGGGTGTAGCCCTCGGGCGGCTCGTCGTCGGGGAAGGCGTTGCCGGGGTGTCCGCCGGCGCCGAACGGCTCGGTCCGTCCGCCGAGCCGGAGCGTGGCGTCGGCGGGCACCGGCGCGGGCGCCGGCGCAGGGGCGGCCGCGGGCGCCGGCGTGGGCGCGGGCAGTGGCTCGACCGCGTGCCCCTGGACGGGCACGCGGGCGTAGGGAGGTACACGGAAGTCGCGCAACGTCGCTGTGCGGACCACGGGTTCCTGCCCGTCCCCCTGTGTCATCGACCCCTCCACCACCGTCGCGATGCCCTGCACATCGCGGACCGGCCTGGTCGTGGTGGTCCGCGGTGTCGTCCGCCCATCATAGGAATGAGGGTCCTCCTGTGTGACGCACCAGGGGTGGTGAATCCGGGTCCACTCCGGGTTCACCGGTTGTTTCGCCCGAATTGGGAAGGTCCAGGCCAGGGGAGGGACCGGGCCACCCCGAGGTTTGCGCCCGTCCCCTCCCCTGAAGGAACCCGATGAAGGACCTGGGTCAGGTCCCGATCCGGTCCCGCCGGACCCGATCCCTCCCCCTCCGTGGGATCGGACTCCGTGGCATCGGCCTCTGGGGGATCAGTCCTTCGAGGGAGAGCGGGGCGGGCTCACCGTGGTGCGCGGCGACCGCCGCTGTGAGGAGGTGCGGACGATCAGCTCCGTCGGTATCACCTGCTCGACCGGGCCGTCCGTCTCGATGCCCTCGATGGCGTCGATGAGGAGCTGGACGACGGCGGTGCCGATCCGGCGGGGCTTGAGCGAGAGCGTCGTGATGGGCGGTTCGGTGTTGGCGTAGACGGTGGACTCGCTGCAGCAGACGAGCAGCAGGTCGTCCGGCACCCGCAGCCCGTAGCGGCGGGCGGCCGCGAGCAGGTCGGTGCCGTTGGGGTCGAAGAGGCCGTAGACGGCGTCGGGGCGGTCCGGGCGGGCGAGCAGCCGGTCGGCCGCGACGGCGCCCGCGCACGGGTCGTGCGCCGGATAGGCCTCGTAGACGGGGTCCTGGCCGACCCGCTCGCACCAGTTGAGGTACGCGGTGGTGGAGAGCCGGGTGTAGGTGTCGGTGGTGGTGCCGGTGAGCAGGCCGATCCTGCGGGCGCCGGCGGCGGCGAGGTGGTCGAGCAGGTCGAGGACGGCGGCCTCGTGGTCGTTGTCGACCCACGCGGTGACCGGCAGGGTGCCGGCCGGGCGGCCGTCGGAGACGACGGGAAGCCCTTGGCGGACGAGTTCGGTGACGACGGGGTCGTGGTCGGAGGGGTCGATGACGACGGTGCCGTCGAGGGCGACGTTCGACCAGACGTCGTGACGGGAGGTGGCGGGGAGGATGACCAGGGCGTAGCCGCGCGCGAGCGCGGCCGATGTGGCGGCTCTGGCCATCTCCGCGAAGTACGCGAATTCGGTGAAGGTGAAAGGTTCATCCCCGTACGTGGTCACGGTCAGGCCGATGAGGCCCGACTTGCCGGTACGGAGGGTGCGGGCCGCCGCGGAAGGACGGTAGCCCAGTCGGTCTGCGACCTCGCGGACGTGACGGCGGGTGGCGTCCGGGAGCCGGCCCTTGCCGTTGAGCGCGTCGGAGACAGTCGTGATGGAGACTCCGGCGGCGGCGGCCACGTCCCGGATGCCCGCTCGGCCCTGCCGGCTTCCCCGGGTCTGTGCCCGGCTCACCTGGTGCTTCCCTGCTGCTGTCATGGCGAGCCGATAGTAGGGCGACGGAGGTGGGTCGGGCCGGTCGCATATGCAGGCATTGACAGGCACGTTTCTGCATGATCATCAAGGTCCAAGAGACTTGTAACCCAAGGTGGTTGGGGCCTTCGACATGGGACCTGCGGATGTCGATGCCCGTGCACCTGGTGTGAGGGCGAGGTCTCGAAGAGGTCTCAACTCACCTCTACGGGGGATGCGCGCCACGGCGCTCGCCACCAGCGCGCGCCACCCCTGTACGCGCTCCCCGGGTTGTCCACAGCCTCCCGGCCGTTGCCGCTCCGTTGTCCACAGGCCATTCGCAGCGGAGGCGAATCCTCATAAGGTGAGGAGTATTGGTGGTACGGACGGTCGAGGAGGACCCACAGTGAGCGAGACCAGCGGGACGAGCGGGACCAGCCCGAGGCTGCGCGCCGTGCTGGACGGCATTCCCACCTACAAGCCGGGCAAGCCGGCCGCCGCGGGCGGCCCGGTCGCCTTCAAGCTGTCCTCCAACGAGAACCCGTATCCGCCGCTGCCGGGCGTGATGGAGAGCGCGCTGGCCGCCGCCGGCAGCTTCAACCGCTACCCGGACATGGCCTGCACGGGGCTGATGGCGGAGCTCGCCGACCGCTTCGGCGTGCCCGTCTCCCACCTGGCCACCGGCACCGGTTCGGTGGGCGTGGCGCAGTCCCTGCTCCAGTCCACCTCGGGCCCGGGCGACGAGGTCATCTACGCCTGGCGCTCCTTCGAGGCGTACCCGATCATCACGCAGATCAGCGGGGCCACCTCGGTGCAGGTGCCGTTGACCGACGGCGAGGTGCACGACCTCGACGCGATGGCGGCGGCGATCACCGACCGGACCCGGCTGATCTTCGTCTGCAACCCCAACAACCCCACGGGCACCGCGGTGCGCCGTGCGGAGCTGGAGCGCTTCCTCGACCGGGTGCCCTCCGACGTCCTGGTCGTGATCGACGAGGCGTACCGCGAGTTCGTCCGCGACGCCGACATCCCCGACGGCATCGAGCTCTACCGCGACCGGCCGAACGTGGCGGTGCTGCGGACCTTCTCGAAGGCGTACGGCCTCGCCGGCCTGCGGGTGGGCTTCGCGGTCGCCCATGAGCCGGTGGCGGCGGCGCTCCGCAAGACGGCGGTGCCGTTCGGGGTGAGCCAGCTCGCGCAGGACGCGGCGGTGGCCTCGCTGCGGGCGGAGGACGAGCTGCTCGGGCGGGTCGGCTCGCTGGTGGCGGAGCGCGATCGGGTCCATGCGGGGCTCGTGGCCCAGGGCTGGACGGTGCCGGACACGCAGGCGAACTTCGTGTGGCTGCGGCTCGGCGAGCGGACGATGGACTTCGCGGCGGAGTGCGAGCGGCACGGCGTCGTGGTGCGGCCGTTCGCGGGTGAGGGCGTCCGCGTCACGATCGGTGAGTGCGAGGCGAACGACCTGTTCCTGAAGGCGGCGGAAGGCTTCCGCAAGGAGGCGTAGTCCGTCAGGTCGGCCGGGTGGCCGGCCCTTGGTGGTGTCGTCTAGTCGACGAGTTCCACGCGGATCGGGTCGCCGTCCCTGACGGTGGCCAGGATCCGCGGGTCCCCGTCCAGCGTGCCCAGGATGTTGCAGGGGCTCGCGAGCCGCGGTTCGTCACCGCGGGAGATGGGAGTGGGGCCGTAGGGGAGGGCGAGAGCGTCCCCCTCGGTCCAGAAGGCCACCGTGCCCGGTGCGACCACCTGGCGGGCGTCGTCCTCGACGGCGACGGAGACCGGAGTGTCGAAGTAGACCTCCTCGCCCCAGGTCCGGGCGGTGGAGGAGATCGGGAGAGCCCCCGCGAGCGCCTTGCTCGTGGGGGTTTCGTCGATGGTGGCGGTGGTGTGGCCGGCGGGCCAGGAGATGCGTATCCGAAGGTCCATGCCGGGATTCAACAATATGTTGAAGGTCTTGGGAAGGGGTGACCTTCGACATAGGGACCCCGCCTGTACGTACGGATTTCGTATAAGCCATAATGCTTGTGAATGTGAACGCGTTCACAAGCGCGTCCTAGTTCCTCCCGAGATGGGCGGAATTTAAGGGGCAGACCGCCGTGTGACCACGCGATGTAAGGAGAAACGTCGTGGACCTAGCTCTTGCGCCAGAGACTCTGGCGCGCTGGCAGTTCGGCATCACCACCGTCTACCACTTTCTCTTCGTCCCGCTGACGATCTCCCTCGCGGCCCTCACCGCCGGGCTCCAGACGGCCTGGGTGCGCACCGGGAAGGAGAAGTACCTCAGGGCCACCAAGTTCTGGGGCAAGCTCTTCCTGATCAACATCGCGATGGGTGTGGTCACCGGCATCGTGCAGGAGTTCCAGTTCGGCATGAACTGGTCCGACTACTCCCGCTTCGTCGGCGACGTGTTCGGCGCTCCGCTGGCCTTCGAGGCCCTGATCGCCTTCTTCTTCGAGTCGACCTTCATCGGCCTGTGGATCTTCGGCTGGGACAAGTTGCCGAAGAAGATCCACCTGGCCTGCATCTGGATGGTGTCGATCGGCACCGTCCTGTCCGCCTACTTCATCCTCGCGGCCAACTCCTGGATGCAGCACCCGGTCGGCTACCGGATGGTGGAGAAGGGCGGCCGGATGCGGGCGGAGCTGACCGACTTCTGGCTGGTGCTCACCCAGAACACCGCGCTGACCCAGTTCTTCCACACCATGACCGCGGCCTTCCTGGTCGGCGGCGCCTTCATGGTCGGCATCGCCGCCTTCCACCTGGCGCGCAAGAAGCACGTCCCGGTCATGCGGACCTCGCTGCGGCTCGGTCTGGTCACCCTGATCATCGCCGGTCTCGGCACCGCCATCAGCGGTGACCTGCTGGGCAAGGTCATGTTCCAGCAGCAGCCGATGAAGATGGCCGCTGCCGAGGCCCTGTGGGACGGCGAGGCGCCGGCGCCCTTCTCCGTCTTCGCCTACGGCGACGTCGACAAGGGCCACAACAAGGTCGCCATCGAGATCCCGGGCGTGCTGTCCTTCCTCGCGAACGGCGACTTCACCTCGCACGTCCCCGGCATCAACGACATCAACAAGGCGGAGCAGGAGAAGTTCGGGCCCGGCGACTACCGGCCCAACATCCCCGTCGCCTACTGGGGCTTCCGCTGGATGATCGGCTTCGGCATGGCCTCGCTGGCCATCGGTGTCGTCGGTCTCTGGCTGACCCGCAAGAAGTTCATGCTCGCCCCCGGTCTGCGGACCGGTGAGGACGAGGTGCCGCATCTGGTCCTGTTCAAGCGGAAGGCGCTCAGTCCCCGCCTGGGCAGGTGGTACTGGATCGTCGCCCTGTGGACCATGGCCTTCCCGCTGATCGCCAGCTCCTGGGGCTGGATCTTCACCGAGATGGGCCGCCAGCCGTGGGTCGTCTACGGAGTGCTGCGCACCCGCGACGCCGTCTCCCCCGGTGTCTCCACGGCCGAGGTGCTCACCTCGATGATCGTCTTCACCCTGCTCTACGCCGTCCTCGCCGTCATCGAGGTGAGGCTGCTCGTCAAGTACGTGAAGGCAGGACCGCCCGAGCTCACCGAGGACGACCTCAACCCGCCCACCAAGATCGGCGGGGACACCCGTGATCCCGACCGGCCCATGGCCTTCTCGTACTGAGGCTCAGGAGATCGAGACATGGAACTCCACGACGTCTGGTTCGTGCTCATCGCCGTCCTCTGGATCGGCTACTTCTTCCTGGAGGGCTTCGACTTCGGAGTCGGCGTCCTGACCAAGCTGCTCGCCCGCGACCGTGCGGAGAAGCGAGTGCTGATCAACACCATCGGTCCCGTCTGGGACGGTAACGAGGTGTGGCTGCTCAGCGCCGGCGGCGCCACCTTCGCCGCCTTCCCCGAGTGGTACGCGACCCTCTTCTCCGGCTTCTACCTGCCGCTGCTGCTCATCCTGGTCTGTCTGATCATCCGGGGTGTCGCCTTCGAGTACCGCGTGAAGCGGCCCGAGGAGAACTGGCAGCGCAACTGGGAGCGGGCCATCTTCTGGACCTCCCTCCTCCCGGCCTTCCTGTGGGGCGTGGCCTTCGGCAACATCGTGCGCGGGGTGAAGATCGACGCGCGGATGGAGTACGTCGGCACCTTCGGGGACCTGCTCAACCCGTACGCCCTCCTCGGCGGACTGGTCACGCTCACCCTCTTCACCTTCCACGGTGCGGTGTTCGCGGCGCTCAAGACGGTCGGCGACATCCGGACCCGGGCCCGTGCGCTGGCGCTCCGGCTGGGCCTGGTCACCGCGGTGCTCGCGCTGGCCTTCCTGCTCTGGACCCAGATGGACAAGGGCGACGGCAAGAGCCTGGTCGCGATGCTGATCGCCGTGGCGGCCCTGGTCGGGGCGGTCGGGGCGATCAAGGTCGGCCGCGAGGGCTGGTCGTTCGCGCTGTCGGGTGTCGCGATCGCCGCCGCGGTGGCCATGCTGTTCCTGACGCTCTTCCCGAACGTCATGCCGTCCTCGCTCGACCCCGCGTGGAGCCTCACGGTGACCAACGCGTCGTCGAGTCCGTACACGCTCAAGATCATGACGTGGTGTGCGGGCATCGCGACCCCGCTGGTGCTGCTCTACCAGAGCTGGACCTACTGGGTGTTCCGCAAGCGGATCGGCACGCAGCACATCGCCGAGGCTCACTAGCCGACCCCGGTCGGCCGTCTCAGGGGAGCATGTTTCACGTGAAACCGATCGATCCGCGACTGCTGCGCTACGCGAGGGCCACCCGCTTCTTCCTCGGGGCGGTGATCGCGCTCGGCCTCGTCGGGGCCGCGCTGATCGTCGCCCAGGCGATGCTCATCGCCGAGATCGTGGTGGGGGCCTTCCAGAAGGGCCTGTCGGTTTCCGGACTCACCACGCCCCTGCTGCTGCTCGCCGGAGTGGCGGCGGGGCGGGGGCTCGTCTCCTGGCTCACCGAACTCGCCGCCCACCGGGCGAGCGCGGCGGTCAAGTCCGAACTGCGCGGCCGGCTGCTCCAGCGGGCCGCGCGGCTCGGACCGGGATGGCTCAGCGGGCAGAAGGCCGGTTCGCTGGCCGCGCTCGCGACGCGGGGCGTGGACGCGCTCGACGACTACTTCGCCCGCTATCTGCCTCAGCTGGGGCTCGCGGTCGTGGTCCCGGTCGCGGTGCTGGCCCGGATCGTGACCGAGGACTGGGTCTCGGCCGCGGTGATCGTGGTGACGCTGCCGCTCATCCCGATCTTCATGATCCTGATCGGCTGGTACACCCAGGCCCGGATGGACCGGCAGTGGAAGCTGCTCTCCCGGCTCTCCGGGCACTTCCTCGACGTGGTCGCCGGGCTGCCGACGCTCAAGGTCTTCGGCCGGGCCAAGGCCCAGGCCGAGAACATCCGGTCGATCACCACCGAGTACCGGCGGGCGACCATGCGGACGCTGCGGATCGCGTTCCTCTCCTCCTTCGCGCTGGAACTCCTCTCGACCCTGTCGGTCGCTCTGGTCGCGGTCGGCATCGGCATGCGGCTGGTCCACGGCGGCCTGGACCTCACCACCGGGCTCGTCATCCTGATCCTCGCGCCCGAGGCCTATCTGCCGCTGCGGCAGGTGGGAACGCAGTACCACGCGGCCGCCGAAGGGCTGGCGGCCGCCGAGGAGATCTTCGAGGTCCTGGAGAACCCGCTGCCGGGCGGCGGTACGGGAGCGGTCCCCGCCTCCGTACGGCTGGAGCTGGACCGGGTGACCGTGCGCCACGCCGGGCGCGCCGAACCCTCGCTGGACGCGGCCACGCTGACCGTGGAGCCCGGCGAGACGGTGGCCTTGGTCGGACCGAGCGGCGTCGGCAAGTCGACCCTGCTCGACGTGGTGCTCGGCTTCGCCACGCCCGAGGAGGGCGGCACGGTCCGGGTCGGCGGCGCCGACCTGGCCTCGCTCGACCTGGAGGAGTGGCGGTCCCGGATCGCCTGGGTGCCGCAGCGCCCCTACCTCTTCGCCGGGACCATCGCCGAGAACGTACGGCTGGCCCGGCCGGAAGCCTCCGACGAGGCGGTACGGCAGGCGCTGGCCGACGCCGGTGCGGACGGGTTCGTCGCCGAGCTGCCGGAGGGCGCGGACACCGTCCTCGGTGAGGACGGCGCCGGACTCTCGGCCGGTCAGCGCCAGCGTCTCGCCCTGGCCCGGGCGTTCCTGGCGGACCGCCCGCTGCTGCTCCTGGACGAGCCGACGGCCGCGCTCGACGGCGAGACCGAGGCGGCCGTCGTCACGGCCGTCCGCCGCCTCGCCGCCGGCCGTACCGTCCTCCTGGTCGTCCACCGCCCCGCCCTGCTCGCCGTCGCGGACCGCGTCGTCCGTCTGACGCGCCGTGCGGAAGGCGATTCCGCCGGCGGCCGCCCGGGCGACGGTGTGGGTGAGTCCGCCGGCGAGGCGACGGCGCCCGCCGCTGCCGCCGCGGCCGGTCCGCGCGTGGCCGGGCTGCTGCCCGACGGTTCGCCGGTCTCCCCGGTGCTGGGGGCGCCGGCGGGCGAGCGGGCCGGCTCGGACGCCGCCACCGCATCGGTCGACGAGGACCTCGGGGCTCCGGAAGGGGACGGGAGCGTCGGCGCGGCGCCGGTCGGTGAGGGCCGGGTGTCGCCGGAGGGCGGCGCGGGCTCCGTGGCCGACGAGCGGACCGAGGGCGAAGCCGCCGCCGCTCGCAGCGCGCGAACGGTCTTCGGGCGGGTGCGGGGGATGGCCGGGGAGCTGCGGGGGCGGATGGGGCTCGCGCTGCTGCTCGCCAGTCTGGCACTGGGGTCCGCCGTGGGGCTCATGGCCGTGTCCGGGTGGCTCATCTCCCGGGCGTCCGAGCAGCCTCCCGTGCTCCATCTGATGGTCGCCGTCACCGCCACCCGTGCCTTCGGCATCGGGCGGGCCGTCTTCCGCTACGCCGAACGGCTGGTCTCGCACGACGCCGTGCTGCGGATGCTCGCCGACCTGCGGGTCGCCGTCTACCGGCGCCTCGAGCGGATCGCCCCGGCCGGGCTGCGCCGCACCCGTCGCGGGGACCTGCTCGCCCGGCTCGTCCAGGACGTCGACGCCCTCCAGGACTACTGGCTGCGCTGGCTGCTGCCCGCGGGCGCCGCGCTCGTCGTCGGTGCCGGCTCCGTCGGGTTCACCGCCTGGCTGCTGCCCGAGGCGGGCGCCGTGCTCGCGGTGGGTCTGGTGCTCGCCGGCGTCGCCGTGCCCCTGGCCGGAGCGGCGCTCGCCCGGCGGGCCGAGCGGCAGCTGGCCCCCGCGCGGGGCGCGCTGACCACGGCCGTCGTCGACCTGCTGCGCGGCTGCGCCGAACTCACCGTGGCCGGCGCCCTGAAGGACCGCGTGGCACGGGCCGCCGCGGCCGACCGCACCCTCACCGCCATCGCCGCCCGGCAGTCCGCCGCCACCGCGCTCGGTGCCGGGCTCTCGACCCTGGTCTGCGGCCTCACCGTCGTCGGAGCCGCGCTCGTGGGTGTGCAGGCCGTGCGGGACGGGCGCCTGGACGGCGTGGCGCTCGCGGTCGTCGTGCTCATCCCGCTCGCCGCCTTCGAGGCCGTCACCGGACTGCCCCTCGCCGTCCAGTACCGCCAGCGCGTCCGGCGCAGCGCGGAGCGGGTCCTCGACGTGCTCGACGCGCCCGTCCCCGTACACGAGCCGGTCACGCCCGCCGCCGCCCCCGCCGGTCCGTTCCCGCTGGAGCTGGCCGGACTCTCGGCGCGGCACGCCGGGCAGGAGCGGCCGGCCCTGGTGGACTTCGGGCTCACTCTGGAGGCGGGGCACCGGGTCGCCGTGGTCGGCGCGTCCGGCTCCGGCAAGACGACGCTCGCGCAGGTGCTGCTGCGCTTCCTGGACGCGGAGCACGGCACGTACCGGCTCGGCGGGGAGCTCGCGCGGGAGCTCGCCGGGGACGACGTACGCCGCCTCGTCGGCCTGTGCGCGCAGGACGCCCATCTCTTCGACAGCACGCTCCGCGAGAACCTGCGGCTGGCCCGTACCGGCGCGAGCGACGAGGAACTGCGCGAGGCGCTGCGCCGGGCCCGCCTCCTGGACTGGGTGGACGGGCTGCCCGACGGGCTCGACACCCTCGTGGGCGAGCACGGCTCCCGGCTCTCCGGGGGTCAGCGCCAGCGCCTCGCGCTCGCCCGGGCCCTCCTCGCCGACTTCCCGGTCCTCGTCCTCGACGAGCCGGCCGAGCACTTGGACCTGACCACCGCCGACGCGCTCACGGACGACCTGTTGCGGGCCACCGAGGGCCGTACGACCGTGCTGATCACCCACCGGCTGCACGGCCTCGACGCCGTCGACGAGGTGGTCGTCCTCGACCGGGGCCGGACCGTGCAGCGCGGGACGTACGCGGAGCTGGCGGCGGCCGAGGGGCCGCTGCGGCGGATGCTGGACCAGGAACGGACCGGCGATCTGCTGCTGACGGCGGGCACCACCCCGACTTTTCTCTCCAAATAGGACTTACTAGGCTCGGGGCCATGACCGCCGCCGTGCCCGACGCCTCGGACCCGCTCGCCTCCCCGGACCCGCTCGAAGCCGCGACGCAGGCCACGCGCAGCCTCCACGGCCTGTCCACCGAGCTGACCGCCCGCGTGCCCCAGCTCCTGGAGGCGATGCGCTCCGTCGGCACCGGCCTCGAACTGCACTCCACGCTCGACCGGATCTGCGAGACCGCCGCCGAGCTGGCGGACGCCCGGTACGCCGCCATCGGTGTGGTCGACGACGAGGGCGACGGCCTGTCCGACTTCGTCACGTACGGCGTCGGGGAGGACGTCGCCCGCCGCATCGGGCGCCGGCCCGACGGACACGCGGGACTCCTGGGCGCGCTCATCCGCGAGCCCGAGACGATCCGGCTCGCCGATCTGAGGGCCGACCCGCGCGCGGCCGGGTTCCCTCCCGGACATCCTCCGATGCGGACCTTCCTCGGTGTCCCGATCCGGGTCCAGGGCGAGAACTTCGGCAACCTCTACCTCGCCGAGAAGAACGGCGGCGGCGACTTCAGCGACTACGACGTCCACATGGTCCGGGTGCTCGCCACTGAGGCGGGGATCGCCATCGGCAACGCCCGCCTGTACGAGGCGGCCCGGCAGCGGGAGCGGTGGATCGACGGCTCCGTCGCCGTCACCACCGCGCTGCTCTCCGGCGGGGACGCCGACGACGCGCTCACGGTCGTCGCCGAGCAGGCGCGCCGGCTCGCCGACGCCGCCGCGGGCATCGTGCTGCTGCCGGCCGAGGACGGCGGCCTGGAGATCGTCGCGGTCTCCTCGCCCCGACCCACCAAGACGCTCGGCGTGGTGATCGGGCCCGAGAGCGCCGTGGTGGAGCGGCTGATGGAGGGCGAGGCGGTGTTCATCGCCGACGCCTCCAGCGATCCGCGGATGGTCCACCGGCTGTCCGCCGCGTACGGGCCGGCGATGTTGCTGCCGCTGCAGAGCGGCGGCCGGGTCCTCGGCGCGCTCGCCACTCCGCGCGGCCGCGGGGCGCGACAGTTCACCGAGGCGGAGCGGACCCTGGCCACCCAGTTCGCCTCGCAGGCGGCGCTGGCCCTGATGATGGCCGAGGCACAGCGGGACCGGGAGCGGCTCGCCGTCTACGAGGACCGCGACCGGATCGCCCGCGATCTGCACGACCTGGTCATCCAGCGGCTGTTCGCCACCGGGATGATGCTGGAGAGCGCCCAGCGCAAGTCGATCGTGCCGGCCGTGCAGGAGGGCGTGGGCAAGGCCGTGGACGAGCTGGACGTGACGATCCAGGAGATCCGCACCGCGATCTTCGCGCTCCAGCAGGGGCCGGCGGAGGCCCCTTCGGGGCTGCGGACCAGGGTCCTGCGGGAGATCAACATGGCGGCGGTGCCGCTGGGCTTCAAGCCCGCGCACCGCTTCGTCGGCGTGATCGACGCGGCGGTCGGCGATCTCACCGGCAAGAACCTCATCGCCGCGCTGCGCGAGGCGCTGTCCAACGCCTTCCGGCACGCGGAGGCCACCCGCATCGAGGTGGTCGTGGACGCGACCGTCACCCTGCCGGACGGCAGCCAGGGCGTGCGGCTGTCCGTCGGGGACGACGGCATCGGCCTTCCCGAGGGCGGCCGCCGCAGCGGTCTGCGCAACCTGGCCCGCCGCGCCGAGTCCCTCGGCGGGGCGAGCTGGTGCGGCCCCGGCATCGGCGAGGCCGGCGGCGGTACGACGGTGATCTGGGAGGCCCCGCTCTAGCCGTGGCCCCCACGCCGGCGCTACAGGCGCAGGTCCTCGACGGCTTCGGCGACCAGCTGCTCGATGATGACGGCCACGCCGTCCTCGTTGTTGCCCGCGGTGCGGCCGGAGGCGGCGGCGACGACGTCGGGGTGGGCGTTGCCCATGGCGTAGGAGCGGCCGGCCCAGCTGAGCATCTCGATGTCGTTGGGCATGTCGCCGAAGGCCACGACCTGCTCCGGGGCGATGCCGCGCTCGGCGCAGCAGTGGGCGAGGGTGGAGGCCTTGGAGACGCCGAGGCCGCTGATCTCGATGAGGGCGGTGGGGCTGGATCGGGTGAAGGAGGCCAGATCACCGGCGGCCTCGCGGGCGGTGGCGAGGAAGACGTCCGGGTCGAGCTCCGGGTGCTGGGCGAGCAGCTTGAGGACGGGGGCGGCGGCTCCCGGGGTCTCCTCGTACAGGAGCTTCTCGGCGGTGGCGACGGTGGCGCCGGGGTCGAGGAAGAACGGCGGGTACTGCGGCTCGTAGTGGATGCCGGTGGTGAGCTCGACGGCGAAGCTGGTGCCGGGGGCGGCGGCGCGCAGGACGCGGACGACGTCCAGGGCGACGGACCGCCGCAGCGGACGGACCTCCATGAACGTTCCGCCGGAGTGGAGGTCGACCACCGCGGCGCCGTTGGCGCAGATCGCGAGGCCGTGGCCGTGGACGTGTGCGCTGACGACGTCCATCCAGCGGGCCGGGCGGCCGGTGACGAAGAAGACCTCGATGCCGGCCCGCTCGGCTGCGGCGAGGGCGGCGACCGTGCGCTCCGAGACGGATTTGTCGTCCCGCAGCAGGGTGCCGTCGAGGTCGGTGGCGATCAGGCGCGTGCGCGCGGTTCGGGTTGAGGTCACCGATCCATTCTTCCGTACGAAGTGCACGGGCGTGCGAGGGTGCGCACATCTGAGTGGCCGGTTACGGCCTCTCGGGGCCCCCCGCACGCCCCTGACCCACCTCGCACGCCCCCGGATCGGCTCGCACGCCCGGCGGGCGCCGGGACCGGCCGAGCCGGGTGCCGCGGGTCAGCGGGTCAGCCGAGCTGGGCGACCGCCTCGGTGGCGATCTTCTCGAAGACCGCCTCGTCGGCGGCGAAGTCGGAGTCCGGGATCGGCCAGTGGATCACGATCTCGGTGAAACCGAGCTCCTGGTGGCGGCCGGCGAAGTCGACGAAGCCGTCCAGGGAGTCCAGGACCGTGTTCCGCTCCGGGGTGAAGCCGGTGAGGAGGATCTTGTCCAGTTCCGTCACGTCCCGGCCGGTCTCCGCGCAGGCCGTGCCGAGCTTCTCGATCTGGCCGCGGAGCGCCGCCACCGACTGCTCCGGGGTCCCGTCCTCGTACAGCTTGGGGTCGCCGGTCGTCACCCAGGCCTGTCCGTGGCGCGCCGCGAGCCGCAGGCCGCGCGGGCCGGTCGCCGCGACCGCGAAGGGCAGCCGGGGCCGCTGCACGCAGCCGGGGATGTTCCGGGCCTCGTCGGCCGAGTAGAAGGTGCCGCGCTGGGTGACGGCCTCCTCGGTGAGCAGCCGGTCGAGCAGGGGGACGAACTCGGCGAGCCGGTCGGCGCGCTCGCGCGGGGTCCAGGCCTCCTGGCCCAGGGCGGTGGCGTCGAAGCCGTTGCCGCCCGCGCCGATGCCGAGGGTGACCCGGCCGCCGGAGATGTCGTCCAGCGACATGAGCTCCTTGGCGAGGGTCACCGGGTGCCGGAAGTTGGGCGAGGTCACGAGCGTGCCCAGGCGCAGCCGCTCGGTCGCCGTCGCGGCGGCGGTGAGCGTGGGCAGGGCGCCGAACCAGGTGCGGTCCCGGAAGGAGCGCCAGGACAGGTGGTCATAGGTGTAGCCGGCGTGGAAGCCGAGCTCCTCGGCCCGCTGCCATGCGGCACGGCCGCCCTCGTGCCAGCGGTCGACGGGAAGGATCACGGTGCTCAGGCGCAGGGTCATACGGACGAGCGTACGTCGGGGGTCAGCGGACGTTCCGGGACAGCCAGGGGGTGACCATGGCGGGGGTGACGAGTTCCTTGTACGTCTCGTCGCCGGGCAGCGGGACGATCAGCCACCAGGCGGGCGGGAAGAGCCGGCTCCGCACGTGGGCGAGGCCGTCGTGGACGGCGCGGAGGAAGGCGGGGACCGTGTCGCGGGGGACGTCCTCGAAGTCGACGCCCTCGACGGTGACCTTGGCGTCGTCCTCGGGGTAGAGGCGGACGGAGACCGCCGGCGTGCCGCCGAGCTCGACGAAGGCCTCGTGGGGGAGGGAGCCGTCGGGGTCGAGGACGGTGAAGGCGCCCGCGGAGGTGCGGCGGGAGGTCTGGTCCGCGCCGATGTCGTCGGTCACGGTCATCTCCAGGCCGTATTCCCGGGCGATCTCGCGGAGGGCGGCGACGGCGGACTCGGTCGTGGGCAGGTGCGGATACGAGGCTCCCATGGAGACGATCCTGCCTCAGGGGAAGCGGATGAACTCCGGGGGTACGGCGTCGGTGAGCCAGACGCCGTTGGCGCTGACGTGGAAGACGTGCCCGGCCCGGTGCATCGCGCCGGCGTCGATGCTCAGCACCACGGGCCGGCCCCGGCGGGCTCCCACGCGGGTGGCGGTCTCCCGGTCGGGCGAGAGGTGCACGTGGTGGCGGGCCATGGGGCGCAGGCCCTCGGTCCGGATGGCGGGGATCCGGGCGGCGACCGTACCGTGGTAGAGGTACGCGGGCGGTTCGGCGGCCGGCAGGTCGAGGTCGACCGGGACGGTGTGGCCCTGGCTGGCCCGGATGCGGGTGCCCTCGATGGCGAAGCGCTTCTTGTCGTTGGCGGCGACGACGTGGTCGAGCTCGGCGCGGGTGATCGGGAAGCCGTGTGCGGCGGCGGCCCGCAGCAGGGCGTCGATCTCGGTCCAGCCGTGCGGGTCGAGCACGAGCCCGATGCGTTCGGGCTGGTGGCGCAGGTGCTTCGAGAGGTACTTCGACACCTTCACGGTGCGTTTCTCGTCATTCATGAAAACATTGAAGCCGTAGGTTTGTTCCACAGCCAAGTGCATTTATCCACAGGGAAGTTGGCGATTCTGTGGACAACAGACCTGTGAACTCACGGCGCTTGGACGATTTGCTCGCTGTTCGCGGCATTTGAGGCAAGGGTGTCCAATGTCCTTGTCTGCACCTCTCGTTCCGCCGCCGCCGCGACGAACGCCGCCACGTTCTCGGCGCCAACGAGCCGCTCCACGGCCCGGATCGTGGCCGGAGGCAGCGCCACGGAACGGGGCTCGCGGTCCTCCGGGAGGGGGGCGTCGGGAGACAGATGGAGTTGCAGGTGCCGGGTGGCGAACAGGCGCATCGCGCGGGCGAGTTCCGCGTCGACGGTCTGCTGCGCGAGCGGCCGGAGCCGCCGCACCATCGTCGCCGCCTCCGCCGCGTCCGCGTCCGTCGGCGGCCGGTGCTCCAGATAACGGGCGAAGACGTGCTCGGTCGTGAACTCCAGGAAGCGGGCGGCGATGTGCTCGACCTGTCCGCGAAGTTCCCTCAGGTGGCCGGTGATCGCCGACAGCGGCACGCCCGCGGCGTACAACTCAGCGGCCACCGCGAGCTCTTGGGGGCTGGGGACCAGATACTCCTCGGTCTCGCGGTCGGGGACGCGCTCCAGGACCCCGAGCTCGATCGCCTCCCGCACCGCCTCCTCGTCGGGCGTGCCGCCGAAGCGCGCGTCGAGCTCGGCGCGGGAGATGCGGTCGGCCTCCTCGTCCGTCCACGGCCCCTCCACCTCGGCGACCAGACCGAGCACCCCGCCGAGCCCGCGCCCGGCGTCCCAGGCCTCCAGGAGCTCCTTGATGGAGGCCAGGGTGTAGCCGCGGTCCAGCAGGTCTGCGATCTGCCGCAGCCGGGCGAGATGCGTGTCCCCGTACACGTTCGACCGGCCGCGCCGCTCAGGGCGGGGCAGCAGACCGCGGTCCTGGTAGGCGCGGATCGTCCGGACGGTGGCCCCGCTGTGATGGGCCAGATCCTCGATCCGGTACTCCGGCTGTGCTGACTGCTCGGACAAACCCGCTCCCACCGACCGCTCCTCCGCCCCGCCGCCGCGGCGCCCTCCTGCGAGGGGATCGTACGACCGCCTTCGCCCGGCCGCCCTACGCCGCCGGGCCGCCCTACGCCGGCGGCTGCCAGCGGGCCAGCGCCCGCAGCACGCCGGGTGACAGCCGGGACAACAGGTGGGCGCCGCGTGCCTCCGGGGTCACCGGGACGACGGCCTGGTCGTGCAGCACGGCGCGCAGGATCGCGTCCGCGACCTTCTCCGGCGGATAGTTGCGCAGCCCGTACAGCCGGGAGGCCTTCTTCTGGCGCCGCTTCTCCTCGGCCTCGTCCGTCACGCCGGCGAACCGCGCGGTCGCCGTGATGTTGGTGTTCACGATGCCCGGGCAGATCGCCGAGACTCCGATGCCCTGGTCGGCGAGCTCGGCCCGCAGGCACTCGCTGAGCATCAGCACCGCCGCCTTGGAGGTGCCGTAGGCCGGCAGGGCGCGGGAGGGCTGGAAGGCCGCGGCGGAGGCCGTGTTGACGATGTGGCCGCCCTGTCCGCGCTCCGCCATCTGGGCGCCGAAGACCCGGCAGCCGTGGATGACGCCCCACAGATTGACGTCGAGGACCCGCTTCCACTCCTCGGTGGTGGTCTCGAAGAACGAGCCGCTCAGTCCGATCCCCGCGTTGTTGACCAGCACGTCGACGACGCCGTACTCGCTCGCCACCTTCGCGGCCAGCTTCTCCATCGCCTGCTCGTCGGCGACGTCGACGGTCTCGCCCCAGGCTCCCGGAGCGCCGATGAGCCGGGCCATCTCCGCCGTACGGGCCGCCCCCTCGCCGTCCCGGTCCACCGCCACGACCCGGGCACCGGCCTCGGCGAACGCGAAGGCGGTGGCCCGGCCGATGCCGCTGGCCGCGCCGGTCACCAGGACCAGCTGCCCGCCGAAGCGCTCCGCGTACTCCGGCCGCACGCCGCTCTTCGCGGCCGTCCTGGGCGCCTTCGTCGCCGGGTCCTCGTTCGCCTCGACGAAATCGGTGATCCACGCGGCCAGTTGGTCGGGGCGGGTGCGCGGCACCCAGTGCTTGGCCGGCAGGGTGCGCCGGGTCAGGTCCGGCACCCAGGCCGCCAGGTCGTCGTAGAGCCGCTCGGACAGGAAGGCGTCGCCGGTCGGCGTGATCAGCTGCACCGGCGCGTGCGCGTAGGCGTCGGCCCGGGGGCGGGAGAGCCGGGCCCGCACGTTGTCCCGGTAGAGCCAGGCGCCGTGCGCCGCGTCGTTCGGCAGGGAGGGCGTCGGGTAGTCACCGGCGGGGACCCGCTCGACCCGCTCCAGGATCCTGGGCCACCGCTTGCCGAGCGGCCCGCGCCAGGCGAGCTCCGGCAGCACCGGGGTGTGCAGCATGTACACGTACCAGGACTTGGCGCCCTGGCCGAGGAGCTGGCCGACCCGGCGGGGGGTCGGCCGGGTCATCCGGCTCTTGATCCAGTGCCCGAAGTGGTCGAGCGACGGCCCCGACATGGAGGTGAAGGAGGCGATCCGGCCCTCGGTGCGCGGGACGGTCACGAACTCCCAGGACTGCACCGATCCCCAGTCGTGGCCGACGAGGTGGACGGGACGGTCCGGGCTGACCGCGTCCACCACGGCCAGGAAGTCGTCCGTCAGCTTCTCCAGGGTGAACCCGCCGCGCAGCGGGGTCGGCGCCGTCGACCGGCCGTGGCCCCGGACGTCGTACAGGACCACGTGGAACCGCTCCGCCAGCCGGGTCGCGACCTCCGACCAGACCTCCTTGGAGTCCGGATAGCCGTGGACGAGCACCACCGTCGGCCGGTCCGCGTCCCCCAGCTCGGCCACGCACAGCTCTATCCCGCCCGTGCGGATCCGGCGCTCCCGCGCCCTGTCGAGACTCACGCTCACGCTGCCTTCTCCTCGTTCCAGCGCCGCACGTGCGGCAGGTCGTCGTCCAGCCAGAACGCGCTCTGCTCGGGGTCCTTCGAGTCGGTGACGACGAGGATCTCCTCGAACTTCGCGCCCGTGCCCCGGAATCCGAGGTGCGGCTCGACCGCCCACAGGCCCGGCCTGGGCGGGTGGTCGGAGAACCGGTACGGCGACCACAGCGGCGACCAGCCGTCCCGGTGGCCGTGCAGGGCGTCGCTCGCCAGGCCCTTGAGGGACTGGGTGCCGAAGCCGAACAGCGTCGGCGACCAGCGGCGCTCCTTCACCCGGTCGATCTTGTGGGCGATGACGCCGAAGGGATACGCCCGGTGCCGGTTGGCGTACCCCTGGCGGACCATGAGGCGGTCCACGTCCTCGTAGATCTCCCGTAGGGTGCGGCGCTCGCGCACCTCGCGGAGGATGAGCTCGCGGTGTTCCCTCAGGTCCGCGAGCAGCTTGTCGTGGACCGGGTTGAGGCCCAGCGAGCCCGAATAGCCGATGTCCGCCGTGTAGCCCTTGTAGACGGGTGCCATGTCCAGGATGAACGGCATCCCGGCCTCCAGACGCCGGTTCGTCGGGAAGAACTGGAGCGGGATCTTGAAGTCGACGAAGGCGGTGCGGTCCCCGAACCAGGCGAACGGCCGGTGGAACCAGTCCCTCACCCCCCGCTCGTACAGCCACTCGCGCTGCATCCGCGCCGCCTCGCGCTCGGTCACACCCGGCTTGAGCTGCGCCGCGACGGCCTCCGCGCAGGCGTAGGAGAGGCGCTGCACTTCTCTGAACCCGCGCAGCTCCGCGGTCAGTTCGCCTGTCACTGCTGGGGTCATGCCACCCGTCCGTCCCGTGTGAGCACCCGTAGCGCTACGTGTCCGTAACTTGCCACTGATGAATGTGACAATGCCCGGCGGCGGCGTCAAGGGGCGTGCACGAGCCTGTGGAAAACGACTTAGGTATCGGCTCCCCTACGGGTCCGTACACCTGAGGTCGGACATGGATCGAGCCGTTGGGCTGACGACCGCCGTGACGCACGCCACTACCGTCGAAGCGTGACTGTGATCGCCACCGAAAGCCTCAGCAAGCGGTTCCCCCGGGTGACCGCCCTCGACCGGCTCTCCCTGGACATCGGGCCCGGTGTGACCGGACTGGTGGGTGCCAACGGAGCCGGCAAGTCCACGATGATCAAGATTCTTCTCGGTCTGTCCCCGGCCACGGAGGGCCGGGCCGAAGTCCTCGGACTCGACGTCGCGACCTCCGGTGCCCAGATCCGCGAGCGCGTCGGCTACATGCCGGAGCACGACTGCCTGCCGCCCGACGTCTCGGCGACCGAGTTCGTCGTCCACATGGCGCGCATGTCGGGGCTGCCCCCGACGGCCGCGCGCGAGCGGACCGCGGACACCCTGCGCCACGTCGGCCTGTACGAGGAGCGCTACCGCCCGATGGGCGGCTACTCGACCGGCATGAAGCAGCGGGTGAAGCTCGCCCAGGCCCTGGTCCACGACCCGCAGCTGGTGCTGCTCGACGAGCCGACCAACGGTCTCGACCCCGTCGGCCGCGACGACATGCTCGGCCTGATCCGGCGGGTGTGGACGGACTTCGGCATCTCGGTCCTGGTCACCTCCCATCTGCTCGGCGAGCTGGAGCGCACCTGCGACCACGTCGTCGTCATCGACGGCGGACGGCTCCTGCGGTCCAGCTCCACCAGCGACTTCACCCGGTCCACCACGACCCTCGCGGTCGAGGTCACCGACTCCGACACCCACCCCGACGGCACGGAGGCGCTCCGCGCCGCCCTGAGCGCCGCCGGTGTCACCCTCCACGCGGGCGTGGAGGACGGGCTGCCCGGCGCCGGGCACATCCTGCTCCTGGAGGCCTCCGGCGAGGAGACCTACGACCTCGTCCGCGACACCGTCGCCGGGCTCGGCCTCGGACTCGTGCGCATGGAGCAGCGCCGCCACCACATCGCCGAGGTCTTCAAGGCCGACGACCAGCAGCAGGAGGAGGTGCCGGCCCGATGAGCTCCCCGGCTCCCGACACCACCCGAATCCACAACATCGGCTACCGCAAGTACGACGGCCCGCGCCTGGGCCGTGCCTACGCCCGCCGGTCGCTGTTCTCCCAGTCCCTGCGGGGCGCCTACGGACTCGGCCGCAGCGCCAAGTCCAAGGTGCTGCCGATGATCCTCTTCGCGGTGATGTGCGTGCCCGCGCTGATCATCGTCGCGGTCGCGGTCGTCGGAAAGCAGAGCAAGCTGTCGATCGAGTACACCCAGTACGCGATCTACCTCCAGCTCGTGATCTCCATCTACGTGGCGGCGCAGGCCCCGCAGTCGGTCTCCCGCGACCTCCGCTTCCGCACGGTGCCGCTGTACTTCTCCCGCCCGATCGAGCGCGTGGACTATGTCCTCGCGAAGTACGGCGCGATGGCGTCGGCGCTGTTCGTCCTGACCGCCGCCCCGCTGCTGATCCTCTGGGTCGGCGCGCTGCTCGCCAAGCTCGACTTCGCCGAGCAGACCAAGCTGTTCGGCCAGGGGCTGGTCTCCGTGGCGCTGCTCTCGCTGCTCTTCGGCGGCATCGGCCTGGTCATGGCGGCCCTCACCCCGCGCCGCGGCTTCGGCGTCGCCGCGGTCATCGCCGCACTCGTGATCTCCTACGGAGCGGTCTCCACCCTCCAGGGCATCGCCTACGGCACCGACAACGTCGGCGCCGTCAAGTGGATCGGGCTCTTCTCGCCGCTCACCCTCATCGGCGGCGTGCAGTCGGCCTTCCTCGGCGCGCCCACCCCCTTCCCCGGCGGGGAGGCCGCGGCGCCCGGCGCCGGCGTCGGCGCGGTCTATCTGCTGGCCGTCCTCGCCCTGATCGCCGGCTCGTACGGCGTCCTGATGCGCCGCTACCGAAAGGTCGGGCTGTGACAACCCTGAACATCGACCACGTCTCGCGCTGGTTCGGCAACGTCGTGGCCGTCAACGACGTCACCATGACCATCGGCCCGGGCGTCACCGGTCTCCTCGGCCCCAACGGCGCCGGGAAGTCCACCCTCATCAACATGATGGGCGGCTTCCTCGCCCCTTCCACCGGCACCGTCACCCTCGACGGGACGACGATCTGGCGCAACGAGTCGGTCTATCGGCAGATCGGCGTCGTGCCCGAGCGCGAGGCCATGTACGACTTCCTCACCGGCCGCGAGTTCGTCGTCGCCAACGCCGAGTTGCAGGGCCTCGGTGACGCCGAGGCCCGGCGGGCCCTCGCCACGGTGGAGATGGAGTACGCCCAGGACCGCAAGATCGCCACGTACAGCAAGGGCATGCGGCAGCGCGTGAAGATGGCCTCGGCCCTCGTCCACGAGCCGTCCGTGCTGCTGCTCGACGAGCCCTTCAACGGCATGGACCCGCGTCAGCGCATGCAGTTGATGGACCTGCTGCGCCGGATGGGCGCCGAGGGCCGCACGGTGCTGTTCTCCTCGCACATCCTGGAGGAGGTCGAGCAGCTCGCCTCGCACATCGAGGTGATCGTGGCCGGACGGCACGCGGCCTCCGGCGACTTCCGCCGCATCCGCCGGCTGATGACCGACCGGCCGCACCGCTATCTCGTCCGCTCCAGCGACGACCGTGCCCTGGCGGCGGCGCTGATCGCCGACCCGTCGACGGCCGGCATCGAGGTCGACCTCGTGGACGGCGGACTGCGCGTCCAGGCCGTGGACTTCGGCCGGTTCACCGCACTGCTGCCGAAGGTCGCCCGGGAGCGCGGCATCCGGCTCCTGACGGTCTCGCCCTCGGACGAGTCCCTCGAATCCGTCTTCTCGTATCTCGTAGCGGCCTGAAAGGAGCCTGACAGATGTACAACCCCACCGTCGCACGGCTCACCTACCGGGCCCTGCTCGGCCGCCGCCGGGCACTGATCCTCTTCGCGCTGCCCGCCCTGCTGCTCGTGATCGCGGCGGCGATCCGTGCCTTTAACGGCGCCGACGACCAGGTCGCCGCCGACGTCCTCGGCGGATTCGCGCTCGCCACGATGGTGCCGTTGATCGGCGTGATCGCCGGCACCGGCGCGATCGGACCGGAGATCGACGACGGCTCGATCGTCTATCTCCTCTCCAAGCCGGTGAAGCGGCCGACGATCATCTTCACCAAGCTGATCGTCGCGGTCGCGGTGACCATGGTGTTCTCCGCGCTGCCCACCTTCCTCGCCGGGCTGATCCTCAACGGCAACGGGCAGCAGGTGGCGGTCGCCTACACCGTGGCGGCCCTGGTGGCCTCCATCGCCTACAGCGCCCTCTTCCTCCTCCTCGGCACGGTCAGCCGGCACGCCGTCGTCATCGGCCTGGTCTACGCCCTGGTCTGGGAGGCCCTGTTCGGCTCGCTGATCTCGGGCGCCAAGACGCTGAGCGTGCAGCAGTGGGCGCTGGCCCTCGCCGAGAAGGTCACCGGAGACGGACTGATCTCCTCCGAGGTCGGCCTGTCCACGGCGGTGGTGCTGCTCGCGGCCGTGACGGTCGCGGCCACCTGGTTCGCGGGCCACAAGCTGCGCACGCTCACCCTGGCGGGCGAGGAGTAGCGGGCGGCCTCGCGGCCCGGGATCGTCCGCGTCCTCAGACCGTACGGTTCCGGGCCGCCAGCAGGCCCACCGCCAGCGCCGCGGCGCAGACGCCGAGGACGGCGGTGATCGGCAAGGTCCAGGAGCCGGTGGCCTGGTGGAGGGCGCCGGCGGCCAAGGGCCCCACCGCGGCGAGCAGATAGCCGACGGTCTGGGCCATCCCGGAGAGCCGGGCCGCCGTCACCGCGTCGCCCGAGCGCAGCACGATCAGGGTGAGCGCGAGGCCCACCGCCCCGCCCTGGCCCACCCCGAGGACCGCCGCCCAGAGCCAGGCGCCCTGCACCGGCGCGATCATCAGTCCCGCGTACCCGGCCGCGACCAGCGTCGTGACCAGCACGATCAGCGGGCGCTGGCTGCGCATCCGCCCGGCGAGCAGCGGGACGGCGAAGGCGCCCGCGACCTGGATCAGGTTGTTGAAGGCGAAGACGACACCGGCCGTGGAGCGGCTCATCCCGTGGTCCGTGAAGATCGTCGGCATCCAGGCGATCAGGACGTACGACCACAGCGACTGCAGGCCCATGAACAGGGTCACCTGCCATGCCAGCGCCGACCGCCACACCGACCGGGCCGGCACCGCGCCGGGGCCCGTGGCCGCCCGCGCTCCGTGCCCCGAACGGCCCCGGGCGACCAGCACCTGCGGCAGCCAGGCGACGGCCGCGACCACCGCGAGCAGCGACCAGAAGCCGAGCGAGGCCCGCCAGCCGCCCAGCGCCCGCTCCAGCGGCACCGAGGAGGCGGCGACGACCGTGGCGCCCGCGATCATCGCGCCCGTGTAGACGGAGGTCATCGACGCGGCCCGGTCGGGGAAGTCCCGCTTGATCAGGCCCGGCATCAGCACGTTCAGCAGGGCGATGGCCGTGCCGACCAGCACCCCGCCGTAAGTGAGCGCCGCCGCCGACGGCAGGACCCGCACCAGGATGCCGCCGCCCAGCAGCAACAGGGCGGCGAACAGCACCCGTTCGGCGCCGAGGCGCCGGCCGAGCCAGGGCGCCACCAGCGCGCCGAGACCCAGGAAGAGCACCGGCACCGAGGTCACCAGGGAACTCGCGGCCGAGGACAGCCCGTACGCCTCCGCCAGCTCCCCCACCAGCGGCGACACGCTCGCCAGCGCGGCCCGCATGTTCAGCGAGGCGAGCACGATGCCGACGAGCAGCAGGACCGGGTGGGCGAGCGGCGCGCGCCGCCCGGCCGTCGCGACGGAGGAGAGCCGGCCTCCTGCCTCGACGGCACGGGCCCCGACCCCCACGGGCCTGACCCCCGCCTGGGCGGCCCGGCCCCCGGCCTCCGTGTCGAGCAGCGGCTCGGTGTCCGAGGGCGTCACCGCGACCCCGCCTTCGCCGCTTCCGCCGCTTCCGCCGCCAGCGCCGCCACCGTCTCCATCGGCACCCGCAGCAGCTCGCGCGCCCCCGCCTCGGCCGCGTCCGCGTCCCCCGCCTCGATGGCCGCGACGAGGGCCTCGTGCGCGTCGATGTCGACCGGCGGCATCGCGCGGTCGCCGAGCGCGTGCACCAGGACCTCGTGCACCTGGGCGGAGAAGAAGCGGTAGACCTCGCGGAAGGCCGTGTTGTGGGTGGCCTCGACGACCGCGAGGTGGAAGGCGAGGTCGGCGTCCGCGTCACGGTCGCCCTCCTCACGCAGGCCCGTGAGCGCCGCCCGCAGCCGCAGCAGGTCGTGGGTGTCCCGGCGGACCGCGGCGAGCCGGGCCGCCTCCGCCTCCAGGGCGACCCGCAGCTCCAGCACGTCCCGGGCGCCCGCGTGCCGTACGCCGTGCAGCACGGCCGCCGGGTCGGCGGTCGACCTGACGAAGGTGCCGTTGCCCTGCCGGGACTCCAGGAGCCCGGAGTGGACCAGCACCCGGACGGCCTCGCGGACGGTGTTGCGGCCCACGCCGAGCGTCTGGGCCAGCTCGTGCTCGGTGGGGATGCGGTCGCCGACCGCCCACGCGCCCTCGGCGAGCTGGGCCCGCAGCTGCTCCACGACCGAGTCCACCAGCGAGGTGCGTCCCGCCGCCTTCAGTGCCATGTCCGTACACCCTCATTCATCCGCTTGCCCAGTCATCCTACAACTGACGCTCCGGCGCTCCGGGACTACTGTTGCCTCGTACGTGGACTCGCTGGACTCGTACGCGACCGAACACCCTCACCACCCTCGGGAGTCAGTCATGTCAGACCGCTTCGACGTCGTCGTACTCGGAGCTGGCCCCGGCGGCTACGTCGCCGCCATCCGCGCCGCCCAGCTGGGCAAGCGGGTCGCGGTCGTCGAGGAGAAGTACTGGGGCGGTGTCTGCCTGAACGTCGGCTGCATCCCCACCAAGGCGCTGCTGCGCAACGCCGAGCTGGCCCACATCTTCAACCACGAGGCCAAGACGTTCGGCATCAAGGTCGACGGCACCGTCTCCTTCGACTACGGCGAGGCGTTCCGCCGCAGCCGCACGGTCGCGGACGGCCGCGTCAAGGGCGTCCACTTCCTCATGAAGAAGAACGGGATCACCGAGTTCGACGGCCGGGGCACCTTCCTCGACGCGAACACCCTGCAGGTGGCGAAGTCCGACGGCACCACGCAGACGATCACGTTCGACAACTGCATCATCGCCACCGGCGCCACCCCGCGGCTGCTGCCCGGCACCTCGCTGAGCGACCGCGTCGTCTCCTACGAGCAGCAGATCCTCGCCGAGGACGCCCCGAAGTCGATCGTCATCGCCGGCGCCGGCGCGATCGGCATCGAGTTCGCGTACGTGCTGAACAACTACGGCACCAAGGTCACCATCGTCGAGTTCCTCGACCGGATGGCCCCGCTGGAGGACGAGGAGGTGTCCAAGGAGCTGGCGAAGCAGTACCGCAAGCTCGGCATCGACGTCCTCACCTCCACCCGCGTCGACGCCATCGACGAGTCCGGCCCGCAGGTCCGCGTCACCGTCACCGCCAAGGACGGCACGAGCAAGGTCCTGGAGGCCGACAAGGTCCTGCAGGCCATCGGCTTCGCGCCGAACGTCTCCGGCTACGGCCTCGAGAACACCGGTGTCGCCCTCACCGAGCGCGGCGCCATCGACGTCGACGGCCGCTCCCGCACCTCCGTGCCGCACATCTACGCCATCGGTGACGTCACCGCGAAGCTGATGCTCGCGCACACCGCCGAGGCCATGGGCGTGATCGCCGCCGAGACGATCGCGGACGCCGAGACCATGGAGCTCGACTACGCCATGATCCCGCGCGCGACCTACTGCCAGCCGCAGATCGCCAGCTTCGGCTACACCGAGGCGCAGGCCCGCGAGAAGGGCTACGACGTCAAGGTCGCCAAGTTCCCGTTCATGGCGAACGGCAAGGCGCACGGCCTCGGCGACTCGACCGGCTTCGTCAAGATCGTCGCCGACGCCAAGTACGGCGAGATCATCGGTGCCCACCTGATCGGCCCGGACGTCACCGAACTGCTGCCCGAGCTCACCCTGGCGCAGCAGTGGGACCTCACCGTCCACGAGGTCGCCCGCAACGTCCACGCCCACCCGACGCTGGGCGAGGCCGTGAAGGAAGCGATCCACGGCATCGCCGGACACATGATCAACTTCTGAGGTTTCCCGAGGTCTCCCCCTCATGTCCCGCGCCCCGGGTGGCGAACCGTCCCGGCCGATCAGGTCGTGGGTGCGTTCGTCACCCGGTACGCATGTGTGGCTCGCCGTCATCGCGCTCACCAGCCTGGTCATCGCGCTCTCCTCGGACGGCCTCGAGCACGCCCTGCTGCACCGCCACAGCAGCAATCTGTACGAGCTCTCCCGCCACCCGCTGCGCGCGCTGCTGGGCAGCGCCTTCTGGATCGAGGACCCGCGGAGCCTGCTGCTCTACGTGGTGCTGTTCGAGGTCTTCCACGCGCCGGTGGAGCGGTGGCTCGGCACCCTCGGATGGCTGGCCGTCGTCGCCACCGCGCACATCGCGGCCACCCTCATCAGCCAGAAGGTGGTCCTGGAGGCGATCCAGGACCACGACGTGCCGCGCAGCATGGCCCATGTCGTCGACATCGGGGTGAGCTACGGCCTCGCCGCCTCGGTCGGCGTCCTCACCTACCGCCTCGCCCGGCCCTGGCGCTGGTTCTACCTCGCGGGTGCGGTCGCCTTCTTCGCCGTCCCGCTGGTCACCCAGCACACGTACACCGACCTGGGCCACGCGATCTCGCTGGTCGTCGGGCTCGCGTTCTGGCCGCTGACCCGGACGGGGCCCGGACGAAAACCGCTGGTGGGGCCGGGGCGGCCGGGCGCACACTGAGGGGGTACGGGAACGGGGCGGCCGCTTCGAGCGCGCGGAGGCGAACCGCGCGGGCCGCCCCGCTCCACGTACCTCCGGTGCGTTCTACGCCTGGAGCAGACGCTCCAGGACGACGGCGATGCCGTCCTCCTCGTTCGAGGCCGTGACCTCGTCGGCCACCGCCTTCAGCTCCTCGTGGGCGTTGGCCATGGCCACGCCGTGGGCCGCCCAGCCGAACATCGGGATGTCGTTGGGCATGTCGCCGAACGCGATCGTCTCCGCGGCCTTCACCCCGAGCCGGCGGGCGGCGAGCGACAGACCGGTGGCCTTGCTCAGGCCGAGCGGAAGGATCTCCACGATGCCCGCGCCCGCCATGACGACGTCGACGAGGGCGCCGACGGTCGCGCGGGCGATCCGGGTCAGCTCGTCGTCGCCGAGCGTCGGGTGCTGGACGTACAGCTTGGTCAGCGGCGCCGACCACAGCTCCATGGGGTCCTCGTACGGCAGGTAGGGCAGCGGGCCCTCCTGGACCCGGTAGCCGGGGCCGATCAGGACCTCGCCCTCCAGCCCGTCGCGGCTGGCGGCCACGGCCAGCGGCCCGACCTCCGCCTCGATCTTGGAGAGGGCGAGCCCGGCGAGCTGCCGGTCGAGGGTGAGCGAGGTCAGCAGCCGGTGCTCGCCGGCGTGGTAGACCTGTGCGCCCTGTCCGCACACCGCGAGCCCCTCGTAGCCGAGGTCGTCGAGGATGTGCCGGGTCCAGGGCACCGCCCGGCCGGTGACCACGATGTGCGCGGCGCCCGCCGCCGTCGCGGCGGCGAGCGCGTCCCGCGTACGGTCCGAAACGGACTCGTCGGCCCGCAGCAGCGTGCCGTCGAGGTCCGTCGCGACCAGGCGGTAGGGGAAGGAACTCACTTGGAGATCGGCTCCAGGACCTCACGGCCGCCGAGGTAGGGGCGCAGCACCTCGGGCACCCGCACCGAGCCGTCGGCCAGCTGGTGGTTCTCCAGGATCGCCACGATGGTGCGCGGGACGGCGCACAGCGTGCCGTTCAGGGTGGCCAGCGGCTGCACGACCTTCTTGCCGTCCTTGTCGTCGCGCAGGCGGACGGACAGACGGCGTGCCTGGAAGCTGTCGCAGTTGGACGCCGAGGTCAGCTCGCGGTACTTGCCCTGGGTCGGGATCCAGGCCTCGCAGTCGAACTTGCGCGAGGCGGAGGCGCCCAGGTCGCCGGTGGCGACGTCGATCACCTGGAACGGCAGCTCCAGGGAGGTCAGCCACTGCTTCTCCCAGTCCAGGAGGCGCTTGTGCTCGGCCTCGGCGTCCTCCGGAGCGACGTACGAGAACATCTCGACCTTGTCGAACTGGTGGACGCGGAAGATGCCGCGGGTGTCCTTGCCGTACGTGCCGGCCTCGCGGCGGAAGCACGGCGAGAAGCCGGCGTACCGCAGCGGCAGCTTGTCGGCCTCGATGATCTCGTCCATGTGGTACGCGGCGAGCGGGACCTCGGAGGTGCCGACCAGGTAGTAGTCGTCCTTCTCCAGGTGGTACACGTTCTCCGCGGCCTGGCCGAGGAAGCCGGTGCCCTCCATGGCGCGCGGGCGGACCAGCGCGGGGGTGAGCATCGGGATGAAGCCGGCCTCGGTGGCCTGGGCGATCGCCGCGTTGACGAGGGCGAGCTCCAGGAGCGCGCCGACGCCGGTCAGGTAGTAGAAGCGCGAGCCGGAGACCTTGGCTCCGCGCTCGACGTCGATGGCGCCGAGCGCCTCGCCGAGCTCCAGGTGGTCCCTGGGCTCGAAGCCCTCGGCCGCGAAGTCGCGGATGGTGCCGTGCGTCTCGAGGACGACGAAGTCCTCCTCGCCGCCGACGGGCACGTCCGGGTGGACGAGGTTGCCGAGCTGGAGCAGCAGCGCGCGGGCCGTCTCGTCGGCCTCGTTCTGCTCGGCCTCGGCGGCCTTGACGTCGGTCTTGAGCTGCTCGGCCTTCTGGAGGAGCTCGGCGCGCTCCTCGGGGGAGGCCTTGGGGATCAGCTTGCCGAGCGCCTTCTGCTCGGAACGGAGCTCGTCGAAGCGGACGCCGGACGACCTGCGCCGCTCGTCGGCCAAGAGCAGGGCGTCGACGAGCGCGACGTCCTCTCCACGGGCGCGCTGGGAGGCGCGAACACGGTCGGGGTCCTCACGGAGCAGGCGAAGGTCAATCACCCCACCAGGCTACCGGTGCGGCTGGTACGGGCCCTACCCGATATAGCAATGCGTGTCGCTTTGCCCGAATTGCTTTGTTTTTCGAGGATTTCGCTCGGAGGTAAGGCGAAGAGTGGGCGAAGAGTTATCCACAGGGTGTGCGAAAGATCTGTGGACGATGATGATCGTCGATCTTCGCGGTCATTTTCCCACCCCTTCGAGTGGGAATTGCTCTCCCCAAGAGTGGCCTTTCGGACCAGGGGTGACAGCGATTTGTCGACCCGGTTCCGCGCGCTTGTCGACTTGTCCTCAGGCCGGGCGGCGCCCCTGTGGATAACTC
The DNA here is from genome assembly GCF_042901205.1 of Streptomyces sp. NPDC012769. Lineage (NCBI taxonomy): Bacteria > Bacillati > Actinomycetota > Actinomycetes > Kitasatosporales > Streptomycetaceae > Streptomyces > Streptomyces sp. NPDC012769. Next base: position 154,301 of record NZ_JBIBCP010000005.1, on the reverse strand, counting down.
TGTGGATCAGGCCCGGCCGTCCTGGACCCGGGCCAGCCAGTCGGACGCCTCGGTGAACTCCGCGTCCGAGGTGCCGCGCCGCAGCGCCCGTACGTCCTCGACCGCGACGCCCGCCCGCGGATACGAACCGAGGAACCGCACCTTGGGACAGATCCGCTTCAGACCCATCAGCGCCTCGCCGACCCGCCGGTCCGCGATATGCCCCTCGGCGTCGACGGCGAAGCAGTAGTTTCCGATACCCGCACCGGTCGGCCGCGACTGGATCAGCATCAGGTTGACCCCGCGCACCGCGAATTCCTGGAGGAGTTCCAGCAGGGCGCCGGGATGGTCGTCGCCCAGCCACAGCACCACGGAGGTCTTGTCCGCCCCCGTCGGCGCCGCGGGGCGGGCCGGCCGGCCCACGAGCACGAACCGCGTCTCCGCGTTCTCGGCGTCGTGGATCTCGGTGACCAGGGCCTCCAGACCGTAGGTCGCCGCCGCGAACTCGCCCGCGAAGGCCGCGTCGAAGCGGCCCTCCTGCACCAGCCGGGCCCCGTCCGCGTTCGAGGCGGCCGACTCCCACACCGCCTCCGGCAGATGGGCCCGCAGCCAGTTCCGCACCTGCGGCTGGGCCACCGGATGCCCGGTGACCGTCTTGATCTCCGAGAGCGTGGTCGCGGGCCGTACGAGCAGCGCGAAGGCGATCGGCAGGACCACCTCGCGGTAGATCATCAGCGGCTCGCCCGAGGCCAGCTCGTCGATCGTCGCGGTCACGCCGCCCTCGACCGAGTTCTCGATCGGCACCAGCGCGGCGGCCGCCTCGCCGTTGCGCACGGCGTCCAGCGCGGCCGGCACCGAGACCATCGGCACGAGCTCCCGCGTCGCGGCCTCGGGCAGCGTACGCAGCGCGGCCTCCGTGAAGGTGCCTTCGGGACCGAGATACGTATACCGGGTGGCTGACATACGGTCACCCTAATGGCAGCCGGTCCGCCACGGCCTCCGGTCAGGACTCGAGCAGCCGCTGCCCCACGTACTCGCCCTTCGCGGCCCCGCCCGGCACCGCGAACAGACCGCTCGACTCGTGCCGGATGAACGGGGACAGGGCGTCGCCCCGGTCGAGCTTGCGCTGCACCGGGACGAAGCCCCGCAGCGGGTCCGCCTGCCAGCAGACGAAGAGCAGCCCGGCGTCCGGCGTCCCGTCCGGCCCGATGCCGTCGTGGAAGGAGAACGGCCGGCGCAGCATCGCCGCCCCGCCGTTCTGTTCGGGGGCGGAGATCCGGGAGTGGGCGTTGTCGGGGATGACGGCCTTGCCGTCCGGGCCGATCCGGTCCAGATCCAGCTCGGTGGTCTCCGTTCCGCCGGTCAGCGGCGCACCGTCCGCCTTCCGCCGGCCGATCACCTTCTCCTGCTTGTCCAGCGGCAGCCGCTCCCAGTCGTCCAGGAGCATCCGGATCCGCCGGACGACCGCGTACGAACCGCCCGCCATCCAGTCCTGTGCGCCGGGCGCGCCCTGCTGCACGAAGATCCGCCGGTCGAAGTCGGGGTCGGACGGCTTGGGGTTGCCGGTGCCGTCGACCTGGCCCATCAGGTTCCGCGCCGTCATCGGCCGGGCCGTGGCACCGGCCGAGCGGTTGAAGCCGTTCATCTGCCAGCGCACCCGGGCCGCCCCGGCCGCGTCCTTCTGGAGCGCGCGCAGCGCGTGGAAGGCGACGAGCGCGTCATCGGCGCCGATCTGTACCCACAGATCGCCCTCCGAACGCTTCGGGTCGAGGGCGTCGGAGGAGAAGGCGGGCAGCGGGTCGAGCTGCGTCGGACGGCGGGCGGTCAGCCCGGTGCGGTCGAAGAAGGTGCGGCCGAAGCCGAAGGTGACCGTCAGGGACGACGGGCCGGCGTCCAGGGCGATGCCGGTGTCGTCGGTCGACGGCTCGCCCGCCATCAGTGCCCCGGCCGTGGCCGACCAGCGGCGCAGCAGCGCGGCGGCCTCCTTGCGGCCCGCGCCCGGGACGAGGTCGAAGGCGACCAGATGGCCACGGGACTGAAGCGGAGTGGTGATCCCCGCTTGATGTTTCCCGTGAAACATCACCTCGGTCGAACCGACCGTGGTGAGGGCGGGCGAGCCGGAGGAGGAGGCGCCGTCGGACGTCGCCGCGGAGATGCCGACGCCGCCGGCCGCGCCGATCACCAGTCCGGCCGCGCCGGCCGCCCCGACGGTGCCGAGCACACGACGCCGGGAGATCTCCAGCCTGTCCTCGTTCTCCGGGTCCTCGGACCGGGTCTCTGTCTCTGTCTTGCTCACGGGATCAGCCGATCTTCACGTTCTTCTCGATGGTGGTCTGGTCGATGTCGGAGGTGCGGATGGTCACCTGCATCAGCCACTCGCCCGACATCGGCAGCTGGACGCCGCTCGCCGTCCAGTGTCCGGTCTGGATCCGGTCCGGCAGCACCGGCAGTGGGCCGACGTCCTTCTCCGCGAGGGTGAAGGCCAGCTTCACCTCGGGGACGTCCAACGCCCGGCCGTTGGGCCGCAGCACATAGAGGTGCAGCGCGTTGGCGCCGGTCCGGCCCGGGTCGAGGGTGATCTGCACGGTGCCCTTGCCGTCGACACCGCCGGTGTCGAAGGGCAGCCGGACGTCGATCGGGCGGTCGGGGACGGCGGCCGCGCCGGCCGTGGAACCGCCCTTGCCCGCCTCCACCTCGGTGCGGGCGGGCTCGGTGGAGGTCAGTACGGTCGTCACCGCGAGCAGGACGACGGCGACGGCCGCCTCCGTGAGCACGGAACGGCGTAGTCCGGCCCGCTCCGGGTCGGCGTCCCGCTCCTTCTTCCGCCGCGCGACGGCGACGGCGGCACGCTGCCGCGCGAGCTGCTCGGCCCGCTCGGGGTCGACCGCGCCCGAGGGCTCCTCAGGGGCCCCCTCCGAAGCCTCGTCGGCGGCCTCGTCCGAAGGCTCCTCGTCCGGGCCGGTCTTCTCCTCCGAGGGCTTTTCCTCCGGACCCGCCTCCGGACCCGCCTCCGGACCCGCTTCCGGACCCGCCTCCGCCTCCGCCGTCGGCTCGCCGAGCCGCCGCACCCAGCGCCGCGACACCCAGCCGATGCCCACCAGGACCGCGACCAGACCGATCTTGACCAGGAGCAGCTGCCCGTAGCGGGTGTCGGTCAGCGCCGACCAGGTGCCGACCTGCCGCCAGGACTGGTAGATCCCGGTGACGGCCAGGACGACGACGGAGCCGAACGCCATCGTCGAGTAGCGCTCGACCGCCGAACGCTCCATCGGCGGGCCCCACTGGAGGGCGACGAGCAGGGCGGTCAGACCGCCGAGCCAGGCCGCGACCGCCAGCAGGTGCAGGATGTCGACCGGCATGGCGATGCCCGGCTGCAGCCCGGTCGAGGCGTGCTCGGCGAGCGCCCACGTACCGGCGATGCCGGCCGCGACGACGGTGCCGCCGATGGCGAGCCCGAACGTGAGGTCCCGGTGCTCCTTCTCGTCCGACCGCCGGGCGTACGCGCCGAACAGCACGGCCACGAAGAGCGCCGCCGCGCCGAGCAGCAGCAGCCGCGAGGAGAGCGCGGCCCCGGTCTTGGTCTCCAGGACGGCCCGCAGCCCGTCCAGGTCGAAGACGTCCCCGAGCCGGCCCGTGCGGGTGTACGGGTGACGGAGCAGCAGCAGCGCGAGGGTGGCCCCGGTCAGTGCGAGCCAGCCCCGGACCACCAGCCGCTGCACCGGGCGCACGGCGGCCCCGCGCGGCCAGCAGACCAGGACGAAGGCGCCGCCGCCGACGAGGACGACGAAGGCGCCGTACGCGAGGTAGCGCGCGATCCCGTACAGCGCGCCGACCAAGCCGCCGCCCACGTCCGTGTCGGGCAGGGCGACGGAGGTCTTGGAGGGCGCCCCGACGGAGAAGGTGAAGGCGCCGGCGATGGGATGGCTGTCGGCGGAGACGGTCTGCCAGGCCACGGTGTAGGTGCCGTCGGGCAGTCCGGGCCGCAGGGCGACCCCGTAGCGGACGATCGAGCCGCTGCACAGGTCGCGCATCTCGCCGGTGTCGACCCGCTTCCCCGCCGGGTCGAGGACCCGGATGGAGTCGTCGCTCATGGCGACCTGCTCGGAGAAGGTGAGGTTGACCTCCTTGGGGGCGGTGGCGACCACCGCCCCGTCCTGCGGGTCGCTGCCGGTCAGCGCCGCGTGCGCGGACGCGGGGCCCGCCGTGGCGAGCAGCGTGCCCAGGAGCGCGGCGGCGACGAGCAGCAGCCGGGCGAGGGCCGGCCCGAGGCGCGGGGCGGTGGTCGTCATGGGTTCTGTCACTTCCTTGGGCGAGCTCAGTGCTGCTTCGGGTTGTGGTTCGGCGCCTCGACGGGAAGCTCGACCTTGATGGGGGCGGACTTCTCGAAGTGCAGCTCGACGGCGACCTTCTCGCCCTGCCTGGGCTTCTGCTTGAGGCCCATGAACATGATGTGGTTCCCGCCGCGTTCGAGCCTCAGCTCGCCGTTCGCCGGGATGTCGAAGGACTTCACCTGCCGCATCTTCTGGTTCTTCGTCTCGTGGATCTGGACGTCGTCCGAGAGGGCGCTGGTGACGGAGGTGAGCTTGTCGGCGGTGTCGCCGCTGTTGGTGATGGTGAGGAAGCCGCCGGCCATGTCCATCACCGGCTGGGGCATGAACGCGCCGCTCACCTCGAGTTCGGGCTTGCCGGCCGACGAGCCGCCCGAGGAGCCGTCCTCGGACGAGCAGCCGGTCAGGGCGAGCGCGGCGGCGAGGGCGACGGCGGCGGACAGGGCGGTGGTGCGGCGGGTCACGGGTTCTCCCCCTTGATGAGCTTCGGCAGGTCCTTGGCGTACTGCTCGGCGGTGGTGTCCTCGCCGTACAGGACATAGCCCTGGTCGGTCGTCGGCGAGAAGGCGATCACCTGGGCGCCGTGCATGGAGACGACGGAGCCGTCCTTCTCCTTCTTCGGCGGGTCGATGCCGATGCCGATCGAGCGGGCGCCGGCCTGGATCGCCGAGAAGTCGCCGGTGAGCCCGACGAAGGACGGGTCGCCGGCGGCCGGCAGCCACTTGCCGAGCTCGGCGGCCGTGTCCCGCTCCGGGTCGGTGGTGACGAAGACGACCTGGAGCTTGTCCTGGTCCGCCTTGGGGAGCTGCTTGCGCGCGATGGCGATGTTGCTCATGGTCAGCGGGCAGACGTCCGGGCAGTGGGTGTAGCCGAAGTAGATCAGCGTCGGCTTGCCCTTGGTGCGCTCGCGCAGGTCGAACTTCTGGCCCTTGGTGTCCGTCAGGACGAGCTCGGGCTTGGCGAAGGGACGGTCGAGGACGGTGGCCGCCCTGGTGGTGTCCGTGCCGCCGGAGACCTCGGCGACCGGCGCGTTGCCGGTGCCGGAGGACCGGTCGCCGCCGCCGAGGCCGACGGCGGCCGTGATGCCGATCGCCGCGACGATCGCCACGGCGGCGACGATCAGCGGGGCACGGCGGCCGGGGCGGCCGCCGTCCCTTCCGTCCTCGGCACCGTTCTTCTGAACAGCTGTCTTGTTGTCGGGCATGGTGTTTCTTTCGGGTGAGGAGCGGAGGCCGTCAGGCCGAGCGGCGGCGCCCGGCGAGGACACCGAAGGCCACGCCGGCGAGACCCACGAGGATGCCGACGACACCGAGCACCCGGGCCGCGGTATCGGTCGAGCCGGAGTCCGCGGCCTCCTCGTGCCCGCCGTTCTCGCCCTTGTCGGCGCCCTTGTCGTGCTTGTCGCCCTTGTCGTCGTCGGCGGGCTTGGCGGCGCCGTGGTGGTCGCCGGCCGCGGCGGACAGCTTCAGGACCGGAGCCGGGTTCTCGGGCTCGGCGGCGCCTTCCTTGGGCTCCTCGATCCAGCGGACGACCTCGTTGTTGTCGTATGTCTGGATCGCCTTGAGCACGAGCCGGTCGGCGTCCTCCGGCAGCCGGCCGAGGGACAGCGGGAACTGCTGGAACTGGCCCGGGCCGATCTTCGAACCGTCCGCGGTCCAGGTGACCTTGGCGACGGCCTCGTTGATCTTCTTGCCGTGGATCTCCAGCGGCTTGGCGAGCTTCGCCTTGGTGACCTCGACCTTCCAGCCGGGCACCGGCTGCGGCATCACGGAGGCCAGCGGGTGGTCGGTCGGGAAGTTGACCTCGACCTTCACGGTCGAGGCGTTGTCACGCTCGTTCGGCACCTTGACGTTGACGGTCGCGTAGCCGCCCTTGGCGGCCTCGCCCTGCGGCTGCACGCTCACGTGCGCGAAGGCGGTGCCGGACAGCAGCAGCACGGAGGAGGCGGCGACACCGCCGGCGACGGCGGCGCGGGCGAGGAACGTACGGGACGGGTGCGTACGGAGAACGCTCATGGCAGAAGACACTCCAGCTCCAAGGAGAGGTGCGGAAGACATCCGCCGGACAGAGATCCCTGAACGGGCGTCCGGAAGACGTCGAAAGGCGGGTGGGCGTTCCGCGCGCGGGCGCGGACGACCGCGGACCCACCCCCTGTGGAGCGGTCCGCGTCAGGCTGCGAGGACGCAGGAGGCGGCCGGCGGGCCGCGCCTGATCACCGTGTCCTCGAGCACCTCGGCCACCGGCGGCGGCGCGGAGTCGAAGGCGGTACGGGCCGGGCCGCCCGGTCCGTTCGCCGGAACGCCGGGAAGGCCGGCGAGCAGGGCCCGTACGAGACGGAGCGCGGCGCGCAGGGACCGTACGAGCGCGGACTCGGCGAACTCGGCGGCGCCCTGCGCGGACAGCGCGACGAGCCGGCCGAGGGCGAGGTCGCCGCGCCGCAGCAGCCAGCCGGTGGCGAGCGCGGCCAGGAGGTGGCCGAGCAGCATCGGCAGGCTGGGCACCAGTTCGGCGGTCCGCGCGGTCGCGCCCGCCGCACCCGGCAGGCCGGTCATCCCGGCCATGTGGTCATGGACCCCGGCCACGGCGGTGGCTCCGGCCCCGGTGGTCCCGATCCCGCCGGCGCCGGTCCCGATGGGGGCGAGGCCCGCGTCGGCGACGATCCGGGCCGCGTCGGCCGGGCTCAACGCCGTGGCGCCGCGCCCGCACACCAGCTTGGCGGCGAGCCGGATCAGGGTCTCGTCCGCCTGCGGGCCGACGGAGAGCCGGCGCTGACCGAGCCCGAACAGGGCGTGCAGGGCGAGTTGACCGCCGACCAGCGCGCCGACGACGGCGGGCAGCGAACGCTCACGCCCGGCGAACAGCACCGTGAGTCCGAAGACGCCGAGGAAGCCGGCGACCAGCGACCACGCGGCGATCCCCGCGCACGAGGCCAGCGCGTGGCCGAGCCCGGACAGCGCGACACAGACCGCGGTGAACACCGCGGCCCTCAGCAGGCGTGGCGCGAGCGCGGGGGCAGACATGGCGGGCCCATCATCGCACCAGGCTCCTCCCCCGTACGCGGCAGGTCCGGAAGGTCACGCTTGGGCGCCTTCGGGGCGACATACACCGCGCACGGGGCGAGTGCATCCGCCGAACGAGCGCACTTGCCGTGCCCGGGGGCTTATGGACCACCGGGCACGGCAATACGTATCGGTATGTCGTGCCGCAGCATGTCGAGCCGCAGCCTGGAGGCTGGAGCATGAGCATCTGGTGGTCCCTGCATCTGCGGCGCGAGGCCGCGAGCGTCCCGCTCGCCCGGCGACTGCTGCTCGGCACGATGGAGACCGCCGGTGTCGATCCCGACGTGTCCTACGAGCTGTCGGTGGCCCTGACCGAGGCCTGCGCGAACGCCGTCGAGCACGGCGGCCGGGACGCCCAGGGCCGCGGCGCGGCCTCGGAGGCGTACCGCGTCACCGCCTACCTCGACGGCGAGACCTGCCGCATCGAGGTGGCCGACTCGGGGCCGGGCTTCTCCGGCACGGTGGTGGAGCGCCGTACGGCCGCCGCCGACGACGCCGAGCACGGCCGCGGCCTGCGGCTGATCGAGGAGCTGGCCGACCACGTCCACTTCGGACGCACGGGCCGGGGCGGGGCGCTGGTCAGCTTCGACAAGATCATCAAGTGGCGGGCGGACGCCCCGCTCGCGCTGACCTGAACGCGCTGACGTGAACGCGCTGACGTGAACGCGCTGACCCGAACGCGCGAGGCCCCCGCCGACGGACGGTCGGCGGGGGCCTCGTACAGCTGGGAAGGTCAGCCCTTCAGGCCGGCCATCCACGCCTCGACCTCGTCGGAGCGGCGCGGCAGCGCCTCCGAGAGGTTCCGGTTGCCGTCCTCCGTGACGAGGATGTCGTCCTCGATCCGGACGCCGATGCCGCGGTACTCCTCCGGCACGGTCAGGTCGTCGGCCTGGAAGTAGAGCCCGGGCTCCACGGTCAGGCACATGCCCGGCTCCAGGGTGGTGTCGACGTAGGCCTCGGTGCGCGCGGCGGCGCAGTCGTGGACGTCCATGCCGAGCATGTGGCCGGTGCCGTGCAGGGTCCAGCGGCGCTGCAGGCCGAGCTCCAGGACACGGTCGACCGGGCCCTCGACCAGGCCCCACTCCACGAGCTTCTCGGCGAGCACGCGCTGGGCGGCGTCGTGGAAGTCGCGGTAGGCCGCACCGGGCTTCACCGCGGCGATGCCGGCCTCCTGCGCCTCGTACACGGCGTCGTAGATCTTGCGCTGGACGTCCGTGAACCGGCCGTTGATCGGCAGGGTGCGGGTGACGTCGGCGGTGTAGAGCTCGGTGGTCTCCACGCCGGCGTCGAGCAGCAGCAGGTCGCCGGAGCGGACCGGGCCGTCGTTGCGGACCCAGTGGAGGGTGCAGGCGTGCGGGCCGGCCGCGGCGATGGTGCCGTAGCCGACGTCGTTGCCCTCGACCCGGGCGCGCAGGAAGAAGGTGCCCTCGATGTAGCGCTCGCTGGTCGCCTCGGCCTTGTCGAGGACCTTGACGACGTCCTCGAAGCCGCGGGCGGTGGAGTCGCAGGCCTTCTGCAGCTCGGCGACCTCGAACGCGTCCTTCACGAGGCGGGCCTCGGAGAGGTAGACGCGCAGCTCCTCGTCGCGCTCGGCGGTGACCTTGTCGGTGAGCGCGGCCTCGATGCCGGCGTCGTGGCCGCGGACGTTGCGGACCGGGCCGGTGGCCTCCTTCAGCCACGCGGGCAGCTCGCGGACGTCCTTCGCCGGGATGCCGAGCAGCTGCTCCGCCTCGGCGAGGGAGTGACGGCGGCCGACCCACAGCTCGCCCATGCCGTCGAGCCAGAACTCGCCGTTCTCACGGTCCGAGCGCGGCAGCAGGTAGACCGTGGCCTGGTGACCGCCGCCCTTGACCGGCTCGAGCACGAGCACGCCGTCGTGCGTCTGGTCACCGGTGAGGTAGGCGTACTCGGTGGAGGCGCGGAAGCTGTACTCCGTGTCGTTCGACCTGGTCTTCAGGTTGCCGGCCGGGATCACCAGGCGCTCGCCCGGGAAGCGGGCGGACAGCGCGGCGCGCCGGGCGGCGGTGTGGGCGGCCTGGGCGATCGGCTCCAGGCCGTGCAGCTCGGTGTCGGCCCAGCCGGACTTCATGTTCTCGGCGAGCTCGTCGGAGACGCCCTGGTACAGGCCGTTCTTGCGCTGCTTGATCGGCTGCTCTTCGGATTCCTCCGGGGTCTCCGGGTTCTCCGGCGTGAGCTCCTCGGCCACGGGTCTGCCTCCTTGTGGGTACGACAGTGGTACGACACTGAACCTTCACCATCGTACGGTCGTGCGGAAGGGGCCCAGAGGTGGAAGACCCATTACCGGAGGGTCACCGAGGGGTCACCGGAGCCCTCGGTGCGGCGGGGCGAGGCGGAGGGGCCGTGTCCGTGGTCACTCGAAGCGCGCCGCTCGCTTGAAGCGCGCCGCTCGCTTGAAGCGCGCCGCTCGCTTGAAGCGCGCCGCTCACTCGAAACGGGCCGGCGCGGCGCTCATTCGAAGCGCGCCGCGAGCAGGACCACGTCCTCGCCGTCGGCCCCGGGCGCGTCCAGGCCCTCCGGGAGCACGGTCCGCAGGACGTGGTCGGCGACGGCGCCCGGGTCGGCCCGGTCCGCCTGCGGCACGCTCGCCGCGGCGGCGTGCAGCCGTGCGAAGGCCCGGTCCATGGGATCGCCGGTGCGCCGGAGCAGTCCGTCGGTGTAGAGCAGCACCGTTTCTCCGGGCGCGGGTGACAGCTCGACGCTGGGTGCCTCCCAGCAGGCCAGCATGCCCAGCGGGGCGGAGAGCGAGGTCTCCACGTACTCGGTGCGGTGCTCGCCGACGACCAGCGGAGGGGTGTGCCCGGCCCCGGCCAGGACGATCCGGCGCGCCTGCGGCTCGCAGTAGGCGAAGAGCGCGGTCGCCGAGCGGGCCGGTTCGGTGAGGCGGAGCAGCAGTTCCAGGTCGGAGAGGACGGCGACCGGGTCCTCGCCCTCCATCACGGCGTACGCGCGCAGGGACGCCCGCAGCCGGCCCATGGCGGCCAGCGCGCTCGGTCCGCTTCCGCTGACCGAGCCGACGGCCAGACCGAGGGCGCCCTCGGGCAGCGGCAGGGCGTCGTACCAGTCGCCGCCGCCACGCGGGCCGGTGCGGTGCCGGGCGGCGAGCTGCACGCCCGCGACCCGGGGCAGCCGGCTGGGCAGCAGCTCCTCGGCGACGGTGGCGACCTGGGCGCGGGCCCGCTCGACCTCCAGGAGGCGGGCCAGGTGTTCGGTGGCGAACCTGCCGTAGAGGCCGACGAGGTGGCGTTGGCGTTCGGCGGGTTCGGCGGGCTCGTCGTACAGCCAGACGACGGCTCCGAGCCTCCCGGCCTTCTCGGTGGCGAGCGGCAGGGCGTAGCTGGCCGCGTAGCCGAGCCGGGCGGCGACCTCGCGGTGGCGCGGGTCGAGGTCCTCCGCGCCGCGCAGGTCGGGGATGGCGACCGGGCGGGGCAGGGCGCCTTCGGGCAGCGGGTCGAGCCCGTCGAGGATCCGGCCGTACGAGGTGACGCTGCGGGGCACGGTCTCGATGGTGCCGAGCTCGGCGTGGGCGAGGCCGAGGCCGACGGTGGTGGCGGGACCGAGGCCGTCGGCGGGTTCGAGGACGGCCATGCCACGGCGGGCCCCGACGAGCGAGGCACCGGCGCGCAGCACCTCGTGCAGGGCGTCGTCGAGGGACGCGGTCCTGATCAGGGACTCGGTGTGTTCCTGGAGGAGGGTGAGGTCGGAGACCCAGCCGGCGAGGCGGTCCTGGAGCAGCCCGCCCGGGGCCGGCTCTCCGGACGGCAGTGACGGGATGGGGGCGGCGGGCGCCGCAGTGTGCGGGGGAGAAGGAACAGTGGAATCGATTCCGGCCACTTTCGGCGCACGAGGTGTAGTCATGGCACCCGGCTTTCCGACCTGCGCGTTTCATGCAATAGCATCGCAAACCCCCAAGTCATTCTGCGCCGCTATCCATCGATCCACATCTACACGCACATGTGGAGTGATGTCCAGCATTGTCACCATGGGACTTCTGGTGTCCGTGAGATACGACGAGAGGGTTGAAGAGTAGGGGAAGTTGGCCGAAAATTGCCCCCAGTGTGCACCATTTGCGGTCGACTGGCGTCGTTTGAAAGAGCGTCATTCCGAGCGTGACGGGTACGTAATCGGTGACGGGCAGGGGCAGTTGGAGACGCCCCTGGAATACGGACGCGGAACCCGAGCGTCCTCATCACCGCAGGCCGCACCCCTACCCCGAGTGGCGGGGAACGTGTTCCGGCAGGACCACCGCCTGGAACGACCGCCTGGAAAGACCGCCCGAAAAGACCGCCCGGAAAGATCGCTCCGAAAGATCGCTCGGGAAGATCGCTTGAAGGTCGCTCGGAAGATCGCCGGGAGCGCAGTCCGGCTCGGGCGCAGCTCGTACGCGCTGACGCGCGGTGATACGCACGGTGAAGAGACGTGCACGTGGTGTGATTCGACACGTGGTGCACGTGTGTGAGGTGGATTCGGCGTTCAACGGAAAGGAACGAGCGCTCATGCGCGAGATCCTCGGAAGGCGACGCAGGCTCCGGTTCGGGCGCGCGCAGCGCAAGGCGGGCACGGAGAACATGGAGAGCGCGGAGCACACGCAGGGCGCACAGCCGAGAGGCCGGGCGCGGGCCACCCCCGGCCCCGCCGACGCCGCGCTCCTGTACGCCACCGCGTGGGACTGGCCGGTTCTGCCCGGCGTGGGCCTGCGGACGACCGGACGGCGGACGGCCGGATCGGTGACGACGGAGGCCGAGGGCGAGGGCGCGGACCCGGTGTTCGGTTCGGTGTTCGGTGCGGCGGGCGGCCCGTCGGTGGCTTCCCGGGGGGAGCGGCTGCGGGCGGTCCTGGCGCGGGGCGCCGACTCATGGGTGGCCGGGTGGCTGAGGGCGGGCGCGTCGGCGGCCGGATGGACGGGCGCCCGGGCGCCGGGCGCCGGGGGCGCGGCCTCGGGTGCCACGGGCTCCGGCGTGACGGCCTCCGGTGCCACGGGCTCCGGCCCGGCGGAGGTGCCCGCGGGCGCCCCCCGCGCGGCCGGCGCTGCCGCCGCGAGCTGCGCCTGTCCCGACCCCGAATGCGTCGTGCCCGGCGCCCACCCCTTCGACCCGGGCCTCCTCGCGGCCACCACCGACGCCCGCATGATCCGCTGGTGGTGGAGCAGCCGCCCCGAGGCGCCGGTCCTGCTCGCCACCGGTGGCCGCGCGCCCTGCGCGGTGAGCCTGCCGGCCGTCGCCGGCGCCCGGGCGCTCGCCGCGCTCGACGCGCAGGGCATGCGGCTCGGCCCGGTCGTGGCCACGCCCACCCGCTGGGCGATCCTCGTCGCCCCGTACGACCTCGAACGGCTCGGCGAGCTCCTCTACGCGAAGGACAGCGTGCCCAGCTCGCTGCGCTTCCACGGCGACGGCGGCTATCTGCCACTGCCGCCCTCGACCACCGGGACCGGTCAGGTCCGCTGGGAGCGGGCACCGCTGGAGGGTTCCGCGCGGCCGTGGCTGCCGGACGTGGAGGCCGTGGTGGACGCGCTGGTCGAGGCGAGCTCCAGCACGCCGGGCGGCGGCAGCAGACTCGCGTACTGACCGGCCCGCCCGGCCCGTCCGGCCCGCCGAAGCCGCCCGGCCCGCTTCACTCGAACGGGTGTGGAACACCCCGGCATCCAGGGGAAACGGGCGCGCGGCCGGCCGGGAGACCGCCGGCCGCCGTTATCTTCGCCGGGAGGATCCGTTCCGAGGGTCCGAGGATCCGTTCCGGAGAAGCGGGTGGACCGACGTATGGGGCGCATGAGTCCGGCGAAGCTTCGTGGTCTGGGGCTCGGCGCCGCCGTGGTGATCGCCGTGCTGGTGCCGATCGCCGCGTCGGCCGGCCCCACCGCGCACCGGACGGGGGAATCGTCCGGTGCTGCGCCTGCTGCCGCTGCTGCCCGCGAGGCAGGGGCTTCCGGCGAGGCAGGGGCTTCGGGCGCGGCAGGGGCTTCCGGCCGGTCGGGCGCGTCCGGCGCCTCCCGGGGGTCCGGGACGTCCGCCGCGTCCGGCACCGCCGACTCGTCCGATGACGCGAAGCCGAAGGAACTGCTCTCGGATCTGGGGCTCGACCCTTCTCGTGCGGGTTCCTCGGCTTCCGCGGGCTCCTTGGCCTCCGATCCCCTGCCCGCCGCCACGCGATGTGGGCCGGAACTCGCCTCACCCGACGGCGTCGAGGCGCAGACCTGCGTGGTGACCGAGGGCGCCGACACCTGGGCGCGTACGTACTACCGCAACACGACGGGCCAGGAGCTCGATGCGGTCCTCACTCTGATGGCCCCCGGCGGGCGGACCGTACAGGTGCGGTGCGCGGTCGAGGCGCGGGACGAGCCGGGAACGTGCGAGACGCCGAGGGAGCGCAGTCGCCCAGCCGCCGACGGATATTCGGCCGTGTCGGAATTCGCCGGGGCCGGAGAGGACGGCGAGGCGCCGCTGCTGCTGCGCTCGGGAAGCAACGCCCCGGAGGGGGACGGGAGTTGAGCCGCGCGCCGAGCGCCGCGGTCTTCCGGGAGGATCCCCGGGCATGAGAAGACCCGGTCGCTGGCGACGGGGGATGCACCAGCGACCGGGCTTCAAGAACGGTAACAAGAGATCTGCCGTTCGCAAATTCGATCTCGGTTATTCGGACAGGGATTTAGCCCCCCGGACGAGGGGTTGTGGCGGACATCACCGACTGGTCGGTCTGTCAGTCACGGATACCGTGCGGGGTATCAGCTGAGCGTCACCTGACGGTTGGTGAGGCCGCCGCGCGCCCGGCGCTCCTCGGTGCTCAGCGGGGCGTCCGAGGCGAGGGCCTCGGCGAGCCGCTCGGCGAACTCGGCGGCGGGCTTCTCGCAGTCCTCCGCCGTCATGGAGGTCGGCAGGTCCCACACCGGAACCATGAGGCCGTGCGCCCGGAACGAGCCCACGAGGCGGGTGTCGGGGCCGAGCGAGGACGTGCCCGCGGCCTGCAGCCGGGCCAGCGCGTCGAGCAGCTTCTCCTCCGGGTGCGGCATGACCCAGCGCAGGTGGTTCTTGTCCGGGGTCTCGCACCAGTACGCCGAGTCGACGCCGGCCAGCTTCACGGTGGGGATGGCGGCGGCGTTGGCGCGCTCCAGGGAGGCGGCGACCTCGGGGTTGGAATTGTCCGCCGACTCCGGAATCCAGAATTCGAAACCGGAGTGCACGTCCGGCGCAAAATCGCTGTCCAGGTCGAGCACATCCTGGAGCCGCGGCCCTTCCGCCGGTACGCGACGGGGGGCGACCGGCGTCCCGGGCTCGGCCACGAGCGCGCGCTCCAGGGTGTCGGCGAGGTCGCGGGACAGGTCGCCGGAGGAAGTGTCGTTCTGCAGCGCGAGCAGCACGGAGCCGTCGTCGCGGCGCAGCGCGGGCCAGGCCATCGGCAGCACGGTCGCCAGCGTCACGGACGGCACGCCCTCGGGCAGCCCGCCCTTGAGCGTGAGCGGCGCGGTCGCGGCGGGGACCAGCTCGCGCAGGGCGACCCAGTCGCACTCGCCCGGCAGCCCCTCGAAGGGACGCTGGACGAGCTCGGTCACGGCGTGCGCGGCGGCCCGGCCGTGGCACGCCTTGTAGCGGCGGCCCGAACCGCAGGGGCAGGGCTCGCGCGCGCCGACGACCGGGATCTCCCCGTTCGTGACCTGTGCCTGGCCGGTCGTGCCGGCCTTGCCGGGCTTCGTCTGGGGGCGCTTCTTGGCCATGGTGTGGCTTTCTCCCGATCGCGGCGGTGCTGTGTCGGGCGCGAGCCTAGCCGTACGCGGTGCCGCATGCCGGGAGGCCGGTACGGCTTCCACCGTGCGGGGCCGAGCGGGCGGACCGAGTGGGCGGTCCGCCCGTCCGGACGTACTCCGTACCCCCGCCTCTTATTCCAGATCGTCGTACGCGTCCAGGAAGTCGAGTCCGGAGCCGCCGCCGACCCGCGCCGCGAAGTCCTCGCGGCGATGTCCCTCGGTGACCACCACCCACACGGTGACCTCGCCCGTCGCGCTGTCCCGTACGCCCCAGTCCTGGGCGAGCGCGCTGATGATGTTCAGCCCGCGGCCGCCGCGCGCGGTGACCGACGGGGTGGCCGGAACGGGCCGGGTCGGACCACCGCCGTCCGTCACCTCGACCGTCAGACCGCCGGCCTTGTCGACGCTCCAGGCCGCGCGGACGTCGCCTTCGCCCACGTCCGCGTCGCGGCCCAGCGGTCTCCCGTGCCGACAGGCGTTGCTCAGCAGTTCCGAAAGGATCAGTACCGCGTCGTCGACGACCGTTTCGGACATCCCGCTGCGGCTCAGCTGCTCCCGCATCCGGTGTCGCGCCTTGCCCACGCCCGCAGGGCCATGGGGTACGGCCATGCTCGACGACGTGGGCACCTCCTGTGCCATCACCAACGCCACCCCCGAGACCTCCTTTGCCCCACGCCACGTGGTGAATGCCCCAATGGCCTGGACCGGAAACCGGCCAGTCCGCCTCCGGTGACGCACTCGTGACGATCGCGTACGTTCCGAACGCGCCGGTGCACACCCCTCACCTGTGTGACGGGTGGTGCACAAGGGGCGTCACGGCCGCAGGAGGCGGGTGCGGCGCGGAGCCCCGCAGAGCCGGCGCGGGCGGCGTGACCGTAGGGACGGCCGGGGACATCCGGGGAGGCGGGGGGCCTCCGGACGCGGTCTAGAGGCGGCCGAGTTGGGTCAGCACCTGCTTCGGCCGGTTGGTGATGATCGCGTCCACGCCGAGCCGTTCGCACAGCTCCACGTCCTCCGCTTCGTCCACGGTCCAGACGTGCACCTGGTGACCGGCCTTCTGCAGCCGCAGGATCACGGCCGGGTTGTGGCGCACGATCCGGATCGACGGGCCCGCGATCCGCGCACCGGCCGGCAGCCGGCCGTCGCGCAGCCGCGGCGTGACGAACTGGGAGAGGGAGACCGTGGGCATGGTCGGCGCGGCCACCGCGATCCGGTGGAGCGAGCGGGCCGAGAAGCTCATGACGCGTACGGGGGAGTCCTCGGGCGCGGCGGGCGCGGCGAGCCCGAAGCGGTCGAGCAGCTGGAGCAGTTTCTCCTCGACCTGCCCGGCCCAGCGGGTGGGGTGTTTGGTCTCGATGGCCAGCTCGACGCGGCGGCCGGCGTCCGAGACCAGCTCCAGGAGCCGTTCGAGGGTGAGGACGGAGGTGGCTCCCGGATCGCCCCAGTCGGGGATCTCGCCGGCCTCCTCGCGTCCCTTCCAGGTGCCGAAGTCGAGGGCCGCGAGATCGGCGAGTTCAAGCGCGGAGACGGCGCCGCGCCCGTTGGAGGTGCGGTTGACGCGGCGGTCGTGGACGCAGACGAGATGGCCGTCGGCGGTGAGCCGGACGTCGCACTCCAGGGCGTCGGCGCCGTCCTCGATGGCCTTCACGTAGGCGGCCAGCGTGTGCTCGGGGGCGTCCTCGGAGGCTCCGCGGTGGGCGACCACCTGGACGGGGAGGCGGTTCGGTTGCTGCGGTGCGTGGGTCACCGCGTCATGGTAAGGGCGCCCGTTATGCCCTATATAAACAATCGAGTGCGGACGCACAGCTCCGGCTTACAGTGGCCTGACGCGCTGTGGGAAAAGCTGATCCCAGCGATCGTGCGACGAGTGGACGTGGACAGTGAACGAGGAGAGAGCTGTGAGCACCGAGAACGAGGGCGCGGCGGTTCCGGCGGACGGGAGCGCCCCGGCCACCCCTCCCACGCCCCCGGCACCCCCCGCGCCCCCGACCCCGCCCTCGACCGAGTCGGCGACCTCGCCCACGACTGAGCCGGCGACCTCGCCCCCGACCCCGCCCTCGGCCGAGCCGGTGACGGCGGCCCAGGAGCCGGTGCAGCCTCCCTCCCCGGCTCCCGCCCGGACCCCTGCCCCGGCCCCCGCTCCGGCCCCGGACCCGGCGGGCGGCTGGCCTCCCGCCCCGCCCGTGACCCCGGCCTGGGCCGCGCCCGTGCCGCCCACCCCCGAGGCCCCGCGCAAGCGCGCCGGCGGCCTCGTGGCGGCCGTCCTCGTCGCGGCCCTGGTCGCCGGCGGAGTGGGCGGCGGCATCGGCTACTGGGCGGCGTCCGAGCGGGACACCGCCACCACCAGCTCGACCACGGTCTCCTCGGGCGACTCCCCCGCCTCCTTCAAGCGCGACCCGGGCACCGTCGCCGCCGTCGCGGCCAAGGCGCTGCCGAGCGTCGTCACCATCCAGGCCAACTCCGGAGCCATGGAGGGCGAGGGCGGCACGGGCACCGGCTTCGTCTACGACAAGGAAGGCCACATCGTCACCAACAACCACGTGGTGGCGTCCGCGGCGGAGGGCGGCACGCTCTCCGTGACCTTCTCCAACGGCAAGTCGTACGACGCGGAGGTCGTCGGCCGAGCCGAGGGCTACGACGTGGCCGTACTGAAGCTGAAGAACGCCCCGTCGAACCTCGCGCCGCTGCCGCTGGGCGACTCCGACAAGGTCGCCGTCGGCGACTCGACCATCGCGATCGGCGCGCCCTTCGGCCTGTCGAACACGGTCACCACCGGCATCATCAGCGCCAAGGACCGCCCGGTGGCCTCCGGCGACGGCTCCGGCGGCAAGAACTCGTACATGAGCGCTCTGCAGACCGACGCCTCGATCAACCCGGGCAACTCCGGCGGCCCGCTGCTCGACGCGAGCGGCGCCGTGATCGGCATCAACTCCGCGATCCAGTCGGCGGGCAGCGGCTTCGGCCAGTCCCAGGCGGGCTCGATCGGCCTCGGCTTCGCCATCCCGGTCAACCAGGCCAAGAACGTCGCCGAGCAGCTGATCAAGACGGGCAAGCCCGTCTACCCCGTCATCGGTGCCACGGTGAACATGCAGGACAAGGGCGAGGGCGCCACCATCGCCGACCAGGGCTCCGGCGGCACCCCCGCCGTCGCCCCGAACGGCCCCGCGGCCAAGGCCGGCCTGAAGCCGGGTGACGTCATCACCGGCCTCGACGACCGCCAGATCGACAGCGGCCCCACCCTGATCAGCGAGATCTGGACCCACAAGCCCGGCGACACCGTCAAGATCACCTACGAACGCGCCGGCAAGCCCGCCACCGCCACGGTCACCCTGGGCGAACGGACCGGCGACAACTGACCCCACCCACCCACCCCGCCCCAGCGACCGATCGGCTCCGGGCGGCATACAACGACGGACCCGGCCGGCCCGCCCAGCCGGTAGGCTGTAGCCGCTCCGCGCCAGGTGAGGCGGGGCGTGGGTGGGTTGCCCGAGCGGCCTAAGGGAACGGTCTTGAAAACCGTCGAGGCAGCGATGTCTCCGTGGGTTCAAATCCCACACCCACCGCGTGGACGAACGGCCCCTGACCAGTCACCTGGTCAGGGGCCTTTCTCGTCCCGGGACGTGATCGCGGCCGCTGAGGCCAGGGTGGCCTGGATCTCCGGTTCCGGGAGGCCCGTGGTGAGGGCCGCGGTGGTGAGGGCGGCGAGGAGGGGGGCCGGGGCGCCGTTCTCGTAGGCGCGGCAGGCGGCCCAGAAGAGGCGCGTGTTGCGCTGGCCGCGCGGGGAGGCGAGGACGAAGCGGATCAGGCCCTCGGTGGCGGCCGGGCCCGGTGGGACCGGGTGGTCCGGAGGGGGCGGGGGTGGTGGCGGGGCGATCAGGGTGAGCAGGGCGGGCGGGCAGGGTGCGGGGGAGAGGTCGGCCGTGCCGGTGGCGAGCCGGTACGTGCCGCGCGGGGTGATCGAGCCGGGCCCGACCAGGTAGCCGCCGGAGCCCCGGATGTCGACGCCGGGGGCGAGGCGGCCCGCGGAGTTGGGGACCACGACGTCGGGCGGGCCGGTCAGCCACAGGTGCCGGCCGCCGCCGGGGGTGAGGACCGTGACGGTGGGCGGGACGGTGAATCCGTGCCGCCGGGCCAGCTCGTCGAGCGTGGCCACCCCGTCCGTACCGTCCGGGGTCTCGTCGTCGGCCTCCCGTACGTCGAGGTCCACCCCGATCAGCCGGTGCGGAGGGCGCCCGCAGGCGATCCCGTAGCCCGAGGCCCACGGGGCCGCGGTGAAGAGGGCCCGCACGGCGGCCGGGTCGGTCGTCGCGTCGTGGACGCCGTGGCCGGGCAGCCCGCACTCCCCGCGGCAGGGCACGGAGCGGTGTTCGCCCCGGTGCGGTGAGCGCAGGGCCGGCAGCTTGGTGCGGGACAGGGGGATGACGGGAAGCCCGCGCTCCGCCGCGGTCAGGGCGTGGGCGAGGGCCAGGGCGTGGTTCAGGGCAGCGGTCTGCCGGGCAGAAGCGGCCATGGATTCATTTTCGCACACAAGTTCGATCGAGGGGAGGGTGGGCATGGTCGCAGAGGGTGGAGGCGGGGAGTGTCAGCCTGCGGGGCAGATTGGCTGAAAAGCTGCCGAATCGGTTCTCCTCTTGCGCGGCCCAGCCTCGGTCGTGCCCGTTCGTCCGTGTGGTGGTCGGGACGCATGTGAGCTGGGGGGATGGTGAGGCTGAGGAGGTTTATCGACTTGTCCTCACGCCTGGGAGGGAATCGCCTGCTCCGGGGTGGTTCGCCGGGGATTCGGTGGGCAACTCTGGACTCGCGACGTCGAGCACAACGACCGAGGCGGCCGGCCAACCGCCTTGCGTTTGCGAGTAGTTAGAGCAGTTCAGAGCTTCAGTTCCTGGAGGAACAGACATGGCAAGCATCCGTACCGCCCGCGTCCTCGCCGCTGCCGCCGCCCTGCCCCTCGCCGCCGCGCTCTTCACCGGGGTGGCCCAGGCCGACAACGGAGGATTCGCGAACGACGGATCGAATGCGAGCGTCGCCACGATCATCGGCAGTGGGGTCGCCGGCAACAACAACGGCAACTCCACCACCACGCAGCAGGTGGCGACCGGATCCGGTGCCTCCAACCAGAACAACACCGCGAGCGTGAACGGCTCGGGCGTCACCAACATCGGCCAGTCCAACGCGACGGTCAACTTCTACCCGTGGTGGTAGTCGGCCCGTGGGGGATGCCCATGAGGGGCCCGTGAGGGGGCATCCGTAGGGGAATGATCGAGGGGTGAACGGCGGCCTGCGCGGCGGTGCTTCGGGACTGACGCGCAGGCCGCCCGCGTCTGCGTACGTGCGCCGCCGGCGTCTGCGCGCCGCCTGCATACGTGTGACGCCTGACTTCGTGTGGTGCATGGGTTCGTGCGCGGCCTGACTTCGTGTGGTGCATGGGTTCGTGCGCGGCCTGGGTTCGTGTGGCACCCGTGCAGCTCTTGCGCATCGACCTTGACAGGGCTCCCGAATCTGACGGACAGTCAGAAACCTTGACCCGGAGTCCCGACGGGAGGCGTCGCCGTGCACCTCGCCCCGACCGAACGGCAACTGCGGCTGCGCGCCGAGCTCCGCGCGTACTTCCGTGCGCTGATGCCCGACGGACCGCCGCCCGCCGCCGACACCACCGCCCAGCGCGCGCTGCTGCGCCGGATCGGCGGCGACGGCATGCTGGGGATCGGCTGGCCCGAGGCGTACGGCGGCCAGGGCCGCGGCCCCGACGAACAGTTCGTCTTCTTCGACGAGGCCTACCGGGCCGGCGCACCCGTCTCCATGGTCACCCTCAACACCGTCGGCCCGACCCTGATGAGGTACGGCACCGACGAGCAGAAGGCCTCCTTCCTGCCCCGCATCCTTCGTGGCGAGGCCGTCTTCGCCATCGGCTACAGCGAGCCCGAGGCCGGTACGGACCTCGCCTCCCTCCGCACCCGGGCGGTGCGCGACGGCGACTCCTGGGTCGTCGACGGCCAGAAGATCTTCACCTCCAACGCGCAGAACGCCGACTGGATCTGGCTCGCCTGCCGCACCGATCCCGACGCGCCCCCGCACCGGGGCATCTCCATCGTCCTCGTCCCCACCGACGCACCCGGCTTCTCCTGGACCCCGATCGAGACCGTCGGCGGGCTCACCACCACCGCGACCTACTACGACGGGATCCGCGTCCCCGCCGGGAACCTGGTCGGGGAGGAGAACGGCGGCTGGGGTCTCATCACCAACCAGCTCAACCACGAGCGGGTCGCGCTCGCCGCGATCGGGATGCAGGCCGAGGACTTCTACGCGTCGGCGCTCCGCCACGCCTGTACACCCGATCCGGTGACGGGGAGGCGTCGCATTGACGAGCCGTGGATTCGGATTCGGGCCGCCGAGGCACATGCCCGGCTGGCGGCAACGCGCCTGCTCAACTGGCGTTTGGTGGGGGATGTGGAAGCGGGCGGTCCGGCCCCCGGCGACGCGAGCGGGGTGAAGTTCGCGGGAACCGAATCGGCGGTCGAGGTGTACCGAATGTGTCAGGAGATCGCGGGCGGGGCCGGACTGGTCCGAGCGGGGTCGCCGGGAGCGTTCGACGGCGGCGAGCTCGAGCGGATGAACCGGGCCGCCCAGATCAACACCTTCGGGGGAGGGGTGAGCGAGGTGCAGCGCGAGATCGTCGCGACGATGCGGCTCGGCATGAAGGGGAGGAGGCGCCGATGAGCACGACGGAGCAGCAGCGGGGGGACCGGCCGGAGCGGGACCGGCCCGTGCAGGACCGGCCGGAGCAGGAGCGGCAGGCGCCGGGGCTATCCGGTCGGCAGGGACCGGCCGA
Organism: Streptomyces sp. NPDC012769; assembly: GCF_042901205.1. Taxonomy (NCBI): domain Bacteria; kingdom Bacillati; phylum Actinomycetota; class Actinomycetes; order Kitasatosporales; family Streptomycetaceae; genus Streptomyces; species Streptomyces sp. NPDC012769. The sequence continues at coordinate 132,356 of NZ_JBIBCP010000005.1, read as the reverse complement.
GGAGCCGGACGCCTTCTACGAGCGGCTGAAGGGGTACGAGGGGCAGGCCGCCGCCACCGCCGGCGCGGGCAAGGACCTCGTCAACGAGCCCATGATCCGGCACTGGTGCGAGGCGATGGGCGACACCAATCCGGCCTACCGGGGGCCGGAGGCGATCGCGCCGCCGACCATGCTCCAGGCATGGACGATGGGCGGCCTGTCCGGTCACACGGACCGCTCGGGGGCGTACGAGGAGCTGTCCGCCCTCCTCGACGGCGCCGGGTATACCTCGGTCGTCGCCACCGACTGCGAGCAGGAGTATCTGCGGCCTCTGCGCCCGGGGGACGCGATCACCTTCGACGCCGTCATCGAGTCCGTGTCTCCGCGCAAGACCACCAGGCTCGGCACGGGCCACTTCGTCACCACGCGCATGGACGTCCGGGCCGGAGGGGCGCTCGCCGGCAGGCATCGCTTCCGCATCCTCAAGTACGCGCCGGCCGCCCGCCCCGCCGAGCCGGACCCGCTTGCCCAACCCGGCAAAGCCGCCCCACTCGCCCAGCCCGCCCCGCCCGCCCAGCCTGCAAAGCCCAGGCGGCCGCGGCCCGTCGTCAACCGCGACAACGCCGGCTTCTGGGAGGGCGTGGCGGAGCACCGGCTGCTGATCCAGCGCTGCGGCGGCTGCGAGACGCTCCGTTTCCCCTGGTTGCCCGGGTGCAACGCCTGCGGGGCCCGACAGTGGGACACCGTCGAGGCGAGCGGCGAGGGGACCGTCTACTCGTACGTGGTGATGCACCACCCGCCCTTCCCCGCCTTCGACCCTCCCTACGCGGTGGGGCTGATCGAACTGGCCGAGGGCGTGCGGATGGTCAGCAACGTCGTGGGCGTGCCGTACGACAAGGTGCGGATCGGGATGCCGGTCCGGCTGGAGTTCCTCCGGGTGGACGACGAGCTGGAGCTCCCCGTCTTCCGGGCGGGAGGCGAGCACTGACATGGACTTCACGCCCACCGAGGAGCAACAGGCCGCCCGCGAGCTGGCGGCCCGGATCTTCGGCGACCTCGCCACGCACGAGCGGCTCGCCGCCGCCGGCACGGGGACGGACGCCGAGCTGTGGAAGGCCCTGTGCGGGGCGGGGCTGCTGGAGGCCGTCGAGGAGACCGGACTGCTCGGCCTCGTCCTGCTGGCGGAGGAGCAGGGGCGCACGACGGCGCAGGTCCCGTTCACGGCGAGCGGGGTGTACGGGCTGCTGGCCGTCGCCCGGCACGGTACGGAGGAGCAGCGCGCCCGGCTGCTGCCGGGGCTCCGGGACGGTACGACGGTGGTGACGGGTGCCTTCCCTGCCGCTGAGGGCGCGGGCGCGGTACGGGCGGAGGCCGACGCCCGGGAGCGGAGCGGGGACGAGGCGGTGCCGGGCTCGAGGGGGCGGGCCACCGAGGCGCGGGGGCGGCTGACCGGTGGCGTCGGATGGGTGCCCTGGCTGGGGGATGCCACTCATGTCCTCGTGCCGGACGAGGAGCGGACCCTGTGGCTGGTGCGCAGGGAGGACCTGGGGCCGGTCGACGCCGTGGAGCTCACGGCGCCGTGGTCGGCGGGGCGGCTCGTCCTCGACGGGACACCGGCGGAGCCCCTCGGCGGCCCAGGGCCCGAGGCGTACGAGGACGTGCTCGCCACCGCCCGGGTCGCCTTCGCCGGCCTCCAGGCGGGAGTCTGCGCCGGCTCGCTGGCCAGAGCGGTCGCGTACACCTCGGAGCGCGAGCAGTTCGGCCGCCCCCTGTCCTCGAACCAGGCGGTCCAGCTGCGGGCCGCCGACGCGTACATGGACACGGAGTCCATCCGGGTCACCGCCTACGAGGCCGCCTGGCGGCACGACCAGGGGCTTCCCGCCGCCGAGCACGCCCTGACGGCGGCCTGGTGGGCCTCCGAGGCGGGCAAGCGGGTGGTCCACGCCGGCCAGCACCTGCACGGCGGCCTGGGCGCCGACCTCGACCATCCCGTCCACCGGCACTTCCTCTGGGGGCGGCAGCTCGACGCCTATCTGGGCTGCGGCACCGAACTCCTCGCCGAACTGGGCGACCTGCTCGCGAAAGGACGGCCCGCATGAAGCCAGGGGACCAGCTGGCACCGCTCACGATCCCGATCACCCGCACGCTGATCGTCGCCGGGGCCGTCGCCTCCCGCGACTACCAGGACGTGCACCACGACGCCGAGCTGGCCCGGGAGAAGGGCTCCCCGGACATCTTCATGAACATCCTCACCACCAACGGTCTGGTGGGCCGGTACATCACCGATCACTTCGGCCCGAGCGCCGTCCTCCGCAAGGTCGCCATCCGGCTCGGCGCGCCCAACTACCCGGGCGACACGATGACGTTGACCGGCACGGTCACGGGGGTCGACGGAGCCCTCGCCCGGGTGCGGATCGTGGGGGCCAACGGTCTGGGCCGCCACGTCACGGGCACCGTCACCGTGGAGCTGCCGGGGCCCGGGCCCCTGGACCTGTCCGGGCCCGAGTCCCCGGACCTGCCCGGGCTCGGGACAGCAGACCCCGGGTCCGAGCTCCTGGGCCTGTCGGGGGAGGGCGGCGAGCGATGAGCGTACGCAGCCGGGACGCGCTCGGTGGCCGGGCGGCGATCGTCGGGATCGGCGCCACCGAGTTCTCCAAGGACTCGGGCCGCAGCGAGCTCACCCTCGCCGTGGAGGCCGTGCAGGCGGCGCTCGACGACGCCGGGCTGGTGCCCGGCGATGTCGACGGGCTGGTCACCTTCACCATGGACACCAGCCCCGAGATCACCGTCGCCCAGGCCGCCGGCATCGGCGAGCTGTCCTTCTTCTCCCGCGTCCACTACGGCGGCGGCGCCGCCTGCGCCACCGTCCAGCAGGCCGCCCTCGCCGTCGCCGCCGGGGTCGCCGAAGTCGTCGTCTGCTACCGGGCGTTCAACGAGCGCTCCGGCCGCCGCTTCGGCTCCGGCGTGCAGCACCGGGAGCCGTCCGCGGAGGGTGCGGCGCTCGGCTGGCAGCTGCCCTTCGGGCTGCTCACCCCCGCCTCCTGGGTCGCCATGATCGCCCAGCGCTATCTCCACACCTACGGGCTCACCCCGGAGGCCTTCGGTCATGTCGCCGTCACCGACCGCCGCCACGCGGCCACCAACCCCGCCGCGTACTTCCACGGCAAGCCGATCACCCTCACCGACCATGCCGCCTCCCGCTGGATCGCCGAGCCGCTGCGGCTGCTCGACTGCTGCCAGGAGACCGACGGCGGACAGGCGATCGTCGTCACCTCCACCGAACGCGCCCGCGATCTGCGCCGTCCGCCCGCGGTGATCGTGGCCGCGGCGCAGGGCGCCGGACGCAACCAGGAGGCGATGACCAGTTTCTACCGGGACGGGTTGACCGGGCTGCCGGAGATGGGGGTGGTGGCCCGTCAGCTGTGGCGGAGCTCGGGTCTCGCGCCGGGGGACATCGACGTGGGCATCCTCTACGACCACTTCACGCCCTTCGTGCTGATGCAGCTGGAGGAGTTCGGCTTCTGCGGGCCGGGCGAGGCGGCCGACTTCGTGGCGGCGGACGCGCTGCCCCTGAACACCCACGGAGGCCAGTTGGGCGAGGCGTATCTGCACGGGATGAACGGGATCGCGGAGGCGGTCCGGCAGCTGCGCGGCACGTCCGTGAACCAGATACCCGGGGCGGCCCGGACACTGGTCACGGCGGGCACCGGGGTTCCCACGTCCGGGTTGATCCTGGGCACGGACGGCTGAGGCCAGAGCCCCAGCGGTGGCCGCGCGGGACGGGTGGCCCTTCACTCGCGCCATGGAGAACATCCCGCCGTCCCGCCCGAGCGCCCCGCGCCGCACCGGCCCCGGACCCTCGCGTGGCGTCCCTCCCGGCGCCCCTCCCTCCGGGGCCGGTTCCCGGGGCCGCCCGCCCGCCCGGGCCCGTACGTCCCTCCGCGCCCGCGCCCACGCCCGTACGCGCGTCTCGGCCCGGGCCGCCCTCGCCGGCGCCGTGGCCGTCCTGGCGGCGGTCGCCGCCCTCCTCACGGCCGCGGTGGAGGAGGCGCCGCCCCTGGGGCCCCGGACGCAGAAGGCGCCCCAGCCCCAGAAGGCGAGCGAGACCGGGGCGGAGACCGAGCCCTTGCCGGGGAGCCGGAAGGCCCAGGGCTCGGGCGCCCAGGCCTCGTCCGCACAGGGCTCGGGCGCCCAGGCCTCGGGCGCTCCGGCCTCGTCCGCACAGGCTCGGGGCGTCGCCGGGCCCGGAAGCGAGCCCCGGGTGGGCGCGGTGCCGCGGTACTTCGCCGGGCGGGCCTTCGACACGTGCGAGGCCCCGTCCCTCGCCGTGATGAACGCCTGGCGCTCCTCGCCGTACCGGGCCGTCGGGGTGTACTTCGGGGGCCGTGGCCGAGGTTGCCCGAGGCAGGAGCACCTGACCCCCGGCTGGGTCGCCTCGGTGCACGCCCAGGGCTGGGAGATGCTGCCGCTGTTCGTCGGCTCGCAGGCTCCGTGTGTGATCGCCGAGGCCAAGCGGCGGTACGCCATCGGCGCCAGCCCCTGGCTCCAGGGCACCCAGGAGGCGGGGGACGCGGTGCGGGCGGCTCGCGCCCTCGGGTTCGACGCGGCCAGTCCGCTCTACCTGGACATCGAGGCGTACCGGACCGATGACGCCCGCTGCGTGGAGACCACCGTCCGCTTCGTCCGCGCGTGGAACCGGGAGGTCCGCCGCCTCGGTTACGTCCCCGGCTTCTACAGCAGCGCGGACACCGGCGTCCGGCAGCTGGAGCGGGAGCGGCGGGCGGGGACGAAGGACCTGCCGTCGGTGATCTGGTTCGCGCGCTGGCAGGGCGGGCCCGCGCTCGACACCGAGAGCGTGCTGCATCCGGCGGCGTGGCAGCCGCGCGCCCGGATCCACCAGTACGCGGGCAATGTCACCGAGACGTACGGCGGCCGGCGCATGCTGATCGACCGCAACGTCGTCGACGCCCCCGTCGCCCGCGTTCGCGTCGCCACCCGCGCCCTCCCGCGTCGCTGACCCCGCACCCGCACCCGCACCCGCATCCCGCACCCGCATCCCGCACCCCCGCACCTCGTGCCCTCCCCGGCCGGTGAAGGGCTGCGGGACCCTGACGTCGGTGCGGCGCGGCTCCACCTACAGGAGGTCCGGCGGGCCCCACCCCTACAACCTGAGAGGGACTGCGGTTCGGGACCTGGGGCCGATCCCGGGGCCGCCGCCCGCTCATAGCGTGGAGCCATGACTCCGCCGCCCCTCGGCCCGGTCTGCACCGGCGCCTCGACCGCCGTCGGCCGCCCGGCCGCCGGCCGCCCCGCGACCGGTCCCACCGCCGGCCTTGCGACCCGTCCCGCGACCCGTCCTGCGGCCCGCCCCGCTCACCGCGCCGCGCCGCACGCCGCGTACCCGTCGTTCACCTCGTACGTGCGGGCCCGCGGCCCCGTCCTCCTGCGCACCGCTCGCTCGCTCACCGCGAACCCGTCGGACGCCGAGGACCTGCTCCAGACGGCGCTCGCGAAGACCTTCGTCGCCTGGGAGCGCATCGAGGACCACCGCGCCCTGGACGGTTACGTGCGCCGGGCGCTGCTCAACACCCGGACGTCGCAGTGGCGCAAGCGCAAGGTCGACGAGTTCGCCTGCGACGAGCTGCCGGAGCCCGCAGGGGTGCCGGAGCCGGACCCGGCGGAGCGTCAGGTGCTGCACGACGCGATGTGGCGTGCGGTGATGAGGCTTCCGGACCGCCAGCGGGCGATGGTCGTCCTCAGGTACTACGAGGACCTGAGCGAGGCGCAGACCGCCGAGGTGCTCGGCGTCTCCGTGGGAACGGTGAAGAGCGCCGTCTCCCGGGCCCTGGGCAAGCTCCGCGAGGACCCGGAGCTCTCCCCCGTACGGTAGGAGCCCTCGTCCTCGCGGGTTACCCACAGTTACGCCAGTGATCACTGGCAATTTCCGTACTCCCGGGTAGTGACATACCGCGCGGTACGTGCGCAGAATCGGGGCCACCCTACTGTCGCGTAGCGCCCATCGGGAGGACGCCCCGTGCTGAGCACCATGCAGGACGTACCGCTGACCGTCACCCGCATCCTCGAGCACGGGATGCGGATCCACGGGAAGTCCACGATCACCACCTGGACCGGGGAGGCCGAGCCGCAGCGCCGCACCTTCGCGGAGACCGGTGCCCGCGCCGGACAGCTGGCCAACGCCCTGCGCGACGAACTCGGAGTCACCGCCGACGAGCGGGTCGCCACCCTCATGTGGAACAACGCCGAGCACGTCGAGGCGTACTTCGCGATCCCCGCCATGGGCGCGGTCATCCACACCCTCAACCTCCGGCTTCCGGCCGAGCAGCTGGTCTGGATCGTCAACCACGCCGCCGACCGCGTGGTCATCGTCAACGGCTCCCTCCTCCCGCTCCTCGCCCCGCTGCTGCCGCACCTCCCGACCGTCGAGCACGTCGTCGTGACCGGCCCCGGCGACCGCTCCGTACTCGACGGCGCGGCCCCGCGCGTCCACGACTACGAGGACCTGATCGCCGGCCGCCCCACCACGTACGACTGGCCGGAGCTGGACGAGCGCACCGCCGCCGCCATGTGCTACACCTCCGGCACCACCGGCGACCCCAAGGGCGTCGTCTACTCGCACCGCTCCATCTACCTGCACTCCATGCAGGTCAACATGGCCGAGTCGATGGGTCTCACCGACAAGGACACGACCCTGGTCGTCGTGCCGCAGTTCCACGTGCTCGCCTGGGGGTTGCCGCACGCCACCTACATGACCGGCATCAACATGCTCATGCCGGATCGTTTCCTCCAGCCGGCCCCGCTCGCCGAGATGATCGAGCGCGAGAAGCCGACCCATGCCGCCGCCGTCCCCACCATCTGGCAGGGCCTGCTCGCCGAGGTCACCGCCCGCCCCCGCGACCTGACCTCCATGGCCCAGGTCACCATCGGCGGCGCCGCCTGTCCGCCCTCCCTCATGGAGGCGTACGACAAGCTGGGCGTCCGCCTCTGCCACGCCTGGGGCATGACCGAGACCTCCCCGCTCGGCACCATGGCCCACCCGCCGGCCGGTCTGAGCGCCGAGGAGCAGTGGCCCTACCGCGTCACCCAGGGCCGCTTCCCGGCCGGCGTCGAGGCCCGGCTGGTCGGTCCCGGCGGCGAGATCCTGCCCTGGGACGGCGAGTCCGCGGGCGAGCTCGAGGTCCGCGGCAACTGGATAGCCGGTGCCTACTACGGCGGCGCCGAGGGCGAGGCCTTCCGCCCCGAGGACAAGTTCAGCGCGGACGGCTGGCTCAAGACCGGCGACGTCGGCGTCATCAGCACCGACGGCTACCTCACCCTCACCGACCGCGCCAAGGACGTCATCAAGTCCGGCGGCGAGTGGATCTCCTCCGTCGAGCTCGAGAACGCGCTCATGGGCCACCCGGCCGTCGCCGAGGCCGCCGTCGTCGCCGTCCCCGACGAGAAGTGGGGCGAGCGCCCGCTCGCGACCGTCGTCCTCAAGGAGGGCACGAGCGCGGACTACGAGGAGCTGCGCGCCTTCCTCGCCTCCGAGGGCGGCATCGCCAAGTGGCAGCTCCCGGAGCGCTGGGCGATCGTGCCGGCCGTCCCGAAGACCAGCGTCGGGAAGTTCGACAAGAAGGTGATCCGCAGGCAGTACGCGGACGGCGAGCTGGACGTGACGCAGCTGTAGCGACGAGCGGTCGTACGCGTACGGGGAGGGCTGGAGAGCCCTCCCCGTACCCATGCGTACCCGTGCGTGCCCGCGGCTTTCCGCGCGCCGTTCCGTCTGCCCGTCTGCTCCGTCTGCTCCGACGGTTCCGACGGTTCCGTCTGTCCGTCTAGTTGGTGCCGATCTTCGCGAGCAGGTCGACGATCCGGGCCTGCACCTCGGCGCTGGTCGACCGCTCGGCGAGGAAGAGCACCGTCTCCCCCGAGGAGAGCATGGGGAGTTCGGCCTCGTCGAGGTCGGCGGAGGTGTAGACGACGAGCGGGGTGCGGTTCAACTGGCCGTTGGCCCGCAGCCAGTCGATGATCCCGGCCCGGCGGCGGCGCACCTGCATCAGGTCCATCACCACCAGGTTCGGCCGCATCTGCGCGGCCAGCGTGACCGCCTCCGTGTCGGTCGCCGCCCGCGCCACCTGCATCCCGCGCCGCTCCAGCGTCGCCGCGAGCGCCTGCGCGATCTCCTCGCTCTCCTCGATCAGCAGGACGCGGGACGGGTGCTGCTCGCTGTCCCGCGGTGCCAGCGCCTTGAGCAGGACGGCGGGATCGGCGCCGTACGCCGCCTCCCTCGTCGCCTGCCCGAGCCCGGCCGCGAGCAGCACCGGCACCTCGGCGGCGACGGCCGCCTGGCGCAGCGACTGCAGCGCGGTACGGGTGATGGGCCCGGTCAGCGGGTCGACGAAGAGCGCGGCCGGGAAGGCGGCGATCTGCGCGTCGACCTCCTCGCGGGAGTGCACGATCACCGGGCGGTAGCCACGGTCGCTCAGCGCCTGCTGCGTGGCCACGTCCGGGGCGGGCCAGACGAGCAGCCGGCGCGGGTTGTCCAGCGGCTCCGGGGGCAGTTCGTCGTCGACGGGCTGCGGCAGCGGCTGGTTCGACACCTCTACGGCGCCACCGGGGCCGTCCAGCGGCTCCGGCCCCTCCGCCGAACCCTCGGCGGGCGCCCCTATGGCGTAGGCACGGCCCTCGGGCGCGGGCGCCGGGGTGAGCTTGGGCGCGGCCGCCGATGCCGGACCGGACGCCGGTGCGGGAGTGCTCGGGGACTCCGCCGGACGGCTCTCCTCCGCGGGGTTGCCGAGCTTGCGCCGTCGGCCGGAGGGAGTGGCGGGCGGCGGCGTCGGTGTCGCGGGCTGCGCCCCGGGCTGGGTGCCGGGCGGGGCCGTCTGGGGTCCCTGAACCGACGGCCTGCCCGACGGCTGCGGCGACGGCTGGACCGACGGCTGGCCGGTCGGCCGGACGAAGGGCACGCCCTGGCCGAGCGTACGGACGCTGAAGGCACGTCCCTGCGTGGAGTCCTTCGGCGCGGGAGCGTTCGCCGGACCGGCCGACGGGATCTCCGGCGGCAGCGGTACGGAGCCGGTGCCGGTCCCGCTGGTGGTGGCGGCGGGCGGGGACGCGGGCATGGGCCGCGCGGGCATCGGGTGCGCCGGCGGCGGCGCGTGCTCGTCCTCGGGCGACCCGCTCCGTACGGCCTCGTGGTCCGGGCCGGTGGGGTGGGCGGGGTCGCGGTCGGCGTCGGCCGGCGGAAGCGCGAACGGCGTCCGCGGTCCGGCCTCGGCCGCGGCGGCCCGCTCCTGCGCGGCGGCCAGGGCACGCCGACGGCGCCCGGTGGGCTGCGGCGCGGGCGGCTCCGGCGACGCGACGGCCGGCAGCGCGAGCGCCGCCGCGGGGGCGGCGTCGACCGGCACGCCCTGCGGCGGAACGGTGTCCCCGAGCGCCGGCCGGCCCTGCGCGCTCTCGGCGGCGGTCACGACGGAACCTTCGGCGGGCCGCCCACGGCGCCGCCCGGTACCGGAGGACGCGGGCCCGCGCATGTTCTGGGCGGGGATCAGATCGGCCGGGGTGTGAGGGGTCCCGGGAGTGCCGGCGGTCCCAGGAGCGCCAGGCGCCCCGGGAGCGACCGGGGCTCCTGGAGCGACCGGCGTCCCGGGCGTCCCCGGCACCCCCGGTGTGCCCGGCGTCCCTACGGCCCCCTCAGTCCCATGAGTCCCCTGGGCGACACGGGCCCCCGGCACACCCCCCTGCTCGGGTGCACCCGGCACCCCCGCAGTACCGGGCGTCACCGGCGCTCCTGGCGCACCCGGCATCCCGGCAGCACCCGGCACCCCCGGAGCCTGCACAGCCCCGGCCGCACCCGGCACCCCATCAGTCCCCGGCACTCCACCAGTCCCCGGCGCTCCACCAGCCCCGGGCATCCCTGCCGCCCCAGCCGTCCCCGCCGCGCCCGCCGTATCGGCGCCGGCCGAGTCGTCCGTGCGGCCGCGACGGCGGCCGGTCGGCTCGGGCAGGGGGCCGCCCTCGGGGGAGAGCGGGCTGTCCAGGAACGCGTCCGTGGAGGCGCGGCGGGCGCGCCGCCGGCCACCGCCGCCGGTCGCGTTGTCTCCGTCGACCGGGCTGCTGCCACCACCGTCGGAGGCAGCAGCGGCCAGGGCGGCGCCGCCCCCACTGCCGCCGTCAGCCGCGGGGGAGGGCGAGGCCTGGGCCGGAAGCGCGGGCCGTACGGGACGGGCGGCCGCGCCCTCGGCCGGTTCGGGCCGCTGCGGCTGGGCCGGCGGGGCGACGGTCCCGCGTCCGGCGCCGAGCGGAACCTCCACCACGTAGGCACTGCCGGTCATGCCCGGCACCTCGTGCGTCTGCACGACGCCGCCGTGCGCGGCGACGATCCCGCGCACGATCGGCTGGTGGACGGGGTCGCCGCCCGCGTACGGGCCGCGGACCTCGATCCGTACGACATCGCCGCGCTGGGCGGCCGCGACGACGATCGTCGTGTCGCCCGCCCCGCCCACGCCGCCGGCCTGCGCGGCCCTGCTGCTCTTGCCGGTCGCGTCGACGCCGGCGACGTCCGCCACCAGGTGTGCGAGGGCGGTGGTGAGCCGTGCGGCGTCGACCTCGGCCTCGATCGGCGGCGCGTGCACGGCGAACTGGGCGCGCCCGGGCCCGATCAGCTCCACGGCCCCGTCGATGCCGGCCGTCACGATCCTGTCGAGGAGCACCGTGCCCTTGTCGAGCGACTCCGTGCCCGCGTCGAGCCGCTGGTAGCCGAGGACGTTGTCGACGAGGGTGGTCATCCGGGCGTAGCCGGCGGCCAGGTGGTGCAGCAGCTGGTTGGCCTCGGGCCACAGCTGCCCGGCGTCGTCGGCGGCGAGGCTGGCGAGTTCGCTGCGCAGCTCCTCCAGGGGCCCGCGCAGCGACTCGCCGAGGACGGCCGTCAGCTGCTCGTGCCGGGCGGCGAGCGCCGCGTACCGCTCCTTCTCCTCCGCCAGCTCCGCCGCCCGCTGCTCCAGCTCCGTGGCGTGCCGCTCGGCCAGGTCGGCGAGCTCGGCGGTGTGCCGTTCGGCCTGGTCGGCGAGCTCGGCGGCGTGTCGCTCGGCGAGCTGGGCGTACGGCCTGCGGTCGGCGAAGGTCATGACGGCACCGACGAGCTGGTCCCCGTCCCGTACCGGCGCGGTGGTCAGGTCGACGGGCACCGGGTCGCCGTTCTTCGCCCACAGCACCTGTCCGCGGACGCGGTGCTTGCGGCCCGACTTGAGGGTGTCGGCGAGCGCCGACTCCTCGTACGGGAAGGGCTCGCCGTCGGCGCGCTTGGGGAGGATCAGGGGGTGCAGTTCGGCGCCGCCGAGCTCGGTGGCGCGGTAGCCGAGGATCTGCGCGAAGGCGGGGTTCACGAGGACGACCCGGCCGTCGGTGTCGGTGCCGACGACGCCCTCGGACGCGGCGCGCAGGATCATCTCGGTCTGGCGCTGGGAGCGGGCGAGCTCCGCCTCGGTGTCGAGGGTGCCGGTGAGGTCCCGTACGACCAGCATGAGCAGCTCGTCGCCGGTGTAGCCGCTGTACGAGTCGTAGGCCTCGCGCCCGTCCTCCAGGCTGGCGCTGGTCACCTCGACCGGGAACTCGCTGCCGTCGGTGCGGCGGGCCATCATCCGGGTCGGCCGGGTGCGGCCCCGGTCGTCGGCGCCCTCGGGGCGCCGCATCGAACCGGGGATCAGGCGCGAGTCGAAGTCCGGCAGCAGGTCGAGCAGGCCCCGGCCGACGAGCGCGGTGCCGGGGGTCTCGAACATGCCGAGGGCGATGGTGTTGGCGTTGACGACGGTGCCGTTGCAGTTGACGAGCACCAGACCGTCGGGGAGCGCGTCGAGTATGGCTGCGAGGCGAGCAGCGCCTCGGGATGGCCTGCTGCTCACGAGACGCTTCCTCCCTGAAACCACTGCATGTGCCTGCAGCCCTTGCCTAGTGGCCGGCCGGCCCCATCTTGCCCCTCGGCCCGCGGCCTGTCACGGAGGGAGTCTAAGGGAGGGCGGGGCTCCGCCTCTGGACATGGGGTGGGGGTTGTGTGATCACGCCTTGACGCGGGGGAGGACGGGCCGGAGGTTCTCCCAGCGGTCGATCTCGCAGCCGTTGGCGCGGGAGAAGTGGGCGTCGACGGTGCGGCCCTGCCAGCTTCCGGTGATGTGGGCGGTGGCCGGCCCGCCGTGCTGCTGCGTGCACATCCGGTCCTCCGGCACGGGCGCGAACGGGTTCTCGCCGGCCTTGGCGAGCTGGTCGAGCCGCTTGCAGGCGTTGTCGGCGGCGGGGTGCGTCCCGCCGGGCGTGCCGCCGCACTCCAGCTCGAACGTCCCGTTGGCGTCGGAGTGCCCGCTGCGCTCGATGCTCACGGTGAGCGTGTCGGGGGAGGAGAGGAGCGGCAGCGGGGGCAGCGGCCCGAGCCCGGTGGCGCCGGCGGGGACGGCGGTCGCGAGGGGGGTGAGGGCCGCGACGGTCGCGGCGGTCGCGAGGAGGAGGGGACGCAGCATTCGGACTCCTGGAGCGGCGGACGGGCGTTCTTCCCTCACTAACGCTCCGGGCGGCGCTCCGTTGCGCAACCGGGATGCGCCGGGTGAGGGCTTTGCCCTGGGCCCCCGGTGGCTAGTACGGTGAAAGCGATTGGTGGCACCCGGCTCGTCTGTGTCATCATCTGCACGCACCACTCGCGTACGCGCGGGGTGCATGGAGGCGTCGCCTAGTCCGGTCTATGGCGCCGCACTGCTAATGCGGTTTGGGTCTTAAAGCCCATCGAGGGTTCAAATCCCTCCGCCTCCGCCACCACCGAAGCCCCGGTCCCTCCGACCGGGGCTTCGCCCGTTCCCGCCCCGCCTCCCGGCCGCCTTTCGACCGCTCCGGGCGCCGGGCCCCGCGATCACCCCGACCGCGTGTGACCCCGGTCTCTTTTCGCCCTTTCCGGCCACGCCACCGCCCCCCGGCGGCGTCGGCCGCCGCACTGTCCAGCTTGATCGCCTAGGGCGTTTTCGCAGGTCACAAGGGGTGTGGCCAATGGATTTCACATGACGGCGGCAGTCATGTAATGTTCTTCCTGTCGCCGCGAGCGGGCCGAAAGGCCGGGGAGTGAAGACGAAAACTAAAAACAAGCACTCGTAGCTTAACGGATAGAGCATCTGACTACGGATCAGAAGGTTGCAGGTTCGAATCCTGCCGAGTGCACACAGATGAGAGGCCCGGACGAGAGTCCGGGCCTCTTGCGTTTGCCAGGTGCTTGAGCAGCAGTCGCCGCCCGCCGTGGGGATGTCCCGGACGTCAGCGGCGGAGAGACGCGCAACGGTGACCGTGCCCGTGGTGGAGTCCGGGGAGACCGCGCCGCTCGTCTCGAATATGTCCGCGAGCGCCGCGCTGTTCGGGCGTACGTGCGGGTCAGGACTTGGGCTCGGGGCGGGGAGGAGGCTGGGCGCAGAGGGCGTCGATGGTGGCGTTCTCCTCGGGGGTGAGCTGGTCGTCCAGGGCGACGCTGAGGACGTGGCGGGCGCGCGACAGGCGGCGGGTGACGTCGTGGGCGAGGACGAACTCGCCGATGGTGCGCTCGTCGGCGGTGCCGGAGGCCATGCGGGAGCCGAGGCGGAGGGAGACGACGAACTCGTCCAGGTCCCGCAGGACGGCGACCACGTCGTCGAGGGGAGGCGGATCTCGCGGGTGGACGGGTCCATCGTCAGCCGAGGAGGGGGACGAAGCCGCCGCGGGTGGTGGCCGGTCGGGTGAGGGCGGGGAGGTCCAGCAGGGGCGGAAGCGGGGTGGGGAGCGGGGTCGGGAGGGAGACGACGACGGCGCCCCCCGCGCGTTCGGCGTCCTCGCACCAGTCGGCCAGGTCGCCTTCGCCGAGGACCGGGGCGGCCAGGGCCGGGATCATGGTGCCGTGGTCGCCGGGGCCGTCCACGACGCACAGGGTCAGCCTCGGGACGATGCCCCAGCCGTCGCAGACGGGCGGCTCCCCGCCGGTGGAAACCGGCGCGAGCGGGGGCAGGGCGTCGTGGACCGGCGCCTCGGTGAGGACGAGGAGCGGCGTGGCGGCCCGTACGAACACGGTGTTCTCGGGGTTCTGCAGCATCGGGTCACTTTCGCAGATGACGTACGCTGCCCGGGCCCCGGGTGCTCGCAAGTTCGGGGACATGGACCGGTGGTCGTGCCGGCGGGCCCTCGCCCCGTGCGAGGCCGCCGTGAGGCGGACGGCCACCGGTTTCGCATGTGCCGGAACAGCGATGAGGCGGGGCGGAACACGGGCATGGGCGGGCGGAAGCCACGGCTCGCGTTCGAGGGCACCGAATGTCCGGCGTCCCTCACCGTCTACGGCGACCCCGACGACCCCGTCGCCTGCCTCACCCTCGACCCCTACTCCCTCTGCGACGCCGCCGAGGGCATGCGCCGCAGCCGATAACGTCCGGCGGCATGTACGTCTGGTACGCCGCCTACGGATCCAACGCCGACGACGCACGGCTCCGGCACTACCTCCTCAACTGCCGCGAACCGGCCGCGCCCCTCGCCTCGCGGGCCGTCGAACTCCCCGGAACCCTCTACTTCGCCACCGAGTCGCCCGTCTGGGGCGGAGGACGCGGCTTCTACGATCCGGAGGCCCCCGGCACCGTCTACGCGCGGGCGCACCTCATCACCGCCGGGCAGTTCTCCGACATCACCGACCAGGAGATGTACCGCCGGCCGGGTGCGGGCGCGGGCACGCGCACGGGCCCGCGCCCCGATGCGCAGACGCAGACGGAGCTCAAGCTGGCCGAGGCCGTCGTCCGCGGGCGGGTCCGGCTGGGGCCCGGGCGGTACGAGACGGTGGTGTGCGCCGGGGACATCGACGGGGTCCCGCTGCTCACCTTCACCGCGCCCTGGGCCCTGGGGGAGGTGGAACTGCGGGAGCCCTCCGAGGCGTACGTACGGCGCATCGCGGCCGGTCTGCACGCCGCCGGGGCCTGGGCGGCCGAGGAGATCGCCGCCTATCTGGCCCGCTGTCCGGGAGCGGCCGGGCGGTTCACCGCCGACGACGTCCTCACCCTCCTCGCCGGCGGCCCCGGCCGTCTCCCACCCACACCTTCGGGTGAACCGAACTGATTTCCATGTCAGTTGAATATGCCCTCGGCCTAGCGTGCAGCTGGAGGTGATGTCCGATGAACGCCGTCGACGCCATCGACATCGACGACTTCGTGTACGCCGCCACGGGAGCGCGGCTGCGGAGGATCACGCTGCCGGACGGATCGCACTGGTTCCCCGCCGTGGACGTGGCCCGTCAGCTCGGCCACGCCAGCGCAAGCAAGGCCCTCCGCACGCACGTCGGGGACGCCCTGCACACGACGCTCGGCGAGCTCCCACTCGACCTCGACTCCGACCCCGACCCCGACCCCGACCCCGACCCCGACCCCGGCCCCGGCACGACGCGGACGCGCCTGCGGGGCCTGAGGAAGTCGACCCGGCTCGTGTGCCTCGAAGGGCTCGTCCAGCTCGTCAACGCCTCCAGCAAGGCACAGGCCGCGCCCTTCAAGACGTGGGTCGCCCAGCTCGTCGCCGGCGTGCAGCGTGACGGGTCCTACGGGCTCGAACCGTCGCCCGTGCCCACGGCGGGCTTCGTCCTTCCGCAGCCGCTCCTCGACGCCCTCGTACGGCTGGAGGAGTGCGGTGCGCGCATCGACGAGGAGAGCGAGCGCCTTGAGCTGCTGCGCGAGGCCGGGCGTGACCTCCACCGGATCGCCGCCTCCCTGGAACGGCTCTCCGTCCCCGCCCAGCGCTCCCTCCCCGGCCAGACCGACCAAACAGGCCAGACCGACCAGGCAGGCCAGGCGGCCGAGGAACCGGACGCGGACCGGCCGCGCCCCGGGACCGCTCTCACACCCCAGCAGCTCCTCGACTCCTGGCGCGCCCGGAACGCCGTCGTGAGCGACGACGTCCACGCCGTCGCCGCCTGTCTCGCGCCCGCCCTCGTCCGCGGTGGTGTCCGCTACCGCCTGGAGGAGGTGGCCCGCCGTACCGGGCTCACCGCCGAGCGCGTCCGCGACTGCGTCCGCGTGCTCGTCGAGCACGGCTGCATGCGCCACGCCGGAGGCTCCGACCGCCTCGGCCGTCCCGGCAACGGCCACGACGGCAACGGCAAGGACGGCAACGGCACCGACGGAGGTCTGCTGTACGTGCTGCCCTGACGGCCCCGTGTCAGTGGTCTGCACGACACTGGACCCATGGTGTGGCGGAGCGGCGGGATCTCGTGGCGGGGCGGGGTGCCCGGGCTGCGGTGGGAGGGCGGGCGGGTCAGCGTGCTCGCTTGCGGGCGGGACATCGCCTTCCGGGCCGTCGGCGAGCGGCGTTGCGTCGGGGCCCGGGGCAATCCCTGCCCCCTGGCCGCCGTCCTGCCCGGGCGCGGCACCGGCGGCCGGTGCGGCGACTGTACGCGGCTCGACCGGGCGCACTCCGTGGCGGCCGACACCCTCGCCGACGACCCGCGTCCGTACCGCGTTTATCTCGCCTGGTTCGGGCCCGGGATGGTGAAGGTCGGGATCACCGCGGAGCAGCGCGGCGACGCGCGCCTGCTCGAACAGGGCGCGGTCGCCTTCAGCTGGCTGGGGCGGGGGCCGCTGATGGCCGCCCGGCGGACCGAGGAGGTGCTGCGTCACGCCCTCGCCGTGCCCGACCGCATCCCGTACGCGCGCAAGCGGGCCGTCCGGCACGTCCTGCCGCCGGCCGGGGAGCGGGCGGGCGAGGTCACGGAGCTGTACGGGCGGGCCGTCGGCGTCGGCGTCTGGGCGGAGACCCTGGAGGTGCTGCCCTGCCGGGTCCACGACCACGTGGAGGTCTTCGGGATCGGTGACCTGCCCGCGTACGACGGGAGCGTCGTCGAGCTCGTCGCCGGCGGGGTGGTCGCCGGGCGGCTGCTCGCCGCGGCCGGGCCGGATCTGCACCTCCTCGACCGGAGCGGGCGCCATCTCGCGCTCGACACCCGGCTCATGAGCGGCTGGGCACTGGAGGCCGCGCCACCGGAACGGCTCCTCACCATGCCCGTGAGCTGCGAGGACGGGCAGGAGCAGCTGTTCTGAGGTCGCGCACCCACGCCCCGTCGGTGCGTGCCCCTCGTGAAGATCTGAATCGTAAAGTCTTGGATCCCTTCCGGCGGCATCCATGGACAGCCCCGCCCGGCCCGCCGCAGGGTGATCACATGACCCAGAACCTCGTGGGCGGCTTCGAACCGCCCTACTACACCGCTGTCTTCACCTCGATCCGGCCCGACGCCCCCGAGGGATACGCCGAGACCGCCGCCAAGCTGAACGAGCTCGTCAAGGACGTGCCCGGCTTCCTCGGTTACGAGGCGGCCCGGACTGCCGGCGGCATCGGCATCACCGTCGCCTACTTCCGTGACCTCGACGGGCTCGCCAAGTGGCAGCACCATCCCGAGCACATGGCCGCCAAGCGGTACGGCCGGGAGCACTGGTACGACAGCTACCGCGTCCACATCGGCAAGGTGGAGCGCACCTACGGCTTCGACCGCGAGGACCGCGAGGACCGCGAGGACCGCGACGACCGCGACGACCGTAACGCCCATGACGACTGAGGAACGGCGGTGGGCCGACCGTCTCGGCGTCCCCGGGCTCGTCGACGTCCACACCCACTTCATGCCCCGCAGCGTCCTCGACAAGGTGTGGGCCTACTTCGACGCCGTCGGGCCCCTCACCGGTCTCGAGTGGCCCATCACCTACCGCGAGGAGGAGGACCGCCGGGTCGCGCTGCTGCGGGAGTTCGGGGTGCGGGCCTTCACCTCGATGCTCTACCCGCACAAGCCGGCCATGGCCGCCTGGCTCAACGACTGGGCCGCCGACTTCGCCGGCCGCACCCCCGACTGCCTGCACACCGCCACCCTCTTCCCCGAGGCCGGCGCCCCCGGCTACGTCCGGCAGGCCCTGGAGCGCGGCGCACGGGTCTTCAAGGTGCACCTCCAGGTCGGCGGCTTCGACCCCAACGACCCGCTCCTCGACGAGGTGTGGGGCCTGCTGGCCGAGGCCGGGACCCCGGTCGTGATCCACTGCGGATCCGGGCCCGCCCCCGGCGCGTACACCGGCCCGGGGCCCGTCGGACGGCTGCTCGCCCGCCATCCCCGGCTGCGGCTGATCGTCGCGCACATGGGCATGCCCGAGTACGCGGACTTCCTGGACCTCGCCGAGCGGTACGAGGGGGTCCACCTCGACACCACGATGGCCTTCACGGACTTCAGCGAGCGACTCGCGCCCTTCCCGGCCGGTGAGCTCAAGCGGCTCCAGGGGCTCGGCGACCGGATCCTCCTCGGGTCGGACTTTCCCAACATCCCCTACCCGTACGTCCATCAGCTCCACGCCCTGGAACGGCTCGGTCTCGGCGACGACTGGCTGCGGGCCGTCTGCCATGACAACGGCGTCCGGCTGTTTCACCTCTGATCCGCCCTGATCCGCCCTGATCGACCCCAGATCCGCCCTGATCCGCCTCTGATCACGGGAAGTCGGCGGCCCCCGGCTTTCTCAGGGAATTCACAGACAAGCGCAAGACGTGTCTCAGCCGCGCCCCGGACCGTGGCAGCCATGACTGCGACCACCCCCGCGCCCCGCTCGCGTACCGATCTGCTCCGGCCCGACGGCTCCGCCGTCCGCGTGCTCGTCGTCGACGACGAGGCCTCGCTCGCCGAGCTGCTCTCGATGGCCCTGCGCTACGAGGGCTGGCAGGTGCACAGCGCGGGCGACGGGGCCGGGGCGCTGCGGACGGCCCGGGAGTTCCGGCCCGATGCCGTCGTGCTCGACATGATGCTGCCCGACATGGACGGGCTCTCCGTGCTCGGGCGGCTGCGGCACGAACTGCCCGAGGTGCCGGTGCTGTTCCTGACCGCGAGGGACGCGGTCGAGGACCGGATCGCCGGGCTCACGGCGGGCGGCGACGACTACGTCACCAAGCCCTTCAGCCTGGAGGAGGTCGTGGCCCGGCTGCGCGGGCTCATCCGGCGCGCGGGGGCGGCGCAGGCGCGCAGCGAGTCGCTGCTCACGGTCGGGGACCTCACCCTGGACGAGGACAGCCACGAGGTGACCCGGGGCGGCGAGTCCCTCCACCTCACCGCCACCGAGTTCGAGCTGCTGCGCTTCCTCATGCGCAATCCGCGCCGGGTGCTCAGCAAGGCGCAGATCCTGGACCGCGTGTGGTCGTACGACTTCGGCGGGCAGGCCAACGTCGTGGAGCTCTACATCTCCTACCTGCGCCGGAAGATCGACGCCGGGCGCAGCCCCATGATCCACACCCGCCGCGGGGCCGGGTATCTCATCAAGCCAGGGGAATAGCCCGCCGTGCGCCCCCGCCCCCCTCTCCGGTCGCGCCCCCGCCCCCTTCGCCGGTCGAGCCTCGGCGCGCCCTGGTCGCTCCGCACCCGCCTGGTCGTCTCCGCCGTCGCCCTGATCGCGGTCGTCGCCGCCGTCATCGGGACGGTGACGACGATCGCGTTCCGGTCGTATCTGTACGACCAGGTGGACGGCCAGCTGCGGGCGGTGTCCAACCGGGCCGCCGGTTCGCCGTTCCTCTCGCCCGCGCCCGGGAACGGCGACCCCCGCGAGCTGCTCGGCTTCATCAACGGGCCCGGCTCGCCGCTCGGGACCGTCGGCGCCGTCGTCGTGGACGGCGAGGTCACGTCGGCGTCGGTGTCCGTGCCGCCGGAGGAGGGACGGTACGGGCCGCGGTTCAAGGTCGAGGAGCTCGACGCCGGGCAGCGCGCCGCCCTGGCGTCCGTACCGCGCGACGGCGCACCGCACACCGTCTCGCTGAGTGGTGGCCTCGGGGACTACCGGGTCGAGTACGCGACCGGGCAGCACGGCGACTTCCTCACCGGCATCCCCCTCACCGAGCTCCAGGACGCCCTCTCCACCCTGGTCGTCGTCGAGCTCAGCGTCACCGGCGCCGGGCTCGTCGCCGCCTCGCTCGCCGGGACCCTGCTCGTACGGATCGCCCTGCGCCCGCTGCGCCGCGTCGCCGCGACCGCCGCGCAGGTGGCACGGCTGCCCCTGCACCGCGGGGAGGTGGCGCTCGACCACCGGGTGCCGGAGGCGCAGGCGGACGCGCGCACCGAGGTCGGGCAGGTCGGCGCGGCCATCAACCGGATGCTCGACCACGTCCATTCGGCGCTCGACGCCCGGCAGCGCAGCGAGACGCGGGTGCGGCAGTTCGTCGCGGACGCCAGTCACGAGCTGCGCACTCCGCTCGCCTCGATCCGGGGGTACGCGGAGCTGACCCGGCGCGGCCGGGAGGAGTGCGGGCCCGACACCCGGCACGCGCTCGGGCGCATCGAGTCCGAGGCGACGCGGATGACGGGTCTCGTGGAAGATCTGCTGCTGCTCGCCCGGCTCGACACCGGACGCCCGCTCTCGTACGAGAGCACCGATCTCTCCCCGCTCGTCGTGGACGCCCTCTCCGACGCCCGCGCGGCCGGGCCCGAGCACCACTGGCGCCTCGAACTCCCGGACACCGACGGTCCCGCGGCCGTGAAGGTGCCGGCCGACGGCGCCCGGCTCCACCAGGTCCTCGTCAACCTCCTCGCCAACGCCCGCACCCACACCCCGCCCGGCACGACCGTCATCGCCCGTGTCCGTACGGAGCCGGGCCACGCGGTCGTCGAGGTCGAGGACGACGGGCCGGGCATCGCGCCCGAGCTTCTGCCGTCCGTCTTCGAACGGTTCGCGCGCGGCGACGCCTCCCGGTCGAGGACGGCGGGCGGCACCGGGCTCGGCCTCGCCATCGTCCGGGCCATCACCCTCGCCCACGGCGGCGAGGTGACCGTGGACAGCGTGCCCGGCCGGACCGTCTTCGCGGTGTCCCTGCCGAAGACGCGCTGACTCCCGGCCCCGACCCTTCCTGGCCCAGCCCCAGCCCCAGCCCCAGCCCCAGCCCCTGACTCCCGTCTCCCGCCTCTCGACTCTCGACTCACAGCCCCGGCACAGTCTCACCACACCGCCGTGACAGCGGGCCCCGCGAGGGTCGGGGCATGCGAACGCCACCGTGTGCCGAAACCCTTCCGGCCCGGGAGCACCTCCCCGTGGGCGCGGCCGGCCGGCCCGTCCTGGATGTGGTGATCCCGGTCTTCAACGAGGAGAAGGACCTGGAGCCGTGCGTGCTGCGGCTCCACGACCACCTCTCCCGCACCTTCCCGTACGCCTTCCGCATCACCGTCGCCGACAACGCCTCCACCGACGCCACCCCGGACGTGGCCCGCGCACTCGCCGCCCGCCTCCCGGGCGCCGTCCGCTCCGTACGGCTGGAGCAGAAGGGCCGGGGCCGGGCGCTGCGGACGGTGTGGTCGGCGTCCGAGGCGCCGGTCCTCGCGTACATGGACGTGGATCTGTCCACCGACCTCAACGCGCTGCTGCCGCTGGTCGCGCCGCTGATCTCCGGCCATTCGGACCTGGCGATCGGCTCGCGCCTGGCCCGTTCCTCCCGCGTGGTGCGCGGGCCGAAGCGGGAGGTGATCTCGCGGGCCTACAACCTGATCCTGCGCGGCTCGCTCGCCGCCCGCTTCTCGGACGCCCAGTGCGGGTTCAAGGCGATACGGCGGGAGGTCGCCGAGCGGCTGCTGCCGATGGTCGAGGACACCGGCTGGTTCTTCGACACGGAGATGCTGGTGCTGGCCGAGCGGGCCGGGCTGCGGATCCACGAGGTGCCGGTCGACTGGGTCGACGACCCCGACTCGACCGTCCACATCGTGCGGACCGCGACCGATGACCTGAAGGGCGTGTGGCGGGTGGGGCGGGCGCTGGCGACCGGGTCGCTGCCGCTCGACCGGCTCGCCCGGCCCTTCGGCGACGACCCGCGCGACCGCGAACTGAGCGGAGTGCCGGGCGGTCTGGCCCGCCAGCTGCTCGGCTTCTGCTGCGTCGGGGTCCTGTCGACCCTCTTCTACCTGGCCCTCTACTCCCTCTCCCGGCTCGGCGCCGACGCCCAACTCGCCAACGCCGCCGCCCTCCTCGTCTCCGCCGTCGCCAACACGGCCGCCAACCGCCGGCTCACCTTCGGCGTACGGGGCCGGGACCGGGCCGCCCGCCACCAGGCGCAGGGGCTCGTCGTCTTCGGCATCGGCCTGGCCCTGACGAGCGGCTCGCTGGCCGCGCTCGGCGCGGCGACCGGGGCACCGGCGCATTCGGCCGAGCTCGCCGTGCTGATCGTCGCCAACCTCGCGGCGACCGTCGTGCGCTTCCTCCTCTTCCGGCTCTGGGTGTTCCCGGAGCGTGCCCCCTCCACAAGGACCCTTCGATGAACTCCCTGATCCGACGAACCTGGCGTGGAAGGCCCGAGGACGCGCCCTGGGTGCGGCCCGCCCTCCTCGGCCTGCTGCTCGCCACCGCCGCGCTCTACCTCTGGAACCTGAGCGCGAGCGGCTACGCCAACTCCTTCTACTCCGCCGCCGTCCAGGCCGGCAGCCAGAGCTGGAAGGCCTTCTTCTTCGGCTCGCTCGACGCGGCGAACGCCATCACCGTCGACAAGCCCCCGGCCGCGCTGTGGCCGATGGCGCTGTCCGTACGGCTCTTCGGGCTCGGGTCCTGGCAGATCCTGGTGCCCGAGGTGCTTATGGGGGTGGCCACGGTCGCGGTGCTGTACGCGGCGGTCCGCCGCCGCTTCGGCGCGGCCGCCGGACTGATCGCGGGCGCGGTGCTCGCGCTCACCCCCGTCGCGGCGCTGATGTTCCGCTTCAACAACCCGGACGCGCTGCTCGCCCTGCTGATGACGGTCGCCGTCTTCTGCGTGCTGCGCGCCCTGGAGCTGGACCGGGGCGCCGCGCGGTGGCTGGTGTGGGCGGGGGTGGCGCTCGGCTTCGCGTTCCTCGCCAAGACCCTGCAGGCCTTCCTGATCCTGCCGGTGCTCGCGCTCGTGTACGTGGTGTGCGCGCCGGGCGGGTTCGGGCGGCGGCTCGGCCGGCTGGGCCTCGGCGGGCTCGCGATGCTGGTGTCGGGCGGTTGGTGGGTGGCCGTGGTCGAGCTGTGGCCCGCGTCCTCCCGTCCGTACGTCGGAGGGTCGCAGAACAACAGCTTCCTGGAGCTGACCTTCGGCTACAACGGGCTCGGCCGGCTCAACGGCAACGAGGTCGGCAGCGTGGGCGGTGGCGGTAATGGCGGCCCCCGGCGGTTGGCGGGTGATCTGCCGGCCGGCCTGGAGCTGCCCGCCCGCGCCGGCGGCGGCCCCGGCGGTGGCGGCTGGGGCGAGACGGGCCTCGGCCGGATGTTCGACGAGCAGGTCGGCGGCCAGATCTCCTGGCTGCTGCCGGCCGCGCTGATCCTGCTCGTCGCCGGGCTCGTGGTGACCCGGCGGGCGGCGCGCACGGACACGGCCCGCGCGGCGTTCCTGGTGTGGGGCGGTTCGCTGCTGCTGACGACGGCCGTCTTCAGCTTCATGGCCGGCATCTTCCACGAGTACTACACGGTCGCGATGGCCCCGTACATCGCCGCCCTGATCGGCATGGGCGCGGTGGTGCTGTGGGAGGAGCGGGCCCGGTTCCCCGCCTCGGGGGCCCTGGCGCTCGCGGTGGCGGTGACGGCGGTGTGGGCCTTGGTACTGCTCGGCCGTACGCCGGACTGGCAGCCGTGGCTGCGCTGGGCGGTGCTGGTCGCGGGGTGCGCGGCGGCGCTGGGGCTGCTCTTCGCGTGCCGGACGGACCGGCGCCTCGGGCTCGCGGCGGCGGGGCTCGGCCTCGCGGCGGGCCTGGCGGGCCCCTTCGCGTACACCCTGGCCACGCTGGCCGATGGGCATCAGGGCTCGATCGTCACGGCGGGACCGGCGGGACCGGCGGGCATGGCGGGCCCGGGCGGTCGCGGCGGCCCCGGCGGCCGGATGTTCCTCGCGTACGGCCCCGGCCCGGGCGGCCAGGGAGGGGGTGGCCAGCCTCCGGGCCAGGGCCAGGCCCCGGGCCAGGGCCCCGGCCGGCCCCCGGCCGACAACGGCACCCGTATGGAAGGCCCCAGCGGCCGTGCGACCGGCGGCATGGGCGGTCTGCTCAACGGCGCGACCGTCGGCGCCGAGGCCGAGCGGGCCCTGCTGGAGAACGCCGACGCCTACACCTGGGTCGCCGCCGCCATCGGCTCCCAGAACGCGGCCAGTTACCAGCTCGCCACCGAGAAGCCGGTCATGGCGATCGGCGGCTTCAACGGCAGCGACCCGTCGCCGACCCTGGCGCGGTTCAAGCAGTACGTGGCCGAGGGGCGGATCCACTGGTTCATCGCCTCGGGCGGCGGCGGGATGGGCGGCAGCGGTGAAGGATCGCGGATCTCCGCGTGGGTGGAGGCGACCTTCGAGAAGGTCACCGTCGGCAGCGCCACTTTCTACGACCTGACCAGCGATAAGACCACCCGCGAGTAGCCCGTCACCGTTAATCGCTATACAGCGTACGAGAGAGTCCTATACGGTGTACGAGTCCACCCCTCGTACACCGTATAGGAGTTGCCCATGACAGCCACCGGCGGTGGCCACCCGCAGCGCTGGCTGATCCTCGGCGTCATCTGTCTCGCCCAGCTCACCGTGCTGCTCGACAACACCGTGCTCAGCGTCGCCATCCCTTCGCTGACCACCGAACTCCACGCGTCCACCAGCGACATCCAGTGGATGATCAACGCCTACTCGCTGGTCCAGTCCGGCCTGCTGCTCACCGCGGGCAACGCCGCGGACCGCTACGGCCGCAAGAAGATGCTGGCCATCGGCCTCGCGCTCTTCGGCATCGGCTCGCTCACCGCCGGCCTCGCCGAGTCCAGCGCGCAGCTGATCGCCGCCCGTGCGGGCATGGGCGTCGGCGGCGCGCTGCTGATGACCACGACCCTCGCCGTCGTCATGCAGATCTTCGACGACTCCGAGCGGGTCAAGGCCATCGCGCTCTGGGCCACCGTCGGCTCGCTCGGCTTCGCCGCCGGCCCGCTGATCGGCGGCGCGATCCTCAACCACTTCTGGTGGGGAATGATCTTCCTCGTCAACATCCCGGTGGCGCTCATCGGTCTGATCGCCGTGCTCAAGCTCGTCCCCGAGTCGAAGAACCCGCAGGGCGAGCGCCCCGACCTGCTCGGCGCCCTGCTCTCCACCATCGGCATGACCTCCGCCGTGTACGCGATCATCACCGGTCCCGAGCACGGCTGGACCTCGGCCGAGGTGCTGGTCCCGGCCGCGATCGGCGTCGTCGTGCTGGCCGCCTTCGCCGTCTGGGAGCTGCGCATCCCGTACCCGATGCTCGACATGCACTTCTTCCGCAACCAGAAGTTCGTCGGCGCCGTGGCCGGCGCGATCCTGGTCATGTTCGGCATGGGCGGCTCGCTCTTCCTGCTCACCCAGCACCTGCAGTTCGTCCTCGGTTACGAGCCGCTGGAAGCGGGTCTGCGGATGGCGCCGCTCGCGCTGACGGTCGTGGGGCTCAACCTCACCGGCGTCGGCCCGCGGATCGTGACGAAGCTCGGCACCCCGCTCACCGTCGCCGTCGGCATGACCCTGGTGGCGGCCGGTCTCGGCTCGATCGCCCTGATCGGCGGGGGCACCGACGGCACCTACTGGGGCATGCTGCTCGGCCTGGTCCTCATGGGCACCGGTCTCGCCGTCTCCAACCCGGCCATGGCCAACGCGATCATGAGCGCCATCCCGCCGGAGAAGGCCGGCGTCGGCGCGGGCGTCAACGGCACCCTCGCCGAGTTCGGCAACGGCCTCGGCGTCGCCGTCCTCGGCGCCGTCCTCAACGCCCGCTTCGCCGCCCTCGTCACCGTCACCGCGACCTCGCTGCCCGCGGCCCTCGCGGCGGCCGGCGGCGAGAGCGAGCGGGCGGCGATCTCCGACGCCTTCGCCTCCGGCCTCCAGACCAGCCAGTTGGTCGGCGCGATCGCCGTCCTCGCCGGCGGCCTGGTCGCGGCGGCCCTGCTGAAGCGGGCCGAGCGGGCCGAGCGCGCCGGGGCCGAGGGCGCCGAGCCGGCCGAGCAGCCGACCGTGGCTGCCTAGCATGGTCACGGACCACTGACGGACGGAAGGAACGCGATGGTCAAGGCAGCCGATCGGGCCAAGAACCCGGCGCGTTCCAGCGTCTGGCTGGAGAACCGGGACAACCGGGCCGCCCGCAGCGGGGGCGGCCCGGCCGGGCTCGACCGGGAGCGGATCGTCGCCGCCTCGATCCGGATGCTGGACGAGGAGGGCCTGGCCAAGCTCTCGATGCGCAAGCTGGCGACCGAGCTGAACGTCACCGCGATGTCCCTGTACTGGTACGTGGACACCAAGGACGACATCATCGAGTACGCCATCGACACCTGTTACGCGGAGATCGACCTCGCCGAGGTCGACGCGGCCGGCGACTGGCGGGACCGGATCAGGGCGCTCGCCCTGGCCTACCGCCGGATGCTGGTGCGCCACCCGTGGATGTCGCCGTGCGCCGGGCAGTATCTGAACATCGGCCCGTACGCCATCGCCGTCGGCTCCAAGATCCAGGAGGCGGTCCGGGACACCGGGCTTCCGATCGAGCGTCAGCCGAGCGCGATGTCGGCCGTCTTCCAGTTCGTGTACGGGTACGGGACGATCGAGTCCCAGTTCCAGCGCCGGGCCGCCGAGGCCGGGATGTCGCAGGACGACTTCTACGGCGAGTCGATCAAGGCATTCCGGGACGATCCGCAGTTCGTCGAGGTGCTCGAACCGATCGCGGAGATCCTCGACGAGCGCGCCTCGCACGGCAGCGTCAGCGACATCTGGGACCGCGACTTCGCGTACGCGCTCGAGGTCCTGATCGCGGGCATCGAGGTCATGGTCGAGCGCAGCCGTACGGAACGGGCGAAGGAATGACGGAGCGGCGGGCCGTCCCCTGCCCGCCGCCCCGTACTCCACCCGGCCGCGCCTCCGCTCGAAGCGCGGCCGGGAGCTTTTTGCCTGGTTACCCGGTCTTCTCCGGCTGCGCGGTGTTGCTCTTCAGCGCGACCTCCTTGATGAACAGCGTCACGAGGAAGGCGAGCAGCGCGAACGGCGCCGAGTAGAGGAAGACGTCGCCGACGCCGTGCCCGTACGCGCTCTCCATGACCGTACGGATCGGGGCGGGCAGCTTGTCCATGTCCGGGATGCCACCGCCGCCCTGGCCCACGGCCGCCGCGGCCTTCGGGCCGAGCTCGGCCAGGCCCTCCTTGACGTAGTCGGTGACCCGGTGGGCCATGACCGCGCCGAGCGCCGAGACACCGATCGCACCGCCCAGGGAGCGGAAGAAGGTGACGACGGAGGAGGCGGCGCCGAGGTCGGAGGGGGCGACCTGGTTCTGGGTGCAGAGCACCAGGTTCTGCATCATCATGCCGAGGCCGAGGCCGAGGACCGCCATGAAGACGGCGATGTGCCAGTACTCCGTGTCGTAACGGATGGTGCCGAGCAGGCCGAGGCCGCCGGTGGCGAGGGCGCCGCCGCTGATCAGCCAGGCCTTCCAGCGGCCGGTCTTGGTGATGACCATGCCGGAGACGGTGGAGGAGACGAACAGGCCGCCGATCATCGGGATGGTGAGGACGCCCGACATCGTCGGCGACTCGTTCCGGGCCAGCTGGAAGTACTGGCTGAAGAAGACCGTGCCGGCGAACATCGCGACACCCACGAAGAGCGAGGCCAGGGAGGCCAGGGTGATCGTGCGGTTGCGGAAGAGCCGGAGCGGGATGATCGGCTCGGAGGCCCTCGACTCGACGAGCGCGAACACCGCGCCGAGGACGATCGAGCCGCCCACCATGACGGCGGTCTGCCAGGACATCCAGTCGTACTTGTCGCCCGCGAAGGTGACCCAGATCAGGAGCAGGGAGACGGCGGCGCTGATGAAGAGGGCGCCAGCCCAGTCGACCTTGACCTGGCGCTTCACGACGGGGAGCTTCAGGGTCTTCTGCAGCACCAGGAGCGCGATGAGCGCGAAGGGCACGCCGACGTAGAAGCACCAGCGCCAGCCGAGCCAGTCGGTGTCGGTGATGACGCCGCCGAGCAGCGGGCCGCCGACGGTGGCGACGGCGAAGACCGCGCCGAGGTAGCCGCTGTACCGGCCGCGCTCCCGCGGGGCGATCATGGCAGCCAGGATGATCTGGGAGAGGGCGGTCAGACCGCCGACGCCGATGCCCTGGACGACGCGGCAGGCGATGAGCATGCCGGTGTTCTGGGAGAGACCGGCGACGATCGAGCCGGCGACGTAGATCACCAGGGCTATCTGGACGAGCAGCTTCTTGGAGAAGAGGTCGGCCAGCTTGCCCCAGAGCGGGGTGGTCGCCGTCATCGACAGCAGGGCGGCGGTGACGACCCAGGTGTAGGCGGACTGGCCGCCGCCGAGGTCGGTGATGATCTGCGGGAGGGCGTTGGAGACGATCGTCGAGGACAGGATGGCGACGAACATGCCGAGCAGGAGCCCGGACAGCGCCTCCATGATCTGCCGGTGCGTCATCGGGGCGGCGGAGGCGTCGGCACCGGCGGTGTCGGTGCGGCCCTCCCGTACACCCGTGTCAGGCGCGGTGGTGGCCATGAATTCCTTTGCTTCCTTTGCGTGAGTCTCAGGCGTGGTGGGCCCGGCAGTCCCCGAAGGAGTCGCGGAGGCGGACGAGCAGGTGGGTGAGCAGTTCGACGTCGTCGTCGGACCACTCCGCGAGGTGGCGGGAGAAGGCCTCGGTCACCCGCCGGTCGAGTTCGCCGAGCATGGCGAAGCCGTCGGTGGTGAGCCGCAGGATCCGGGAGCGCTTGTCGTCCGGGTCGGGCAGTCGCTCGATCCAGCCGTGCTCCACGGTGTGGGCCACATGGCGGCTGCAGACGGACATGTCGACGGCCATGAGCTCGGCCAGCCGGCTGGTCCGCATGTCGCCGTGGTGCTTGACCAGGGCGAGGACGGCCGCCGCCCCGCCCTGGCAGTCGGCGGGCAGCGCACGGCTGAGCCCGCGCTTGACGGCCCCGATCGCGCTCACCGATCGGGCGAGGTCCTCGTACCGGCTCCGTGTCTCCATGCACTTCTCCAGGGAAGGATCTCGGCATCTTGTTGCTTAGGGCAACCATAGAGATGGATGGTTGCTCCAGGCAAATGAAATCGGTCAAAGCGGCCTAAAGAATCGGCAAAGGGGGGAGGGGAGGTGCAGGTCCGGGGCAGGGCCGGAGGGCGGGGCTTGGGACCGCCACCCCGACTTCGCTAGGGTCCGGCCCATGGCACACAACCCCCAAGCACCGTACGGCCAGGGCGGCGGACAGGCCCCCGAGGGCTCCTACGACCCCGCCGGCAGCACCCAGATGTTCCGCGCCTTCGTCGACGAGGGCACTCCGCAGCGGCAGCCGCAGGCCGCTGCCGCCACCTCCTCCGGCCCCCGGGTGGGCCTGATCGTCGGCGTGGTCGTCGCGATCGCCGTCCTGGCAGGCGTGGCCTGGCTCGCCCTGGGCTGACCCGCACGACCTTCTCGAAGGCCCCTCGAAGGCCCCTCGCAGGCCCGTTGCGGACAGACCCCTGACCGGCCGGACCGGACGCCCCACCACCGGGGCCTCCGGCCCGGCCGTCCGCGTCTCGGCACCTGAAGGCCCGTCACCAGCGAAGCGGGGCAGGGCAAAAGAAAAGGCCGGGAGCCGTACGCGCTCCCCGCCACTCTCAACTTATAGCGCACGGGGGGCCTTGCGGCAAGGCCCCGGTCATGGCGCAGAATCGGCGGCCTCGCCGGAATCGGACGAGGAGCAAGCCGAAGGGGGAGCCACCGCATGCGCGTGGTGTTGTCGTCGTACGGGTCCCGTGGGGACGTCGAGCCGCTGGCCGCTCTGGCGCTGGCGCTGCGGCAGTCGGGGGCCGAGGTGCGGCTGGTCGCGCCGGGGGACCAGGAGTTCGCCGACCGGCTGGCCGGCATCGGGGTCGAGATGGTGCCGGTGCGCTATTCGGTGCGGGTGCTGGCGGCCGGGCCGAGGCCGAACTCCCCGGAGGACATGGCCGAGCGGGTCGCCGCGCTGGCGAAGGCCCAGTACGCGGCGGTGGCCGAGGCCGCCGAGGGGGCGGACACGCTCCTGGCCACCGGCCTGTTCCCGGCCGTGACCGGGGCCCGCACGGCGGCCGAGAAGCAGGGCCTGCGCTACGCCTACGTGACCTTCTTCCCGGGGATGCTGCCCTCGCCCCACCACCCGCCCTACCCGCTGCCGGGCCGCCCGCTCCCCGAGGACGTGAGCGACAACCGGACCCTGTGGGACCTGGACGTCGACAGCGTGAACGCCGTCTTCGGCGCCGGGCTCTCCGCCCTCCGGACCGAGGTGGGGCTCCCGCCCGTTCCCAGCGTCCGCCACTACGCGATGGGCGGCCGGCCGTTGCTCGCGGCGGACCCGGTCCTCGGCCCGTGGCAGCGGCCGGCGGAGCTCGACGTCGTGCAGACCGGTGCCTGGTTCGTGCCGGACGAGCGCCCGCTCCCGGCCGACGTGGAGGCGTTCCTGCGGGCCGGCGAACCGCCGGTGTACGTCGGCTTCGGCAGCATGGGCATGCAGGGCTCGACCGAGCCCGCCCGGGCCGCCATCGAGGCGGTACGGGCCCATGGCCGCCGCGTCCTCGTCTCCCGGGGCTGGGCCGACCTCGGCCTGATCGACGACCGGGACGACTGCATGGCGGTCGGCGAGGCGAACCACCAGCGTCTGTTCCCGAGGGTGGCCGCCGTCGTCCATCACGGCGGCGCCGGCACCACCACCACGGCCGCCCGGGCCGGAGTGCCCCAGGTGATCGTCCCGCAGATCGTGGACCAGCCGTACTGGGCGGGCCGGGTGGCCGAACTCGGCATCGGTGCGGCGCACGACGGCCCGGTGCCGACCTTCGACTCCCTGTCCGCCGCCCTGGCGACGGCCCTCGCGCCCGAGACCGCCGCCGCGGCACGGACGGTGGCGCCCACGGTCCGCGCCGACGGTGCGGAGCGGACCGCGAAGCTGCTGCTCGACGGCTTCGGCGAACCGGCGTAACGGCGGCTCCGAAAAAGAATTTCGCGTGCGCGGTCACACGGACGTCGTGGGCGGTGTCAGTGCGGTGAGTGAGCGAGAAGCGCTCACCACCGTCCGCACGAGGAGCCCACGATGTCCACCACCGCCACCGTCGTCACCGCCATCGCCGCGTTCATGGCCGGGTTCTCCGGTGTGTCGATCCTCGCCCGCGCCACGTTCGTCGTGGAGCCGCTCGCCGAGTACGGCGTGCCCCGCTCCTGCTGGAACCGGCTCGGCGCCGCCAAGCTGGCCGGCGCGGTCGGCCTCCTGGTCGGCTACGCCGTCCCGGCGATCGGCGTCGCCGCCGCGATCGGTCTCGTCCTCTACTTCGCCGGGGCCGCGATCACCGTGATCCGCGCCCGCTCGTACGGGCACGTCCCGTTCCCGCTGCTCTACATGGCCCCGGCGGTAGCCGTCCTGGCCCTGGTGTGACCCGCGGGACTGTTCACAGGCTGTGGACGAAGGTCTCCCACGCCGCCCGCTCGAAGACGACGGCAGGGCCCTCCGGGGCCTTGCTGTCACGTACGGGGACGAGGCCGGGGAATCCGGGGGCGACTTCGAGGCAGTTTCCGCCGTTGTCGCCGCTGTAGCTGCTCTTGATCCAGGTCGCCGCAGCCAGATCGTGCCTCTGCATGGTGCCCGTACCCTTCCATCATGTCGCTGATCAGAGCGGCGGATTCGCGGACTGACAGAGCGCCTGCCCTGAGCACATCATAGGTCTGGGTGTGCCGCGCGAAGTCGCTTGGATCGTCGCTGAAATGGCCTCTGTCAAGGGATTCCGAGTAGACCCACTCATGCCCGTCGGGCAGCCGGATCAAGGACACCGACGTGTTCGGGCGACGGAGTCCGGGACGGTCGGAGGGCGCCACCTGCACCACGATGTTGGGGTGTTCGGCCACCCGCAACAGGTGGGTGCACTGATCCCGCATGACGGTCGCGTCACCGACCATGTTCCGCAGGCAGCTCTCGTCCAGCACCACGATGTACAACGGGCCGTCCTCGGCCAGGAAGCGCTGCTGGCGGCTCAGCCGCGCCCGGACCCGGTCCTCGACCGCCTCGCCGTTCGGCACGCGAGAGAACAGGGCGTGCGCGTACTCCGGGGTCTGCAAGAGGCCGGGCATCATCTGCGTCTGGTACTCCCGTAACGCCACCGCCTCCGCGTCCATCTCGGCTCGGCGCTCGAACCAGTCCGGATGCTGCACCTCCGGGTACCAGTCGATCTTCTCCCACAGCTTCGCCAACACCCCTCCCGTTCCCAGCACTTCGTCGCAAGTCCTGGCGAACGCGCACGTCGGCACCCGCGTCCCTGCCTCCACGCGCGCCACCATCGAGCGATCGCACGGGATCCGGCCGGCGAGCGCGCTCTGGGTGAGCCGGGCCGACTCGCGGTAGTGCCTGAGGAGTTCGCCGAACACCTCGGCCGTCGTGGCAGCCTCCGTCTGCGCCCTCGCGTTCTTCTGGGCCACTTCGTCCCCCTCGTGACAGTGGCCCTTGGCACGCGGCAGGCGTTGTGGCCACACCTCCCATTGAGCAACGCTGGAAGCACGGAGAGTAATCGCCCGATCGGGTGAGTGTGGAAGGACGACGCATGGCAGGGCACACGGAGTGCGGGGCGGAGCCCGGGGCGTATGTGTACGACCCGGTCGCCGGGAAGGTCGGCGAGTACCGGGGGCAGGCCGGGCCGTACGCGATGCTGCGGCCGCTCGGCGGGGGGCGGGAGTGGCAGGCGGACCCCGAGAAGGTGCGGCCCGCGACCCGGGACGAGCGGCTGAGCGCGGGGGTGCGCGCCGCGAACGAGCGGGCGGAGACGGCGTACGACCTGAGCCGCCCGCCCGTACCCGTGCCGCACTGCGTCGAGTGCGGCGAGCTGGCCGATGCCCGTGCCGCGGCCCGCGCCCGCTTCGACTGGAGCGCCGAGACGGACGCGAACGTCCTGCTGCGCCGGCACCTCCGGGCGGGTCACCCGGAGTGACACGGCGGGCCCGGGCTCGTTGGCACTGCCGTGAACATGAAGAAGCCGGCCGTCATGGCCACCCTCGCGATCAGCGCCCTCGCCCTCGCCGCGCCCGCCCACGCCGCCCCCGAGCCGGACGGCACCTTCGGCAGCGGGGTCAACGCCGCCAACAACTGGAACTTCACCGCGGGAGCCGTCTGCCGGGCGGAGGTCGCCGTCGTGCCCGTCCTCGGGGACTGGGTCGGCGACCAGGTCGACAACTGCTCCAACGGCAACGTCGTCGAGCGCCCGCAGCCCTAGTCATCGGGTCTGCGATGCCTCGACACCCCCATCTGCGGAGAGGTCACTGCCAGGTGGCGGTGACCTCGCGGGTGTCGACGCGCATGCCGAGCGGCACCCGCCAGGAGTCCACGCAGACCGTGTACGTCTGGGTGCGGGCCGTCCCGGCGGCGAGGGGGGCGGGGAGGGGCTGACTGGACCGGATGGTCGCCCAGTCGACGCCGAGGGCGCCGATGACGTGTGTGGCGAAGGAGACGGTGCCCGAACGGACCGCTGTGCCACCGGTGTTGCGAATGGTGACGGTGACGTTCTCGCACCAGCGCCGGTCGGTGTCGGTGAGCACGGGCGCGGAGAGGGTGAGCGCGGCGGGGGCGGTCGGGGTGGTGGACGGCGGTGTCGTCGCCGAGGGGGCCGAGGGCGGTGGTGAGGGTCTTGTGACGGGCGTGCGGGGTGGGGGCGGGGTCCCTTCGGCGGCAGGGGGCGCCGTCGCCGCGGCGCCGCCCGGGCGGCCCGGCGCCCTCGGAGCCGTACCGCTCGGAGCCGTATCGGCCGTGGAGGGTCTCGGCGACGGGCGGGACGTGCTGGACGTCTGTCCGGGGTCGGTGGGCTTCGCCGGGTCCAGGGGGACCAGGGTGACCGATCCGGACGGTGGGACCGCGCCTTTCTGGTCGGGGCCGGAGCCGGCGCCGACCGCCGCGTATCCGTCGCCGTCGTCGCCCGCTCCGCACGCGGTCAGCGCTCCGCCGAGGCAGAGCGCGACCACCACGAGTCCCGGTCGCTTCCATCGCCGCATGGACATGGTCGTCAGTGTGACTGACGGGTCGTCAGCAAGGAAGCGAAACGGGGGAACTCGCCCTCGGAGGGCCCCGCTCAGTCCGCGATCAGGCCCTCGCGGAGCTGGGCCAGGGTGCGGGTGAGCAGCCGGGAGACGTGCATCTGCGAGATGCCGACCTCCTCGCCGATCTGCGACTGGGTCATGTTGGCGAAGAAGCGGAGCATGATGATCTGCCGCTCACGGGGCGGGAGTTTGGCGAGCAGCGGCTTCAGCGACTCGCGGTACTCGACGCCTTCCAGGGCCGTGTCCTCGTAGCCGAGGCGGTCGGCCAGGGAGCCTTCGCCGCCGTCGTCCTCGGGGGAGGGGGAGTCGAGCGAGGAGGCGGTGTACGCGTTGCCGACGGCGAGGCCGTCGACCACGTCCTCCTCCGACACCCCGAGCACCGCGGCGAGTTCGGGCACGGTCGGGGAGCGGTCGAGCTTCTGGGCGAGCTCGTCGCTGGCCTTGGTGAGGGCGAGGCGCAGCTCCTGGAGGCGGCGCGGCACGCGGACGGACCACGAGGTGTCGCGGAAGAAGCGCTTGATCTCGCCGACGACGGTCGGCATCGCGAACGTCGGGAATTCCACGCCCCGTTCGCAGTCGAAGCGGTCGATCGCCTTGATCAGGCCGATGGTGCCGACCTGGACGATGTCCTCCATCGGCTCGTTGCGGGAGCGGAAGCGGGCCGCCGCGTACCGCACGAGGGGGAGGTTGAGCTCGATGAGGGTGTCGCGGACGTAGGTCCGCTCCGGGCTGTCCGCGGCGGCGCCCTCGTCGTCCAGGGCGCGCAGGCGCAGGAACAGGGAGCGGGAGAGGGTGCGGGTGTCGAGGGCCTCGGGCGCGACGGGCGGCGGGGCGGCGGCGAGCGTGGCGTCCTGGTCGGTCTCCGGCGCGGCGGTGTCGGCCACCATGGCGGTGTCGATGGCGGGGACGGTGTCGATGGCGGTCGCCGTGGCCGTGACGGACGCGGTGGCCGTCGCCGTGCCGTGCGGGCCTTCGGCGCTCTCCGCGGCGGTCGGCGCCGTCGTCTGCGTGGGCATGGGCGTGAGCGTGAGCACCTTCGAGCTGCCCTGATCTGCGGACATGCCACCCCCTTGAGGTCGCGGACGGTCGTGGCGGCCACGACCATCTGAGGAACGCAGCCTCCACCTGAATACCGGCAGCGGGGCTGCGGCAAACGCGCTCTCAGCAGAATGTCACATGTCGGCAACACGCTGTAGTGACTTGTCGACACAACGGCGGTGAATATCCGCAGGAAACAAGGGGTGTACGGCTTTTGGGACGGCTGAAAACTGCTCCGAACCGGTCTACCCGATCAAGCTACGCCTCGATCCGATTTGCGGATCTCAGACGGGCGAAGCTCCGGGCGAGGAGCCTTGACACATGCATCTGGGAGACCCCGAGCTCCTGGCTGATCTGGGACTGGGTCAGGTTGCTGTAGTAACGCAGCATCAGGATCCGCTGCTCGCGCTCGGGGAGCTGGACCAGCAGGTGCCGTACGAGATCGCGGTGCTCGACGCCCGCGAGCGCGGGGTCCTCGTAGCCGAGCCGGTCGAGCAGTCCGGGCAGCCCGTCGCCCTCCTGGGCCGCCTCCAGGGAGGTGGCGTGGTAAGAGCGGCCGGCCTCGATGCAGGCGAGCACCTCGTCCTCGCCGATCTTGAGGCGTTCGGCGATCTCGGCGGTCGTCGGGGAGCGGCCGTGGGCGGTGGTGAGGTCCTCGGTGGCGCCGTTGACCTGCACCCACAGCTCGTGGAGGCGGCGGGGGACGTGCACGGTGCGGACGTTGTCGCGGAAGTAGCGCTTGATCTCGCCCACGACCGTCGGCATGGCGAAGGTGGGGAACTGCACGCCCCGGTCGGGGTCGAAGCGGTCGATGGCGTTGATCAGGCCGATCGTGCCGACCTGGACGACGTCCTCCATCGGCTCGTTGCGGCTGCGGAAGCGGGCGGCGGCGTACCGCACGAGGGGCAGGTTGGCCTCGATCAGGGCCCCGCGGACGCGGTGGTGCTCGGGGGTGCCCGGCTCCAGGTTCTTGAGCTGGCCGAAGAGCACCTGGGTCAGGGCGCGGGTGTCGGCGCCGCGGGTGCTCTGGGGGCGTGGGCGGGGCGTGTCGGGGGTGGTCCCGGCCTCGTTCTGGGGCGGGACCTGAGGCGCTGTACTGGCCGGCACGTTCACGCCACCCCTTCTCGTCAACTTCGGTCGACTCATCCGTCAAAAGCGGTCATAGCATCACAAGACATGTCCACTGTGTGCAAGCACCGCATAACTACGTGTTGAGGGGGAAGTTGGGCAGCAAAAACCCCGAGGCCTGCGCGTTCGTGGCGCGCGGCCCCGGGGTGAAGCCGGGTTCGGCCGGGGTTCAGCCGATGGGGAAGGGCTCAGCCCTGGAACTCGTAGTCGGCGATCACCCACGTGGCGAACTCGCGCCACTGGGCGACGCCCGCCTGGTGGGCCGGGTGCTCGAGGTAGCGCTGGAGGGCGTCCTTGTCCTCGACGGCCGAGTTGATGGCGAAGTCGTACGCGATCGGCCGGTCCGTGATGTTCCAGTCGCACTCCCAGAACCTCAGCTCCGGGATCTGCGAACCGAGCGCGCGGAAGGCCTCCACGCCGGCGATCACTCGGGGCTCGTCGCGCCGGACGCCGTCGTTGAGCTTGAAGAGGACCAGATGGCGGATCACGGCGGTACTCCCGGAAGTGCTGGGTCGTCGTCCTAGGGGCGGTTGCGTGTCGTCCTAGTTGACGAGTTCGGTCATGAACTGGCCGACGCCTTGAGCGGCGCTCGATATGCCCTCGAACCCTACCTGGACGAGATCCGCCGCCCGGGCGGGGGACGTGATGATCGTGTACAGCACAAAGACCACGACCGCGTAGAGCGCGATCTTCTTCGCCTGAGCCATGCTTCCGCCCTCCCCGGCCCTCCTCGGCCTCCCCGGTCGCGTGAGTCTAACCGAGCCTTTATGGACCAAGGGCCCGGCGATCGGGGTCTTTTGCCGCCCCCCGGACGGGTGACGGGCGCGCAGTATGGATGTCGAGCCCGGCGGATCTGGCAGGAATCCGCGGGGCTGAGGAACCGGCCCTCACTGCGGGGTCCGCGCCGCGAGCTTCCCCCCTGACCGCGGCGCAGGACTGGCAGGACCGGTTCTCATCGGGGGGAGCGGCTTGTCCCCCCGATGCCGCTCCCCCCGGCCACCACATGAAAGAAGAAGGCCCGGTGCGATGCACCGGGCCTTCTCTCTGGCGGTAGCGGAGGGATTTGAACCCTCGGTGACTTGCGCCACACTCGCTTTCGAGGCGAGCTCCTTCGGCCGCTCGGACACGCTACCGAGAGAGAGCTTAGCCCAAAGGTGCCCGTGGACTGAAATCCGTATGTCCGGGCAGGTCAGCGGCCGCGTCAGCGGTCACGGAAGAAGCGGGTCAACTGCTGTGAGCACTCCGCTTCGAGGACGCCGTGGATCACCTCGGGCCGGTGGTTGAGCCGCCGGTCGCGGACGAGGTCCCAGAGGGAGCCGGTCGCGCCCGCCTTCTCGTCGAAGGCGCCGAACACCACCCGTTCGACCCGCGCCTGTACGAGCGCGCCCGCGCACATCACGCAGGGTTCCAGGGTCACGACGAGCGTGCAGCCGGTCAGCCGCCACTCGCCCCTCGCCGCGGCGGCCCGGCGCAGCGCGAGGACCTCGGCGTGGGCGGTGGGGTCGCCGGTCGCCTCCCGCTCGTTGTGGCCGCGGGCGAGGACCGTGCCGTCCGGGCCGAGCACGACCGCGCCGACCGGTACGTCACCGGCCAGCGCGGCCTCGTCCGCCTCGGCGAGGGCCAGCCGCATCGGGTCCCGCCAGGGGTCCCGTACGGGATCGGGGTCGGGGTCGGTGAGGGGGTCGGGACCGGTGATGGGGTCGGGGCCGGTGAGGGGATCGGGGGCGGGATCGGGGGCGGGCCCGGACGAGTCCGGGCCCCGTACGGCGAGGGGCACTAGCGCACGGTCTCCAGGATGTCCGAGGCGCCGATCGCGTCCGCGATCTCCCCGAGGGCGTCGGCGTCGGCCTGCAGGCCGAGGAGCTGCTTCTCGGTCAGGCCGAGGTCGGCCAGGACCTGCACGTCGCCGAGCGGTCCCACCGGCACGATGCCGGTCGTGGCCACCACGTCGTCGTCCTCGTCCTCGTCCGTCTCCGGCTCGCCGTCCTCGGTGCCGTCCAGGTCGACCAGTTCGTCCAGGTCGTCGTCCCGGTCGTCGTCGCCGAGGAGCTCGGAGGTGAGGATCTCCCCGTACGAGGAACGGGCCGCGGCCGCCGCGTTGGAGACGAAGATCCGGGGGTCGTCCTCGCCGTCGACGCGGACGAGGGCGAACCACTCCTCCTCCTGCTCGATGAAGACGATCACCGTGTCTCCGTCGTCGGCTGCGGACTCGCGGGCCAGATCGGCCAGGTCCGCCAGCGTCTCCACATTGTCGAGCTCTGTATCGCTCGCTTCCCACCCGTCTTCGGTGCGCGCGAGCAGTGCGGCGAAGTACACCTGACTCTCCCACTGATCAGAGGTGTGATGATCCGGCGGCGCGCTCCTGATGCCCCGCCCAATCGGCATCGTGACAGAAACCCGGGCTCCAGGAGAGGTCTTCGGCTGTTGCGTCGTGCATCAGTCTGAACGACACCGCGATCGGGCGGGCGTGCGACCCCGGCGCACACAGGGGGCGCACAGCCGGGAGGGGGCGGAGCCCCTTGGCCGTACGGCGCGGGTCACCACGGGAAGATCACCACCGGAAGGTCCGCATGCGCATCGCCTGCCGCATCCGGGCCGCCCGGGCGCGCCGCGGCTGGACGCGGTCGCGCAGCGCCTTGGCCTCGTTCAGCTCGCGCAGGAACTGGGCGCGGCGCCTGCGGCGCTCCGCGTCGGTCTCCTGCTCCTCGCGTCCCTGACGGGGCTCCTCCCTTGCCGAGGTCGCCTCGCCGGGCTTTTTGTCCAGGTCGTCGGGCATAGGCCACACCACCCCATGACTGGGTACCTGTGTCCCCACCTTCCCTCCACGGCGTGGGTTGACGCCAGTCCCGGCTACTGTTGAGCCATGCGTCTCCACGTCGTCGATCACCCGCTGGTCGCCCACAAGCTCACCACGCTGCGCGACAAGCGCACGGACTCCCCGACCTTCCGCCGGCTCGCCGACGAGCTGGTCACCCTGCTGGCCTACGAGGCGACCAGGGACGTGCGCACCGAGCAGGTCGACATCGAGACCCCCGTCACGTCGACGACCGGCGTGAAGCTGTCGCACCCGCGGCCTCTGGTGGTCCCGATCCTGCGGGCCGGCCTCGGCATGCTCGACGGCATGGTGCGGCTGCTCCCGACCGCCGAGGTCGGCTTCCTCGGCATGATCCGCAACGAGGAGACGCTGGAGGCGTCCACCTACGCGACGCGGATGCCGGAGGACCTGTCGGGCCGACAGGTGTACGTCCTGGACCCGATGCTCGCGACCGGCGGCACGCTGGTGGCGGCGATCCAGGAGCTGATCAAGCGCGGTGCGGACGACGTGACCGCGGTCGTGCTGCTCGCCGCCCCGGAGGGCGTCGAGATCATGGAGCGCGAGCTGGCGGGCACGCCGGTGACGGTCGTGACGGCCTCGGTCGACGAGCGGCTCAACGAGAGCGGCTACATCGTGCCGGGCCTGGGCGACGCGGGCGACCGCATGTACGGCACGGCCGGCTAGTTCCTCCCCGTCTCCGGCCCCCCGGCGCCCGGCCCCCCGGCCACAGCGGGTGGCCGGAGGCCGCGAGGTGTTCAGCAGCGGCCCGGGACCGGCTTCGGCTTGTTGAGCGCGATCAGCGCCGCGTCCGCCGCCGCCTTCGGGTCGAGGGTCTTGAAGGCCGTACCGATGATCAGGTCGACGTCCGCCGTGGTGCGGGCGTCGACCTTCGTCGTGGCGCCCTTCAGCTGCGTGCCGACGACCGAGAAGATGCCCTTGGAGGCTCCGGGGGCGCCGAGCCACAGGCCGGTGCCGGGGACCTTCTTGTCGTAGGCGGCGGGGGCGTTCCCGACCTTGCCGATGACGAAGCCGCGCTTCTTCAGCTCGTCAGCGGTCGTCTTCGCGAGGCCGCTGCGCGGCGTCGCGTTGTAGACGTTGACCGTGATCTGGGCGGGCTTGGGAAGCGCGCCGGCGGGCTGCCCGGTCGCCTTCGGGGCCGGCTTGCAGTCGCCGCGCCGGCCGGCGGCGGTGGTGGTCCTCCCGTCGCCGCCGGTGAAGACGTCGACGAGCTGGAACGTTCCCCAGCCGGCCGCGCCGAGCACGAGCACGGCGGCCGCGGCCCCGAGGACGATCCTGCGCCGGCGGTGGGGGCGGCGCATGCGCGGGTAGACATCCCCCGTGATGCGGTATTTTCCGCCCATTCCGGGGGGAGTGAGCATGCTCATGAGCGCAGCGTAATGCCGCCCGTGGGTGATGCCTACTGGATGATCATGTGATCGCGTCCGGATGGGGGTGAAAGGGCCCCGAAAGGATCACGGGGGCTCCCGGAGGGGTTTCGACGGGAGATCCCCGAAGGGGTTCAGGCTGCCCCAAGGAGTTCGGGAGCCCCGAAGGGGTCAGTCGAGTTCCAGTACGCGGGCGTGCAGCACCTGGCGCTGCTGGAGCGCGGCACGGACCGCGCGGTGCAGTCCGTCCTCCAGGTAGAGATCGCCCTGCCACTTCACGACATGCGCGAAGAGGTCGCCGTAGAAGGTGGAGTCCTCGGCGAGCAGCGTCTCCAGGTCCAGCTGGCCCTTGGTCGTCACCAGCTGATCGAGGCGGACCGGGCGCGGTGCCACGTCCGCCCACTGCCGGGTGCTTTCCCGGCCGTGGTCGGGATACGGCCGGCCGTTTCCGATGCGCTTGAAGATCACACGGAAAGCCTACCGGGCAAGCGGCTCCCGGCGCAGCCACGCGGACCCGGTGCGATGCTGGGTCAAACCGGGATCAATCAGTACGCAAGCGGGACAGGGGTCCGTCATGAGTGTGAGTGAGCAGCCCTCGGACGGCCCCGCGACGGAGCCCTGGGCGGAGATCGCCGCGGGGTACGCCTTCGACGGACCGGCACTCGATCTGGGGGCGCTGCTCTGGGACGGCACGTGTCACCCGGACGCGCGGGTCCGTATCCCGCTGCCGGTGCTCAACCGGCACGGTCTGGTCGCCGGCGCGACCGGCACCGGCAAGACCAAGACGCTGCAGCTGATCGCCGAGCAGCTGTCGGCGCAGGGCGTGCCCGTCTTCCTCGCCGACATCAAGGGCGACGTCTCCGGCATCTCCGCCCCGGGCGAGGACGGCGCGAGGGTCCGCGAGCGGGCCGGGCAGGTCGGGCAGGAGTGGACGGCGACGGGATTCCCCTGCGAGTTCTACGGGCTCGGCGGGACGGGGACCGGGCCCACCGGTGCCGGGGTGACCGGTGCCGGCGCGACCGGCGCCGGGCCCGCCGCCGCCGGCATTCCGATCCGCGCCACCGTCACCGGCTTCGGGCCGCTGCTGCTGTCCAAGGTGCTCGGGCTCAACCGGACCCAGGAGCAGTCGCTCGGCCTGATCTTCCACTACGCGGACGGCAAGGGCCTGGAGCTGGTCGACCTGAAGGACCTGCGGGCGGTGGTGGCCTTCCTCGTCTCCGATCTCGGCAGGCCCGAGTTGAAGGGGATCGGCGGTCTGTCGACGGTCACCGCCGGGGTGATCCTGCGGGCGATCACCGCGTTCGAGCAGCAGGGCGCGGGCGGGTTCTTCGGGGAGCCGGAGTTCGACACGGCCGAGTTCCTGCGCACGGCCCCCGACGGGCGCGGCATCGTCTCCGTACTGGAGCTGCCGGCCGTGCAGGACAAGCCGCAGCTGTTCTCCACCTTCCTGATGTGGCTGCTCGCGGATCTGTACGGCGATCTGCCGGAGGTCGGCGATCTCGACAAGCCCAAGCTGGTCTTCTTCTTCGACGAGGCGCATCTGCTCTTCAACGGGGCGTCGAAGGCGTTCCTGGAGTCGATCACCCAGACGGTGCGGCTCATCCGTTCCAAGGGCGTCGGGGTCTTCTTCGTGACCCAGACGCCGAAGGACGTGCCGGCCGATGTGCTCGCCCAGCTCGGCAACCGGGTCCAGCACGCGCTGCGGGCGTTCACCCCGGACGACGCGAAGGCGCTGAAGGCGACCGTGCGGACCTTCCCGAACTCGGCGTACGACCTGGAGGAGGTGCTGACCGGGCTCGGCACGGGCGAGGCGGTGATCACCGTCCTGAGCGAGAGGGGCGCTCCGACACCGGTGGCGGCCACCCGCCTTCGCGCGCCGGAGTCGCTGATGGGGCCGGTCCCGGCGGCCGACCTGGAGGCGGCGGTGAAGGGCTCGGCGCTGTACGGGCGGTACGCGGAGGCGGTGGACCGCGAGTCGGCGTACGAGAGGCTGACGGCCGAGCAGCGGGCGGCGGAGGAGGCGGCCGAGCAGGCCGCGGCGCGTGCCGCGGAGGAGCGGGACGAGGTGAGCGGACGGGAGACCGAACGGCACAGGGCACGGGACAGGGAACGGGAGAGGGCTCCCCGCCGGAAGGAGGAGCCCTCGCTCGCCGAACAGGTCGTCGGCAGTGGTCTGTTCACGTCCCTCGCGCGGTCGATCGGCACCCAGCTGGGCCGGGAGATCTCCCGCTCGGTCTTCGGGACGGCCCGCCGGAGGCGGTGACGCCGGCCCGACGGCGCGGGAGGTGACTACTCGGTGACCTCGTGGTGGTCCTCGTGCAGACCGCCGCCGCTGCCCGCGTCACCGGTGGTCGGGACGGACACGACCGGCTTCTTCAGGGAGCTGATGTCGTGGGCGTAGGTGCCGAGGGCGTTGGCGATGACGTCGATGTTGATGTCGAACGCGGTCATGTTGATGTTGCTGAGGTCGTCGCCCTTGGCGTGGTAGTTCACGTCGTACGCGACCCCCGCCTCGCCGCCGAACTTCGCCGCCTGACCGGCCGTCTTGATGCCCTCGGCGCCGGTGAAGGTGCCGCCGGAGGGGATGCCGACGGCGATGAACGGGCCGTAGTCCGAGCGGCCGGTGAAGTCGGTGCCCTCGTGCGGGTTTCCGCGCCCGTCGAGGAAGTCGTTGATGTCGCGCTCCAGCTGGGCGGAGCCCTCGGGGCCCGCGCCCGCGCCGACGCCGTCGGAGTTGTCGCCGTCGTAGACGAACTGCCCGTAGTTCGGCGAGGCGATCATGTCGAAGTTCAGGTAGAGCTTGATCTCCTTCTTGCCGAGCTCCGACAGGGTGTCGACGTAGTGCTCGGAGCCGAGCAGACCGACCTCCTCGGCCGACCACCAGGCGAAGCGGACCTTGTTGCGGACCTTGTCCTTCGACTCGGCGAGCTCCAGGGCGGCCTGGAGGAGGCCGGCGGATCCGGAGCCGTTGTCGTTGATGCCGGGGCCCGCGGTCACGGAGTCGAGGTGGGAGCCGAGCACGATGGTGTTGGCGGCGTTGCCGCCCTTGGTCTCCGCGATGACGTTGTTGGTGGTCCGCTTCTCCTGGAGCTGGCG
This sequence comes from Streptomyces sp. NPDC012769, assembly GCF_042901205.1. Taxonomy (NCBI): domain Bacteria; kingdom Bacillati; phylum Actinomycetota; class Actinomycetes; order Kitasatosporales; family Streptomycetaceae; genus Streptomyces; species Streptomyces sp. NPDC012769. The sequence continues at coordinate 88,911 of NZ_JBIBCP010000005.1, read as the reverse complement.
GATCTCGAAGGAGAGGTTCACCGGGCCCTTGGCGAGGTCGGCGAGCAGCTTCTCGCCCTCGTCCTTGGTGATGCCGCCGGTCGGGATCTTTCCGGCCGCCGGGTCGCCGAGGGTGCCGGAGAGGATGCCGTCGGCGTTGTTGAAGACGATGGCACCGGCGGCGCCGGCCGCGGCGGCGTTCTGCTGCTTGACGGCGAAGGCGCAGCCGCCGCGCTTGATCAGCGCGATCTTGCCGGTGAAGGTGCCGGAGGCGAAGTCGCCGGGCTCGCAGCCGCTGGTGCCGTCGGCGTCGACCGGGACGGCGGCGAGCTCGGCCTTGATGCCGCCGACGGGGGTGGACTTGGTGTAGGTCATCGCCCGGATCGCCAGCTCGCGGGCGGCGGGGGAGAGGACGGCGGCCTTCTCGGCGAGCGTCTCGGTGTAGACGAAGTCGAACTTCTGGTACGTGACGGCGTAGCCGGCCTTCTTCATCCGGCTGTACACGTACGCGGCGGAGGCGTCGTGGCCGAGGGACCCGGCGGCGCGGTGCCCGCCGGCCGAGTCGGCTATCGCCTGGAACTTCTGCAGGTGCTTGTAGGCGTCCTGGGCGGACGTCTCGCGGACCAGCTTCCTCGCCAGCTTGGCGGCGTCGCGGGCCTGCGCGGCCCCCGGATCGGGGGTGGCGGTGGCGGGCGCGGCGAGCACCAGCGGGGTGGCGAGTGCGGCGGCGGCCAGAACGGCGGCGGCTCTGCGCTGGGATGCGTTCACAGAAGTCCTTCCCGATGCGTACGAGGATGAGGGGAAGTTAGCGATCGCCGGGGCCCTCTGGGAACACATCTCGCACAATTCCTGTCGGCTTGAACAGGATTGACATCAGGCGTTGTCAATTCTCGGTCGGTTTGGTGGTTTTCTCGGCTTTGGCGGCTTTCGCGGCGGCCTTCATCTCCTGCTTGTGGGCCCGCACCTTCGCCAGGGACTCGGGCCCGGTGATGTCGGCCGCCGAGCGGTGGCAGTTCTGCTCGCCGTACGGGCCCGCCGCCTCACGCCAGCCCTCCGGCCGCACCCCGTACTGCTTGCCCAGCAGCGCCAGGAAGATCTGCGCCTTCTGCTTGCCGAAGCCCGGCAGCGCCTGCAGGCGGGCGAGGAGCTCCTTCCCCGTCGCCGCGTCCGACCAGACCGCCTCGGCGTCGCCGCCGTACTCGTCCACCAGGAACCGGCACAGCTGCTGGATCCGCTGGGCCATGGACCCCGGATAGCGGTGCACGGCCGGCTTCTCGGAGAGCAGCGCGGCGAAGCCCTCCGGATCCCGGGACGCGATCTCGTGCGCGTCCAGGTCGTCGTGGCCCATGCGGGTCGCGATCGTGTACGGGCCGGAGAACGCCCACTCCATCGGCACCTGCTGGTCGAGGAGCATGCCGACCAGCGCGGCGAGCGGGGAGCGGCCGAGGAGCGCGTCGGCCTCGGGTTGCTGGGCGAGATGGATCACGGGGCTCATGTATCGATGATCCCGCCGGGGCGCAGGCGCCGCCCGGTGGCTCACCCTTTCGCGCCTCTCGCGGCCTCCTCCTCCCCGAAACGGGCGAGGGCACCCATGACGAGACGCCTGGTCTCGCCGCCGCCGAGGTGGCCGGCACTCTCCACCACGTGCAGCTCGGCGTCCGGCCAGGCGCGGGCCAGCTCCCAGGCGGTGATCAGCGGGCCGCCCATGTCGAGCCAGCCGTGGATCAGGACGCCCGGGATCCCGGCGAGCCGGTGCGCGTCCCTGATCAGGGCGCCCTCCTCCAGGAAGGCGCCGTGGGCGAAGTAGTGCGAGCAGATCCGGACGAACCCGAGCCGGGCGTCGTCGACCCGGTCGGTGTACGGAGTGCCCTGGCCCTCCATCGACAGGACGGCGTCCTCCCAGGCGCACCAGTCGGCCGCCGCCTTCTCCCGTACGGCACGGTCGGGGTGGTTCATCCGGGCCGCGTACGCCCCGACCGGGTCCTCCGCGTGGTCGACGCCCGCCCGGAAACGTTCGTGCGCCTCCGGGAAGAAGCGGCCGACCCCCTCGTACAGCCAGGCCGTCTCCGAGCGGCGCGTGGTCGTCACGGCCGTGATGACGATCTCGGTGACCCGCTCGGGGTAGGCCTCCGCGTAGGCCAGGATCAGGGTGGACCCCCAGGACCCGCCGTAGAGCAGCCAGCGGTCGATCCCCAGGTGGGTGCGCAGGCGCTCCATGTCGGCGATCAGGTGGGCGGTGGTGTTCACCGCCATGTCGGCGGCCGGGTCGCTCGCGTGCGGGGTCGAGCGGCCGCAGCCGCGCTGGTCGAAGAGGACGACCCGGTAGACCTCCGGGTCGAACAGCCGGGGCGAGTTCGGGGAGGACCCGGAGCCGGGGCCGCCGTGCACGACGAGGGCGGGCCTGCCGGCCGGGTTGCCGTACACGGCCCAGTGGACGCGGTTGCCGTCGCCGACGTCGAGCATGCCCTCGTCGTACGGCTCGATCTCGGGGAAACGGTCAGGGAAAAGGTCGGGGAGACGGTCAGGGCGCTCGGGGAGGGGTGCGCTGGTCATCCGGCCGACGCTAGTGGCCGCCGGTCACCCGTGTCGCCGGGTTTTCGCACCAGGCGAGCACGGAGGGCCAGGGCCCGTAGCCGCCGTGCTCGGGGTTGAGGTGCCCGCCGCCCGGGACGTGGTCCATGTCGAGCCCGAGCGGCACGCCGTAGTGCGTGTCGGCGCCCTCGGGGCAGTACGGGTCCCCGTCCCCGAACACCAGCCGGGCCCGCAGCCCGCGCTCGGTGAGGTCGAGGCCGTCGGCGAAGGCGGCGATCTCGGGGATGGACGCGGTCACGGCCGGCGAGGGCGGAGCGACGAGCAGCACCCGGTCCGCCTCGGGCCGCCGCGCGCCCGCGCGCAGCCACAGCAGCACGGAGAGACTGTGCGCCAGCACGACGAACTCCCCGTCCTCCCCGTCCCCGGACCGCTTCCCGTGCTCCTCCAGCGCGTCCAGCCACCGCTCCAACTCCGGAGCGTCCGCCTCCGGCAACTGCGGATACCGCACCTCGTGCCCGCGCTCGCGCAGCTCCGCGGCGAGCCAGTGCTGCCAGTGGCCGGCCGGACGATGGTTCTGGAACCCGTGCAGGATGAGGTAGGTGGTCACGTCACCGATCTTGGGGCCGGGCGGGGGCGGGGTCCAGGGTAGTTTCGAGGGATGGACGGCTTACGGGGACTGCGGGAGTTCGGCGCGGCGCTGGCAGGGGTGCGGCTGGTCGGCCTCGGCGAATCGACGCACGGCACGGCGGAGTTCTTCCGCCTGAAGCACCGGCTGGTGCGATACCTGGTCACGGAGCACGGCTTTCGCACCTTCGCGATGGAGGCGAGCGCCTCGGCCGCGCCCGCGGTGGACGCGTACGTACGGGGCCGGGGCGAGCCGGGCGACGGCGCCGCGGTCCTCGGCGGGCTCGGCTTCTGGACCTGGCGCACCCGCGAGGTCCTGGACCTGCTGGAGTGGCTGAGGGCCTACAACCGGGGGCGGTCACCGGCCGAGCAGGTCGGCTTCGCGGGGATCGACCCGCAGCGCTGCGGGGTGTCGGTGGCGCACTTCGGGGACCGGGCCGGGGCGCTCGCGGTGCTGGCGGACGCGCAGCCGGGTTCCCTGCCGGAGCGTCGGGCCGAGCTGACGGAGGCGGCACGGGCGCTGGCCGAGGGCCTCTTCGACCCGGAGGACGTACGGCACGCGCGGATGCTCGTACGGGTCGCGGACGTGGTCACGCGGCCACGGCAGGAGCTGTTCGGGGTGCGGGACGGCTACATGGCGGACGCGGTCGACGAGCTGCTCGCCACCACCGACGCCGGGGTCGCGCTGTGGGCCCACAACGGCCATGTGGCCGTAAGGGACGGGGTGATGGGCGGCCTGCTGCGGGAACGGCACGGCTCCGCGTACTACGCGCTCGGCCTCTTCTTCGGCGAGGGTGCCTTCCGGGCCCGCCGGATGTGGCCGGGGCCCTGGGGCCCGCGCCTGCGGCGCCCCTCGCCCGTCGCCGTCAACCGCGTCGGCCCGCCGCCGCCCGGTTCGCTGGAGGCCCGGCTCGCGGACCGGGGCGAGCACCTCCGCGACCTGAGGGCCGCGCCGGAGCCCTGGGGCGGGGAATCGCTCGGATCCCGCTCGTACGGCGCGTACGTGTCCCGGGGCTTCTACCGCCGGAACGTCATGCCGACGGTGCCGGGGGAGGAGTACGACGGCCTGGCGTACGTCCCGGTGTCGACGCCGTCCACGCCGCTCTAGCTCTCGGTGGGCTGCTTGAGGGTGAGCAGCTGGCGGATGCCCGCCTTCAGGTCCTCGGCCGAGAGCTGCTGCTCCTGGGACAGGTGGTGCATCAGGCTCGGGGAGAACGGAGCCAGGAGGAGGTGGGCGAGGAGAGGGGCGTTGGTGGTGGGGCGGGCGTGGGAGATCAGCAGGGTCAGGTGGGTGTGCATCGCGAGGTAGGCGCCGCTGGTGTAGCGCGCGGTGGGCGCGGCGGTCTGGGCGGCGAGGAGGATCTCGCGCTGTTCGACGACCCGGTCGACGAGCGCGTCGAGGAAGGCGTCCAGGCGCTCTGCCGCCGGCGCGCCGGGGCCCAGGGGCGGCGGACCGCTGAGGTACGCCTCCTGGAACTGGCGCTCGCGGTCGTCGAGGAGTGCCCACAGCAGCTGGGAGACGTCGCCGAAGCGACGGTAGACCGTTCCGACGCCGATGCCGCTGGCGTGGGCGACCTGGTTCATGGTGACGGCCTCGGGGCCGTCCTCGGCGACGATCCGGGCGGCGGCGTCGAGGATCTTGCGGCGGTTGCGGGCGGCGTCGGCGCGCTCGGGGGCGGGGCCGCCGACGGTCGGCAGCAGGCTGAGCAGGGGCGTGGGCGCGGGTGTGGGAGCGGGCGCGTCGACCGGTCGGTCGCCGCGGTCGCTGCCGCTGCTGCCACCGGTGCTGGTGCCGGTGCCGGTGGCGGTGCCGGTTCCTGTCTGCCGTTTCCTCGTGCTGCTCATGTGCCGTCGCCTGCCTTTCGCGCGCTCCCCCTCCTGACCTGAGCATACCCACCCCCCTTGCTAAACGGATAGGTGTCCGCTTACCTTGGTTCTCGTTGAAGCGGAAAGTAATCCGGTTTTCAGGAGGGCTCGTCATGTCCGTCAAGGTCGCCGTCATCTACTACTCGGCCACGGGGAACGTCCACCAGCTCGCCCAGGCCGTCGCGGAGGGCGCCGAGAAGGCCGGCGCCGAGGTCCGGCTCCGCCGGGTCCCCGAGCTCGCCCCCGACGCGGCCATCGACTCCAACCCCGCCTGGCGCGAGCACGTCGACGCCACCGCCGACGCGGTCGAGGTCGCCACCCTCGACGACCTGGAGTGGGCGGACGCGTACGCGCTCGGCTCGCCGACCCGCTTCGGCAACGTCGCCGCCCAGCTGAAGCAGTTCATCGACACCTCCGGCGGCCTGTGGAACCAGGGCGTGATGGCCGACAAGCCCGCCACCGCCTTCACCAGCGCGTACAACCTGCACGGCGGCAACGAGTCGACGCTGCTCGCCCTCTACAACACCTTCCACCACTGGGGCTCGGTCATCGTCTCCCCCGGCTTCACCGACCAGACCGTCTACGCCGCCGGCGGCAACCCCTACGGCACCGCCCACCCCGGCGCCAACGGCGCCCCCGCGGAGAACGTCCTGGCCGCCGCCCGCTACCAGGGCGAGCGCCTCACCAGGATCGCCAAGCGTCTGAAGGGCCTCGCGGTCGACTGACCCCGCCCGAGACCGACCCGAACCGCCCCCGTGGCCCCCGGCATGACGATGCCGGGGGCCACGGTGCGTTTGTGGAAGAGGGGCTCCGGGCGTGGGGGGCGATGTGGACCGGTGGCCGTCGGCGTCAACGCGCCGGCGGCGCCGCTCGCCCGTCCCGGTGGCGCCGGGTCACTCGACCGGGCGGTCTCGCGCCCCTTCGCGCGAGCGCCGGCGGACGGCCGGGAACTATGCCAGGGACAGGAAGAGCTTCTCCAGGCGGGCCCGCATCTGGTCGCGGTCCTCGCCGTTCTTCCGGGCGTCCTCCACGTCCGTCAGGCACTGCTGGAGGCCGGTCGCGATGATCGCGAAGCCGGCCCGGTCGAGGGCCCGGGAGGCGGCGGCCAGCTGGGTCACGACCTCCTCGCAGTCGCGGCCCTCCTCGATCATGCGGATGACCCCGGAGATCTGCCCCTGCGCTCGCCGCAGCCGGTTCAGCACGGCCTTCAGCTCGGCGCCCGCGAGATCCAGTTCCACGATCACTCCTCCACAGATACCCCGGGGGGTAATTTACTCCCCGCCATGGGGTTCGTCTCCGTACGCGTCCAAGGATGTCACCTGCCATGAACACGCCCTCGTCGCTCGACGCCGACCAGGCCCACGCCCGCCTCGGCGAGCTGACCGTCGTCGATGTCCGCACCCCCGCCGAGTACGCCGGCGGCCACCTGCCCGGCGCGCTGAACGTGCCGCTCGACCGCCTCGACCGGGCCGTGCCCGACCTGGAGGAGGCCGCGGCCCGCGGCTCGCTGCTCGTGGTCTGCCAGTCCGGCGGCCGCTCCGCCGCCGCCTGCGGCCGGCTCGCCGCGCGGGGCGTCGCCGCGATCGACCTCGCCGGTGGCACGAGCGGCTGGGCGGCCCGTGGATACGCCCTGGAGCGCCCGGCCGGCGCCCCGGCCCGTGTCCCGTGGGCGATGGACCGCCAGGTCCGGCTGGTCGCGGGCTCGCTGGTCCTGCTCGGGCTGCTGCTCGGGGTGTTCGTGCACCCCGCCCTGCAACTGCTCGCCGCGGCGGTCGCGGGCGGCCTCGTCTTCTCGGCGCTCACGAACACCTGCGCCATGGCGGTGCTGCTCGGGAAGCTCCCGTACAACCAAGCGGGCGCGGGCGCGGGGGTCGGTGCTCGTGACGGTGCGGCGCCGGTACGGGACGGGCGTCAGGAGGCGTAACGACGCAGGAACATCTCCACGCCGTCCGTGAGGAGCCGCTCGCTCAGGTCGTCGCCGAGCTCGGCCCCGTACTGGTCGAAGACCATCTGCGGGAAGACCAGCAGCGAGTAGAGCTGGAGGACCGCGACCTCCAGGTCGGGGATCTCCAGGAGCCCCCGGTCCGCGAGGGTGCGCAGGGCGCCGGCGACGGCCGGGTGGTGGCCGGCCGGGCCGTATTCGCGCCAGGCGCGGCCCAGTTCGGGGAAGCGGTGGGCCTCCGTGGCGACGAGGGTGCGCAGGGCGCGGCCCTCTTCGTCGGCGCGTACGGCCAGGAGCCAGGCGCGGCCGGTGTCGGTGAGCGCGGTCTTGAGGCCCGCCGCGTCCGTCGCCGCGGCGAGGCGGCCGAGGTCGGGGCCGCCGGTCCCCATGCCGCCGGGGTCGCCCCCCGCCTCGTTTCCCGCCTCGGCTCCCGGCTTGCCCAGGGGATCGTCGAGGGCGCCGGCGACGACGGCCGTGAAGAGGGCCTCCTTGCTGCCGAAGTGGTTGTAGACGGTCACCTTGGAGACGCCGGCCTCGGCGGCGATGGCGTCCATGCCGACCCCGAAGCCCTCACGGAGGAAGAGGGCGCGGGCGGCCCGCACGATGGCCTGGCGTTTGCGGGCGGCGCGGGCCCCGCTGGGTGCGGCCTTCACGGCGTCGGTCGTCATGGTGCCCAGCCTACCGCTGCAACTGAACTGCACCGTTGAGTTCATGTGTACTGTGCCGTACAGTTCAGTTATGACGGCCCCTTCGGACGCTCACGTCCTCACCCCTGCCCACAGCCATGTCCACACCCCCGGACCCGCTCTCCCCCGCCGCTGGACGGCCCTCGCGCTGCTCTGCACCGCGCAGTTCATGCTGGTCCTCGACGTCATCGTCGTGAACGTGGCGCTGCCCGCCATCGCCGAGGACCTCGACCTCGGCCGTACCGCCCTGACCTGGGTGGTCACCGCGTACACCCTCTGCTTCGGCGGTCTGATGCTCCTCGGCGGCCGGCTCTCCGACGCCCTCGGCGCCCGCCGCCTCCTCCTCGCCGGACTCGCCCTCTTCACCGCCGCGTCCCTGCTCTGCGGCCTCGCGCCGAACGGCGGCCTGCTCATCGGCGGCCGGATCGCCCAAGGCGTCGGCGCGGCGCTGCTCTCCCCGGCCGCGCTCGCGCTCCTGACCACGCTCTTCCACGGCCCCGAACGCCCCCGGGCCCTCGGTGTCTGGGCCGCCATCGGCGGCACCGGCTCGGCCGTCGGCGTCCTGCTCGGCGGCGCGCTCACCGACGGCCCCGGCTGGTCCTGGATCTTCTTCCTCAACGTGCCCGTCGGCCTGGCCCTGTCGGCCGCCCTGCCCCGGATCCTGCCGGCCACGGCATCCCGCCCGGCGCGGCTCGACGTCCCCGGCGCCCTGCTCGTCACCGCCGCGACCGGCTCCCTCGTCTACGGCCTGGTCCGCGCCGGCGACACCGGTTGGACCTCCGCCGCCGCCCTGCTCCCGCTGCTCGCCGCACCCGTCCTTTACGGACTGTTCGCGGCGGTGGAGAAGGCCGCCCCCTCGCCGCTGATGGACCCGCGCATGCTCACCCGGCGCCCGGTCGTCGCGGGCTCACTGCTGATGCTGGTCGCCACCGGCCTGCTGATCTCCTTCTTCTTCCTCGGCTCGGCCCTGCTCCAGCACGTCCACCAGCTCTCCGCCCTCCGCACCGGCCTGCTCTTCCTCCCGGTCGCCCTCGCCACCGTCATCGGGGCCCACCTCGCCTCCCGCCTGATCGTCACCGTCGGCCCCCGACCCCTGGCCACCGCCGGCGCGGCCGTGACCGCCCTCGCCCTGCTCCCCCTCGCCCTCCTCCCCGCAGACGCCGGCCCCTGGACCACCCTGATGCCGGCCCTCTCCGTCGCCGCCCTCGGCCTCGGCGCCGTCTTCGTCACCGCCACCACCACCGCCCTCGGCCTGACCGCCCCCCACGAGGCCGGTCTCGCCTCCGGCATCGTCAACACCAGCCACGAACTCGGCGGCACCCTCGGCGTCGCCGCCGTCTCCACCCTCGCCGCCCCGGCCCTCGAAGGCCCCGACCCCACCACCTTCACGACCGCCTTCACCCTCCTCACCACCACGGCCGCCCTCACGACCCTCCTCGCCCCCGCCCTCATCCCCAGGGGCACCCCCCACCTGACGGGCGGCCCGCACGCCCATTGAGCGCGTTCCCCGCGCCGGGCGGTGGCGGTCACCCGCGTCACTCCGACAGGCGGGCCGCGCGGGTCTGGAGGTAGCGCCGTTCCGGGAGGCTCTGGGTGGAGCGGGCGGCGGTGCGGTAGGCGTCGGCGGCGGCCGCGTGGGCGCCGGTGCGTTCGAGGAGGTGGGCGCGGACGGCGGGGAGGCGGTGGGAGTGGGGGAAGCGGGGCTCGAGGGCGGTCAGGGCGGTCAGGCCCGCCTCCGGTCCCTCGACCATCGCGAGGGCGACGACGCGGCCGAGCTCGGCCATCGGGTCGTCGGGGGTCTTCGTGAGGAGGACGTCGTAGAGGGCGAGGATCTGGGGCCAGTCGGTGGTGTCGGGGCCCGTGGCCTCGTCGTGGAGGGCGGCGATCGCGGCCTGGAGCTGGTACGGGCCGGGCGGGCCCTCGGTGAGGGCCTCCTCGACCAGGGCGGTGCCCTCGGCGATCGCCGCCCGGTCCCAGAGCGTGCGGTCCTGCTCGTCGAGGGGGACCAGCTCGCCGTCGGGCCCCGTGCGGGCCGCGCTGCGGGCCTCGGTCAGCAGCATCAGCGCCAGCAGGCCCGTCACCGCGCCCTCCCGCGGCAGCAGCCGACGGGCCGCCCGGGTCAGGCGGATCGCCTCGCGGGCGAGGTCGGCGCGGTGGAGCGCGGGCCCGGACGTGGCCGTGTAGCCCTCGTTGAAGATCAGGTACAGCACCTGGAGCACCGAGGCGAGGCGCGCGTCCCGGTCCTCCGCGCCCGTCGGGTGGAAGGGGTGGTCGGCCCCGGCCGCGCGCAGCCTCGCCTTCGCCCGGCTGATCCGCTGCGCCACCGTCGCCTCCGGCACCAGGAAGGCGCGGGCGATCTCCGCCGTCGTCAGACCGCCCACCGCGCGCAGCGTCAGCGCGATCCGGCCGGCGGGTGGGAGCACCGGGTCGCAGCACAGGAAGAGCAGGGTGAGCGTGTCGTCATCGGCGGGCGCCGCCCGGACCTCGCGCGGTGCGAGCCGCAGCGCCGTCTCCTCGCGCCGCGCCCGTGCCTCCTCCGACCGCAGCGCGTCCGTGAGGCGCCGGGACGCCACCCGGATCAGCCAGCCGCGCGGATTGGCCGGCAGCCCCTCCCGGGGCCACTGCGCGGCCGCCGCGAGCAGCGCCTCCTGTACGGCGTCCTCGGCGGCGTCGAAATGCCCGTACCGGCGCACGAGCGCGCCGAGGACCTGCGGCGCGTGCTGCCGCAGCAGGTCCTCGACGGTGGCCTCCCGCCCGTAGAAGCCGGTGCGCTCCTGCCCGTGGGGGTGCCCGTAAGGGGCGGGGCTCTCCTGCCCGTAGGGGGTGGCGGTGCCCTTCCGCCCGTACGGGACGGTGCCCTCCCGCCCGTACGGATCGGTGCCCTCCTGCCCGTACGGGACGGGGTCCTGCCCGTACGGGACGGTCAACCGAGCTCGCTCCCGCCCAGCTCGCTGCCGCCCGCCTCGTCGATCGGGCGGATCACCACCGGGTAGACCGGCGCGCCGGCCGGCTGCGGGCACTGCGCGACCCGCGCCGCGATCTCGGTCACCCGCTCCAGGCTCTCGCAGTCGAGCACCCAGTACCCGGCGAGCACCTCCTTCGTCTCCCCGTACGGCCCGTCGGTGACGACCGGTCGTCCGTCGGCGTCGGCGGTCACGAACCGGGTCCTGGCCGGCTCGACGAGCCCCTGCCCGTCGATGAACTCGCCGCTCTCCGACAGGTCGTCGTTGATCGCGTTCATGTAGGCGAACATCGCCCTGAGGTCCTGCTCGTTCCACGCGGGGCTGTGCGCGTTGCCCTTGCCGTTCATGGCGTCGTAGTCGGCCTGCGCGCCCTGCACCATCACCAGGTACTTCATGACGTCCTCCTGTGCCGGTGTAGCGGTTCGTTCGTCCGTGCCGGTTCTTTCACAGGAGACGTCGGAGCCGGTCCGCGATTCTCGACACTCAGCCCGATCCCACCCGGAGGAAGGAACGGTCCCGCTCGCCGACCCGCCCGCGCGGCCCCGCCGCCCGCAGGACGACATCGAGCACGTCGGCCGGATCGGCCGCGTAGCAGTGCGCGAACCACGCCATGTTCGCCTCCACCACCGCCCACCCGGCCTCCTCCGTCAGGCCGACGTCCACGACCACCGCGCTCGGCAGCGTGCCGCCCGCCGCCGCGAGCAGCTGCGCCCCGAAGCGGAGGGCGTCCGGCGCCACCGGACCCGGGTCGAGGCGCCCGTACGAGAGGTAGCGGCTGCCTGCCACCACCCGCCCGTCCAGGACGAACAGCCGGTACTCGGTCGCGAACGTCACCGGCTTCGAGACCAGCACCGGCGTGTCCCCGGGCAGGTCGTACGGCAGCCGCCCGCCGTCCTCGTACACGGCGGGCGGGAAGGACTTGTCGACCGGCGGCTTCACGAACGCCGGCCGCGCCGCCAGCTCCCGGCGGGCCGCCGCGAGCGTCGTCAGCGTGACGCGGCGCCCGGTGAACTCCCCCGGCAGCTCCGCGAGCCAGCCGCCCGACGGCTCCAGGAGCCCGAGCCCGAGCCGCCCCGCGATCCGGTCGGCGAGCAGCGGGCCGCCGTACCAGTGCGGTGCCTCGTCCGGCCGTACGACCGTCTCCGGCGGCCCGTCGAGCACCCGGACGGCGAGACCGCGGCGGCCGGCGGCCTCGGCGAGGAGGAGGGCGGTGGAGGTGCGCTGGGCGGAGATCAGCAGGACGTCGGATCGGGGCGAAGGACGCTCGGAGGCGGTGGGGAGCCCGGTGGTGCGGTCGGTCGCGGCGGCGTCGGTCATGGCGGCGTCGGTCATGGCGGCGTCGGTCATGGGGCGGACAGTTCCTTCTCCAGCGGCGTACGGAAGCGGGGCGTGACGCGGACCTCGCCCACCCAGGCGGCCAGTCGGGCGACCTCCGCCTCCACGGCCTGGACGGCGTCCCGGCCCAGGCCCTCGTCGAGCAGTCGCCACACGATCCCGCCGTCCGGCCGCTGCGCCCAGCCGCCCACGATCCGGCCGTTCCACCACACGGTCGGCCCGATGTTGCCGCTGCGGTCGAAGAGCGCGGGGCGGTGGGCCGGGTCCAGGTACCAGTCGCGGGCCTGCCAGCCCATCGCCGTGGGGTCGAGGGCGGGCAGCAGCGCCGCCCACGGCTCGCTCGCGTCCGGTGCGGTGACGGGTTCGAGGTCGTCGGGCAGCACATGACCGGGGCCCTCGTCCAGGGCGACCTCGGCCGCGCCGACGGCGGCCAGCGCCCGGCGGACGTCCGTCACCTTCCAGCCCGTCCACCACTTCAGGTCGGCCTCCGTCGCCGGGCCGTACGCGGCCAGCCAGTGCCGCACCAGCTCCGACTGCGCCTCGGGTAGCGGGAGTTCGGGGTGCGGCGGGACCAGCGCCCAGCGGAACCGGCTCGACGTCCAGCCGCCCTGCGGCCGGCCCCGGGCGATCCGGCCCTCCATGCCGAGCACCCGCAGCACCCGGCTGGACACCGACTGGGGCCCCTCGTGGTTGGTGCCGACCCCGTACACGTACTGCGATCGCAACCGCGGCACGGCCGCGCCCAGTTCGGTCCCCGTCGCCTCGCCGCGCTCCTCCAGCACGGCGATGATCTGGCGCTCGGTCTCGGCGAGCCAGGCCGCGTCGAAGTCACTGCCCGCCGCCAAGTGCTTCAGGAGCATGGCGCGTTCGCGTGCGGCGACCGCGTCGGCGGTGGAGGAGTGGACGGCGGCGGCGAGACCGGTGGGCACGACGAAGACGGTGTGCCGCATGCCGTGCATACGGGTCAGCGTCCGGTCCTCGTACAGCGCCCGCTCCACGTCCGCGACGGGGTCCCCGCCCGGGGCGAGCCGCGCACCCGCGGCGAGGAACACGGTCGCCGCGTCCGTCGCGTGCAGCGCCACCAGCGCCCCGGCGACCTCTTCCGCCGTCGTCGCCCGCGCGGCGGGGGCCAGGCGGTGGCGCAGGGCGAGGCGGGCCCTGCGTTCGTCGGAACCGATCGCTCTCTTGTCTCCCATGGGTCAAGGATGACCTGACCGGAGAGGAAGTCCGCCACCGCGCCCGGACGTCCGCAGGTCAGGGCCCTGGTCGGCGGGGAGGCGGCTAGACCTGGTGCGCGCGGACGAGGCGGGCGAGTTGCCGCCCCACCACGTGGAGGGGTTCCTCGCTGCGGGTGACCTGGGCGGTGACTTCGGCGCCTTCCAGGGCGGAGATGACGGTGATCGCCAGTTCCCGGGCGCTCTCGGCGGGGAAGCCGCAGCGCAGCAGCTTGTCGCGGACCAGTTGCTCCCAGGCGCGCAGTGCGTCGGCGCACGCCTGCTGGATCTCCGAGTCGGTGCCGAGCGTCTCCAGGGCCGCCGCCGTGACCGGGCAGCCGTCGATCCAGCCCGACTCGCGCAGTTCGTCGGCGAGTTGCCGGGCGCAGGCGATCACCGCCTCCGCCGGGTCGTCCTCGCCGTCCAGTGCCGTCCGCAGGAGCGTCGCGAAGTCCTCGGTGCCGCGCTTGATCGCGGCGACCGCGACGGCCTCCTTGCCGCCCGGGAAGAAGTGGTAGACGGAGCCGAGGGTGGCCTGCGCCTCCTGGGCGATCTGCTTGATTCCCGTGCCGACGTAGCCCTGCCGCTGCAGCAGGCGCGATGCGGCGACGACGATCCGGTCCCGTGTGCTGGTCTCCATGCGGCCACAGTATCGGCCCACTGAGTAGAGCGTTCGTTCTAGAGCTGTGCTACGTTCTCGTCGTGCTCTAAATAGAGCGTTCGTTTTAGTGAGGGGTGGAGATCTCCATGAGCAACGGCAGCAGCACCGAGCGGCAGCGGCAGTCGGTCACCGTCATCGGCCTCGGCCCGATGGGACAGGCCATGGCCGGCGCCTTCCTCGACCGCGGATACGACGTCACCGTCTGGAACCGCACCGCGTCGCGCGCGGACGCCCTGGTCGCGCGCGGGGCGGTGCTCGCGCCGACCGTGGCGGAGGCCCTCGCCGCCCATGAGCTGGTGATCCTCAGCCTCACGGACTACGACGCCATGTACGCCACGCTCGGGGCCGCCGAATCCGCGCTGACCGGCCGGGTCCTGGTGAACCTCAGCTCGGACACACCGGAGAAGGCCAGGGCCGCGGCCCGCTGGGCAGCCGAGCGGGGCGCCGTCCAGCTGACCGGCGGCGTCACCGTGCCGCCCTCCGGCATCGGGCAGGCCGAATCGTCGACGTTCTACAGCGGCCCGCGTGAGGTCTTCGACCGGCACCGGCCCGCGCTCGAGGTCATCACCGGGCGGACCGACCACCGGGGCGAGGACCCGGGGCTCGCCGCGCTCATGTACCAGATCGGCATGGTCATGTTCTGGACCTCGATGCTGAGCTACTGGCAGGCCGTCGCCCTCGCCGACGCCAACGGCCTGAGCGCGGCGGACGTCCTCCCGCACGCCGTGGAGACGGCGAACTCGCTCCCCGGGTTCCTCTCCTTCTACGCCGAACGCGTCGACGCCGGCCGGCACACCGGCGACGTGGACCGCCTCGCCATGGGCATGGCCAGCGTCGAACACGTCCTGCACACCAACGCGGACGCCGGAGTCGACACCACCCTCCCGGCCACGATCGTCGAACTCTTCCGCCGCGGCATGGACACCGGCCACGCCGCCGACAGCTTCTCCTCCCTGGTCGAGCTGATGAAGAAGGCCGAGGCGTAGCCCCGCCACCGAGGCCCTGGCCCAGCTCGGCCTCGGCTCCGCGCCGCCCGACGAGCGACGGGCCCCGCCATAGAGCCGGACCAGTCGGGGTCTGCCTCCCCAGAGGCCGGCGGACTAGTCCGCCGCCGCCCGGTCGCCCAGCGGCCGCCGGCGCAGCGCGGGGTCGGTGAGGGAGGCCGGGCGCCAGACGCCGTCCGGCTGGTAGAGGTTCGTGCCGGGCGGCACGATCGCGTCGATGCGGTCCAGGACCTCGTCCGTCAGGACCAGCGAGGCGCCCTTCAGTAGCCCCTCCAACTGCTCCCCGGTCCGCGGACCGAGGATCACCGACGTGACCGCCGGATGCGCGGCGGCGAAGGCGATCGCCAGCTCGGGCAGGGTGGCGCCGATGTCGTCGGCGACCGCGATCAGCTCCTCGACGGCGTCCAGCTTGGCCTGGTTCACCGGCAGGGCGGGATCGAAGCGCTGCGGCGCGAGCGCCGCCCGGCCGCTGGTCAGGTCGACGGGCCGGCCCTTGCGGTACTTGCCGGTGAGGAACCCGGCCGCCAGCGGCGCCCAGGTCAGCACCCCCATCCCGTACCGCTGGGCGACCGGCAGCACGGAGGTCTCGATGCCGCGCGCGAGCAGCGAGTACGGGGGCTGCTCGCTGCGGAAGCGGCGCAGGCCGCGCCGCTCGGCGACGGCGTGCGCCTCGACGATCTGCTCGGCGGGGAAAGCCGAGCAGCCGAAGGCCCGGATCTTGCCCTGGGACACCAGGTCGCCGAGGACGTCGAGGGTCTCCTCGATGTCGGTGCGGTGGTCGGGCCGGTGGACCTGGTAGAGGTCGATCCAGTCGGTGCCGAGCCGCCTGAGGCTGTTCTCCACGGCCCGGGTGATCCAACGGCGGGAGGTGCCGCCCCTGTTGGGACCTTCCCCGAAGGGGAAGAAGACCTTGGTGGCGAGCACGGTCTCCTCGCGGCGGCGCGGGTCGCGCAGCGCCTTGCCGACGATCTCCTCGGACTCGCCCGCCGAGTACATGTCGGCCGTGTCGACGAAGTTGATCCCCTGGTCGAGGGCGGCATGGATGATCCGTACGGAGTCCTGGTGGTCGGGATTGCCCACCGCGCCGAACATCATCGTGCCCAGACAGTACGTACTGACTTCGATCCCGGTCCCGCCGAGTACCCGATAGCGCATGCGCCGCACCCTAGGTGTTGGAGTCCACTCCAGCGCAAGGGATCTCCTGGAGGAACCCGGAGACCAGGGCGTGCAGCACCTCGGGCCGTTCCAGGTGCAGGTCGTGCCCGGTGCCCGGTACGCAGGCGCCGCGGAGCCCGGGGAGCAGGCGGCCCATCTCGTCGTACTCCTCGGCGGGGATGATCCCGTTCTGCGCCAGGACGGCGAGGACGGGCACGTCGATCGCCGCCCACTCCTCCCACCAGGCCCGGTCGGCGTTCTCGGCGAGCGAGGCGATCATGACCTCGGGGTCGAATCGGGGCCACAGGCCGCCGTCCCGCTCCTCCAGCCCGTCCGTCCAGCCTTCCCCTACGGGTCCGCCGCCGAGGTGGGCGACGGCCGCGTCCCGGGACGGGAAGGGCACCGGCCAGGCCCGCAGCCAGTCGCCGACGCCGGCCAGGACCGCCGGGTCCGCCCCGCCGGGCCCGGCCTCGACGAGCACGACGCCGGCGAGGCGCCCGGTGAGGCGCCCGGCGAGACGGCCGGAGCGCGCGGCGGACGTGGCCCCGGCCCCGCCCCGGGCCGTCGCCGCGGCCGTGAGGAGGGCGGCGTGGCCGCCGTACGACTGCCCGACGAGGACCGCGTCCGCCAGGCCGAGGTGATCGAGCACGGCGAGGACGTCGGCGACGTACGCGGCCCGGGAGACGTCCCCCGGGTGCCGCTCGCTCGCGCCGTGTCCGCGCTGGTCGAGGGCGACGACCCGGTGCCCGTCCGCCCGCAGACGCCGGGCGACGCCGTCCCATTCGCCGGCGTGCCCGGCGAGCCCGTGCAGCAGGAGGAGCGGCCGCCCGGTGCCGCCCCAGTCGCGCAGGGAGAGCCGTACGCCCTCGCCGCCGGCGCCCCCGTCCCGTACGAGAGTCCGCTCGGTCCAGCTCGTCCTCATGCGTACGCCTCCCGGGGACAGAGCAGCGCGTCCGCGACGGCGGTGCGCGCGTAGAGGACGGACCGGCCGCTGCGGTGGGCGCTGACCAGGCCGGCGTTCCTGAGGGCGATGAGGTGCTGGGAGACCGCGGCCGCCGACAGGCCGAAGGCGCCGGCGAGCTGGGTGGTCGAGGCGGGCGTGTCCAGCTCGGCGAGGAGCAGCGCGCGCGAGCGCCCGAGGACGGCGGCCACGGCGTCGGTGGCGGTGGTCGTGGTGCGGGGTTCCCACAGGTTGCCGATCCCGCGGGCGGGATAGGCGAGTTGGGGTGGGTCGGGGGCCACGGACCGGGTCAGGACCCGCGGCCAGGCGAACGCGGACGGGACGAGCAGCAGCCCGGAACCCGCCTGGTCGCGGGTGAGCGCGCAGGCCCGCCGTACGAGCCGCAGGGTGCCGTCGTCCCACCGTACGGTCTCGTGGAGTTCGCTGAGCACGCGCGCCGAGCCGTGCTCGGCGACCTGGCGGGCACGATGGAAGACATCGGCCTCCAGGAGACCGCGGATGCGGGCCCAGTAGGGGGCGAGGGCGAGTTCCCAGTAGGTGCGGATCTCCTCGCAGAGACGTTCGAGGTCGACGGAGCCGGGGCTGCGGAGGGTGTCGAGGTCGTGGGCGATCTGCTCGGCCGGGGTCCGCCGGACGGCGTCGAGTTCGTCGTCGAGGGTGGGGAAGGGACCGGAGGGGGTGGGGGTGAGGAAGTCGGCGAGGTAGCCCTGCCCGGGGACCAGCGCGGCGAGCCGGCCCCGGTGGAGCCCGGCGCGGCGGATCCGCGGCCGTACCTGCGCGGCCCAACCGCGGTGCAGCGGCGGGTCGGTGTCGGCGACGAGCAGCCGGAAGCTGGTGACCACCTCCCACATGGGGGAGACGGCGAAACGGGTCTGGGCGAGGTCGGCGGCGGAGAAACTGAGCCCGGACTCCATGAGCGCGCCCCCTGCTGTCTCGGTCGTCCCGGTGGTGGATTCGGCCTGAGCTTAATGATTGGAGGGGGTGCGGGCCAGAGGCGCAGTCTCCTCCCATGCCTCCCTCGAAGTCCTCTCCCTCCAAGTCCCCGTCCTCCGCCTCCCCTTCCTCTTCTTCCTCCCCTTCCGCCTCCTCCTCGCTGTCGTCGTTCCGGGGGCTGCCGCCGGTCGTCTGGACGCTGTTCGCGGGAACGGTGATCAACCGGCTCGGCTACCTGGTCACGCCCTTCCTCGTCTTCTTCCTCGCCTCGCGCGGCGTCACCGGCACCGACACCACCTACGTCCTCGGCGCGCTCGGCGCCGGCAACCTCCTCGGCCCGGCCATCGGCGGCGTCCTCGCCGACCGCATCGGCCGCCGCCCCACCATGCTCATCGGCCTCGTCGGCACCGCCGCCGCGCAGGGCGCCCTGTTCGTCGCGCCCGGCGTGTGGACGATGGCCGCGGCCGCACTCCTGATCAGCGCCACCGGCATGACCGTGTCGCCCGCCGCGTACGCGCTGATGGCCGATGCCGTCGAGCCCGAACGCCGGCAGCGCGCCTACGCGCTCTTCGGCTGGGGCGTCAACATCGGCACGGCGGTCGCCGGCGTACTGGGCGGCTTCCTCGCCGCCCACGGCTACTGGCTGCTGTTCGCCGTCGACGCGGGATCGATGCTGCTGTACGCGGGAGTGGTCGCCGCCCGCCTGTCCGAACCGCCGCGTGCGCCGAGGCCGGCCGGGGACGACGGCATCGGTTACGGGGTCGTCCTGCGCGACCGTCTCGCGGTCGTGCTCCTGCCCCTCCTCGGCGTACAGCTCTTCGTCTACTCCCTCACCGAGGTCGCCCTGCCGCTGGCGATCCGCGACAGCGGCCTGTCGCCCGCCGTGTACGGCGCGATGGCGGCCGTCAACGCCGTCCTGGTGGTCGCCCTCCAGCCCTTCGCGACCGTCCGCCTGGCCCGCCTGCCGCAGCTGCGGGTGCAGGCGGCGGGCAGCGTGCTCATCGCCACTGGCGTCGCCCTGACCGGTCTGGCCGACGGGGTCGTGGGCTTCACCGTCTCGGTCGTCGTCTGGTCCCTGGGCGAGGTGGTCGTCGCCGGCATCGCCGCCGCCATCGTCGCCGACCTGGCCCCGCCGCACGCCCGCGGCCGCTACCAGGGCGCCTTCGGCTGGACCTGGGGCGTGGCCCGCTTCGGCGCCCTGACCCTCGGCGTCGGCGTCTACACCGGCCTCGGCGCCGCCACCCTCTGGTGGTCCGCCCTCACCGCCGGCCTCGCCGCGGCCGCCGCCATCCTCCTCCTGCGCCGCCGCCTCGACGAGCGCACCGCCCTAACGAGCGCCGGCACGGTGGGCGAGGGCATGGGCGACAAGGGCGTTGGCATGCCCGTGCCCGAGCCCGTGCTCGGCCTTGAGCCAGCCGACGAGCTCCATGTGCCTGACGAGCGGCGAGGCGTCGACGAGCTCCAGCCACTCGGAGACGGGACGCCCGTACTTCTTCTCGATGGCCGGGAAGTAGCTGGCGGGACCCTTGACGACGGGAGCGTCGGACATGACACGACCTCTTCTCTGCGCGGCGGCTCGTACGCCGGCCGGTGCTGACGGCTTACGGGGAGGTAGACCGGCGCCCCGCCGAAAACTCATCGGCGGGGCGCCGGTCCTTCTGTCGGTCTGTCTGCCGGCGGGCCCCTACGTCCCGTTGATCCGTCGGCCGGCCCCGTCCCGTCCGTCTGTCGGCCGGCCGTCGGCCGGTCCGTCAGAGCCCGTCCACCCGGCGCCGCGTGTCGCGCGATTTCCGCACGCGCGCTCGTCCGGGCTCCTACGCTCGGCACGTGACCGAGAACGAGATCAAACTCAAGGCCATCGCCGCTCTGACGGCGTTGCGCGGCGGAGTCGACGAAGGCCTCGTCTCGGATCTTCTGGGCGAGGTGATCCCGGGGGAGTTCGCGGTGCCGGCCGGGGCGAGCGCGGAGGAGATCGGGCTCTCCGTCCTGACCCAGCTCTCCGAACCGGTGAGCGCGCTCGTCAACGGATTCATCCTGGCCTTCGAGGCCGTGGCCGACGCCCATGACGCCTCGGGCGCGGAGCCGGGCACCGAGCCGATCCTCCAGGAGCTGGCGCTGCGCCTGGCCAGCGACGACATCGACTGACGTACTCCGCCCGTACCTCGGCGTCTGTCGCTCCTACTTCCCTTCTCGACTTCCTCTGCACGGAGTGAACTTGTCCATACGCATCACCCCTCTGACCGACCCGGAGCCCAGCGCCATCGGCCACCGCCTCGCCTGGCTGGCCGCCGGCCCCGACGGGACGCCCCTCGGGTCCGCGTTCCTCCGGTTGTTCGCGAAGGAGGGGCAACGGCACCTCGCCCAGCTGGAGCTCCAGGTGCATCCGGCCGAGCGGCGGCGCGGTGTCGGCTCGCTGCTGCTGGACGCGGCCGTCGCCGCCGCCCGCGAGGACGGGCGGCGCAGTCTCGTCGCCCAGGCGGAGGCGGGCTCGCCCGGTGCGGCCTTCCTCGCCGCGCGGGACTTCCGCATCGCCATGACCCTCACCTACGCCCGGCTGCCGCTGGCCGACGCCGACCTGCCCGCGCTGGCCGAGGAGATCGTCGCGAAGGCGCCCGCCGGCTACCGGCTCGCGGAGTGGGAGGGCATGGTGCCGGACGCGCTCGCCGGGAGTTACGTGGCGTCCCGCCGGGCCATGGACGACATGCCGATGGGCGCGGTCGACTACGGCACGGTGGTCTGGGACCTCGGCCGGCTACGGGCGGCGGTGGACGCGGTCGAGGGGCGCGGGGAGGTCCTGCACACCGTGGCGGCGGTCGACGAGGCCGACGGTTCGGTGGTCGGCTTCACCGAGCTGGTGACCCCGGGCAGCGGCACGGGCGACGGCCTGCACTACGGGACGGCCGTGCTGTCCGAGCACCGCGGGCACGGGCTCGCCCGCTGGATGAAGGCCGCCTCGATCGTCCGGGCCCGCGAGCGGCACCCGCTGCTCGAGGGCCTCGTCACGGACACGGCCGACAACAACCCGTACATGCGCCGTGTCAACGACGGGCTGGGATACGCGGCGACGCACGAGGCCCACGAGTTCCAGCGCGAGCTGTAGGGCCCGCGGCGGGGGTCGGCTGCCTCCGCCCGGGAGCCCCGTAGGGGGGATCATCGGTGAGTCCCGGTGAACGGGCACGGCCCAGCCGTCGAGGATGCGCCCATGCGTCTTTCCTCCTCGCTCTCCCTGTCGCGCCGTGCCCTCGTTCCCTTCGTGGCGGGCGTCGCCCTGCTGACCACCGCGGTCTCGGCGGCGGCCGACACCGCGGAGGCCTGCGGCTCGGTCATCACCGCGCCCCTCGCCCCGCGAGCCGCCGCCGACGAACCGTGTCCCAGCACCGATCCGGTCGTGTGCCGCATCCGCGTCATGCCGATGGACGAGAAGGTCGAGGCCCAGCGCACCCGGATGCGCTACCACGGCCTCCTGGAGGACATGCACCGCACGGAGGCCGACATGCGGGCGGCCGGGGCCACCGAGGAGGAGATCGCCCGCGAACTGGTCGACATGCGCAACCAGGCCAAGGAGATCACCCGCGCGGGCATGACCCGCGAGGAGGTCCGGGTCCTGGAGGAGCGCAACATCGCCAAGTACGGCAATCCGCTCGGCCCGACGGCCGACCAGCTCCACGCCAAGTACGGCTCCTGGGAGAAGGTCACGGACGCCTCGATGCGGACGAGCTACGCCGTGGACCGCGAACTGAGCCTCGCCTACCGCCCCTGCCCCGTCTGACCCGACCGGAGGGTCAGAGGGCCAGGGGGGCGCGTCGGCGTCATCGCGCCGGCGCGCGCCGCTCGTACACCGTCACCCGGCGCCCGCGGACCTGCGCGTCCGTCACCGGGGTGAAGTGTTCCTCCAGTACGGAGAGCTTCACCTGGTCCCGTTCCGCCGACACCGGCCGCGCCACCTTCCGCGCGTCCGTCACCAGCAGGATCCGCCGCTGGGACAGCATCGCGGCCCTGATCCGGTCGGGGCTCTCCTCCACACCCTTCAGGGTGCCGGACTCCTCGGGCGTCCGCGCCAGGGCGATGTCCCGCAGCCCGGAGAAGGCGTCGGGGGAGACCAGGCGGGTGTCCCGCCGCGCGGCCGGTACGTAGACCACGCCGTCGCCGGGGCCGCCCAGCCGCCGCACCTCCTCGGCCACCGCCAGGACGTCGTCCACCCGGCTGGCCGGGGACCGCTTGGCCAGCGACTGGGGCAGCAGCGCCACCGTCGCCACGGCGATCACGACGGGCAGGATCCAGCGCGACGCCCTCGGGAAGCGCGGCCGGGCCGCCCGTACCGCCGCGGCCGGGATCGAGCCGATCAGCAGCGCGAGCCCGAGCAGGCTGAACAGCACGTACCGGTCGAGGAACAGCGGCTGGACCAGGGAGAGCCCGATCAGGCCGAGCTGCGGCACCGCCAGCAGCGGCAGCCCCACGGCGGCCACGGACAGCCGCCGACCCGCCCGCGGCCGGTCGAGCAGCGCCCCGAGCCCGCCGATCGCCAGCAGGATCGCGGGGCCGATCAGCATGTGCCAGGTCAGCGGCGGGATCCAGGACACCTGGCCGGACTGGCCGCGGCTGAACAGGACGAGCGGAAGCACCCCCGCCGTCGCGCCCGCGGAGGCCGCCGCCCAGCGGATCCACACCCCGCGCCGGGCCCGGGTCCAGAGCAGGGTCAGCAGGTGCGCGGGCAGGATGAGCAGCGAGAGCCAGTTGAGCAGCCCGCACACCAGGACCGCAGCGCCGTACGCGACCCAGCCCGCGCCGCGACGGCGGTCCACTCCCTGCGACAGGCTGACGAGGAGGAGCGTCGCGATGCCCGCGCCCGCCGCGACGAGGGCGTACGGGCGTCCTTCCTGCAGGTGGAACTGCACGGCCGGCAGCAGCCCCAACGCCAGCCCCGCCCCAAGGCCCGCCCACGTCCCGGCCAGTCGCCGCCCGATCACCGTCACGCAGGCCGCCGCCACCGCCATGGCCAGCACGGAGGGCAGCCGCAGGACGGTGGTGCCGGGCCCGAAGCACGCGAAGAGGCCGTGCATGAGCAGGTAGTAGAGCCCGTGCACGACGTCGACGTGCTCCAGCATGCGCACGATGTCGGCGGTGGACCGCTCCGCCACCTGCCAGGTCGCGGCCTCGTCCCGCCACACACTGCCCTGCCGCGACAGGCCCCACAGTCCGAAGGCCAGGGTCCACGCGACGGGGATCGGCCAGAGGTACGGACGGCGCGCGGGAGCGGCGGCGGGGGAGGTCATGAAGGAGGTTCCGGCCCTTGGCTCGTGCGGGGACACTTCGGCGGGTTGCCGCCGTGAAAGACGCACCCCCGGGCCGCCGGGTAAAGCCGGTCCCCCGTTCGAGACGCACGTCACACCACGCTGCGGACACCGCTCCCGCCCCCGAGGGCGGCTTCCGGACCACTGGACGGAGAACGCCGAAGGGCCGGTCCGCTTGCGCGGACCGGCCCTTCGAGCTGGCGGAGGATACGAGATTCGAACTCGTGAGGGGTTGCCCCCAACACGCTTTCCAAGCGTGCGCCCTAGGCCTCTAGGCGAATCCTCCGGGGAGAACATTACATGACCGGGAAGGGTGCTTGCGAACGTGATCCGGGGCGGGGGAGCGACCGAAGGACGCAGGTCGCGGGGGGTGGTCGGGGAGGGGTCCGGATCGGGTACCCTGGGCGGAGCCCCTCACGTGGCGCTATCTGACTGAACTCCCCCAGGGCCGGAAGGCAGCAAGGGTAGGTCGGCTCTGGCGGGTGCGTGGGGGGCGCTTGCGTTCCCGCCCGGTTTCCGGTCGTTCCCGGGTTGTCGGTGGGCGCCTATAACCTCGTATACGTGTCGTCTCTCGCGCTGTACCGCCGCTACCGCCCCGAGTCCTTCGCCGAGGTCATCGGGCAGGAGCATGTCACCGACCCGTTGCAGCAGGCGCTGCGGAACAACCGGGTCAACCACGCGTACCTGTTCAGCGGACCCCGAGGCTGCGGAAAGACGACCAGCGCCCGGATCCTCGCCCGGTGTCTGAACTGCGAGAAGGGCCCCACCCCCACCCCCTGCGGAGAGTGCCAGTCCTGCCGGGACCTCGCGCGCAACGGGCCGGGCTCGATCGACGTCATCGAGATCGACGCGGCTTCGCACGGTGGCGTGGACGACGCCCGTGACCTGCGGGAGAAGGCCTTCTTCGGGCCCGCGTCGAGCCGGTACAAGATCTACATCATCGACGAGGCCCACATGGTCACCTCGGCGGGCTTCAACGCCCTCCTGAAGGTGGTCGAGGAGCCGCCGGAGCACCTCAAGTTCATCTTCGCGACGACCGAGCCCGAGAAGGTCATCGGCACCATCCGCTCGCGCACCCACCACTACCCCTTCCGTCTCGTGCCGCCCGGCACCCTGCGGGAGTATCTGGGCGAGGTCTGCGGACGCGAGGGCATCCCCGTCGAGGACGGCGTGCTGCCGCTCGTCGTGCGGGCCGGGGCCGGGTCCGTGCGTGACTCGATGTCGGTCATGGACCAGCTGCTCGCCGGCGCCGCCGACGACGGTGTGACGTATGCCATGGCCACGTCCCTGCTCGGATATACGGACGGGTCCCTGCTGGACTCGGTGGTGGACGCCTTCGCCGCCGGGGACGGCGCCGCGGCCTTCGAAGTGGTCGACCGGGTGATCGAGGGCGGCAACGATCCGCGCCGCTTCGTCGCCGACCTCCTGGAGCGGCTGCGGGACCTGGTGATCCTCGCCGCCGTGCCGGACGCCGCCGAGAAGGGCCTGGTCGACGCGCCGGTCGACGTCATCGAGCGCATGCAGGCGCAGGCCTCCGTCTTCGGTGCCGCCGAGCTCAGCCGCGCCGCCGACCTGGTCAACACCGGGCTCACCGAGATGCGCGGCGCGACCTCGCCGCGGCTCCAGCTGGAGCTGATCTGCGCGCGCGTGCTGCTGCCCGCCGCCTTCGACGACGAGCGGTCCGTGCAGGCCCGGCTCGACCGGCTGGAGCGGGGCGCCGCCGCCGCGCCCGCGGCCGTCTTCACGACGACGTCGCCCGCGCCCCAGATGGGGTACGTGCCCGCTGCCGAGGCCCATGTCCCGGCGCCCGCGCCGGCGCAGCAGCCCGCGCCCGCCCAGCCGCAGCCCGCCCAGCCCCAGCCCGTCCAGCAGGCCCCCGCGCCCGCCCCGGCAGCCACCCCCGCCCCGGAGGCCCCTCGGCCCGGTGCCTGGCCCGGCGCCGCCCGGCCCGGCGGCGGTGCGGGCTCCGGCGGTGGCGCGCCCGGTGGCAGTGCGCCCGGCGCCTGGCCCGGAGCGTCCGCCCCCCAGGCCCCGGCCCCCGCCGCCGCGTCCCCGTCACAGCCCCAGCACCAGCCGCAGGCCGCCGCCCCCTCCCAGGCCCCGGCGGGCAACATGGCCGCCGGCGCCGCCCAGGTGCGGAACATGTGGCCGTCGATCCTGGAGGCGGTCAAGAACCGGCGCCGCTTCACCTGGATCCTGCTCTCGCAGAACGCGCAGGTGGCCGGCTTCGACGGCACCACCCTCCAGCTCGGCTTCCTCAACGCGGGCGCCCGGGACAACTTCGCGAGCAGCGGCAGCGAGGACGTCCTGAAGGCGGCCCTCGCCGAGCAGTTCCACGTGCAGTGGCGGATCGAGGCGATCGTCGACCCCTCGGGCGGCTCCGCCCCGCCGCCCGCCGCCGGCGGCTTCGGCGGCCGTCCGGCCGCCCCCGCCCAGTCGGCGGCTCCCGCCCCGGCGCCCGCCCCGCAGGGGCAGTACCAAGCGGCGGCTCCCGCCCCCGCGCCCGTACAGCCGCAGCACCGCCCTCAGGCCCAGTCCCCGGCGCCCGCGCAGGCGTCGGCCGCTCCCGTGCCCGCCCCGCAGGCGCCGCCGCCGGTCGCGCCCGAGGACGACGTGCCCGAGGAGGACGACCCGGACCTCGTCGACTCCGCGCTCTCCGGCCACGAGCTGATCGTGCGCGAGCTCGGCGCCACGGTCCTGGAGGAATACACGAACGAGTAGGGACGTCTCGGTCGGTGGCCCGCACAAAGACCACGAGGCCCCGCGGGCTACCCTGGCTGGCGTGAAGGTCCTCGTCATCGGCGGCGGCGCCCGCGAACACGCCCTGTGCCGCTCCCTCTCCCTCGATCCCGACGTCACCGCTCTGCACTGCGCGCCCGGCAACGCCGGAATCGCGGAGGTCGCCGAGCTCCACCCCGTCGACCAGCTCGACGGCGCCGCCGTCGCCGCGCTGGCGACCCGGCTCGGCGCCGACCTGGTCGTCGTCGGCCCGGAGGCCCCGCTCGTCGCGGGCGTCGCCGACGCCGTCCGCGCGGCCGGCATCCCGGCCTTCGGCCCCTCCCGGGAGGCGGCGGAGCTGGAGGGCTCCAAGGCCTTCGCCAAGGACGTCATGGCCGGCGCCGGCGTGCCCACCGCCCGCAGCTACGTCTGCACCACCCCCGAGGAGATCGACGAGGCGCTCGACGCCTTCGGCGCTCCGTACGTCGTCAAGGACGACGGTCTCGCCGCTGGCAAGGGCGTCGTGGTCACCGAGGACGTCGAGCAGGCCCGGGCGCACGCGCTCGCCTGCGACCGCGTGGTGATCGAGGAGTACCTGGACGGCCCCGAGGTCTCCCTCTTCGCCATCACCGACGGCACCACCGTCCTCCCGCTCCAGCCCGCGCAGGACTTCAAGCGCGCGCTCGACGGCGACCAGGGCCCGAACACCGGTGGCATGGGCGCCTACTCGCCGCTGCCGTGGGCCGACCCGCGGCTGGTCGAGGAGGTCCTCGCGACCGTCCTGCAGCCGACCGTGGACGAGCTGCGCCGCCGCGGCACCCCGTTCTCCGGGCTGCTGTACGCGGGTCTGGCCATCACCGGCCGCGGGGTGCGGGTCATCGAGTTCAACGCGCGCTTCGGCGACCCGGAGACGCAGGTCGTGCTCGCCCGGCTCAGGACCCCGCTGGCCGGTGTGCTGCTGCGCGCCGCCGACGGCACCCTCGCCGACCAGCCGCCGCTGCGCTGGAGCGACGAGGCCGCCGTGACCGTGGTCGTCGCCTCCCATAACTACCCGGGCACCCCGCGCACCGGCGACCCCGTCGAGGGTCTGGCCGAGGTCGCGGAGAAGGACGCCCCGCACGCGTACGTCCTGCACGCGGGCACCAGGCGGGACGGCGACGCGGTCGTGAGCGCGGGCGGCCGGGTCCTCTCGGTCACCGCCACCGGATCGGACTTGACCGAGGCCCGCGAGCGCGCCTACGCGGCGGTCGGCCGAATCCGCCTTGACGGTTCCCAGCACCGTACGGACATCGCGGAGAAGGCCGCGAAGGACGCGCGGGGCTGACCTCCAGGCGTCCGCGGGCGCGGCCGCGCAGTGAACCGCACGGCCGCGCCACCGTCATCACCTTTGCCCAAAGCCATTCCATCGAGTGACGGCTCGGCCATCCGGATGACGCCCGCCGAAGGCCCAACTAGGGTGCGGCGAAGGCGTTCCGCCGATGTTCCGGCACTTGGCCCTACCGACATTGCGATGTCAGTGGCGGGTGCCACAGTGGGGGAGTGAGCAACACCGCCACGGGCAGTCCCGTCGAGGGCAGGAGGGGGTGATGTACGGCGTGTCCGGTATCGGTTCCGCGGCCGGCGAGGAGCTCGGCGCGCGCGCCGCGCGTGCCCGGGCCCTCGCCGTGCTCCGCGTCCGCGGCAGGGCGCTCGGCCTCGCGGTGCTTCCCGCCGCCGTCGCCGTCGTGCTGTACGCGGGTGGTGTGACGGGCCATTTCACCGGCCCCGGATGGGACACCGCCCGCTGGGTGGTGACCGCGCTCGCCGTGGTCGTCCTGCTGGTGGCGGCGGCCGTGGCCCTGGTCGTCGCCCGGTCCCGGCCGGCCGTGACGCCGACGGTGGAGCTCGCCGAGAGCGCGGCCCCCGATCTGTACCGGCTGGTGCGCGACCTCGCCGAGCGACTCGGCGTCCCCGCGCCCTCCGCGATAGCCCTCACACCGGACTGCGACAGCTGGCTGGAGGACCGCTCCCACCCGGCGCACGGCCGCCGGCAGCGCCGCCGGGACGGCCTGCGGCACGGCGGCGGCGCGGCGGGTGACGCGCCCGTCCTGGTCATCGGCTCGCCCTTCCTGTGGTGGATGCGCGTCGGCGAGCTGCGCGCGGTGCTGGCGCCGGTCGTCGCCGGTACGGGACCGGCCGCGCACCCCGACATAGCGGCCGCCCGCCGTTTCGTCCGGGGCCTCGACGCCGCCGTGGCCGCGCCCCGGCGTCCCGGTCTCGACCCGTTCCGCAGGCTCGGCGCGCTGGGCGTCGGGCGACTGGCCCGGGTGATGCTCAGGAGCTGCCGCGGCCATGCCACCGAGATGGAGCGGGGTGTCGCCGCGGCCGGTTCCGAGCGGGCCCAGTCCGTGGACTACGGCGTGCGGATCGTCGCCCAGGAGCAGGTCGGTCTGGCGTACGCGGGCTGGGACCGGCTGCTGACCCGGGTCGCGCTGCCCGCCTGGCGGATGGGCCGCTGGCCCTCCCGGCTGGACGCCGGCGTGGTCTCCGCGCTCACCGAGCTGTCCCGCCGCGACCGGCTGGCGGACGGCTTCGCCTCCCGCCTCGGCGAGCGGCCCGCCTGTGACCTCCTGGAGGAGCCGGGCACGGTCGACGAGGCCACCTCCCTGCTCGCCGCCGAGCTCTTCCACGGCGCCCCGTCCGACGCGGGCCCGGACTGGGCCCCGGTGGAGTGGAGCGACTACGCGGACGAGGTCGTCGACCGCAAGTGGCGCACCGACGCGGCCCGCCTCCACCAGGTCCTCGACCGCCTGGACGCCGGCCCTTCAGCCGCCCGGCAGGACCCGTCCGCGGCTGCCGACCGACCGGAACCGCTCGACGAGCCCGAGCCCGCGCCCCTGCACGAGCCCGAGCCCGCGCGTCAGCCCACCCCGCCCGCCGCTGCCGGTCCCGCCGGCTCCGACTTCGGGTTCGCGCCCGACGGGCCCACGCTCGCGCGGGTCATGGCGCATCTGGCGGGGCCGCAGGGCGGTTCGCAGGGCGGCTCCGAGGGTGGCGGCGCTGCCGCCGACACGCTGGCCGCCGCGCTCGCCGCGCAGGCGGCGCGGGAGGAGGGCCGACGGCCCGCCGTGCCGGCGGCCGAGGGGCCCGACGGGCCGTTGGCGCTGTTCCCGATGCAGCCGCCCCGCAGCGGGCGGGACCTGCTCGCCGATCACGTGGCGGCCATGGTGTGCTGTGCCGCCGTGGACACGGCGGAGGCGTCGCCCGGGCTCGAC
Organism: Streptomyces sp. NPDC012769; assembly: GCF_042901205.1. Lineage (NCBI taxonomy): Bacteria > Bacillati > Actinomycetota > Actinomycetes > Kitasatosporales > Streptomycetaceae > Streptomyces > Streptomyces sp. NPDC012769. The sequence goes on along the minus strand of NZ_JBIBCP010000005.1, from coordinate 59,793 downwards.
TGGCTGGACGGCCCGGCGCTGTTCGTCCGCGGCGAGCGGAGCACGGATCTGACCGCCGTGGTGCTCGCCCTCGTCGAGGACGGCGACCCGGACCCCCTGCGGGCCTGGCTGACCAGGACCGGAGTGCGCCCGGAGAAGCCCGTCCGGCTCGTCTGACCCGGAGGGTCCGGTTCCACTCTCGTCAATTCACGACGAACGGTGACGGAGTGCGTGCGTTATGTGATGTGCTGGAGACCGGCACTGACAGAGGCAGGAGCCGGCGGCAAGGCCGCGGACCGCGATGACGACGAAGACCGTGGACCGCGAAGACCATCGGAACCACGAAGACGACGGCCACGACCGGGGGAGTCGAGGGAGGGGCGCAGCATGGGGGCGGAGCAGATCAGGCGGTGGGAGTCGGGCGCGCTCGCCCATGCCGTGTCGGACCCCTTCGGCCAGGGCCCGCTGCCCTGGCTGCGCGGTTCGGAGAACTATTTCGACGACACCGGCCAGATGGTCCCGTGGTACGCGGACGAGACCCTGGCCCGCGGCGGTGGCGGCGGGCCCCGCACCGCCGACGACGTGCACGGCCAGATCAAGGGCTTCGTGTCCACCGGCGCCGTCGCCCCCGGCGAGGCGATCGACTTCCACATCACCGTGGACCCGCCGCAGCAGTTCTCGGTCGACGTCTACCGCATCGGGCACTACGGCGGCGACGGCGCCGCCAAGATCACCACGAGTCCCCGGCTCGCCGGCATCGTGCAGCCGGCGCCGCTCACCGCCGACCGGACCGTCTCCTGCCACCACTGGTGGCAGTCCTGGCGGCTGCAGGTCCCGTCGTACTGGTCGATCGGCGCGTACGTCGCCGTGCTCACCACCGTCGACGGCTACCGCTCCCACATCCCGTTCACGGTCCGCGACAGCCACCCGGCCGACCTGCTGCTCGTCCTGCCGGACGTGACCTGGCAGGCGTACAACCTCTATCCGGAGGACGGCCGCACCGGCGCCAGCCTCTACCACGCCTGGGACGAGGAGGGCCGGCTGCTCGGCGAGGAGGAGGCGGCCGTGACCGTCTCCTTCGACCGGCCGTACGCGGGCGCGGGCCTGCCGCTCCACGTCGGGCACGCCTACGACTTCATCCGCTGGGCCGAGCGGTACGGCTACGACCTGGCGTACGCGGAGACCCGCGACCTGCACGCGGGGCGGGTCGACCCGAGCCGCTACCGGGGTCTGGTCTTCCCGGGCCACGACGAGTACTGGTCGGTGCCCATGCGCCGCACGGTCGAGCTCGCCCGCGACCAGGGCACCTCGCTGGTCTTCCTGTCCGCCAACACCATGTACTGGCAGGTGGAGCTGGGCCCGTCCCCGTCGGGCGCGCCGGACCGGCTCCTCACCTGCCGCAAGCGCCGCGGCCCCGGCCGCTCCGCGCTCTGGCGGGAGGTCGACCGGCCGGAGCAGCAGCTGCTCGGCATCCAGTACGCGGGGCGGGTGCCCGAACCGCACCCGCTGGTCGTGCGGAACGCGGACCACTGGCTGTGGGAGGCCACCGGCGCGGGCGAGGGCGACGAGATCCCGGGCCTGGTGGCGGGCGAGGCGGACCGCTACTTCCCGCGCACCGCGCTCCCCGAGCACCAGGGCCGCATCCTGCTCGCCCACTCCCCGTACCGGTACGGCCAGGGCGCGCCACGCCACCAGGAGACGAGCCTCTACCGGGCCCCGTCGGGCGCCTGGGTGTTCGCCTCGGGCACCTTCGCCTGGTCGCCGGCGCTCGACCGGCCGGGCCATGTGGACACCCGGATCCAGCGCGCCACCGCGAACCTCCTCGACCGGATCTGTAAGAGGGACTGACCAGGGGTTCACCGGGCCCGGCGGCCGGACCCGGCCGGGTGTGCGAGACAATCGGACACGCTCCTGGATCAACCTACGCGGAGGAACCGTGTCCGGATTCGTAGAAAAGCCCGAACCCGTCCAGGTCCCGGGCCTGACCCATCTCCACACGGGCAAGGTTCGCGACCTGTACCGCGACGAGGCCGGCAACCTCGTCATGGTGGCCAGCGACCGCATGTCCGCGTACGACTGGGTGCTGCCCACCGAGATCCCCGACAAGGGCCGGGTCCTCACCCAGCTCTCGCTGTGGTGGTTCGACCGGCTCGCCGATCTGGCCCCGCACCACGTCCTGTCCACCGACCTCCCGGCCGGCGCCCCCGCCGACTGGGCGGGCCGCACCCTGGTCTGCAAGTCGCTGAACATGGTGCCGGTCGAGTGCGTGGCCCGCGGCTACCTCACCGGCTCCGGCCTGGTCGAGTACAACGAGTCCCGCACGGTCTGCGGCCTCGCGCTCCCCGAGGGCCTGACCGACGGCTCCGAGCTGCCCGCGCCGATCTTCACCCCGGCGACCAAGGCCGCCGTCGGCGACCACGACGAGAACGTGTCGTACGAGGAGGTCGCCCGCCAGATCGGCGCGGAGACCGCCGCCCGGCTGCGCCAGACCACCCTCGCCGTCTACAGCCGGGCCCGGGACATCGCGCGGGAGCGCGGGATCATCCTGGCCGACACCAAGTTCGAGTTCGGCTTCGACGGGGAGGCGCTGGTGCTCGCCGACGAGGTCCTGACCCCGGACTCCTCCCGCTTCTGGCCGGCCGACCAGTGGCAGCCGGGCCGCGCCCAGCCCTCGTACGACAAGCAGTTCGTGCGCGACTGGCTGACCTCGCCGGCCTCGGGCTGGGACCGCAAGAGCGAGCAGCCGCCGCCGGCCCTCCCGCAGGACGTCGTCGAGGCCACCCGCGGCAAGTACATCGAGGCGTACGAGCTCCTCACCGGCAACACCTGGAGCTGAGGCGGGCACGAGAAAGCCCCCGGTCGGATCGACCGGGGGCTTCTTCATGGAGCGGACGACGAGATTCGAACTCGCGACCCTCACCTTGGCAAGGTGATGCTCTACCAACTGAGCCACGTCCGCCTGCGCCGTAGCGCGCAGCTAACTATACCCAACCTTTGGACCGCGCGAGACGCACTGCCGTGTGCCGGTTCTCGGCCCCGAGTTTCGCGGCGGCGGAGGAGAGGTAGTTGCGGACGGTCCCGGGCGAGAGCGAGGCCCGTCTGGCGATCTCCGTGACGGGGGCTCCGTCGGCGGCGAGTTCGAGGACCTCGGCCTCGCGCGCGGTGAGCGGGGAGTCCCCGGCGGCGATGGCGTCGGCGGCCAACTCCGGGTCCACATAACGGTTTCCGGCGTGCACGCTACGGATCAGCTCGGCCAGCCGCTGGGCGCTGACGGTCTTCGGGACGAAGCCGCGGACCCCGGCGGCGAGGGCCCGCTTGAGGTGCCCCGGACGACCGTGGCTCGTCACGATCATGGTCGTGCAGGAGGGCAGTTGATCCCGCAGGGATGTGGCGACCATCACACCGTCGGCGCCCGGCATCTGGAGGTCGAGCACCGCGACGTCCGGCTCGTGGGCGAGCGCCATGGCGAGCGCCTCGGGCCCTGACGCGGCCTCGGCGACGACCACGAGATCGTCCTCCAGGGCGAGCAGGGCGGCCAGCGCGCCCCGGATCAGATGCTCGTCGTCGGCGAGCAGAACGCGTACGCGCGCGGTCACGACGCCGTCTCCTTCCTCGAATTCCGAGCGTTCGACGAACGCCACGAACGCCATGCGGTCCACGAGCGACCCGACCGCCCCGGCCGCCCCGACGTGGCCACCGCCCCCGAAGTGCCGGGACCGGCCGAGCCCTTCGCGCCGTGCGAAACGTCGCCGACCTCCGGCTCGCCCCCGGCCCCCGGCTCGCCCCCGGCCCCCGGCGCGTCTACGGCGGCCCCGGGTCCGCCGGTCAGCGGCACCCGGGCCGTCACACGGAACCAGCCGCCCTTCGCCGGGCCCGCCTCCAGCGTGCCGTCCACCGCCGACAGCCGTTCCCGCAGCCCCGCGAGACCCGACCCGGGCTGCCGCGCGGACGCGGACCCGGACCCGGACCCCGCCCCGTCCGCCGCCTCCCGTACGCCGTCGTTCTCGACGACGAGCAGCACCGCACCGCCCCGCGCCCGCAGCGCGATCCGGCACTGCCGGGCGTCGCCGTGCCGCAGGACGTTCGTGGTGGCCTCCCGGACCACCCAGCCGAGTGCCGACTGCACTTCGCCGGGCAGCTCGATCCCCGCGGGATCCATCGCGCAGCTGATGCCCGCCGCGGCCAGCACGCCCCGCGCGCCCTCCAGTTCCACCCGCAGGTCCGCTTCGCGGTAGCCGCGGACCACGTCCCGCACCTCGCGCTGGGACTCCTGGGCGATCCGCTGCACCTCGGTCATCTGGGCCACCGCGTCCTCGGCGCGGCCGCGCCGGGCGAGCTGCACCGCCAGCTCGCTCTTGAGCGCGATCACCGACAGGTTGCGGCCCATGACGTCGTGCAGGTCGCGCCCGAACCGCAGCCGCTCCTCGGCGACGGCCAGCCGGGCCCCGAGGTCACGGGACCGCTCCAGCTCCCACACGATCCGCAGCAGCCAGCCGGAGAACCCGCAGGCGAAGACCATCGCCCCGCCGCTCGCCGGAACGCCGAGCGTGTACGCGAGGACCTGCGGCCAGTCCAGGCCGACCACGAGCGCCGAGAGGCCGGCCGCGAGCGCGGCGAGCAGCACGACGCCGGCCATCCTCCGCGCCGAGCGCAGGCACACGGCCACCGAACCGAGCGTGAAGGCCGCCGTGCCGACGACGACGGCGCCGGCGATGCCCGCGTCCCTGAGCGAGCCCGTGGACTGCAGCGCCATGAGCGTCACCGCGCCGAGCGCGGTCGCTCCGAGCAGTACGGCCGCCAGCCGCACGGGGCGCTCGCGCCGGTCGAGCTGCCAGTCGAGGGCGCGCGAGGCGAGCACGGCGCACAGGACGGCGTGCGCGACGACCAGCAGCGCGAGCACCGCGGCCGGGACGAGGCCGATCTTTCCCTCGGCGTTGCTGGCGAGCGGGACGAACGCGACCCCGCCGACCTCGAGCAGGGGGAAGAGGTGGAAGGTCCACCGTGTGTACAGCTCGACCTTGGCCGCGCTGCTGCGGCCGCTCCACCACCCCGTCAGCCTCGACACGGCCGACCCCCGTTCTTCCGCTTCCCGTTCTCGGTCCCGGTCCCCTAGGGAGTGTCTCGCCGATCTTGCCGGGCTCGCGACGCCTGGCACGCACGCTCGCCGCGTTGTCGTCGGTCGCCGATGTCCCCCAGAGCTTCGCCTGGGAGGTGCCCCCACCGCATGGACTCCCTCCTCCGCCTTGCGATCGCACGCACCAGACGCCGCTCCCTGATCCGGCCTGATCGACAAGACACCCCCTAGCGCCGCGGCTCCCAGCGGAACCACTTCCGGACAGCAAACACGCTCAGCAGGATCCAGGCCACCGTGGTGAGGCCGGCGCCCAGCAGTTCCTTTCCGCCGATCCCGCCGGTGCCCAGCCAGCCGGCCCGGATCAGCTCCATGGGCCCGCTGAGCGGAAGCAGGGAGCAGACCGAGGCGACCGTGTCCGGCAGCGACTCGACGGGCACCATCAGGCCCGATCCCATGGCGGAGACCAGGAAGAAGGGCAGGGTGGTCAGGCCGGCGCTCTCCACAGAGCGGGTGATCACCGTGGTGAGTGCGGCGAGCGCGGCCAGCAGCACGATCCCGGCCAGCGCGCCGAGGAGCAGCAGGTCGGGGCGGCGCGGGGCGGTGGCGTCCAGGGCGGCCGGGCCGAGGGCGGTCAGCACCGCGCCCTGGACGAGCGCGATCACCGCGGCCGGCAGGGCCCCGCCGGCCAGGATCTCGGTGTCGCGGGCCTCTCCGGTGCGCAGCCGCTTGAGCACGAGTTCCTCGCGGCGGGCGACGTAGGTGGCGACCAGGTTCATGTAGACGACGAGGCAGAGGACCATTCCGGTGCCGCCGACCATGGTGGCCTCGGCGATGCCGATCGGGAGATCGCCCTCGTCCATGCCGGCGAGCGAGGTGCGCAGCAGGAAGATCATCAGCACCGGCATGAGCAGGGCGACGAAGAGGTTGTTCCGGTTGCGGGTCAGGAGGGTGAGCTCGGCCCGTCCGAGGGCGGTCAGGCGCGCGGCGGTGGCGTTCATCGGGCCTCTTCCAGGGCGGTGGCGGTACGGGCGGGGACGCCGCCGAGGTCCTCGGCGAAGCCGTCGTCGGCGCGGGAGGCGATCTCCAGGAACGCCTCCTCCAGCGAGGCGGAGCGGGCGTCGAGCTCTTCGAGCCGTACGCCGTGGGTCGTGGCCCAGCCGAGCAGCTCGGCGAGGGCCTCCTGGAGCCCGTAGGTGCGGATCTCCACGCGGCGGCCGTACGCGGCGGCCTTCAGGCCGAGCGGCAGCCGCTCGTGGCCGATGCCCTCGGGGAGCCGGAAGCGGATCCGGGCGGGCCGGGCGGCGGTGACCTCGGCGGGGGTGCCGGAGGTGACGATCCGGCCGCGGTGCATGATCGCCAGCCGGTCGGCGAGGGTCTCGGCCTCCTCCAGGTAGTGGGTGGTGAGGAGGACGGTGGTGCCCTCGTCGCGCAGCCGCCGGACCAGGTCCCAGGTGTCGCGGCGGCCCTCGGCGTCGAGGCCGGTGGTGGGTTCGTCCAGGAAGAGGACCTCGGGGCGGCCGAGGAGCGCGAGCGCGAGGTCGAGCCGGCGCCGTTCGCCGCCGGAGAGCTGCTTGATGCGGACCCGGGCGCGGTCGGTGAGCCCGACGGCCTCCAGGGCCTCGCCGACGGGGCGGGCGCCGCTGGTGCAGCCGGCCCACATCCGTACGGTTTCGGCCACGGTCAGGTCGGACGGGAAGCCGCCCTCCTGGAGCATGATCCCGATGCGGGAGCGGACGGCGGCGCGTTCGCGGTACGGGTCGTGGCCGAGGACGCGGGCGGTGCCGCCGGTCGGGACGGCGAGGCCCTCCAGGAGTTCGACGGTGGAGGTCTTGCCGGCGCCGTTGGTGCCGAGGAGCGCGAAGATCTCGCCCCGGGGCACGGTGAAGGAGATCCCTCCGACGGCCTCGAAGCCGCCGGAGTAGGTCCGGTGGAGGTTGTCCGCCTCGATCGCTGCTGTCATGGGTCCAGGCTTCCGCCGGTCCCCGGCCCTCGGCAGTGCGCGCTGTCACCGGCCCCGCTGACAAATGTCATGCGCCGGACGCGGAAGGCCGCCGGGCCGTCGTCGAGCGGGAACGGTGGGAACGACGAAGGCCCCGGTTCCTGAGAACCGGGGCCTTCGCTCCCTGAGCGGACGACGAGATTCGAACTCGCGACCCTCACCTTGGCAAGGTGATGCTCTACCAACTGAGCCACGTCCGCATTGCTGCCGCTCGACTTTCACCGGGCGGTGCGAGCACCACTCTACCTGATCCACCGGAGTGGTCGGTAATGCGATGCAGAGCGGGTGACAGGGATCGCACACTGCGCCTTCCCCCTGGAAGGGGGCTGTTCTGCTACTGAACTACACCCGCACGCTGCGTGAGGTCCGGCCTTGCGGCCTCGCCCCTCGGCGTGTTCCAGACTCTAGCGGATCATGGGGGGTGGAGCGCAAATCCGGATCGGCGCCCTCCGCGCCCGGGGACGCCGGTGGGTGGCCGGGATCAGGTCGCGGCCTGGAAGGCCTCGTAGACCCGCTTGGGGATCCGGCCGCGGGCCGGCACGTCCATCTTGTTGGACTGCGCCCAGGCGCGGACGGCGGCCGGGTCGGGGGCGAGCGCGGTGTGCTTGTAGTCACCCCTGGGGGCCGGCGCCGGTGCGCCGTCGCGCGTGCTCAGCTTGCGGCCGGCGGCGAGGTAGGGGGCGAGGGCGGTGCGCAGTTTCTTTGCATTGGCGGGATTCAGGTCGATCTCGTACATCTTCCCGTCCAGGCCGAACGCGACCGTTTCCGCCGCTTCTCCGCCGTCGATGTCGTCGAAGAGGGTGACCACCACACGCTGAGCCACGGATATCGGTCCTTTCCTGGGGATCGCCGTGTCCCGAACGGTGCCATCACCACTCTGACGTGCGGTGATGCCGTCATCGCGGCCACCCCTGGCACATACTGCGTCGTTCTGCATTCCTTTGTACAGCGGTGGGTATCGGAATGTGAAGCCCAGGCAATTGTCTCCGCGTGTCCCGCCTTATTTCGCTGGAATTCGGCAGTGTGGCACCTGCTGCTCTTTGTAGGATCCTTCAGATTTCTACTCGCGTAGATTTTGGAGGCAGGTACGCTGAGGGAACCGCCCACGCAACACACCACCGGGAGTGCCAGTGGCACGCGTCGTAGTCGACGTCATGCTCAAGCCGGAGATCCTCGACCCGCAGGGACAGGCGGTGCAGCGTGCACTGCCCCGCCTCGGTTTCCAGGGGATCTCCGACGTCCGCCAGGGGAAGCGCTTCGAGCTGGAGGTGGAGGGACCGGTCGACGACGCCGCCCTCGCCCGCATCCATGAGATGGCCGAAACCTTCCTTGCCAACACCGTGATCGAGGACTTCACCGTCAAGGTCGAGTCCACGGAGACCGCCGGGGCCTCGTCGTGACCGTACGCATCGGCGTCGTCACGTTCCCCGGAACGCTCGACGACCAGGACGCGCTGCGCGCCGCCCGCCTCGCGGGCGCCGAGCCCGTCTCGCTCTGGCACCGCGACAAGGACCTCAAGCAGGTCGACGCCGTGGTCCTCGCGGGCGGCTTCTCCTACGGCGACTACCTGCGGGCCGGAGCCATCTCCCGCTTCTCGCCGGTGATGGAGACGATCATCGAGCAGGCGAAGGCGGGCATGCCCGTCCTCGGCATCTGCAACGGCTTCCAGATCCTCACCGAAGCCCATCTGCTGCCGGGCGCCATGCTGCGCAACAACCACCTCCACTTCATCTGCCGCGACCAGAAGCTGCGGGTGGAGAACGCGGAGACCGCCTGGACCTCGGACTACACCGCGGGCCAGGAGATCGAGGTCCCGCTCAAGAACATGGACGGCCGGTACGTCGCCGACGAGCGCGTGCTCGACGAGCTGGAGGCCGAGGGGCGGGTGGCCTTCCGCTACCTGGACATGAACCCCAACGGCTCCCTGCGCGACATCGCCGGCATCACCAACGCCGCGGGCAACGTCGTGGGCCTCATGCCGCACCCCGAGCACGCGGTCGAGCCGCTGGTCGGCACCGGCAAGACCGACGGCCTCGGATTCTTCACCTCGATCCTCAAGAAGCTGGTCAACGCCTGATGAGCCTCGACACCGTCAAGCACGCCACCGAGACGCCCGACGTCGAGCAGCCGTGGGCCGAGCTCGGCCTCAAGCAGGACGAGTACGCGCGCATCCGGGAGATCCTCGGCCGCCGGCCCACCGGCGCCGAGCTCGCCATGTACTCCGTCATGTGGTCCGAGCACTGCTCGTACAAGAGCAGCAAGGTCCACCTGAAGCAGTTCGGCGAGAAGGCCCCGCAGAACGACGCCATGCTCGTCGGCATCGGCGAGAACGCGGGCGTCGTCGACGTCGGCCAGGGTTACGCGGTCACCTTCAAGGTCGAGTCGCACAACCACCCCAGCTACATCGAGCCCTACCAGGGCGCGGCCACCGGCGTCGGCGGCATCGTCCGCGACATCCTCGCCATGGGTGCCCGCCCGGTCGCCGTGGTCGACCCGCTGCGCTTCGGCGCCGCCGACCACCCCGACACCAAGCGCGTGCTGCCCGGTGTCGTCGCCGGCATCGGCGGCTACGGCAACTGCCTGGGCCTGCCGAACATCGGCGGCGAGGTCGTCTTCGACTCCTGCTACCAGGGCAACCCGCTGGTCAACGCCGGCTGCATCGGCGTGATGAAGCACGAGGACATCCACCTCGCCAAGGCCTCGGGCCCCGGCAACAAGGTCATCCTCTACGGCGCCCGCACCGGCGGCGACGGCATCGGCGGCGTCTCGGTCCTCGCCTCGGAGACCTTCGACGACACCAAGCCGACCAAGCGCCCCGCCGTCCAGGTCGGCGACCCCTTCCAGGAGAAGCTCCTCATCGAGTGCACCCTGGAGATCTTCAAGGAGAAGCTGGTCGCCGGCATCCAGGACCTGGGTGGCGCCGGACTCTCCTGCGCGACGAGCGAGCTGGCGAGTGCCGGCTCGGGCGGCATGCGGGTCGAGCTGGACACCGTGCCGCTGCGCGACGCGACGCTCTCGCCGGAGGAGATCCTCATGAGCGAGTCGCAGGAGCGCATGTGCGCGATCGTCGAGCCGCAGCACGTCGACCGCTTCATGGAGATCTGCGAGAAGTGGGACGTCACCGCCACCGTCATCGGTGAGGTCACGGACGGCGACCACCTGGAGATCTTCTGGCACGGCGAGCTCATCGTGGACGTGCCCCCGGGCACCGTCGCCCACGAGGGCCCGACCTACCACCGCCCGTACGAGCGGCCCGAGTGGCAGGACGCGCTGCAGGCCGACGACGCCGGCAAGCTGCCCCGCCCGCAGAACGGCGCCGAGCTGAAGGACCAGGTCCTGAAGCTGGTGGGCTCCCCGAACCAGGCCTCCAAGGCGTGGATCACCGACCAGTACGACCGGTTCGTGCAGGGCAACACCGTCCTGGCGCAGCCCGAGGACGCTGGCATGGTCCGGATCGACGAGGAGTCGAACCTGGGCGTGGCGATGGCGACCGACGGCAACGGCCGCTACGCCAAGCTCGACCCGTACACCGGCGCGCAGCTCGCGCTGGCGGAGGCGTACCGCAATGTCGCCGCCTCCGGCGCCAGGCCGCTGGCGATCTCGGACTGCCTGAACTTCGGTTCGCCCGAGGACCCGGCCGTGATGTGGCAGTTCGCCGAGGCCACCCGTGGTCTCGCGGACGGCTGCCTCCAGCTCGGCACCCCGGTCACCGGCGGCAATGTGTCGCTGTACAACCAGACCGGTGACGTGGCCATCCACCCGACGCCCGTCGTGGCCGTCCTCGGTGTGATCGACGACGTCAACCGCCGCACCCCGATCGCCTTCGCGGAAGAGGGCCAGCTCCTCTACCTGCTCGGCGACACCAAGGAGGAGTTCGGCGGCTCGGCCTGGTCCGAGGTCGTCCACCAGCACCTCGGCGGCATGCCGCCGGCCGTGGACCTCGACCGGGAGAAGCTGCTCGGCGAGATCCTGATCGCGGCCTCCCGGGACGGCATGATCGACGCGGCCCACGACCTGTCCGACGGCGGACTCGTCCAGGCGGTCGTCGAGTCCTGCCTGCGCGGCGGCAACGGCGCGCGCCTGGTCGTGCCCGAGGGCCTGGACGCGTTCACGTTCCTCTTCAGCGAGTCGGCCGGCCGCGCGGTCGTGGCCGTGCCGCGCAGCGAGGAGCTCCGCTTCACCGACATGTGCGGTGCGCGGGGTCTCCCGGCGACCCGGATCGGTGTCGTCGACGGCGAGACGGTCGACGTGCAGGGCGAGTTCAGCGTCTCCCTGGAGGAGCTGCGCACGGTGCACGAGGCGACGATCCCGGGCCTGCTGGCCTGACGTTCCCGTCGTACGGCAGCCCCCGCCCTTCCCGGGCGGGGGCTGTCCTCGTTCAGTCCGCCTGGTCCCAGAAGGCGTCGGCCTCGTCGATGTCCTGGACGCACTCGTCGCCGTCGGTGATCTTGCCACCGACGATGGTGAAGAAGATCCCGCCCTGCATCTCGATGCCCCGGTCCCCACGGTCGGCGTGCCACTTGTGCACCGACATGACGTGCCCGCGGCCGTCCGGGTACACCCCCTCCAGCTCGACCCGGAAGGTGCCGCCGGTGAGTTCGAAGAGCTGACCGAAATGGGCGAGGACATTGTCCGCGCCCTTGAAGTGGCCGGACATCCGGCTGTTGCCCGGCGAGTGGTGGGTGCAGTCCGAGGTCATCATCGACCGTACGGTCTCCATGTCGCCCTTGGAGAACGCTTCGTAGCTCCGCCGGACCAACGTGGCGTCAGGGTGCTCGGCCATGACTGATCGACCCCTCTTCTGAAGTAGGTGTGCGCGCGGCCTCCCCCTCCAGTCTCCGACTACCCTCGCCCCCATGCCACCCGCCAGGAAGCGCCCCCGCAGCTACGACTCCGCCAAGATCCGTGCCGCCGTGCTCGCCCAGTTCGGGCATGTCGCCGACGCCGTACGCGGCCTTGCGCCCGATCAGCTGGCCCGGCCGACGGGCCTGGGGGAGTGGACGGTGGCCGATCTGGCCGCGCACATCGCGTGGATCGCGGACTCCCTGGCCGGGTCCCTCGCCCGGCCGCCGGCCGCCAAGGGCGAGATCCTGCCGCACCAGTGGCCCTTCACGACGGTCGCGCTCTCCGGGAAGATCGCCGACGCGGCCCGCGAGACGCTCACCGGTGCGCCTCTTCCCGAGCTGTACGAGCGGGCCGGATCCCGGCTCGCGGAGGCGCTCGCCGCGCACGACGACGACCGGGTGCTCGACCTGTGGATCGGGCCGATGCGCCTTGGGGACTTCCTGGTCACCCGCACCGTCGAGCTGGTCGTCCACACCGACGACCTGAACCGGGCCGTCGGTCTGGACGTCCCCCTCGACCGGCAGGCGCTCGCCGCCTGCGCCCGGCTGCTCGCGGACGCCCTCGCGGCGAAGGCCCCCGGCGGCGCGGTGGAGGTGCGGATCCCGCCGTTCGCGGTGGTGCAGTGCGTCGAGGGCCCCCGGCACACCCGGGGCACCCCGCCCAACGTCGTGGAGACGGACCCGCTGACCTGGATCCGGCTCGCGACCGGCCGGACCGGCTGGGCCGCGGAGCTGGACGCGGCGCGCGTGAACGCCAGTGGGGAGCGGGCCGATCTGTCGGGCCTGCTCCCGCTGATGAGCTGACGAGCCGTACGGGGACGGGCTGAGGAACCGTACGGGGGCGGGCCGAGGAACCGTACGGGCACAGGGCCCGTCCCATCGGCATGCAGAAGCCGCGCACACTCACCGCCGTCCTGACCGTCTCGGCCCTCGCCCTCCTCACCGCCTGCGGTACGGAGGCGGGCACCGGCCCCGGAGCGGGAGGGGACCCGGACACGCCCGACCTGCCCGTCGCCGGCAGCCACTGGACGATCGCCGCCGTCACCGTCGACGGCACCCGCTCGGTCGCCCCGCCGGGCGCCCGCCTGGAGATCGAGAAGAACGGCCGTGCCCGGGGCAACACCGGCTGCAACAACTTCGGCGCCGCCGTCGCCGTGAACGGGGACACCCTCACGGTCTCCACGCACGAGGTCACCATGATCGGCTGTCCCGCCGACCGGGACCGGTTCGAACGGGCACTGCTGAGGGCCTTCACCGGCAGGCTGACGGGGAAGCTCCAGGAGGAGGGGCTCACCCTGGCCTCGTCCGACGGACGCAACACCCTGGAGCTGGTCACCGAGACCGGCGCCTCCCTGGCCGGCCCGACCTGGACGGTGGACGCGCTGCTCACCGGGGACACCTCCGCTTCGCTGCCGGCGGGCTCGGAGGGCAAGGCGAAGCTGGCCTTCGGCAAGGACGGCCGGCTCAGCGGCAGCCTCGGCTGCAACCGGGTCTCCGCCCCCGCGAAGATCACCGAGAAGACCATCACCCTCGGGGCGATCGCGGCGACCCGGATGATCTGCACGGGCCCGCAGATGGAGCTGGAGACCAAGCTGTACGAGGCCCTCGACGGCCCCCTCACCTACCGCGTCGACCACCGCACCCTGACGGTCACCGACGCGGACGGCCAGGGCTTCACCGCCCGCGCGGAAACGGTCGAGGGCTAGTCGGGGGCCGGTCGAGGGCCGGGCAGCACGGGTCGCGTCTGCGAGGTCCGTCACATCCCGACCGTTCGGCCCGTGCCGTACGAGCGTGCGCTCTGATCTCGCCATCCGGCGCCAGCCCTTACCCCGCCTGCTTTGTGGGCTCCGACAAGGACCGGACGATCAGCTTGTGCGATCGTACAGCCGCTGTATCACGCTCTCGGACGAATTCGGACCGGTGGTCGATCTCGCCTACACTCGGAGACGTGCCACGTGGTGACGGTCGACTCAATCACGATCTGCTCCCCGGCGAGAAAGGCCCCCAGGACGCGTGTGGCGTCTTCGGTGTCTGGGCTCCGGGCGAAGAGGTCGCAAAGCTCACGTACTTCGGGCTCTACGCCCTCCAGCATCGGGGTCAGGAATCCGCGGGAATCGCGGTCAGCAACGGCTCCCAGATCCTCGTCTTCAAGGACATGGGCCTCGTGTCCCAGGTCTTCGACGAGACCTCTCTCGGTTCCCTCCAGGGTCATATCGCGGTCGGTCACGCCCGCTACTCGACCACTGGGGCCTCCGTGTGGGAGAACGCGCAGCCGACGTTCCGGGCGACCGCCCGCGGCTCGATCGCGCTCGGCCACAACGGCAACCTGGTGAACACGGCGCAGCTGGCCGAGATGGTCGCCGACCTCCCCAAGCGGGAGGGCCGCTCCACCCGGGTCGCCGCGACCAACGACACCGACCTGGTCACCGCGCTGCTCGCGGGCCAGGTGGCCGAGGACGGCACGCCGCTCACCATCGAGCAGGCGGCCGCGAAGATCCTCCCCGAGGTCCGGGGCGCCTTCTCCCTCGTCTTCATGGACGAGCACACGCTCTACGCGGCCCGTGACCCGCAGGGCATCCGCCCGCTGGTCCTCGGCCGCCTCGAGCGCGGCTGGGTGGTCGCCTCCGAGTCCGCCGCCCTCGACATCTGCGGCGCCAGCTTCGTCCGCGAGGTCGAGCCGGGCGAGATGATCGCCATCGACGAGAACGGCATCCGCACCTCTCGATTCGCAGAAGCGAAGCCCAAGGGCTGTGTCTTCGAGTACGTGTACCTGGCCCGCCCCGACACCGACATCGCCGGCCGGAACGTGTACCTCTCCCGCGTGGAGATGGGTCGCCGGCTCGCCAAGGAGGCCCCTGTCGAGGCCGACCTGGTGATAGCGACGCCGGAGTCCGGCACCCCGGCCGCCATCGGCTACGCGGAGGCCTCCGGCATCCCGTTCGGCGCCGGCCTGGTGAAGAACGCGTACGTCGGCCGGACCTTCATCCAGCCCTCGCAGACCATCCGCCAGCTGGGCATCCGGCTGAAGCTCAACCCCCTCAAGGAAGTCATCAAGGGCAAGCGCCTGGTGGTCGTGGACGACTCGATCGTCCGCGGCAACACCCAGCGCGCGCTGGTCCGGATGCTCCGCGAGGCCGGCGCCGCCGAGGTCCACATCCGGATCTCGTCCCCGCCGGTGAAGTGGCCCTGCTTCTTCGGCATCGACTTCGCCACCCGCGCGGAGCTGATCGCCAACGGCATGTCGGTCGAGGAGATCGGCAAGTCGCTCGGTGCGGACTCGCTCTCGTACATCTCCCTCGACGGGATGATCGAGGCGACCACGATCCAGAAGCCCAACCTGTGCCGCGCCTGCTTCGACGGCGAGTACCCGATGGAGCTTCCGGACCCCGAGCTGCTCGGCAAGCAGCTCCTGGAGACCGAGCTGGCCGCCGGCCCCGCCGCCACCGCGGCCGCCGACGCGCTGCGCCGCCCGTAACACCCCGCTGCACACCCGCAGTACGACACGAAAGCTCTGAACCCATGTCTCAGACCACTGGTGCCAGCTACGCGAGTGCGGGCGTCGACATCGAAGCGGGCGACCGCGCAGTCGAGCTCATGAAGGAGTGGGTGAAGAAGACGCAGCGCCCCGAGGTCCTCGGCGGCCTCGGCGGTTTCGCCGGCCTCTTCGACGCCTCCGCCCTCAAGCGCTACGAGCGTCCCCTGCTCGCCTCCGCCACGGACGGCGTCGGCACGAAGGTCGACATCGCCCGCCAGATGGGTGTGTACGACACGATCGGCCACGACCTGGTCGCGATGGTCATGGACGACATCGTCGTCTGCGGCGCCGAGCCGCTCTTCATGACCGACTACGTCTGCGTCGGCAAGGTCCACCCCGAGCGGGTCGCCGCCATCGTCAAGGGCATCGCCGAGGGCTGCGTCCTGGCCGGCTGCGCCCTGGTCGGCGGCGAGACCGCGGAGCACCCGGGGCTGCTCGGCCCGGACGACTTCGACGTCGCCGGCGCGGGCACGGGTGTCGTGGAGTACGACCGGCTGCTCGGCGCGGATCGCATCCGTACGGGTGACGCGGTCATCGCCATGGCGTCCTCCGGTCTTCACTCCAACGGGTACTCGCTCGTCCGGCACGTGGTCTTCGACCGCGCCGGCATGACGCTCGACCAGCAGGTCGAGGAGTTCGGCCGGACCCTGGGCGAGGAGCTCCTGGAGCCCACCAAGATCTACTCCCTGGACTGCCTGGCGCTCACCCGGACCACCGACGTGCACGCCTTCAGCCACATCACGGGCGGCGGCCTCGCCGCCAACCTGGCCCGGGTGATCCCGGACGGCCTGCACGCCGTCGTGGACCGCTCGACCTGGGCCCCCGGCGCCGTCTTCGACCTGGTCGGCAAGGCCGGTCAGGTCGAGCGCCTGGAGCTGGAGAAGACCCTGAACATGGGCGTCGGCATGATGGCCGTGGTCCCGGCCGACTCGGTGGACGTGGCACTCACGACCCTCGCCGACCGGGGCGTGGAGTCCTGGGTCGCCGGCGAGATCACCGAGCGCGGCGACAGGGCCACCGGCGCCGAGCTGGTCGGCGACTACGCGAAGTAGCCGCGGCGGCCGTACGACGTAAGCGAAGAGCACCCTTAAACGTTTAGGGGTGCTCTTTCGCGTGCCTGGCTCTTCCGCGTGCCCGGCGGTGCCGGTGCCGGTGAGCGCGGCTCGCTCCGGACAGCGCAGAAACCCGGTCCGGGTGCCCGGACCGGGTTTCGATGTTCAGAAGGTCAAGCGCGACGCTGAGTGGACGCCGGACCGGACTCGTCGTCCTCGTCCTCGTCGTCCGTGTTGTAAAGATCCGCGTACTGCGCGTACGGGTCGTCTTCCTCGTCGTCGTCCTCGAACGGCTCGCCATTCGGCGGCTGGCTCGAAGTCGTCGAAGCGCCCAGCTCGTGGGCCAGACGCGCAAGGTCGGTCCCGCCGCTGCTGTACTTCAGCTGGCGGGCGACCTTGGTCTGCTTGGCCTTTGCCCGGCCGCGCCCCATGGCTCGACCCCCTCGGTGACGGGGCTCGACGGCCCCAGAGTCTTGACACGCGTTCATGATTCGGAACGGGCTCTCGGGAGAGAGACCGGTCCGTAGGGCTTCAACGGTACCTGTTTCCGTCGGTCTACGGTACGCCGCGCGCATCACATACCCCGGTACAGAACCATCGAGGTGCCCTGTCCTCGCTGGTCAATCGCGATTTTAACCTCTTCTTGAGGTCCGACCCGCCGATCGGCGTGAGCGAAGTCTCGCGAATCGCCCGCCGGCGACGGGCCGGACCTGTCAAGCTCAGGCCCTTCGCGCCTCGGACATGCGCTGCTCGGCGATCCGGTCGGACGCCGCGGCCGGCGGAATGCCGTCCGCCTTCGCACGTGCGAAGATCTCCAGGGTGGTGTCGAAGATCTTCGCGGCCTTGGCCTTGCACCGGTCGAAGTCGAAGCCGTGCAGCTCGTCGGCGACCTGGATCACGCCACCGGCGTTGACCACGTAGTCGGGCGCGTAGAGGATGCCGCGCTCCACGAGGTCCTTCTCGATGCCCGGGTGGGCCAGCTGGTTGTTGGCCGCGCCGCAGACGATGCTCGCGGTCAGGAACGGCACCGTCTCCTCGCTGAGGGCGCCGCCCAGCGCGCAGGGAGCGTAGACGTCCAGGCCCTCGGTGCGGATCAGGGCCGCCGTGTCGGCGACGACGGAGACCTGCGGGAACTTCTCGGTGATCCGGCGCACCGACTCCTCGCGGACGTCCGTGATCACGACCTCGGCGCCGTCGGAGATCAGGTGCTCGACCAGGTAGTGGCCGACCTTGCCGACGCCCGCGACGCCGACCTTGCGACCGCGCAGCGTGGGGTCGCCCCACAGGTGCTGCGCGGAGGCGCGCATGCCCTGGAAGACGCCGAAGGCGGTGAGGACGGAGGAGTCGCCGGCGCCGCCGTTCTCGGGGGAGCGGCCGGTGGTCCACCGGTTGGTGCGGGCCACGACGTCCATGTCGGCGACGTAGGTGCCGACGTCGCAGGCGGTGACGTAGCGGCCGCCGAGGGAGGCCACGAAGCGGCCGTAGGCGAGGAGGAGCTCCTCGGTCTTGATCTGCTCGGGGTCGCCGATGATGACGGCCTTGCCGCCGCCGTGGTCGAGACCGGCCATGGCGTTCTTGTACGACATGCCGCGGGACAGGTTGAGCGCGTCGGCGATCGCCTCGGCCTCGGTGGCGTACGGGTAGAAGCGGGTGCCGCCGAGGGCGGGGCCCAGGGCGGTGTTGTGGAGGGCGATGACGGCCTTGAGGCCCGTGGCGCGGTCCTGGCACAGCACGATCTGCTCGTGGCCCCCCTGCTCCGAGTGGAACAGGGTGTGCAGTACGTCAGGAACGCCGGTCACATCGGTCACGGTGGTGACTCCCAAAACGAGGCGGCGGAAGGTCCCCCCTGCGGGTGGGGGTGGGACCGGAACGGCAGAAGATTAAGTCCTACCTGTCCGTAGCAGGGACGCAGTGCCGAGGATCACCCCCTCGAGGAGTACCCGCGTGGAAGGATTCGCGACATGTCGGTCGCGTCCTCGGTACTGGTCCCCTACGCCTCCTATCTGCGGGTGTACGAGCCGCTGGCCGCGTTCCCGGCCGCGGAGCGGGACCACTGGGCCCGGTACGCGCGCCGGACGGACACGCCGGGCGCGCAGGACGAACTGCGGCGGGCGCTGGCCGATCTGGTGCCGGTGCCGCCGGTGCCGGTGCCGGTGCACGAGAGCGGGGACGCGTTCGTGGTGTCGGTGGACGGGGTGGTCCTGGTCTGTCCGTGGCGGACCCGGCTGCGCGGCTGGCTGGCGATGGAGGAGCTGGTGGGCGGGACGCTGCCGGCGCCGGTCCTGGACGCGATGGTGCCGCCGGTGGTGCGGGAGCAGGTGACGGCGGACCACGCGCGGTGGCTGGAGCGGAACCCGGACGCGCGGCCGTGGATCCGCGGCGCGGTGTGGCGGGTGCCGCTGAGCTGGTTCGCGCTCTTCTCGGACGAGGAGCGGGAGTACGAGCCGGCCGACGGGCCGGGCGGGCCCGGCGGGGCGGTGCTGCGCTACCGGACGCCGATGGCGCAGGCACGGCGGCGCCTGGCGCGCTCCCTGAAGGCGCTGCGGGGGGCGATCACGGAGGGCCCGATGACCGAGAGCCTGGTCGGGGTGGGGCGCTGGCTGGAGGAGTTCCATCCGCGGGCGCTGGTGGAGCTGGACTACGGCGGCCTGGTGCACGCGGTCGCGCCGGAGGCGCTGGCGGCGGACCGTTCGGCCGCGGACCTGGCGGAGGGGATCGCGGCGCTGCGGGACGGCGACGGGGAGGTCGCGCGGGCGACCTACGAGCGTCTCGCGGAGCGGTGGCGGGCGGTCCGTGACCTGCAGTTCGCCAACTGACCATCGACAGGGCATCTCCATCTGATGTAAATGATCATCATCGCTGGACACCTGTTCGGGTCTTTGGTGTGCTCTGGTGGGGACGCCGGTGCGGGTGCGGCGGGACGTAGGTCCCGATCCGGGCCTTTGGCTCAAGCGTGACGGACAGCACTTACCGCACCCTTGCGCCCATCGCCCACCCTCGTGCCAAAATAGGACAAGGAGTCCGGGGAGGGTTCCTTCCGTCCAAGTTTGGGCGGAACGCTCAGCATTGCACTCTATGGGGGGTCTGAGGACTCCTGATCGCTCTGTGACTGATCGTCACAGTGGCGTGACTGTCCGTTATGGCATGGTCCATCGACTTCCGCCGCTGATGAACACCTGCGAGGGCAATTCCATCGGTTTGGCCGACGTGGCTGGACGGATGGTGTAGTTGTAGTGCCGAGGACAAGCCGTTCGTCCTATAACCGACTCGGCCCGCTTCTGCCATTTCGGGCAAGGCGGGTCAAGGTGCAGAATTTAGAGGAAAGAACCGAGAAGGTTCGGTTCTCCCGAGGAGGCCGCTCATGACCGCTCGCACCCCTGATGCCGAGCCGCTGCTGACCCCTGCCGAGGTTGCCACGATGTTCCGTGTGGACCCGAAGACGGTGACCCGTTGGGCGAAGGCCGGAAAGCTCACGTCCATCCGCACCCTGGGTGGACACCGCCGGTACCGCGAGGCTGAGGTCCGCGCCCTGCTGGCGGGCATTCCGCAGCAGCGCAGCGAGGCCTGAGGCTCCCGCGAGGCACGCAACACCCCGTAACACCGGGCATTTCGCCGGGTCCCCCAACCCGGTCCGCCCACCCCAAGCTCTGCCGACGCGCACCTGCCCCAACAGGTTCTCCGTCACCGATCGCGCTGGACTCCGCCGGGTCCGGCGCGATCTTTTTTGTTCCCGCGCCCCTCGTCGGCCGGTTGGTGCAATGGCACATATAAAATCGGGGGTATGTAGGGAGGGTGTAAGTGTGGTCGTTTCTGAAACTGGTTGAGTGACACCCGTCACACCACCCAACTCTTGCCAACCAACAGCCTGCCACGTGCGAGGAGTTCGCCAACGCGCCATTGGTCACCGCTCGGTGGGACCTTGGTCCCTCGTTCGTGGGAACGCAAGAAGGCCCGCACCATTCGGTGCGGGCCTTCTTCGCTTGCGATCCTGACGGGACTTGAACCCGCGACCTCCACCTTGACAGGGTGGCGAGCTAACCAACTGCTCCACAGGACCTTCGCAGCCTCTGAGCAGCGGCTGCGAGGAAAACTGTACAGCAGCTCGGCGGTCTGGTCGAACCGGCCTCAGGACCCCTACGGGACGGCCGCGTCGATCGCCTTCACGATCCGCTTGTCCGACACCGGGTGCGCCGTGCCCAGGGCGTGCGCGAAGTAGCTCACCCGCAGCTCCTCGATCATCCAGCGGATGTCCGTGACCGAGGACGGCACCGGGCGGCCCTTCGGGAGCTGTTCGAGCAGCCAGGCGTACTCGTCCAGCATCTCGTGGACCTTCTGCATCCGGGTGGTGTCCCGCTGCACGCCCGTCGGCATCTGCTGCAGCCGCCGGTCCACCGCCACCAGGTAGCGCATCAGGTCCGGCAGCCGCTTCAGGCCCGTGCGCGTCACGAAGCCGGCCGGCATCAGCCAGGACAGCTGCTCGCGCACGTCCTGGAGGTTCGGCAGCAGCGCCGGGCTGCTCGTCGCCTTCAGCCGCCGCTCGCAGGCCTGCCAGGCCGCGAGGACCTGCTGCGCCTGGCCCACCGTGCGCACGGTCAGCTCCACGAGGTCCGCGCGGACCCTGTCGTACAGCTTCCGGAACGACTCCTCGTCCCACACCGGTCCGCCGTGGTCCGCGATCAGCCGGTCGGCGGCGGCGGTCGCGCAGTCGTCGAAGAGGGCCTGTATCGAGCCGTGCGGGTTCGAGGACAGGGCCAGCTTCTGCTGGTTGGTCAGCCGGTCCGAGGCGAACTTCGCCGGATTCACCGGGATGTTCAGCATGATCAGCTTCCGGGTGCCCCGCCACATCGCCTGCGCCTGCTCCTCCTCGGTGTCGAAGAGGCGTACGGCGACGCTGTCGCCCTCGTCCACGAGCGCCGGGTAGGCCTTGACCGGCTGGCCGGCCCGCCGGGTCTCGAAGACCTTGGTGAGGGTGCCGATCGTCCAGTCCTTGAGCCCTGTGCGCTCCAGGGAGGGCCCGGAGCCGTCCGGGCCGCCCGTGGCCGCCGCGGCGGCCTTGGAGAGCGCCTGACGGGCCTTGGGGCGCAAGCGGAGCTTGAGCGCCTCCAGGTCCTTGTCCTCGGCCAGCTTGCGGCGCCGCTCGTCGACGATCCGGAAGGTGATCTTCAGGTGCTCGGGGACCTTCGCCCAGTCGAAGTCGTCCGCCGTGAGCGGCACCCCGACCATCCGCTGGAGCTCGCGCGCCAGCGCCGTCGTCAGCGGCTCCTGCACCGGGACGGTGGAGTCCAGGAACCGGGTCGCGAAGTTGGGCGCGGGCACGTAGTGGCGGCGGATCGGCTTCGGCAGCGACCGGATCAGCTCGGTGACGACCTCCTCGCGCAGACCCGGGATCTGCCACTCGAAGCCCTCGTCGGTGACCTGGTTGAGCACCTGGAGCGGGACATGGACGGTCACGCCGTCCGCGTCCGCGCCCGGCTCGAACTGGTACGTCACGCGGAGCTTCAGCGGCCCCTGGCGCCAGGAGTCCGGATAGTCGTCCTTCGTGACCCCGGCGGCCTTCTCGTTGATGAGCATCTCGCGCTCGAAGTCGAGGAACTCCGGCTCCTCGCGCCGCTTGTGCTTCCACCACGAGTCGAAGTGCGCCCCCGACACGACGTGCTCGGGCACCCGCTTGTCGTAGAAGTCGAACAGCGTCTCGTCGTCGACGAGGATGTCCCGGCGCCGGGCGCGGTGCTCCAACTCCTCGACCTCGGTGAGGAGTCTGCGGTTGTCGGCGAAGAACTTGTGGTGGGTGCGCCAGTCGCCCTCCACGAGCGCGTTGCGGATGAACAGCTCGCGGGAGACCTCGGGGTCGATCCGCCCGTAGTTCACCTTGCGGTCCGCGACGATCGGCACGCCGTACAGCGTCACCTTCTCGAAGGCCATGACCGCCGCCTGGTCCTTCTCCCAGTGCGGCTCGCTGTACGTCTTCTTCACCAGGTGCTGGGCCAGCGGCTCGACCCACTCGGGCTCGATCCGCGCGTTCACCCGCGCCCACAGCCGCGAGGTCTCCACCAGCTCCGCGGACATGACCATGCGCGGCGGCTTCTTGAAGAGCGCCGAGCCGGGGAAGATCGCGAACTTGGCGTTGCGCGCGCCCAGGTACTCGTTCCGCGAGCCCTCGCGGCGCGCCCCGTCCTTCGCCCCGTCCTTGCTCTCCTTCACGTCCTTCAGGCCGATGTGGGACAGGAGGCCGGCCAGGAGGGAGACGTGCACGGACTGCTCGGGCGCATCCTCCTCGTTGAGGTGGATGCCCATCTGCTTGGCGACCGTGCGCAGCTGCGCGTAGATGTCCTGCCACTCGCGGATCCGCAGGAAGTTCAGATACTCCTGCTTGCACATCCGGCGGAAGGACGAGGAACCCCGCTCCTTCTGCTGCTCGCGGATGTAGCGCCACAGGTTGAGGAAGGCGAGGAAGTCGCTGGTCTCGTCCTTGAAGCGGGCGTGCAGCTGGTCGGCCTGCGCCTGCTTCTCCGCCGGGCGTTCGCGCGGGTCCTGGATGGACAGCGCCGCCGCGATCACCATGACCTCGCGGACGCAGCCGTTCTTGTCGGCCTCCAGGACCATGCGGGCCAGCCGCGGGTCCACGGGCAGCTGGGACAGCTTCCGGCCCTGCTCGGTGAGCCTCTTCTTCGGGTCCTTCTGCGTCGGGTCCAGGGCCCCGAGCTCCTGGAGGAGCTGCACGCCGTCCCGGATGTTGCGGTGGTCCGGCGGGTCGATGAAGGGGAACTTCTCGATGTCGCCGAGGCCGGCCGCGGTCATCTGGAGGATGACGGAGGCGAGGTTGGTCCGCAGGATCTCCGCGTCCGTGAACTCGGGACGGGTGAGGAAGTCGTCCTCCGAGTAGAGGCGGATGCAGATGCCGTCCGACGTACGGCCGCAGCGGCCCTTGCGCTGGTTGGCGCTGGCCTGGCTGACCGGCTCGATCGGGAGGCGCTGCACCTTGGTGCGGTGCGAGTAGCGCGAGATGCGGGCGGTGCCCGGATCGATCACGTACTTGATGCCGGGGACGGTGAGGGAGGTCTCGGCGACGTTCGTCGCGAGCACGATCCGGCGGCCGGAGTGCGCCTGGAAGACGCGGTGCTGCTCGGCGTGGGACAGCCGGGCGTAGAGGGGCAGGATCTCGGTGTTGAAGAGCTTCTTCTTGGTGAGCGCGTCCGCCGTGTCGCGGATCTCGCGCTCGCCGGAGAGGAAGACCAGGACGTCGCCCGGCCCCTCCTTCTGGAGCTCGTCCACGGCGTCGCAGATCGCGGTGATCTGGTCCCGGTCGGACTCGTCGGAGTCCTCTTCGAGGAGGGGCCGATAGCGCACCTCGACCGGATACGTGCGACCGCTGACCTCCACTATCGGGGCGTCCCCGAAGTGGCGGGAGAAGCGCTCCGGGTCGATGGTCGCGGAGGTGATCACGACCTTCAGGTCCGGGCGCTTCGGCAGCAGCTGGGCCAGATAGCCGAGCAGGAAGTCGATGTTGAGGGACCGCTCGTGGGCCTCGTCGATGATGATCGTGTCGTACGCGCGCAGCTCGCGGTCCGTCTGGATCTCGGCGAGCAGGATGCCGTCCGTCATCAGCTTGACGAAGGTCGCCTCCGGGTTCACCTGGTCGGTGAAGCGGACCTTCCAGCCGACGGCCTCCCCGAGGGGGGTCTTCAGCTCCTCCGCGACCCGCTCGGCGACCGTGCGGGCGGCGATCCGGCGGGGCTGGGTGTGCCCGATCATGCCCCGGACACCACGGCCGAGCTCCAGACAGATCTTCGGGATCTGCGTCGTCTTTCCGGAGCCGGTCTCACCCGCGACGATCACGACCTGGTGGTCGCGTATCGCCTCCAGGATCTCGTCCTTCTTCTGGGAGACGGGCAGCTGCTCGGGGTACGTGATCGCGGGCACGCGTGCGGCACGCGCGTCGACCCGCTCCTTGGCCTTGCCGGCCTCGGCGGCGATCTCGTCCAGTACGGCCTCGCGGGCCTCGGGCTTACGGATGCGGCGGGCGCCTTCGAGACGGCGGCCGAGCCGGTGCGAGTCCCGCAGCGAGACCTCGGCCAGGACGGACTGGAGGGCGGCGAAGGAAGTAGACATACGGAATCCAGGATCGCACCTGCGGCGGAGAAGCGGCGAACCGATTTACGAGTGGCGGCCCGCCCGCGTCCCGGGGCGGCGACGGCCCGCCGTCCCGGGGACGGCGGTGGCGCGCTGCGTCATGTCCCGCCGCACATCCCGCTGCGTAATATTTCGGGCACGCCCACCTGAAAGGTCTCCCCATGTCCCGCACCGCTCGCGCGCTGGCGGCCTTCGCCGCGCTGGCGGCCCTGGTCCTCGGACTGGCGGTCTGCGGGGCGGCGGCGGCCGCTCCGGCGGGGAAGATCCAGGTGGCCGCGCCCGGCCCCGCGAACCCCGGCTGCGGCCAGGGGCACGGCGGCGACGAGGGCGCGGCCGGGCCCGCCGTACCGCCGCGCTCCCACGGCTTCGGGGAGCTGCTGCCCGTGCCGGCCGCCGACCGGGCGCCGTGGGGATGCTGGGGCGGGGACCAGGACGTACGGGAGACGGCGCCGGGCCCGTCGCCACCGGAGCGGGTGCCTCCGTCACCGATGGAGCTGTCGATCCTGCGGGTGTAGACGACCGGCGCCCTCTCGCCGCCCGTCGTCCTCTTTTCCTCCCCGTTCAGGAGTGCCTCAGCATGCCCAAGTCCACGTCCAAGCCCGCCTCCAAGGGCGCGTCCAAGGCCGCGTCCGATTCGGCGTCCAGGTCCAGGCCCGTCCTGATCGTCGCCGGGGTGGCCGTCGCCGCCGCGCTGCTCGGCCTGGTCTCGTACACCGCCACCAAGCCGGACGCGCCCGGCGGCTCCGGCGGCTCCGGCGGCTCCGGCGACTCGTCGGCCGTCGCCGACGTGTCCGCCGACCCGTCCGCCGGCGTCTACCCCGAGCTGGAGGCCTACGCCCGTCGCGTCGCCGCCGACAAGCTCGCCCTCGGCCGGGTCGACGCGCCCGTCGTGCTGATCGAGTACGCCGACTTCAAGTGCGGCTACTGCGGCAAGTTCGCCCGGGACACCGAGCCCGAGCTGGTGAAGAAGTACGTGGACGCCGGCACCCTGCGCATCGAGTGGCGGAACTTCCCGATCTTCGGCGAGGAGTCCGAGGCGGCGGCCCGCGCCTCCTGGGCGGCCGGCCGGCAGGGCCGGTTCTGGCAGTTCCACAAGGCCGCGTACGCGCCGGGCGCCAAGGAGAAGGGCTTCGGCGAGGAGCGCCTGACCGCCCTGGCGAAGGAGGCGGGCGTGCCGGACCTGGCCCGCTTCGCGCGGGACGCGGACAGCGCCGCCGCCCGGGAGTCGGTCCGCCGCGACCAGGAGCAGGGCTACTCGCTCGGCGCGACCTCGACGCCTTCCTTCCTGGTCAACGGCCGGCCGATCGCCGGCGCCCAGCCGAAGGAGACCTTCACCGAGGCCATCGAGGCGGCGGCGAAGGCGGCGGCGGACAAGGCGGCCGACAAGGCGACGGACAAGGCAACGGACAAGCCGGCCGACAAGCCGGCGGACGCCGAGCAGCCGGGCCCGGAGGGGAGCCGGTGACCTCCGGCATCGGCTACTTCGCGGCCTTCCTCGGCGGCCTGCTCGCCCTCCTCAGCCCGTGCAGCGCCCTGCTGCTCCCGGCCTTCTTCGCGTACTCCGTCGACACCCGGGCCCGGCTCGTGGCCAGGACCGGGATCTTCTACGCCGGTCTGGCCACCACCCTCGTCCCGCTGGGCGCGGCCGGCTCCTTCGCCGGGCGGCTCTTCTACGGCCACCGCGATCTCCTGGTGGCCGTCGGGGGCTGGCTGATCGTGGCCCTCGGGGCGCTCCAGATCCTCGGCCTGGGTTTCGCGTCCCGCCGGATGAGCGAGGTCAGCGGCCGGATCCGCCCCACGACCGCGTTCTCCGTCTACGCCCTGGGACTGGTCTACGGCCTCGCCGGCTTCTGCGCGGGCCCGATCCTCGGCAGCGTCCTGACGGTCGCGGCCCTCAGCGGCAGCCCGGCCTACGGGGGCCTGCTCCTCGCGGTCTACGCGCTCGGGATGGCCGTCCCGCTCTTCGTGCTCGCGCTGCTCTGGGAGCGTTACGACCTGGGGCGGCGGCGCTGGTTGCGGGGCCGGCCGATCCGGTTGGGCCGTTTCGCGCTGCACTCGACCTCGCTGCTGTCGGGCCTCTTCTTCATCGCCCTCGGCACGCTCTTCCTGGTCTTCGACGGGACCACGGCCCTGCCCGGACTGCTCTCGGTCGACGACTCCTTCGCCGTGGAGGAGCGGGTGGCCGGCCTCGGCCGCGCGGTCCCGGACTGGGCGCTGCTCCTGGCCCTGGTCGCGGTGGTGGCGGCGGCGCTCGGGTGGCGGGCGCGGTCGGGCGGGCGCCGGCGGGAGGAGACGTAGGGCTCCGGCCGTGCCGGGCTCCGGCTGTACGGGCTCCGGCTGTACGGGAGGGGCCCGGGCCATCCCGTACAGCCGGCCTCGGGGCCCGGGGCATACACGAAAAAGGCCCCGCTCTTTCGAACGGGGCCTTTCTCTTTGTGGCTGGGGCCGGGGTCGAACCGGCGACCTATCGCTTTTCAGGCGATCGCTCGTACCAACTGAGCTACCCAGCCACGAAGCCGTTTCCGGCCTCAGCGATCCTGACGGGACTTGAACCCGCGACCTCCACCTTGACAGGGTGGCGAGCTAACCAACTGCTCCACAGGACCATATGGTGTGCGAGAACCAGTCTCGCACAGGGTTGTGCGTGCCCCCAACGGGATTCGAACCCGTGCTACCGCCTTGAAAGGGCGGCGTCCTGGGCCACTAGACGATGAGGGCTAAGAGGCCCGCCTGGGCGCTTCTCAGCGCGTCGGGGACGTGAGAAGCATATGGGATGGCAGGCGGTATCGCCAAAACGGTTTCCCGAGGGGGGAGAATGAGCGGGTGCTGGAGATGACGCGCGAGGAGTTCGAGGAGCTCGTCGCCGAGGCCCTGGACCGGATCCCGCCGGAGCTGACCCGGCTGATGGACAACGTCGCCGTGTTCGTGGAGGACGAGCCGCCCTCCGACGATCCGGAGCTTCTCGGGCTCTACGAGGGAACGCCGCTGACCGACCGGGGCGAGTGGTACGCCGGGGTGCTCCCGGACCGGATCACCATCTACCGGGGGCCGACGCTGCGGATGTGCGCGTCGCGCGAGGACGTGGTCGCGGAGACGGAGATCACCGTGGTCCACGAGATCGCCCACCACTTCGGCATCGACGACGAACGGCTGCACGCGCTCGGCTACGGCTGAGCCGCCCCGGGCGCACTCCGGTCCGGGCGCATTCCGTCCCGGGCGCGTTCCGTCCCGGGCGGGTCCTGTCCCGGGCGCGTTCCGTCCCGGGGTGTCGCATCCCGGGCGCACGCCGGGCGTGTCCCTTGTGGTGCGAAGGGAGTTGGGCAGGGCAGCGCGTTCACACCGCGCGGGTCCCGTTCCTGCCTGCCCCGTCCTGGAGGTGCCTCCGTGCGCCATTTGCCCACCCCCGTGAGATGGGCCGCCACCGCGCTGGCGGTCGCCGCCTGCGCGGGCCTGAGCGGCTGTATGAGTGTCGGTGAGGACGGCGCGAAGCCGGCGCCCAGCACCTCCGCCGGGAAGGGGGGCGAGGCGGCCGGGTCCGGTGAGGACGGGCTCGCCGGCGGCCGGGGCGGCGGTTTCGACCGTACGGGGCGCAGCGGGCCCGATCCGGACGGCGAGGGCGAGCAGACCCCCGTACCGAGCGGATCGCCGTCGGCGACGGCCAAGCCGGGCGGCGCGGCCGGCCCGGACGGTCCCGGCGGGTCGCCCAGGCCGCAGCAGCCGCCGTCCGGCGGTGCGGACGGTGGCGCCGACGGCGGCGGCTCGGGGGCGCCGGGTGGCGAGACCACGCCACCGGTGGACCCGACCCAGCCGACGCCGACCCCGGAGCCGACCACGCCCACGCAGGAGCCGACGCCCGAGCCGACGGTGAGCGAGACGCCGACGACGACGCCCGGCGCGGACACCCACATGGGTGCCATGCGGGCGGCGGAGGGTCCCGGCGGGGCGGCGGAGCCTGAGGCATCACCGCAGGCCGGGCCGGTGTAGCGCGGGTGTGACGGAGCTCGGTTTGCCTTGGACGGGGGAGAGTGCGTATGGTGGTAGATCGTTTGATCCCATTTGCCCGGCGCCACGACCGAAGAGCGCCGTGACTGGCGCGTACTCTCCCTTGCCGTGGCTGACCGCATTGAGGCGGTCGTAGTGCGAAACACGGAGTTGACGGGCGCGTGCCGAGACTCCGGAAGGTTTCGCATTTCGCATGTCCATTTTCAGTTCTGACCACGCCGTCCTGCCCGAGAACGACGAGATCGTCGCTGTCGTCGACGTCGACGCCGCCGATGTCGTGGAGGCCGCCGAGGCCGCCCTCGACGCGAGCGTCGAGACGACCGACGAGACGACCGTCGAGGCCGACGACACCTCCGCCGACGAGCCGCAGATCACCTTCGGTGACCTGGGCCTCCCCGAGGGCGTCGTGCGCAAGCTCGCCCAGAACGGCGTGACCACCCCCTTCCCGATCCAGGCGGCGACCATCCCGGACGCCCTGGCCGGCAAGGACATCCTCGGCCGTGGCCGTACCGGCTCCGGCAAGACCCTCTCCTTCGGTCTGCCGCTGCTCGCCACCCTGGCCGGCGGCCACACCGACAAGAAGAAGCCCCGCGGCATCATCCTCACGCCGACCCGTGAGCTCGCGATGCAGGTCGCGGACGCCCTCCAGCCCTACGGCGACGTGCTCGGCCTGAAGATGAAGGTCGTCTGCGGCGGTACGTCGATGGGCAACCAGATCTACGCGCTGGAGCGCGGCGTCGACATCCTCGTCGCCACCCCCGGCCGTCTGCGCGACATCATCAACCGCGGCGCCTGCTCCCTGGAGCAGGTCAAGGTCGCCATCCTCGACGAGGCCGACCAGATGGCCGACCTGGGCTTCCTGCCCGAGGTCACCGAGCTGCTCGACCAGGTCCCGGCCGGCGGTCAGCGCCTGCTCTTCTCCGCCACCATGGAGAACGAGATCAGCACGCTGGTCAAGCGCTACCTGTCGAACCCGGTCGTCCACGAGGTCGACAGCGCCCAGGGCAACGTCACCACCATGACCCACCACGTCCTGGTCGTGAAGCCCAAGGACAAGGCCCCGGTCACCGCCGCCATCGCCGCCCGCAAGGGCCGCACGATCATCTTCGTCCGCACCCAGCTGGGCGCCGACCGCATCGCGGAGCAGCTCCGCGACGCCGGTGTGAAGGCCGACGCGCTGCACGGCGGCATGACCCAGGGCGCCCGTACGCGCACCCTGGCCGACTTCAAGGACGGCTACGTCAACGCGCTCGTCGCCACCGACGTCGCCGCCCGCGGCATCCACGTCGACGGCATCGACCTCGTCCTGAACGTCGACCCGGCCGGCGACCACAAGGACTACCTGCACCGCTCGGGCCGCACCGCCCGTGCCGGCCGCTCCGGTGTCGTGGTCTCCCTGGCCCTGCCGCACCAGCGCCGCCAGATCTTCCGCCTGATGGAGGACGCGGGCGTCGACGCCACGCGCCACATCGTCGGCGGCGCCGGCGCGTTCGACCCCGAGGTCGCCGAGATCACCGGCGCCCGGTCCCTGACCGAGGTGCAGGCCGACTCCGCGAACAACGCCGCCAAGCAGGCCGAGCGCGAGGTCGCCGACCTGACCAAGCAGCTGGAGCGCCTGCAGCGCCGCGCCGTCGAGCTCCGCGAGGAGGCCGACCGCCTGGTGGCCCGCGCCGCCCGCGAGCGCGGCGAGGACCCGGAGGCCGCGATCGCCGAGGTGACCGAGGCCGCCGAGGCCGAGCTCGCCGCGGCCGCCGTGGCGGAGCCGGTGCGCGAGGAGCGCCGCGACTTCGACCGCGACCGCCGTGACGAGCGTCCCTCGTTCAACCGTGACCGTCGTGACGAGCGTGGTGGCGAGCGTCCTTCGTTCAACCGTGACCGTCGCGATGACCGTGGTGGCGACCGCGGTGGTGACCGTGGTGGCTTCCGCCGCGACGACCGCCCGTCGTTCAACCGTGACCGTCGTGACGAGCGTGGTGGCGAGCGTCCTTCGTTCAACCGTGACCGTCGCGATGACCGTGGTGGCGACCGCGGTGGTGAC